>NZ_JBBOPO010000001.1:0-1730000 GCF_038003625.1 Kurthia sp. FSL E2-0154
CGAATTTGTCCCTTTCGGAGAGCGAGATTCCCTTTCGTGCGCGGAAAAGTCCCTTTCGGAGAGGGAGATTCCCTTTCGTGCGAGATTTAGTCCCTTTCGCGCGCGGATTTGTCCCTTTCGCGCGCGAATTTGTCCCTTTCGGAAGAATAGATTCCCTTTGGCACGCGAACCAGTCCCTTTTAAAAAATCTTCGTTATTCAAGAGTAAGCTTCTAAAAGATATAAATTTTCGTTTTAGATTCACTTCTATTAAATAAAAGTAAATAGAATGGGGAATAGAATCATGTAGGAAATCACGCTTTTTTGACTAAAATTCACTTTTTTATTGGAGTTTCTTCTATTATATAGATGAATTTTCAGAAATCTTATTACAATCTAATCCGTCATATGAAAGCTTAAAATGTGTCAAAAAGAGAAATGAAAATATTGACATTTGTATGGCGTTTTATTTCTGTTATAATAGTCAAGATAAACAAAAGTAGGGAGAGAACTAAAAATGGGAAAAGTATATGTATTCGACCATCCATTAATTCAACACAAATTATCATACATCCGTGATATCAATACAGGAACGAAGGAGTTTCGTGAACTAGTTGACGAAGTAGCTACACTAATGGCATTCGAGATTACACGTGATTTACAAACAGAAGAAATCGAAATCCAAACACCTGTTACAAAAACAAAAACAAAAGTATTATCAGGTAAAAAGATGGCAATCGTGCCTATCCTACGTGCTGGTTTAGGCATGGTAGATGGTATGTTAAAACTAATTCCAGCTGCAAAAGTAGCACACATTGGTTTATACCGCGATCCAGAAACTTTACAACCGGTAGAATACTACGCAAAATTCCCAGCTGATATTGAAGAACGTGAATTCATCATTGTTGATCCAATGTTAGCTACAGGTGGTTCTGCAATTGAAGCAATGAACTCACTGAAAAAACGCGGCGCGAAAAATATTCGCTTCATGTGTTTAATTGCAGCTCCAGAAGGTGTAAAAGCAATTCAAGAAGCACACCCAGAAATCGATATTTACATTGCGGCATTAGATGAAAAACTAAATGACCACGGTTATATCGTACCTGGACTTGGTGATGCAGGTGACCGTTTATTTGGTACAAAATAATACATTGTACAGGGATGGTGCAAAAAACATGAAAAAGTGGAAAGTAATGACTGTGTTTGGTACAAGGCCGGAAGCCATTAAGATGGCGCCTCTTGTAAAAGCGTTGCAGCAAAATACAGAGCAGATTGATACAGTTGTGACGGTAACGGCGCAACACCGCGAAATGCTTGATCAAGTATTAGAAACTTTTAAGATTGTTCCAGACTATGATTTGAATATTATGAAAGAACGCCAAACACTTCTTGATGTTGCGACACGCGGTTTAGAAGGTCTCAATCAAATTATGAAAGAGGCGAAACCAGATGTTGTGCTCGTGCATGGAGATACAGCGACTACATTTGTGGCGAGTTTAGCTGCTTTTTATAATCAAGTAGCGATTGGTCACGTAGAAGCAGGTCTTCGCACGTGGAATAAATATTCACCATATCCAGAAGAGATGAATCGTCAACTAACAGGTGTGTTAGCGGACATTCATTTTGCACCAACTGAACAAGCAAAAGAAAATCTTCTAAGAGAAAATAAAGAGCCGAACTCAATTATTGTGACAGGGAATACGGCGATTGATGCACTTGCGACAACTGTTGCAGATGACTATACACATCCTGTACTTGAATCAATTGGTAACGATCGAATGGTTCTACTAACCGCACATCGACGTGAAAACTTAGGTAAACCGATGGAAAATATGTTCCGCGCGATTCATCGTATTTTAGAAGAACATCCAGATGTACAAGTAGTCTATCCGATGCATTTGAATCCAGCAGTTCGTGACACAGCACGCGCAATTTTAGAATCGCATGAACGCGTTCATTTAATTGAGCCGCTTGAAGTGTTTGACTTCCATAATTTTGCGTCACGTTCTTACATGATTTTAACGGATTCAGGTGGTATTCAAGAGGAAGCGCCGTCACTAGGAAAGCCAGTACTCGTATTACGAGATACGACGGAACGACCAGAAGGAATTGAAGCGGGGACACTCAAGCTTGCTGGAATAGAAGAAGAGACTATTTATGATTTAACGAAAGAATTATTGACGAATAGTGCACTATACAATCAAATGGCAAAAGCATCGAATCCTTATGGTGATGGTCATGCTTCTGAACGTATTGTAGAAGCGTTAATCGCTTTTCTAGAAAAATAAAAAAACAAAAACTACTCGAACAGCTAGAATACGAATATTCTTAGTCGAGTAGTCTTTGTTTTTAAAGTTAAATCGAGAAATAAAGAACATTTCCAAGTTTTTTCTTAAATTTGTCGACTATTTGACAAAAGTGTACAGGTTGTGAAGTTTTTATGCAGAACCAATTGACATGAAATATTCACTATTGTATGCTAACAAAGGGTAAGAATGATAAGGGTTTCTATGTCTGAATATCAAGCCGTACCTCTTTTTTTTATGGAGTTTGGTTATTGACGTATAAGGCAAATCCCTAGCTTTTGACTCTTTTAACGTTTTCGGACGTGTAAAGGTTCTTATATGGAGCGATGGTACTTCATTAAATGTTAGCTAATAATACATAATAAGTTTCCGATTAAGTTAAGCAATGCTTACTTTGGTAACGGTTACCCTTAATATGTTCCACAATTAGCTACGTTCCATCCGGTGGTCAGCTTTATATCCATCATTCGAAAAAAAGATTCAGGAGACTAAAGACCAAATGGTAGAAATGCATCGGATTTTTAAAAAGCAGGTAATAGGTTTTATTATTTTGCTAATCGTTTGTGCAATCGGCTGGGGCTTTACATCGTACCACGCGTTATTCGCAGGTCTCGCATTAGGTGCCCTTTGTGGTCTATTTAATTTTTGGAACCTGGTCCGAAGAATGGAAAGCTTTGATCGTAAGACACGTCAGGGACAAAAGGTTAAGTCCTTAGGTACCCTTATTCGCTACGGATCAGCTTTACTTGCGGCAGCAGTTGCAATAACTTGGTCTGAATATTTTAACGTAGCTAGTACTGTCGTTGGATTAATGATTCCGTACATTCTACTTTTTGTAGATAGGATCATAGTTCAGTTGAAAAACTAAATAAGCAAAGCGCATGTGAAAGAGAGGTGAACGAACAAGTGGAACATAAAAATCCTTATTTTGAAATAGCTGGTTTAGGTTTCAATACAGCAGACGTCATGATGTTATTAATCACAGCAGTGATTGTATTCATTATTGCAGTTGTATCAACGCGTAAACTTCAGTTAAAGCCAACTGGTATGCAAAACTTCATGGAGTGGGTTATGGACTTCGTGAAAGGTATCATCTCAAACAACATGGACTGGAAGACAGGTGGTCAATTCCACATCTTGGGTATTACATTAATCATGTTTATCTTTGTAGCGAATATGCTAGGTCTACCATTCTCAATCTCTGTAGATGGTTACTTATGGTGGAAATCACCAACAGCAGATCCGGTTGTTACACTAACATTAGCTGTTATGATTCTTGTCTTAACAAACTACTATGGTGTAAAAGCACAAGGTATGAAAGGATACTTGAAGACATTCGTGTCTCCAATGAGCTTCTTACTACCAATTAAGATTATTGAAGAACTTGCAAATACATTAACTCTTGGTCTACGACTTTACGGTAACATTTTTGCCGGAGAGGTATTATTAGGATTATTGGCAGGTCTGGCTACAGCATGGTCAGGTGCTGGTTTCTTAGCAGCTTTCATTCCAATGATGGCATGGCAAGCATTCTCAGTATTTATTGGAGCAATCCAATCATTCATCTTCGTTATGTTAACAATGGTTTACATGTCTCACAAAGTGAGCAAAGACCATTAATTAATTATAAACCAGTTAATTCGTATTCATTAGGGATTAGCTAAACAACAAAAAATATCATATTTCCAAGGAGGAAAATTTACAATGGGTTTAGGTTTAATCGCAGCAGCAATCGCAGTTGGTCTAGGTGCACTAGGTGCAGGTATTGGTAACGGTCTTATCGTAGGTCGTACAGTTGAAGGGATCGCTCGTCAACCAGAATTACGTGGAGTATTACAAACAACAATGTTCATCGGTGTCGCTTTAGTAGAGGCATTACCAATCATCGCAGTAGTTATCGCGTTCATCGTAATGAACAAATAATTTGTCTTCAATGTTTCTTGGCGAAGTCTTAATTAGTTGAGTCACTTCGCCTTTCATTTATATCGGTTTCATTACCGATATAAATTCCTTTAGACTACAAATCTTAAACAAGATTCAATTATAAAAAAATTTCAATTGACTCTAAGCTCTTGAAGGGAGTGAAACAATCGTGTTATTAGATTATTTAGTGCTAGGTTCCGCAGCGGGCCAAAACCAATACGGTACAATTTTAGCAACTTTAGTAGTATTCGTAGTATTAATGCTTCTTCTTAAAAAATTCGCATGGGGTCCACTTATGGGAATTATGCAACAACGTGAAGAATTAGTTGCAAACGAAATCGAATCAGCTGAAAAAAGTCGTAAAGAAGCACATGAATTATTAGAAGAACAACGTAGCCTTCTTAAAGAAGCTCGTACAGAAGCGCAAGCGATTGTGGAGAACGCTAAACAACAAGCAATTCTTCAAAAAGAAGAAATTGTTTCATCAGCTAAAGCTGAAGCAGTTCGTTTACAAGAATCAGCGAAACGTGATATTGAGAGCGAAAAAGAAAAAGCTATCGCAGCTGTTCGTGAAGAAGTGGTTTCACTATCTGTACTGGCAGCAACTAAAGTTCTTAACAAAGAAGTTTCTACAGAAGATAATCGTACGCTTATCGAAGAAACGATTGCGAAGGCAGGGGAAGCTCGATGAGTCAATCCATTGCAGCGAATCGCTATGCTAAAGCCTTATATGAATTGGCAAAGGAAAAAAACGTAGTTGCTGAAACAGTAGCTGACTTACGTGAAGTAAGAATCGTTTTTACAGAGTCTAAAGATTTATTCAATCTTTTAGTATCTCCTAACCTAACAACAGAGAAAAAATTTGAACTAATTGATTCAATTTTTTCATCTGTACAACCAATTATTGTCGATGCACTAAAAGTTATCTTAGTTAATAACCGAATCGACGAAACTGTAAGTGTGATTGATTCGTTTATCCGCATTGCGAATGATGAGTCAGGTATAGAAGATGCAATTGTGTATTCTACAGAAGCGCTTACTGAAGATCAACTTGAACGAATCTCAACAACTTTTGCTAAGCAAGTTGGTAAAGATTCATTAAATATTACAAACGAAATTGATTCATCATTAATTGGTGGAATCAAATTAATCATTGGAAACCGAATTTACGATAATACAATCGTAAGCAAAGTGAACGGTTTACGTCGTGCATTACTAGGTTAATCCAAAATTATTGTGAGAGGTAGAGGTGACAAACGTGGGCATCAAAGCTGAAGAAATCAGTGTTCTTATTAAACAGCAGATGGAAAATTTCCAATCTGAGATGCAAGTTAGCGAAGTTGGTACAGTCATCAGTGTCGGTGATGGTATCGCTCGTGCTCATGGTCTTGACAATGCCATGTCTGGGGAATTATTAGAATTCTCTAATGGTGTTCTTGGGTTGGCTCAAAACCTAGAAGAAAATAACGTAGGTATCGTTATTTTAGGTCCAACACAAGGCATTACAGAAGGCGACGAAGTTCGTCGTACAGGTCGTATTATGGAAGTACCAGTTGGTGAAGAACTAATTGGTCGTGTAGTAAATACATTAGGTTTACCAGTTGATGGGTTAGGTCCAATCAACACTACTAAAACTCGTCCAATCGAAAGCCCAGCTTTCGGTGTAATGGCTCGTAAATCAGTAGACCAACCTTTACAAACAGGAATCAAAGCGATTGACGCACTTGTTCCAATCGGTCGTGGTCAACGTGAGTTAATCATCGGTGACCGTCAAGTTGGTAAAACTTCAATCGCAATCGATACAATTTTAAACCAAGCGGACCAAGATATGATTTGTATCTACGTTGCAATTGGTCAAAAAGAATCTACTGTACGTAACGTTGTAGAGACTCTACGCGCACACGGTGCATTAGATTACACTATCGTACTTACTGCGTCAGCATCTTCTCCATCTCCAATGTTATACCTAGCTCCTTATGCTGGTGTTTCAATGGCTGAAGAATTAATGCTACAAGGTAAAGACGTATTAATCGTATATGATGATCTTTCTAAGCAAGCAGCAGCTTACCGTGAGCTTTCATTATTATTACGTCGTCCTCCAGGTCGTGAAGCTTACCCTGGTGATGTATTCTACCTACACAGTCGTTTATTAGAACGTGCAGCTCGTCTTAACGAAAGATACGGCGGTGGTTCAATTACTGCATTACCATTCGTTGAAACTCAAGCTGGTGATATCGGTGCGTACATCCCAACAAACGTAATCTCAATTACGGATGGACAAATCTTCTTACAAGCTAACTTATTCAACTCTGGTGTACGTCCTGCGATTAACCCAGGTTTATCAGTATCTCGTGTTGGTGGTTCTGCACAAATTAAAGCAATGAAAAAAGTTGCCGGTACGCTACGTCTTGACTTAGCGACATTCCGTGAACTTGAGTCATTCGCTCAATTCGGTTCAGACCTAGATGCAGCTACAACTGCTAAACTTGAGCGTGGTAAACGTACAGTAGAAGTTCTAAAACAAGATCTAAACAAACCATTGAAAGTTGAGCGTCAAGTTGCAATCATCTACGCTTTAACAAAAGGTTTCTTAGATGATATCCCTGTACATGACATCGTACGTTTCGAAAACGAATTTAACTTATGGTTAGATGCTAACGATGCAAACCACAAAAACGTTTTAGGTACAATTCGTGAAACTAAAGGCCTTCCAGCTGATGAAGATATGAAATCAACTATTGAAGCATTCAAGAAAACTTTCGCAATCTCAGAAGAAGCTTAATTTAGTGAAAACGAACTTTTAAAAAAACGGTAAGGTGGTGAAATACCAGTGGCAACATTACGTGAGGTAAAACAACGTATTAACTCTACAAAATCTACAAGTAAAATCACATCAGCGATGCACTTAGTATCATCTTCTAAGATGTCACGTGCAGAGCGAAATGCGAAAAAGTACGTACCTTATATGGCTAAAATTCAAGAAGTAGTAGCTGCAATCGCTCAAGGAACATCGAATGCTTCTCACCCGATGCTAGTTGAACGCCCAGTTAAGAAAAGCGCATATTTAATTATCGCTTCTGACCGTGGTTTAGCAGGTGCTTACAACACGAATGTAATCCGTACTGCATTAAACGGTATGGAAAAACGTGGCCAAAAGAAAGAAGATGTAGTCATCTTTGCAATAGGTCGTACAGTAGCTGATTTCTTTAAGAAAACAGGCTACACAGTTGTGGACGCGGAGATTGGTCTTCCAGATCAACCTGCATTTGCAGATATTAAAGCGATTGCTCGTAAAGCTGTTGGTATGTTCACAGATGGCACATATGATGAAATCTACATGTGTTATAGCCATTTTGTAAGTGCTATTTCTAGCGAATTAGTTGAGAAAAAGTTACTTCCAATCACTGATATCGCGCCAGCTACTTCTACTGCATCTTATGAATTCGAACCATCAGGTGACGAAATTCTAGAAGTATTGCTTCCACAATACGCAGAAAGTTTAGTATATGGTGCGTTACTAGATGCTAAAGCTAGTGAACATGCTGCACGTATGACAGCAATGAAAAACGCTACAGATAACGCTAAAGAATTAATTGATGACTTAACAGTCTTGTATAACCGTGCACGTCAAGCGGCTATTACACAGGAAATTACAGAAATCGTAGGTGGAGCAGCAGCCTTAGAATAGGCTAAAGCTTCATCTCAAACTGTAATAGTTTGATAGGAGGGAAAAAGTATATGAACACAGGACACGTTCTTCAAGTAATGGGTGCTGTTGTCGACGTTAAGTTCGAAAACAACGCATTACCTGAAATTTATAACGCTTTAACTGTAGAAATTAAAAAGCCTAATCAAGAGCCTCAAGTTCTTACACTTGAAGTTGCGCTTCATTTAGGCGACAATACTGTTCGTACAATCGCTATGTCATCTACTGATGGCTTACAACGTGGAGCAGTAGTAACTGACAAAGGTATGGCAATCTCAGTACCAGTCGGTGAAAACACTTTAGGTCGTGTATTCAACGTACTTGGTGAACCAATCGACTTAGAAATCGGTAAACCAGAAATTCCAGCTTCTGATCGTCGTGATCCAATTCACCGTGAAGCTCCAACATTCGATGAGCTTTCAACTTCAGTTGAAGTTCTTGAAACAGGAATTAAAGTAGTAGACTTATTAGCACCTTACATCAAAGGTGGTAAAGTTGGTTTATTCGGTGGTGCCGGTGTAGGTAAAACGGTATTAATCCAAGAATTAATCAACAACATCGCAAAAGGCCACGGCGGTATCTCAGTATTCGCTGGTGTTGGTGAGCGTACTCGTGAAGGTAATGACCTTTACTACGAAATGACTGACGCAGGCGTTATCACTAAAACTGCGATGGTATTCGGTCAAATGAACGAGCCACCAGGCGCACGTATGCGTGTAGCACTTTCTGGTCTTACAATGGCAGAATACTTCCGTGATGAAATGGGACAAGACGTTCTATTATTCATTGATAACATCTTCCGTTTCACTCAAGCAGGTTCTGAGGTTTCTGCATTATTAGGTCGTATGCCTTCTGCTGTAGGTTACCAACCAACTCTTGCTACTGAAATGGGTAAATTACAAGAACGTATCACTTCTACTAAAAAAGGTTCTGTTACTTCTATCCAAGCGGTGTATGTACCAGCCGATGACTACACTGACCCGGCTCCAGCTACAACATTCGCTCACTTAGACTCAACAACTAACCTTGAACGTAAATTATCTGAGATGGGTATCTACCCAGCGGTTGATCCACTTGCTTCAACTTCTCGTGCATTAGCACCTGAAATCGTTGGACAAGAGCACTACGATATCGCTCGTCGTGTACAATCAACTTTACAACGTAACAACGAATTACAAGATATCATCGCTATCTTAGGTATGGATGAATTATCTGATGAAGATAAATTAACTGTAAACCGCGCTCGTCGTATTCAGTTCTTCTTATCTCAAAACTTCCACGTTGCGGAACAGTTCACTGGTCAACCAGGATCATTCGTACACGTAAAAGATACTATTAAAGGTTTCTCTGAAATCCTTGAAGGTAAATACGATAAATTCCCTGAAGAAGCATTCCACTTAGTGGGCGGCATCGATGATGTTATTGCTAAAGCAAAAAGTTTAGGCGTAACACTTTAATATTAGGGACGAGGAGGAAAAAATATGAAGACCACTGTAGTCAACATTGTCACTCCCGACGGCCCAGTATACGATTCTGAAGTCTCAATGGTAAGTGTGCGTACAACAGGCGGGGAAATGGGGATCTTACCAGGTCACATTCCAACTGTTGCGCCACTTGAAGTTGGGGTTGTTCGTCTGAAAAAAGATAAAACAACTGATTTTGTAGCAGTAAGCGGCGGTTTCGTTGAAATCCGTGGCGATAAAGTTTCGATTTTATCTCCTTCTGCTGAACCTGCTGATTCAATTGATCTTGCTCGTGCGAAAGAAGCACTTCAACGTGCGGAAAAGCGCTTAGCAGCAAAACAAGACAAAAACACAGATTTCGAGCGTGCTGAAGCAGCGCTAAAACGCGCAATGAATCGTATCAACGTTAAAGAGGGTAACATCTAATTTAATAAAAGACTGTCTTAATGACCAACTTTTGTTGGCTTGTTAAGACAGTTTTTTTGTTTATACATAAAAAATACCCATTTCAAATCATGAAAAACCTTTATTTTCCTTTTAAATAAATCATCTGTATGTTTTAATAGAGAGTGGGTTGCATAAAAAATGTATTCACTCGATTTTCTTTTGGAAATATGATAAAAATTTGACTGGTAAATGGGACGATTTTTAACCTATACTTCACTTTTTTGTAGCAATATGCTTCATTTATTGAGATAATGAACCTATGTGTATTTTTACTGAAAGGGGAAATGGAATTTGGATTCGATTAATGCAACAATTGGAACGAGTGCACTTTTAGGATTGATCTCGCATATCTTTTTTATTGGTATCGCATTTTACTCATTGCAGAGTTTGATGTATGAGCAAATCTTCAAAAAAGGGAGAGTATTTCAAATCCAACTTCTATTGATTTTAGTGAGTATTGCACTAGGAACAGCTGTATCGAATTTCTTTTTACAGTTTTTAAACTGGTCGCGTCAATTACAATATTTGTTTTAATTGTTAAAGGCGTAAATTTAAAGGGTTTGCACATAAAGCATCCAATATTATATTGCTATTGAAATGAGAGAGAGAAATAATTGCCTGGGAAATAGTCAGGTAATACATAGATGTTTTGCGTTTTATGTCCTGATTTCGAGGGTACTGTTCTTACAGTGGTTCATTTACCTATAAAGAGATGAAAGTCTGTGTTCTAGCGTCTTCTCAGTATCTATAGTAATACAAAATACATTTTGAAAATAGTTTAAAGGGTGCTTGAAATACATCTTGAAAAAAGGTAATATTGTACTTGTTTTGTTACTAATAAATGACATCATACATTTAGAATTTTATGAACGAATAATAGATAAAATAAATACTGAGATGACAGAATATGAGTTCGGAGGGACAGATTAATGGATAAAATTATCGTCAAAGGCGGTCGTGTATTAAAAGGAAATGTACGTGTAGAGGGTGCCAAAAATGCCGTTTTACCTGTATTAGCCGCTACGCTTTTAGCATCAGAAGGAAAGAATACAATTAAAAACGTTCCGAACTTAGCAGATGTATATACAATTGATGAAGTATTAAAAAGTTTAAATGTTGACGTATCTTTTTCACCTGAAACAAATACAGTTGAAATTGATGCTTCTAAAACACTTTCATCAGAAGCGCAGTTTGAATACGTTCGTAAAATGCGTGCCTCAATTCTTGTTATGGGGCCATTATTAGCACGTAACGGTTATGCACGAGTTGCAATGCCAGGTGGATGTGCAATCGGTTCACGTCCAATTGACCAACATCTAAAAGGTTTTGAATTAATGGGTGCGACAATCTCGAACGGACATGGTTATGTTGAAGCAAGAACAGAAGGACGTTTAAAAGGTGCAACAATCTATTTAGATTTCCCAAGTGTGGGCGCAACAGAAAATATTTTAACTGCTGCAGCACTTGCGGAAGGTACAACAATTATCGAAAATGCAGCAAAAGAACCTGAAATCGTAGACTTAGCAAACTTTATTAACGAAATGGGTGGCCGTGTTGTCGGTGCAGGTACAGATAAAATTCGTATCGAAGGTGTGGAACGACTAACAGGAACAACACATCATATTATTCCAGATCGTATTGAAGCAGGTACATTTATGGTAGCTGCAGCGATTACTGGTGGCGATGTTGTCATTGAAAACGCCGAAGCAGAGCATATGACAGCGTTAATTTCGAAAATGGTTGAAATGGGCGTAGAAATCACTGAAGAGGCTTCAGGGCTTCGTGTACGCGCTACACATCCATTGAAAGCAGTAGACGTGAAAACGATTCCTCATCCTGGTTTCCCAACAGATATGCAATCGCAAATGATGGCATTAATGTTAGTGACACAAGGTACGAGTGTCATTACAGAGACTGTATTCGAAAATCGCTTCATGCACGTTGAAGAATTCCGTCGTATGAATGCGACAGCAAAAATTGATGGTCGTTCAGTAATTATCGAAGGCCCTTCATCTTTACAAGGTGCAGAAGTAGCAGCAACGGATTTACGTGCAGCAGCAGCACTTATTTTAGCAGGTCTTGTAGCAGACGGTATTACGCGTGTTTCTGAATTAAAACACCTAGACCGCGGTTACGTTGATTTCCATAAAAAACTTGCTTCTCTTGGTGCTGACATCGAGCGTGTATCAAACACAGAAGAAGTTGTCGAAAGAGAATTCCAAGTAAATTAATTTCAAAATGAAGAAGTCCATTTCTCTAGACATGAATTGTCTGTGAAAAATGGACTTTTTATATTTAAATAAAAAGATCGCCTTAATTAATTTATAAGAGCCTTAATGTAATTAGTAGACAGCTATGATAAAATAGTACCTAATAATAGGAAAAAATAAGATACACTGAGAGGGGCACTCATGATGTTTTCAAAAGACGTAGGCATTGATTTAGGTACGGCGAACGTCCTCATATATTTAAAAGGAAAAGGGGTTATTTTAAACGAACCTTCTGTTGTAGCGATTGATCGAAATACGAAAAAGATACTAGCTGTTGGAGAAGAAGCGCGTCAAATGATTGGACGTACTCCAGAAAATATTGTTGCGATTCGACCATTAAAAGATGGTGTCATTCATGATTTCGATATTACGGAAGCCATGTTAAAATACTTCATTCAAAAATTAAAATTACGAGGATTTATGTCGAAGCCACGTGTCCTTGTGTGTTGTCCTTCCAATATTACACCAGTAGAGCAAAAAGCGATTCGCGATGCGGTAATTCGTGCAGGTGGTGGTGAAGTCTATTTAGAAGAAGAACCGAAAGTAGCGGCGATTGGAGCGGGTATGGATATCTTCCAACCTTCAGGTAATATGGTCATCGACATCGGTGGTGGCACGACGGATGTCGCGGTTCTATCCATGGGTGAAGTTGTCACAGCACAGTCACTACGTGTAGCAGGTGATCAATTTGATCAAGACATTGCGGCTTACATAAAAAAGAAGTACAAACTATTAGTAGGAGAACGTACAGCAGAGTCCTTAAAAATGTCGATTGGGTCCATGATATTAGCAGATAAAAATGATACAATGGACATTCGAGGACGCGATATGGTGACAGGTTTACCAAAAGTGATTTCTTTTACTTCTGAGGAGCTGTTAGAAGCGATTTCAGATTCTATTGAGATGATTATTAAAGCTGCAAAGAATGTGCTTGAAAAAACACCACCAGAGCTTTCAGCGGATATTATTGATCGTGGAATTATGCTGACGGGTGGTGGCGCATTAATTAGTGGTTTAGACCGTCTTTTAACAGAAGAATTATTTGTGCCAGTATATGTAGCTGAAAACCCAATGGATTGTGTCGTTCTTGGAACAGGTATGATTTTAGATAACCTGAATAACATTTCAAAAAAGTAACTTTTAGCCGATAAATAAACTAGTGAATTTTTTTAAGAAGGGATGAGTGCTTGTGTTTAGAGGATTTTATACAGCAGCTACAGGTATGATTGCGCAGCAACGTCGTACAGAGATGCTTTCAAATAACATTGCCAATGCGAATACACCAGGATATAAAGCGGACCAATCGACGATTCGATCATTTCCAAATATGCTGATGTCTAGCATTCAAAAAACGGGGGCATCCTCGCTTCAGAACGGCTTTAATCCTAGTAATATGCAGCAAATCGGTGATTTGGGAACAGGCGTTTATATGCAAGAAACATTGCCGAACTTTTTGCAAGGTTCGATTGTGGAAACAGAGAGTAATACGGATGTGGCGCTATTAGATGGAGATCTACCAGTGAATCCACAGACAGGTAAACAAGGAGCAGTATTCTTTAAAGTACAAACAGCCGATAATCGACAAGCTTATACACGTAACGGTAACTTCGCAATTGATGGACAAGGTTTTTTAACAACTGCACGTGGTGAATATGTCCTCGATGAAAACAACAACCGTATTGCGTTACAAAATAATGATTTCACATTGAAGTCAACAGGTGAGATTACTGTAAATGGACAACAAGTAGGGCGTTTAGGTGTTGCATATTCTAATCAACCAGATGCACTTGAAAAGCAGGATAATGGTTTATACTTTACAGCCGATAATCAAGATTTACCGAATGCTTATAATGCAAATGGTGTTACATTTACGATACAGCAAGGATTTACAGAGAGTTCAAATGTGGACTCAGCACAGACGATGACAACGATGATGGAAGCGTACCGTGTCTTTGAAGCGAATCAAAAAGTCTTGCAAGCTTATGACCGTAGTATGGATAAAGCAGTAAATGAAATCGGTAAGGTATAGGAGGATTTTTAAATGTTACGCACAATGCTAACCGCAACAAACACGATGTCGCAACTACAACAAAAACTCGATACTGTATCGAGTAATATTGCGAATAGCAATACGGTAGGTTATAAAGCACGTAACGCGACATTTGGCGAAATGCTGTATCAACAATTTAATAATGACACAGGAGACCGCGCATCACGTCAATCACCGGCTGGTATTCGAATCGGTGTAGGTGCTCAAATTGCGCAAACAAAATTAAATACGAAAGTCGGAAATGTTACCCAGACGAATCGTAAATTAGACTTTGCCCTAACGAAAGAGAATCAATATTTCACGTTTTTATCACCTTCTTCTGATCGACTTGTATTATCGCGTCAAGGGAATTTTTACTTATCACCGAATGCGAATGGCAGTACGAGTTTAGTGAACTCGGATGGTTATGACGTAGCAGATTCAAATGGGCGTTCAATTCGATTCGATAAAGATGTATCGGACATTACTGTAACACCAGATGGTACAATGAACGTAACCTTTGCAGATGGTGGTCGAGAAAATGTAGAGCTTGGGATTGCACAAGTAAGTAAACCCAACTTGCTAAAACAAGATGAAGATAAATACTTACGCTACTCAGATGATATCGCAGCGCAATATCCAAATGAGGGTGATATTGCAAACTTGATTGTTGGTAATGATCGTGCGCAAATTTCAGTTGAAGGTGGCGCATTGGAATCTTCTAATGTAGACTTATCTAAAGAAATGTCTGAGTTAATTAATACACAGCGTTCTTATCAAATGAATGCACGTACTATTACAATGGCTGACCAAATGTTAGGTCTTATTAATGGTATGCGTTAATAAACACTAGAAGGAGAACAATCGATGGAAGATAGACGAGCTGAAAAGAAGGTAACGCCTACGGTATCAAGACAGGCACGTAAAGAGCAACAAGAGATAGTAGAGGAACTTTCGAGTAAAAGTTACGCGAAAAAATCTATTAAATTTATGCTATTACGCTTATTAGTAATCATCGTCCTCCTATTCATCGCAACCTTCGTTGGATTAATGATTGGTTATGGCGTAATTGGCGATGGTGATATGTTAGATGTATTTAAACCATCGACATGGACGCATGTATTCGATATTATGGATGGTACAGAGAAATAGGGGGATTTAATATGTTAACAGCGAATCAAATTCAAGAAATTTTACCACACCGTTATCCATTTTTATTAGTGGATCGCATTACAGAATTAGAAGTAGGAAAGCGCGCGAAAGGCTTCAAAAACGTAACAGTGAATGAAGAATTCTTCCAAGGGCATTTTCCTGGCTATTCTGTTATGCCAGGTGTATTAATCATTGAAGCAATGGCACAAGTAGGTGGCGTAGCGCTATTAAGTTCAGATGATTTTAAAGGTCGTATCGTATTCCTAACAGGTGTCGATAATGCACGCTTTAAACGCCAAGTAATCCCAGGAGACGTACTAACAATGGAAGTTGAATTTGTGAAGTTACGTGGCACAATGGGTAAAGGTCATGGTCGAGTGACTGTTGGCGATGAGTTAGTATGTGAAGCAGACATCCTATTTGCAATTGGACCAAAAGCTGAATAACTGATGTATGCAAGAACCGCTGAGATGCGGTTCTTTTTTTGTGTGTGAGAGTATTCTACTTTCGATTGTCGAGATTCCCTTTCGCATATGAAAAAGTCCCTTTCAAAAGTTGAGATTCCCTTTCGCATATGAAAAAGTCCCTTTCAAAAGTCGAAATTCCCTTTCGCATGTGAAAAAGTCCCTTTCAAAAGTCGAAATTCCCTTTCGCATATGAAAAAGTCCCTTTCAAAAGTCGAAATTCCCTTTCGCGTGTGAAAAAGTCCCTTTCAAAAGTTGAAATTCCCTTTCGCGTGTGAAAAAGTCCCTTTCAAAAGTTGAAATTCCCTTTCGCGTATGAAAAAGTCCCTTTCAAAAGTCGAGATTCCCTTTCGCGTATGAAAAAGTCCCTTTCAAAAGTCGAGATTCCCTTTCGCGTGTGAAAAAGTCCCTTTCAAAAGTCGAAATTCCCTTTCGCATATGAAAAAGTCCCTTTCAAAAGTCGAGATTCCCTTTCGCATGTGAAAAAGTCCCTTTCAAAAGTTGAGAATCCCTTTCGCATATGAAAAAGTCCCTTTGATACTATGTCAAGAAAATGGACAGAGGAAATTGAGATTTCGCTCTGAATCTATCGCGCTATCGCTTGCTCGCCTCACAAATAATTTAAGGGGCGTAACCCTTAAATTATTTGTGAGGTTAAAAGGGGTAGATTATATGACTCTAGCTTTCTGTAAAACTTCGAAATATTGCTTTTCGTATGCAACTGGCGACATATAATTTGTATATGAGTGGATCCGTTTGTAGTTATAGAAACTAACGATGTATTCAATGATACTTTTCTTGGCTTGATCTCTCGTTTTATACTTTTCGTGAAAAACTAGTTCTCGTTTGATCACGCTATGAAACGACTCAATACATGCATTATCGTAACAGTTTCCTTTTCTGCTCATGCTTGTGATGATTCCGTTAGTTCGTAATACTTGTTGGTATTCCTTCGATGCATACTGGCTCCCACGATCAGAGTGATGAATAAGTCCAGAAGTTGGAGATTGAGCTCTAATTGCCCGTTTTAAGGCAAGAATCACTAACTCTTTTGTCATCCTCGCATCCATCGCCCATCCGATAATTCTCCTTGAAAACAGCTCCATAATTGTCGCTAGATACAACCATCCTTCACTTGTCCATATATACGTAATATCCGCTACCCATACTTTCCCAGGTCGGTCTACTTTGAATTGCTGGTCTAATAGATTCGAATAGATTGGTAGATTATGTTTTGAATTCGTCGTCGCTTTGTATTTTTTCACTGTTTTTGAACGTATTCCTTCATTTTTCATAATTCTCGATACTGTTTTTTGTGATACATGGACTCCTTCCGAATTCAATTGTTTTGTGATTTTAGGACTACCATAATTTCTTCTGGAATCTAAATACACTCGTTTTATTTGGCTTGTTAACTTTTCTTTACGCTCTTTTTGCTTACTTTTTGGGCGGTTCAGCCACTCATAGTAACCACTTCTTGAAACACCTAATACTTCGCACATCTTTGCCACACGGTATTCGTGTCGGTGCTGTTGAATAAAGTCATAAATTACTTCTGGTCTTTTGCAAAGATGCTCATAGCCTTTTTTAAGATGGCATTTTCCTCTTCTAGATCACGGATTCTTTTTTGTAACTCTTTATTTGCCTTGTCCTCTGGTTTTAAATTTCCGCTACCAACAAAAGCAGCTTCTCCATCTTTACCAAATTTTCTAACCCAGTTGTGTAACGTTTGTTCCGCAAGGTCTAGCTCACGTGCAACTTCCGCAACTCTCTTGCCACTTTCAACTAACTGTACTGCCTCTAATTTGAATTCTTTGTCGTAACTTTTTCGATTGGTCATTTTAGACACTCCTAGTAAATTATTGAGACTATTATACTTTATAAACTCCCAATTTACTGTGTCCATAATTTAGACTATCATCAAGATTCCCTTTCGCATGTGAAAAAGTCCCTTTCAAGAGTCGAGATTCCCTTTTATGAAATTAGTATTCCATTTTATAAAAAAACGAGGCTGGGACAAAACCCTAGCTAAAAGCAAGAGAGCTTCGGCACATGAAAATGCCGAAGCTCTTTTTGGTCTGTCTGCGGATGTTCGTTTTGGGCGATGCTTTTCGCGGGCACGGCTTCATCTCATGTTGGCGATGCATCGCCAACATGGATATTCCGCTCGTGCTGTTCCCGCAGAAGTCACGCCCTCACGCCCATCTAAAACAAAAAATAGGATACAAAAAAAGAGCCTTTCCTGTTAAAATTTAAGTATCTTACCACAAAAATAATAAAAGGAAGTGCTCTTTATGTATAAAAACTATAACATGAATCAAGTGATTTTACCATTAGATTTTGAAATGAAACTAGCTGAAAAAGATATTGCTTTTTCGATCCATCATTTAGTCGAAAGTATTCCAGAAGAAGCTTTCGCTCCTTTCTACAAAGCGACAGGTTGTCCTTCTTATCACCCTAAAATGATGTTGAAAATTATTTTATGTGGTTATACACAATCTATTTTTTCAGGTCGCCGGATGGAAGATTTAACAAAAGATAGTGTACGTATGATGTGGTTAGCACAAGGTTACGAACCAAGCTATCGTACGATTAATCGTTTTCGCGTTCATCCACAGATGCAAGAACTTCTAAAACAATGCTTTATCCAATTCCGGTGTCGATTAATTGAAGAAAAATGCATTGACCAACAAGCAATCTTCATTGATGGTACAAAAATTGAAGCGAATGCCAATAAGTTCACTTTTGTATGGAAGAAGTCGGTTGAAAACTATCAAGCTAGTATGATTGAAAAGTCTAATGCCTTATACGAGCAACTCGTAGAAGAACGTATTTTGCCTGCCATTCAAAAGGAACAAAAAGAGGCTTTATCTGAAGAAGAGCTAGAACAAGTCGCTTCGACATTAGAAGAAGTGATTGATGATTATACAGAAAAGCTGGAAGCTTCCTCTGATTCAAGTGAACGAAAACAATTACGCGCAGCACGTAAAACACCGAAACAATATTTAAAACAAGTGAAAGATTGGATTGTCCGAAAAAGACAATATCGCCTTCATTTACAACAGATGGGTACACGAAATAGTTATTCAAAAACCGATGTCGACGCGACATTTATGCGCATGAAAGACGATTATATGAAGAATGGACAACTGAAACCCGGTTACAATGTTCAAATCGCAACAGAAAACCAATATGTCCTTGCTTATGAGGTGTATCCGAATCCAACAGATACGAAAACACTCGTGCCCTTTTTACAAGATATTCAAGCTCATTATTTTGAATTACCTGAACATATTGTCGCCGATGCAGGTTATGGTAGTGAACCGAACTATCAATACGTGGTAGAAACACTCCAACGTAAAGCATTAATTACATATGGTATGTATCGCAAAGAACAGCAACGAAAATATCTTAAAGATCCTTTTAAAACAAGCAATTGGGCATATAACGCAACGACAGATTGTTATACGTGCCCGAATGGACAATTAGTAACGTATCAATACGACTCAACACGTACGGACAAAACAGGATTTACACGTCATTTTAAAATATATACATGTGAAGACTGTTCAGGATGCCCTTTCCGTTCATCTTGTACAAAAGCACGTGAAGGAAACAATCGAAGATTAGCCATCAATACGCATTGGGAAGAACAAAAGAAAATGATTCAAGCGACGCTTTCAGAAGCAAAAACAGGCGCCATTTATCGAAAACGAAAAATCGATGTGGAACCAGTTTTTGGATTTTTGAAGGCGAATTTAGGTTTCACTCGATTTTCACTTCGTGGAAAATCGAAGGTCCGAAATGAAATCGGACTTGCCTTAATGGCAACCAACCTAAGAAAGTATGCGATGAGAGGGTAAAACCCTCCCATCACTTATGAAAAAAATCACACAAAAAAGGAGATTGCCTGCGCAATCTCCTTTTTTGTGTGACTGAGAGCTATTTATGTCCCAGCCTCGTTCTTACTATATTTAAGGTTGAAGGTGCGGACGTGTCATCATGTCGGAACGGAATCGTGCTAACAGTTCGTCACCTGTTAAACCTTCTTCGACTAATTTATCGAGTAGTTGCTCGGCATATTGGCGACGATGTGTTTTGAGTGTTCCTTTCATGAGAATGGATACTTTATTTTCAAAGTATTTAATACCTTGAACAAGTACACAAAATCCTGCAGGTTCATTATCAGGATATGAAATAACCGCACGTACCTCAATCACTTCGTCTGTATCTATAAGCGGTAGAAAATCTTCTGCATATTTGTGATCAACGTACATCTCGAGAATCCAAGTACGATGGCTATTTTCTTGGTTGATGATAATACCATCAATGAGTGGATAGGAAATAAATGTGTCTTCTTTAAAGCGTTCAATTGACAGCATTTTGAATGTTTTCAGATGAACCACCTACCTTTTTTTAATGTTATAAGTATAACATATGAAAACATGCCGTATTCATAACTTGCATGTAATAATTGCTCGATTCGTGTCTATTTTTTGAAAATATTATGTTGAACCATATAGGAAATACGAAAACGCCATTTTGCGTAAAATCTCGGCATCCTTTAGTATAGCGGTAATAGAAGGGGGGTGAAACATTGAATAACGTTTCAATTGTTGGGAGATTAACGAAAGCACCAGAAGTAAGGACAGTAGCAGACGGTAAAAGTGTCGGGCGTTTTACACTTGCGGTCAATCGGAATTTTAAAAATCAGCAAGGAGAGAACGACGTCGATTTTATTCTTTGTACAGCATGGGGGAAGTTAGCTGAACACATGGTGAAATATTGTGGCAAAGGATCACAAGTCGGGGTAATCGGACGATTGCAGTCACGTAATTACACGAATGATGAAGGAAAGAGAATTTATATTACAGATGTGCTAGCTTTAGAAGTGCGATTTTTACAATTGAAAAATCCAGAACCAACTGTAAAAGTAGAAGATTTTCAATTACCAGCTGCTTTTACAGCGCAACAACCAATGCAATAAGTGAGGGCTCTATGAGGGAGTATGTAGGCGAAAGAGAGAGCTGGGGGGCTCTTTCTTTCCATTTATACATAAGAAAAGAAGGAACCACATCTTCATGCGATTCCTTCTCTCTATTTAAAATGAAAAACTTAGTAAATCTTTAATTTGCGCATCATCAAGTTCTGTAATCCATTGACTTGATTGGATGAGTTCTTCCGATAAAGCTTGTTTTTCTGTTAATAAGGCATCAATTTTTTCTTCAATCGTACCTGTTGTAATAAATTTATGCACATGGACAAATTGTGTCTGTCCAATACGATATGCGCGGTCTGTTGCTTGATTTTCGACTGCTGGATTCCACCAACGGTCTGCATGTAATACATGATTCGCAGCAGTTAAGTTTAACCCTGTACCGCCAGCTTTTAACGACAGAATGAAAATCGGGAATTCACCTTTTTGGAATGATTCAACGAAATAATCGCGCTGTTGTTTCGGCATACTTCCTGTTAAGAATGGTACATCCACGTCGTATAATTCCGAGAAGCAGTGCTGCAGTAAATGGCCCATCCCAATATACTGTGTGAAAATCAGACATTGTTCACCGTTATCAATAATTTCAGCACCTTTTGACACGATATGTTTCAACTTTTCAGAGCGTTTTATCATCGTAGGTGCTTCATCGAATGCCTCTTTTAAATATAATGCAGGATGGTTACATAACTGCTTTAATTTATTCAGCATTTTCAAAATTAACCCTTTACGTTCAAAACCACTCAATGTCTCAATTTTATGCAATGTCTCTTGAATAAAGCTCTCGTATAATACTGCCTGTTCTTCCGTCAAAGCACAGTATTCACGCTGCTCTAGCTTCTCTGGTAAATTTAGCTGAAGTGCAGGGTCTTGTTTTGTACGACGCAGTAGGAATGGTTGAATCTTTTTGCGAAGCCTTTCTTTGACATCATTTGAGTCATCGCGCTCAATCGGTGCAATAAACGACTCTTGGAATCGAGAGAAGCTGCCCAAGTAACCGCGATAGATGAAATCAAAAATCGCCCATAGTTCAGATAGACGATTCTCAACAGGTGTTCCTGTTAAGGCGATATGATGTGAGCCATTCAAACGACGAATCGCTTTCGATTGCTTCGTATTCATATTTTTAATATTTTGCGCCTCATCCAGCGTGATATTCGTAAAATGAAGCAGTGATAGTTCCTCAATATCCTGTGTTACCGTACCATACGTTGTTAAGATGATTTGGATTCCATTGTCTTGTAAGTAATCTGTAAATTGCTCACCTTTTAAACGTTTCGCACCGTAGTGTAAATACGTCGTCAGTGAAGGCGCAAATCGCTCAATCTCTTTTTGCCAGTTTCCAAGTACGGAAGTCGGACAAATAATAATCGTCGGCTCTGGTGGTTGCTCTTCTTCATAGACGCGCAGTAGATAAGAGATTAACTGAATCGTTTTACCAAGTCCCATGTCATCTGCAAGTACAGCCCCAAAGCCTTGTTCACGCATGAATGATAACCAGTTGTAACCTTCTTGTTGATAAGGGCGCAATGTCGCTTGTAGAGAAGGGGATACCGTTAAATCAGGAAGTCCTTTTTTCTCCATCATTTTCTGCACGTAATCCTTTAAAGATGCTTGGAGCTCAAGTTGCAACATCGGATCATCGCGGTCGTCATCATCATCCAGTTCTAGTGGGATATCGAGTGAACTGGATAACTCTTGGAATAATAAATCTTTCACCGTCCAGTTTTCTGTTTCGGTCTGGCTCATTAATCGCTGAATTTCTTGCATCCATGCTGCATCTACACGCACCCATTCGGTACCTGCACGAATAAATTCACGCTGGTCTTCTACCATACGTTTGAATTCGTCCATCGGAATATCGTGACCATTCAATGAGACCTTCCAATCGAATGTTAGAATCTCTTGCAGCCCAGCAGCAGATTTGAAGTTCGATGAAGTACTTGCATTGGCACGTACTTTGAACTTAGACTCTTTTAATTCTTTCAACCATGCAGGTAAGACAATTTCAAAACCAAGTGCTTGTAAACGAACGAAGTCACCACGTAAAAATTGGCGCACATCCGTATCCGTTAAATTCACACATAGGAATGGCTCATCTGGAATTCCTACCATATAAGGTTGGTCACCTAAAAGATGCATCATTTGCTGTTGTAGTTGATGAATCGAAGCAGCATAATCCGCCCACTTTGCTGGTAAGACATGTTCAATTTTCAAGTGTCTTTTACGTACAGGAGGTGTCCAATAGGTCGTTTTCGTTGTCGGACGAAGAACCGTTTCAAGTTGCCACAGTTGTTCGCCTTCCTCTGGTTCACGTAATCGAAGTCCAATCATGACTTCATCATCAATTTGTTTTTCGCGAATTGGCCAACCGCCATTACGGAAAAATGGTACAAGTGCAGGTAAGTCGTCTTCTGTTAAAGCAGCTTCTGTGAGTGTCATCTGAAGTGCTTGCATGAGTAAATCTTTTGCATCTTGTGAGATAGGAAGGTGGAATGATACTTGCTCATCTATTTCAACATGTTGCCATAAGTCTTTTTTAAACCAGTAATCAGCGGCTTCTTGTACTGTTTTGAGAAATTGCTCGTCCTGTTCATTTAATCCCTTATACTGAACAAATGGATGACGATAATAAGGCGAAAATAATTCAATTAATTCAAGCGTCGTTAAAAAGACTTGTTCATTTTTAGTTGTAATCGCTAAGCCGAAAAAGCTTTTTTCATGTTTATAGTAAAGTTGTGTCACCCATTCTTCTAAGCGAAGCGGGCGACCAACATTTGCATCATATCCTGTAAGATGAAACTGTCCATTCGGTAATATATCAATAGAAAGGCCGATTGTTTTTGTAAAAGCTGTTGTTGTCATAGCATCAGATTTCCTTTCTCAATTTCTTCTTGCAATGCACGCATACGCTTATAATTTTGGCGAACGGTTGTGACATATTGATTCCAAAATTCATGTTTTCCACTTTTCTTCGCGACTGCCTTCATTTTTTTCATAAGGCGAACAGCAGACTTATAGTGTTGACGTGATTTTTGATTAATCTCTTCCATAATTAATGAGTGGTAGAGTGATAAAAGAACCGATGGACGTTCTTCTACAACCGTCTTCAAACCACAAATCTCTAAAAAAGCGAGAGAAGTTGGATAGAGTTGGTGTAGCGCAGACCAATCATCGAAGCGCTTCTTTCGAATTAAAAACTGAGAATAAGGCTGCAAACCATATTTTCCATACGCTGCAAATAGTGTCTCTTCTAATTCTTCCGATAGCTCTACACCTTGTCTTTCTTCATCAAAATGTTTAACGAAAGACATGCGATGAGGTGGCGCAAGATATTCCTGAATAAATGTACCCATAAATGGAATGGTTGTTTCGATAATTTTTTTGCGAACAGCTTCTTGTTGATTCAAACCAGCTGTTCGAGCTAATTCAATCCATGATAGTAAATCTTTTGCTTCAATTTCATCTAAATAGGGTTGAAGTGCTTCTGTTTGGTCGAGCATTACTAAAAAGATGGATTTCATATATGGAATAGATAGGTCATCTTCATATTGACGAGCAGTTGATAACTTTTCAAGTTCAACTTCACGATCTCTTTTATTCGTAAAAATATGATTCCATATTAATAGGTAGATTTCGATGCGATTTTCGACATACCCACCTTGATTTAATAGGAAGTAATGACTCATCTCTTTTAGTGAATTATAGAAAGGATCAAATGCAAACAGACGTGATTTTTTCGACATAGCCAACACGTTCACTTCAAGACGTTCAATTTCATCTTGAATAAAGCGACGATAAAAACTTTGTGCCGCTTCCGTATTAGCAAGTGATAGATGTTTCCACGTATGCGATAGTAATGCAACATGTGTAAATACATCAAAAAGTGGCTGCCATTCACGTTCTAGTGGTCGCTGTTTGCGAATTTGCTCCATCATATCATTAAAAATACCATCTAGCAGATAGGGATTCATCTGTTGTTGATGATATAAGTTTCTTTTATAAACATTTTGTACAAAACGCAACCAATTTTCAGGCGTTCGTTCTTCTTTAAATAAGGTCATTTGTTCCTGTTGTGCACGAGAACGGAATTGCTCCAACCAATTTGATAAAGAGTCAATGTATTGGTAGAGGGCAAAAAGCGCCGCAACACGATGGCGGCATAGGCTTTCTTTCATAGCGCATGAGCAGTTAAGTGAATGGTCTTTCAAATTTAATGTTACCGTAGCGAGACTTGCATCTTGGACTACAAAAAGGGCTTTATGCAATTTGTAATCATAATCAATGATTTTGACGTAGTTATGACGTACAAGAAAAGCTGCACGGCGCACTAATTCTTCCGACTCTTGTTTTGTAGGGGGCAACATTTTTGAAATTTGCCCCATATACTTTCGAATTATATCTTCTTCTGCTTTTGCAATTTCTGCAATATTCATGTTCATTCATCATCCGCTCCCGAAAAAAATCGTTCTTTCTATTATATCGCTTTTAAGGACGAACGTGAATGAATAAAGAAAAAAACTTTATGTATTTAAAAGTGTTGTTGTAACAACTGTCACAGTTGATTCCCATAATAAGGTTGGTTTGTTTCAAAAAGAATGGTGGTAAAGTTCTACGCAAAGACATTAATATTCAGACATCTTAAATTTTATTACAGGAGGGGTGAATATGTTAAAAATCAGAAGAATTGAACCTTTCTACACTAAGAGAGATGGCGACCATTTAAAACTCGTATTTGCGTATCAATACTTTTCGATTTTAAAAGATGATGAGCTATTCCATTTCATACCTGTTGAAGGAAAAGAAATCATCATCAATCTACAAACATTGCAAATCGAAAACTTATCCGATGTCTTTGTATTCCAAAAAAGCAGTCGTTTTATTCGTTTACCGCTATATCAACTACTACTTGTATCAAACATTCATGATCATCTGCAAAAGATTCTAGAAGACTTAGAACTAAGCACTGAAACTAAAAGAGCTCAAAATAATATCAATGAAGAAACAGCTCAACTTGTAAATGAAATGGAAGATATGAATAGATTACGGATGATTGATTATGCTTTAGATCATAAGGATCAACAAATGTTTGAACAGCTAATGGATGATGACAATGGAACCTAATATAATCAAGGTAAAACGACAATTTAGAAGACAAGGGAGTGACTCAATTATATGAGAATACTCCTTTTTTTATGCTTGAAAAGGAGGGAGATGGGCCACTCGTTGTTTGATTCGGGACACTCGCTATCTGATTCGGGACATTCACTCCGCCAAATAGGTCACTCGAACGCCCAAACGGGACACTCGCCCCCAAAACCTAAATTGCTCCCTTTCTGCACTTTCTTCAAGGCATTTGAGTAATCAAAGGGGACTTGAATTGACTAGATTTTTGTGAAATCGAACATTCGAGTGGCGAAACGGGCCATTCGCTGAGGCGTTTGGGCCACTCGTTGTTTGATTCGGGTCATTCGCCCGCAAAAACGGGCCATTCACTCCGCCAAATGGAACATTCGAACTCAAAAACGGGCCACTCGCCCCCAAAACCTAAATTGCTCCCTTTCTGCACTTTCTTCAAGGCATTTGAGTAATCAAAGGGGACTTGAATTGACTAGATTTTTGTGAAATCGAACATTCGAGTGGCGAAACGGGCCATTCGCTGAGGCGTTTGGGCCACTCGTTGTTTGATTCGGGCCATTCACTCTGCCAAATGGAACATTCGAACTCAAAAACGGGTCACTCGCCACCGAAGTTAGGCACTTCACTCAAAACCATTCAAAATTCTATGTAGTGCTTGTTGTACGCCGCGCAAGCACTCAATTGGCGAGCCACCATTTCATAAAAAATAGAAAGATTGCGACACATAGAACGACAAGACTAAAAATTAAGGTCACGCGATCATATACATCCGATTTCCGTTTTTTACGCTCGTTCATACGATGAATTCACTCCCATCTCGTACTATTTAGTATTTATCCCATATAAATCGGCGTTAAACTTTACAAAAACTGTTTATTTTCCGATAATTGCTATAAGAGTGAGAAGGAGGTGTTTCAAATAATCGGCAAATGGTGTGCGCAAGGGCTATCGATTTGGCGTTCGATGAATACGCAATTCAATGCGGCGAACAAGGCGCTTGAGAGAATTGCGACGGGGTATCGAATCAATCGAGCAGCAGATGATCCAGCAGGACTTGCAATTTCAGAGAAGATGCGCGCGCAAATTAGTGGTTTGAATCAAGCAGGGAAAAATATTCAAAATGGTATGTCTATGCTTCAAACAGCGGAAGGTGCTTTAAACGAAACACACGCCATTCTTCAACGGATGCGAGATTTAGCTGTTCAGTCTGCGAGTGATACGCTGACAGATGACGACCGCGCATTAATTCAAACGGAATATGAGGAACTCAAAAAAGAGATTCAACGTATTTCAAAAGATACACAATTTAATCAAAAGAATTTGATTAATGGAGATTACAAAGATCAGCCTTTTAAAATTCAGGCTGGTGCAAATGCAGGACAGACGATTGATTTGTATTTAGGGGATGCAAGCCTATCTGGGATGGGGCTGCCAGATACGTCGTCCATTGGCACAAGGGAAGATGCGGAAAAAGCGATTTCAGAAGTAGATGATGCGATTAATCAAGTGTCGAAACAGCGTTCTAAGTTGGGTGCGTATATGAATCGCCTAGAACATGCTTATAATGTCACGATGAATACGCATGAAAACTTAGTTTCAGCAGAGTCACGTATTCGAGATGCGGATATTGCAAAAGAGATGATGAATTTCACAAAGGCATCGATTTTACAGCAAGCTGCACAGTATGCGATGGCGATGCACATGCAACAAGGACAATCTATTCTACAATTATTAAAACCAGTACTTATAATGAATAAATAATGAAGTCATATGCATAAAATATTCATTATAAATGTATAATTGGCTATTTTAATAAATTTATATGAATAAATATTAATTTAACATCTAGACAGTTGCATAAAAATGAAATATAATTCATATATAAACAAAATAAATCAAACCAAAGGGGTTTTGAATATGAAAAAATGGTTAATCGCAATGGTGGCAATCGTCATGGTTGTACTTGCAGGATGTGGAGCAAAGGATGATTCATCAAAAGATGGTGGTAGTAACGATGATTCAACAATTTCAAAAGTAGAAAAAGATAAAAAGTTAATCATTGGTACGAATGCAGGTTACTACCCATTCGAAATGATTGATAAAGACGGCAAAATGGTTGGTTACGATATTGATGTAGCAACAGCACTAGCAAAATCAATGGGTGCAACAGTTGAAGTGAAGCAATTCGGCTTTGACGCACTGATCCCAGCTTTACAAACAGGTAAAATTGATATGATTTTTGCAGGTATGACCATTACAAAAGAACGTGAAAATGCTGTAAGCTTTGCGGATGCATATTATGAAACAGGTCAAGGCGTTATGGTGAGAAATGATAGCAAAATTAAAGATTTAAAAGAAGTAGATGAAAAAGGTAAAACAGTCGTTGTTCAAATCGGTACAACAGGTTCAATCGTAGCGAAAAAAGAACTGAAGAATGCGGAAATTAAAGAATACGAAGATTTCCCATCAGCAGCGCTTGCAGTACAACAAGGTCAAGCAGATGCACTTGTATATGATGAGCCAGCGATTAAAGTATATGCACTACAAAACGAAGGTAAAGTAAAAGCTTTAGACGGCTTACTTGCAACAGATAAACTAGGAATTGCAATTAAAAAAGGCGATGAGAAAACAGTAAAATACGTGAATGACTTCTTAAAAGAATATTTAGGTTCTAAAGAGGAAGAAGAAACGAAGAAAAAATGGTTTGAAGATAGCAACTGGTTAAACCAAGTAGAAAGCCCAAAACAATAATAGAATCGTTCTGATTTTATTAGACAGAGAGAGGGAAACCTCTTTTTTGTCATTTCAAGCGGTATTTAGGAGGAGTATATATGTTTAATAACTACGAGTTCGATTGGAGCGTCATCCCTGATAATATCGACGTCTTCCTCGAAGGGGCTTTACTAACACTAGAAATTTCAGCAATCTCCCTGTTGCTTAGCTTACCAATTGGTATCATCTTCGGTTTTGGTCGTATTTCACGTAATATCGGTGTTCGTTTGATTGCAAGCACGTATGTTGAGATCATGCGTGGTGTACCATTACTTGTACTATTAATGTTCGTGTACTTCGGTCTAGGTGCGATTTTCGGTCTTAGCTCATATTGGAGTGCGATTGTCAGTTTAGCGGTATTTGAAGGGGCATTCTTAGCAGAAATTTTCCGTTCAGGTATTCAATCTGTACCAAAAGGACAGATGGAAGCAGCACGTTCATCGGGTATGTCGAATTTTCAAGCGATGCGTTATATTATTTTACCGCAAGCCATTCGTCGTACATTACCACCAGCAGCGTCTCAATTTATTATGTTAATTAAAGATTCGTCGTTAGTGTCGGTTATTGCAGGTGTTGACTTAACATTAAAAGCGAAAAACCTTGTATCGAGTTCGTTTCGTGCATTGGAGATATGGGCATTCGTTGCGGTGATTTACTTCATCATGACATTCTCATTATCGCTACTTATTCGCTATTTTGAAAAACGCATGTTAAAGAACGAGCAGTAAGAGGAGGCTAACGCAGATGATTTCAATTAAAAATGTTAATAAAAGTTTCGGTACACATCATGTATTAACGGACATCTCATTAGAAGTACCAAAATCCAATGTCATCGCATTGATTGGTCCTTCTGGTGCGGGTAAGTCGACACTCATTCGTACAATTAATGCACTTGAGCCGATTGATTCAGGTGAGATTATTGTAAATGGTATTTCGATTCACGATAAAAAGACGAATATTAATAAAGCGCGTACGAATATCGGTTTCGTATTCCAAAGCTTTAATCTATATCCGTTCTTAAGTGTTTTAGATAATGTAACGATTTCACCAATTAAGGTGAAAAAACAGTCAAAAGAACAAGCTGAAAAGCGAGCAGTCGAATTATTAACGTCACTTGGGCTAGGAGATAAAGTACATGCCTTCCCTGGGCGTTTATCAGGTGGACAACAGCAGCGTGTTGCCATTGCGCGTGCGCTTGCGATGGATCCAGAAGTCATGCTATTTGACGAACCAACATCAGCACTCGATCCAGAGATGGTAAAAGAGGTACTCGATGCGATTCGTAAACTTGCACATGAGGGTATGACGATGGTCGTTGTAACACATGAAATGGGCTTCGCAAAAGAAATTTGTGATGAGATTGTTTTCATGGCAGAAGGAAAAATCGTCGAAGTCGCACCACCGAGCGAATTCTTCTCGAACCCGAAAACAGAACGCGCACAAAACTTCTTAAAAGCAGTATTAAATCATTAATATTTGTAGGGCACGACGTAGATGCGTCGTGCTTTTTTTGTGGAGAACGAATCTGGAGCGAGTGGCCCATTTTCGCCCTCGAATGTCCCGTTTGACCGAGCGAATGTCCCGAATCGAGGTGCGAGTGACCCAACTTCTTCAGCGAGTGACCCAAAATACGGGTCGAATGCTCGAATTCACACTAACATAAACAATTCAAGTCCCTTTGAATTACTCAAAAGCCTTGAAGAAAGTGCGGAGAGAGAGCAACTTAGGTCTTTGGAGCGAGTGGCCCATTTTCGCGCGCGAGTTTGTCCCTTTCAGAGGCGTGGATTCCCTTTCGCGCGCGGATCAGTCCCTTTCGGAGGCGAGGATTCCCTTTCGCGCGCGGATCAGTCCCTTTCGGAGGCGAGGATTCCCTTTCGCGCGCGGATTAGTCCCTTTCGGAGGCGGGAATTCCCTTTCGCGCGCGGATTAGTCCCTTTCGGAGGCGGATTTGTCCCTTTCGGAGGTGGGAATTCCCTTTCGCGCGCGAGTTAGTCCCTTTCGGAGGCGTGGATTCCCTTTCGCGCGCGGATTTGTCCCTTTCGAAGGCGTGGATTTGTCCCTTTCGGAGGCGAGGATTCCCTTTCGCGCGCGGATTAGTCCCTTTCGGAGGCGAGGATTCCCTTTCGCGCGCGGATTAGTCCCTTTCGGAGGCGGGAATTCCCTTTCGCGCGCGAGTTTGTCCCTTTCGGAGGCGCCGATTCCCTTTCGCGCGCGGATCAGTCCCTTTCGAAGGCGTGGATTCCCTTTCGCGCGCGGATCAGTCCCTTTCGAAGGCGTGGATTCCCTTTCGCGCGCGAGTTTGTCCCTTTCGGAGGCGAGGATTCCCTTTCGCGCGCGGATTAGTCCCTTTCGGAGGCGAGGATTCCCTTTCGCGCGCGGATCAGTCCCTTTCGGAGGCGTGGATTCCCTTTCGCGCGCGGATTAGTCCCTTTCGGAGGCGAGGATTCCCTTTCGCGCGCGGATTAGTCCCTTTCAAATGCCAAGATTCCCTTTCGCGCGTGGAATAGTCCCTTTCAGGAGACGAGATTCCCTTTCGCGCGTGGATCATTCCCTTTCGGAGGCGAGATTCCCTTTCGCGCGCGGATCAGTCCCTTTCAGCGAGCAGGATTCCCTTTCGCGCGCGGATTAGTCCCTTTCGAAGGCGGGAATTCCCTTTCGCGCGCGGATTAGTCCCTTTCGGAGGCGAGGATTCCCTTTCGCGCGCGGATTAGTCCCTTTCGGAGGCGGATCAGTCCCTTTCGCACGCGGATCAGTCCCTTTCAGCGAGCGAGATTCCCTTTCACGCGCGGATCAGTCCCTTTCGGAGGCGAGGATTCCCTTTCGCGCGCGGATTAGTCCCTTTCGGAGGCGAGGATTCCCTTTCGCGCGCGGATTAGTCCCTTTCGGAGGCGAGGATTCCCTTTCGCGCGTGGATTAGTCCCTTTCGAGAGTGGATCAGTCCCTTTCGCACGCGGATCAGTCCCTTTCAACAAAATTCGACACCCATGCATCCACGCACCTAATATTAAATCTATGTAAAAATCACCTAAAAAATAACAAAAAAGCATGATGTTAACGTATGATATTTATAAAGAAAAGGCGTATAATATGGCTACTAATAAATGTATATTTGAAAGAAGGATTTTACCCATGGCGTTAGATATGAATTCACGCATTACCAACTTAGAAATTTCAGGCATTCGTCGTTTTGCCAATCAATTAGCAAATTATCCAGAAGCACTCAATTTGACGATTGGTCAACCCGATTTTCATGCTCCAGAGGCAGTAAAAGAAGCAGCAGCACAGGCGATTTTGCAAGATCGTACGGGCTATTCAAGCAATGCAGGGTTACTAGAGCTTCGTGAAGTAGTAGCAGCATTTTTCAAAGAGAAGTATCAGTGTTTATATAATCCAAAAACGGAAGTAATGGTGACGAATGGAGCAAGTCAAGCGCTCGATGCCGTATTACGTACGATTTTATTACCTGGTGATGAATTGATTGTGCCAGCACCGATGTATGCAGGTTATGTTCCTGTGATTGAGAGTGTAGGAGCAAAAGTAGTCTATTTAGATACAACAGATACGCATTTTCAGCCATCACTTGAGCGTTTAAAAGCATGTGTGACACCAAAAACAAAAGCGATTTTATTTAACTATCCGACAAATCCGACAGGTGCTACATTAAGTCATGATGTGATGGATGAGATTGTTGACTATTTAAAAGATCAACAGCTTTATATTATTTCAGATGAAATTTATAGTGAAAATACATTTGACCATGCACATCGTTCATTTGGTTCATATCCAGAAATAAAAGATCGTCTTTTCTTAATTCATGGGTTATCAAAATCACATGCGATGACAGGATATCGAATTGGTTTCATCATGGGGCATGAACATCTCATTCAACAGACATTAAAAGTGTCAGCCTTCAACATCTTATGTGCAGCTGTTCCAAGTCAGTATGGAGCTATTGCGGCACTAACAATGGCTAAAGATGCACCAGAAGTGATGAATGTATCCTATCGTCAACGTCGCGACTATGTGTATGAACGATTGATCAAAATGGGAATTGAAGTACAAAAGCCAGAAGGTGCATTTTATATCTTCCCATCGATTCAGCAGTTCGGTATGACATCTGAAGAATTTGCGACACGCTTAATGATTGAAGGTGGCGTGGGCGTTGTGCCGGGTTCTGCGTTTTCAAAATTGGGAGAAGGGTATGTAAGGATTACGTATGCTTATGCGATGGAAACGCTTATTGAAGCGATGAATCGCATGGAACAATTCATTCAAACACTCAAGTAGCCTTGTGCTACATACATAATTGGATGTTCCGAGCATATGAAAACAATGAATAAGGGGTTGTTATAGTGATTTATGCAGGAATTTTAGCAGGCGGTAAAGGGACACGAATGGGGAATGTTCCGATGCCTAAACAATTTTTGTCGTTACAAAATAAACCGATTATTATTCATACAGTTGAAAAATTTGTTCTACATCCACGAATTCAAAAGATTTTTATCGCCGTGCCACGTGATTGGGTACAACATACGCGAGATTTACTAAAAAAGTATGGACTTTCAATCCCACGAATTGAAGTAGTAAGTGGTGGACGTGATCGAAATGATACAATTATGAAAGTTATTGATGCCATTGAAAAAAATGCAGGAATTCAAACAGATGATATTTTAATTACTCACGATGCGGTGCGTCCATTTTTGACGCATCGTATTATTGAGCAAAATATTGAAAAAGGGTTAGAAGTAGGAGCAGTTGATACTGTGATTAGTGCGATTGATACGATTGTTGCATCAGAGGATGGTGAATTTATTTCGAATATTCCGAGACGCGATTTTATGTATCAAGGTCAAACGCCACAAACATTTAATATAGCCGAGTTACGTGAGCTATATCAAGCACTAAGCGATGATGAAAAAGAAATTTTAACCGACGCAGCCAAAATTTTCGTTATGAAAGGGAAGAAAGTGGGAATCGTTAAAGGAGAGACGTTTAATATCAAAGTAACGACACCTTACGATTTAAACGTAGCAAACTCAATTTTGAAAGGGAGTTTGGATAAATAATGATTAATCAAATTTATCGACTCGTATCTGCTAGACAATTTGAGTTAAGTTACAAAGACCGTTCCTTACAAGGCGAGGAAATCATTGTGCGTCCGACACATCTATCCATTTGTGCAGCCGACCAGCGTTATTACACAGGTCGACGTGGCGCAAAAGCGATGCGTCAAAAGTTACCAATGGCGCTAATACATGAAGGGATTGGTGAAGTAGCATATGACCCAAAACACGAAATTCCAGTAGGTACGCGTGTTGTGATGGTGCCGAATACACCAACAGAAGATGATCCTTATGTCGCTGAAAACTATTTACGTTCAAGCCGCTTCCGTTCAAGCGGGTATGATGGCTTTATGCAAGATTATGTCTTTTTAAAGCGTGACCGCATTGTTCCATTACCTGAACATGTTTGCCCAAACGTCGCATCTTTTACAGAATTAGTTACGATTACAACACATGCTCTCAGTCGTTTCGAACAGAAGGCGATTAAGCGTCGTGGACGTTTTGGTGTTTGGGGGGATGGTAACTTAGGTTATATTACTTGTTTGCTTTTAAAGTATATGTATCCAGATTGCCATGTAACGATTTTCGGGAAAACGCAATATAAACTAGATCATTTTACATTTGTGGATGAGGCTATTTTTATTAATGAAATTCCAGAGAATTACGAAATCGATCATGCAATTGAATGTGCAGGTGGTAAAGGAAGTCAGTACGCGATTGATCAAATGATTGATATTATTAAGCCAGAAGGTGCAATTTGCTTACTTGGTGTGAGTGAATTTCCTGTAGAAATTAATACACGTATGGTACTTGAAAAGGGCTTAACGTTGATTGGTAGCAGTCGAAGTGGCTCACTCGATTTTCAACGTACTGTAAATCTGTATAAAAAATATCCGGAAATTCCTGAATATTTATCAACACTTGTAGGTAATGTCACAAGAGTGGAGTCTGTGCAAGATATTACACGCGCTTTTGAAGAAGATTTATCACGATCTTGGGGCAAAAGTGTGATGGAATGGAAGATCTAATATGTCGATAAAATATACTATTTTAAAATGGTATAAACAAATAGTGAATAGTTATTATCAACTCATCACGCTCTTTTCGCCTATTCGAAAAGAGAAAGTGGTGTTCTTTCTCTATAGAGGTTCAAAATTAGAAGGTAATCTACAAATGGTTTTTGAAGAATTAAAAAAACAATTTCCATCAAAAGAAATCTATATTCAAACATCTGCTAAAAAAGTAGGTCTCGCTATTTTAAAAGATTTATGGTTAATACGCGATGCAGAAACCGTATTGATTGATGATTATTTTTTAGCCGGATATCTTGTTACACCGAGAAAAGGTACACGCATTATTCAACTTTGGCATGCTACAGGCGCGTTTAAAAAATTTGGACTTAGCACACGTAATACGCAGTTTGGACCTTCGGAAAAGTATCTTGAAATATTACCCATTCACCAACATTATACCGCTGCTTATGTCTCAACAGATATTTCCGCCAAATATTTTTCCGAAGCTTTTGGTATGTCGCCTACACAAATTTTTGCGATGGGTTCGCCGCGTGCAGAACAGTTAATGTGCCATGTTGCGCCACCGCCTGTTAAATTTTCGCATCAAAAGAAAAATATGACGAAAATTTTAATTGCACCTACGTATCGAGCAGGTAAAGTTCACCAAGAATCATTACTTAGATGGACAGATGAAGTCCAAGAAATAGTGAAGCAATTACCGAAAAATACACTATTTATTATCGTATTACACCCATATGAAAATTCACAGGATTGGACACCTTTAATGAATCACCCACAAATATATGTGGATCTACAATCGAGTGCAAATGCTTGGATGCCACATGTAGATGCTTTTATTACAGATTATTCTTCTGCTATTTTTGAATTTGCTTTATTTGAAAAACCGTTAGCGCACTATATTCCAGACCTAGAGGAATATACAAAAAATAGAGGTTTCTATCGTCCAATCAAAGAAATTACAGATGGTGACTTGTTGCATAGTCGCAAGCAATTAATCGAATGGATTAATCAACGCCACCAGCATGAGTACTTAAATACAGAGCGTATGGTACGCGAAAATATTGGTGATGTATCGGGAGTTACGGAAAAAATTGTTCAACACATCTTTGAACCGAAGTGAGGGAAGTTACATGGCGAAAAAATTGACGTTCAAGCAAAAAGTTGATCGGCGATTTAAAAAAGAAGTCTTTCAGATGCTTTATAAAATGTTTTCATTACTACCAATTAACAAAAATCGCATTTCGATTTTATCAGACAGCCGCAAAACAATGAGTGATAACTTCCAATTCGTTTACGATGAGTTGCAAAGAAAGAAAAATTATAGTTATTACTTTTTATTAAAGCCATCCGTTAAAACACGCAAACGCTATATTGAAATCATTCAATTAGCGTATAATTTGGCACGCTCAAAAGTTATTTTACTCGATGATTTTTATCCAATGATTTATCCATTGAAAATTCGAAAAGGTGCCGATCTAATTCAAATTTGGCATGCGGTAGGTGCTTTTAAAACATTTGGCTTTAGTCGAATTGGTAAACCAGGTGGCCCAAAATCAGATTCGAATGCACATCGCAATTATACAAAGGCGATTGTTAGCTCGAAATACGTAGCTCCTTTCTATGCAGAGGGCTTTGGCATCGATGAATCCTGTGTTGTTGCAACAGGAGTACCAAGAACCGACGTCTTTTTTGACGAATCTTATAAACAGCAAAAAACAAAAGAAGTTTATGAAAAATACCCACAGTTTATTGGGAAGCGCGTAGCTTTATATGCACCGACCTTTAGAGGAAATGGTCAATCAAGTGCTAAGTTTCCAAAAGAACAACTTGATTTAGACCAGATTTATGAAGGACTGGGTGAAGAAGATGTCTTTATTATTAAAATGCATCCATTTGTTAAAAAGAAAATCTCAATTCCAGAAGCATATCGGGATAAAATTTTTGATTTAACAAAATATCCAAATGTTAATAATTTATTATTTATTACAGATGTACTCATTACAGATTATTCATCTGTTTGTTTTGAATATGCTTTATTAAATAAACCGATGATTTTTTATTGTTTTGATTTAGAAGAATATATTTCAGCACGTGATTTTTATATCCCATATGAAGAGTTTACACCTGGAGAGGTCGTTCGAGATACCGAGCAAATGGTGCGTGTACTACAAAATCAATTTAATCATCCACATGTTGACTACAAAGATTTCACAGATAAATTTTTTGATGATTTAGATGGAAAATCAACAGAACGTGTCGCAGATTTAGTTATATCTTGTATGGAACGAAAATAGGAGGGAACAAAATTAATGAAAAGAAAAATTTTTATGGCTGTGAATGATGTCAACATCAATAAAGGCGGTATTAATAGCGTGATGTTTTCACGTACGCATTTATTCGATAATGATAAATATAGTACAGCACTTGTCACATTGGATGATAAAACAAACTATCCTGAAATTGAAAAACAGCTGAAATATGAAGGACGCATTGCAGAAACATCGGAAGTTATTAATATTTTTGAATACTATCGTAATAAATTTACCCGTGGTGAAGTGAATGAAGAAATACGTGCACAGTATGAGCGTAATTTACAACGAGAAGAAGAAGGTTACCATTACCAACTAGATGGTAAAGTAGCACGCTATTTCGATAATGGTCGCTATGTAAAATATAAGCGATGGGATGACGAAGGACGTTTACGCGTTGTCGATTATTTCTCAGAAATACGAGTACGCATTGAACGCGAAATTTATCATATTGACGGTTATTTACTACAAAAAGAAACATATCACCCATCTAACAATAAAGTAACGCAAATTCATTATTATACAAAAGAAGGTTTTTGCTACTTATCACGCTGGTTTAATCATAATACAGGTAAGCCGCAGCGAATTGTATTATTTAGCCCAGATCGCCAAGAAGCAAAAGTATTCCCTTCTAACTTAGAATTTCATGCGAGTTTTTTAGAGGAATTATGTGATTTAGAAGAAGTAAAACCAATCATTATTTGTGATGGACCAGGCACAAGTCCGAAAGTACAACACATTCCAGCTGAGAAAGCGATTCGCATTTATACAATCCATACGAATCATTTATTAGAACCATATACAATCGGTAGTGAAGTAAAACCAGATGTCAAACATGTATTGAATAATAAAGATGAAGATGCACCAATCGTTGTTTTAACAAATCGTCAAAAAATCGATATTGAGACACAATTCTCAGATCGAAAATGGAATATCCATGTTATTTCGAATGTAGCAGAAAGTGAACTACAAGTGACGAAAAAACATCTAAATCGCGTTGTGACAATCAGTCGTTATAACTCAGAAAAGCGTCTTGATTTATTAATCCAAGCATTCAAAAAAACAGTAGAAGTAGTACCAGATGCTGAGTTACATATTTACGGTGATGGTCCACAAAAAGATGCTTTGAAAAAATTAATTGCTGACTTAAAATTACGTAAATCAGTAAAACTACTACCCTATACAAACGATGTTTTCACAAAATTAAGCGAAGGCTTATTCACAGTCATTACATCAATTTACGAAGGACAAAGTTTAGTTATTTTAGAAGCGATGACACAAAAAGTACCAGCAATCAGCTTCAAAGTGAACTACCTTGTACGTGAATTAACAGATGGTACAACAGGAAAAGTTGTACCAAACGGTGACATCGATGCATTGGCAGAAGCGATGACAGACTGGTTATACACACCAGAAAAAGCCCTAGAAGTAGGCGAACATGCATACCAAGTCGTCAATGAAAAATACACACGCGAACGCCAATACCAAGAATGGGACGAACTATTCGAACAAGAAATCGCTAAACAAAACTAATATGTGAAAAAGCGCTCATGAATGTGAGTGCTTTTTGTTTGGGATGAATTTTTGATTATGAAAGGGACAAATCCGCGCGCGAAAGGGAATCGCCGCCGTTGAAAGGGACAAATCCGCGCGCGAAAGGGAAACGGTGCCGTTGAAAGGGACAAATCCACGCGCGAAAGGGAATCTCGGCATTTGAAAGGGACAAATCCGCGCGCGAAAGGGAATCTTGGCATTTGAAAGGGACAAATCCGCGCGCGAAAGGGAAACTGGCTCTCCGAAAGGGACTGATCCACGCGCGAAAGGGAATCGATGCCGCTGAAAGGGACAAATCCGCGCGCGAAAGGGAATCGCCGCCATTGAAAGGGACAAAACCGCGCGCGAAAGGGAATCGCCGCCATTGAAAGGGACAAACTCGCGCGCGAAAGGGAATCGCCGCCTCCGAAAGGGACAAATCCGCGCGCGAAAGGGAATCGCCGCCATTGAAAGGGACAAAACCGCGCGCGAAAGGGAATCTGGCTCTCCGAAAGGGACTATTCCGCGCGCGAAAGGGAAACTGGCTCTCCGAAAGGGACAAATCCGCGCGCGAAAGGGAATCTTGGCATTTGAAAGGGACAAAACCGCGCGCGAAAGGGAATCGCCGCCATTGAAAGGGACTGATCCACGCGCGAAAGGGAATCGATGCCTCCGAAAGGGACAAATCCGCGCGCGAAAGGGAATTCTGCTCCTCGAAAGGGACAAATCCACGCGCGAAAGGGAATCGCCGCCATTGAAAGGGACAAATCCGCGCGCGAAAGGGAATCGATGCCTCCGAAAGGGACAAATCCGCGCGCGAAAGGGAATTCTGCTCCTCGAAAGGGACCAATCCGCGCGCGAAAGGGAATCGGCGCCGTTGAAAGGGACAAATGGTAGCGCGAAAGGGAATCGTCGCCTCCGAAAGGGACAAATCCGCGCGCGAAAGGGAATCTCGCTCTCCGAAAGGGACAAATCCGCGCGCGAAAGGGAATCGGCGCCGTTGAAAGGGACAAATCCGCGCGCGAAAGGGAATCGCCGCCATTGAAAGGGACAAATTCGCGCGCGAAAGGGAATCGCCGCCTCCGAAAGGGACAAATCCGCGCGCGAAAGGGAATCGCCGCCACTCAAAAACAAAAAACCGAAAACTCTCTGCAATCTCAGAGAGTTTTCGGTTTCAATCATTTCAGCGTTGGATTTGTTTTAAGTCTTCTTTAATTTTTGTTGTTGAGATGCCTTCTGTACGTGGTAGGTAGCATACTTCGCAGTAGTCAGATAGGAAGTCGAATTTACCTTCCCAGTCGTGTCCCATTACGAATAAGTCTACATTGTATTTTTGTACATCTTCAATTTTTTGTTCCCAGTTATTTTCAGGAATGACTTTGTCTACATATTTAATCGCTTCCAAAATCATTTTGCGATCTTCGAAACTATAGTAAGCTTTTTTGCCTTTTAGTGCATTGAATTCATCCGACGAAATGGCAACGATTAGGTAGTCGCCCATTTCTTTAGCACGGCGCAGAATGTTGATGTGGCCAGCGTGTAGTAAATCAAACGTGCCATACGTAATAACGGTTTTCATAATTTGCCTCCAAAATCATACTTTTGGTTATTATAGTACACCCATTTAAAAAAAGAAAGATGTGTTATAAGTGAGTTAGTAAGTATTCTGCTAAGTTCTTAGAAGATTGACCTGTAGAATACGTATTCCAATGGCTTGAGTAGTCTTGTATAATAGTTGCATCAAAATCGAGATGAAGAATCGCGTGTACTAATTCTTCGTCGTTATCCACGACAGGGCCGGGAACCATTGTTGGATAGTCACTCCAAAATCCACGACTCATACGATATTGATCTAAATCATATGGATAGAAGATTTGTGGCTTGTTAAAGAATGCATACTCAAAAGGAATCGACGAATAATCACTAATCAAACAGTCAGTCACTGTTAGTACTTCATGAATCGGTACTTGATTGTCTAGTACGATAATTTGAGGGTGCATTAAATTTTCTACTGTATGTTGAACAGCTGGATGTAATTTAATAATTAATACATATTCATCGCCAATATCTTGCATCAATTTTGTAAAGTGAATCGGAATTTGCTGTGTGGTTAATTCTAAATCACGAAAAGTCGGTGCATACAATAGAACTTTCTTTTCACGCAAGATTGGATATTTTTCAAATAGGCGGGTGCGTACCTCTGCAATATGCTTCTCATCAAAATAAAAATCTGTGCGCGGAATCCCTGTGCGTAAAAATGCATCCGGCTCCTTATGAAATGCTAGACGGAAAATCTTCGCCATTTGTTCCGAACCGACAACCACTTTATCCATACGTTTATAAACTTTTCGAAAGCGACGAACTGCTGCTGGTGTGCGATATGCGATACTCGGGTCAGAAAGGGCGAATTTTTTAATTGCACCTGCCGCATGCCAAAGTTGAATACATTCGATATGTTTCGGCAGCACATTTAAAAGCGGTACATAATTGTCGATTAATAGCGTTTTACAAGTAGAGATATGGTACAAACCACCTATATATTGACGTAAGTCTTTCATCTCAAATAACATAATCTTTTTTACGTTAAGATTTGAAAAATTTTCGTTGCAACGAGACGTTTTTAGTACGATAATATCTGAGTAGCCTTGTTCGTTTAGTGCTTGTATTGTATAAGCGGCGTTATCGCCAAAATCGCATAAGAAAACCATCTTTTTACGTGTCGGAAAGATGGAAAAAAGTGCGAAGAAAAATTTATTTATAAGTAAAAATAGTTGAATTAACAATTCTTTTGTCATAGATTCACCCAAGTTAGTTTAATTTTTTACTACTTTTTTTATTATAGCATATTCTCTTGAAGGCGAAATATTGAAAGTTTAAAAAAATAGAAAGATTCATCATAGGAATATGGTATGATGTATGTTGAAAAATTATTAAAATTGAAAGAGTGAACAACTTTGTCTATAAAAAATATATTAACAAAAGTCTTGAAGAAGGCTTATCGTTATATGGCAAAAAAGCCACGCATCGAGAATTTAGTTGTCTTCGAAAGTTTTCATGGTAAACGTTATAGTGATAATCCACGTGCGATTTATGAATATATGAAAGAAAATTGTCCAGAATTTGATTTGATTTGGTCTGTAAATAAAGAGAGTATCCCGATGTTTAAAGAAATGAATGTTCCTTATATGAAGCGTTTTTCTTTAAAATGGTTGCTAACATTCCCGAGAGCACAGTATTGGGTGAATAATGTACGTCTTGCGAAATGGATGAAAAAACCTAAAGGTACAACTTATTTGCAAACATGGCACGGTACACCATTGAAGCGATTAGGTACAGATATTGAGGAAGTACATATGCCAGGCACAGTCACTTCGAAATATCGTAAAAATATTATTTCAGAATCGAAAAACTGGAGCTATTTAGTAGGGCCAAACGCATACTCAACAGAGATTTTATCACGTGCATTCCATTTTAAAGGACCTGTAATTGAGTCAGGTTATCCGCGAAATGATGTCCTACATAACCCATCTGAAGCCCGTATGCAACAAATTCGTCAGTCATTGAATATCGATCCGAAGAAAAAAGTGGTATTATACGCACCGACATGGCGTGATGATCAATTTTTCGAAAAAGGTAAATATCGTTTTGAGTTCCAGTTTGATATTAATCGTATGAAAGAAAAATATGGCGATGATTTTGTCTTATTAGCGCGCATGCACTACCTTGTGTCAGAGAGCTTCGATTTTACGCCATATAAAGACTTCATTATTGATGTATCAGATTATTATGATATTGCCGATTTATATTTAATTAGTGACTTATTGATTACGGATTATTCATCTGTGTTTTTCGATTACGCTACATTAGATCGCCCGATTATTTTCTATATGTATGACTTAGAAGATTATCGTGATCGCCTACGTGGTTTCTATATTGATATTGAAGCGGATGCGCCAGGTAAGATTGTCAAAACAGAAGATGAGCTCATCGCTGAAATTGATCGTGCGTTAACAGAAGGTCATGCAGATCCTGCTCGTTACGAACGTTTCAAAAATCGCTTCTGCGAATGGGAAGATGGACGTTCTTCGGAGCGTGTTGTGAAGCGCGTATTCTATAAAGAAACCCTCGCACCAGCCTACATTCCACCAGTAGAAGATGAAACAACTGTTGAAACAGAACCATGTGAAACCGTATTAAATTAATAAAAGTAATCCGAAAAGAGGAGTCGTCCGCAAGGCGATTTCTCTTTTTCAATCGCATGGACATTGTGTCTTAAATTGGGTGCGAATATGCTATAATAAGCAATGAATATTCGGAGCGTTTTGGAACTAATTTTCGCAGCATTTCGTTCTAATTATTTGAAATACAGGGAATAGAGGAAAATACAATATGAAAGCAATGATTAACATCATTAAAGAACAGGTGAATTCATTTTATCTGGTTCAGCGCTTAGCGAAATTCCAACTGCGCATTGATAATCAGGGGAACTATCTTGGATTCATATGGGAAATTTTAAATCCTGCCATCCAAATGGCGATGTATTGGTTCATCTTCGGCTATGTGATGCGTCGAAACGCAGAAGTCGACGGTATTCCGTATGTATACTGGATGTTAGCGGGGATTTCTTTCTGGTTCTTTATTAATAAAGCTATTTTACAAGGTTCAAAATCAATCTATCAAAAATACTCCATGGTCGCAAAGATGAATTTTCCACTTTCGAGCATACCGAGTTATATTATTATGGGAAAATATTATGGTCACTTGGCGCTACTCGCTGTCATTATGGTCATCTTCTGGATTGGCGGATACTATCCGACATGGCACTATTTCGAACTCATCATTTTCGTATTATGGTCATATGTATTAGCCTTTTCAATTACACTACTTACATCAACGCTGACAGTCGTTGTACGTGATTTACAAATGGTCATTCAATCGGTTCTACAAGGGATGTTCTTCATCTCACCAATTCTGTGGGATCGCTCAAAAGATATGCCCGAATTATTACAAAATATTTTAATGTTGAATCCATTCTATTTCTTAGCACAAGGTTACCGTGCTGGGTTACTAACACATGAATGGTATATCATCAATCATTGGGAACTCGCATTATACAACTTAGCACTTATACTGATCTTATTGTACTTCGGTGCAAAAGCGCATTATAAATTCCGTGCGCGCTTCTCAGACTTTGTCTAAACTTTATGGAGGATGCTCAAATGGCAGAATCAGTTATTTTAAAAAATATTACAAAAAAATATCGTATGTATGAAACGAAGGGCCAGCAAATTGCTGACCTGATCTTTCCAGGTAAAAAAGGTTCATCTTTTAATGCGATTGAAAATATCACTTTTTCAGTAGAAGAAGGCGATGTAGTCGGACTTGTCGGTATTAATGGTTCGGGGAAGTCGACTTTATCCAATATCATTGGCGGACTCGTTCCACCAACATCTGGAGAATTAATCGTTAATGGAGAAGTGAATGTCATTGCGATTCAGTCAGGTCTGAACAATGCCTTAACAGGTGCTGAAAATATCGAATTCAAATGTCTACTTATGGGCTATTCAAAAGAAAAGATTAAAGAAGTCATGCCTGAAATTATCGAGTTTTCAGAGCTTGGAGACTTCATTTATCAACCTGTTAAACAATATTCAAGTGGTATGAAGTCGAAACTCGGCTTTGCGATTAGTGTAACAGCGAACCCTGATATCCTCGTAATCGACGAAGCATTATCTGTTGGAGACCAGACGTTTACAGATAAGTCACTCGCAAAAATGCTCGAATATAAAAAACAAGGAAAGACGATTTTCTTCGTCAGCCATAATCTTTCTCAAGTACGTAATTTCTGTACAAAAATTGCATGGATTGAGGGTGGGCGTTTACGTGAATTCGGCCCAACAAATGTGGTCATGCGTAACTACATGGCGTTCCTAAAAGACTATAATAAGCTGACACCAGCCAAGCAAAAAGAATTCCGCGACCAATTGGCGAAGCAGCGTAAGCATAAATAAGAATAGGAGTGACAAGCGGTGAGAAAAACATTATTTCTGGTAAGCAATGACCTCAATACGGAACAAAGAGGCTTGCATAAAGCAGTATTAAAACAAGCACGTCTGCTCAATCAGCCAGATTACCAACCTGTTCTTGTAACATTAGACTACAAACCAAACTATGCGGAAATCGAACGTGAACTTCATGTCACAGGTCATCTTCCACATGATGTGCATATTGTGAATTTATACGACTACTATCGTGATCGCTTTGCAGTGGTGGAAGTATCGGCTGTTTCAAAAGCACATTACGAAAAGAATCGTCATAAATTCGAAGATGAATTCTTTGTAGAAGATGCTGGTAATCACGCACGTTATTTTGAAAATGGTCGCTATGCAAAATATAAGCGCTGGGACGAAGATGGTCGTTTGCAATTTGTCGACTACTTCAATGACAATCGCGTACGTATTTCGCGTGAGGAGTTCCATCCAGCAGGCTATAAAGCACGCGAAATTTTATATCATCCAGCAAACAACAAGAAGAATCAAGAGAGTTACTTTACACCTGATGGCTTCTGTTACTTAACAATCTGGTTCAACTATTTAACAGGCGGACAACAACGTGTCTTCCTATTTGACCCGAAAATTCAAAAAGCCTTTGATTTTAAAAATCGTTTAGAGTTTCAAACTTTCTGGGTGAATGAATTATGTCGTTTAGAATCGGTTCGTCCAATTATTGTTGCTGAAACTGAACGTGTAGCAGACCGTGTACTCGGTGTGGAAGATCAGCATGCGGATAAAATTTTCGTTGTCGAACATCACCATTTAGAAGAACCTTATACAGTCGGTAGTTCGATGCCAAAGTTTATGAAATCAGTTGTTAACGCGATTCCAAAAGGATATGCAACCGTTGTTTCAACAGAAGAACAGCAGCGTGATTTACACAGTGATGTCGGCAATCGTGGCAATATTCACGTCATTCCACCGACAGTTGAAGCGATGCCAAGTGAAGCATTACGCGATCCAAATCGCTTCGTCATGGTGACACGCCTTATTGAAGATAAGCAAGTACAGCACGCAATTCAAGCGATGAAACAAGTGATTGCAGAAGAACCTGATGCACGCTTAGACATTTATGGTGTCGGAAACGAAGAAGCGAATCTACAAGAATTAATTGCAGAAGAAAAGCTTGAAAAAGTTGTCACATTAAAAGGCTACCATCCGAATGTAGCAGACATCTATCAACAAGCACTCGCTTCCATCATTACAGCGAAAACAGAAGGACTTAATTATGCGTATGCGGAAGCAGCGATTCAAGGCACACCAACCATCTCTTATGCGATTACATACGGTCCAACGACATACATTACGCATAATGAAAATGGCATACTCGTTGAACCTAACAATATCGAACAACTCGCAACCAGCATGATTGAAGCAATCCAAAACCCAGATCACATGCTAAAACTCGGTGCAGCTGCAAAACAACACGCAACAGAACACTTTGCCGAAGCCACATACAAAGAACGCTGGCAACACGTCTTACACCAAGCCATTCATCACAGCCCAAAAATCAATATGATTTAACTTCTAACTCTCGCTTAGGCGAGAGTTTTTTTGTTGTGAGTAGGTGGTGGTGGTGGTGGTGGCTGGACTTAAGTTGACTAGTTTAAATAGAATTTTATTTGTTGAAAGGGACAAACTTGGGATCGAAAGGGAATCTCGCGCCGTTGAAAGGGACAAATGGTCGCGCGAAAGGGAATCTTGGCATTTGAAAGGGACAAAACCGCGCGCGAAAGGGAATCCCGTTCTCCGAAAGGGACAAATCCGCGCGCGAAAGGGAATCTCCGCCGTTGAAAGGGACAAACTCGCGCGCGAAAGGGAATCCTCGCCTCCGAAAGGGACTATTCCGCGCGCGAAAGGGAATCTCGGCTTCTGAAAGGGACAAATCCGCGCGCGAAAGGGAATCGCGTCTTCCGAAAGGGACAAAACCGCGCGCGAAAGGGAATCCCCGCCGTTGAAAGGGACTAATCCACGCGCGAAAGGGAATCGCGTCTTCCGAAAGGGACAAAACCGCGCGCGAAAGGGAATATCGCTCTCCGAAAGGGACAAATCCGCGCGCGAAAGGGAATCTCGCTCTCCGAAAGGGACAAATCCGCGCGCGAAAGGGAATCTCCTCCTCCGAAAGGGACAAATCCGCGCGCGAAAGGGAATCGATGCAGTTGAAAGGGACAAATGGTCGCGCGAAAGGGAAACTTGGCATTTGAAAGGGACAAATCCGCGCGCGAAAGGGAATCCTCGCCTCCGAAAGGGACTGATCCACGCGCGAAAGGGAATCCCGCTCTCCGAAAGGGACAAATGGTCGCGCGAAAGGGAATCCTCGCCTCCGAAAGGGACTGATCCACGCGCGAAAGGGAATCCTCGCCTCCGAAAGGGACAAATCCGCGCGCGAAAGGGAATCCTCGCCTCCGAAAGGGACTGATCCACGCGCGAAAGGGAATCCTCGCCTCCGAAAGGGACTGATCCACGCGCGAAAGGGAATCCACGCCTCCGAAAGGGACAAATCCGCGCGCGAAAGGGAATCCCCGCCATTGAAAGGGACAAATCCGCGCGCCAAAGGGAATATCGCTCTCCGAAAGGGACAAATCCGCGCGCGAAAGGGAATCATGGCATTTGAAAGGGACTCCCCGCCTCCGAAAGGGAATCTCACTCTCCGAAAGGGACAAATCCGCGCGCCAAAGGGAATATCGCTCTCCGAAAGGGACAAATCCACGCGCGAAAGGGAATCTTGGCATTTGAAAGGGACAAATCCGCGCGCGAAAGGGAATCTCCTCCTCCGAAAGGGACTAATCCACGCGCGAAAGGGAATCCCAACTTTTGAAAAGGAAAACTCGTATCTTTTTATAATGAACAAATTTTCAAACCTATAATCTAATAATTGAATAAAAAAACACGCCTTTTTTAAAATAAGAAGTATAAACAAAAATCCCTAAAATATGCATAGTGTATAGTGAATAAAAAAGGAGAATTTTGAAATGATCCAAAAAGAATTTCGTTCTAGTCCTAAAATGCACATTTTAAAAAGGCTTTATGCACGTTTACATTTGGATGAAATAAAAGTACGTATTCAACAAGATATAGCGAAGATTGAAGCTGGAGACTTTGGAGAAGAAATTGTTGCAAAACGCTTAAATACTTATAAAAACACAATAGATATTCATGTTTTTCACGATATCATGCTCTATCAAAATGGGCTATTTCAAATGGATTTTCTTATTGCGACATCGAGTTGCATCATCATTTTAGAAGTGAAAAATATTTCGGGACATATTTATTTTACACAGAATCCACAACAACTGATTCGAAAAATAAAAGGACAACCTGATCAGAAATTTAGAAGTCCCGAAACTCAAATTCAAAAATATATTAAACAATTAGAAATATGGAATTATAGTCATCAATATAATATTCCAATATATGGAGCAGTAGTTTTTCCTACGCTCTCAAGTATTGTAAATAGTGATAATACCATGACACATATTTTAGATTTAGATGAAATTGAGCAGTTTATTTATAAGCAACATCAGGAGAATATTGAAAATACGGATGTACAAAAATTTATTAACAGAATAAAAGAAAAAGCGATTGATTATCGGATAAATACTTTAGGAGAATATTATAATTTTAAATTGTATCACTTGAATAGTGACTTTCTCTGTCCAAAATGTCATTCGAAAATGCTGAAAAAAAGTCGGAGGAAATGGAACTGTTCCAATTGCACTTATACAGGTCAGCGAATAATTAAAGAAGAATTAGATGAATATTTGAGTTATTTTCATCAAGATATGCTAAAACAAGACTTGCAAAAATTTATGAAAGATGTTTCTAAAAGTACGTTTTATCGAGAATGGAAGAAAATACAAAAATAGAAACATTACACACATCACAATTCTATAAAAACTTTGTCATATATGTTTATTTCTATTTCAAAAGGAAGGAAATAGTATATAAATATTTCAATTATATTAAGAAATCCAATTATTTGTATAAATATAAGGTAATTGGACGAAGGTATAACTAGGATAAAAGAAAGGTGTGTTTAAATTTGAAGTGGAAATGGATGATTGCGGGGGTACTGAGTTTACTATGTGTGTTTTCGTTTACGAGTATACAAAGTCAGGCGGCGAGTGAATATAAGATAGCTGAAATCAAAACGACGAAAGCGAAATTTTACAAAACACCCTCTAAAAAAGCAAAAGCGACAGCAGTGAAAAGTACAGATTTAAAACGTACATACTATGTTCGCGAATCGAAAAAAGCAGATGGAACAACGTATTATCGCCTTGAAAAAGGTGCAACATCGATGGGGTGGATTGATGGAAAAGTATTAAAAATCAACAATCGCACACTCCTTTCAAAAAAGAAACAAACGATGTATTTATTAGGGCGAAATAATGCCTATACAATGCCTGCGACAACATCGAGTAATCGATCATACAATTTAGAAATTCGTCGCGGTTTATCATTTGCGGCAGAGCGTTATGAAAAAGTGGGCACGACTTATTGGTATAAAGGGAAGATTGAAGGAACGACTAAATTGCGCTGGATTCGTTCCGATTTATTAACAACGAACGGCTTTGTAGGTGTCGATTTACGCAAACCTTCGAATGTTACAGCGAAAGATTTACAGGCACTTATTTTATCAAAAGGGCGTACACCTGATAATATTCTATACAAATTAGCGCCAGAGTTTATTAAAGCTCAAAGTAGTACAGGTGTGAGTGCGCAATTTATGTTTGCACATGCGGCACTCGAAACAGGTTGGGGCGGATCGACGATTTCACAGTATAAAAACAACCTATTCGGCTACCAAGCCTATGACTCTTGTCCGATTACATGTTCAAAATATTTCCCTAAAGGTGAAGATGGTTTAAAATTGTATGCTTCACGCATTGTGAATAATTATTTAACAGTTAGTGGTCCTTATTATTATGGTAAAAATGTATTAGCGATGAATGTAAAATACGCTACGGATCCATCATGGGGCGAAAAAATAGCAAATATCATGCAACAGATTAAACCGTATAATAGCTCATATTATAAAGGTGTAAAAGCATCGACGAAAAAAGTATCGATTGCACAAGATTTCGGCAGTGAGATTCCATCGACGAAACCACAACCAAGTGCATTTGTAGCTTTACCTTCAAGTATTTCGACAACAATTAATTCTTCAGGTGCATCAGTTTATTCAATTCCATATGTATATGCACCACGCGTGGGAAGTTATGCAAAAGGCAAAAAAATTACGTTAAAAGCATATCATACAGATGTAAAAGACTTTAAAAATACAAAAAATGCTCAGTCGCGCTGGTACAGAATTAGTTACCAAAATAAACAAGCATGGGTGCGCAGCGATCAGATTACAACAATGAACTTAGCATTTACAACAGTCGATGCGACACTTCATTCAAATGCAGGTGCAAACTATTCTAAAGTAACAACAGCAAAGAAAAATACAGCGTTAAAACTTGTAACATCTTCAAGCAAACCCGTTACAAAAAAAGACTCTAAAAAAGCAATTTGGTACCAAGTTTACCAACCAAGCTCAACGAAAAAAGTATGGATTCGTTCAGACTTAATGAAAATCTATCGTTAAATTAAAGTAGGAATTACGTTATGATAACGTGATTCCTCTTTTTTATCACAAATATTAGGAGATTCCCTTTCGCGCGCGGAATAGTCCCTTTCGGAGGCGAATCAGTCCCTTTCGCGCACGGATCAGTCCCTTTCGGAGGCGTGGATTCCCTTTCGCGCGCGGATCAGTCCCTTTCGGAGAGCGATATTCCCTTTCGCGCGGATTTGTCCCTTTCGGAGGAGGAGAGTCCCTTTGGCGCGCGGAATAGTCCCTTTCAGAGAGCGAGATTCCCTTTCGCGCGCGGATCAGTCCCTTTCAGAGGCGGATCAGTCCCTTTCGGAGGCGGGGATTCCCTTTCGCGCGCGGATTTGTCCCTTTCGGAGGCCAAGATTCCCTTTCGCGCGCGGAATAGTCCCTTTCAGAGGCATCGAGTCCCTTTCGCGCGCGGAATAGTCCCTTTCAGCCTCTAATCAGTCCCTTTCGGAGGAGGGGAGTCCCTTTCGCGCGTGGAATGGTCCCTTTCGCGTGCGGAATAGTCCCTTTCAACGGCGCCGAGTCCCTTTCGCGCGCGGAATAGTCCCTTTCAACGGCGCCGATTCCCTTTGGCGCGTGGAATAGTCCCTTTCGGAGGCGTGGATTCCCTTTTGCGCGCAGATTTGTCCCTTTCGCGCGCGGAATAGTCCCTTTCGCGCGTGGATTTGTCCCTTTCGGAGAGCCAGATTCCCTTTCGCGCGTGGATTAGTCCCTTTCGGAGAGCCAGATTCCCTTTCGCGCGCGGAATAGTCCCTTTCAACGGCGCCGAGTCCCTTTCGCGCGCGGATCAGTCCCTTTCAGAGGCGAATCAGTCCCTTTCGCGCGCGGATCAGTCCCTTTCGGAGAGCGATATTCCCTTTCGCGCGCGGAATAGTCCCTTTCAAATGCCAAGATTCCCATTGGCGCGCGGGTTAGTCCCTTTCAAAGTGAGAAATTCCCTTTCGCGCGTGGAATAGTCCCTTTCAAAGTGAGAAATTCCCTTTCGCGCGTGGATTAGTCCCTTTCGCGCGCGGAATAGTCCCTTTCAACGGCGCCGAGTCCCTTTCGCAGGCGAATCAGTCCCTTTCGCGCGTGGAATAGTCCCTTTCAACGGCACCGATTCCCTTTCGCGCGCGGAATAGTCCCTTTCAACGGCGCCGAGTCCCTTTCGGAGGCGAATCAGTCCCTTTCGCAGGCGAATCAGTCCCTTTCGCGCGCGGAATAGTCCCTTTCGGAGGCGAGGATTCCCTTTCGCGCGCGGATTAGTCCCTTTCGGAGGCGGATCAGTCCCTTTCGCGCGACCATCAGTCCCTTTCGGAGGCGTGGATTCCCTTTCGCGCGCGGATTTGTCCCTTTCGAAGGAGGAGATTCCCTTTCGCGCGCGGATTTGTCCCTTTCAAATGCCAAGAGTCCCTTTCGCGCGCGGATTTGTCCCTTTCGGAGGAGGAGATTCCCTTTCGCGCGCGGAATAGTCCCTTTCGCGCGCGGAATAGTCCCTTTCGGAGGCGAGGATTCCCTTTCGCGCGTGGATTTGTCCCTTTCGAGGAACAGGATTCCCTTTCAGCCTCTGATCAGTCCCTTTCAGCCTCTGATCAGTCCCTTTCGACAAATATTATGTCCATAAGAATAGAGTTGTCATAGAAAATTTAAGTCTCTACCGAAAGTCCAGCCTTATCGAAACACTATCCCACAAAAAAACGAGTCACTCCAATGAGTCACTCGTCATAATTCCTTGCGCATATGAAAGTTTTGTAGGGCAATCTGGTTGCGTATCGTGGTTTCTTCGTTCACGATGTCGTAGCCTTCGTTTTGGAAGAAGGGGACTGCTGTGGTGCTCGCCATTGTGTCGAGGTGAATCAAGCCAAGTTGGTAAGCTTCTTTTTCGAGTTCAAATAGTAATTTTTTTGCAATGCCTCGATTTTGGTAGTCTTTGTGAACATAGATACGGTTAATCTGTCCATCAAGTGTTAAATCAGCAAAACCGACAATTTTATGTTCGCAACGTGCCACGTAGGAGATGTGTTCACGCAATGTTTTTTGCCAAGCTTCGATAATCTCTTGGCGTCGTTCATAAGGAGCCCATGCATTAAGCTGTGCGGGGCTGTAGTCTTTACGATTAATCTCGTGTACGGTATCTAAAAATAAGTCGACAATCTCCTCTAAATCCGATTCACGATATTTTGAAATCTCCATGCCAACATCCTTTCTAACAACTATCCTCTTTTCAACCTACATGAAAAGGAAAAAAAGTACAATACTAACGTAAACAGTAATTTGAAAAAAAGGGCGTACCCCATGCTAAAAATATGATATGATAACTTACAAAAGGAGGAGAACAAATGAAAAAACAGTCAATTGTTATAGGACTTTTAGCTTCTACTTTTGTACTATCTTCGGCAACACAACTTCTGGAGCCGCCGACAGTACAAGCTGCGACAAAAGCTACCTATAAACAGAGTAACACAAGCCAATTGGGACAACTCAAATCACAAAAATCACGCATTTATACAGCACCTGGCTCGAAAAAGAGTGTAGTGGCATCAACTAAATACACGAACGAAATCTTCTATATTTCAAAAGTCGCAACGAAGACAGGTGACGAAACTTATTACCAAGTAAGTCGCCATGCTGACCCGAAAAAAGCAGCACTCGGTTGGGTGAAGTCGAAGTCAATCACGCGTAAAAGTTATAAGGTGATGACGAATACGAAAAAGACACGTTACATTAAAGGAACAGGAACGGGTTACACGCGTCCGGGCGGTTTAGCACGTAATGTTATTTTTCCGTCAATGGCTCCCTATAAACATAAAACCTTCCTTAATGCCGAAACGGTGAAGGTAGGAACGGCAACATGGTATCGTGGTACAGTGAATAATCAGACGACATGGCTTCCAGCAACGTCACTGAGCGATCAAAAGCTAACGACTGCGACAGAAAAGCCTGTTGTGACGAAAGTATCACTTATTGCGCAACTAAACGATAAAAATACAATACTACAAACGGACTTAACGAATGACAAAACGAAGCAAACGGCTGGCGCGAAAGCACCTCATACATATGTGGTAAAAGAGCAAGCAAGCTACAAGAAAAAAGTTTACTACAATCTAGGGATAATCGGTTGGGTGGAAAAAGACGCCGTTAAAACGCATCCTTATGGCGTAGAAAGCACATTGAATCAAGAAGCATATCTAACAGGCGGTGGGTACGGTTATACGATGCCATGGGGCGCAGCGGACGATATTGTGACGAAGACGCTTACGAAGGGCAAACCGTTCACCATTTCAAAACAAGTGAAGATTGGCACAGCTCTGTGGTATTACGGAAAAACAGAAGATAATAAGCTCATGTGGGTATTATCATCTCGCACGACAACGACCAATCCGACACCTGAACCAACACCGCCACCAGTGGAAGCACCTGTCTATCAAAAGATTTCAAAACAAGGGACAATCAAGTCGACAGCTGTACTCTATACTAACCTTGTGAAGCAGACGACACGCACATGGACGACTGCAGAGAAAACAGAGAAATTTACAATGAATCGTTCAGCGAAATTAGGCAACACGACCTACTATGAGCTGTCACGCCTCTCAACAACAGGGAAGGACACTGTAGTAGGCTGGGTGAAGTCAACAGAGCTCAAGTCAGCAAATGTCCAAGAGCCGACAGCCTCATCAGAAGTCCTATACCTAACTGGACTGGGGAATGCGACGACCGTAGCAGGTGCGACGAATGCGAGTAATATTCGCTTTAAAGATTTAAAATCATATCCAGCAACGAAGTTCACTGCCACAAAACAACAAGTCATCAACGACACAACGTATTATCTTGGCAAAATCGGTTCGAAATTTGCATGGGTGCGTGCCGACTACTTCGGTAACCCGTACCAATACATGAACCTTCGAAAAGTATCGAATATCACGCAAGCAGAGATGGAACAATTCCTTGTGAATGTGAAAGGTACGACAATCAAAAATAATAATCTATACAAAGCCATTCCTGTATTTTTAGATATGCAAAAACGCTATGGCATTAACGCACAGTTCATGTTGGCGCATGCGATCGTCGAAACAGGGTGGGGTAGCTCGAAAATCTCACAATACAAAAATAACTTCTTCGGCTATCAAGCCTATGACAAATGTGCGATGAGTTGCGCGCTTTACTTCCCAACAGGAAATGACGGCGTACAGTATTATGCAGATGCCATCTATCGTAAATATTTACGAGCAGGAGCCATCTACAATAACGGACCATCAGCAGCAGGTATGAATGTGAAGTATGCTTCGGATAAATCATGGGCGACGAGTATCGGACGCATCATGGGGAATATGAAACCATATGACGCAGCTTATTATGACAAGGCGAAAGTCTCAACACTCGATCCAACACAACCTGTATTCAATTACACGAATGTTATTCCAGCAGGTAAGCCACTACCACCAACCTATCAATTCTTTGATGCAGGTATCACAGCGACAGTGACGAAATTCACAACAGTTCGCCTACTGCCATCGGAATACGGTAAAGTTCTAATGAATTACAACATCGGCACAAAAGTGACAATTGACGGAACGAATGACGATGTCGCAAGTACGTGGATGCGCGTGAAGATTCAAGAGCAGGAAGCATGGGTGCTAAAATCAGATTTACAATTTACAAACTTAGCACGCACGATAACAGAAGCGAATGTCCGAAACGATGCGAGTACGACAGGTACAAAAGTTATCAAAGTATTAGACGAGGGCAAGTTCGTCAAACTCGTACAAGATACATCAGGCAAAATCGTAACGAAGAAAGATGCAAAAGGTACCGTATGGCATCAAGTTTACGTACCAACAACTAAAACAACAGGCTGGATCAGCTCAACTATCTTAAAAGTTCAATAAATGACAGAGAAGATCGTTCTAAAAAAAGGACGGTCTTTTCTTTTTGTAACAAATCCATTACAATCGTAAATTCAAAAATATGTAAAAAAAAGATAGGATACAATCGCTATATAATAGGTAGAAACATCATGTGAAAAGTGTAAAAAGTGATATGACAATTGTTACATCGTTAAAAAACATTGGAAAATATATCCTAAAAATCAAAAATGAATCAAAAGGTATTAATGAAAGAATAAAGTGGTAATAAACTATTCTTTATAATAATAATATTTCTTTTAATCAAAATATAACTAATAAATAAATGATAAAAATGGCATTATAATGATATAGTCCTTTATAAGTGCAATATTTTGGAATAAAAAAAGGTGGAAAATCTTATCCTATTAGATGATAATTAGGCTAAGCATGGTTAGCTGACGATTTCAAACAGCAAATGCTAATCATATCCAATAAGGGAGGATTTTCATTCATGAGTAATTTCAAATTAGTCAAAACTGCAGCAGCCCTAGCTCTAGGTGCTTCAGTTGTAACATCAGCAGTAGCAACTACGGATGCATCTGCAGCAAGCAAATACAAAATCAAGTCTGGTAAATTAGTTTACGCTAAATCAGGTAAAGTAGTTAAAGGTTATGTAACTTACAAATCAACTGTTTACAAAAACGGTTCTAAACTTACAGGCTTAAAAGGCAAAACTTACTACAAAGCTGGTAAAAAAGCGACTGGTACTTACAAAGGCGCTTACTACGTAAAAGGCGCTAAAAAAGTAACAACTGGTACTTATAACAAAGCTTACTACGTAAAAGGTGTTAAAAAAGTATCTACAGGTCTTTACGCTTCTAAATACTACAAAGATGGTAAATTAGCTACTGGTACTTACAAAGGCGCTTACTACGTAAAAGGACTTAAAAAAGTAACTACTGGTACTTATAACGGTGCTTATTACGTAAAAGGTAAAAAAGTTGTATCTACAGGTCTTTACGCTGATAAATTATATGTAGATGGTAAATTAAACAAAGGCTACAAATTATACAAAGAAGATCTTTACAAAGATGCAGTATTAAACACTGAATTAGCACTATTCGAAGGTAAATTATACGATGGCGCTAAATTAAACGAAGGTCACAAAATCTTCAAAGACGAACTTTACAAAGGTTCTGAACTTAACAAAGAATTAGCTCTATTCGAAGGTAAATTATACGATGGTGCTAAATTAAACGAAGGCATCCAAAAATTCGAAGATAAATGGTACAACAACGCTGAACTAGCTGACGGTACATTCACAGTTAAAGGTGTTGAAAAAGCATTCGAAAACGGTGTTGAAGTAGGCGCTAAAGTTAAATCTGTTGAGGCGATTAACGCTAAACAAGTTAAAGTTACTTTCAACAAAACTGTTGATGCATCTACATTAGTTACAAATGCTACAACTGGTGCTCTAGTATCAGGTGCTGTGTCAATTTCTCGTACAATTCCAGCATTAGCACCAAATACTGATCAAAATATCACAGCTGCAATTACTGGTAAAGTAAGTGAAGATGGTAAATCTATCGTTCTTACTCTTGGCGCTTCAGAATACTTAGAAGGTACTTATGCAGTAACAGTATCTGATAAAGTAGAAGCTAAAGACGGTTCAGCTTTAAAAGCATTCGCTGGAACAATTTCAGTAGAAGATAAAGCAGCTCCAACAGTAGAAAAAGCTGAATTTAATCCATCAACTGGAAATATTGAGTTTACAGTTTCTGAACCAATTGCAACTCCAGATGTTTTACGTATCAATGGTACACCAGTATCTGGTCTTACTCCTGTAACTGGTTCAAACAATACTAAATTCACAGTTGCTAAACCAGCTTCAGTATTACCAGGAACAACAGCTTCAATCTATTTAGCAGGCGCTAAAGATGCAGCTGGAAATATTTTAACTGCATATAACGGTAACGTTACAATCGCTGATGACCAATCAGCTGTTTCAGTTGCTTCAGTTAAGCAAGTATCTTCAAACAAAGTTGCAATTACATTCAACAAACCTTTAAAAAGTAATAATGCAACAATTCAAAGTGCTATGACTGCTTTAATTGATGGTAAAACATTAACACGTGGTACAGACGTAACTTACGCTTTAGACACAACAGATGTTACAAATAAAACAGTAATTGCTACATTTGTAGCTGGCACATCAAATATTGGTGCAGCACCAAACTACTTCTACGGTACAGGTTCTGCTAAAGATATTACATTTGTAGTAGCTGATAAACAAATTGAAGATGTTTACGGACAAAAAGTTGCAACTGCAACTGCATCAGTAACAATGACTAAAGATGTAACTGGTCCGAAAGCAGTTTCTACTAAATTATCTAAAGATGGTAAAGCAATTTATATTCAATTAGATGAAGCATTAGCTGGTTCAGCTTCTGATAGTGTAACTCTTGAAGCAGTACGTATTAATGGCGTTGCTGGTACAGGTTATACAGCTACAAAAGAGTTAGATGAAGACGGTAATTTAACTCAAATCAAAGTTGTCAAAGGTACTGATGTTCTTCCAACAGGAACAATTACAGTACGTATTGCAGCAGGTACAGTAACAGATGTTCATACAAACGCTTCACAAGTAATTTCTGTAAATACTACTGTAGATTCAACAACTACAGATTTAAAAGCAACAGCATTTGCTAATTCTGGAACTAACCATTTCACAGTTGCATTTAATAAACCAGTTACTGCAGCGACAGCTTTAAATGCTGCAAACTATAAATTAGATGGTTCAGCTTTACCAGAAGGAACAGATATTTATTTCGATAGCACAGACACTGCTACTAAAGTACACATCGTATTACCAACAGGTTCAATTAATATTGGTAATCAAACTGATGGTGCTAAAGCTCGTTTAGCAGTATCAGGTGTACAAACTGCTTTAGGTCAAACAGTATTACCTACTTCAGATTCAGTAACTGTAAAAGATAATACATCTGCAACAGTTAAATCAGTTTCAGTTGTTGGTAACACAATCTTTGTTAAATTTAATGAAAACCTTCTTGGTTCAGTAGCACAAAACAACTTTGATATTACAGTTGATGGTGTAGCTCTAGATTTAGGTACAGCTGGTACAGGTGGTACAGGTGGTACAGCTGGTTCAGTTAATGCTACAATTGTATCTGGTCAAACTGATACAATTCAAATCACAGTAGCTCCAGCAACAGAAGGTACTGGTACTACAGGTTATGTAGCGTCTAACTGGAACCCTGCAAAAACAATTGCAGTTGCATACAAAGGCACAGGATTAACAGATGCTAATGGTTTTGCAGTATCAGCTTCTAAAGCTCCAGTAGCAAACAAATAATCTAACCGATTATTAAATCCACACCCCTTACCTTATTGGGCAAACGGATTCAAAGACTCCTATCTTCTTCGGAAGATGGGAGTTTTTTTGTATTTCAATCACATACTTTAATGAGATTTTTAGAATTCGATCAGTTGCTCTTTACACTTGTATTTGCCATTTAAACAGTGATTTTTCATTAGGCTGTTCTTTCATCGTTTCGTTTCTTACATCCTGTATTTTAGGGTAATCTGCTGCTTGTGTGCGTTCCTTCTTTCCTTTCCTTTCCGCCATTTAAGAACCGTATCTACTTCCTTTTTTAAATAGATATTATTTCTTTGATGTTTTAGCTCTTCTTTTTGAACAAGCTGTACATCTAATTTGATGAGTCCATTTGGTTGTTTATTTATTCTCTTATTGTACGAAACATCTACTTTTAAACGAGTAGGTGTTTTTCTATGGAAGAAATGGCTGTAAACGCGGTATTAGGCAATTATTCAAGGATATTTAAAAAAGCCTCTACTTTATACCTTCCTTCCAAAGGATAAGGGATTAACCACCAATCTGCTCGTTCTAGGGGGATTATAAAATGGTTCGACCAATTATTTATGCATTTGTTTTAAAACGTATTCATCAAAGCTTTTACATGTCCACACCTATTGTAGAAGTAACGGTAAATACATTACCTGTTCATCATCCAGATGTAGCACGCTATCAGTATCTTTTACCATCTATCGCTACATTAACGAATTGTACACATGCTTATCATTGTCAGTTAAAGAATGAAAGTGGTGAAGTGTGGACAGTCTATTTAGTCGGAACAGATAAGTCTGTCATGTTTGAATTGTGGAAGAAAGAAGATGAGGTCATTGCATATGAATACTATGAAATGGGAGGTTGTTTGTATGAAAACGTGTAAAGCCTACTTAATGAATTATTTACAGAAAGAATATGCTCTCGAGGTGAATGAGAAAGAGATAGGGATCGAAACAGTGGAACTGGAGAAAGAAGAGTTAGATAAGCGCTATTTTACAGAAGAAGAGTGGTTGTCTTTACCTGCTTCTTGTTTGATTACATCCGTAAATTACGACAATGGAAGAGACATGTACACACTCAATTGTGTTCATCAATACAAAATTCTTTTAAAAAATGATGAGCGAATCGAATGGAACTCACGAGAAAACTAACAAAGAACTCACGAAAAAAGTAGGGTGTATCAGGTGAAATGAATTAAAAGGGAGATACATCAACGAATTGTTGGTGATTTCTGAAAGAAAAACTCACGACATTATTATAAAACTGTCGTGAGTATGTGAAAGTGAGGTGAGCTGAACATGATTGAAAAATTACTCATTGCCGCAACGATTGCGGTTTTAACTACACTGATTACAGAATTGAAAGAAGAAATGTAAGCGATACACATAGAGACAAGGTGGCTACAATAGCGCCTTGTTCTTTTTTGTGGAGAAGGAGTGACGACACGATGACATTTGAACAGTGGTTGCATCATCCCCTCAACCATCCCTGAATCGTCGCTTTCGGCACGTCAAACTGGCGTGTGGCGTATCCAAGCGAGTGAGTTTTCGCCACAGTTGTCACAAGTTTTCGGTAGTTCGCTGTCGTCTTTTGGATCACACCGAGTCCACCGTCATGTCGCGTTGTTACGTGGCATGTCTGGCAGCGCTCATAGTACATGGTCAGTCTGATTGTGATCGTCCCGTACTCATAGGTGTACGAGTGGCGAATGTTCTGTTCCTTTTTATGATGAAGATGTCGCCTTCCACCACATGGACATATTTTGTCTCTTTTTGGTGTCGCATAGAGTATGTCGTCGATGAAGTCCAATTGAAATGTCAGTGGTATATTAAAAAATGTATGCATAAAAAAACTCCCCTTTTTCGAAAACAAGCCCTTTTTTCTTTCTATTTTCCTTCATTTTCAGAAAAAGACCTATTCAAAAAAGAGTGTACGAAAAGTATGGGGAATTGATAAAGAAATAGAGGTTTTTCAAGGATTTCCCCACCATATACATACGAAAAAATTCATTCGGAAAACGTCGTTTCGCCAACATTCGCACATTTTAGTAAGCTAGGTGTACCCAAGGGAATACAAGCATGGTCGACTGTGAGAAGCGAGTATAAGATGACGTTTGAAGCGATGTTAGAGAAGTTGGAGCCGATGATTTCCGCGCATATGCGCAAACTGCATATTTATAAGGAGCATGAGCAATTTCGCCAGTCTGCACGCGTAGCCATCTGGCGTGCGTGGCAACGATTCGATGCGGAAAAGGGTGATTTTGAACCGTATGCATTCCAGACAATTCGCGGTGCATTACTCGATGAATTGAAGATGAGCGCGCGTTACGAGGAACGATTCGTGCCAACAGAAGATGATGCCCTGCATGAGCAAATTCAAGGGGAAGGGTGCCAGCGTACACGCGACTTCGTGGAATTCCTAGCACCCCACACAACACCCGAAGAATGTATGATTCTCCACGCCTATTATATCGAAGGGTACGATCACACCGAGATTGCCGCAATGCTTGGCATGAGTCGCGCCGCCCTACAAAAGAAGAAAAGCCGCCTGTTGATACGCCTTCGAAAAGAGATGAGCCGACTATAAGAAAAAGCCGCGATTTGCGGCTTTTTTGTTTGGAATCGCATAAAAATATCATCATCTCTTGAAGAATTCCTTAAATAAAAAATATAAATAATAGATTTTTAATAGAATACTATAACTTTGCATCTATTTTGCTATCTCCAAGGAATAATTTTACTCTAGAATGGTATAATTAGTAAAAAAGGAGTGTTAAAATGAAAAAGTTTTTCTTCACATGTTTTATAGCGTTTGCACTATATTTCATTGTCGCAAGCCCACAAGCACAAGCAGCAGACTACCCAGTGATTCAATCAGGACAGACGATTGAAGGTACTTTAGCTGATGAGGATCGAGTACTGTATCAAGTGAATGTAACGAAGCCAGGCTATGTTAAATTCCAAGGAACTTCTTATTCACATGATTTGTATTTGTCTTTATTAGATGAAAATCATAATACAATTGTCGGTCTTCATAATAGTTTTGGTAACGCAACAGCTACGGCACCTGTTACACGAACTAATTGGGAATATGTAGAGCCAGGAATTTATTATATTGAGGCTTACAGTAGTGGATGGCATAATGAATATTTTAAATATCGTTTTACGATGACAGTCGTAGACAGTAAGACTACAGAAATTGAGCCGAATGATGGTTCTGAACTTGCGATGGCGATTAAACCAACACAAAAACCTATCACAGCACAACTTAGTTGGAGTGACAGTACGGATTATTATAAAGTAAAATTAGACCAAGCAGGTTTACTAAATGTTAAAATGACAGCGTACATGGATAGGATGTATGTACAAGTTTTTGATTCTGACTTATATGAAGTCGAAAGTTGGAGTAATTATTATGGTGGTTCTGAGCTTTCAGGTAAGGTGAGCCAAGATGGATATTATTTAGAAAAAGGAACGTATTATATAAAAGTTTCACAATGGGATTCCTACACTGGTAAATATAAAATCGAAACAAAATTTTCAAAAACACCTAATAATGAAAAAGAGCCGAATAATGGGCTTGAACAAGCTCAGAAAATCAAGCCGAATGTACAATCTGTGACGGGTTTAATTAGTTGGAATGATTCGTCTGATTTTTATAAAGTAGATGTTTCAAAAACAGGTGTATTAAATGTTCATTTGACAATTTATCAAAATAAGGATATCAAAATTTATGATCGAGATGGTGATACACTACTGGATCGTTGGATTTATAAATCGAGTAATACAAGTTCTGATAAATGGTCTACATCTTTAAATGTCAAAAAAGCAACGTACTATGTTCAAATTTATGGTAATACAGGACTTTATAAATTAAATGTAAAAGTACCTGAGATGTTACCAAAATCTCCAAAAGCAAAAGCCACAAAAACAAAAGTGACAGGTACAACGTATGCGAACAGCAAAGTCACAGTGAAAATCGGAAGCAAAAAATACACAGGCAAAAGTAACAGCAAAGGTGCATTCAGTATCAAAATACCAACACAAAAAGTTAAAACAAAAGTCTATGTATCCGTTACAACAGGTGCAGGAACGAGTAAATCAACTAAAGTACAAGTAAAATGAGCCGCGCATGCGGTTCTTTTTTTTATGGTAGTGGGCGAGATTCCCTTTCGTGCGTGGAATAGTCCCTTTCGGAGTGAGAGATTCCCTTTCGCGCGTGGAATAGTCCCTTTCGGAAGGTGAAATTCCCTTTCGCGCGTGGAATAGTCCCTTTCGGAAGGTGAAATTCCCTTTCGCGCGCGGAATAGTCCCTTTCAGAGTGAGAGATTCCCTTTCGTGTGCGGAATAGTCCCTTTCAGAGTGAGAGATTCCCTTTGGCGCGCGGATTAGTCCCTTTCAAAGTGAGAAATTCCCTTTGGCGCGCGGTTTTGTCCCTTTCGCGTGTGGATTTGTCCCTTTCAGAAGCCGAGATTCCCTTTCGCGCGTGGAATAGTCCCTTTCAAAGTGAGAAATTCCCTTTGGCGCGCGGAATAGTCCCTTTCGGAAGACGAGATTCCCTTTCGCGCGCGGATTTGTCCCTTTCAGAGTGAGAGATTCCCTTTCGTGCGCGGAATAGTCCCTTTCGGAGAGCAGAATTCCCTTTCGCGCGCGGAATAGTCCCTTTCAAAGTGAGAAATTCCCTTTCGCGCGTGGAATAGTCCCTTTCAGAGTGAGAGATTCCCTTTCGCGCGCGGAATAGTCCCTTTCAGAGTGAGAGATTCCCTTTCGAGCGTGGAATAGTCCCTTTCAAAGTGAGAAATTCCCTTTCGCGCGCGGAATAGTCCCTTTCAAATGCCAAGATTCCCTTTCGTGCGCGGAATAGTCCCTTTCAAAGTGAGAAATTCCCTTTCGCGCGCGGAATAGTCCCTTTCAAAGTGAGAAATTCCCTTTCGCGCGCGGAATAGTCCCTTTCAAATGCCAAGATTCCCTTTCGCGCGTGGAATAGTCCCTTTCAAAGTGAGAAATTCCCTTTCGTGAGTGGAACAGTCCCTTTCGGAGAGCAGAATTCCCTTTCGCGCGCGGAATAGTCCCTTTCAAATGCCAAGATTCCCTTTCGAGCGTGGAATAGTCCCTTTCGAGGAGCAGAATTCCCTTTCGCGCGCGGAATAGTCCCTTTCAGAGTGAGAGATTCCCTTTCGTGCGCGGAATAGTCCCTTTCAGAAGTAGAAATTCCCTTTCACGCGTGGAATAGTCCCTTTCGGAGAGCAGAATTCCCTTTCGCGCGCGGAATAGTCCCTTTCAAAGTGAGAGATTCCCATTCGCGCGCGGAATAGTCCCTTTCAATGGCGGGGATTCCCTTTCGCGCGTGGTTTTGTCCCTTTCAATGGCGGGGATTCCCTTTCGCGCGACCATTTGTCCCTTTCGGAGAGCCAGATTCCCTTTCGCGCGACCATTTGTCCCTTTCAACTGCATCGATTCCCTTTCGCGCGTGGTTTTGTCCCTTTCAACGGCGGGGATTCCCTTTCGCGCGCGGATTTGTCCCTTTCAACGGCGCGAGATTCCCTTTCGCGCGCGGTTTTGTCCCTTTCAAATGCCAAGTTTCCCTTTCGCACACGAATCAGTCTCTCACCATTGTCTATTCCCTCACTTAGTGAGATAATAATATGGAATAATTAGACATTAAAGGGGATTGACATGAAACGATTATATATAGTAGGAATTCTTTTGTTGGCCGCCATCTTTTTTATACCGCAACAAGCTTCAGCTGCAACAACTCTTACATCGGGAAAGTGGGTAACCGGTGAAATTACCGATACAACAACAAAGCAAACATATCAATTTAAGTTGACGAAGCCGAGTAAGGTGACAGTGGAAGTGAAGTCGTATATGAATGAATTGGAGGCATTCGTCTACAATTCGAAAGAGATAAGTATGGTGAAGCCGATGCATTTCTTCGCGGCAGATCCAACAAATCCAATTACACAAAAAGAGACGGTCTATTTGCAGGCTGGGACATACACAATTCATACGAATCGCGTAGCATTCTCTGGTCAGACGGGAAAATATCAAGTGAGAGCGTCTTGGAAGACGAATGGTTCGAATGAAGTTGAGCTGAATGATGAGCCGAACCAAGCGCAACCAATCGAAGTAAATAAAACGAAGATTAAAGGACAACTCGGACTCGACGATTTGGCAGACTATTATATGGTGGAAGTAGACCGAGCGGGGAAATTAACGATTCAAACAAAATCGTATATGCCTTTTTTACAAGTTGAACTATACAATTTAGCGCAAGTTCAAATGACGAAAGTGAATGATTTTCAACAAGCAACCAATACAAAAGCCGTAACAAGAAGCGGCTCTATGTACGTCGAAAAAGGACAGTATCTCATTAAAATATCAAATACAGGTGTCCTCGATAGTATGGGATTATACGAGATGCAGGCAAAATTTGTAGGGGCGAGTAATAATGAAAAAGAACCGAATAATAGCACAGAAAAAGCACAAATACTTAAGCCGAATGCTGCGCCAATTACAGGATTAATTAGTTTTGGTGATCGACTCGACTATTATAAATTGAATGTACCGAAGACAGCGGAAGTAAAGCTACAAGTAAAGTCGCATATGAAGTGGCTTGAGGTTTCGATTTATAACCAATCATTTAAAAGAATCGACACATATAATTATTTCCCAAGTGCGAGCGATCAATTACTCGTATCGAAAACACTAAAAAATAAATTAAAAACAGGCGTCTATTATATCGGTGTGAAAGAACTCGGTTACTTTGGCACATATCAAATAAAAGCGAGTATTCCAACCATTATGCCGAAAGCGCCAACTGTGAAAGCAGTGAAAAAAGGAGCGACACGTGTCACAGGAACAACGTATAAAAAGAGCCAAGTGACTGTGAAAATTGGCAAGAAAGAATACAAAGGCAAGAGTAATTCAAAAGGTGCATTTAGTATTAAAGTGCCGAAGCAAAAAGCCAAACAGAACATTTATGTATCAGTCACAACAGATAATGGAACAAGCAGTTATAAAAAAGTACAAGTAAAATGAGCCGCGAATGCGGCTTTTTTTATTTAGGGGGTTGTTTGTGCGAGTGGCCCATTTTCGTCCTCGAATGTCCCAATTTGACAGATGAGTGACCCAAAACGAGGAGCGAGTGACCCAACTACTTATTCGAATGACCTGTTTTGTCGGTCGAATGTTCGAATTTACCCACTCATAGTCAAATGAAGTCCTTTTGAATTACTCAAAAGCCTTGAAGAAAGTGCGGAAAGGGAGTAATTTAGTCTTTTGTGCGAGTGACCCGTTTTGCCACTCGAATGTCCTGTTTGATCGGGTGAATGTCCCAAAACGAGGAGCGAGTGTCCCAAACACTTCAGCGAGTGACCTGTTTTGCCGGTCGAATGTTCGAATTCACTCACTCATAGTCAAATGAAGTCCTTTTGAATTACTCAAAAGCCTTGAAGAAAGTGCGGAAAGGGAGTAATTTAGTCTTTTGTGCGAGTGACCCGTTTTGCCACTCGAATGTCCCAATTTGACAGGTGAGTGACCCAAAACGAGGAGCGAGATTCCCTTTGGGGCGAGGAATAGTCCCTTTCGTGGAGCAGAATTCCCTTTCGCGCGCGGAATAGTCCCTTTCGGAAGCCGAAATTCCCTTTGACGCGTGGATTAGTCCCTTTCAAATACCGAGATTCCCTTTCGCGCGCGGAATAGTCCCTTTCGGAAGCCGAAATTCCCTTTCGCGCGTGGAATAGTCCCTTTCAGAGTGAGAAATTCCCTTTCGCGCGCGGAATAGTCCCTTTCAGAGTGAGAGATTCCCTTTCGCGCGCGGAATAGTCCCTTTCAGAGTGAGAGATTCCCTTTCGCGCGCGGAATAGTCCCTTTCGGAAGACGAAATTCCCTTTGGCGCGCGGGTTAGTCCCTTTCGGAGGCATCGATTCCCTTTCGCGCGCAGAGTAGTCCCTTTCAAATACCGAGATTCCCTTTCGCGCGCGGAATAGTCCCTTTCGGAGAGCAGAATTCCCATTCGCGCGCGGATTAGTCCCTTTCGGAGGTAGAGATTCCCATTCGCGCGCGAAGTAGTCCCTTTCGTGGAGCAGAAGTCCCTTTCGCGGGTGGATTAGTCCCTTTCAAAGTGAGAAATTCCCTTTCACGCGCGGAGTAGTCCCTTTCAAATACCGAAATTCCCTTTCACGCGCGGAATAGTCCCTTTCAGCGGCGGGGATTCCCTTTCGCGCGCGGTTTTGTCCCTTTCGGAAGACGAAATTCCCTTTCGCGGGTGGAGTAGTCCCTTTCAACGTGAAAAATTCCCTTTCGCGCGCGGATTAGTCCCTTTCGAGGAGCAGAAGTCCCTTTCGAGGAGCAGAATTCCCTCAAACAAAAAAACCTCGAATCCTCGAGGTTAGTTTTCGTTTGGTGTTTGTTTTTCAATCGCTCCGCCAAATAATACGATGGCTTTCGTGATGCCGCCGCCGACATTGGCAAATTCATGGATACCGAGTGGGATGCCAACGACTTGGAGTGAGTCGTCCAGTGCGATGTTGCCAATTGGTTCATATGTGATGTAGAGATAGGATTGTCCGTCCTCTGCATAGAGATGAATGAAGCGGTAGGGTAGCGCACCTTCTTCTTTTTCATGGAAGGAGACGACATCGCCTTTGAAGGAGACGACGGTTTCAAAGTAGTCTTCGACGTTGTTCGTCAGTTGTTGCGGGGTGATGGTCGAATCGACTTTTTCTTTGATGCCAACGCCTGCAAAGAGTTTTTCTTGTTGGTCGATGTATTCGCGTGAGCGTAATCGTAAATTGAGTGTATTTTCTGTTATTTCTGGCAAATCGACTGCTAATTGATCGCTTAATCCGAGTGTAGCTGCTTCAACTTCGATTTCTTGTGCTTCTGTTTTTCCATCTTGAATAGTGTTAGCTGGCACTTTTTCATCGCCACACGCTGCAAGAAATAGTGTCAGACAAAGACCTGTATTAAGCAGGAACTTTTTCTTCATGTATGCACCCCTCCTTTTCCTCTATTATATAACGTTTTTAGGTTTTAATGGATAAATTTATCATTTTTAAATATTAACAAAATCCCCATCGAATATACTTCAATGAGGATTTTATTTACTAATAAATTTTCTTTTTACTTCCCCAAAAATAAAGAATTAACCAAGCAGCAATGAAGGCAGGAATCGCATAAACTTGTCCAACGAGTAGTTTCCAACTCCAAACATCATAACCAGGTGAAGCAGGTAGCAAAATCGTAATCCCACAAACGATCACATAGACAACGAGTGCATAACCAAGTTTTTTCATCATGGCGACCTCCTTATTTTTTCCATTATAACATAATGGAAGAATAAGGGTTTAAATTAGATGTTTTATAAACAATCATTTTATTTTCTTTTTTCGACTTTTATTAATGCATACGTGACTCTTTGTTGTGCATTACGAATTTGAATGAGGCCCTGATGAGGTGCGAAGGTGACAGTTTCGCTTCGTACTTTTGCAACCGTACAATTTTTGAATGTCCCAGCAGGTGTTTTGACGGTAGCGGAAGTTTGGAGGACTTCACCAACCACTTCCGTATTATAGGCGGAGACAGGAGAGCCTTTTTTGACATCGCGTTGAATAACGTAGAGAACACCGAGATCACTGCCCCAGTAATATTTTTCGGTCGTTTGTAAATCCCAAAGCTCCTGTTGCTTCGTCCCTTTCCAATAGCGATAAAGTGTATGGTATCGATAGGTGGTCTTCGACGTTTTTTTCTTCCCATATGTCGCATAATGATAAATTTTCGATGAATCGAGTGTAAAAGATTTGGGAGCGGCTTGAACGGATGTGCTGACGAAACAAGTAGAACTGAAGAAGATGAGTACTAATAGAATATGTCTATAACTTTTCATAATAAGCTCCTTTCGCTTAACGACGTTTACTAACTTTGATTAATTCCTTGATCGTGCGACCTTTTTCATCTGTGACCTTTATGATTCCATGACGTGGAGCGTAATAGAGGGATGCGCGTTCTTTCGCAATCCATACACAATTTTTGAATGTTCCAGCTTTTGTTTTCACAGTTGCCTTCGTACTAATCACAGCCCCAGTAAAGTATAGATTGCTAGGCGTTTTTGTGAAAATACGCTCACCTTTTTTCAGATTACGCTTAATTTCACCATCTGTTCCACCATGACTACCAATTGTATAGACATCCTTCGTTTCATACTCCCAAAAGAAATCATCCCCCTTACCTTTCCAATGACCAGACTGTTGATCAAAAGCGTAAGTGCTTTGATAACGCGTAGCACGATTCCCATCATAATATATAAATAAATGTGTATACGTCTTCGTACGATCATGTAAAAAACTTTGCTTTTTTGCCTCAGATTTAAAAGGAAGCAGGGGACTAATAAATAACAATACAAAACTCAAGACGAGTACATACTTTTTCATCTCATATCCCTCCTTAGCATATTAAATGTAAGAAAAACGAGCTGCCGAAGCAACTCGTTTTTGGTTTTATGATTGTGGTGTAGGGAAATCACCATTTGTTTTAGTTGATTCTACAAATTTAGCCGTTACAGATGTTTCAGATTTTTGGAATAGAATCTTGTAAGCTGGTGTATAGGTAGAATCTTGGTGTGTGTTTACCGTTACAAGGTAAGCTCCATTGCCGTCACCATCTAATTTTGAGAATTGCTCTGGAGTTAAAGTTGGTTCAACAGTGAAGATTGTATAACCATGCTTTTGTTCTGATGAAAATGCGATAGAAGCCTTATCAGGGTCACCAGCAGGATCCTTACCTAAAATAGTTGCTTTTAATCCGTCGATTACTTGAGTTACTGTTAATCCTTGAGCTTGTTCATCAGTAGATAAATTTTCTTTATGAATAAGCTTATTTGTTTCAGAAGCATCAAATTTAATACCTGCCATTTGGAATGTGAAACCAGCAGCGTCGATTGTGTCAAAGTTGCCTTTCACAGCAAGAGAACCGTCAGTTTGAAGACCTTTATTAGCATCGTATTTATCAGTAATAGCTTTTAATTTATCTTTAGCTGAAGTGATTTCAGCACGTAAATCTTTGTAATCTTCTTCGTTAGTAGATAGTGCATTAATTTTTGCTAATGCATCAGCAATCGCTTTTTCATCTGTAGATTCTTTGATTACTGTTTTACCTTCATCAGTGAATAGAGCTTTAACAGTCTCAGTAGCAGCTTTTAATTTAGTTGCTGTATCAAATAGTTTTTGAGCCTCAGTAACCTTTGTTGTTAAATCATCCTTTTTAGTTGTATTTGTAATTTTTGCTACTAAAGTTGTAGCATCATCAATATTCTTTTGAGTCACATTGTCAGCAAGATTTTTGTAATCAGGAACAGTTTTGCCACCATCTTCTTTTGTACCGAATAAAGCATTAACTGCTTTTTCAGCCGCTGCAATTGAATATTGATCGTCTGTCACTGTATCAGCTACAAATGATGTAGTGATCTGACCGTCTTTCAATTCAACTAACACTTTATGAATGCGTGTATATTTATTATCTGCACCTTTTGTATTCACTGTCACAAAGTAAACACCGTTTAGGTTGCCGTCTAATACGTTGAATTGGTCTACCTTTAATGTGTTTTCAACAGTGAAGATCGTGTAACCGTATTTTTTCTCGGCTTTGAATGTGATAGATGCATTGTCAGCAGAAGTCGCTGGTTGTTTACCTGTAATTGTTGCTTGTAATCCTTGTGTTACTTGTGCAGCTGTTAGGCTTTGAGCTTGATTTTCAGCACCACTTTCATATTTGACTCTGGTATTGTCTAACTCAATACCTGCCATTTGGAATGTGAAACCAGCAGCGTCGATTGTGTCAAAGTTGCCTTTCACAGCAAGAGAACCGTCAGTTTGAAGACCTTTATTAGCATCGTATTTATCAGTAATAGCTTTTAATTTATCTTTAGCTGAAGTGATTTCAGCACGTAAATCTTTGTAATCTTCTTCGTTAGTAGATAGTGCATTAATTTTTGCTAATGCATCAGCAATCGCTTTTTCATCTGTAGATTCTTTGATTACTGTTTTACCTTCAACAGTGAATAGAGCTTTAACAGCCTCAGTAGCAGCTTTTAATTTAGTTGCTGTATCAAATAGTTTTTGAGCATCATTAACCTTTGTTGTTAAATCAGCCTTTTTAGTTTCATTTGTAATTTTCGCTACTAATTCACCTGCTTTTGTAATATCAGCTTGAGTTGTTGTAGTTTTTAAAGCAGTGTCTTCGAATAAATCATTAACCGCTTTTTCAGCCGCTGCAATTGAATATTGATCATCTGATTCTGATTTGTCTACAAACTTAGCTGTGACTGTGTCACCAGTAAGTTGGAACAAGATTTTGTAAGTCAGATCAAACGTAGTTCCTCCTTTTTTATTCACACTCATTAGATAAACACCATTTGAATTACGATCTAGCTTTTTGAATAGTTCTACAGAAGGTGTATTTACTGTAAGGATTGTGTAACCATGTTTTGTTTTAGAAGAGAATAGTTTTGGTTCACTAGTACCACCTGCAAATTGTTTTAATAGACCTTCAACGTATGCAACTGTTAAACCTTCTGCTTCTTTCACATCTTTCTCAGGTTTTACAGTAGTTGGTTGACCATCAGTTCCAACGTAGACACCCGCTACTTGTAATGTGTAAGTGTCGTCAAAGTTGTCTTTCACAGCAAGAGTATCATCAGCTTGAAGTGGTGTAGCAAACTTAGCAGTAGCTGCTTGTAGTTTTGTATTTGCTGAAGCGATTGCATCTTTTAAATCTTTAAGACCTTCTGTATTTTCAGGCAGTGCCTTAACTAATTTTTCTGCATCAGCAATCGCTGTTTCATCTGTAGATTCTTTGATTACTGTTTTATCTTCATCAGAGAATAAAGCATTAACAGCATCAGTAGCTGCTTGTAATTGAGCTGCATCAGCAATTTGTTTATCTAGTAAACCTTGAGCTGTAGCTACGCGATCTTGTAATGTTTTTAAAGTATCTGCATCTTTTACTTTTTCAACTAAAGTTTTAGCATCAGTAATATTCTGTTGAGTTGTCCCAGCTTTTAAAGCAGTGTCACCAGTGCCGTCGAATAAAGCATTAACAGCATCAGTAGCTGCTTGTAATTGAGCTGCATCAGCAATTTGTTTATCTAGTAAACCTTGAGCTGTAGCTACGCGATCTTGTAATGTTTTTAAAGTAGTCTCATCTTTTACTTTCTCAACTAAAGTTTTAGCATCAGTAATATTCTGTTGAGTTGTCCCAGCTTTTAAAGCAGTGTCACCAGTGTCTTCGAATAAAGCATCAACAGCATTCGTTACAAGGAAGTCTTGAGCTTTATCAATTGTGTCTTGAAGAGCTGTTTGAGATTCTTGAGGAAGCGCGTCAACTAACTTTTGAGCTGCGTCGATTTGATCTTGATCTACGCCCTCAGCAAGAGCATTATCTTTTAATAAAGCATTAACAGCATCAGTAGCTTCTTGAATGTTTAGTAAATCTTGGGCTTTAGCTACGCGATCTTGTAATGTTTTTAAAGTAGTCTCATCTTTTACTTTCTCAACTAAAGTTTTAGCATCAGTAATATTCTGTTGAGTTGTCCCAGCTTTTAAAGCAGTGTCACCAGTGTCTTCGAATAAAGCATTAACAGCCTTTGTAGCTTCTTGGATATTTAGTAACCCTTGAGCTTTTTCAACATGAGCTGATAAAGCAGAACCATCTTTAAGAGCTTTTACCGCAGTATCAGCAGCAGTAATTTGTTCTTGAGTAACTCCCTCAGCAAGTTTCTCGTAATCAAACGAGTTATTGTCATTTTGAACAAATAACTTATTAACAGCATCAGTAGCTGCTTTTAGTTTAGCATCAGCGATTTGTTTATTTAGTAAATCTTGAGCTTTATCAATTGTACCTTGAAGCTTCGTTTTAGCATCTGAAGCATCAAGAGTTCCTACTAATTTCTTTGCTTCACTGATTTTGGCTTGATTAACATCTTTAGCAAGCTCCTCGCCATTAAATAATGCATTTACTTGCGCTGTAACTAACTTAATTTTATCTGTATCAGATGGTTTTGTATTAGCAGGAAGCTTATTTAAAGCCTGTTCTAATTCAGTGACAGAACCACCAGCAGCTTTGATATCTTTGATAGATAATGTAGCTTGTAATGTAGTAATTTGTATAAATTGTAACTGATTTGAATCAAGCGCTACAGCAACTGCTTCTTTGATAGCCCAAAATAATGTATCTGTTTTTTTAATTAAAGTAGTTGTAGTAGTTTTAATTTCTTTATCTAAAAGTGATTTAACAGCGCTTAAATCTTCTCGGAAATTCTCAATATTAGGTGCTGACGAGTAGCCATCTGGATAGCGTTTAAAGAATTCTTGAATAGTTGTAACTACTTCATATTTAGAAGAAACACTTAATGTTTTATTTTGAGTTACTTCCTCAATATCTTCTTCCATAGAATTGATAGCTTCTTGTTTAGCTAATAAGTCATCTAATTCTTTTTGAGCCGTTGCAACTTCTGCTTGAGCATCTTTAACAGCATTTACTTTAGTTTGTGTTTCTTGCTCAGTTGATCCACCGCTGTTATTGTTACCGCCGCCAGTTGATCCGCCACCGCCAGTTGAACCGCCACCGCCAGTCGAACCACCGCCGTTATTGTTACCGCCGCCTGTTGTTCCACCAGGTAGTTTGCTTAGGACATTTTCAAATTGTACGGTGTCATAGCCAGCTGCTTTTAGAGAAGCCACAACCGTTGTAGCAGTTGCAACTGCTGTTTTGATGTGCGCTAGTAAGGCATCATCTGTTGTTGAAGCGATTACAGAGGCTGCTGCAACGAATGTGTTCACTGCGTTCGTTACATTTGTACTTGCTGTTTTTAAGTTCTCTGTTGCCAGTGTTAAGTTTGACGCAAGTGCTGATTTGAATTCTGTTAATTCAGCACCTTCTAATTTTGATACATCTACATCTTTATATTTTGCTAAGAATGCATCAATATCAGCTGCATTTTTTGTTTGTAAGTTAGCTTGTGTTGAAACACCTGCTTTTTTCGCTAAAGCATCCAATGCGTCTTTTTGTTCTTTTGCTTTTTTGAATGCATCGTTAGCTTTTTGAACTTCAGCTTCTGCTTTTTTGAAGTTTGCTACATTTGTTTGATCTTCATCTTTTTTACCGTCTTTATAGAAGATCCCGTCTTTTTCACCTGTGAATGGTTTACCTGCTTCATATAAAATTCCGTCGAATTCGCCTGTCGCTAATTTACCTTTCACATAGTAATGACCTTCGTGTGAACCAGTGCCGAGTACACCGTTTTTGTAGTAAGTTTTGCCAGAAAGACCTGTGAATAACTTACCTTGTACATATTTTTTACCTTTGAAAGTACCTGTACCAAGTACACCTGCTTTGTAGTAAGTTTTGCCAGAAAGACCTGTAAGTAGCTTACCTTTTGCATATTTTTTGCCTTTGAAAGTACCAGTGCCAAGAGATCCTGCTTTGTAGTAATGGTTTTTGTAGATACCTGTACCAAGAGCACCGTTTTTGTAGTATTTCGACTTGTAAAGACCAGTCGCTTTCTTACCTTTTTTGTAATACGCTTTATTTAAAATACCCGTAAATACTTTACCATCTTTATAGATTACGCCTTTGTATGACACATAACCTTTGATGACTTTACCATTTGATTTTTTTACGAGTTTACCTTTTTTAATTTTTACATCTTTTACTTTTTGAACTTTCGTTGCAGCGTCTGCAGTTGTCGCGAACCCTGAAAGTGAAGAAACGATTAGTGCTGAACTAAGTGCAGCTGTTGCAAGTGGTTTGAGCTTGTACTTTACCAAATAAAACGCCTCCTAATAATTTTTTATGACAATTATATTACAGTAAATTAGTTCTATTTGACCTGTAAAAATAATCGCTTATTGAATACTTTACCTTATATTTTAGTAAAAAAGAAACATTTTTTCGACTTTTTATTATAAAATGGTCTTTTTTGAAAAAAGATAATATAAAAAAAGATATATAGTATATTTCGTTATAAAAGTTATTAAATAAATCAATTAAATATTAAAAATTACTTTTTTATAACATGGACATTTTCAGGGTAAGGAAAAAACTGCATAAAAAACGCCCAATCTGAATCGATTGAGCGCTCAATTTATTTCTTGTGTACACATTCACCTTGAACAAATACTTGTTGAATATGTTCAGGTCGTGTTAAGTAGAGAATCTTTTGGAAGATGTCTTCGAGTGATTCTGTCGCATCGAAAATTGGCAGTGACGTTGTATCAATCACCTGTGCGTCAAAACAGTAGCCTTCTTCTAGGCGTCCAATCGGCAGGCTTAATGATTCGCCACCACCCGCTGTCGCGAGGTAGAACGCTTCATTCACTGTAATACGGCTATCTTGTCGTCCGCGTACATGCGGCGCAAGGTCAGGGTTCACACCGTCCTCTAGCATACGCGAAGCCATAACAGCTTGACGAATATTATCATATAAGCTCGGTGAGAAGCCGCCCGATACGTCTGTTCCAAGACCAATCTCCACATTCTTCTCATGAAGATGTGCAACAGGTAGAACAGAATTCGCAAAGTACGCATTTGAAATCGGACAGTGTGCAATCGCCGTCCCTGTCTCAGCAAATAGGTCTGCATCTGCATCCTCTAAAAAGTTACTATGCGCCATAACCGACTTGTCGCGTAGTAGACCGAAGTCGTGCAGCGCGGATGCATCATTTTTTTTGAAACGATCTTTTACAAAACCATGCGCCCAGTCACTCTCGCTACAGTGCGATTGTACATGCGTATCATATTTTTTCGCCAGTTCGCCAAGTCCTTGAAGTGCCTCATCTGTACAGCTCGGAATAAAGCGTGGTGTCACAACAGGGTAAACGCCTTGTTTGACTGACTTCGCCAATTCTTTCACCGCGATAATGAACTCCTCCGTATCTTGCAGGGCATCAGCAGTGGTAGCATCGCGATAAAAGTCTGGATTTTCCTGTGCATCATCCATAACCACTTTCCCAACTAGTCCACGTTGACCACGCTTTGCACAAATTTCAGCTAATTTATAACTCGCTTCTTTATGAATCGACGCAAAATAGAGTACCGTCGTCGTCCCATTCGCTAAAAGCGTATCGACAAGATGTGTGTACACCTTTTCCGCAAAATCAACGTCCGAAAACTTCGCTTCAAGCGGGAATGTATATGTATTCAACCAATCATAAAGCGGCAAATCGAGTGCTGTACCCGACTGTGCCCACTGCGGTGCATGCACATGCAAATCAACAAAACCTGGCAGTAAAAACTGTCCTTCTGGTAATGTCGTAATAGGTATGTCTGCGTCCACTAGATGCGCGTCTTCAGGACGTAACACTTTCGCAATCATCCCTTGTTCATCAATGCAAAACAGATGATCTTTTAGCACCGCTACCTCCTTCAGTGAACGACTTGTAAATGTAGTCCCACGTATAACATGCGTATATTCCAATGTAAAAATCTCCTTAATGTTCGTAAATTAATAGATTTATTATATATTTTATTAGATAAGATGTCTATAGAATGTGAAAGACGGATGAAAGGAGTAGTGGGGTTGTGGGCCATTCGAGTGGTGATTTGGGCCACTCGTTGCTTGATTCTGGACATTCACTCGTCCAAACGGGACATTCGAGGGCGGAAACGGTCCACTCGCTATTCGTTTTGGGCCATTCGCCCGATCAAACGGGTCATTCGAGGGCGAAAACGGGTCACTCGCTACTCGTTTTGGGCCATTCGAGGGCGGAAACGGTCCACTCGCCCAAAAGCCCTTAATTGCTCGCTTTCCGTACTTTCTTCAAGTCATTTGAGTAATAGAAGGGGACTTGAGTTGACTATGCTGGTGTGAAAACGAACATTCGGTTGGCGAAACGGGTCATTCGAATAAGTAGTTGGGTCACTCGCTATTCGTTTTGGGTCATTCGCCCGATCAAATGGGCCATTCGAAGGCGAAAACGGGTCACTCGCCCAAAAGCCCTTAATTACTCCCTTACCGTACTTTCTTCAAGGCCTTTGAGTAATCTAAGAGGACTTGAGTTGACTAGGTTTGGGTGAATTCGAACATTCGGTTGACGAAATGGGTCACTCGGAGAAGGAGTTGGATCACTCGCTACTCGTTTTGGGCCATTCATCCGATTAAACGGTCCATTCGAGGGCAAAATTGGGTCACTCGCCCAAAGGAACAGGTCATCTGCTAATTGAACATTTACAGAAAGTTGTCTACCCATAGGATTCCATATATTTGATATAATAAATAAAAAAGGAGTGTGTAGATAATGGCGAGGTATCCTCAAAATACGTTTGTAGATTTAATTGAGCGCGATGTCATTCGGATTGATGGAGAACGGCATCTGCTTCGTTACGTTTTGACATTAGATAATATGGAGAGTGAGTCGGAAAAGACGGTGACCGTTATACACTTACATCCGATGGGAGCGGAGCAGCAATATTCCGATGCGATGACGAATCAGATGGTACGATTTTTAAGTAAAGAGGACTTTCAAAGTATATCGTTTGTGACGCTTTTTCCCTATCATGTGCCGACTGCTACGCAACTACGAGAATTAATTGTTGATCCGAGATTGGAAGAAGTAATGGAGAAAAATCGACGCTTTATTCACGAGCGATTGATGAATAGCGACGTATTTGTACTTGCGTGGGGGGATCGCCCATACTACATCCCCAATCGCCAATTTGATGAGACTTTTCAATATGTGATGCATCTCATTCAAATGTGGCAAAAAGAAAAGAATGTTTATGTTTTTCGTTATAGTCACGCACCTTCTTTTACGAAAAACGGACAACCCGATACACCACAAAAAAAAGTAATTGAAGGAATATTACCTATTCATACATAAAAAATCTATTAGTTTAATTGAGGTTTAACATCGAGGATTTTTACGCGATGCTCAAATCCGTTTTGTACAAAAAAGAAACACTCGTTGATTTTTCGTTTTAAAATTGCCTGTGCAAGATTGGTCGTATAGGAAAGGTGATTTTTTTGTAAATCGCCTTCACCATATCCGACAATTGTATATTCATATAACTCTTCTTCGTTAAATTGAAGTGTGACAATTGTGCCCACATGGACTTCGTTCGGTAGTCGCTTTTGATAGGTAGGAGAATCTTCAATGATCTTCGAATGTTGAATAACCTCGTCAAGCTGTTGAAGCGTTTTTTGAATTTCTTTATATTTTAAAAACTCCTCTGTTAAATTATCTGAACTATGATCCATTTGAATCACTTGATTTAACAAATCATATTGCTCTTTTTTAGAAAATTGTAGGGTTTCATATTTTACTTGAAGTTGTTCAAATGTTTTTTTAGAAAACCAATACGTATCCATTTCGCCACATCCTTATTCGCTATGTTACACTTATCATATAAAATAACATGTGCATTTTTTTACACACTTGAAAGGAATTTAGAAAAATGTTACCAACTAAAAATAAATTATTTCTGACATACTATGTATTAAAGCAGTATTCTAATAAAGAAAATCCGATGAATGCAACAGAAGTAGCTAAAAAAGTGCAGGAAGTATTCGAACTTGAAAAAGCGCCAAATCGCCGTACAATTTACGATCATTTCGAGGATTTAGAGTTAATTTCAGAAGTATATGAACAAATTATCTCGTTTCGTTTAGTACGAATGCCAAATCGAGAAGTGTATATAGAGTCAACGATTTCATCTGGTGAGGTGCATTTACTGAGTGATGCCGTTGCTACTTCTCGCTTTATCGATTTAGAGCAAAGTCGGAGTTTAATTCAAAAGCTTGGAATCATTGTCGGACAGAATCTGAAGAACTTTTTCGAACCACGTCTTCATTTTAAAGCAACAGATAAAAAAGAGTATAATGAACAATTATTTCAAAATATCGACGTCTTAACAGAAGCGATTAAAAAAGGAAAAAAAGTGACGTTACAATATTTAAAATATGACGTGAATAAACAGCTTGTACCAAGTCGACCAGACGAAAATAATGGCTATAAAAAAATTCGTCCATACTATTTAATCTGGCAAATCAATAAATACTATCTCATGTATTATTATGATGATAGTACATCGCCGCGTTTCATGCGCGTGGATAAAATGCGTGATGTAACGATGATTGATGAAGCAGTTGGTGAGCTGAAAGATATTCCGAATTTATCAGACTACACGCGAAATCAAGCATACATGTTTGGTGGGATGCCTGAATATATTCGATTCCGCTGCAAGATGTATAGCATCGGTCAAGTAATCGACTTCTTCGGTGAAGATGTCACAATCAAACCAATTGATGAAGAATATTTCCAAGTCGAAGTGTACACGTCATGCGAGAGTATTAAGTTTTGGCTCATGCAATATATTTCTTCAATCGATCAAATCGAACCATTAAAGTTAGCTGTGGAAATCGAAGAAATGTTAGAAGATGGGCTACGCCGCAACCGTGTAAAACAGAAAGAAACTTTTCTATAAAATAGAAGTCTATATAGAGGAATAACAAAATACATTGGAGCAATCTCTATATGAAAAAATATGCATTACCTTTTAGGTGCATTAAGTTTTTTAACTTTCAATTTAATCGGATCACGAGTAGCAACTGATGGAACATTACAAGAACCGTTCTTTTTGATTCCAATAGGTTTCATGTTTTTATTCATCGGCATTATTTGGACAGCATTGCGCTTCATTATGAGTGAAAATCAAAAAGTAAATATATAAATTTAAAATGAGACTTCGTATCAAAGGCGAGGTCTCATTTTTGATTAGTCTAGTTGAAAGGGAATCTTGGCATTTGAAAGGGACAAAACCGCGCGCGAAAGGGAATCGGCGCCGTTGAAAGGGACAAAACCGCGCGCGAAAGGGAATCGGCGCCATTGAAAGGGACAAAACCGCGCGCGAAAGGGAATCTTGGCATTTGAAAGGGACAAAAACGCGCGCGAAAGGGAATCTTGGCATTTGAAAGGGACAAAACCACGCGCGAAAGGGAATCGGTGTCGTTGAAAGGGACAAATCCGCGCGCGAAAGGGAATCTCGGCATTTGAAAGGGACAAATCCGCGCGCGAAAGGGAATCTTGGCATTTGAAAGGGACAAATCCACGCGCGAAAGGGAATCTTGGCATTTGAAAGGGACAAATCCACGCGCGAAAGGGAATCTTGGCATTTGAAAGGGACAAATCCACGCGCGAAAGGGAATCTTGGCATTTGAAAGGGACAAATCCGCGCGCGAAAGGGAATCGGCGCCGTTGAAAGGGACAAATCCGCGCGCGAAAGGGAATCGCCGCCGCTGAAAGGGACAAATCCGCGCGCGAAAGGGAATCGGCGCCGTTGAAAGGGACAAAAACGCGCGCGAAAGGGAATTCCCGCCTCCGAAAGGGACAAAACCACGCGCGAAAGGGAATCTCGCTCTCCGAAAGGGACAAATCCGCGCGCGAAAGGGAATCCACGCCTCCGAAAGGGACAAATCCACGCGCGAAAGGGAAACGGTGCCATTGAAAGGGACAAAACCGCGCGCGAAAGGGAATCCTCGCCGTTGAATGTCCCGAATCGAGCAGCGAATGTACCAACTTCCCATCTTACCTGCCCCCTTGGAAAACTTTTACTTAACCGAAACTTAACTACAATGAAGTTTCGGTTAAGTTGGGTTGCTGTTCTTGGAAATCTTTCTTCAAGCGATAGGCAAATTCTTTCATTAACTGTGTTTCATGGCGGCTCGATTTTGTCACAATACCGAATGAATGCGTTGTTGGAATCTCTGTTAAAAAGTCGATTTTTACGGATGACATATCTTGCATGAATCGTTGCGAATGATTAAAGGTTAAATCGAGTCCAATCGTGTACGCCTTATTTTCTTCCACATATTGCTGAACGATGTGCGGGTTATTCACACTAATAACGATATCGTTTCGTCCGAAGACACGCTTCATCTCATTCATCGTCGCAATCACGATTTTATCGTCGAATAGAATGACAGGCTGTTCACCGAGTTCTTCCGTCACAACCTTGCCTCCTTGAATGACAGGTGAATCTTTATGTGCGACAATGAACACCTCGCAATCTTGAATCTTCGTAAAGGCGAGGTCAGGATATTTTTCTAAATCTTCATGGTTGTAAACAGCGAGGGCAATATCGACTTTTTCGCTTTTCAATTCTTCCAACATCGTCTGTGAGTTTTGTTCACGAATTTGAATGTTGATATCAGGGTAGATGGATTTCATCTGCTGCGCTGTCGCAAAAAGTTGAAAGAACGGGCCAGGGATGGAAGCGACCTTTAACGTGCCTGTTAATTTATTTTGTAAAACTTCAGCTGATTCGTATAAATCGTCGAGTGCGAATAAGATTTTTTTCGCCTGCGCCACAATAATGCGACCTTCCTTTGTAATCGTCGAACCTGTGCGATTGCGCTGGAATAGCGTGAGTCCGAGTTCCGCTTCAATCTTGTTCAAACCTTGACTGAGTGCAGACAAGGTAATATGTAGATGTTCGGCTGCGTCCTTTAACGTTCCGAATTTTTCTACAGTCACAATGTATTTTAATTGTTCAAATGTCATTGAAAACCACCCCTTAGTTTAAGAATACTGAATTAATGTTAATTATAATGAAATTTACATTAACTAAAAAGTTATTTACACTAAATTGAGAGAAAACGTTTTCCATTTTCAAAAAAGGAGTGTTTCCACATGAAAAATAATCGATATCGCATTGCGAATCGAGAAGCATTAATGGGGATTGGACTTGTGATCGTCAACTTCGCCATCTGGTACGGTTTTGCGTATGGGCTTGGTAGTGGCGATCCAGAAAAATATACATACGTTCTCGGTTTCCCAGCATGGTTCTTCTATAGTTGTATCGCAGGAACGGTGTTTATGATTATCTTAATTTATTTCGTAATCAAGTTCTTCTTTAAAGAGGTTGATTTTGAGGAGGAAGAAGAATAATGCAGTGGTCGGTCATTCTACCATTAGCCATTTTCGTCATTATCATTTTTGGAATTGGTTTTTGGTCAAATAAATTTGTTACAAAATCAGATTCGTTCCTATCTGAATATTTCTTAGGTGGACGTGAAATGGGCGGGTTCCTACTAGCCATGACGATGATGGCGACATATGGAAGTGCCTCATCTTTCATTAGTGGTCCAGGAGTTGCCTATAATACAGGGCTTGGTTGGGTGTTGCTTGCACTTGCACAGCTGCCAGCAGGTTATTTTGTCTTAATGATTTTAGGGAAAAAATTTGCGATTGTTACACGCAAATTCAAATCGATTACACTCATCGACTTTTTACGTGCACGCTACAACAGTAACGCCGTCGTTATTTTATCAGCAATCAGCATTATTATTTTTTTATTCGCTTCGATGGTCGCACAGTGGGTAGGGGGCGCACGTCTAATTGAGTCGCTAACTGGTATGAAATATACAACAGCGCTATTCATTTTCGCAGTTGTCGTATTAGTCTATGTAGTCATCGGTGGTTTCCGAGCAGTTGCATTAACGGATGCGTTACAAGGAACGATCATGGTCATTGGTACAATCATTCTATTAGTCGGTGTAGTCATCGCAGGCGGCGGGATTGACAATATTATGAGTGATTTAGTAAAAGAGAATGCGGAACTCGTATCGCCATTCGGTGTCGGTCATGCCTATTCACCAGCCTACGTGTCGTCCTTCTGGATTCTCGTCGGTGTCGGTGTCATCGGTCTACCACAAATCGCTGTTCGTGCAATGAGTTATAAAAATTCACGCGGTATGCACCGTGCCATCTTAATTGGAACGATTGGAATCGCAACCATCATGTTCGGCATGCACTTAGTTGGGATTTTCGGTCGCGCAGTTTTACCAGGAATCGAGCTAGGCGATAAAGTGATGCCAGCCTTAACGATGAACGTTTTACCACCATTCGTCGCAGGAATTGTACTTGCTGCACCAATGGCAGCGATTATGTCGACGGTCAATGCACTACTCATGATGGTGAGTTCGACAATCGTAAAAGATATTTATCTACATTACATTAAGCCAGATTCAAGTGATGAACATGTAAAAAAGACGAGTTTCATCATTACAACAGTTGTAGGGATTTTAGTCGTGATTATGTCACTAAATCCACCTGAAATTATTGTGTGGTTAAATCTATTTGCATTCGGTGGACTGGAAGCCGTATTCGTATGGCCAATCGTTCTCGGTCTCTATTGGAAGAAGGCGAATAAGTTCGGCGCGATGGCTTCTATGCTTGTCGGAGTAGTCCTCTACATCGCCATTACCCAATTCTCACCAAATATCTTTGGTGTACACAGTATTACATTCCCAATTGTATGTGGTCTGATTACATTCGTGATTGTTAGCCTACTTACACATCACAAAATCAAAGAAGCACCACAATATATTTAATAGTTGAAGCAGCATGCGATTTTGCATACTGCTTTTTTTGTGCGAGTGCCTCGTTTCGCTGGTCGAATGACCCGAATCAGGGAGCGAGTGCCCCGTTTCGCTGGGCGAATGTTCCGAATCAGGGAGCGAGTGCCCCAATTTCGCCCTCGAATGACCCGAATCAGGGAGCGAGTGCCCCGTTTCGCTGGGCGAATGTTCGAATTCACCCAATCCTAGTCAATTCAAGTCCCCTTCTATTACTCAAAAGCCTTAAAGAAAGTACGGAGAGGGAGCAATTTAGTCTTTTGTGCGAGTGATCCATTTTCGCCCTCGAATGCCCCGGTTGGACGGGCGAATACCTTAATTTCATCACCGCTGAAAGGGGATTCCCGCCACTGAAAGGGACAAATCGACGCGCGAAAGGGAATCCTGGCAATTGAAAGGGACAAAACCGCGCACAAAAGGGAATCCCCGCCACCGAAAGGGACTATTCCGCGCGCGAAAGGGAATCGGCGCCACTGAAAGGGACAAATCCGCGCGCGAAAGGGAAACTTGGCATTTGAAAGGGACTATTCTGCGCGCGAAAGGGAATCCCCGCCATTGAAAGGGACAAACCCGCGCGCGAAAGGGAAACGCTGCCACTGAAAGGGACAAATCCGCGCGCGAAAGGGAATCCCCTGCCACTGAAAGGGACTATTCTGCGCGCGAAAGGGAATCCTGGCAATTGAAAGGGACTATTCCGCGCGCAAAAGGGAATCGGCGCCTCCGAAAGGGACAAATCCGCGCGCGAAAGGGAAACTTGGCATTTGAAAGGGACTATTCCGCGCGCGAAAGGGACAAATCCACGCGCGAAAGGGAATCGTCGCCTCCGAAAGGGACAAACTCGCGCGCGAAAGGGAAACGCTGCCTCTGAAAGGGACAAATCGACGCGCGAAAGGGACAAATCCGCGCGCGAAAGGGAATCGGCGCCGTTGAAAGGGACAAACTCGCGCGCGAAAGGGAAACTTGGCATTTGAAAGGGACAAAACCGCGCGCGAAAGGGAATCCCCGCCACTGAAAGGGACAAATCCGCGCGCGAAAGGGAATCGGCGCCGTTGAAAGGGACAAAACCGCGCGCGAAAGGGAATCACTGCCTCCGAAAGGGACAAATCCGCGCGCGAAAGGGAATCGCCGCCATTGAAAGGGACAAATCCACGCGCGAAAGGGAATCGGCGCCTCCGAAAGGGACAAAACCGCGCGCGAAAGGGAATCGGCGCCACTGAAAGGGACAAACTCGCGCGCGAAAGGGAAACTTGGCATTTGAAAGGGACAAATCCACGCGCGAAAGGGAAACACCGCCTCCGAAAGGGACTATTCTGCGCGCGAAAGGGAAACGCTGCCTCTGAAAGGGACAAACCCGCGCGCGAAAGGGACTCCCCGCCTCCGAAAGGGACAAACTCGCGCGCGAAAGGGAATCATAGCCATTGAAAGGGACAAATCCGCGCGCGAAAGGGAAACTTGGCATTTGAAAGGGACAAATCCGCGCGCGAAAGGGAATCGGCGCCGTTGAAAGGGACAAATCCGCGCGCGAAAGGGAAACGCCGCCTCCGAAAGGGACAAAACCGCGCGCGAAAGGGAAACGCTGCCTCCGAAAGGGACAAATCCACGCGCGAAAGGGAATCGCCGCCTCCGAAAGGGACAAATCCACGCGCGAAAGGGAATCCCCGCCGCTGAAAGGGACAAATCCGCGCGCGAAAGGGAAACTTGGCATTTGAAAGGGACTATTCCGCGCACGAAAGGGAATCTCGCTCTCCGAAAGGGACAAATCGACGCGCGAAAGGGAATCCCCGCCTCCGAAAGGGACAAATCCACGCGCGAAATGGAAACGCCGCTCACCGAAAAGGGCATATTTAACGTTTTACCATGCTAAAACGTTATCAAACTAACAAGTGAACTACTTTTCTCAAATAGCGTTTTGCTCGAAAAATATGTGATATGATGATGAAAAAATAGAAGGAGTGTTGGAAATGGCGATCCTTGGGACATTTTTATTGATGTCTTTTTTACTTATTATTTTGCCGGGACCAGACTCTAGTTTGGTCATTCAAAATTCGATTATGTATGGACAAAAAGCAGGTTTTAAGACAGTGATGGGGTCGGTGTCAGGTCTACTCATTCATACAAGTGCTGCAGTTCTTGGATTATCGGCTCTACTAATGCAGTCGGCAACATTATTTACTATATTAAAATACATAGGTGCAGCTTATTTAATTTATATCGGTTTTAGTGCATTGCGCACATTAAAAAATCCACCGACAGAGGAAGAAATTGTCGTAAAAGGGAAAGAAAAATCCTTTTTCTTACAAGGCTTCATTACATGTGCATCTAACCCGAAAGTAGCCGTATTCTTTTTAACGTTCTTGCCACAATTTGTGCAGCCAAATTATAACCATATGTTACAATTTGCAGTTATGGGAATCATCTATGCAGTGATGACGATTATTTGGTTTTTATTATATGTCTATTTAATTGATGTGTTTTCAAAGTGGCTGAAAAGACCAACTGTACAAAAGTCAATTCAAGGCTGTACAGGCATCGTTTTATTACTATTCGGTCTTCGCTTAGCATTAGAAAAAACAAATTAAGTCCTCAAATAACTATTGAGGGCTTTTTTTTATGGGTATAGGAAATGTAGTAAAAAAGCAAGTAGTATTTTGTCAAATATTGTATAATTAATTTTATAAAGGGGAGATGCTCTATATGAAGAAAGTGGCGTTGAATGTGAGAGAATATCAAGGGGTTACGTATTATTCGGATGACGAAAAAGAACGTTATCTTTTAAAAGTTATTTGTGACCCAGAAGTGGATAAGTCTGTTACAGTTATTATGTTAAATCCAACAACGACAGAAGAAGCATTAGCAGATCCTGTTATACAAAAAGCGATCCACTACTTTCCAAATAAAATAGGTAAAGTGAATATTATTAATTTATTCCCTTTTCGAGAAAATCATATTCATCAACTAGATGAACATATGAAGGAGCAGAATATGCGCTATTTTAGTATTATTAAACAAAATCTGCATATGATTAAATTAGCAATTAAAGACGCCGATGAAATTATTTTAGCCTGGGGGAGCTTACCAGATGATTTTTCTGAGGCACACTGTCATACATGTATTCGTGATATTGTTCATCTAATTCGTATGTTTCATAAGACGAATCACTGTTATGTTTTTGAGATTGAAGGACAGGAATCTTTACTGACATGGGACAATCATCCGCATCATCCAAGAGAAGGAAAAATTAAAGGTTTACAACATGTGTCTGAACTTTGGATAGAAGATGGTTGCTTAGTACTTCGTTTTCAATAGAATAGCTGTTTTTCGTGGTGAAAAATGTTAAAATGAATACATTAATTTAAGGAGGGGATCGTGTGACTATGTATAAAAATATTATTATCGCAATGGATGGCTCCGAAAATGCAAAGAAAGCACTAGATCGTGCAGTAGTACTTGCCAAAACGAATAAAGCAAAACTGTATATCGTGAATATAATTGATACACGTACATGGGCGAACATTGAAGCGCATAATGCAGAGAAGCTTCAACAAGAGGCAGAGGTATTCTCAAAAAGTTTAATGGATAGTTATAATGAAGCAGAACTAGCAGATATTGAAGATGTAAATATTATTGTGGAAGCAGGTTCTCCAAGAACAATGATTACACATGAGATTTCTCGTCGTGTAAACGCAGATTTAATTATTTGTGGAGCATCTGGACTTAGCAAGACAGCTCGTTTTCTTTTAGGAAGCGTTTCAGAAAATATTGTTCGCACAGCAGAATGTGACGTATTAGTTATACGTCATCAGTGAAGAAAGAGGCCATTAATCAGCCTCTTTTTTTTGAACCTTAACGCTCATTTTATTCCATAAATTAGTTGTTTTAATATGAATTAAGTACTATAATATGGAAAAAAGATCTATTCCGAAGGGGTGTTTAGATGAAGAAAACGTGGTTTATTGGCTTTGAATCGTATGATGTAATATTTCAAAAAGATTTGTATAAAAGAGAACTTGATTTATCGAATATACTATGTAGATTAGGTAATTTATTAGAAGTTTCATACATGAGTGAAAATTATACAGAGGAATATCAATTATATACGTATGAAAAAGAACAAGAATGTTTTCTAAAACTCTATACACAATTTAAACAAGGAATTATTCACATTGAGCAGAAGATCATAGATGAAAAGGAGAGACGAAAAAACTTTTTGATTCAACATCAAGTCCAAGAATGGATTACAATGTTACCAAATGCATTCGACATGCATAAACAGCTATCTACATTTGAACAGGGCGAATGGAAGATGTGGCTAGATTTTTGTCTAAAGCAACATCAAATTACACCTTTAAAAGCATATACATACCAAAAATTAGTTGAATTAGCCTGTCTTTTTTATGCGTGGTATTTTCTTAATCACGTAATAGATTGGGAGCGATTTGATATAGATCCAATTTATCGTGCAAATCAACAATATTATTTAAAAAAACATTATGATGAAGCTACTTTTAATAAATTAGAACACCTGATGATTTTTCAAAAAATATATTTACTTTTTTAAAAGAAAACAATCTAAATTGGTTCACTGTAAAGAAAAATGAAAGAACCTATTTAGATCGTTTTTTATGTTTTATTTCTTTTGTAATGTATAAGACACTTGGTCGCTAATAGTTCCATCCTCTTGAATTCGATAGAGTTCATATGTATTAGCATTTGTTTCAACAATTGTATAAGTCGGTTTGTCATTTAACAGAAGTTGTCCTTCTTTAATAGTGTATTCACTAATTGTTTCATGTTGTCCATCTTTTAATGTAAGAAGATTAGCATCTTCATTGAAGTCCATTTCAATTGAGTGGTCATTAGTTCTTGCTGTATACTTTCCATTTAAAGAAATAGAACCACAAGCAGCAAGTAGGGTTGTTAGGACAAAAATAGCCCCTAAATTTGAAAGTTTTCTCATCGATTCAAACCTTTCATACTAGCATTCTATACTATCATAGCATAGGAATAGCTATTACTAAGTAAATTTTTTGTCAAAATCGTTACATGAAAAGAGCGGAGGGATTGAATGAAAAAGAAATTTTTAACTAGCTTTACAACGGTATTCTTGGGGATTGGGTTCATCATAACACCTACAGCACAGGCGGCTGAGCCACTTACAGAGGTCAAAAATATTGTCAAACAAGTCTACTATCCTGGTGTATCAGACAAAACGCTACAACAAGCAAAAACAATTAAACAATTAATGAGTAAACTCGATCCATACTCAGAATATTTAACATCTGCGCAAATGAAGCAATTCATCAATAGTATCGAAATGAATTATGTCGGAGTGGGTGTTACAGTGCTAACTCATACAAAAGGATTAAAAATTACAGAAGTAGTTGCCACTTCGCCAGCTAAAAAACAAGGAGTTCAAACAGGGCATATCATCACAAAAGTGAATAACAAAAATTTAAAAGGAATGAAGTATGAACAAGCTATTTCCTTATTAACAGGTAAGGTGAACACAAATGTGACGATAACAGTTTTGAACCCAAAAACGAATCAAACGAAGTCGTACACAATGAAACGCCAAAAACTAAATGTACCAAATGTTGAAACGAAGCGACTGGCAGGAGGTGTTGGTTACATTCGTCTTAATAGTTTTGCATCGAATAGTGCGCGTGACTTACAAAACCATATGACGAAATTAAAAGATGTGAATAGCTGGATTCTCGATTTACGTGGTAATCCTGGAGGCGACGTAGAAGCAGCTGAAAAAGTAATTGGTATGTTTAAAAAGGCAAAGTACGCATACTATATTAAATTCGCAAAGGACAAAACCTATTACTATCAGCCACCTGTTAAACAAAAAAAGCAATTTAATGGTTCTGTAGCAGTTCTTGTAGATCAACATTCAGCAAGTGCTTCAGAAATGACGGCTGCAGCAGTAGAGGGACAAAAATTAGGGACAGTTTACGGACAAAAAACCTATGGAAAAGGCGTGCAACAAGGCTTATTTCCACTTAAAAATAATAAAGGCTATTTAAAATTAACAATGGCAGAATTTTTCGGCCCAACAACTGGAACAGGATTTACAAAGATTAATCGCGTGGGTGTTACACCAAATGTTAAAACAGTAGTTGGAGCAGAAGTACAGACGAGTCATAAAGCATTACTTCAAAAGGCTCTCGCAAAAAGTAGTGTAAAAATGAATAGCTATGTCATGTCTTACCATAAGCAAACGATGACCGTTAAACCTTCGAAAACATTGTCGTGGTCGAAGTTGAAAAATGCAAAAGTATATGTCATGCAAATTGGTGGTACAACACAAAAAGTAACCATCAAAAAAGCCTCTCAACAACTCGTTATTCAACCGAAAACGATATTGAAAAAAGGCTCAACATATTATGTGAAAATAAAGCCATCAACAGGTAAATCGACGTACACCTATATGCGTGTTGGAAATTAAGATGCTTTAATAAGCATCAGTGATGAAGTAATCGTCGCAATGACACGATTACGCTGATATACTTCTGACTCCACATAGGCAATCGTCTTGCCTAACTTTTTAACGATTGTACGAATTTCTGCTTCGCCAACTGTGCCGGAGCGATGATAGGTTGATTGAATGGATATACTTGTGAAGGCGATATCGGGTTTTACGACACTGAGTAAAGCATAAGCCATACCAATATCGGCAGCCGCAGTAATAAAGCCGCCAAGTACTGTACCATTGCCATTTAGTTGTTCAGGTGTAATGTGCCAATAACAAGTTGACTGTCCTTCATTCGCTTCTTTAAATGTGACGTTCAGTAAACTTTCAGAAGGTGATGCTTTGATTCCTTGTTTTAATAAAAAGTCGAGTCGATTCATCTTTAAAACCTCCAATTTTTGTATAATTATATAGTGAAAGGAGAAATCTCGCTTAGATTTCTCCTTTTTAACTGCATGTTATTTTTCGATAATGCCTTTGAATGTAGCTGTACAAAGTGCTACCAATTCACCAGCTGGATTGTGAATACGACCTTCTACAATAACTGTTGAACGTGTTTTTTCGATGACCTGACCTGTGATTTTTTGAATACCTTCATCGCCTTGACGAATAAAGCGCGTTTCCATCTGAATCGTTAGGACATTATCAAAACCAACAGACATCGTTGCCATTCCCATTACATTATCGAGTGCCATCATGATAATACCACCATGCAATGTCCCACTTGTATTTTCTATTTCTTTTTTAAATGGTAGATGAATCTCAGCGTAACCGTTTTCAGCTTTTACAAATTGAAAACCAACTTTATGCCAAAGATCAAGTGCTTCAAAACGTTGTTGAATTGAAAGTTTCGTTGTCAAAAGAATTCCTCCTGAATAGATAAGCTTACTATTAATCATAGTAAACAATGCATAAAATTGCTATATAAAAATGGTTTTTTCCATTAATTTGGAATAAAAACGTTTTGACAAATTTTCGACAATTATTGAAAACGGAACCACACATATTATTTCGGAAAATATATATTTCATGATATGATAGTGTTAAATACATTATAGGAGGTTTTTTTCAATTGAAAAAAATAATTGCAGCACTTTTTGTAGCGACATTAACATTCGCTGCGGTAGGACCAGTTCTATCATCCACTCAACCATTAACAGCAGATGCGCGTGGCTATAAATCAGGCAAAAGCGGCTTTAATGTCAGCAAAAGTCCATCAAATAACAACACAAATTCAAATGTACAAAATAAATCAAATACAACAAACAACAAAACAACAAACCAATCAGCAGCGCAAAAAAGTAACAAAGGCGGCCTAATGAAAGGCTTAATGCTTGGTGGGTTAGCAGGGTTATTATTCGGTGGTTTATTATCTGGTATGGGTGCTATGGGGAATATTTTAGGATTATTAGTAAACGTAATCGCTATTCTAGTCGTTATTATGTTAATCGCTAAAATCGTATCAATGTTCCGTAACAACAAACGTGATAAAGAGGAAGAGGATCGTAAAGCATGGAAATCGTAATCCCAGAACAAGACGTAATTAACTCAATTTGTTTATATCATGCACGCGAGAAAAATATCATTCCTGAAGATGTTGAAGTAGAGTTAATGTATGACGATGAATTAGGTTTTGAGGCAGAAGCATTCTCAAATGGCATGTCAACACTGTATAAAGAAGGTAATATGATTTCAGCGCTTCGTGTTTGGGTAGAAGATTACTTAAACATGAATCCATTCTCAACAAGTATTCGACTTGAACTGGATGACGAGCAAGGAATCATTGCATACGCAGCAGAATAGACAGTAAAGAACCTCAGATTTTAAAATCTGAGGTTCTTTTTTATACGGGAATAAGATCTTTTTTCAATCTACTTAACATTTTTTTAACTTTTGCAACTTGTTTACGTGAACTGAATTCTTCTAATACGTTAATGGCAGCTTCGCGATTCCCATTCGCTATATAAGCTTCTGCTAATAGAATCGCAAATTTATATTCTTTAGGGAATTTATCGTAAGCCTCTTTTGAAAATTCAATTGCTTCACTCAATCTTTTAAGAGCTACTAAAGCTTTACTGATTGATACATAAGGACGGTCGAAATCAGGCATCATCTCTTTTGCATGTTGCGCAAAATCAAGCGCCCATTTGGCATGATTCTTTTGTAAGCAATAATCAGAAACGACCCAATAGTACTCAGACGATTTTTTACGCAATGCGCCACGTTCGATTTCTTTTAACGGTTTCTTTTGTAAAAAGTCCATAACAAGTGGCTTTAATTGTTTCGTTTGTGCTAAAAAACGAGGTACGCGATGCCCAGCATACGGAATTTGTAAAATACGTGCTTTTGGATAAGACGGCAAAATTTCATGTTTGATATAAGGTTCATCTACTAAATTTTGCGGATCATATACAATCGTAATATTTGGGTTATGTGAAACAGGGTGTGGAGAAATATGTTTAAAAGGCTCTTTTACAACGATGGTACGCGCACCATAATCTGGATTAGCAGAGTTTCTAGGAGCCATCGCTAAAATACGAATATCTGATATAGGGGAACCAAAGTATAATGCAGCATAGCCACCTAAACTCGTTCCATAGGCAAACTTATCTTCATATGTAGAGAAAACAGGTGAAGTAGAGTCGATATAATCTTCTCGAGATAAATCTTGGTGAAAGTTACGCACATGGTCACGGCGTAAAGCAACTAAGTCCATATCATTCTTTTTAATTAAGTTAAATGAGAACGGTATATCATGCCATGTTTTATCAATCGTATCAAATGTTGCGACGACACGTTCATTAGGTATTCGGTGTTTGTATAGTTCGATACGTGATTTACCATTATTAAAAATAATATATTTTCGGTAGGAGTCTTTAAATAACTTACTATATTCTTCAGGATTCTCATTTCTTATCGTTTCAACGAGTTGTTTTGACTCTTTCTTTTGTCCGAGTAATTGTAAACAAACGGAATAATCATATAGTGATGTGGTAGTTACTTCTTGATCATGTAACAAGGGGAATAATTGCGAAGCCCATTTCCAATCAAAGATTTGCATAGCTTTTTTCGTAACAAAACGAAGATAAGGGCTATTTTTTTGTTTTGCTCAATTCCAAGCATGGCAATTTTTTTAGCTAATGCCTTTTCTTCTATATTTAACAAGTAATTGATACAGCTTTCATAGAAAAAACGAGACGCGGCTTTTTTACCAATCATTTTTTTTATCATTTTGCGAAGTACAAAAGTCTTTTCGTTTTTAGCCTTTAATAAGGAACGAATTTCATGGTTACACGGATAATGTTGTAAACCTTCCTTTAAAAGGCGTGAATAATTTTTTCCTTGTATTTGTTTTGCTAATTCTATGTATTGATGTGCAGATGGTTTTACGGGGGCTTGCTGAATCATGCTACATAATTCTGCTTGTAATGCTTTTGAATCCATGAAGGATTCACTCCTTTCGAAATACAGTCAATACAATTAAAACATAATTCCCAGTAACATTTTTACAGAATAGTGAATTGTAATAAATTTTAAAGAACCTGTAACTGATAAGTAATATTAGGTGTTTTTGTTAAAAGAATGTAATAGCATTTTTAATAAACTTCTGAAACAAGTCGTTTATTTGTAATTAAATCGATAGATAGTGACATCATTAAAAAATAACAGTTTGATTCATAAGTGAAAAAACACAACTTTTAGTCGAAGTTTGTCGAATATTGTCTAGTTAGTCAGTCTTTATTTGACTATTTTTGTAAATAAAGCGCTTTATTTATTATAAATTCTAATAAAATATACCATTTTATTAGTCTTTAAGTAACTTTAATGGGTAATAATTATGTCGAATGTTATTTTTTTGATAAAAAGTAGAAAAGTATCGTAATTTTATGATTGTTTTTTAGAAAATAGTAAAATAAATTATAAAAAACAAATAAAATAGTATTTTAATGATATTTATCATTAAAATAATAGGTAAAATAAATTATTATTCTATATTTTAGTAAGAAATTTAGAAAAAGGCTAAAAAAATAAGAAATGATATGATATAGTAGTCAATAAGTGATACATGAAGGACTTATGTAGGATATTGTTTAGTATTATTCTCATGCACTCGAGTGTATTACGAATAAATAACATTTATGACTGAAAAGGAGATTTTCAATTATGCGTAATTTCAAATTAATTAAAACTGCAGCAGCCCTAGCATTAGGAGCTTCAGTAGTAACATCAGCTGTAGTAACAACTGACGCTTCAGCAGCAAGCAAGTACAAAATCAAGTCTGGCAAACTAGTTGTTGCCAAAACTGGTAAAGTAGCTAAAGGCTATGTTACTTATAACAAAGTAGTTTACAAAGACGGTAAAAAATTCACTGGTCTAAAAAACAAGGTTTATTACAAATTAGGTAAAAAAGCAACAGGAACATATAAAGGAGCTTACTACGTAAAAGGCGCTAAAAAAGTAACGACTGGTACTTACAACAAAGCTTACTACGTAAAAGGTGTTAAAAAAGTATCTACAGGTCTTTACGCTTCTAAATACTACAAAGATGGTAAAGTAGCAACAGGAACATATAAAGGTGCTTACTACGTAAACGGTGTTAAAAAAGTAACAACAGGAACATATAAAGGTGCTTACTACGTAGCAGGTAAAAAAGTTGTAACTACAGGTCTTTACAAGGATCAATTATATGTAGATGGTAAATTAAACCAAGGTTACAAATTATACAATGAGGAACTTTACAAAGATGCAGTATTAAACACTGAATTAGCATTATTCGAAGGTAAATTATACGATGGCGCTAAATTAAACGAAGGCATCAAAGAATTCGACGGTAAATGGTACAACAACGCAGAACTTGCTAATGGTACATTCACTATCGAAGGTAAAGAAGTAGCAATCGAAAAAGGTATCGAAGTAGGCGCTAAAGTTGCTTCAGTTGAAGCAGTAAACGGTACAACATTTGTTGTGAAATTCAACAAAGCAGTAGATAAAAAATCTGCAGAAGCAGCAACAGTAAAAGTTGGCGCAACTAGTTTAACAGCTGGTAAACTATCTGAAGATGGTCGTACATTAACTTTCACAACAGCAGCAGCAATCGTAGCTGAAGATGCAACAGTTGAAGTACCTGCAATCGTAACAAAAGCAGACGAGAAAGTATCTACACCTAAATATGTAACAGTATTAAACTACAAAGATACAGTAGCACCAGTAATTGCTTCAGCATCATCAGCAATCGCTACAATCGATGCAACAACTACTAATAAAGTAACTGTTAAATTCTCAGAAGCAGTACAAACTGCAGGCATCGCTTACGTAAATGGCGAAGCAGCAACAGTATCACAAGGTACTAACAAAGATGAGTTAATCTTAACTTTCACAAAAGCATTAAAAGCTGGTGAAGCAGTAGAAGTTAAATTAACAAATGTAAAAGATATCGCTGGTAACACAATCGATCCAAACCCAGCTACAGTAACAACTCAAGTTGTAGCAGCAGATGCAGTAGCACCAGTCGTTACAAACGTAACAACAAAAGGCTTAACTGTAACAGTTGCATACGATAAAGAAGTAACTGCTGGTGATGTTAGCAAAACATACGTATCTTCAAATGGCGTACAAGTAGCTACTTTATCAAATGCAAAATCTTCTGAAGATAAAAAATCTGTAACATATACAGTAACATTCGGTGGAGATGCAGCAGGTTTAGCGGCTAAAGCAGCATACGAGAAAGATCACACATTCACAGGTGTGTTATATGCACAAGAAGGTTTAGTTTTAGATAACGCTAAAAACAAATCTGCAGCATTCACACAATCAGTGAAATTCGAAGCAGATACAACTGCACCAACACTTGTTTCTTCTGAATTCAAAGAAGGTAAATTAGTACTTTCATATGATGAGGAAGTAGTATTAGGCGCTGGCGCGAAAGTAACTTACTTCGAGAAAAACGCATCAACTGGTTACATCGGTTCTACACAAGACATTACATTAAATACTACACCAAAAACTGGTAACACAGTAATCGATGGTAAAACAGTAACAGTAACAGTACCAGCTTTAGGTGCAGAGAAAACATACGAGTTTAATGCAGCAAAAGGTACATTCAAAGATGCAGCAAACAACGAAGTAGCAGCATTCACAAAAACAATTACAACTCCGAAAGAAGAAGTAGTTGAAGCAGAAGATAAAGTAGCACCAGCTATCACAGCAGAAAAAGGTAATGCAGAAGCATATACTTTAACTTACACAGTAACAGATGCATTAAATAACTTAGACTTCGCAAGTATTTTAGATGTAGCGAACTACACATTTGCAGGTAAAGCATTACCAGCAGGTACAAAAATTACAACTAATGCAACTGGCGCAGCTAAAACAGCTAACGTTACAGTGACATTACCAAAATCAGCATTTGCTCAAGATACTAAAGGTGTATTCACAATTACAGGTATCAAAGATGTTAAAGGTAACGCTGTAAAAGAAATCGTAACAACTAAAGAAGTAACATTTAAAGATGCAGTAGCTCCTGAATTAACAGCAGCTAAAATCAATGCAGACGGTACAATTACAATGACATTATCTGAAAAATTAGCAACACCTTTAGTTGATGGTGATGTTAAAGTAACAGCTACTAAAGGCGGTACTCCAACAGTGATCGCAGGAGCAGTAGCTGCAGGTAAAGGTGCAGACGCAGGTAAATATGTATTCACAGCAAATACTCAAGCAGCAGATATCTTAGCAGCAGATTCAGTAGTAGTTGAAACAGCAGCTGAAACTACAGGCGCAGATGCAGCAACTAACAAAGTTGTTGGCGGCACAAAAATTACTGCAACAAAATAATTCAAACGCAAGTTAATAACCCAAACTTTATGTGTTCACACATAACAACAGTAGGAATCGCCACGTGCGATTCCTACTTTTTGGTTATTGGAAAAAATGGCTTCAGAGCATGAGGAGGAGCGAGTGACCCGTTTTCGCCCTCGAATGTCCTGTTTGAATGGGTGAATGACCCGAATCGAGAGGCGAGTGACCCAAACACTTCTCCGAATGTCCCGTTTCGCCGGTCGAATGTTCGAATTCGCACTATCATAGTCAATTCAAGTTCTCTTGAATTGCTCAAAAGCCTTGAAGAAAGTACGGAGAGTGAGCAATTAAGGGTGTTCGAGCGAGTGACCCGTTTTCGCCCTCGAATGTCCTGTTTGGACGGGTGAATGACCCGAATCGAGGAGCGAGTGACCCGTTTTCGCCCTCGAATGTCCTGTTTGAATGGGTGAATGACCCGAATCGAGAGGCGAGTGACCCAAACACTTCTCCGAATGTCCCGTTTCGCCGGTCGAATGTTCGAATTCGCACTATCATAGTCAATTCAAGTTCTCTTGAATTGCTCAAAAGCCTTGAAGAAAGTACGGAGAGTGAGCAATTAAGGGTGTTCGAGCGAGTGACCCGTTTTCGCCCTCGAATGTCCTGTTTGGACGGGTGAATGACCCGAATCGAGGAGCGAGTGACCCGTTTTCGCCCTCGAATGTCCTGTTTGAATGGGTGAATGACCCGAATCGAGCGACGAGTGACCCGTTTTCGCCCTCGAATGTCCTGTTTCGCCGGTCGAATGTTCGAATTCACATGAGCATAGTTAACTCAAGTCCTCTTAGATTACTCAAAAGCCTTGAAGAAAGTACGGAGAGTGAGCAATTAAGGTTGTTCGGGCGAGTGACCCGTTTTCGCCCTCGAATGTCCTGTTTGGACGGGTGAATGACCCGAATCGAGGAGCGAGTGACCCGTTTTCGCCCTCGAATGTCCCGTTTAGACGAGCGAATGACCCGAATCGAGAGGCGAGTGACCCAAACACTTCTCCGAATGTCCCGTTTAGACGAGCGAATGACCCGAATCGAACGGCGAGTGACCCATTTTCGTCCTCGAATGTCCCGTTTAGACGAGCGAATGACCCGAATCGAGGAGCGAGTGACCCGTTTTCGCCCTCGAATGTCCTGTTTGAATGGGCGAATGACCCGAATCGAGCGACGAGTGACCCGTTTTCGCCCTCGAATGTCCTGTTTGAATGGGTGAATGACCCGAATCGAGAGGCGAGTGACCCGTTTTCGCCCTCGAATGTCCCGTTTCGCCAACCGAATGTTCGAATTCGCACAAGTCTAGTCAATTTAAGTTCCTAACACTCAGCTTAAATTAAAAACCAGAACAGTCCGTTCACTGTTCTGGTTCCAATTTATTTTCTTTTTTCACGCTGTACGGCGAGTAAAAATTGTGGGATTTTTAACATACGTTTAGCACGAGTTGGTTGTGTAATTAGGCGATAAAACCACTCTAAATTAAGGCGTATAAAGAGTTCTGGCGCACGATTGACTTGTCCTGATAGAACATCAAAGCTACCGCCTACACCCATCATAATGACGTTCTGGAAGCGATGAGCGTGCTCTGCAATCCATTCTTCTTGTTTGGGCGCACCGAGCGCAACAAAAATGTGAGTTGGCTTTAGTTTAGCAATTTTTTCAGCTACTTGAACGCCATCGCCATCGCCACCATAACCGTCAGAAACACCGACGATTTGAGCATTTGGAAAACGTTTTTCAGCTTCTTCAGCGGCTCTTTGGGCTATGCCTGGTTTACCACCATAGAAATAAAAACGGTGCTTTTCAACATTTGCTAGCGATAAAAATTCAAGTAATAATTCATAACCAGCAATACGTTCTTGGAGAGGTGTGCCGAGCATCTTTGCGCCCATAACAACACCAATTCCGTCTGCTACAACATGATCGCTCGCACGTAAATAGCCCTCATATGTAGGATTTTCTTTAGCTAACATGATAATTTCTGGGTTGGCTGTGACAATTTGAATGGGACGTTTTTGTTTTTCTAACAAAATCATCATTTTTTTTGAAAATTGTGCTTTTGTTGTATTCGTAATGGGTATATTTAAAATGTTTACTTTATTCACGAGTTGTTCATTCCTTCGAGTTTAGTCCATTTCATTATATAAGAAAATGTAAAGAAAAGAATGTAAAAACCGATAAAATAATTAGGAATAATATGGATTTTAAGGGATGATTATTAAATTCACACTATAGACATAGTTTGTGCCAAAAATTTCATTACATTGACACATTAATTTTCTAAAAAGAATGTGATATGATATGCTTTGTGAAAACAGCCATATATCGATGAAACTTTTTAATATGTTCATCCGTTAATATGGTAGACAATATAATAAGATTGGAAGTGGATGTTATGAGTGAAAACAGACGTTTTAAACCGAAGAAGGCTGCGTTTAAGCGTTTAGTAGTAGCTTTCATCCTCATTGCAGTTGTTGCAGCTGGCATCTATGCTTTAGTAACTAAGACGGATGACCAGGCGAAAGACAACAACATTCGTGTTCAAAATGAAGAAAAAGAAGCGAAAAAAGAGCCAAAAGATGAGGGCGAAAAAGAAGCAAAAGGTACGGTAACGAAAGAAACTTCAAATGAAGAAACTTCTTCAAAAGACACAACAAACCAAGATGAAACACCAGTCAACATGCCGACCTATAATAAAGATGCGATTATTGCCAATGCGAAAACGCAAATTTATACAGTTTATACCGATCTACAACAAGGTTCTGGCTTCTTAATAAATAATAAAGGTGACATTTTAACAAATGCGCACGTAGCAAAAGACGCAGGGTTTGTTGTGGTGAAAAATGAATTAGGTCAAGAATTCCAAGGGAAAGTCATTGGTATTTCTAATAAAACAGATGTTGCATTAATTCGAGTACCTGATTTAGAAGGGAAAAACCCGCTTGTACTTGATACAGCTACTGCAAAAGTGGGGACGAAAGTTGTTGCAATTGGTAGTCCAAAAGATCAATACGGCACTACTACAGAAGGTGTTATCAAAAGTATCGGTGCTGAATTCGTGGACGATTATACATACAAAAACTTGTATGAGATTACGGCACGCTTAAATAAAGGTTCAAGTGGTGGGCCACTAATTAATGCTGAGACAGGTAATGTCATCGGTATTAATTCCATTATTTTAGAAGATCACCCGGAGATTGGTTATGCAATTCCTCTAGCCTCTGTGATGGGGCTAGTAAATAAATGGTCAGCGCAAGATATTAAAATTGATTTCAATGAAGATACAGAGTTTGATAATAACCATGCAGATGAAGCTTACTTTGATGAGAACTTCTTAAAAGAAAGTATGGAAAGTTATTATGTATTATTAATTCAATCTATTAAAAATGGTAAGCACAAATACTATGATACGTTCATCGGAAACCGTCCAGCAATGAAAGAAGCAGACGCGATGGTATCACGTTATACAAAAGATAAGCAGTTTAAATCACTTGATTACAATGTAACAGGTGTCACAATTAACAAAGATTATGCAACAGTAACAATGAATACTGTAGCGAAGTATGTAGATCCAAAAACGAAAAAGACACATACGATTACAGAAAATGTGGCGTATACAATTATTATCAATGATATTGGAGAGTATGAGATTTCAAGTATTATTGTAAACAGTTCTGTAGATACAGGTAAACAAGTAGAAGAAAAACCTGTAGAAAAACCGACAACTCCTGTTGAAAAACCAGAAGTAGATGAGCCAGAAACAGAAGAGCCTCCAACTACAGATGGTAAAGATGATACAAAAACAGATACTGAAAAAGAAGATGTGCCAGCAGATACATCTAGCGTAGATAGTACAACAGAAGAATAGTGAAACAGGTTGGGGCATAAATGTAAAAACTATTATCCCACATGAACATAAGAAAAACTGGAATCGCGCTGTGTCGTGGTTCCAGTTTTTCGTTGCAAACACTAAAAAGGAAAGTAGTGTGTTTGTCCTAGATTGTTTGTCTCTATACAAAAAAAGAGTAGCTTTACATGAGCTACTCTTTTATCACGAATTTAATTGGCTCTACAATAAATAACGTTGGTGAAGAAAAAAGCACCGAACTCACATGAGATCGGTGCTGGAACTTCACTTGCGTTATTTTTTTATATAAAACCATAGAAAACAAGTGAGTTTCCCGATAGAATAAAAGTCGACTAAAACCCATACTAAAGGAGAGACTCACTTGCATACTACTCATGATATTAAAAATTTACTAGATATACAAGACCCAAACATCACTTTTTCCGATGCATGTGTGGAAATAAAGCAAGATAGAGGAAAGGTATGTAAATTTATTTCCGCTACACTTACCTATATACCGACCCATTGCGCGGTTTGTGGTATGAAAAATGAACATTTTTCCGTGATTAAAAACGGGACACAAACATCCCGCATCACGTTGCCACTCACGGGGGTGCATCGTACCTTCCTTTTACTCAAAAAACAGCGCTTCTTTTGTAAAAGCTGTTCCTGTACTTTCGTGGCGCGTTCGTCTATTGTCGATCGCCATTGTTTTATTTCCAATCAAACGAAAGCACGCGTTACGATGAAAGCGACCGAAGCGCAATCCATCACGTTGATTGCCCAAGATGCGATGATTTCGGTGTCTTCTGTGCAACGCTTTATTCAAGCGTATGCGAATGAATGCCTGAAACCAACGAATCGACTACCGGAAAACCTGTCGTTCGATGAATTTAAATATGCCAAAGGGCGCATGGCTTTTCAATATATTGATGCCCAAACAGGCACGATTTTGGATATTTTACCGAGTCGCTTCAGTTTTCATATTAAGAACCATTTCTACACGCGTTACAGCTATCGTGAACGCTGTTCGGTCAAAACCATTACGATTGATATGAATGCCGGATATGAAAAACTCATACAAGAACTGTTTCCAAAAGCGAAGATCATCATCGACCGATTCCATCTCGTTCAATTGATCAGTCGTTCGATGAATCAACTGCGAATCCAAGTCATGAATGGTTTTAGACGCGGGCACAACGAAGATCAGAAGAAATATCGTCGACTGAAAAGATATTGGAAACTACTTTTAAAAAACGAAAAAGACCTAACCTACACCGCTTATAAACCGTTTGGGTTATTTGGGCAAACGACGGACAGGACCGTTGTCGATACATTATTGAGTTATGATGAACGTTTACAAGTCAACTATACACTGTATCAATCCCTATTAAATGCCATGAAAGACAAAGATATAAACGCCTTACAAACGCTCTTAAAACAGCCTTTACACGAAGCGATTTCACTTGATTTCAGAAGAAGTATACGCACATTAAAACATCACTTAAGTTCCATTGAAAATAGTTTTATGTATCCATTCAATAACGGAAGAATTGAAGGCATCCACAATAAAATCAAAGTCTTAAATCGTGTTGCCTATGGGTATCGTAATTTCACGAACTACCGTCAACGAATCTTCATTCATTTCAAATTGAAAAGAGCGAGCTGCGTTTCATAAATGAAACACAACTCGCTCGAAAAACCGACTCGTTTATTCTGTTAAATAGTCTCACCAACGTCATTTGACAAAGAGCCATTTAATTAGACAACTTGAATTAATTTAAGAATTAGAAACGGCCGTAACCTACTACATAACGATCCCAATAACCAGAAAGAGATTGGTACTGAACACGGTTACCAGCAGCATGTAATAATTGACCATTACCAGCATACATTGCTACGTGTGTAATACGGCTGCTACCTACAGAGAAGAATACTAAATCGCCAGCTTGTAATTGGCTGCGAGATACCTTCTTAGAAGCTGCGTATTGAGCGCCACTTGTACGTGGGATAGATTTGCCAACTTTATTTTTGTAAACATAGCTAGTGAATCCAGAACAGTCGAAACCGCGTGGTGTTGTACCACCCCATACATATGGAGTACCTAAAAACTGAGAACCATAAGAAATTAATGCTGAACCGTTGTTAGATGCTTTTTTTACTTTTTTAGATGAAAGATACTTTGCATTCATCCAACCAGATTTACCAGTATATGTACCATAAACCCAAGTTGTACCGTTTACAACTTTTTTAGATGATAATTTAACTTTGTTACCGTTTTTAAGTGTTTTTACAACTTTAGAGTTTACTGTAGCACTAGAGCGCATATTTAGTGATCCGTCACCTGAGTAAACATATTTTGTAGCTGAGTATTGAACTGCTTTAGAAGTAGCAGCAGAAGCATCCGTAGTTGCTCCAAATAAAGATGATAGTGCGATTGCGCCCGTGGCGATTGTTGAGATAACTAATTTCTTAAACATGTGAGTCCTCCAATAAATTCGTTTTTTATGTAATCGTTTTGTTTAAATTCGTAAGTAAAAATTAACTACACTAACTTTATAAAAAAACAACACATCAAACAAGGTTAATTCAGTTACAGTTATATTACAGTTATATTACAAAAATACGGTTTAAAGATATTAATATTCAGATAATATAAGTTTTATAGGATGGTTTTCATGTTTTTTTGAGAATTTATGCTTTTTTTTATTATATGTATATAGAAATAGAAAAAATACTGCTGGCGTATATTACACTATGTAATATATGTCGAAGAAAAATAGCCTAATACAAAAAGAGAAACCGCTTTTTAGCGATTCCTCATCTTTTATTATAAGCGACCATAACCTGCAAAGTGTTCTTTCCAATAACTTTGATAAATACTAGAAATTTCTACGCCGTTATCGCCAGAATGAATGAATTGGCCATTACCCATGTAGATACCTAAATGGGTAATACCTGCTGCATACGTATTTTTAAAATAAACAATATCTCCAACCTTCGGAGAACTTACTTTAGTGGATATATTATAATATCCTGCTGCACTGGTACGTACAATTTGTTTACCAGATTGGTTGAATGTGTAATAAATAAAACCAGAACAGTCGAAGCCTCTTGGAGTTGTTCCACCCCAAGTATATGGTGTTCCAATAAAACTTTTAGCAATGTTAATGAGGTCATTTTTGTTCGTTGGATTGCTAACTGGTTTTGTATTACTATTTGAACCAGATCCCGTATTTGGTTTTGTTACAGTTACTTTGCCTTTGACTTTAAGTTTTTGTCCAACATAAATGATATTAGTTTTCAGATCATTCAGTTGACGAATATTTTCAACTGTTGTGTTATATTGTGCTGCAATCTTCGCAAGATAATCTCCATTTTTCACAATATATACAGATGTATTTGTAGAAGATGAAGGCTTCGAGTTTTGTACAGGCTTTTTATTAGGTGTTGTAGTTGATGGTTTTGAAATAGTTGTTACTTTGCCTTTAACTTTAAGTTTTTGTCCAACGTAGATGATATTAGTCTTTAGATTATTCAGTTGACGAATTGAATCGACTGTTGTGTTATATTTCATGGCAATGGCGTATAAATAATCTCCATTTTTAACAGTATAGACGCTGCTAGAAGTACTTGATGTATTCAATTTTTTATTCGTAGTTGAACTTGATTTTTTTGGTGTTGTTATTTTTGATGAAGATGAAACTTTTAATTTTTGATTAACAAAGATTAAGTCAGACTTTAGATTATTTAGCTGTTTTAACTTTGCTACCGTTATATTATGCTTCATTGCAATGACATATAAACTGTCTCCACTTTTAACTGTATAAATTTTTGAACTGGCTTCTGCATCGGTGTGACCTGCGACCATAACGGCAGCCCCTACTGCTACAGCTGCATAGAGTGACTTTTTCATTCTAATTTCACGCTCCTTCGAGTCAATACCATCTTTAGTTAATTACCTTTAATAAAATTAACTAAACAAGTTTTTTATGTAATAAAGTATTAAAACATTCAAATGTTTGGTTCAATAGCCTTATATTTGTATTTATTCTAACATAGTCTAAAAGTATTGAGAACGCTATTTTTTTTAGGTGAAATGAATTTTTTTTAAATATTTCAACTCAAATCAAGTTTGATAGTATGCATATTTGATAGTGAAGATGAAAATTAACAATTATAATAAAAATATATCAAGAACGAGGTCTTTTGAACCTACTTTTGAAATATTTGTCACGTACAGTATTTCACATAAAAGTTACATAAAACGGATGGAGAAATACTAGATGGCTGTGGAGTTTCTTCTATTTAAATGTTATTAAGGTTATAAAGAGTAGGGCGAATTCAATGATTGATTTGGTCACTCACTTTGGTGTTCGGTTCACTCATAGTTCGATTCGGGACATTCACCCATCTAAACGGGTCATTCGAGGAGGGAAGTGGGTCACTCGCCTAGATACTTGCTTCATTCACTCAAAATCATTCCATATAAAAATACCCTCTCAGAAATCTTCCGAGAGGGTATTTTCTTATTTATACAAGTGAGTGCTCTGAGACACTTTTCTTTTGTAGTTCATCAATTGAGTACACACGTCCAAGTTCATCTTTATAAACGATATGTTCTTTTGAGAATTTAGTTGGTGAGTCAATACCTGCAGCAGCAGCAACACGGTATAAACCTTCACGCAAGTTTAGAATGTAGTTCGATACGCGATATTTCTTCTCGTCTACAATTAAACCATTTTGTAGTTTCGGGTTTGTTGTTGCTACACCAGCTGGACACTCATTTGTATGACATTTTTGAGCCATGATACAACCTACTGAAATCATAAAGCCACGTGCAATGTTAATTAAATCAGCACCTAATGCTAGAATAATGGCTGCTTTATCAGCTGTAATGACCTTACCTGATGCGATAATTTTCACGCGATCACGGACGCCATAACGTACAAGTGCATCTTGTAGTAATGGTAAAGCTGTATGAAGTGGTAAACCAACGCTATCAGCTAGTTCTTGATATGTTGCACCTGTACCACCTTCACCACCATCAATTGTGATGAAGTCAGGACTTTGACCAGATTCAGCCATATAACGTGCTAACGAATCGGCATCTTCAGGGCTACCTAGAACAATTTTAATACCAACTGGAAGACCACCAGCTTCACGAATATCATCAATAAAGTTGAATAGTGTAGGGAAGTCATCAAATTGACGGAATCGGTTTGGTGAGTTGATTGTTTTACCAACTTCTACACCACGAATTTCAGCAATTTCAGGTGTTACTTTTTCACCTTCAACGTGACCACCACGTGTTTTTGCACCTTGTGCTAATTTTAATTCAAAAGCTTTTACTTGTGGAATTGCAGCTTTTTCTTTTACTTTTTCAATGTTAAATTCGCCTTCAGGAGTACGGAAACCGAATAAACCTGAACCAATTTGAACGATTAAATCTGCGCCACCTTTTAAATGATGGGGTGATACGCCACCTTCGCCTGTGTTCATCCAAGAACCCGGAACTTGACCGATACCAGTTGATAATGCTGTGATAGCATTTCGACCTAATGCACCGTAACTCATTGCTGATTGACCGAACATGCCTTTTACATGGAATGGTTCGCGGCAGTTTGGACCTAACACAACTGCGTTTTCATCTGTTAATAACCAAGGTTTCGCATCTACAGGAACGGTATGTTCTTTACGGGAGAATAACTCGTCATGATCGATTACATATTTTTGGGTTTTAACAGGATTACTTTGATCTGCTTGCATCTCTTCAACTTGTTTTGTGAACGTAGCATTACGAATATAAAAACCTGCTTCTTCAAAATTACGTTTTGAACCGAAGCCTATTACACTGCCTAAGTATTTCCCAGGTAATACAATGTGTAAGAATTCTTCACGAGAAAATGGTTTCCCTTTATTGTCATCATCGAAAAGGTATTGACGAAGCTCAGGCCCGATTTTTTCAGTTAAGTAACGTACACGTCCTAATACAGGGAAGTTACGTAAGATAGAGTGTTGTTTTTGTTTGCGGTCTAATAAATAGAAAGCGATTGCAAAAATGATTGGAATAAAAATTACCAAGCTAATAATAACTAATAATACAGTTGTCAACAGATTTTGCGAATCCATTGTGTCACGTCCTTTTCATGTTTTGATTATGTCTATTTTGTGAATGTATATCAATAATGGATTAAATATATCACAATTCGAGATAGATACAACCCCTTTTTATAAAAACTATATAAAAAGAAAAGTCAGATTTTTTACGTCTTTAATGTTTAAAGAAAAAGAGCGGAAAGTAGATTTCACGCTCTTTTCATTTATAGATTATTTTTTCTTCATTATAAGAGAAATAATATAGCCGATAATGGCACCAATTAATGCTGGAATAAACCACCCAAGACCATATTCAGCTAAAGGGATTGCATTTACAAAGTCAGTGTATGCTTTAAATTTAATGCCAGCAGCGCCTAAACCATCATAGATGCTGATGAAAGCAGTGAAGATCATCGCTGTAATATAGACAGGGCGTGCATCATTAAACCATTTTGAAGCAAGAACTAATAGCATTAAAACGATTGCTAATGGGTAAATCGCGAATAGAACAGGCAATGAAATTTTGATTAGTGATGCTAATCCAAAGTTTGCGATACCTGTACTGAAAACAGCAAATATAATAACCCATGTATTGTAGCTAAACTGAGGGAAAATTTTATAGAAAAACTCAGATGAAGCTGTCATCAAGCCGATTGAAGTTGTTAAACAAGCTAAAATGATTACGATTGTTAATAGTACATTCCCGAATGAACCATATAATTCATAAGCTGACTTTGTAATAATTTCTGTACCTGAACCGATGAAACCGATTGTTTGAACAGAAGAAGAACCGATGTAACCAAGTGACACATATACAAGCGCTAAACCAATTGCTGCAACAAAAGCAGCGAAGATTGTGATTTTTACAACAGCAGGACGATGTGTAATATTTTTACCCTTTAATGCTTGAACAATAACAATACCGAAAATTAAAGCGGCTAAAAAGTCCATTGTTAAGTAACCTTGTTTAAAGCCTTCACCGAAAGGACTCGATACATAACCTTCAACAGCTTTACCTGGACCAGCCATTGGTGTAACGATCGCTTTAATAGCTAATGTCGCAATAACGATTAATAAAGCAGGCGTTAATACACGTCCAACCGAGTCAATTAATTTGCTTGGCTTCAATGCAAAGAACATTGTAACTGTAAAGAAGATGATTGTGAAAACAAGTAAAGGCCAATGTGCATTCGCTGTTGCTTCTGATAAGTATGGTTTTACACCTAATTCATAAGAAACGGTACCTGTACGCGGCATCGCGAAAAATGGGCCGATTGCTAAATAGACAATCGCTGTAAAGATGATACCGAATTTTGGACTGATACGGCTTGCCATATCTTGTAGTTCACCACCTGATTTTGCAACCGTGATTACACCAAGTAATGGAAGACCTACACCTGTCACTAGAAAGGCAATCATCGCGATGACAAAGTGATCACCCGATTTTTGACCTAATTCTGGTGGGAAGATGATATTACCCGCACCTAAGAATAGTGCGAATAACATGAAACCTACTGAGATTTTTCCCCATAGGGACAATGTTTGATTTTGCATATACAGAACTCCTTTTCCGAAAAAAAAACTTAAATAATTTATAATTACGAAATATTTGTTTTTATCTGAAAATTCAAATTACAGATGGAAAACTAACTTAAATATACTAACATGAAAATGACCTAAAGGAAATGAAAACTTTATCTTGCAAACATATTTTACGTTTTAAAGAAGTAATTGTGTATGTTAAATAGAAAAAAGAAGTATTTTAAAGGCTTGTAATGTTGATGTAAAAGGTATGTTAAGGTCTTGTAATTCTCCACTTAATTCCAAATACCTATGGTAATGTAGTGAATATGGAGGTGTGTGAGATGCACGTGTGGAAAAAACTACCCATTTATAAAAAATATTTATTTGCAGTAAGTGTAACAATTCTTTTATTCGCGGTTATGACGATTCTGTTAGTTGGTCAAATTATCGAAAATCGAAAATGGTCCAATGAGTTAAATGAATTATCAACAGAAGTGAATCATTTAGAAAGTCTCTCAAAAGGATATGCGACATTGTACATCGCCATCAATCATTATGTAGGTGATCCGTTACCAAGTTTTGAAGAAGATTATCAGAAAGCAAAAGAGAAGGTGCAGCAAAAAATCAAAAATGTACAGTCCATGAGACAAGAGGAAATGCAATCGGTGTTACAGACAATGGATGATTTATACGAAAATCGTTTAAAAAAATCCGTTGAGAAAAAAGATAACATTGCAAAAAGAAGACAATTGAATTCAGTATATTATACATATAATCAGTTTGATGAAAAAATTATGAAGGAAACAGAAGCTTTATCGAAAGAACGTGTTTACATTGTAAAGCAAATGCAAACTTCCCAACAAAGTACACTTGTATTATTAATCGGATCCTTTCTGATTGCAATTTGCGTATCGTTCCTTCTTTTATTTATAACAAACCGACAAATTAAATTGCAATTAAAAAGTTTGTCAAATTCTGCTAAAAATGTAGCAGAAGGTAATTTACGTATTGCAGATGTACCTGTTGAAACACAGGATGAACTAGGTGATGTAACAGCCGCTATGAATCATATGAAGGAACAATTGAAGGATACACTTCGAATGATTCAATTTGGTGCTGTGGAGATTTCGCAACATACAAGAGAGTTGAAAGACATAACGCGAGCGTCTTATGATGGTTCTGAGAATATGGAACTTCGTTTAAGTGAGGTACTTGCGGAATCGCAAGAGCAGCAAGCAACTTCAGAGGCAATTATTCATTTTGTTACGCATTTTTCAGAGAGTTTAGAAGATATGATTGGGCGTTTAGATGAATTGACGACAAGTGCTGTTACAACTGTGAAACATGCAAGAGTAAGTAATGAGTCGATGCACCATTCAGTTCAGACGATGTTTAAGTTGCAACATTTAGTCGGTGAAGCAGACGAAGAACGCCGCATATTAGAAGAAAGAATGACGGATATCGTACGCGTGTCAAATAGTGTAAAAGAGATTTCACGTCAAACACATTTATTAGCATTGAATGCAGAAATTGAAGCAGCGCGTGCGGGTGAAAGTGGAAAAGGTTTTGCTGTAGTGGCGACTGAGGTACGAAATTTAGCAGAACAGGTGAATGTAGCAGCACAACATATTCAAAATGTATCCCAAGAAATTCATGCGCAAGGTGCACGCATGGCAGAAACATTCGAGAAAAGTTTAGAGTGTTCGCATGATACATTGGGGGCTGTAGAGAAAACATCTAATAATATGAAGAAAATTATGGAAGGGTTAGAGACATCACAATATCATTTCACTGCAATAGAAGAAAATGTTCAAACAATTGAGCGAGAAAAAGAACAGGCAGTCGAATTAATTGAGCAATTAGGTGATACGTTAAAACGTAGTACGCATCAAATTGAAGAAACGAATCAGCTCGTACAAGAGAATAAGCAACAACATTCAACCGTTCTATATGAGGTGGGGCAAGTTTATGAAAAGGTGCAGGAGATGCAAAAATCAACTGAACGTTTTTCAATATAAGGTTTCATTTTTTAAAAAAGTAGGTATTGAAAGGAAATAAGGGAATTTATGAGTGCTTCTAAGTAGTTTTTAGCTTTTATATAAAATGATGCGAAGAAGCACTTCTTTTATTGCAACCTCTTTAAAAATGTAAGCGTCTTATTGAATAGGACATACTATAGTTAGAAATAAATAGTAGACACTATTCTCTTTTTTAAATTTCATGCTATAATACAGTGTATTTAGAATTACATTAAAATGAACTGTTGGTATAGAACAGTTTTTCATTATATAAGGAGGAAGGGTATGAGCTACCTCGCGTTGATTGCAGCTTTTGTTGCATCTGTATTACTAACTCCACTCGTTAAAAAGCTTGCATATCGCGTTGGTGCCGTCGATCGACCAAACTATCGTAAAGTGCATGCTAAAATCATGCCACGATTGGGTGGTCTTGCAATATTCCTCGCGTTTTTAATAGGTGTATTAATTTATCGACCTGAAAATGATGCGATGATTCCAATCTTAATTGCAAGTTTCATTATCATTTTAACGGGTGTTTTAGATGATATGCTCGAGATTTCAGCGAAGTCAAAATTCTTAGGTCAGACGATTGCAGCAGCAATTGTCATTTTCTTTGGAGATATTCAACTCGCATCAATTAACTTGCCATTCGGTGGCGAATTAGATTTTGGTTATTTAAGTATTCCGTTAACATTAATTTGGATTGTTGGGATTACGAATGCGATTAACTTAATTGATGGGCTAGATGGTCTAGCAGCCGGTGTGTCAACGATTGCATTATTAACACTCGCTGCCATGGCATTCATTATGAATGATGTATTTGTTCTTATGATGGCGCTAATTTTAGCAGCTAGTTCATTCGGATTCTTATTTTATAATTTCCATCCAGCGAAGATTTTCATGGGGGACACAGGTGCATTATTCCTTGGTTTTATCATTTCTGTATTAGCCTTACTTGGATTTAAAAATGTTACATTCGTTTCATTAATTATTCCTATTATTATGTTAGGTGTACCGATTTCTGATACATTCTTTGCTATTGTGCGTCGTTTATTAAATAAACAACCGCCTTTCCAACCAGATAAATCACATTTACATCATCGATTATTAAGCATTGGTTTTACACATCGCCAAACGGTCTTAATTATCTATGGAATTGCTGCGATGTTCGGTTTAGCAGCCATTATCTTCTCTATGGCTAAGTTATGGGGAGCAATCTTACTCGGTATTATTTTATTACTTGTAATTGAATTATTTGTAGAAGTAATTGGACTAGCAGGAGCGAAATACCGCCCACTACTCAATCTCGTTAAAAAAAAATAAAAAAATGAGTAACTAAAGGTTTTCAGCAGAATGATTCTGTTGGAAACCTTTTTTAGTGGATTAAATTAACTATTCCAGTGTGAAAACGAGCATTGATGTGGCGGAACGGGTCACTGGTAGAGGGAGTTGGGTCACTCGTCATTTGATTCGGGACACTCGAGGGCGAAAGCGGGACACTCGAGGGAGAAAACGGGACATTCGAGGGTGAAAATGGATCACTCGCTATTGGATTCGGGACACTCGAGGGCGAAAACGGGACACTCGCCCGAAAGCCACTCCTGATTGAACTTTCTTCAAGGCATTTGAGTAATTAGAGAACTTAAATTGTCTATGGTTGTGTGAAAACGAGCATTGATGTGGCGGAACGGGTCACTGGTAGAGGGAGTTGGGTCACTCGAGGGTGAAAACGGGACATTCGAGGGTGAAAATGGATCACTCGCTATTGGATTCGGGACATTCGAGGGCGAAAACGGGACATTCGAGGGTGAAAATGGATCACTCGCTATTTGATTCGAGACACTCGAGGGTGAAAACGGGACACTCGCCCGACCTTCAAAAACCATAAAAAAGCATGTGTACAAAATGTACACACGCCAATCATTTCATTAATTGTTATCACTATAAGAATTTGAGCTATATCCTTGTCCACCATTACTATTCCCACTATAGTTTGAATAACTACCATCTGATGGATTTTCACTCTGTTCTTTCGTTCCGGCTACGCCGTTATCAGTAGTGGTAGATTCGCCATCAGTCGCATTCGTTGTTGTTGAATTGCTTGCATTCCCACCTTTATTACTATGAGAATCTAAACTTTGATCAGGTGTTAAACCAAGTTGTTTTTGAAGTTGTTGACGTACCTTTAATACGCTCTCATCATTCAATTTAAAGTAGTAAACACCAGTTGACATGTCATTTGTTCCTTCTAATTTAAGTGATGTGATTTTAGGCATCCCACCTTTTAAATAAGAGAAGAATGACTTCATCTCATCGAATTTCATATTTGTTGTCATGTTGTCACCAATTGCTGTTAGTAAAGCATCATATTTTGTGAAAGATGAAACAGAGGTTGCTTTTTTCGCAATTGCTTCTAAAATCATTTGCTGACGTTCACCGCGCTTAAAGTCATCGTCATAATGGCGTGTACGTGCTAAAGCAAGTGCTTCACGACCATTTAATGTTTGAACACCCGGTTGTAAATGAACTGTACGTTTATCATTTTCATCTAACTCGTCTAATTTGTAAGGTACATCGACTTCAATACCATCTAGTGCATCAACGATTTGAATAAATGCATCAAAATTCAATTCAAAATAATAATCGACAGGGATATTTAATAAATTCTCGACAGAATCAATCGTTGAAAGAATACCTGTTGAATCTGTATGCGCATGTGTAATTTTATCTTGGTATTTAAACGCAGGAATATACACATAAGAATCACGAGGAATGCTCAATAGTTTTACGCTATGATCCTTATTGTTGAGTGTAGCGAGCATCAATGAGTCTGAGCGTGAATGGATATTTCCTTGCCCACGTTTTTCACTATCATCTACACCTGCAAATAGAATTGAAATATTATCTTCAAGCGGTTTTACTTGTTCTGTTCGTAATTCAGATTTCACGCGACCGTTATTGTCATAAGCTTTATCTGCCGCTTTTTTACCTACATAATATAAATAAGCAAGGTAAGAGCCTGCAACGAGTAAGGCAATCAATAAAATAATTAAGGTTACTTTTAAAATACCGCCACTCTTTTTTTGTTTCTTTTTGACGTGACTTTTGTAAACCTGTCTTTTTCTTGGCATAAAAGTTCTCCTTTAAAAATAGTCTTCATCGTATTCATGTCTTCTAGGTTGTAAGACGCTATTGTTTTTTAAATGGTTGCTTGCCAAATAAAATCAGACAATAATTTTTATTATACTATGTTTTTACTGAAAATTAAAATTCTAAAAAGCGCTCTTCTATAACGGAGATAGTACATTGTCCACTTGTTAAATTTGTCATCCATTCTCTAAATGTATCTTCTTGAAAACGATCAACGAATACAAAGAAATCGACGCCTTCCATATAGACAATATCATCTAATATATAATCAGATTGTCTAATTTCATTTTCGATTTTACCTAGTAATGTGTAATCAACTGATACCTTCATTTTTTTGTGTAATTTTCGTTCGACAATTTGAGCTGCTTCTAATCCTTGTGAAGTCGCTTTACCATATGCACGAACTAATCCACCAGCACCTAATTTTATACCACCATAGTATCTAGTCACGACAACAACACAATCTTTTAATCCTTGTTTTTTTAAAACATCGAGCATTGGAACACCGGCTGTACCACTCGGCTCACCATCATCGTTTGCTTTTTGAATTTGATCATGTTCACCAATTAAGTAAGCAGAACAGTTGTGTGTAGCACTACTATGCTCTTTTTTTATGTGTTGAATGAACGCTAAAGCCTCTTCTTCTGTTTCAGCTCTGGTACAATGTGCTATAAATCTTGATTTCGAAATAACGAGTTCTTTAGTCCCTAAAGACTTAAGTGTTCTATAATTTTCTCGCATTTTGTTTCCTCCTTGTTAAAAAAATAGTAGACCCCTTTAAAATTTCACTGATTTGAAAAATATTTTATATATAGTTTTGACACAAAAATGTTATAATTGAATAGACAGTGCGAATTATTATAAATATAATTAACTAATTCAACCTAAAGACTAAGAATTGTAATGTAGCATGATTTATAAGGAGTATGGATATGACACAAGACAAATTCGATATAAAGTCACTTGATTTAGTATTTAATCGAATGGTAAAAACGATTGATGAATCAAAACATGATATTTTCACAATTAGCGAACAAAGCCGTCGCTCATTTGAAGAAATGAAACTCGAGCTAGATGATATTCGTCATAAAATAAAGAATATCATAGAAGAGAACGATTTATTAGAAAAAAGATCAAAACATGCGCGTCAATATTTAGCAGAAGTATCAAGAAACTTTAATTCCTATACGGAAGAACAAGTACGAGTTGCATATGAGGAAGCTAACAAGATTCAAATTCGTCATTCAGTGGTACAAGCTGAAGAAAAGACGTTACGTGAACGTCGAGATGACTTGGAACGACGTATGCGTAGTCTTCTTGACACAATTGAAAAAGCAGACCATCTAGTAAATCAAGTGAATGTTGTGTTAAATTACTTAACGTATGATTTAAAACACGTAGGTCCGGCTTTGGAAAATGCTAAGTTGAAAGAAAGCTTTTCCATTAAGATTATTGAAGCAACAGAAGAAGAACGCAAGCGAATCTCACGCGAAATTCATGATGGTCCCGCTCAAATGCTTGCAAATGTACTTTTACGAACAGATTTGATCAACCGTACATATGATGAAAAAGGTGTAGAAAAAGCGCTAGAAGAGATTCTTTCGTTAAAAGGAATGGTTCGCGATGCATTACACGAAGTAAGACGAATTATTTACGACTTACGCCCAATGGCATTAGATGATTTAGGCATCGTGCCAACACTAAAAAAATATTTGCACTCAGTAGAAGAATATAATCCAAGCACTAAAGTTCATTTTTCTTCAATTGGTGAGGCGATTCGTTTAAAAACCAATTATGAAGTGGCTGTATTCCGTCTTGTACAAGAATGTGTAAATAATGCAATGAAGCATGGTCAGGCTACAGAAATTTTAGTTACGTTTATTTGGAAAAAAGATCATGTTGTCATGTCAATTAAAGATAACGGCACAGGATTCAATCCAGAAGAAAGTAAAGAAGGTTCATTTGGAATTATCGGTATGCGTGAGCGTGTAGAGTTATTAAGTGGTAAAATGGAATTAAACTCCGCACCACAACAAGGAACCGTTGTATTAGTAACGATTCCGCTTGATAAAAAGAAGTAAATATAAATATATGATTTCGTTTCTATAGGAGGAACAGTAACATGACAAAAATAGTTATTATAGATGATCACCAACTATTCCGTGAGGGAGTAAAAAGAATACTTGATTTCGAAAGTACTTTTGATGTGATTGCAGAAGGTGACGATGGTGTCGATGCACTTCGTTTATACGAAGAATATTCACCAGATGTCATTCTAATGGATATTAACATGCCTCAAATGAATGGTATTGAAGCAACAGAGCAACTAATTGCGAAATATCCAGAAGCAAAAGTAATTATGCTGTCTATTCATGATGATGAATCATACGTATCACACGCATTAAAATCAGGTGCATTGGGTTATATGTTAAAAGAAATGGATGCCGATGAGATTGTTGGTGCGATTAAAATCGTAGCTAAGGGTGGTTCATATCTACATCCAAAAGTAACACGTAACTTAGTAGCAGAATACCGTCGTTTAAGTGAACGTGAAAATAAAGGTAACTTCCATCAAACAGAAATTCGTCGTCCATTCCACTTACTAACAAAACGTGAGTGTGAAGTACTACAATTATTAACAGATGGTCAAAGTAACCGTGCAATCGGAGAATCATTATACATCTCTGAAAAAACAGTTAAAAACCACGTATCAAGTATCTTACAAAAAATGAACGTTAATGACCGTACACAAGCTGTTGTAACAGCAATCAAAAATGGTTGGGTAGAAGTCCGTTAATTATTAGATGAAAACTCGAAGCAGTGATTTGCTGTTTCGAGTTTTTTTATTTGCAGTTTAAAGGGCAACTTTTTTGACAAGAAATCGTTCTATGAAGTACATTAATCGGAGTGAAAAATATAAGATTGTGTATAAGTTCCATGCTACAATAACCTGGGGGGTTAGGAAATGTCATTTAAGCATATTACATTAGCGATATTTTGTGTCTTATTGCTTTCTGCATGCAGTAGCGAATCTTCAAAGCAGACAGAGTCGTCTTCAACAGCAGTAGATACAACACAAGAAAATCGTAATGAAGATATGACAGTTTCACAAAATGATCCAATGTCTGAAGAACAACAATCATCTGTTGTTTCACATAAAGAACAAGCTAGTCAAAAACAAGAGTCCGTAAAAGAAAAAACAGAAACACCTGAAAATACATCACCAACACAAGAAGAAGTAAAGCAACCTGTTCAGCAAAAAGAACCTTCTAAAAAAGATGGTATTGAAGGGAATAATGAAAATGTTGAGCCTGTAGGATATTCGGTTGTAGAAGGTGATGTAGACGAAGCAGAAGATATTCCGAAGCAAGATCAGATGAATATCTTAGCAGCCTTTAATGAATATATTGATGCATTTAACAATCAAGATTTAAGTCGTTATGAACGGGTGTTAGCACGAAATCCTGAAGGCTTTGATCTTCAAGAAGACTTAATGAATACAAAAAATATTTTCGAAAACTTTGATATGAAGCGTACAGCATCAAATATTACAATCACCGATTACACTGGGAATCGTGCAAATGTGTATGCAGATATTTTAGTCGAAGTCACACAAAATGATAGTGAAGTAAGCGATGAAGGTAAGCAACTAACGCAATTTGTAAAAGAGAGTTCAGGTTGGAAAATCACTTCATTACAAGCAATTGGAAGTGCAGCAAACCAAGGGCAATAATGGACTTTGGGACCATTTATTTGAAGGATGGTCTCTTTTTTTTATTTCCATTTACGTCATAAATCTTATAAAATAGATTGAGTAGGAGAGTGAACGGAACTATGACAACAGCAATCGTAACAGATAGCACGGCCTATCTAACGAAGGAAGAACGAGAAGCATACAACATCCATATGGTGCCACTGAGTGTCATCATTGATGATAAAAGTTATGAAGAAGAAGTAACGATTACGATGAGCGAGTTTTATGATCGTGTACGTAATGAAAAAAAATTACCAAAAACAACGCAACCACCAATCGGTAAATTTGTTGCGAAATTTGAGGAACTTGCAAAAGAATATGATGAAGTCGTAACAATCCATCTATCAAGTGGGATTAGTGGTACATATCAAGGCGCATTACAAGCAGGTGAAATGGTTGAAGGAATCGATGTTTATGGTTTTGATAGCGAAATCGCTTGTGCTGTGCAAGGATTCTTTGTTATTCATGCAGCAAAATTAGCGGCAGAAGGTAAAAATGCGAAAGAAATTATTGCTGAATTAGAGAAAATGCGTACTTCTATGCAAGCATACTTCATTGTAGATGATTTAGCGCATTTGCAGCGCGGTGGCCGTTTATCAGCAGGAGCTGCTTTAATCGGCGGTTTACTACAAATTAAACCCGTATTACATTTTGAAAATAAAGTCATTGTGCCATTTGAAAAAATTCGTACGCGTAAAAAAGCAATCAAACGTACAGAAACGATGCTAGATGAAGCCATTCAAAAACATGGAGCTTTAGATGTAGCGATTATTCATGGGAATTGTGAAGAAGAGGCAACAGCGTGGCTGCATGATTTAGCTGCACGTTATCCAGATTCTTCATTCAAGATGAGCTATTTCGGTCCTGTAATTGGGACCCATTTAGGTGAAGGGTCGATTGGTATCGGTTGGTTCAAAAAATAATGAATGGGTAAAAAATCACTTTGTTTTTCCAAAATAATGGGTAAAGAAGGGCATAAATACGGCTTTCTAAATATATTTGTCGAATGATACTATAGTATTCTACAATCATCCATGTTAAGATTAACTTACTAAACAATATTCTACATGAAGCACCTAGACAACTCGTTCTAGGTGCTTTTTTAGTGCCATAAGGAGGCTAGCCATGCGTAAATTACGTCGCTGCCTACATACAAAAACCCCCCTTAAAACCCCTCTTTACGATTTGAAAATACAACAATTTTTACAAGGAAGAATTTGGATTGAAGAAGAGTTACCTTTTTTACAAGATACAATTCGCTATCATAATACGCAACGATGGCTCATCAAAACCCCTGGAATTCAACAAAAACAGTGTATGCGTTGTCATAGTAAAAGACTCCATGAATTCTTATGTAAACAGTGTGAAGGGCATTGTAAGTATTGTTTAAACTGCTTAAAAATGGGCAGAGTAAGTAATTGCACAAATTTAATAAGCTGGTGTGGTCCAACGTATAAAAATTATATAGCTGAACTATGCATGACGTGGACTGGAACGCTAACAGATTCGCAACAGCGAGTTGTGAAAGAATGTACAGCACATGAAAAAGACCATTTAATTCATGCTGTCACAGGTGCGGGCAAAACAGAGATGCTTTTTCCGATTATAGAAGATGCATTAAAGAAGGGGAAGCGAGTTTGCATCGCGACACCTAGAACGGATGTCGTATTGGAACTTATGCCGCGAATACAACAAGCTTTTTCGACTATTCCTGTACAGGCTTTCTACGGCGGAAGTGGCTTTTCACTCATGTATAGTCCGTTAATCATCGCAACAACACATCAACTTTTACGCTTTCAACAAGCTTTTGATTTAATTTTAGTCGATGAAGCAGATGCGTTCCCTTACACCTATGATGAAGCGTTACAATTCGCTGTCAAAAAAGCACTAAAGGATACGGGAAGAACGATTTTAGTAACGGCGACACCTACTAAAAATGAACGACAAAAATATGAAAAACAGCAAACCTATTCTTTTTTATCGCGACGTTTTCATGGTTTTGATTTACCTGTACCACGTTTTGTTGCTCTATTCTCGTATAAAAAATCTTTTCGTAAGAACCACATTCCAAAACGATTGAGCGATTGGGTGGAGTCGTGTATTACTAAACAGCAACCATTCCTACTATTTTTTCCTACAATCGAATTAATGGAGAGAGCAGCACCACTCTTTCAACAACTACATGAGAATCTGCATGCTGTTCATGCGAGCGATGATTATCGAAAAGAACGCGTACAAGCTTTAAGAAAAGGAGATGTGCCAGGACTTTTAACGACGACGATTTTAGAAAGAGGTATTACGATTGCGAATTTACAAGTAGCAGTGCTAGGAGCAGATGAGACTATTTTTAATGCAAGTGCGCTCATTCAAATTAGCGGTCGTGCAGGGCGGTCGAAAGAGTATCCTACAGGAGACGTCTGTTTTTTTCACGCAGGTATCACGCGACAGATGGATTTAGCTCGAAACGAAATCATCCGTTTGAATCGTGAGGAGGTAATTAAACAGTTAGAATAAATCTATAAATATCTATAAAAAACTATTTATTTTTCATACATTTCATGGTGTAATAGAATTATCCACTAATTCAAAGGAGAATGAAATGTATGAAAAAATACAGTATTGGTCAATTCGCAAAAGAAATCGGAGTAACAGTTCAGACTTTAAGAAATTGGGATAAGACAAATAAATTAAATCCTCAATATACTGCACCTTCTGGACACCGTTATTACTCTCAACAACAACTTGAATATTTTCTTGGTTTACATTCTCCTGAATCAGAATCGAGAATAACTATCGGCTACTGTCGAGTATCTTCTCATAAGCAAAAGGATGATTTGCAGAGGCAAGTGGAAAACATGGAATCATACTTACTGTCTCAAGGTAATCCATTTAAGATTGTGAAAGATATAGGTAGTGGTATAAACTACAACAAAAAAGGGTTAAATGATGTTATTGATTTAGTCCTAAATTACAAAGTAGATAGGGTTGTAGTTTTATACAAAGATAGGTTATTACGATTCGGATTTGAACTCTTGGAAAATTTATTTGCTAAATACGGAACAAAGATTGAGGTTATCGACAATACTCCAATGACAGATAATCAAGAGTTGGTCGAAGATTTAATTCAAATTGTTACTGTATTTAGTTGCAAATTACAAGGGAGACGGGCGAATAAGGTTAAGAAATTAATTAAGGAGTTGAAAGAGAATGATACTAGCAAAGAAGATACGAATTAAACCAACTAAAGAACAAGAAATTCAACTATGGAAATCTACTGGTGTGGCAAGATGGGTATACAATTGGACATTAGCTAGACAACAAGAAAATTATCAACGAGGGTTGAAATTCTTATCTGACAATGTTTTGAGAAAAGAAATCACACAAATTAAAAAACAAGAGGACTTCCAATGGTTGAGTGAAGTATCAAATAATGTAGCTAAGCAAGCTGTTAAAGATGCTTGTAATGCGTATAAGAGATTCTTTAAAGGTTTGGCGAAACGTCCAAGATTCAAGTCTAAGAAGAAATCTAAATCTTCTTTCTATAATGACAATGTGAAACTTAAAGTAAAAAAGAACACGGTGTTAATTGAGAAAGTAGGATGGGTTGCAACTTCTGAACAAGTCCCAATGGGGGTGAAATATACTAATCCTAGAGTATCTTTTGACGGAAAGTATTGGTATATCTCTGTTGGAGTAGAGCAAGAACAAGTAAAACAAGAATTAACGAATGAAGTAATTGGAGTAGATTTAGGAGTTAAAGAATTAGCAATTTGCTCGAACGAAATGGTGTTCAAAAACATTAACAAAACAAAAGAAGTGAGAAATATTGAGAAACGTTTACGTAGGTTACAGCGAAGCGTTTCCCGAAAATATGAGATGAATAAGGAGGGAGACCGATTTGTCAAAACATGTAACATTATAAAAATCGAAAAGCAAATACGAAATCTACACAGACGGTTAGCTAACATTAGAAACAACCACATTCATCAAGCAACAAATACAATAGTGAAAACCAAACCTTGTAAAGTTGTGATGGAAGATTTGAATGTAGTTGGAATGATGAAAAACCGTCATTTAGCTAAAGCAGTAGCCAAACAAAAGATGTATGAATTTCTCCGTCAATTGAAATACAAATGTGAAAAATACGGAATTGAATTTATACAAGTTGGACGTTTCTTCCCATCTTCTAAAACATGTTCGTGCTGTGGACAAATTAAATCAGATTTAAAATTATCTGATAGAGTTTACAAGTGTGACTGTGGATTAGAGATAGACAGAGATATGAATGCTGCGTTAAATTTAGCTAAATTTGGAGAATTAGTAGCTTAGTCACTTACAAGACACTACTAATGTGTAGGGTTCGTTGTACCCGAATTAACGCCTGTGGAGTATCATATCAAATGTGAGTAGCTTCGGCAAAAGCAGATACAAAGAAACAGGAAATAAACATTGCTTATAGATTTTTATAGGTTTTTGGCAACGGGGCGTGTATAATGCATTGTTTATTTTGTGATCAAATCATCCAGCAACCAAGTTCTTTCACGCAATTTTTGTTTGGAATACCTTCTGTGTACTGTTGCAAAACGTGTGAAGAACAAATTGAATATACATCCGAGTCTCATGCTATCTATTTCTATAATTCATTTATGCAAGATGTTCTGCACCAATTTAAATTTTTAAAAGATATTCGTGTAGCGGACTTTTTTGCTAAGGCTTTAAAAAATAAAGTAAGGGGTATGGAATATGACTTAATTATTCCGATTCCGATGCATGTTGAGATGGAAAAAAAGCGAACCTTTTCACCCGTAGAAGTCGTCTTACAACAAGCGAAATTACCTTTTCAATCGGTTTTAGAAAAAACGACGATGTCACAACAGAGTAAAAAAACATATGAACAGCGTATTAATAGCTCCTCTTTTTTCAAAAGTTTACCTCAAGTAGATGTATCACAGCAAAAAATCCTATTAATTGACGATTTAATCACAACTGGAACGACGATTAAGCATGCTAAAACGATTTTACTCGAATTAGGTGCAAAATCAGTTGAAGAAGCCATTTTCATCTCAGGAAAGAAGTGAATTATGATAAACTACATGAAGAAATGGTCGACATTAATAGTAGATTGAAAAATGTGGAGGTAATGAAACATGGGTGAAATCAGAAATTGTCCAAGATGTGGAGAATTTTTTAATTATAATGGTGTACGCGATATTTGCGGAAAGTGTGCAATGGCTGAAGAAGAACAATATGAAAACGTATATCGTTTTTTAAGAAGACGTGAAAATCGCGCAGCAACAGTAGAACGCATTGTGGAAGCAACAGGTGTAGAAGAAGACTTGCTACACAAATGGGTACGTAAAGGACGTTTACAGCCAGCATTGTTTCCGAATTTAGGTTATCCGTGTGACCAATGTGGACATTTAATGACGACTGGAAAGTTATGTAATTCATGCCAAGATGAATTAAAAGGTGAGTTACGTAAGTTTGAAGCAGGGCAAGAATTTAGAGAAGCTGTGAAGAAAGCAGAAAAAGGAACGTATTTATCTGATAAAAGATAAAAGAAATCGTAAAAAAATAGTTTAAGAGATGTTTAGAAAACGATGTAAGGGTATATTGAACTAATGAGTTATTTCTTGAATAGTCATAGTTACTCTATTATGCATTTATTACTAAAACAATGATGTTTACTGCCGAAATAAGGAGTACATCAACAATAAATGAAGGAGGTCGAATGAAAATGAAGATAAATAATTACGGCGTGAATCCAATCAATCCATACAAAAATCAGCAGTTGAAAACAGAAGCAACAAAAAACGCAGGTATGAAATTTGCGGATCAAATCGAAATTTCTTCTCAAGCAAAGGACCTTCAGGGGATAAAAGATTATTCAACTGAACGAGCTGATAAAGTTCAACGAATCAAACAGCAAATTGAAGCTGGCACGTATCAAGTAGATGCGAATCGATTAGCGAATGATATAGCGACATTCTATCGCCTATAAGAAGGAGTTTTAGAACGATGTCAACTGAGCAAATTATTTCGATTATGGATAAATTGAACATGATGCATCGTAGTTTATTAAAATTGGCGTATCATAAGACCGAAATTTTAAAAACATCGAATGTAGAAGAACTAAGCGAAACGATGAAAAATGAGCAGTCACATATCGCAGCAATTAGTCAATTAGAGGAACAACGTCAAAAATTAGTTGTACAATTCTTTCAAGCGAATCAAATTGACTACAAAGAACCGACAATTAATGAGTTATTAAAATATGTAACAGGTGAAGAAGCAGCACAATTAGATACGAAGCGAAAAGAATTGCTTTTAACAATTGATACATTGCAAAAGCAAAATGACTTAAATCAAAAAATGTTGTTTCAGTCACTTCAATTTGTGAATCTCACATTAGACTTACTTCGTCCACAACCAGATCAGATTAATTATCAATCGAAAGCTGGTGGACGTTCTGCTATAAAAACAGGACAATTCGATTCACAAGCATAAAGAAATCATACAATGATGTGTGGTTTCTTTTTTATTTTTAAAAATATAAGATTCTCGAAAAGCATGTATTTTATATGAAATACTTAAAAAAATTCGATTCATGTCGATGAAAAGAACAGAATGAATATGCGTGATTTTTATTAAAAGGAGCGATTCGATGGGTTCAACATTTATGGGACTTGAGACGAGTAAACGTGGTTTAAGTGCTCAACAGTCCGGTTTATATACAACGGGTCATAATATTTCAAATGCCAACACAATCGGTTATTCACGTCAAACAGTGAATTTAAAGCCAACGAACGGATTCCCAGGATCAGGAATGAATGCGCCGCAAATTCCAGGGTATTTAGGAACAGGTGCGACTCCAGGTTCCATTCAGCGTGTACGCGATCAATTTATAGATAATCAATTCCGTCAAGAGACGACGAAATTAGGTTATTGGGGTTCTCGTACAGAGGCGATTGGTCAATTAGAAGGTATTTTAAATGAACCGTCAACATATGGTATTGATACAGCATTTAATGATTTTTTCAAAGCGTTACAGGATTTAAGCGCTTCGCCTGAAAACAGTGCGGCACGTCAAGTAGCGATTGAAAAAGCGAAAACACTTGCTGAAAGCTTTAACTATACGAATAAACAATTAACAGAAGTACAAGAGAATTTAAAAAATCAAATTAATGTTGAAACGAAAAACGTCAATTCGATTTTAAAACAGATTGCACAACTGAATGATCAAATTGCGAATTCAGAGCCAAATGGTTATTTACCAAATGATTTATATGATGAGCGCGATATTTTAGTTGACCAATTATCACAATATTTACCGATTACGATTAAAAAAGAAGGTAATGGTGGTAACTCAAAAGAAGCTGCTGAAGGAACATATAATATTTTCTTGAAATTAGCAGATGGTTCAGAAGTTCAACTAGTAAATAAACGAGAAGCGGCAACATTAACACCACAAACGACAGGTGGAAATTTTGACGATTCGAAAACATTTACTGCTTTCTCACAATTTAATATTGTAATGGGTTCTGGTGGCGGTGCTGGTGCCACTGTGAATATGGGGCAATTAAATAAAGGATCTGGTATTTTACAAGGAATCGTAGAAAGTTATGGTTATGTAAATAAAGATACAGCGGGAACAGCGATTCCTGCAGTAGATGGTGTCTTTTCAGACAAATTAGCTGACTTGGATAAACTAGCAAATGAATTTGCGAAAGCGTTTAATGATATTCATAAAAAAGGTTACACTTTAGAGAAAAAAGATGCGGATGGTACACTTATAGATGCTTCTGTAGCAGACGTAGAATTTTTCGTAGTAAATGGCGCAGGTGGTATTAAAGTATCGGATGTCATTTTGGGCGACTTTAATAAATTTGCTGTGTCCAGTGTTGCTAACGAAGTCGGAAACGGTAAAATCGCTATTGCACTCTCTAATTTAAAAACAAAAGCCCTAGCTGGTTTAAATAACGCATCAGCTCAAACTTTCTTCCAAAGTATGATTGGAGATGTGGGTGTAATGGGTGAGCAAGCAACGCGCATGTTTAAAAATTCATCTTCTCTGCAATTAAGTATTTCGAATAACCGTGCATCTGTTAGTTCGGTATCTTTAGACGAAGAAATGACCAATATGATTATGTATCAACAAGCATATAATGCGTCAGCACGTATGTTAACAGTTATGGATGAAACATTAGAAAAGATTATTAACGGCATGGGGCGCGTAGGTCTATAAATAAGGAGGGCGTATAAATGCGTATTACACAAACAATGCTTTCAAATAATATGTTACGTAATTTAAATAGCAGTTATTTGAAAATGGGTAAACTACAAGAACAACTATCGTCAGGTTCGAAATTAACAAAACCTTCGGATGATCCAGTCGCATCTGTTAAAGGTATGGGATATCGTACAACATTAGCGAAAAACGAACAGTACACTCGTAATATGAATGAAGTGAATAGCTGGTTGGATACAACAGATTCAACACTTTCAGAAGTAAATAAAGCACTTCAACGCGTGAAAGATATTGTTACGCAAGCAGCGAACGATACGAATACACCAGAAGACCGCGAAGCCATGCAAAAGGAAGTCGACCAATTACGCATGCAAATTCGTGATTTAGCGAATACACAACAAGGTAATAAATATTTATTTGCGGGTACTGCAACAGACCAACCGCTCTTTAAAGATTCTTCTTTAGGAGCAACAGCAAATGATGCACCACCTGTTTTAGGCGGTAATGATAACACAGTGGATATTGAAATTTATGAAGGTATTACATTCAAAATTAATGAAAATGGTAGACAATTATTTAAAGATATTGATGGTATGATGCAACAAGTTCAACAACGTCTGAAAGGGACAGGTGCGGATTTAAGTAATCTCGTTGGAACTGTTTCAGCTCAAAATGACAAAGTACTTGAAATGCAAGCAGGTGTCGGTGCAAAACAAAATCGTATTGATGTCATGACAGACCGTTTAAGTTCTCAAAAAATTAATGTTACAAAACAAATCTCAAATAACGAAGATGTGGAATATGAAGATGCGATTACACAGTTGATTACAGAAGAATCAATTCATCGCGCAGCGTTATCAGTTGGCGCGAAAATTATTCAACCAACATTAGTTGATTTCTTATAAAAATATGAAAAGCGTTCAGCGAATTGCATCGTTTGAGCGCTTTTTTCATAGGGAGGCGTTTTTATGAAACTCGATCAAATTCAATTGAATATACAAGATGCCAAAGTGGATTTAAATATTACAGAGCCCAAGCAGTACATCGAACAACCACGAGCACAACAACATATCGAACAACCAGCAGCAACATTAGAAATACATCATACAGATGCCAAGTTACTTATCGATTCTTCACAAGCTTACCGCGATTTAGGGTTGTTTTCTACTGCAGAATCTATCCAAAACTTTGCGGCAAAAGGTCAGTCTGCTGTTATGGAAGGAATTGCAAGGCGTGCTTCAGAAGGGGATGCCATGATGGAGATTCGAAAAGATAATGGACGAGCCACCTTATCGAATATTGCGAAGCAACATGATACTTTTGAACAACAGCGACTAGGAATTGCATGGAAACCGTCTATTGGTTCTGTGAAAATTAAATATCAAGCAGGTAGTTTAGATATTCGTATTCAAGCACAAAAACCGAAAATTGATGTACAATTAGGAAAAGTCGTTCATGACTATACACCAGGTAATGTAACAGGGACACTTGTTCAACGTGAAAAAGTCGAAACTACAGTAATTAAAGGAGAATAGTCTGTGAAAATTCAAACAAAATTTTTAGGTGAAGTTCAAATCGAATCAGCTTCAATTATTCAATTTCCACAAGGTATTCCAGCTTTTGAAGAAGAAAAAGAGTTTGTTGTTGTTCCGTTAGGTGCTCAGTCACCTTTTGTAACGTTACAATCAGTCAAAACACCATCTGTTGGCTTTATGGCAGCGTATCCATATCATTTTAAGCAAGACTATGCATTTGATTTAGAGGAAGATGATTTACAACAATTACAAGTGGAGCAGCCAGAAGATATTTTAGTTTATGGGATTCTAACATTGAAAGATACGTTAGAGAATTCCACGATGAATTTATTAGCACCTATCGCAATTAATGCGAAGAAGCAATTAGGAAAACAAGTTGTTTTACACGAAAATGCGGCACATCCACTTCGTTATCCATTGAAGCCGAAGAAAGGAAGTGGACAGTCATGCTCGTACTGACACGTAAAGTCGGCGAATCGATTATGATTGGAGATGGTATTGAGGTAAAGGTCATTAGCATTGACGGTGATCAAGTGAAACTAGGAATTGAAGCACCTCGTCATATTAAAGTACATCGTCAAGAAGTGTTTGAGGCGATTCAATCTGAAAATAAGGCGGCGCTTGAAGTGACAGAACAGTTAATCAATCAATTAAAAAATTTTTAAAAGAAATGCTAAACATTTTAAAACCTATTTCGATATATATAGTGTAAGGTAGAAATACCGAGCAACTCCACAGGGACGTGGACATTAAAACAAATTCAAGGAGGAATCTCACAATGAGAATTCAACACAATATCGCAGCTTTAAACACACACCGTAACTTAGGTGCTAACCAAGCTTCAGCAGCGAAAAACTTAGAAAAATTATCTTCAGGTTTCAAAATCAACCGTGCTGGTGATGACGCAGCAGGTTTAGCAATTTCAGAAAAAATGCGCGGCCAAATCTCTGGTCTAAACATGGCTTCTAAAAACGCACAAGACGGTATCTCTTTAATCCAAACAGCTGAGGGTGCTCTTAACGAAACACACTCAATCTTACAACGTATGCGTGAATTAGCAGTACAATCTGCGAACGATACAAACGTATCAGCTGACCGTACAGCTCTTCAAGAAGAAGTAAAAGCATTAACTTCTGAAATTACACGTATTGCTAAGAATACTGAATTCAATACACAAAAATTATTGAATAGTGGTTTTAAAGATAAAGTGTTCCAAATTGGTGCAAACGAAGGACAATCTATTAAATTATCAATTTCTTCTATGGGTGCCAAAGGTTTAGGAATTAGTGGTGTTAATGTTTCTACGCAAACAGGTGCTGATAAAGCAATTTCAACAGTTAATAAAGCAATCTCTGCTGTATCAACACAACGTTCTAAATTAGGTGCTGTTCAAAACCGTTTAGAGCACACAATCAACAACTTAGGTGCTACATCAGAAAACTTAACAGCTGCAGAATCACGTATCCGTGATACAGATATGGCTGCTGAGATGATGGCATTCACTAAGAACAACATCTTATCACAAGCTGCTCAATCTATGCTTGCGCAAGCGAACCAACAACCACAAGGTGTTCTTCAATTATTACAATAATTTCTACACAAAAAAACTTCTCAAATTACATTTGGGAAGTTTTTTTATTTAGAAATTTAAATAGATGACGATAAGTATAGTAGAGGTGTATAAAATGAATCCAACATATGATGTAAGTTTCGAAAAGACTAGAGATAATCTAACTACAGTAAAAGTAAATGGTTATTATTTGCATAGTAAATTTAAGCCTTCATTAGAAGGAGCAAAGTTAGCAGAAGAGGCATATCAGCCACATCATTTGCACATTATTTTCGGTTATGGAATGGGCTATTTAGTTGATTCTTTATTAGATAAGAGAATTTATAATGAGCCTATTATTGTTATTGACCCATTAATAGATAATGGTACTTTAAAAATAAAAGATTATACAAATCAAAATGTATATGTGTTTAAGACAAAAGAAATAGAAGAAATAAGAAATAACATTGGATTACTAGCTGGCATGACAAATAAAATGACTTTTATTGTCTCACCCAATTATAAAAAAATATTTTTAACAGAAGTTCATGAAATAGCAAATTTAGTGAAAGAAGCACAAGAAAGAGAATTAGTTAATATTCATACTATGAATCACTTTGCAGTAGATTGGCAAATAAATTATGCAATGAATTTAAAAAAAATGGTACAAGATCATTCTTTAAATGAATTAGCTCAAAAATACAATTGTCCTATTGTAGTAGCTTCTAGTGGACCATCTCTTACAAAGCAGCTACCACTTTTAAAAATGTATAGAAATCGATTTATTTTAATTTGTGCTGGTTCGACCATTAATTCATTACTAGATGCCGATATTATTCCAAATTACGTAGTGAGTATTGATGGTGGAATTAATAATTTTAGACATTTTGAAAATTTATCGCTGAAAAATATTGAATTAATTTATTCACCTATTCTACACTACAAAGTACGAGAATCTTTTAAAGAAAATGCCTTTTTATTTATTCCGCATTCACGGCCTCAATTTGAAAAAAATTTGAATGATAAAGTGAATCGGAATTTTCCAATTATGTCTGGTGGTGGATCTGTTGCACATTTTGCACTATCTATTGCAAAATTCATTACAACGGGGCCAATTTGTTTAATTGGACAAGATTTAGCTTATACAAATAATCAAACACATTCCGCAGGGAATAAGAATAATGAAGTAGCTAGTGAAGTTTCAAAAGTTATGGTTGAAGGTTATTATGGAGAAAAGGTTTGTTCAAGTAAAATATTTAAAGGTATGATTAATACATTCGAAGATTTAAACATGGCTCAACCACACAGTAATAAAGTTTTTAATTGTACAGAGGGTGGGGCTAAGGTTAATGGATATTCTCAAATTTCATTTAAACAATTTCTAGAGAGTTATGCAACTTCAGAAGTGGAAAGAATTTCTTTAGATAAATTAGAAAAATATAAGACAGAAACAATCTTAGAAAATGAGTTTAAATTGTACGATGAAATTTTAAAGTTATTAAATAAAGGTTTACGTGTTATAAAAAATGAAAATGGTGTATTATTTTCGAAAAAAGGTATTGCAAAAATAGGTGAAATTGAAAGTAATTTAAACAAACTATATGAAAAATCTTGTATGGATATACTATTAGAACCTATTATTACTTCAGCAGAGCATAGATTTCTGCCTTCACCAAATGAGAGTAAATATGATGAATTTAAACGTGTCAAAGAATATATAACCGTTTTATATACAGAAAGTATTGAAATGATAGAAAAATATATAGAACGATTAAATGAAATTCTAAAAGAAGAGAGCGAAGAAAAATGAATGATGAGTTGAAAGATTTAAAAAATTCATATGATGAATACATTAAAAAAGTACCAGCAGGATGTATTAAAATTGCAGAAGAATTACGAAAAGAGAACATGGATATTTTAAAGAATATCATTGATTTTTCAGAAGGCATGGAGTGGTTAATTGCTGTAAATAATCATTTTACTGAACAAGGAATTCAGATGGAATTAAACCAATCTTTGCTAATTGATTATTTAAATAATATTAATGAGGCATTAATGCAAGAAGACTTTTATTTAGTAGCCGATTTATTTGAATATGAAATTGCAGATTACTTTGAAAAATTACGTGTAGATTAGAGGGAAATATATGTTGAAAAATAAAACAGTACTTGTAACAGGTGGTACGGGTTCATTCGGCAAAAAGTTTATTACTAAGGCTTTAACGTTAGGTGTTAAAAAAATTATTGTGTTTTCACGCGATGAGTTGAAGCAATATGAAATGAAGCAACAATTTACGGATGAACGTGTTCGTTTCTTTATTGGGGACGTTCGTGATAAAGAACGTTTATATCGTGCATTTGATGGTGTTGATATTGTGATTCACGCAGCAGCGATGAAGCATGTAGAGGCTTGCGAATATAATCCTTTTGAAGCAGTTAAAACCAATATTCATGGTGCGCAAAATATTATCGACGCAGCGATTGATCAAGGTGTAGAAAAAGTAATCGCATTATCAACAGATAAAGCATGTAGTCCAATTAATTTATATGGTGCGACAAAGTTAGCTTCAGATAAATTATTTATTGCGGCAAACGCATATGTAGGTGATAAACATACAAAATTTGCAGTAGTTCGTTATGGAAATGTTGTAGGTAGCCGTGGTAGCGTAGTACCTTTCTTCCAAAAGATGCGCGAAACAGGTACATTGCCAGTTACAGATGAGCGTATGACACGCTTTTGGATTACATTAGAACATGGTGTTCAGTTTGTAATTGATAGTTTGGGACGCATGCATGGTGGTGAATTATTCGTTCCGAAAATTCCAAGTATGAATGTGATCGATTTGGCAAAAGCAATTGGTCCAGAGTGTAAAATTGAAATTGTAGGAATTCGTCCTGGTGAAAAACTACATGAAGCAATGATTACAGAAGATGATGCCCGTCATACAATTGAATTTGATGATTACTATGTCATTCAACCTGAATTCAATTGGTGGTCAGCTGATTATGCAAAAGGCGGAAAGACGCTACCAGATGATTTCAACTATATTAGTAACCATAATGAACATTGGTTAACAGTCGAAGAATTAAGAGAATTAGTGGAAAAAATGTAGTCAATTTGACTGCATTTTTTTATTTGAGATAAATAGATAATTTTTATTAAAAATAACCGATATTAATGTAGTAGAAAGAAAACATATATAAATAAGGGAGGAAACATAATGAAAGTTGTAGTCGTTATACAAGCGCGAATGGGTTCTTCTCGTTTACCTGGAAAAATACTTATGCCACTGGGAGAGCAAACGACTTTACACTATGTGACAGAAAGATGCAAACAGATTAAAGGAGTAGCAGATGTAATCGTTGCAACTTCTACTTTGGAAAAAGATAATCAAGTAGAACAATGGTGTTTAGAAAATCAAATACATTGTTTTAGAGGGTCTGAAACAAATGTTTTACAACGTTATATGGAGGCAGTTCAAGATATAAAGCCAGATTATATATTGCGTGTAACAGCAGATTGTCCATTTGTGGATTATGAACTGGCTTCGGAATTAGTAGAAAAGCTCAATAATACAAGTTTAGATATTATAGATTTACAAGGTGAGTTACCACGTGGTTTAGCAGTAGAAGCTATTTCTTATCGTGCCTTACAATATATTACAGAACACGCACATGCAGAACGACATTATGAACATGTAACCTACTATGCGTATGAATATAAAAATGAATTTAAAAGAGCGGTATACGAAGTCTCTAAAGCTAATCAACAGCCGCAATTGCGAATTACGTTGGATACAAAAGAAGATTATGAAGTACTATCAAAGATTGCTAGTCATTTTAAGAATCCACTTGTATCGAGTTCAAATGTTATCGATTTTTTATTAAAAAACCCTCAAATTGCACAAATTAATCGTGATATTGTGCAAAAAAAAGTTTTATAGTCAGGTTGTGAAGTAATGAATATTGCAATAAGGGTAGATTCTTCACAGGATTTAGGAACAGGACATTTTATGCGATGTTTAACATTGGCACAAAATTTTTCACAAGGTGAAGATAGTGTCATCTTTATTTGTAGATCAATTAATGATGAACAGAAGAAAATAATAGAATCAAAGAAGTATAAGTTAATTAAATTATTAGAAATAAATGAGCCTAATTTAGAATGGATGAAATCAAATTTATTAGAAGATGCACATGAGGTAATTGAATATTTGAATTTAGTAAGTATAGACTTACTAATCATAGATCATTATGGGATTGATTATAAATGGGAAAAAGCTGTAGAACCGTACGTGTCAAAAATTCTTGTAATTGATGATGAAGAAGAAAAAAATCATAAATGTGATTTTTTTTTGAATCCATCTTATGGAGCGGAGAAACTTAAAGCTAAGTTTTCTAGTAATCATAAAGAAAATACAAGATTTTTACTAGGGACAAAATATATGATTTTAAGAAAAGAATTCTTAAAATATACGAAGTCAAATCGAAAGTTAGATTTCAATATAAAAAAAATTCATATATTTTTTGGAGGAGTAGATGTGCATAATTATACCTTGAAATATGCGGAATTATTATTAGAAAACTTTAAAAACATACAGCTATTTATTGTTGTAGGAAGTAACTATCGTTATTATAATCAATTGATTTTTTTGGAAAAAAAATATATTGGTAAAGTAAAATTATATAGAAATATCCCTAACATGGAAGATGTTTTGAGTCAATGTAATATGGCTATTGGGGCTCCAGGCATTACAACTTGGGAGAGAGCGGCATTAGGTATCCCTACGTTATACCTGACAACAGCAACTAATCAAGTTCCTATATTGGAAAAGTTGCATAACGCACAAATTTGTTGTTATTTGGGTGAGGCTAGTAAAATTAAAAACGAAGAATTTATTCATAGCGTAAATAATTTTATAAATAATAACAAAAAGTTAGAGATATATTCTAAAAATAGTCATCAAATCATAGATCCGGAAAGTACCAATAGAATTATAAAAATAATTAGAGGAGATGCTTAATTTGAATGATATAGTATTAAAAGATTATGGTATGCATCATATTGAAAAAACAGTTATGTGGTTGAATGATGAGTTAATTAAGGAGAATTTCGGCATACAAAATAGTGTAACGATTGAAAATCATAAAAAATGGTTTTTAAGTGCTGAAAACCTTATTATTAAAGCAATTTATGCAGAAAAAAAATATATAGGAAATATTCTACTTCATTTGAATTTAAAGCATGATAGTGGTTTTTTTCAAATATATATAGGTGAAACCGATATAAGGGGAAGAGGATATGCTGAAAAAGCTATTAGAAAGTCTGTAAGCATATTTTTTGATGAATTAAAATTGCATAGAATTTGGTTGAAAGTATTTCCAAGTAATAATATAGCTATCCATTTATATGAAAAAGTTGGCTTTGTAAGAGAAGGAATAGAAAGAGATTCATTTTTTGATGGTGAAAATTATAAAAATCAATTAGTTTATTCTTTATTAAGAACAGAATGGAATGATTAGTAATGAAATGTGCTATTATGCAGCCAACATATTTGCCTTGGGCAGGCTATTTTTCGATGATTGATTATGTAGATGTATTCGTTTTTTTAGAAGATGTTCAATTTTCAAGAAGGTCTTGGCAACAAAGAAATAGAATTAATTTTAAGGGACAAGAGAAGTGGTTAACGGTGCCGGTAAAAAAAACAGGTTTAAGAAATCAAATAATCAAAGATGTTGAAATAGTAAATCATGAATGGAAAATAAAGCATTTCAATCTTATAAAAGAAGCTTATACAGGTGCACCCTATTTTAAAGATATAATTTATATCTTTGAAAAGTCCATCCTTAATAATACTTCGCTTCTTTTAAGAGATATAAATATTCAGTTTATACAAGAAGTAATGAAATATTTGGATATTAATACAAAAATTATTTTTAGTTCAACTTTAAAATTAGAAGGGAAAAAATCGGAATACTTACTAAAAATTTGTGAAGAATTGAGTGCTGAAGAGTATATAAGCGCTCCAGGATCTATAGAGTATATAGAAGAAGAAGGTTTATTCAGAAAGTCCAATATTAAAATCCAAATATTTAACACACAAGTAGTTGAATACGATAATTTTAAAATAGACGATTTTATACCGTATATGTCTATATTAGATGTAATTGCATATAATGGTCCCGATTTAACTAAAAAATATTTAAAGTGTATAAGAGGAGAGAAATAAAAATGAAAGTATATTATCTTACAGATGCATGTGTTTTGATAGAATATGAAGGGAAAAAGCTTATCTGTGATCCATGGTTGAGTGAAAGTATATGTTATGGTGGATTATATCATTATCCACCAATCAATTTAAATATAAATGATTATTTAAACGTAGATGCAATTTATATATCCCACATTCATGAAGATCATTTAGATTCACAAACATTGAAATATTATAACAAAGAGATACCAGTTTTAATTCATTGTTATGAGGAGAAGCATGTTTATAATAAATTGAAGGGGTTAGGATTTAATAATATCATTGAGTTAGGACATAAAGAAAGTTATCAAATAATTGAAGATTTTACCATTGAAATATTAGCAGCAGATGATTGTAATCCATTAATATGTAATAAATTCTTTGGGTGTCAAGTATCCCAAAGCTATGAAAAATCTTTACAAATAGATTCGCTTGCTGTTTTTCAAGCTGGAGATAAGGTTGTTGTTAACACAAATGATTGTCCTTACGAACTATCATTTCCAATGAATACATATATAAAAAATAAATATAAGAAAATAGATTATCTTTTAACTAGTTACAATGGTGCTAGTCCGTATCCACAATGCTTCGATAACTTTTCTCATGATGAAAAATTAGTGGAAAAAGAAAAAATTAAATTAAAATGTTTAAATCGACTGGTAAATTATTGTAAAGATTTAAAACCTAAATATGTGATGCCCTTTGCAGCGCAAAGGGTATTAGGTGGAGAGAAATGGTTTTTGAACCAATATGTAGCTGCTACACCTTTTGAAGAAGTTGAACGAACTGTTACGGATTTATTAAATACGAATAAGATAGCTACAAAAGTAATTATGGTGAACTCTGGCGATTATTTTGATTTGAATACCGAGGAAAAATCGAATGAATTTTCTCCTCCAACAAAAGAATATCGTGAAAATTATATAGAGAATGTATTAGGAAAAAAAGAGTATACTTTTTCTTTTGAAGATATTGAAGAAGTGAATTTATTAGAGGATTTTAAAATTGCACATCAAAGAATGATAAAAAAAATGAAAGAAGTTTATCATGATATGCAAATTAACACTACTTTGTATATTGATGCGAAACAGGGATACTTATATAAAATTCCAATGTGTGAAGAACCTTGTACAGTTGTAACAGAAAGTCAATTCTCGAAGCCGTTTTTGAAAATAACATTAGATTATAAGTTATTGTATTTAATTTTAAATCGTAAAGCACATTGGAATAATGCGGAATTTGCTAGTTTACTTAATTTCCAAAGAGAACCTAATGAGTTTGAACGCTCAGTACATCATATTATTTCATATTTACATAAATAGAGAGGAAGAGAATAATGCATAAACATCAAGGTGATATAGTAACCCAAAAGAACGGTTTTGAAATTATTAATTGTACTACATGTGGATTTACACATGTATATCCTTTCCCAACACAAGAAAATAATGAATTATTATATTCAGATGAATATTATCAAAAGAATCGTATGAATTATATTAAAAACTTAGAAGAAGATCGGGAATGGTGGAGTGAAGTTTATAGTGAAAGAGTAAGTAAAATTTCCTCCTATCTAATTACTAAGAAACAGATTAACGTATTAGATATTGGAACAGGTGCAGGGTACTTTTTAAATGAAACTAAAAAATTAGGATGGAAAGAGACGGGGATTGAACCATCGCACATGGCTAGTTCTTATGGGATAGAGCAAGGTTTAAATATAGTTAGAGATTTTTATACAAATAAAGTTAGTGAAGGTTTAGGTGAGTTTCAAGTAATTCATATGAATCATGTTTTAGAACATATGATTCACGTGAAAGACACTTTAAAATTAATTTATAATAATTTAGCTAGTGAAGGGATATTCTGTGTTGCTGTACCTAATGATTTTAATGAATTGCAGTTAATTGCTTCTGAAATAAATAATAAAAGCGATTGGTGGATTACACCTCTAGAACATATTAACTATTTCAATTTTGAAAGTTTAAGTCAGTTATTAGAAGAATCAGGTTTTGAAATATTAGATACTACTACTAGTTTTCCAATGGAACTTTTTATTTTAATGGGTGAAAATTATATAGGGAAAAGTGAATTAGGTAGAAGTTGTCATAAAAAAAGAAAAGAGTTTGAAAAGAATTTATTTAAGTATAATGTAGATGTGAAAAATAAGTTATACCGCACGTTAGCAAAAGAAGGTTTAGGCCGAGATGTTATTATATTTGCAAAAAAGAAAGAGGAGATATAATGATTAAAATAAATCAATATCAAATAGGAGCTACCGCTAGACCATTTATTATTGCAGAAATGTCTGGTAATCATAATCAGTCTTTAGAAAGAGCTTTAGAAATTGTAGAAGCGGCTGCAGAGTCAGGTGCACATGCGTTGAAAATCCAAACATATACGGCGGATACATTGACATTAGATGTTCGAGGAAAAGGTTTTTTGATTGAAGATGAAGGGAACCTTTGGAAAGGTAGAAATTTATACGATTTATACAATGAAGCCTATACACCGTGGGAATGGCATGAACCTATTTTTAACCGTGCAAAAGAGTTGGGCATGGTAGCATTTAGTACACCTTTTGATGATTCAGCTGTCGACTTTTTAGAAACTTTAGATGTACCACTTTATAAAATTGCATCATTTGAAAATACAGATTTACCTCTAATTAAGAAAGTTGCAGCTACAGGAAAGCCGATGATTGTTTCAACGGGTATGGCGAACGCAGCAGAATTAGATGAGTTAGTTAGAACAGCAAAAGAGAATGGCTGTAAAGATTTAATTCTATTAAAATGTACAAGCACATATCCTGCTACTCCAGAAAATACAAATATTGCAACGATTCCACATATGCGCGAATTATTCGATGTGCAAGTGGGATTATCTGATCATACGATGGGAACTGGCGTGGCAGTTGCTGCAGTTACGTTGGGTGCAACAGTTATTGAAAAGCATTTTACGTTAAGTCGCGCGGATGGTGGCGTGGATGCAGCATTTTCAATGGAACCTGCTGAAATGAAAGCACTAGTAGAAGAAACGGAACGTGCATGGCAAGCAATTGGTAAAGTAACGTATGGTCCAACAGAGAAAGAGAAGGCGTCATTAAAATTTAGACGTTCTATTTATGTTGCGAAGGATATTCAAGCAGGTGAATCTTTCACAGAAGAAAATATTCGAATTGTACGTCCTGGATATGGATTAGAGCCAAAATATTATCCTAATCTTATCGGAAAAGTAGCTAAAAAAAGTTATACAATGGGAACACCTATTACATTTGACGACTTAATTTAACGGAGTGATTTGAATGAAAAAAAGAACTGATTTTTTACCTTACAGTACACAACAGATTTCAGATGAAGACATCAAAACTGTAATCGAAACACTCAAGTCACCCTATTTAACAACGGGACCAAAAGTTAGTGAATTTGAAAAAGTAGTGGCAGATTATGTAGGTGCGACTTATGCTGTTGCTTTTTCAAATGGCACAGCGGCGCTTCATGCAGCTTGTTATGCAGCGGGTATTACACAAGGTGATGAAGTGATTACAACGCCTATTACGTTTGCTGCGAGTGCTAATTGTGTGCGCTATATGGGGGGCGAAGTTATATTTGCGGATATTGATGAAGAGACTTACAATTTAGATCCAAAAGAAGTAGAAAAAAAGATTACTTCAAAAACAAAAGCCATTATTCCAGTTGATTTTACAGGGCAACCAGTTGATATCGATGCTTTTATGGAAATCGGTAAGAAACATAATATAGTGATTATTGAAGATGGCGCTCATTCTCTTGGTGCTAGTTATAAAAAACGTAAAGTCGGTGCCACTGCAGATATGACGATGTTTAGTTTTCACCCTGTCAAACCAATTACCACAGGTGAAGGCGGTATGATTGTTACAAATAATCGTACATATTATGAAAAACTCCGTTTATTTAGAGGGCATGGTATTACACAAACAGCCTATGCAAAAGAGCAAGGTGATTGGTATTATGAAATGACAGATTTGGGATATAATTATCGCATGACTGATATTCAAGCAGCTTTAGGTATTTCACAGATGAATCGTCTAGATGAGTTTATTGAAAAAAGACAAGAACTAGCGAATTTATATACCGAAAAAATTAATCAGTTACCGACATTAAAAGCACCAAAACAGTTAGCAAATACACAATCAGGTTGGCATTTATACTCTGCTCAACTAGATGAAACCGTTCTAGGTAAAACACGTAAAGAAGTATTTGAAGATTTAAGAAATGCTAATATAGGCGTCCATGTACATTATATTCCAGTATATTGGCACCCATATTATCAAGAATTGGGCTATAAAAAAGGGATATGTCCAAAGGCAGAACAATGGTATGAACGTGCATTAACATTACCATTACACCCACAGATGAATGAAGCAGATGTAGATTTTGTTTTGTCATATTTTAAATAATAAAGAAAAAAGGGGATGTTATATATAAACTGGCACCTATGTCAAGGACACAATAAAAAAAGAGATTAAGCAACTTGAAGGTGATTCCTATATTGAATAGGAGTCATCTTTTTTAAGTTCCACTGATAACGATAGTTGTTGTAATAAACCATGTAATGATTTATTTTTGTCTTTAATTCTTGTAATGTTTTACTCGATTGATAATCTACTTCGTCCTTTAAATGTCCAAAGAACGATTCTTGAGGCGCATTATCCCAACAGTTACCTCTTCTAGACATCGATTGACCTAAACCATATTGCTTTAATAACTTTTGATATCGAGGACTTGTATAATGGCTTCCTTGATCTGAGTGGATGAAGGCATCTTTATGGAGAGTGACTTTCTTGTTGTTGACTAACTTATGGATGGTTTGCGTTGCGATGTCTAAAGTGATTCGATCTGAAACATGATAGGCTAGAATTTCATTGGTAGAGGCATCTTTTACGGTCGACAAATACGCCATACAATTACCGTTATATGGCAAGTAAGTAATGTCGGTTAATAATACTTTTCCCGGAACACCTTGCTTAAATTTTCGGTTTAATTGGTTTGAAACCACTTGATGTTCCTGTGTAGCTTTCGCCATTTTTTTATAAGGATTCGGCTTTCGATGAGGGCAAATGATGCCGTATTTCTTCATAATTCTTTGGATTTTTTTACGACTAAAGATAAGATGAAAGTCATTCTCCAGAATCATTTTAATGGAACGAGACCCTTTCTTATAACCACGTCGCTCAAAGGCTTTTAATATGATTTCTTTCGCTTCTACGTCGCGTTGCTCTCTGGCTTGACGGCTAGAACGGGCTTTTAGGTAACTGTAATATCCAGAGCGTGAGACGTCTAAAAGGGCACAGAAATAAGCCGTCATTCGCTTCAATTGATTCTGTTCCACCGTTTCATAAATCAATAGATAGATACTACTTGGATTTAGGCTTTCTCTGGCGTTTAGCAGCCTCCTTTCGGTCACTTCGAGCTTTTTTAATAACGCTACTTGACCTTCTAATAGTTTAATTCGAGCCTCTTGTCTTTCAATGATTTCAGTTGATGTCAGTTCACGGATTAAAGGTCGACCCGAATTACTTTTCCTTGAATCTGTAAGTCCGATTGACCCATCCTTTTCATAAGCTTTCTTCCATCTATAAGCAGATTGTTCAATACGCTTCATTCCGATTACCTCTACATCGAAGCCGTTTTCTTCAAAGATATGACGTGGCAGTTTCCCCGCTAAATAAGCATCTAAAAATTTATGTTTAAAAGCATCTGTATAAGTGATAGCACGCTCACTAACACGTGCTACATTCGTATTATTTTGAAGTGTTTCGATCTCTTGCTTTGTAAATATGATTTTACTCATGACGTCGCCTTCTTCCTATAGCTTGAATGTAAAGTATATAAAAAAATACCTGTGATTAAAACACTCTTTTTATCGAGTGTCCTAACTACAGGTACCATACTATATAAAACATCTCTTTTTTTATGAAGATTTTTTTGGGCTCTTTGTCAAATGACGTTGGTGAGATTATTTAATAGAATAAATGAGTCGGTTTTTTCGAGCGAGTTGTGTTTCATTTATGAAACGCAACTCGCTCTTTTCAATTTGAAATGAATGAAGATTCGCTGACGATAGTTCGTGAAATTACGATACCCATAGGCAACGCGATTTAAGACTTTGATTTTATTGTGGATGCCTTCAATTCTTCCGTTATTGAATGGATACATAAAACTATTTTCAATGGAACTTAAGTGATGCTTTAATGTGCGCATACTTCTTCTAAAATCGAGTGAAATTTCTTCGTGTAAAGGCTGTTTTAAGAGCGTTTGCAAGGCGTTTATATCTTTGTCTTTCATGGCGTTTAATAGGGATTGATACAGTGTATAGTTGACTTGTAAACGTTCATCATAACTCAATAATGTATCGACAACGGTCCTGTCCGTCGTTTGCCCAAATAACCCAAACGGTTTATAAACGGCGTAGGTTAGGTCTTTTTCGTTTTTTAAAAGTAGTTTCCAATATCTTTTCAGTCGACGATATTTCTTCTGATCTTCGTTGTGCCCGCGTCTAAAACCATTCATGACTTGGATTCGCAGTTGATTCATCGAACGACTGATCAATTGAACGAGATGGAATCGGTCGATGATGATCTTCGCTTTTGGAAACAGTTCTTGTATGAGCTTTTCATATCCGGCATTCATATCGATCGTAATGGTTTTCACCGAACAGCGTTCACGATAGCTGTAACGCGTGTAGAAATGGTTCTTAATATGACAACTGAAACGACTCGGTAAAATATCCAAAATCGTGCCGGTTTGGGCATCAATATATTGAAAAGCCATGCGCCCTCTGGCGTATTTAAATTCATCGAACGACAGGTTTTCCGGGAGTCGATTCGTTGGTTTCAAGCATTCGTTCGCATACGCTTGAATAAAGCGTTGTACAGAAGACACCGAAATCATCGCATCTTGGGCAATCAACGTGATGGATTGCGCTTCGGTCGCTTTCATCGTAACGCGTGCTTTCGTTTGATTGGAAATAAAACAATGGCGATCGACAATAGACGAACGCGCCACGAAAGTACAGGAACAGCTTTTACAAAAGAAGCGCTGTTTTTTGAGTAAAAGGAAGGTACGATGCACCCCCGTGAGTGGCAGCGTGATGCGAGAGGTTTGCGTCCCGTTTTTAATCACGGAAAAGTGTTCATTTTTCATACCACAAACCGCGCAATGGATCGGTATATAGGTAAGTGTAGCGGAAATAAATTTACATACCTTTCCTCTATCTTGCTTTATTTCCACGCATGCATCGGAAAAAGTGATGTTTGGGTCTTGTATATCTAGTAAATTTTTAATATCATGAGTAGTATGCAAGTGAGTCTCTCCTTTAGTATGGGTTTTAGTCGACTTTTATTCTATCGGGAAACTCACTTGTTTTCTATGGTTTGACATAAAAAATAACGCTAGTGAAGTTCCAGCACCGATCTCATGTGAGTTCGGTGCTTTTTTCTTCACCAACGTTATTTATTGTAGAGCCTTTTTTTGCGAGACTGAATGTTTTTTTTTTGTGGTCGATAATAAGACTAATAAGTTTTTTACAAAGGAGAAGCGGAGTATGAAAATTTCATCTGATAAAATAGTAGAAAGCACTTTGTATACACAAAAGAATCAAGAAAATCCTGTTTCAAACGTTACGTCAAGTAATGTAGTGTCAAATCCAGTTATTTCTGAAATGACAGATGAACAAGGACAACCAACAAAAGAGGCTTTTCAAATTGCTGTAAATAAGTTGAATGAATTTATGGAACACGCACAGAAAAACTCAAAATTTATTTTTCATGAAGGTTTAGGTAAATATTACGTCGAAGTGGTCGATGCTAAGACAGAAGAAGTAATTAAAGAGATTCCACCTAAAGAGCTATTGAATGCGTATTATGAGATGCAAAAAATGTTGGGTAATATTGTCGACCGCTCAATATAAGGAAAAGGAATAAATAATGATGAAATGGTCTGTTGAAGAAGCAAGAAATGGGCAAAAGATTTTAAAATTAAATGATACGCATATTTATAGCCAATATAATCCATTACGTGCCGTTGAAACATACATGGAAACAGAAATTCAAGTTGAGACAAAGGAATATATTTTGATTGGAGTTGGACTGGGGTATCATCTAGATTATTTAGTTGAAAGAGTACCAAATAGTGTCGTTCGATATGTATTTTTAGATGCGGAAGAAGAACGATTGTATAATAAATATAATGCGAAACAATACATTCGACTTCCCAATGTGCAACCCTTGAAGAATCAATCAATGTCAAGTGTAGCACATATCGTTGTTCCACAATCTTATGTCCGTGCAGTAGAAAATGGCGATAATCAGGTGTTACATCAATTTTTACAAGACATTAAGATTAGACAGGCATCTTATAAAAAAAGCGAAAGTCAGCTAAAAGAAAATTTTCAATATAATATTGCGAACTTTACACCAATAAATAAGCGGTCTGATAATCGTAAAATTGCAGCACTAGTTTCAGCTGGTCCTTCATTAGATGATACAGTTTTATTTTTGAAATCAAAAGTACGAGAACTAGATATTTATTGTGTGGGTTCTGCTCTAAGGGTTTTACTAAAACATGATATAGTTCCAAAAGCAGTTGTTATAACGGATCCATTAGATGAGATTTCGAAACAAATACCAGTAGATTTTACCGGAGATCTATATTTTTTAAGTACGGCAAATTACCGAGCTGTTCAGCAACATCAGGGGAAAAAGCAAATCTTATTTCAAGAAGGATTTGAATTGGCTGAGAAGTTTGCGGAAAAACATGAACAACCGCTTTTTTCAACAGGTGGTTCTGTAGCAACGACTACTTTTTCGCTCATTGAATGGCTAGGTTATGAAGAAGTATATTTATTTGGTCAAGATTTAGGCTTTTCAGCTAAACAAACACATGCTGAAAATTCTACCTCAAATAGAGAGGTAGGAAAATATCAAAAGTTAATTGAAATTATAGCGAATGATGGCAGTACTATTCATACAACACCTAATTTACTAACTTATAAAAGGTGGTTCAATCGAGCATTTCAAAATTCGAATATGCGTATCTATAATACAGCTGCAAAATGTGCTAAATTAGAAAATACACTATTCATTCCATTAAATAATAAGGAGAGTGACGAGTTTTATGGTGAATAATATTAATAATTCGAATACAGCAAAATCATCTTACTCATATTTACAGTATAAAAATAAAGTAACGGGTCTTGCGTCTGGAATGGATATTGATTCGATTATGGAGAAATTAATGAAAGCTGAAAGTGCTCAAATGGAGAAACTTCAGCAACAAAAACAAAAATATGAGTGGAAACGCGATGCGTATCGTGAAGTAAATACGGCACTATCATCATTTGAAACAGGAATTTTTGCTGACTATGGTTTATCAAAAAGTTGGAATGCTAAAAATGTTACGAGTACTTCATCTGCAATTTCTGCTACAGCGAATAGCACAGCTTCAGGAAATTTAACAATTACAGAAGCAACAGTCGCCACAGCGGGACAAAAAGTATCATCAGGTGCTACAGTTGAAGACCTTGGATTGACAGGTAACGAAGTACAAGTTGCCAAACCAGTTTTTACAGATGCAACAACGATGAAGGAGCTTGGTCTAAATGGTGACGGAGAGTTCACTATTAAAGCTATTAACGATCAAGGCACATACACAGAAAAAACGATTAAATATGGTGAAAATGATAAATTAAGCGATGTATTACAACGAATTAATTCTTCGGGTGTTGGTGCAACTGCGTTGATGTCTAATGGTAAGATTTCTTTATCTGCCAACTCAACCGGTACTGGTGCAGAAGGTTCGATTAAAATTAGTGCAGACGGAAACCAATTATTCCAAAAACTTGGTTTAGCAGATGCGACAGGTAAAGTTGCAGAAGGCACAAATGGTTCGATGGTTGTGAACGGTGTCAAAATGGAAAGTACATCGAATAAATACAATGTATCGGGCTATGTAATCAATGTAACGAATAACATAGCGGCAACCGATGCACCTGCGAAAGTATCTTCTACAACGGAAACAAAAACCATTGTTGATAAAGTAAAAGAATTTGTTAATACTTACAATGGTTTAATCGAAGATTTAAATAAACGTGTATCAGAAAAGAAAAATCTTTCATATCAACCTTTAACGGATGCGCAAAAAGCAGAGTTAAAAGATGATGAAATTAAAAAATGGGAAGAAAAAGCAAAAGCTGGTTTATTAAAAAGTGATTCAAATATTAATAAAGCTCTTTCAGATATGCGTAGTGTACTCGTTAATTATGGTAGCGGTACAGAAGATATGTTATCGAAATTAGGTATTACTACGTCAGAAGTATGGTCTGATAACGGAAAATTAGTAGTTGATGAAGATAAATTAACAAAAGCTTTAGAAGCAGACCCAAACGCTGTATCACGCGTTTTTGTAGGCGACCCAGACAAAGGTACAAAAGGATTTATTTCAGAATTGCGTACAACTGCACAAAATACAGTGAAAAATATTGAAAAAACAGCTGGTAGAGCTTCTTCAAATGAAGATGCGTACACGCTAGGTAGAAATTTAAAAGACGTTAATACAAAAATTGATGATTGGAAAGACCGTTTAAAATCAATTGAAGAACGTTATTGGAAACAATTCGCAGCGATGGAGTCAGCAATTCAAAAAGCGAATTCTCAATCGTCGATGTTCTTACAGTAATTTAGAGCAAAAGGTTTAAATAAAAAGGAGTTGTTCGATTTGTCAGTACAAAATGCTTACAATGCTTATAAACAAAACAGTTTTACAACCGCGTCCCCGGGTGAACTGACATTAATGCTTTACAATGGATGTTTAAAATTCTTAACGCAAAGTAAAAAAGCCATTGAAGTGAAAAATTATGAGCAAAAAAATATGTACATTCAAAAATCACAGGCAATTATTGCAGAGTTAATGACAACATTAAATATGGATTTAGATGTGTCAAAAAATATGATGGCTTTATATGAATATATGTATGCCCGTCTATCAGAAGCCAATATGAAGATGGATGTAGCGATTGTTGAAGAAGTAGAAGGTCTTGTAACAGAGTTCCGTGATACGTGGAAACAAGTAATTCAAATTAATCGTAAACAACAGTTTTCTACTGGAGATTCTATATAATGGACTTAGTTCAACAACTTCTTCTTTTATCTGAAAAGTTGTATCAAACGCTTGAATTCGTTGAAGAAGATAAAGATGAGAAGCGTGATGAACAAATTGCGTTAATTAATAAATTACTAGATGCCCGTGGACAAACCATCGAAAAATTACAAGCAGTAAGTGAACATCCGCTGCGTGGACATGAGCAAGAAGTATATTTACGTGATTTGAATCATGGCATTATCGAACGTCTTCATAACTATAAAGGACGTATTCGCGAAGACATGCAACAACTTCAAGTATCTATGAAGTCAGAAACACGCTATGTTAATCCATATAGTCATCTTCAAAATTTAGATGGAACGTATTTTGATAAAAGAGAATAAATAATAAAAAGAGTTCAGTTTATAAACTGAACTCTTTTTATTATGATTAAATTTGGTTCTTTGTCAAATGACGTTGGTGAGATTATTTAATAGAATAAAAGAGTCGGTTTTTTCGAGCGAGTTGTGTTTCATTTATGAAACGCAACTCGCTCTTTTCAATTTGAAATGAATGAAGATCCGCTGACGGTAGTTCGTGAAATTACGATACCCATAGGCAACACGATTTAAGACTTTGATTTTATTGTGGATGCCTTCAATTCTTCCGTTATTGAATGGATACATAAAACTATTTTCAATGGAACTTAAGTGATGCTTTAATGTGCGTATACTTCTTCTAAAATCGAGTGAAATTTCTTCGTGTAAAGGCTGTTTTAAGAGCGTTTGTAAGACGTTTATATCTTTGTCTTTCATGGCGTTTAATAGGGATTGATACAGTGTATAGTTGACTTGTAAACGTTCATCATAGCTCAATAGTGTATCGACAACGGTCCTATCCGTCGTTTGCCCAAATAACCCAAACGGTTTATAAAGGGTGTAGGTCAGGTCTTTTTCGTTTTTTAAAAGTAGTTTCCAATATCTTTTCAGTCGACGATATTTCTTCTGATCTTCGTTGTGCCCACGTCTAAAACCATTCATGACTTGGATTCGCAGTTGATTCATCGAACGACTGATCAATTGAACGAGATGGAATCGGTCGATGATGATCTTCGCTTTTGGAAACAGTTCTTGTATGAGCTTTTCATATCCGGCATTCATATCGATCGTAATGGTTTTCACCGAACAGCGTTCACGATAGCTGTAACGCGTGTAGAAATGGTTCTTAATATGACAACTGAAACGACTCGGTAAAATATCCAAAATCGTGCCGGTTTGGGCATCAATATATTGAAAAGCCATGCGCCCTCTGGCGTATTTAAATTCATCGAACGACAGGTTTTCCGGGAGTCGATTCGTTGGTTTCAAGCATTCGTTCGCATACGCTTGAATAAAGCGTTGTACAGAAGACACCGAAATCATCGCATCTTGGGCAATCAACGTGATGGATTGCGCTTCGGTCGCTTTCATCGTAACGCGTGCTTTCGTTTGATTGGAAATAAAACAATGGCGATCGACAATAGACGAACGCGCCACGAAAGTACAGGAACAGCTTTTACAAAAGAAGCGCTGTTTTTTGAGTAAAAGGAAGGTACGATGCACCCCCGTGAGTGGCAGCGTGATGCGAGAGGTTTGCGTCCCGTTTTTAATCACGGAAAAGTGTTCATTTTTCATACCACAAACCGCGCAATGGATCGGTATATAGGTAAGTGTAGCGGAAATAAATTTACATACCTTTCCTCTATCTTGCTTTATTTCCACGCATGCATCGGAAAAAGTGATGTTTGGGTCTTGTATATCTAGTAAATTTTTAATATCATGAGTAGTGTGCAAGTGAGTCTCTCCTTTAGTATGGGTTTTAGTCGACTTTTATTCTATCGGGAAACTCACTTGTTTTCTATGGTTTGACATAAAAAATAACGCTAGTGAAGTTCCAGCACCGATCTCATGTGAGTTCGGTGCTTTTTTCTTCACCAACGTTATTTATTGTAGAGCCTTAAATTTTTAATAAATTCATTGCCTGACTTGTTAGTGAATATTCAGGTGAAGAAATAATTCGAGTTGCTTCTGTAAAGTAATTTGAATTATGTGTGCAAGCTTTACTGAAAGCCTGAATGATTCGTACCATGTTTGCATCATTTAATTCGAGTACGTCCATATTGCCAATAATTAATAGACGTAAGAGTACGAAGTGAATCATCAAGTATGAAAAAAATTGAATATTTGTTTGTTCGTTTGTTTCGAAATATTTTACAAATACGAGGTTAACAAGATAATTCTCTAAAATAATTTTTGTGTTTTCATCATTTGTATAAGTTGGCGCATGCTTTTTTATAAACGCTTTAAACGTACCATCCTCGACTGAAAAATCAATGTCTTTGAATGCTTGGTCTGCAAGTTCGTTAAATCGCATGGAATTTGTATGGAATTCTTTTAAAAAAAAGTCTGCTAGAGGTTGTTGTAAAACATAATTTGCCTCTAAAGATGTTAATAATTCATCTGTCTCTAAAGCATCTAATAAACTGATATAATATGCACTTAATTTTTCAGCTTGTTGCATGCGCTCTTTTAGAGATAAACTTTCCATCTTTTTGATATAAAGACCGATTAAGAATAAACGCATTTCAATCGAATGCTTTCTATGTTGTAAAACACTAATAAAGAAAATACGGTTACACCAAAAATATGCGTATTCATTATCTTTCTTCTCTACATGCTCAATCCAATAGTTCGGTTGGATTGCTTCATCTTCAATAAAGTTGATTCCGTCTTTATTTAATAAGATGAGTCGCGCTGCTTCTGGACAAGATGTGTCTAAACTTTTTTCGATTGCTTGGTTTAGTTGTATATTTTGTCGTGGATAAACCATACAAGTTCTACATAAGGCTTTTTCCCCTAATGTTTTTTGAATTGTACATAAATTTTCTTCATCAAGCATCGTGCATTTTCCATCAGCATCTAATTTAAATTTTCCATATTGTAAGTCATTTTGGCTCTGACGATTCCGTTGAGTATTCTTTTTTAATTCCTCTCTTATAGTAGGATTTTTTTCATTTTTATATTTTTGATACGACTTTTTATCAATATCAATTTTCCATCCAGCACAACATGTATCCTCACATTTACTACCAATACATGCGAATTGATCATAGTAGCTTGGTTTTAATTCAGTTTTTTGCATAGTTAAAACGCCTCCTCATTCTCTTATAATATCGGTATGACTTTTAAAATGTTGCTTTCATTACAAAAGTTACAAAAATCTTTTTTCCTCAATAATGTATTCCTACGGACGATATAAAAATTATAGATTGATTCAATAATTATATAGTATGAACAACTTAGTTTAACAAAATTATTATAGGGAGGGTCCTTCATGAAAAAGCAATTAATCGCATTTGGTTTAGCTTCCATGCTGACAGTACCGACATGGCTTGCAGCAGCACAACCAATGGATGTAAGTGCCAAGAAAAAAGTGACCGTATCGAAAAAAACAAAAGCTGTCATCTCAAAAATTAAAGCACTCAACTCAAAAAAATCAAATTATGTTAAAAACACATTAGCTGCTCAAACAGCTTATAAAAAGTTATCTAAAACAGAGCGCAAAAAAGTTTCCAACTATAAAACACTTCAAAAGCATATAAAAGCTGTTCAACCAATGGTGAATCAAGTGAATTCGCTAAAAAAACAAACAGCTAAACTATCTTCTAAAAACTATAAAATACAAGCCGCAAAAGTTTCTGTCCAATACAATAAATTAAAAAAAGCAGCGAAGGAATATGTACCTGCTTCCGTTAAGAAGAAGATTACATATTACAATAATTTAAATTCTGCTAACGTGAGTATGCGTAAGCTGAATAAATTAGCGCTTGGCGATGATTTTTCAAAAATTGATGCGTCTAAAACGCAAGATGTTTTAGCTTTCTTAAAAGCCTATAATCAATTGTCTGCGAATCAGAAATTAATTTTAGGCGGTTCACAGTCGATGATTGATTATCTTTTAAGTATTCAATCGATTGTACAACAGGCTTCTAATTATGATGCTGCATATGCAAAATTAGATCCAACGAATAAATCTTATTTAAAACAAGCATACGATTTGCATGAGAAGTATAAAACAGAACAAAATAACTCAGTGACGGGTGTCATGAAGAAAGTTTCAGATTTCACAAAGCAACATGACAAACTGAATAAATTAGATGAAGAGATTAAAATAGAAGTAAAGTTAAAACAGGATTTTGAAGACGCAGTTAATAACTTACCAGGTAAAACACCTTCAGTTGGGACCGAACGTCTTGAATTAGTTGAAAAAGCTGTCGGTTTTTATAAAAATATAACATCAACAACTCATGATGGTAAGAAGCTAAAAGGTAAGCCAATTGATATCGTTGATAAAAAAGTACTTGCTGAATATAAAAAGTATGAAACAATTCCTTCTGTTGTAAAAGATTTGAGAGAGGCAGAATCTTATAATTCAACAAATAGTTTTGCGATTACGAATCAAGCACGCTTAATTACAGCAGGATTCGATCCACAATCAATTACTAATATTAGTAATCAAGGTCGTATTCCTTATGAAAAAAATATTACAACATTAGATACAACCATTAAAAATTATGCGAAATTAGGCACAGACCAAAAATCGATTGTGGATGAGGCTTTGGATAAGGTTGTGGGTGACAAAAAAAATTATGCGAATGATGGCGCGGCACTAAAAAAAGGTCAGGCGATGACAAAAGGTTTTAATGATGGTATTGCGAAAAATGATCTGGCTGCTATTATGAAACAATTTGATGTATATAAAAAAGCAGCACAAGAAAATGACCGTAGTATTCGATATGTTTCTGCTTCGGATTTATTAAGTGTTGCACCAATTACGTATAAGACACAGTTAGATCATGTGGAAAAATTTGAAACAGATGCTGGACAATACACGACAAAAGCAGATATTCAAAATTTAGTAAAGTTATATCAAACAGTTGAAAAAGATAAGCCTTCAGGTCTGAAAATGATTGATGCAAAAGTAGCGAAAGATTATACGTTGGCAAAATCAGTTTTAGAGATTGATACACTAATGGCAAAATCAAAGCCGAGCTACACAACAGCGAAATTAAATAATATTTTAGCTGCTACAAAACTATATAGTAAATTGGATGCACCGAAAAAATTAATTGTGGACGGTCTAGGACACAATGTAGAGGGTTTTGTAGAGGATGAAGCAGCAATTAAACAAGCAATGGCTGTTGATAAAAAGTATCTGGCATTAAAGAAATCGAGTAAGACCTATACAAAGGATGCGCGTAGTGTCTATAACAGCTATGATGATTTGCATGATACAGCTAAACAATATGTAATAAATGCGACGAAAATTAATGCACTAAAAGCAGTTTTCCAAACATCGCAGGATTATGTGAATGACTTTGAGAAAGACGTGTATGAAGTATACAAGGAAGTCTATACAGATGAGCTTGTAAACAAAACGACAATTGCTGGGATTATCGATATTATAAATACGTATGAAAACCAAATTAAACCTTATCCAAAATATAATAATTTGGTTGATCCAGAAGCAATTAAACGCTATAAAAAATTAACGCCAATTGTCGATGTCTACAATCAAATTTTTAATTTAAAAGCAACACCTACAACAGAATTACAACGTGAAAATATTTTAACAGCTAAAAAAGCTTTTAATAAGTTAGATACTTTTGGTAAGAAAGTTATTCAAATTGAAGATAAAGTACAGTCTAAACTACGTTTATTAGATGACGAAAAACAAATTATCGAAGCGAAAAAAATTGATGGTATGTATAAATTATTAAATGTGAATGACACAAAATATGAAAGTAAATTATATAATGTGTACAAAGAATATATAAAAGCAACAGATGATGTGAAAAATTATGTTATTAACAAAGGGATTATTACTGCGGTTCCTGCAAAATACGATAAAGCCATCAAAGCAGCCATTGTATTTGAAGAAAGTGTACAATCAATTAATCGTACAAGTAAAATTATTAATGTACACCAGTTAAAGGCGATTTATGATCAGAATAAAAAAGTAGCGCCAGAATTTGTTCAATTTGTTGATCCAGCAATTATGAAAAAATATGATGAATATATTCAATTATTATTCATTCAAGACGTTGCTCAAAATCTATATGAATATCAGCGTATTAACGGTAACTGGGTAAAATATGATGCATGGTTCTATGCATTTAGTCAATCAACAGATAACTTAAAAGATGTTCTCAATATGCGTAAAGCCTTACTTTATTTTAAAGAATTTAACCCGATTCAAATGTCGATTTTAAATAACTCACCAAACTACACAAGTTATGAAGGATTGAAAGAAGATGCGAATGGTAATAATATTCCAATTTATGATGTGAATACGGGAGAAATTATTGGTTATAAACCAGAACTTGATTATAAAGATAAGTTTGCACCTGATGAGGTAATCTATAATCCGATTGATTGGTTGAACTATACGCAAGTTCAAAATTTATTAGATGCGATGAAGTATGAAGAGCGCTATAAAGCATTAAATAATAGCGGTAAAAACAATGCACGCGATGCGATAAAATTAGTACGTGATTTTGAAAAAGAATCTTTAGGCGTACGTGGTTATTTCTTGTATCGCCCAGAATTAGAACAATTAAAATTAACTTTTGAAGTTCCTGTAGCAAATGCAGATGCATTCGAAGCAGCAGTAAAAGCATATGATCCAAATACAGGCAATGTAACGGGCTTAGAACCGATGCGCTTAGCATATAATAAACTGGATTCAACTGCTTTAAGTATCGTGAGTGCATCATTATTAAAACAATACAAAGATTACATGTTGTCGAAAGACTTATATAGTCAGTATCAGCAAATTAATCCAACAGCTCCAACAGCTAAAACAATGAGTAATATTGAAAATATGGACTTGTTTTTAACAGCCTATACAAAATTACCAGCAGGTTCTAAAAAAATTGTACGCAATTCGATTGCAGACCCGACTTTCTTCAATCGTCTATTGACGGATGAAAAAGATATTCGCGCTGCACATGCGGTTGATAAAAAGTATGAAAAATTAGATACACAAGGCGACTCATATGAAGTAGAAGCTCTAAAATTATACAAAGAGTATGCAAAGTTAACAACGAATGCTCAAAATAATTACTCAGTATATGGTCAAATACTAGTTGATTTACATGCGAAATATGGTGATTCATTGAGCTTTAGAAAGAAAGAAGATAATGCAAAAGCGACAGCAGATGAATTCACACGTTTAGTAACAGCTTTAAATGCAGATTCGACATATGCAGATGTAGTTAAAGCAGCTGAATTTTATGATTTTTTATCTGTACCACAGCAATATACAGATAGCAGTAAAAAAGTTATTGGATTGACATTTGTTGATAAACCAATTGTGACCAAATATAAATTGTATGAAGGACTTATCACAATTAAAAAACAACTTGATAAAGTAACCTATCCAAAAGCAGCTCTAGCAAAATATACAGTAACGGAAAAAGAAGCAATTAAAACAGCGATTGCAGCGTATAAAAAGTTAGCAAAAGATCCGAAAAATATTTTAGAGCAAGATGATTCAGCATTTGGACCAGCAGCACAACCAGAAAATGAAAAACGTTATCTATTATTAATTGAAGAAGATATTAAAGCCGCTGAAGCAGCAGATGCGAACTTCTTAAAGGTGAAGAAAGGCGATAAAACATTTGTTAAAAACATTATTGTAGCGATGAAATCGTATAATGTATTAACAGATTTACAAAAACAGTTCTTTACACAAACGAAATTGTATACAACATATAAAAAATACGATATGGCAACATCAATTGATGGCAAAGTCGATACAATTCCAGAAGCGATTAAAGTGATTGTAGATTTTGAAAAAACGATTCAAGAAACACAAGAACTACATGATGACATTAATCAAACACGAGATACTATAGATTCGGAAAAGTACACAGATATTCGAAAGAAAATGGTTAAAGCGAATGAGGCATATAACTTCATTAACCGAGATTTCAATATTGAAGGACAGGTCATTCGCCCACTGTCATTAGCAGATAAAGTAGCTTTACAACGCTATAAATACTTTATGGCTGTTTATAAAGTACAAGAATATTTGGATAATCTAAAAAAATAAGTGTAATTTTTAAAACACACCTCATAGGATGAAAAAACATCTGAGGTGTGTTTTTTATAATGACTTGCTGTGTTTCATTTATTAAAAAAACAGGAATTATTCAAAAAATCGACAAAAACATCGTTTATCCTATAACAATGGTCGTATTATATATAATCTATGTGGTATAAAAGTATTTTATATTTGGTATAATTAAAATAATATTAAAAAGATAGGAAGGTAGTAAAAATGGAATATAAGCGTTCTGAATCTTTCAGGCATATTTTAATTAAGCCTGTCGATGTTCAATATAGTTGTAATGTGGACCAGCAAGTAGCCTTAACACGTACGGGTAAAATATTAGATATTAGTCCGAGTGGTATGAACTTGTTAGTGACAAAACAGCTAACAGATGAAGAGAAAGAATATCCACTCTTGCTATCTTTTTGTTTATATAAACAAACGATTGAATCGCAAGGGGTGATTCGCTGGGAGAGATTTCATCCAGAAGGTTATCAATATGGCATTGAGATGGTGGAAAGTACACAGTTAGAGAATATAATTGTTTCTGAGTTGAAACAACGTCGTCGACAAGAAGTATTAGATGCTAAAAAAGGCACTTTCTAAAATTTCTTTTATATTTCTATAATTTTTTCGTCGTTTAAAGAAGGAGTTACAGGGTAAATGTAGAATATAGTAGATATAGGTTCATGAAGGAGGAGTTAATATGCTAACATTTAACATTCGTGGTGAAAACATTGAAGTTACTCCAGCAATTCGAGAGTATGCTGAAAATAAGGTCCGAAAACTTGAAAAATACTTCAATGAGGAAATTGATGCTACAGCTCACATCAACCTAAAAGTTTATCAAGATCGTAGCTCTAAAGTGGAAGTTACAATTCCAATGAAGAAATTAATGCTTCGTGCTGAAGATCGAAATGATGATATGTATGTAGCGATTGACCAAGTAGTTGCAAAACTAGAGCGTCAAATTCGTAAGCATAAAACAAAAGTGAATCGTAAATTCCGTGAGCGTGAAGGCGTAGGCACTTATTTTGCACAAATTCAGCTTGAGCCAGAGAGAGTAGCGGATGATGCAGAAGAAAGTTTAGAAATCGTACGTACAAAACAATTCGATTTAAAACCAATGGATCATGAAGAAGCTATTCTTCAAATGAATTTGTTAGGTCATGACTTCTATATCTTCACAGATGCAGAAACAAACGAAACAAACATTGTTTATAAACGTAAAGACGGCAAGTACGGTTTAATTGAAACAAACCAATAATTTATTTTAGAATAGAAGGAGAACTAGTTCAGCTAGTTCTCCTTTTTGATGTAAAAAATATGAAGAATGCTATCATATCGCACCTTTTTAATGATATAATCAAAAAGTCGTGTGAAAGTAAAAATTTAGGCTATTTCTAAGTCGAATGAAATAATTGACTCAAAAAAATAAACCAAGTAACTCGTACGAGAGAAATAAATATATCGTTCGTTTGCACTAAGAACTTTAAAAATGATAAAATGAAATATAAGACTATATAGGATGTGAAATGAAATGCTTGGCATATTTAATAAAGTTTTTGATCCGAATAAACGTGAACTGAAAAAAATCGAGAAGATTGCAGACGCGGTTGATTCGTATTCAAAAGAGATGGAAGCATTAACGGATGAACAATTACAACAAAAGACAACGGAATTTCGTGAGCGCTTAAATAATGGTGAAACACTTGATCAAATTCAACCAGAAGCTTTTGCGGTTGTACGTGAAGCTGCGAAGCGTGTACTTGGAATGTTCCCTTACCGCGTACAAGTAATGGGTGGTGCTGCATTACATGGTGGTAACATTGCGGAAATGAAAACAGGTGAAGGTAAAACTTTAACAGGTACATTACCTGTTTATTTGAATGCCCTAACTGGTAAAGGTGTACACGTCGTAACAGTCAACGAATATTTATCAAGTCGTGACGCTGAGATTAACCGTCCTCTTTATGAATTTTTAGGTTTAACGGTAGGTTTAAACTTAAACAGTTTATCAAAAGAAGAAAAACGTGCTGCTTATGCATGTGACATCACATATAGTACAAATAACGAACTTGGATTTGACTACTTACGTGATAATATGGTGCTTTATAAAGAAGAACGCGTACAACGTCCATTACACTTTGCTGTAATTGATGAGGTCGATTCCATCTTAATTGATGAAGCGAGAACACCATTAATTATCTCAGGTCAAGCAAACCAATCAGCTGCACTATACAAACAATCAAATGCGTTTGTACGTATGCTGAAAAAAGATGAAGATTATAACTATGATATTGAATCAAAAGGTGTAACGCTAACAGAACAAGGGATTGAAAAAGCTGAGCGTGCTTTCAATATTGAGAACCTATTTGATTTAACACATGTTGGTTTAAACCATGCGATTAACCAATCGTTACGTGCACATGTTGCGATGCACTTAGATGTTGACTATGTAGTACAAGACGGCGAAGTGATGATTGTTGATAGCTTTACAGGTCGTATTATGAATGGTCGTCGTTATTCAGAAGGGCTTCACCAAGCAATTGAAGCAAAAGAGGGCGTTGAGATTCAAAATGAATCGATGACGATGGCGACAATTACATTCCAAAACTACTTCCGTATGTATCAAAAGTTATCAGGTATGACAGGTACAGCGAAAACAGAGGAAGAGGAATTCCGTAACATTTATAATATGGATGTAATCGTGATTCCAACGAACCGTCCAATTGTACGTGAAGACCACGCAGATTTAATCTATGCAACAATGCAAGGGAAGTTTAATGCAGTTGCACAAGATATCGCAGAACGTCATAAAAAAGGTCAACCTGTATTGGTTGGTACAGTAGCGATCGAAACATCTGAATTATTATCACAACTTTTAACAAAATTAAAAATCCCACATAAGATTTTAAATGCGAAAAACCATGAATTTGAAGCAGAGATTATTGCAGAAGCAGGTCATAAAGGTTCTGTAACAATCGCGACAAACATGGCTGGTCGTGGTACGGATATTAAATTAGGTGAGGGCGTTCTTGAATTAGGCGGTCTTGCTGTAATCGGTACAGAACGTCATGAATCACGTCGTATTGATAACCAGTTACGTGGTCGTGCTGGTCGTCAAGGTGACCCGGGTGTGACACAATTCTATCTATCATTAGAAGATGAATTGATGAAGCGTTTTGGTTCAGACAGTATGAAAGCGATGATGACACGTTTAGGTATGGATGATACGCAACCAATCCAATCAAAAATGGTGTCGCGAGCTGTAGAATCAGCACAAAAACGTGTAGAAGGTAATAACTTTGATGCACGTAAACGTCTTCTACAATATGATGATGTATTACGTAAACAACGTGAAATCATCTACAAAGAGCGTTATGAAGTGCTAGAAACAGATAATATGCGTGAATTAGTTGAATCAATGATTGATGAAGAACTAACAACTGCTGTAGCAACATATACACAAGGTGATACACCTTCTGAATGGAACTTACAAGGTTTAGAAGCATATGTGGGTAGTACACTATTACCAGAAGGTGAAGTGCGTGTTGCAGACTTCGAGCATAAAGAGCCTGAAGCAATCATTGAGATGCTACGCGAAAAAATTAAAGCTGCATACGATGAAAAAGAAGCTGAGCTATCTGAAGAACGTATGCGTGAGTTCGAAAAAGTTATCTTACTTCGTGCAATCGATTCAAAATGGATTGACCATATTGATGCAATGGATCAATTACGTCAAGGGATTCATCTACGTGCCTATGCACAAATCGATCCATTACGTGAGTACGAGCAAGAAGGTTTCCGTATGTTTGAAGAAATGGTTGCAGCAATTCGTTCTGAAGTTGCCCGTTTCGCAATGAAAGCGGAAATTCGTTCGAACTTAGAGCGTGAAGAAGTAGCAAAAGGACAAGCGGTGAATCCGAAAGAAGAAGGTTCAAAACCGAAGAAAAAACGTCCAATCCGTAAAGAAAAAGAAATCGGTCGTAATGACTTATGTCCTTGCGGCAGCGGTAAAAAATATAAAAACTGCCACGGTGCGACTGAATAAATCAGAAAAAGAGAGGTTGGCCTATTCTGTGGCTAACCTCTTTTCTGTTATAAATATCAAAATTACTTGGAGGAATATGTATGATTGAATTATCAGAAGTACGAAATGCACTAGATGACACAGCGAAGAAAATAAATGATTTTAGGGGGTCTCTTTGACTTAGAGAACAAAGAGGCACGTATTCAAGAGACAGATGAAATGATGCTTGACCCGGATTTTTGGAATGACCAAAATGCAGCGCAAGAAATCATTGCGGAATCTAAGGGGTTAAAAGAAATCGTCAATGAATTTCATCGGCTTGTAGAGGAACAAGAAAATCTTGAAATGACGTTAGAGCTTTTAAAAGAAGAGCCAGACGATGATTTGCATGAAGGTTTGGAAGAAGAACTCGCAACATTTAAAAAGAGCGTAGCCGATTATGAACTGCAATTATTATTAAGTGGTCCATATGATGCGAATAATGCCATTTTAGAATTACATCCAGGTGCTGGCGGTACGGAATCACAAGATTGGGGCGAAATGCTGCTACGTATGTATACACGTTGGGCAGAAAAACATGGCTTCAAAGTGAAAACACTTGATTATCTACCGGGCGATGAAGCAGGGATTAAATCCGTTACATTATCGATCCAAGGACATAATGCATATGGTTATTTAAAAGCCGAAAAAGGTGTGCATCGTTTAGTGCGAATCTCACCATTCGACTCAGCTGGTCGTCGTCATACTTCTTTCGTATCATGTGACGTGATTCCAGAATTCAATAATGAAATTGCGGTTGAAGTACGTCAAGAAGACTTAAAAGTAGACACATACCGCGCAACAGGTGCTGGTGGTCAGCATATTAACACGACAGACTCAGCAATTCGTATTACGCATTTACCGACTGGAATTGTTGTAACATGTCAGGCTGAACGTTCACAGATTAAAAACCGTGAAAAAGCGATGAACATGCTTCAAGCGAAATTATATCAATTAAAAGTAGAAGAACAACAGGCAGAAGTAGATGAAATTCGTGGTGAGCAAAAGGAAATTGGTTGGAGTAGCCAAATTCGTTCGTATGTATTCCACCCGTATTCAATGGTAAAAGATCACCGTACAAATGCTGAGACAGGGAATGTACAAGCAGTAATGGACGGCGATTTAGATTTATTCATCAATGCATATTTACGTTCGTTAATTTAATAAATGAGAGATAAAGAATCCTGATGTCTATCGGCGATTCTTTATTTTTTAATCTAATCGTTTTAAGTTATTGGAATCGATGAATACCACATGATTTTCAGAAATCGGTTCAGGCATTAAATCTTTTAATAAACGATAATTTCTTTTTAAAAACATCGCACGTGTAAGTTGTGTTTGTAATGTAGCGGTTGAGACATTTGTTTTAAAGAATGGACGGATTTGATTATCTAAATGAACAACGCAGTCCACTTTAGAATTTACATCGCAATTTAAAATGGCATGATGTGCGAGCCACATGGTGTAGGGACGATCAGGAGAAAGGGTAGGAATTAAAATATAAGGTTGTTCAGTTGTTCCAAGTACGATAGGAAGTTTATTTGTAGCTTTAGTAATCGTGCGTGAAAAACGCAATGCTTCATCTAATGATGTCCCAAAAAGAAAGCAACATTTTCGAATGACGCGTTTAATAGAAGATTGAATGAGATATTCACGTTGTTTTTCAAGTACATATGTAAATCGTTGTTGATTGTTTTTAGAAATGACTGGTTCAAGAACTTGGATTGTATCATTAAATCGAAAATCTTCTAAAAGAATAACAGGTAGACGATCTTTTATCATATTTGACACTCCTTTTTCTTTTGTTTAACAAAAACCAATTAATGGAATTTGTTAAATTGATTATATTTGATTTAGTAGGTATAAGCAACGACATTTAGACAAAAGTGGCGTTTTTAGAAAACGGGCTATTTCTATAAAGTCAGATAATTTTGAAATAAATAGTTTCTTTTAGTTGATTTTTTGAATCTTTTTCGCATATAATAGCAAAAAGGTATTCGAGGTGATGAAGATGGAATATCGTTACTCACAGCAGAACTCTCCAAACAATGAACAGCCACTTAGTCAAGGGTTACAAGGTCAAGACTTATTGAACGATTTGTACATGGATATGTTTTTACAACATCTTCTAGCAGACCAACAAATTCGCTTACTTCGTGAAGCAATTGATGTCGCGTTAGACGAAAGAGATAAAGAAGCCTTTAAACGATTTACAAAAGAATTAATTCAATTACAAGACACTTTGATTGATGAAGAATAAATGATGACATAGGATTTCTATTAGGGGTAACTTAATAGAAATCTTATTTTTGTTCCAATTAAGAAACGTATGTTCGTAAAAGGGTTTGAGATATGTTAAAATAGAAGAATGAGAAAATGAGGAGGCAGCCGCATGTCACATGATTTTGATTTACAAGCGCCCTATCAACCAGGTGGTGACCAGCCACAAGCGATTGCAGAATTAGTGGAGGGTGTTAAAGCAGGGAAAAAACATCAAACATTACTTGGTGCAACAGGTACAGGTAAAACGTTTACGATTTCAAATGTGATTCAAGAAGTGAAAAAACCAACACTTGTTATTGCACATAATAAAACATTAGCAGGACAATTATATAGTGAGTTTAAAGAGTTCTTCCCGAATAATGCGGTTGAATATTTCGTTAGTTATTATGACTATTATCAACCAGAAGCCTATGTACCACAGACGGATACATTCATTGAAAAAGATGCGAGTATTAATGATGAAATTGATAAATTACGTCACTCTGCTACTTCGGCTCTTTTTGAAAGACAAGATGTAATTATCATCGCTTCTGTATCATGTATTTATGGTTTAGGTAATCCGGAAGAATACGAAGAGATGGTCGTATCGCTTCGTACAGGCATGGAGATTGAGCGCAATCAATTACTGCGTAAATTAGTAGATATTCAATATGATCGCAATGATTTAAACTTCATTCGCGGTACTTTTCGTGTGCGCGGCGATGTAGTCGAAATTTTCCCAGCATCGCGTGATGAGCATTGTCTTCGTGTTGAATTTTTCGGTGACGAAATTGACCGTATTCGAGAGGTGGATGCATTAACAGGTGAAGTATTAGGTGACCGTGAACATGTTGCGATCTTCCCAGCATCCCACTTCGTTACACGAGAAGAAAAAATGAAAGTAGCGATTGAAAATATCGAAGCAGAATTAAAAGAACGCTTAGAAGTGCTTCGTGAAGAAGGAAAGTTACTTGAAGCACAGCGCTTAGAACAGCGTACTAATTATGATTTAGAGATGATGCGTGAGATGGGCTTTACATCAGGAATCGAAAACTATTCACGCCATTTAACGCTTCGTGAAGCAGGTGCAACACCTTATACGCTGCTCGACTATTTACCAGAAGATTTCTTACTTGTAGTAGATGAAAGTCACGTAACATTGCCGCAAATTCGCGGAATGTACAATGGTGACCAAGCACGTAAAGGTGTGTTAGTAGATCACGGTTTCCGTTTACCCTCAGCACTTGATAACCGTCCATTAACATTTGAGGAGTTTGAAAAACACATTCATAATGCGATTTTCGTTTCAGCAACGCCAGGACCATATGAATTAGAACATACACCTGAAATGGTAGAACAAATTATTCGTCCAACAGGATTGGTTGACCCTGTCATTGAAGTGCGTCCAATTGAAGGGCAAATTGATGACTTAATTGACGAGATTCAAGCGCGTATCGCAAAAAATGAGCGTGTGTTAATTACGACACTTACGAAGAAAATGTCCGAAGATTTAACAGATTATTTAAAAGAGATGGGCATTAAAGTAAACTATCTACACTCTGAAATTAAGACGTTGGAGCGAATCGAGATTATTCGTGAATTACGTATGGGCGTATTTGATGTTCTTGTCGGAATTAACTTATTACGAGAAGGTTTGGATATTCCAGAAGTCTCGCTTGTTGCGATTTTAGATGCTGATAAAGAAGGATTCTTACGTTCAGAACGTTCACTTGTTCAAACAATTGGACGTGCGGCGCGTAACGCGAATGGGCATGTCATTATGTATGCAGATCGTATGACCGATTCAATGCAAAAAGCCATTGATGAAACGGAACGTCGTCGTACCATTCAGCTTGCCTATAACGAAAAACATGGTATTGTACCACAAACGATTCGTAAAGAAATTCGCGATGTGATTCGTGCAACAACAGCGGCGGAAGAGCCAGAAGCATATATTTCAAAAGTGACAGAAGGTAAGAAATTAACGAAGAACGAACGTATATCACTCATTGAATTACTAGAAGTCGAAATGAAAGAAGCAGCGAAAGCACTCGACTTTGAACGTGCAGCAGAACTACGTGATACGATTTTAGAACTGAAAGCAGAAGGGTGAGACCATTTTGAAGAATACAGAAATTATTGTACAGGGCGCACGCGCAAATAATTTAAAAAATATCGATGTGGCAATTCCGCGCGATCAACTCGTTGTTATGACAGGGTTATCAGGTTCAGGTAAATCTTCACTCGCATTCGATACAATCTATGCAGAAGGACAACGACGTTATGTCGAGTCTCTTTCTGCTTATGCACGTCAATTTTTAGGACAAATGGATAAACCTGATGTAGATTTAATCGAAGGTTTGTCACCCGCAATCTCCATCGACCAAAAAACAACAAGTAAAAATCCACGTTCCACTGTCGCGACGGTGACAGAGATTTACGACTACATGCGTCTTTTATATGCACGCGTGGGTAAGCCAATCTGTCCAAATCATGGCATTGAGATTGCATCGCAAACTATTGAGCAAATGGTCGATCGTTTAAAGCAATACCCTGAACGTACAAAGATGCAAATTCTATCTCCAATCGTTTCAGGGCGAAAAGGTACGCACGTTAAATTACTAGAAGACTTGAAAAAACAAGGTTATGTACGTGTACGTATTGATGGTGAAATTCGTGATTTAGATGATGATTTAACATTAGAAAAGAATAAAAAGCATTCAATCGAGGCAGTGATTGACCGCGTCGTATTAAAAGAAGGCGTGGAAGCACGTCTAAGTGATTCTCTCGAAACAGCATTACGCCTTGCTGAAGGTCGTGCAATGGTCGATGTAATGGAATATGAAGAGCTTTTATTCAGTGAACATTTCGCATGTCCAATCTGTGGCTTCTCAGTTGACGAATTAGAACCACGTATGTTCTCATTTAACAACCCGTTTGGTGCTTGTCCAACATGTGATGGTCTAGGAACAAAGTTAGAAGTCGATGTAGAGGCAGTTATTCCAAATTGTGATTTAACATTGAATGAAGGCGCAATTGAGCCGTGGATTCCAACAAGTTCACAGTATTATCCAACACTATTAAAAACAGTTTGTGATCATTTCAATATTGATATGGATACACCAATGAAAGACTTACCAAAAGAGCAATTAGATATTATTTTAAAAGGTTCAGGGGACGAAAAAATCTTCTTTAGTTATACAAATGAATTTGGAAAAACACGTGAGCAGGAGATTGAATTTGAAGGTGTATTACGCAATGTAGAACGCCGTTTTAAAGATACTTCGTCAGACTATGTACGCGATCAAATGGAAAAATACATGGCACAGTCGAACTGTCCATCATGTAAAGGCTATCGTTTAAAACCCGAATCACTTGCAGTAAAAGTCGATCATAAACATATTGGTGAGATTACGACATTTTCAATAAAAGAAGCACTTGCCTTCTTTCAAGAAATACAATTGAGTGAAAAAGATATGAAAATTGCGAAGCTCGTTCTTCGAGAAATTTCAGAACGTCTCTCTTTCTTAGATAATGTAGGGTTGGATTACTTAACGCTAAATCGTGCTTCTGGTTCACTTTCAGGCGGTGAAGCACAGCGAATTCGTCTAGCAACGCAAATTGGTTCGCGATTAACAGGGGTTCTTTACATTTTAGATGAGCCATCTATTGGCTTACACCAGCGTGACAATGACCGTTTAATTGAAACATTGCAAAGCATGCGTGATTTAGGAAATACATTAATCGTTGTAGAGCATGATGAAGATACAATGCTTGCAGCAGATTATTTAATTGATGTTGGTCCGGGAGCAGGTGTTCATGGTGGCGAAATTATCGCTGCTGGTACGCCAAAAGAAGTCATGGCACATGAACAATCATTAACGGGTCAATATTTAAGCGGCAAAAAATATATCCCTGTACCTGTAGAACGTCGTCAAAACGATGGACGCATGATTACGATTCAAAAAGCTTCGGAAAATAATTTAAAAAATGTTTCAGTTGATATTCCACTTGGCGTCTTCACAGCGGTTACAGGCGTATCGGGTTCGGGTAAAAGTACATTGATTAATGAAATTTTGTATAAAGCATTAGCGCAAAAAATTAATCGAGCAAAAGCAAAACCAGGTGCTGTGAAAGCAGTCGAAGGAATGGAACAAATCGAGAAAATTATCGACATCGACCAATCACCAATTGGACGAACACCTCGTTCAAACCCAGCAACGTATACGGGCGTATTTGATGATATTCGTGATGTTTATGCAGCGACGAATGAAGCGAAAGTACGCGGATATAAAAAAGGGCGCTTCAGTTTTAACGTAAAAGGCGGACGCTGTGAAGCTTGTCGTGGTGATGGGATTATTAAAATCGAGATGCACTTCTTACCAGACGTATATGTACCATGCGAAGTATGTCATGGTAAACGTTATAACCGTGAAACGTTAGAAGTGAAGTATAAAGACCGCTCGATTTCAGACGTGTTGGAGATGACGGTTGAAGATGGTCTGGAATTCTTCCAAAACATTCCGAAAATCGCACGTAAACTTCAAACACTTGTCGATGTAGGTCTAGGCTATGTGAAGATGGGGCAACCTGCAACAACTCTTTCTGGCGGTGAAGCGCAGCGTGTGAAGTTGGCTTCAGAGCTACACAAGCGCTCAACAGGTAAATCAATTTATATTTTAGATGAACCAACAACTGGACTGCATGTCGATGATATCGCACGCCTTTTAAAAGTTTTACAGCGTTTAGTAGACGGTGGTAATACAGTACTCGTTATTGAACATAATTTAGATGTTATCAAGACGGTGGATCATATTATTGATTTAGGTCCAGAAGGTGGCGACCGAGGTGGTCAAATTATTGCGACAGGTACACCGGAAGAAGTAGCGAGGGTGAAGGGTTCCTATACAGGGAAGTACCTACTGCCTATCTTAGAGCGTGACCGTAAACGCTTGGAAAAAGATTTACAAGAAGCAACCGGAAAATGAAACCTTCTGTCTGATTCAAACGTATTAGTAAGTATTAAAGCACAAGGAGGCCACAACAATGCAAGATGAACGTAAGCGAATTTTACAGTTAGTTGAGAACGGCACCATTAGCGCACAAGAGGCAATTACATTACTAGAGAAGTTGGATCAAAAAGGTGTAAAGTCTGAAGACGCACCAAAAAAAGAAGAAGTTAAACAATCCACACATCAACAAGAGCAACTAAAAGAAGAACAAACCTATAAACATACACAGGAAGATGAAAAATCGAAAAAAGAAGATGAGTTTATTAATGATATAAAGCGTGATTTTAATGAATTCGGTACAAAATTCATGGACTTTATTGGTGCAGCAGTCAATAAAGTACGCGATATTGACTTCTCTTCGATGACATCAGGAAACAACAAATTTAGTTGGATTGAACCGATTGAAAATACATTGTTTGATAATATTAGCGTAGATATGCCAAACGGACAGTTAACTATTCGTGACTCTGTAGATGGTTCGGCTTATTTAGAAGTATCGGCTACACCATTATTCCGAGTGGGTGCTCAAAAAGATTTATCAAATGAAGAAATTAAAAAGCAGTTTAACTGTGGAAACGATGCAGGAACATTACGCATTCATAACACAGCGAAAATGTTGAAAACAGATGTCATCATGTATGTACCAAAAGGCGATTATCGTCGTATTCGTGCCAACCTATTCAACGGTGGCTTTACATTACACAGCATTAATGCGGATCAAGTCAATGTAGAAACGAAAAATGGTTCGATTCATATTTCGGATGTCACATTCGATTCAGTAGATGTTGAATCAGCGAATGGAAGCATTGATATTCGCGATGTTGCAGGACGTGAAGTTGAAGCAGAGACGATGAATGGACGTGTATATATTGACGGTTCATTACGTTCGATTGAAGCGAAATCACTAAACGGACACGTTGTGGTTACATCGAAATCACAACAAACAGAACGCATTAAAGCCAATACAGCAGCAGGGACAATCGAGCTATATGTTCCTGAAAGCGTATCTTTAATCGGTGAATTATCTTCTACATTTGGTAAGATGGATGTTGTTTTGGGAGATGTTGAATTCTTACGTGAAGATAATCAAATGTTCAATAAGTCTGTTCGTTTCCGTAAAGTTGTACCTGACGCACATCAATTAACAATTGATGGCGAAACACAAACAGGCTCTGTCATTGTTCGTTATACTGTATAAATAGATGATGCTGAAACAAAGTGTTGTTTCGGATATACGAAAAAGCTAGGACATAACTGTAAAACATTTTCTCATATGAGCATAAAAACTGGAATCGCGCTGTGGTGCGGTTCCAGTTTTTCATTGTGAACGCTAAAAAATAGAAGAGAAGTGTTTTGTGCTAACCTATTATATATATTGAATCGATTTATGATAAAAAAATAAAAAGTGTCTGTTCTTTGAAAAAAAGAGTGCAAAAAACGTATAAAATCTATTTTTTTGTAACTTATTCCCTGTTATTTTAGTAAAATAGATACTATTAGTTATGTGAAAAAAAGCCTGCTTTTCTGTAGAATGGATGAAATTCGACGAAGTGTTACAAGCGAGGAGCAAATTGAAATGGAACTGTAATGGAGAAATGATTTTTAGATGATATACTATTGAAGTGCAGTTGAGTTCTTAGATACCTATGTGCTCAAATTCAGTAGTCACAAAGAGAAACGAACTACAATTTATAATAATAGGTGGTACGAACATGATCGAAATGAAAAATGTTGTAAAGAAGTACCCGAATAGTGTAGTAGCTGTTAAGGGACTGAACATACAAATTAAGCAAGGTGAGTTTGTTTATATTGTTGGACCGAGTGGTGCTGGTAAGTCGACATTCATCAAAATGATGTATAGAGAAGAAAAAGCAACTTCAGGTGAAATCAAAGTAAACGGAACAGACCTTACAACTTTAAAAGATAGAGAAATTCCGTTTTTGCGTCGTAATATGGGTGTTGTTTTCCAAGATTTTAAATTATTACCTCGTAAAAATGTATATGAAAATATTGCATTTGCTTTAGAAGTAATTGAAAAAGATCCAGAAGAAATAAAAAAACGTGTAATGGATGTTTTAAAATTAGTTGGTTTAACGAAAAAAGTAAAAATGTTCCCGGATGAATTATCAGGTGGTGAACAACAACGTGTGGCAATAGCACGTTCTATCGTTAATTCACCTAAAGTCGTGATTGCAGATGAGCCGACAGGTAACTTAGATCCTGAAACATCATGGGAAATTATGCGTTTATTTGATGAGATTAATGCTAGAGGAACAACGATTATTATGGCTACACATAACAAAGATATTGTAAATACAATGCGTAAACGAGTAATCGCCATTGAAAACGGACAAATTGTTCGAGATGAACGTGGGGGTGACTACGGTTATGAATTTTAATACAATGAAGCGTCATTTTAAAGAGAGTTTCATCTCGATGGCACGAAATCGTTGGATGAGTTTTGCATCGATTAGTGCTGTAACAGTAACACTACTATTAGTTGGTGTATTTTTAACAATCATGATGAACTTGAATAAGATGTCTACAGATATTAAGAATGATGTTGAAATTAAAGTATTAATTGATTTAAGTGCAAACGAAACATCAGAAGCAGAATTACAGCAACAGGTAGAAAAAATGCCAGGTGTAGAATCTGTAAAGTATTCGTCGAAGAAACAAGAGCTTGATAAATTAGTCAAAGATTTTGGTAATGATGTTTCACTATTTAAACAAGAAAATCCACTTCATAATGTACTGTATGTGAAGGCAGATGATCCTGAACAAACAGAAAAAGTCGCAAAAGAGATTGAGAAAAATCCAGCTGTCGACACAGTGAAGTATGGTAAAGATAAAATTGAAAAATTATTTAATGTATTAAATATTAGTCAAAAAGTAGGCATTGTATTAATTATTGCGTTGTTATTAACAGCGACATTCTTAATTTCTAATACAATTAAAATTACGATTACAGCACGTCGTCGCGAAATCGAAATTATGAAATTGGTTGGAGCAACGAATTCATTTGTTCGTGTGCCATTTATTTTAGAAGGTATGTGGTTAGGGGCAATCGGTTCAATTCTGCCAATTATCGGTGTCACAACGCTTTATAGCATTGTGCATAGTTCGCTTGCGCCAAAACTTGAAAGCAGTGTTGTTCAAATTTTAGATGTCATGCCGTTCATTTTGGAAGTTGATATCATTCTACTTGTCATGGGTGTATTAATCGGTGTAGTCGGCAGTTTTATGTCTGTTCGAAAGTTTTTAAAAGTATAGGAGGATTTTGTTGTGTTACAAAAAAATAAAGTAATCGCAGCAGCACTTGCAACGACGCTCTTAGTACCTACTATGAGCGCGAGTGCTGAATCTGTTAGTGATTTGAAAAAAGAGAAAAATGCGTTGGATCAAAAGAAAAGTAAAATCAGCAAAGAACTTCAAGCTAAAAAAGAAAAAATTGCAAAAGCCCAAGCTGAAATTGAGAAGTCTGCAAAAGAAGTTTCGAAAATCACAGTGAAAATTCAAGAGACAGATAACAAAATCGAAGGTGTAGAGCAAAAGATTGCACAGACAAAGTACGAGATTGAAAAATTACAAAAATCAATTGAAGCACTTCAAAAGAAAATTGATGAGCGTAATGAAATCTTAAAAGAACGTGCACGCGCAATGCAAGAAACAGGTGGACAGGTTGGCTATATCGATGTTCTTTTAGGTTCTAATAGTTTTTCTGATTTTATCGACCGCGTCTCAGCAGTAAATGAAATTGTCAATGCGGATGAACGTATTGTAGAAGAACAAAAAGCTGACCAGGCAAAAGTAGAAGAACAACAAAATCAAGTAAAAGAAAAACTTGCTGAACAAGAAGATCGTAAAAAAGAGTTAGAAGAATTAAAAGCAAACTTGAAAAAACAACAAGATAAGAAAAAATCAGCTTTAGCACAGATGGAACGTAAACAAGCAAAACTGAATAAAGAGCGTAAAGGATTAGAAAATCATTATTCAGAAGTTGCAAGTGTCAGCTCGAAAGTACAAAAGAAAATCGAAGCAGAGCAGCGTAAAGCAGCTGAAAAAGCACGTAAAATGGCTGAGGCAGCAGCAGCGAAAAAAGCTAGTGCAGCGATTTCAACAACATCCAATTCAAGTTCAAGTAACTCTTCATCAAGTGCAAGCGTAGGATCTGTACCAACAGCTTCATCGGGTACTTGGATGAAACCAGCACAAGGTCGATTCACTTCAGGTTTTGCAGGACGTGACATTGGTGCAGGAGCAGAATATCACTATGGTATTGATATTGCGAATAGTGAAGGAACACCAATTGTAGCAGCAGCAGACGGTGTTGTATTCCGAGCAAGTCCACTATCTACATATGGTAATGTCGTGATGATTACACATAATATTAATGGTCAAACATACACATCACTTTATGCACATATGAGTCGTTTTGGTACATCAGTTGGTAAAACAGTTAAAAAAGGTGAAGTCATTGGTTACATTGGTTCAACAGGACGTTCAACAGGACCTCATGTTCACTTTGAAATTCATATTGGTTCTTGGGTGAATCAAGCAACGGGTGCTGTAAACCCACTGCAATATATTTCACTATAATTCAATTCAAGAGGAGAGAATTGAATTGAAGCCGAGTTTGAAGAGAGAGAAAATCACTTCAGACTCGGCTTTTTTAGTTGTATTTCATATAAGAATATTATACCGTAATGGGTATAGGAGGATGTCCATGCAAAATAATATGTGGTACACCATATTCAATCTATCATTACCTGCAACATCGCTCGCCGTTTTAGGCGCAATGAGTATAACGATTCTTTTTCTCTTTATTTTAAAACGTAGAAAATGGATTGATTCATTTTTAAATTATTTTGTTCTTTTTATATTAGTTTGGAAATTTAGTTATGTTTTAACGAATTGGCAAGAAGTTATGAATTACCCACTTTCGATTATTTATTTTGATGGTGGAACATTTGGTATTGCGTTGGCAGCGATCATTTTGTTCATCTATAGTGTCTTACGGGTGAAAAGCGAAAAAGATACGATTCAACAACAGAGTTTCTATTGGCTTAGTATGTATAGTAACTCGCAGTTTTTATACGCACTTTTAAATGATGGTGTGTTGTGGTTAACAATTTTAATGATTGTTTTTAATTTAGCTATTTTTATTTTAATATTATGGGGGCATACATTCGAATACATAGATCGTTTTGCGTTACGTATGACACTTATTTATTTATTGTTTACACTATTAGTTGAACCACTCGGTTTTCAACAACCTAAACTATGGATGATCCTAACATTTATTGTCTATACAGTATGGTATCAGTTTAAAATGAAAAGGAGCGAACTTTCGTGAAGTGGCAAAGAATTGCAAGTTTTGTTTTAGTAATTGCGCTAATTGGCATTGCGGTTACAACAATTATTCAAAAAAATACAGAACCAAAAGAACAAAAAACAACAGTCGTTGACGGGAAAAAACCAGAAGATATTCCTGGTATTGCAATCGGGCAAAAAGCACCTGATTTTACGCTTCGAACATTAGAAGGTGAAGAAGTTTCGTTATCGGATTTTAAAGGGAAGAAAGTTATGATTAATTTCTGGGCGACATGGTGTCCACCTTGTAAAGCTGAAACGCCGCACATGGTTACATACTATAATGAACATGCGAAAGATGAGAATTTTGTCATTTTATCTGTCAATGCGATGAGTACTGAACGTAAGAGTACAGATGTCGAGAAGTTTATTGACAAATATAATATGACGTATCCTGTTGTGATTGACCCACGTGGTGAAATTATTAAAAAATACGATGTGCTAAACTTCCCTACATCATTCTTTGTGAATACAAAGGGAGTTATTCAACAAAAATTAAATTTAGTGAATGAACAGCAGCTTGCTGATGTTGTAAAGTCATTAGATTAATTCAATACCTTTTAAGACTTTAGCAAACGCTTGCTGAAGTCTTATTTTATGTTAGCTCTTGTTTTTACTTTGTATGAAAAGGGTAAAAATAGTCGATATGTAATAGAATATGCTACTCATTAAAACAGCCTTTTGGTACAATTATGATAAGCTACCATTTCTTAATATAATGGGGTATAAATAAATCTTTTAGAGGTGGGAACAACTGTGTTTTGGGACATTATTGTCGAATTATTAAAAGGCGTTTTACGTCTATTTATGAACCCCTTACTTTATATAACAATTATCTTCACTGTTTTATTAGGTTATCGTCGTGTCATTCGTGAACGTCAATCTTTTAAAATTAGAATTCATTGGGGACTATCTGAAACGATTCGTTTATTACGTGAAGGCTGGCTTGCGGCTTTCTGTGTATCCCTACTTAGTTTACTAATTGGGATTGTCTTACCGATGGAATATATCATGCTAGTAACCGTGTTATCGATTCTTTTCGTCGTGAGCTTTTATTATCAACTAGCATCTGTCGTATATCCATTCGGAATGGCATTCTTAGTTCTATGGGTAACATTTACACAAAACTGGGGCTTCACATTATTTGGTTTTACAATCAATGCAAGTGATTTAAAGTTAAGTATGCTCTCAAGTATCCCTTTATTAATAGGGATTCTACTAATTGCTGAAGGTATGCTTGTGCAAAAGTACGGGGCAGACTTGGCTTCACCACGATTACAACGAACTGCTCGCGGCTTAAAGGCCGTTACATTCCTTTCAAAAAGATTGTGGATTCTTCCAGTTTTCCTTGTCATTCCAGGAGATACAATCACAAGCTTTGTGTCCTACTGGCCTGTCTTTTCATTAGGCGGTGAAACATATGGGTTTATTCTATTTCCCATCGTCATCGGTTTTCAACAGCGTGCACGTAAGATGTTACCGATGTACTTCTATCCACAAATGGGGCGTACAATCGTTTTACTAGGAGCTTTAGTGTTCGTTGAAGGGGTTATCTCCTATTTCTATCCAATTTTAGGATTAGCAAGTGTTCTTGTAGCAATCATTGGGCGTATCCTCATTTCAGTTATTTACGGGTTAAGTGAACGAAAAGGTAAGTTTGCAGTGACACCACAAAATGAAGGAGTTGTCATTGCTGCTATTTTACCGAATTCACCTGCTGAGGCGATGGGGTTACAAATTGGCGAAACGATTCGTAAAGTGAACGGGGAGTCTGTGCATTCAGAAGAAGAGTTATATCGTGCACTTCAACAAAATGCAGCGCAATGTAAAATTGAAGTATTAGATACAGACGGAGAAGTTCGACTACGTCAACATATCGTGTTCCATCATGATCATTTCCGTATTGGTTTACTACTCGTACAGTAAACGTATGAGGTGAAGCGCTAATTTATGCGTTTCACCTTATTTTATTAACAATAACTTGTCAGAAACTTTCTACTTAGTTACATCGTATACTAAGTAATGAGTTGTATGTTTTAGAGGGGGTAACAACTGTGCCAGATTGGTTGAGCATTGATCAATTTCAGCAATTAGCTGAACAACATCGCGTTATTGGAACATTCGGTGCAATTTTATTACCATTTATAGAAGCGTTCTTACCATTCTTGCCATTAGCTGCATTCGTTGTTGCAAATGCTACTGCTTATGGTTTGTGGTTAGGCTTTTTATTTTCATGGGGAGGAGCTGTACTGGGCTCTTACTGCGTCTTTTTATTAATTCGTAAATTTGGTCACAGTCAATATTTTCGTTTTGTTACGGACCGAACAGGTGTGAAAAAATTAATTCAGTGGGTAGAAATTCAAGGGTTCATGCCACTATTCATTTTACTTTGTTTTCCATTTACACCTTCTGCCATCGTCAATGTGGTAGCAGGACTTTCGAATTTAAAGAAAAAAAGTTATCTTATTACGATTATGTGTGCAAAATTCATTATGATTTTAGTTATTAGTTGGATTGGAGCTGACTTACAATCCCTAATTACAAAACCTTGGAAATCAGTCGTCGTTGTTCTCATCATTGTCCTAATGTGGGTTGGTGGAAAGTATGTGGAGAAACGAAATAATCGTAAAATGGAAGAGCATTTACGTTCACTTCAAAAAGATGATCATGAAAAATTATAAATGTTATGAGGGCGGAGCGATAAAGTTCGTCCTCATTTTTTATTTCAAAATAAAAAGGCGAATCTATGTTTTCATTGTTGATTTTTTGTACAATAAAGGAAGAAGAAAAAAGGAGGGGACGAAATGGCTTTAACAATTGTACATGGTCGTACAGGAAGTGGTAAAACAACGTATCTTCAACAAGAGATTATTCGACAGTTGAAAGAAAATCCGACAGGTAATCCACTCTTTTTACTTGTACCTGACCAAATGTCTTTCTCATCTGAGCATCAATTGACAACAGCAGATGGTATCAAAGGAATGATTCGTGCACAGGCCACAACTTTTAAACGACTCGCATGGCGCGTACTATCAGAAGTGGGTGGAATTAGTCGCCAAGAAGTGAATGGTTTCGGTTATCGTATGTTGGTGCGAAACGTATTGCAATCACTTCAACCAGACTTAAAATTATTTAAAAAATCTGCAAGTAAACGAGGATTCACTGAAGAAATTGAAGCAGTTTTAAAAGAATTTAGTCATTATCATATAGATCATGCGACATTACTTGGGTTACAACAACAACTAGCTGAACAAGTAAATGCACCTGTGACATTACAAGATAAAATGCATGATTTACAACTTATTATGCAGGCAATTGATGAGCAATTAGGAGAGGCGTATATTGATTCAGAAGGTTATGTTCCACTATTAATTGAAGCAGTCGATCAAAGCCAGCTCATTCAGCAATCGCATATTTATATTGATGGTTTTGAAACATTTACAAAGAGTGAATATGAACTTGTATTAAAGTTAATAGTTCATGCTAAAGATGTAACGATTGCCTTACCTTATGACTCAGAGTGGGATGCACAAGATCCTCAAGCTTTATTCCACCGCCCAGCGTTGCTCGCTCAAAAATTACGTGATGATGCATCTTCATTAGGTGTCGTCATAAATCCAGCCATCTATTTACAAGAAGCGAAACGATTCCGATCGAATGTGCTTCGTTATATTGAGAAAAATCTACATCACTATCCATTAGAACAGATGACTGAACAGGCAGATCGTGGACTTGAATTATATGCGGCGACGACTAGAAAAGCTGAAATTCATGCTGTGGCACGTCATATTCGTGATTTTATTCAACAAGATGAAACACATCGTTATCGTGATGTAGCCATCTTATATCGACAAGCTGATGTATATGATCCGTTAATCGAAACAATTTTTAAAGAGTATGATTTACCGGTATTCCTCAGCCAAAAGAAACCGATGCTTCATCATCCATTAATCGAGTTAAGTCGCTCTGTTTTAGAAGTAATTGAAAAAGGATGGATGTATGAACCTGTCTTTCGTGCAGTGAAAACCGATTTATTCTTCCCAGTTGGTGCAAATAAATCAATTTGGCGCGAGCGCGCAGATCGTATGGAGAACTATGTCATCGCAAATGGAATCTACCGTGAACGTTGGTTTGACGATGCACGTTGGATTTATAAAAAATATCGCGGCCTTGAATTTTATCAAAAAACACAAACAGATGAAGAACGAGCGATGCAAGCGGAAATTGAAGCGGTACGTCAATTGTTGTTGCAACCAATCAAGCAGTTAAGTGATGCACTTACAAAAGCAAAAGTAGGACAAGATTATGCAGCAGCATTATTCAATTTCATGGAAGAGTTGCATGTATATACGAAGTTACAGACGCTTCAAACAGATGAACTAGAACAGGGTAAATTATTTGAAGCAGCTGAGCATGAACAAGCTTGGAATGGCTTCATTCAATTACTCGATCAGTTTGTGACGATGTTTGGAGATCAAGAGATGACACTTGAAGAAGTCATTCCTTTATTAGATGAAGGCTTTGATACGTTAGAGTTTGCGCGTATTCCGCCTTCTGTTGATCAAGTAACCGTTGTTAATGCAGATTTAGCACGTCTTTCGAATATTAAAGTAGCCTATGTTGTCGGTATGAATGACGGTGTCTATCCAACACGTATTGATTTCGAAGGAATGATTGCAGATTCTGAGCGTGAATGGTTTACAAGACTGGGTGCTGAGATTGCACCTACTTCTAAAGAGCGTTTATTAGAAGAAGATTTAATCATTTATCGTACACTAACTGCTGCTTCTGAAAAGCTTGTGGTGAGTTATGCAATGAGTGATGAAGAAGGAAAATCATTGCTCCCTTCTTTATATATAAAACGTCTGCAAGATTTAACAGGCATCTCAGAAGAAATCATCTTTATGACACCAGATGAAGCTCTAACATCTGAGGATGACTGGGCGTATATTTCGCATCCAAGAACTGCACTTGCCTATTTAATGGCGCAGATCCGTCGAAGTGAGCATGATGGTGTTCCGTTATCGCCTGAATGGCAAGCACTGCAAAGCTATTATGAACAAGATCCAACATGGCAGACGATTTATGAACGTCTTATGTATGCGACACATACACATAATAAAACGGAACCATTGGAACAGCAGATTACAGAGGAGCTATATGGTCGTACGATTACATCCAGTGTATCGCGCGTTGAAAAATATTTTAAATGTCCTTTCTCTCATTTCGCCACATACGGTCTCCGTTTAGAAGAACGTGCTGAATATCGTTTAGAACCACCAACAATCGGTGACTTATTCCACGCGGCGCTCAAATGGATTTCAGATGAAACAGCGAAAGAACATATTCAATGGCGTGAACTCTCCATCGAGCAGTGTAAACAACTCGCACGTGACGCGGTTCAAGTCGTCGTGCCACTACTCTACCATCAAATTTTACTAAGTACAGCACGTTATCAATATATCTTACGTAAACTCACAATGATTGTAGAACGCACGATGATTTCGATGCGTCACCATGCAAAAAATGCAGGATTCCAACCAATCGCTGTAGAGGCTGCTTTTGGACCGGGTGAAGCGATTCCCCCAATGGTCATCGAATTAACAAATCAGCATGAAATGAAGCTACGTGGACGAATCGACCGCATTGACGCCACAAAAGTAGGAGACGAATCTTACCTACGTATTATTGATTATAAGTCTTCATCTCAGCGTCTCGACTTGAATGATGTCTATCATGGTTTATCGCTTCAAATGTTGACGTATTTAGATGTTGCAGTCGAAAATTCTACGCATTGGTTAGATGAAAAAGCAGAGCCAGGTGGCGTATTATACGTGCATATGCACAATCCGATGCTCAAGCAAGAGGCAGTACTGAATGAAGTTGAAACTGAGGCTGAAATGCTGAAAAAATTCAAAATGAGTGGATTACTACTGGAATCAGAAGATGTCATTTTAGAAATGGATGAAACATTAGAAGATGTCGGTGGACGTTCACAAATCGTTCCTGTCTATTTGAAAAAAGATGGTTCTATTTCAAGAGGAATGTCTTCTGTTATTCAACGTGAAGAATTAGAGGATTTACGCACATTCGTCCGTAAGAAGCACCAAGAAGCAGGCGAAGGAATTTTAGCAGGCGACACAAAAATTAGCCCTTACCGTCTAAAACAAAAAACAGCATGTGACTATTGCCCGCAAAAAGCAGTTTGTCAATTTGATACAACAGATACACAACAACAATATCGTACATTACGCGCTGAATCAGACGATACTGTTATTGAAAAAATTCGAAAGGAGTCGACAACTTATGATTCCAACTAAACCAGAGAATGTTACGTGGACAGATGCTCAGTGGAAAGCCATTTGGGCAAAAGGTCAAGATACGCTTGTATCCGCAGCAGCAGGTTCAGGAAAAACAGCTGTCTTAATTAATCGTATGATTGAAAAAGTATTAGACACGACGAACCCAATCGATGTCGATCAATTACTCGTTGTAACCTTTACGAATGCTTCTGCCGCTGAAATGCGTCAGCGTATGTCGAAAGCTTTGGAAGAGGCGATTGATGAAGACCCATCATCTCAGCATTTACGCCGCCAACTTTCTTTAATGAATAAGGCACAAATTTCGACACTTCATTCGTTCTGTTTAAATATTATTCGCCAATATAACTATCTACTCGATATCGATCCAGGTTTCCGTATTGCGAATGATACAGAAGCTGCCTTATTACGAGATGATACCATGGCAGAAGTATTAGAAGAAGCCTATGCAAAAGAAGATAAGCAAGAGGTATATCGTCTCGTCGATGCTTTTACATCTGACCGCGATGATCAGGCGATGGAATTATTAATTGCGCAGTTATATGAGATGTCTCGCGTTAATCCGCAACCGTTTAACTGGCTTGACCGTTTACCAGAACAATATGATGTGGCAGGAATTCAACACATTGATGACTTACCGATTGCTGCAATTATTAAGCAATCACTTTTATTACAAGTGGAAGCGGCGATTCAATTAGTGCAAGAAGTACGTCAATTAGCGATTCAGCCGAATGGTCCAGATGCTTTTGGTAGTACGGCTGAAAAAGATTTAGAACAATTAATGATAGCACGCGCGCTTGTAACAGAAGGTACATGGTCAGAGATGCAAGCTTACTTCTCGCAATTCAAGTGGGGAAGACTTGCTTCGCAAAAGAAAGATACATGCGATGAAGGTATGAAAGAGCGTGCAAAAGCGAAACGTGAACAAGCTAAAAAAATCATTAATGATTCTGTAATGGTTTACTTCACACGCCCACCTGAAAAGCTACTCGAAGAAATGAGTGCGATGAAGCCACTCATTGAGACATTAGTTGATTTAACGAAGCAATTTAGTACGCGCTATGCGGCTGTTAAAGCAGATAAGGGTTTGATTGACTTCTCGGATTTAGAGCATTTTGCTTTAGCAATTTTAACAGATGATGATTTACAACCTTCTGAAGTTGCGTTAGATTATCGTGCTCGTTTTGAAGAAGTCTTAGTCGATGAATATCAAGATACAAACCGACTGCAAGAGACCATCTTACAATTAGTTAAACGTGGCGAAGCAGCAGACGGCAATCTGTTCATGGTTGGGGACGTAAAACAGTCAATTGTGCGCCCATAAGGGTATTGTATATTTCACCATTTGGCGGTGAATAAACTACAGAAACGGTTTATATATCAGCCGACTTATCTTGGCGGGAAACTAAAAAGGGAGTGTAGCATGTCGGTACAAGTCATAAGTTAGCCTAAACGGAAAGGCTACGACTGAATGGCGAGATATAAAAGATTCATATAAGGAAGAAGGCTAAACTGCTTGAAGAATAGTCCGAGTGGGGTCATGTCTAACCGTCTAGGAAACCGTTTGAAACCTAGAATCTATTCTGTTCAGTGTACTAAATGGATGCAACTGAACATGGACGAACGCTATAAATTGAGGCTGAAATCTAGTTTCTGATTGATGAAAGAATAGACACACTTCAAGATTGAAGAAAAGGATGAACGTTCCTTCCGACAATGAATCGAGCCTGTATACAATATACTAAATGGGGATTACCTAAGTTGGAATGCCATTAGGCTATGTACAAAGGTACTGAATATCCAATATGGTAACGGAGCTCCCGTAGTAGTCTGAGATAGGGAAAACCTATTACATGGCGAAGGGGAGCAGCTTATAACGTATAAAACAATAAAGAAAGGAGCGAAATGCTCTATGCAAAGTTCAGAAATTGTCTTATACAATCTATCGAAACAAGCAATGAAGGACGGTTTTGAATTTGACCGTCTATACAGACATTTATACAACGAAGATTTCTATATTAAAGCCTATACAAAAATATACAAAAATAAAGGTAGTGCAACAAAAGGTATCGACGAAGAAACGGCAGATGGATTTGGTGAAGAAAAGATTCATGGGATTATAGAATCTTTAAAAGATGAAAGTTATCAACCCAAACCGGTACGTCGTATTCATATCCCAAAGAAAAATGGTGATACAAGACCACTTGGTATCCCTACATTTACAGACCGTTTAGTACAAGAAGTATGTCGTATGATTATAGAAGCAATTTATGAGCCAAAATTTTCAAATCATTCTCATGGTTTTAGACCGAAAAGAAGTTGTCATACAGCGTTAGTCGAAATAAAGACAACCTTTACGGGCGTCAATTGGTTCATTGAAGGAGATATTAAAGGATTTTTCGATAACATCAATCATCAAGTACTAATCAATATTTTGCGAAAACATATTAAGGACGAGAAATTTATTCGTCTCATGTGGAAATTCTTAAAAGCAGGATTCGTGGAAGATTGGCGATTCCAAAAGACTTATAGCGGGACACCACAGGGCGGTATCATTAGTCCATTACTCGCAAATATTTATTTAAATGAATTTGATGAATATGTCGAAAATGAATTAAAATCATCGTTTGATTTAGGTGAGCCAAAGATAGGACGTAAACGAAATACGGAATATCGAAAATATGATATGCGTAATCAACGTTTGCATAAAAAAATTAATGCGACAGAAGACGAAAATTTACGACAACAGATGATTGAAGAATATAAGGCAAATAAGAAAATACTTTTAAATTTACCGTACTATGAACCAAATGCCGAAACGTATAAAGCAGTGAAATATGTGCGTTATGCGGATGATTTTATTGTAGGTGTAAATGGGAGTAAAGAAGACTGTGAGCTCTTAAAACAAGCGATGAAAGATTTCTTGAAAAACCATTTACAACTTGAATTATCAGATGAAAAAACACTCATTACACATAGTACAAAATTTGCAAGATTTTTAAGCTACGACATCTCAATTAGCCATGATTTAAGCGTGGCTAAAGACAAAAACGGTGTAAAAAAACGTAAATTTAGAGGATATGTGCAATTGCGTATTCCTCAAGGTACAATTGAGAAAGTAATTGTTAAAAATAAAATGGTTAAAGATATCGATGCGAAACAATGGGATATGTTGCATCGACCAAGACTTGTCGGTTTACCTGATTTAGAAGTCATTGAAATATATAACGCAGAACTACGTGGACTATACAATTATTATGCACTAGCAGAAAACGTAAGTCAGAAAATGTGGCAATTGCGTTATGTGATGGAATATAGCTGTTTGAAAACACTTGCGAATAAATACAAATCCTCAGTTGCTAAAATGAAGGTTAAGTTTAAACAAGGTAAATACTGGGGTGTGAAGTATCAAACAAAGCAAGGTGAAAAAATAGCGTATTTCTATAAAGATGGCTTTAAAAAGAAAAAAGAAATAATCCAATCAGAAATAGACCAGCTACCAAACCTTTATGTATATCAAGGCAGAAATGAATTAGAAAAACGATTAAGTGCAAAACAGTGCGAATTATGCGGGGACAACCATTCTGATACGAAGTTCGAAATTCATCATGTAAACAAGGTGAAGAACTTAAAAGGTAAAGAATACTGGGAATGGACAATGCTTGCAAAGCAACGTAAAACACTGGTCGTATGTGTAAAATGTCATAAAGAAATTCATAAACAACGATAGGTTTGTTATAAGTGGAGAGCCGTATACTCTGAGAAGAGTACGTACGGTTCGGGGAGGGGTTCTCTGGAAACCTACTACGGCAATGTAGCAAGGCGCTGGGTTCCTACTCTACTATCGATTTCGACTCGCTGAACCAACATTATTTTTAAATAAGTATCTACAATATCAAGATGAACCGACGGATACAGGTATGAAAATTGATTTGAATGCGAACTTCCGAAGCCGGCATGAAGTGTTAGATGGTACGAACTATATCTTCAAGCAAATCATGGGTGAAAAAGTTGGCGAGATTGATTATGACGAAGCAGCGAGTTTAAAACCTGCAGCTCCTTATCCAGCACAAGATACGCCGATTACGGTCGCTGTACTGCATGCGACAGAAGAGGAAGAAGTAGATGAAGAGATTGAGGAATTACGTACTTCACAACGAGAAGCACGCTATATCATCTCGCAAATTCAACAATTAATGAATCGTGAACAGTTGGTTTATGATGCCTTCAAAAAAGACGAGCATGGTAATCCTGTCAGTCGTCCAATTGAATATAGTGACATAGTTATTTTAATGCGTTCAATGACATGGTCTGCCGATTTTGTGGAGGAATTTAAGTTAGCAGGAATACCGTTATACGCAGAACTGTCACGCGGTTACTTCGATGCTATTGAAGTGATGGTCATGATGAATACATTAAAAGTAATTGACAATCCATACCAAGATATACCGTTAGCTTCTGTATTACGTGCGCCTTTTATCGGTCTAACTGAAAATGAACTAGCTGAAATCCGTCTAGCAGACCGTAAAGCGTCGTTTTATGATGCACTGAAGTCTTTTGTTGGGCAAGGACAAGTGATGCGTACAAAGGCAGCAGAGAAGCTACAGCGCTTCTTATTATTACTTGAAGATTGGCGTAATTTAGCGCGTAGAGGTTCATTAGCCGACTTAATTTGGAAAGTATATCTCGATACGAATTATTATGAGATGGTTGGTGCGATGGCGAATGGTAAACAACGTCAAGCGAATCTTCGTGCCTTACATGACCGAGCAATTGCTTATGAAAAAACGGCATTTCGTGGGTTATTCCGTTTCCTTCGTTTTATCGACCGTATGCGCTTGAGAGGTGATGATTTAGGGACAGCAAAAGCGATTGGACAATCCGAAAATGTCGTACGTATTATGACCATTCACTCGTCAAAAGGTTTAGAGTTCCCATATGTATTCGCTGCAGGAATGGGACGACCATTCAACCGTATGGACTTCAATCAATCCTATCTATTTGATCCTGTGTTTGGATTAGCAGTTAAAATGATTGACCCTGAAAAACGAATTGAATATACATCGCTACCTTATTTAGCGATGAAAGAGAAAAAGATACTAGAGATGAAAGCAGAGGAAATGCGTGTTTTATATGTAGCGATGACGCGTGCAAAAGAAAAACTTTATTTAGTAGGTTCAGTAAAAGAGTGGGAGAGTGCACAGGAGAAGTGGCAAGATGCGCAGCTATTAGCACTTGGTGACCCACTTCCAGAACATCAGCGTGCAAAAGCGAGTAATTATTTTGATTGGATTGGTCCAGCGATTGCAAGGCATCCTGATTATTTAGCCGATGTCGAGGAAATGGAACGTACAGCATCACCCGACCATTCACGATTTAAAATAGAGATTGTCGATTGTCAGGATATGACGGTTGCAGTAGAAGAACATGAGGTATTGACAAAACCTGTAACGGAAGAAAATCAATTTTTCTCTACGCTTATTCATCAACGTCTGGACTATCGCTATCCATTTGAAACATCGACGCGTAAAAAATCGAAAACGTCTGTTTCAGAAATGAAGCGATTGAAGTTGTTAGAAGATCAGGCAGAACCCGAGATGATTTTTGAACCTGTGAAAGAGAAGGTGGAAGTGACGCAAGGTCCACGACCAAAATTCATGCAAGAACAGACGAATATGAGTGGCACTGAAAAAGGAACTGCTGTTCATGCAGTGATGGAGCATGTGCCACAACAAGGTTTTGAAACAGTAGAAGAAATTGAAGTCTTTTTGCAGACACTTGTAAAACGCCAGCTCTTAACAAAGGAAGAAGTGCAAGTTGTTGAACCACAAGACCTACTGACGTTCTTTGCGAGTCCAATTGGACAAGATTTTAAGTCAGCGCCTATTTTAAAAAGGGAATTACCTTTCACACGTGCCATTGTCGATGAAGATGGAGACGCACAAATTGTACAAGGGATTATTGACTGCTTATATCAAACGACTTCTGGTGAATGGGTACTGCTCGATTACAAGACGGACCGACTCACAGCTACAATGCAAACAACAGAAGGATTAGAAGCTGAATTACGTCGACGCTATTCGATTCAGTTACACACATACAAGCAAGCTGTTGAAGAAATTTTAGATATTCAAATTACGCGTGCGATGATTTATGCTTTCGCTGCACATCATGGATTTGAAGTATAGGAGGAGATAAAAGTTGATGCAACTTGCACCAACAAAACAGCGTATTGGCACATTAGATTTATTAAGAGGACTTAGCTTATTTGGGATTTTACTCGTCAATTTATTGGCGTTTAATTTCCCTGTAAACTATGTATCATTACGTGAGTTTTTAGAACATCCAACTGATTTACAGATGGAAAAATACTTAACGATTTTTGTACAAGGAAGTTTTTACCCTTTATTTGCAGGTTTATTCGGTTATGGTCTACAGCTGCAAATGAACAAATCAAAGGAGCTAGGTGAATCATTCATTGGTTATGGCTCCAAGCGACTTAGTTTCCTATTGCTGATTGGTTTATTACATGCCTTTTTCATCTGGTATGGTGATATTTTAACAACGTATGCTGTACTTGGTTTCGGTTTATTATTTTTATTAAAGTTAAAACCAATTTTCCAACTACTTATTGCGACTATTTTATTCGGTATTTGCAGTTTGACAGTAACCGTTCTATTTTATATTTCAAGCCAATTTATTTCCGATTCGTCTGAATACACAGATGTAGCAGGTGTGGCACAGTCGATTGAGGCTTACCGTTATGGGGGAGTTATCGAAATCTTTTTCCAACGTCTAAATGATTTATCTTTACAATATTCAATTATGATGTGGATTTCAGCATTTTTTACAATTCTTCCATTCATGCTTGTTGGTGCTGCCGCAAGTCAGTGGCGTTTAATTGAACGAGCAAGAGAACTTAAGAAGCTTTGGTTCGTCTTATGTATTATAGGGTTGTCACTCGGGCTCTATTTAAAAAATCTCATTTATCATGAACCTACTTCGATTTTTTATGAAGGTATTGGTCAAGTGATCGGCGCACCGATTTTAACGGTAGGCTATGTATCATTAATTGTACTTCTTGGACTCATTCCGTGGGTGCAAATCATTACAAAACCGATTCAAGCAGCAGGTCGCATGTCATTAACAATCTACTTAATGCAGTCTGTTATCCAAAGTATTTTATTTTATGGCTTTGGTTTTGGTTTGTATGGCAAGCTAAGTCTGTTACAATTATTCTATATTGCACTCGCAATTTATGCGATTCAGCTCGTTTTTTCAATGATTTGGTTCAAGTACTTTAAACAAGGTCCTGTAGAAGCGCTTTGGAAAAGCGTCACATATGGAAAGAGATTTGAAAAATAGAGGAAATTTAATAGAAAATAAGGTATTATTGTAAAAAAAGAAGGAGTGCCACTATTCATGAAAATTTTATCATTTCGTTACAACAATGAAATCGGCTTTGGTCCGAAAGTAAAAAGAGAAGAAGCAGTTTGGGATGTACTAGCAATTCAAAAATCGTTAAATGTCTTACCTTCGTTTTCTGAAACAATTGTTGAAGGTATGACTTATGGTTTTGAATTTGTAGAGCAAATGCGAAAATTAGTAGAGGCGGCTGAACAATCTCCAAATCCAGCTATTTTCAAACATGCGTTTACAAACATCGAATGGCTTGCACCAATTCCACGTACGACAAAGAATATTATTTGCGTAGGGAAAAACTATGATGAGCATGCAAAAGAGATGGGCGCTGATCATGCACCAGAAGATTTAGTTGTATTCACAAAAGCACCAACAGCTATTGCTGCCGATGAGCAAACAATTTCTGTTCATGCAGATGTAACGAATTCACTTGATTACGAAGGTGAGTTAGCAGTTGTAATCGGGAAAAAAGGGAAGAACATTCCAGCAGTTTTAGCATTTGACTACGTATTTGGTTATACGATTGCAAATGATATTACAGCACGTGATTTACAAGAACGTCATAAACAATTCTTCTTAGCAAAAAGTCTAGATGGGTCTTGCCCAATGGGACCTTATTTAGTAACGAAAGATGAAATTCCAAATCCACAAAATCTAACAGTAGTTACAAAAGTCAACGATGAAGTACGTCAAAATGGTACAACACGTGACATGATGCATACTGTTGAAGATTTGATTGTAAAAATCTCAAGCATGGTAACATTGGAACCAGGTGATGTGATTTTAACAGGTACGCCAGCAGGAGTTGGTAAAGGTATGACTCCACCAACGTATTTAAAAGCAGGCGATACAGTAAAAGTATCAATCGAAGGAATCGGTACATTAGTAAACCGTTTCGAATAAGATATTATTCAATCTCGACATGCCTCGGCTGTCGAGATTTTTTTGTTATTGTGCGAGTGCCCCATTTTCGCCTTCGAATGCCCCGATTGGACGAGCGAATGACCTGAACTGAATAGCGAATGTCCCGTTTTCGCCCTCGAATGTCCCGATTGGACGAGCGAATGTCCCGAACTGAGTAGCGAGTGTCCCGTTTTCGCCCTCGAATGACCTGATTGGACGAGCGAATGTCCCGAACTGAGTAGCGAGTGTCCCATTTTCGCCCTCGAATGTCCCGATTGGACGAGCGAATGACCTGAACTGAATAGCGAGTGTCCCATTTTCGCCCTCGAATGTCCCGATTGGACGAGCGAATGACCTGAACTGAATAGCGAGTGTCCCGTTTTCGCCCTCGAATGTCCCGATTGGACGAGCGAATGACCTGAACTGAATAGCGAATGTCCCGTTTTCGCCCTCGAATGACCCGATTGGACGAGCGAATGTCCCGAACTGAGTAGCGAGTGTCCCATTTTCGCCCTCGAATGACCTGAACCAAGCAATAAGAATTCCTTTTTTACTTAGTTAACTTTTAGCTGAATAGGGGAACAGTAGAAGTAGCATTTGTGCATCTATGCTATTTAGAACGATGTTTTTGTATCTTCTTCCTATATTCGTTTTCTGTGGGTATTTTTGTTTGTATAGTCTGCATCTCTTTGGTAACATGAAAAAGAAATATGACAATTATACGAGGTGAAAAACATGCTTGAATTTTTAGGTTCACAAACTCATTTGCATATTACGACATGGGTTGTAGCACTAATTTTATTCTTTGTTGCAGTTAGTATGCAAAAAGGTTCAAAAGGGCGCAAAATTACACATATGATTTTACGTCTATTCTATATTTTGATTATCGCAACAGGTGTTGCTTTATTCATTACAGCGCTTGACTACGGCCAGGGTATGTTGTACGGATTTAAACTGTTATTCGGTTTAGGTGTAATCGCCTTTATGGAATTAGTATTAGTTCGCAGCAATAAAGGTAAATCGACTGGTGGTATGTGGGCAGGTTTTATTATCTGCTTAATCGTTGTACTTGTACTGGGCTTCAAATTGCCAATGGGCTTCCAGTTCTTCTAAAAAACCACCTATAAAAAGTAGTACAGACCAATTTTTATGGTTTGTACTACTTTTTTTCGTTAAAGGGGGTAAAGGATAAGAGTGAATAGATTATGAAAGGTGGCAAAGGATAGATGAAAAAAATAAGTTCTTTCATCTTGTCGTTATGTTTACTCTTTTTAATTTCGCCTACCTTTTTTGTAAAAGCTAAGCAGGACATGCACGATGAGAGTATTTATGACATTATTATTGATCGTTTTGTGGATGGGAACCCAGCAAATAATGGACCGACAAATCTAAAAGAGCCTTTTATGGGTGGCGATTTTGAAGGAGTTCGAACGAAGGCAAGTTATTTTAAAAAATTGCGTTTTTCATATGTTTCACTCGGAAGCCTAGCAAAAGCAGAAGACTATCGTGGAAAAAAGGTAGTGGATTATGGTCAACTACAGCCTTACTTTGGGACAGAAGCAGATTATCAAAAGATGCGTGAAGCCTTAAATGAAGAGCAAATCAAAATAATTGCTGATTTTCCGATTAATGGTGTGAGTGAAAAGAATATATTGATTCCAAAAGGTGAAAAAGCGAATTGGACGAAGCCCGCGACTGAAAAGGGAACGATTAATTGGAATTTAGAAAATAAACAAGTGAAAAAAGCTTTGATGAAAGCTGCAGCAGATTATGCTTATCATAATCAAGTGGATGGTATTCGACTTACAGGGATACAAGGTGTAGATCCAACTTTTTTAAATGATTTAATGTTGATTTTAAAAGCAAGTAATCCTGACTTAGTCGTCCTATCTGATAATGACTCAGATGCGAATTTTGATGTGGATTATGATGTAGGAAAGATGAGAGCTTTTCAGGAAGTCTTTAAAAAACCGAATGCGACTGCTACATCGGTTGTGAAAAATATTCGAGAAGATCGTGAAGTTAATCCACGTCTACTCATGATTGATGATGTGAATAATACACGTTTTTCAGAACACACCAAAATATCGAAAGGTGAATCGAGTCCACAGTTGAAATTGGCGCTAACGACCTTATTTACTTTACCAGGGACGCCTATTATGATGTATGGTACTGAAAATGAAATGAGTGGAGAAAGTCCACCCGATACACTTGGCATGATGGAATTTAAAGAAAATAATGAGCTAACAGATTACATCGGAAAGCTTCAAAAAATTCGTTCAGATAATCCAACCTTGCGAAATGGTTCATTCAAATTATTAAATCATCAAGATGGTTTTGTCGCTTACGAACGATATGATGATAAAAAGAAGTGGCTCGTAGTTGTCAATAATACAGACCAGACGCAGCAAATGAACCTTTCTGAAAAAGCGATAGGCAAGAATCGAGAATTGGTAAGCTTATTAGATGAAGAAAAGATCTATGCGAGTCCTAATCAAAAATATCGTATCGCATTAGATCGTGAACAGGCAGAAATTTTTGAAATCCAGCCAAGAAAGAATGTTGAATTTCCGTATCTATCACTGGCGGTTGTAGGGACACTATTTGTATTGCTTATGATTACGATTGTGATTGGTGGCGTGCGAAAAAAGAAGGGGGGAAGGAATATAGTGTATCTCTTTAAAAAAGGTTGAGATCTAATGTGTTTATAACACATAGGTCTCAACCTTTTTTTTTGATTTATAGAGCTTCAGGATATAATTCGTTTAAGAAAAAGACAGCGATTGTTCCAGGACCTGCATGACATGCGATAGTCGAACCAATCACATGTAACTCAACAGCTACAGGGTGGAAGCGTTCGATAATCATTTCCTTCATTTCCTGTGCAGCTGCTAGGTCGTCACCATGACTAATTGCAATGACTTGTTTAGATAGTGTTTCACCACGTTCTTCCATTACGTCTAAAATACGCTTAAACACTTTTTTACGACCACGCATTTTCTCGATTGGAATTAGTTTGCCATCTTCTACGTGAAGGAGTGGCTTAATACTTAATAATCCACCAATGAAAGCACTTGTTTTAGAAACACGTCCGCCTTTAGCAAGAAAATCTAAGTCTTCTACAGTAAATAAGTGTTCCATATGTTCTGCTTGGAAACGTGTACGCGCTACAATATCTTCAAATGAGTAGGCATGGTCGCGTATGCGAACCACTTCTTTTACGACCATACCATAACCAAGTGATGCACATTTCGAGTCAATAATTTCGAGTTTTAAATCAGGATAGTTTTCAAGCACCTGTTCACGCATCATGCGAGCAGTGTTGTATGTACCTGAAAGTTCAGAAGAGAATGCGATATATAAACCTTCCTCGCCTGATTTTGCAAGTTCTTCAAAAGCATGCAAAAATACTTCAGGTGATACTTGAGATGTTTTTGGCGATTTTCCATTTCGAATTTCGTCATATACTTTTTGTACATCAATGCCAATGACATCGTCGAATTCTTTGCCATCTAGTTCAACACGTAGTGGAAATAGATGTACATTATTATTTACATAAAAAGATTGTGGTAAATCACATGCGCTATCTGCAAATAGTTTCATGTGCTTACACCTCCTATAATTCATTTAGAGTTTTAGACGTTCACGTAAAATACGCGCGATTCCGTCTTCGTTGTTACTGTCCGTAATCTCATTTGCAATATTTTTTACATCGCCAATCGCATTGCCCATTGCCACGCCAAGACCGGCATATTCAAGCATCTCTAAATCATTATCCTCATCACCAAATGCAATAATACGTTCTTTTGGAATTTGTAAATGCTTTGAAACGACTTCTAAACCAATTGCTTTATGAATACCGCTGCGCACGATTTCGATTACGTGGTACGGGTCACCCCAACGACGATGATCAATCACTTCTGCTTTCGTATGTTCTAAAAATTCACGAATGATCGCAACTTCTTGGTCACTTGCATGAAGTAATAAACTTGTCGGATCATCTTTTAGATGCTCTTTAATTTTGCCATATGTCATACGTGGATTACCCATTCCTAAAATCGCAAGAAGTGGATCGTCTTGCTGTTCAACATAAACATCATCCATCACTTCCGCAATGACATTGGCAAGACGGTATTCATGAAGAGATTCCACAATGTCCGTTGCAGTATGTAATTGAATCGGATTATGTTGTGTTTTAAACTGCGTGTGATGCGGTTGATGAATGTATGCACCGTTGAAATTAACGATTGGTGTATGTAGTCCTAGTTCTTCATAAATATGTTTGCTGGCGCGAAAAGGTCGCCCAGTTGCAATCATTACTTGATGTCCTACTGACTTTGCTTGCGAGATTGTTTCTTTGGTCGTAGGTGATATCACTTTTTCATCCGTTAATAATGTGCCGTCTAAATCAAGCACAATTAAATGAGGCTTCATGAATCGCAAAACTCCTCTCTATCCCGTAATTTTACCCTTATAGACCGTATTCCGTCAAAACTTCCTTTCGAAAAGAGTGAATAAGTCATAATAAAAAAGAAAATTGGAAATTGCTAATTTTCTTTTCATATCATTTTACTAATTTACTTTTTTAGGATTTATAGCGAATCTAATTGTACTGAATACGATAATGACACCAAAGAACAACCAAGAATTAATTGAATTATAAAAGAACGCATAAACTATAAGCACTGCACCATATACAAAACTTAAAACGATTAATCTGGCAGCTTTGTCTTTCACCAAAGCAAAAACTCCGCGTGCCAAAAAGAAAATACCAACGGCTAAAGCAAAAATCGCTTGGAATCCTATACAATACTTACTCAAATTGTCTACTGCTTTATAAAATGACCTTTTCCCGATTTTGTTCATTTTTATTCGTCACATAAAATAATTTCTGTTACGATAAGGATAAGAATGTAAAGGAGTGAACAGGAAATGGAGATTAAAAAAGAACAATGGGGTAATATCCCACTACTACACATCTATGATGAAACGATGGATGCGTCGACACCAACCATCCTATTTCTACATGGTTTTGAAAGTGCGAAAGAGCATAATTTGCACTATGCTTATAATTATGTGAATAAAGGAATGCGTGTCATTATGCCAGATGCCATCTTACATGGTGATCGTGACGAACATCTCGATCCTGTTCAATTAAGTTTACGATTTTGGGAGATTGTCTTAACGAATATCGAGGAAGTTGAAACAATTTACCACGCGTTACAAGAAAAAGGGATTATTCAAGAAGGTACAAAAATTGGTTTAAGTGGTACGTCAATGGGAGCGATTACGACATTAGGATGCCTAACCGTCTATCCATGGATTGATGTAGCGGCAGTGATGATGGGTACACCAAACTATGTTGATTTAGCAAAAGTACAAATCGAACAAGTAGAAGCGATGGGATTACCATTACCGCTTTCTGAAGAAGAATTGGCACATTTATACCGCACGCTAGCTTACTTCGAAATTAGTAGTCATCCTGAAAAATTAGCAGGACGACCTGTATTCTTCTGGCATGGTAAAAAAGATCAAATGGTTCCATATGCACCAGCACATGCTTTTTATGAAGCAATGAAAGAACAGTATGCAGATGATCCTGAGAAGTGGCAACATATGACATCAAAAAGTTCAGGTCATAAAGTAAATCGTAAAGGTATGCTTGCAAACGTTGATTGGTTTGCAGAGTATTTGGCATAAGCCTTAAATTTTGTTATGATAAACTTAACACTATGTAGAAAGGGGTAAACTTTCATGGCAATCGATCAAGATATGAAAGACAGTATCCTAGGCGCACTTGAAAACGTTATTGACCCAGAATTAGGGATTGATATCGTTAATTTAGGTCTTGTTTATGACGTAGATATGAATGATGAAGGCGTCGCAATGGTTACAATGACATTAACATCAATGGGCTGCCCAATGGGACCAATGATTATCGACCAAATTCGTACAGCACTATTTGAATTACCAGAAGTAAAAGATGTAGACGTAAATATTGTTTGGAATCCACCATGGTCAAAAGACAATATGACGCGTTATGCAAAAATGGCTCTAGGCGTACGTTAATAATAGAATGGCCTTTCACGTTCGATACTTGAATCGTAAAGGTCATTTTTTTATGAATAAATAAAGATAGGAGAATTGAATTTTTTTAAAATGGATAAACAATTGATTCAAATTGAACGTAAATTCCGACCCGAAATCGAGGGTTTACGTGTTGTTGCAGCACTTCTAGTCGCCACATACCATATTTGGTTTAACCGCGTTTCAGGTGGTGTAGATGTATTCTTCGTAGTCTCTGGATTTTTAATCACAACCTCTATTATTTCAACCATTAATCGTACAGGGACGTTTAAGTTCCTACCCTATATTTCTAAGCTATTGAAACGTTTATTGCCATCCGTATTTTTTATATTAGCAGTCGTTCTTTTACTTAGCTTCTTTTTATTACCGCAAACAATCCTAGATAAAACGATTAAAGAAATTATTGCTTCCATGTTCTATTTTGAAAACTGGCAGTTAGCATTTTCAAATACAGATTATCTCGATTCACAACAAATGAAAACTCCTGTAGAACACTTTTGGGCGATGTCCATCCAAGGTCAATTTTACATAATTTGGTTTATATTATTTGCATTTATTTTATGGGCGATTAAAAAATATCAAATCACGAATACCCGAAAATTAATTAATTTTATTTTAGGTAGTGTATTCATCGTATCACTTAGTTATTCAATATATTTAACTTCAGTGAACCAACCATTTGCTTATTTCATTACATTTACACGTGTATGGGAATTCTCGTTAGGTGGATTACTGTGTGTAAATCTAGCATACATTCGCATCAATAAAGTAGTCGCCATGATATTAGGATGGCTAGGCTTAATTGGCCTAATCTTAACAGGTATGTTATTTGATGTATCACAAATGTTCCCAGGTTATATTGCACTATGGCCAATGGCTTGTGCTGTCTTTATTATTGTATCTGGAACAGTGGTAACTCGTTTTGGTGTACGTCGTATTTTAGCCTCACCTATTATGATTAAATTAGGTGGTTTGTCATTCGGTGTTTATCTATGGCACTGGGTTATTCTTTCGTTCTATCACTATAATATTAGCCGAGAGAATCCGAACTTTTTAGAAGGTATGACGATTATTATTGCTTCATTCATCTTGTCTTATTTAATGACGCGCTTCATTGAAAAACCGATTCGCGAATCTTCTACGACGCGTCGTGCATTCCGTAGAATTTCATGGATTGGAACGGTGAACCTTATTTTAATTGCTGTTTTGGTGAGTACAAATCTTTTTACGCAAAATCAACAAGCTAAAAATAAAACTGTTGAAAATTATCCTGGAGCAGTAGCAGCTCTTGGAAAAGTTGAAGTACCAGATGTACCTGCATATCCAACTTTAGCCAATGTATTTAATGATTTACCACAGTCGCATATAGATGGTAGTAATCAAACTCAAAAAAAAGCGGATGTAAAAGTCGGTGTCTATGGTAAAAAAGAAGGGTACACAGCTACCATCGCAGTTGTCGGAAGTTCACATTCCGAACAATGGCTAGGTGGCGTATTAAAAGCAGTTGAAGGAACGGATTATCGTGTGCTCAATATGACACGTTCCGCTACTCGTTTTTCTACAGGTTATGATGAAGATGATATCAAGTCTAAGTGGGTGGAAAATACATTAGCCTATATTAAAGAACAGGATATCGATTTAGTAGTAGGGCATGCGACAGCTTCGAATACAGATAAAGAACGTATTCAAGAACATCTTTTAAATCCACTGCGTGAATTAAAGGAAGCGAGTGTCGAAGTTTTAGCATTACGTGATAATCCACGCTATACATTCAATGTTGTAGAGTCTCTTGATCAAGATGGTGAACAAAAAACGATTGAGAAAATGAATCGTGAACAAAATCAATTAGACGGAGCAGCTTGGACTAAACTAGAACAAAGCCAAGAGTTTCATACTTTAGATTTAACACAGTATTTCAAAATAGGTGATGAATTCAGACCGATTATTGGGAATGTGGTCGTTTATCGTGATTACGATCATATTACAAATACGTATGCCGAATCTTTTGCGCCGATTTTTGAAAAACAATTTAATGATATCTTAAAAAAATAAAATAGTTAGAAGAGTCTGGGGGAAAATCCCAGTTAAAAGTAAGAGAGCTTCGGCACATGAAAATGCTGAAGCTCTTTTTGGTCTGTTTGCGGATTTTCATTTTGGGCGATGCTGTTTCTGCATAAGTCACATCCACACGTCCATACAAAACAAAAAAACAGCCTTCCTTGTTAAAATTTAAGTATTCTACTACAAAAATTATAAATTAGAGTGATATTTTCTTAGTCTTGAGATAAATACATCCATTTATGATCATCTATTTCGCTCAATACAATATCCGAATCTATATACGTCAACAAGTTATTGAAAAATGGAACTTCATCTAAATGGGGGGCATCATATAAATCTTTTTTTACAAACTCATCGATAATAAAAGTAGTTATATCTGTATTATTAACTAATTCTGAGAAAAAAGTTCTTAAAAAATAAGAATCTTCTTCTTCTAGTTTCTCATCACTTATAAATGAAATTTTGAAAACATTTAAAATTTCATTTATATCTTCCTCATCCATATAACATAATGGATCACGTTTTATTTCTTCTTTTGAAAGAGGTCGTCTAGTATCTTCTAGCAAGATGTAACATACCGAATTGCTTTCTTTGAAAAACTTAAAAACTTCTAGATTTTTAAGTTTTAATATTCTGTTAAATAATTTCATAAAATTCTCCTATCCGAAAATTAATTTTGGATGTAGTAACAATTTCCCAACAGTTAGACCAATCATTGCAGTTATAGCTGCTATTGATGAAGGAAAATTATACGGTATTTTAGGATCGAGTGGCTCGGGTAAAACGACCTTTTTATCTCTAATTGCAGGACTGGATACACCAAAATCAGGTGATATTTATTACGAAGGGAAGTCACTAAAAAAGATTGGTTCAACACGTTATCGCAATGAATGTGTATCGATTGTCTTTCAGTCGTATAATCTACTACCTTATTTATCGGCACTTGATAATATAACAGCAGCTCTTGAAATTACGCACTCTAAACAAGCAGATCGAAAAGAATATGCACTCGAGATGTTACAAAAGGTAGGAATGGATGCTGAAATGGCGAAGAAGAATGTCCAACATTTATCAGGCGGACAGCAACAGCGTGTTGCGATTGTACGCGCCATGTGTTGTGATGCGCGACTTGTCGTAGCAGATGAGCCGACAGGTAATTTAGACGAACAAAACTCACTCGAAATCATTCGCCTGTTTAAACAACTAGCACATGAACAAAACAAATGTGTCATTGTCATTATACGTGAAAAAGAGATTGCAGAACAATGTGATACGATTCTAGAGTTAAAATCTAAGAAAATGCATGTGATTAAAAGTAGTTAATTTATGAAACATATAATTAGAATATAGCTAATCGAAATATAGTCAACAAAGAAGGTCATATAAAAAAGCAGTGGCCTTCTTTTCATGTCTAATTAATACGACATAAAAATTCCACACACTGCTCACATTCACAAAACTGCTGTAAATAATCTAAACGGTGGATTGTAAGGTAGCCATTTTCTTCTGATATGACTTTTTCTTTTTTTAATTCTTGTAATAAGCGGTTTACAACTTCACGACTTGTTGCACAAAGACTTGCTAGTTCGCTATGTGTAAATTTTTCGCTAATTTGAATCGATTTGTCTGTTTTCTTTTCGCCATATGAATTCGCTAAACGAATGAGTGTAGAGGAGAGTGCTCCTTTTTTTCCATATAATAATAAATCGCGTAATTTAGTTTGTTCACGCATTCTTTGAATTTGAATCCATGTGAGACATTCCCGTAGTGCTGCAAGGTTTTCGGATAATTCATGTTCTAACTGTTCTTTCGAAATTGCAAAAATGGTACAACAATCTAATACTTTTGCTGAAAGTGGGTATGTAATAAGTGGGGTGAATAAAATACTTTCACCAATACAATCATTTTTCGTCGCAATGCAAAGTGTTAATTCTTTACCACCAACGCTCTCTTTTGTAATGGCAATACGACCTTTTTCCACAAAATAAAGATGTGTTGCCGCTTCACCTGCAGTACAAATATGTTGATGACGAACGAAATGATGTTTTGTACCATGTGCTTTAAAAATCTGCTGGACGATTTGGGGGACTGCATCAAACACAATCAAAACACCTCCATAATTAACTGTTTTTTATTTTAACATAAATAATAAACAGTACAAAAAACATGAAAGTCAAAAAAGGTCAAATATATTACTTGAGTTTTTGAAATGAAGTCGATATAATAAAATTAATAAATAGTCAAAGATAGTCAAACAGGAGGGAAAAATAATGCAAATGAATCAAATGAACCAAGAAGAAGAAAATCCGCTAGAGAAGTATGGACGTAATTTAGTAGAGGCAGTTAAAGAAGGTAAGATGGACCCTGTTATTGGACGTGACCAAGAAATTCGTGATGTCATTCGCATTTTATCTCGAAAAACAAAAAATAATCCCGTTCTAATCGGTGAACCAGGTGTAGGTAAAACAGCGATTGTTGAAGGTCTAGCACAACGTATTGTAAAAAAAGACGTACCTGAAGGTTTAAAAGATAAACAAATATATGAACTTGATATGAGCGCATTAATTGCAGGCGCAAGTTATCGCGGACAGTTTGAAGAACGTCTACAAGGTGTTTTAAAACAAGTACGTGAAGCAGAAGGAAATATTATCTTATTCATCGACGAAATTCATACCATTGTTGGTGCAGGTAAAACAGAAGGTTCGATGGATGCAGGGAATATGTTAAAACCAATGTTAGCACGCGGTGAACTACATTGTATCGGTGCGACAACATTAGATGAATATCGTACAAATATCGAAAAAGACCCTGCACTTGAACGACGCTTCCAACAAGTGCTTGTACGCGAACCATCTGTAGAAGATACAATTTCCATTCTACGTGGTTTACGTGAACGTTTCGAATTACACCATGGTGTACGTATCCATGACCGTGCGATTGTGGCAGCGGCAGAATTATCAAATCGCTATATTACAGATCGTTTCCTACCAGATAAAGCGATTGACTTAGTCGATGAGGCGTGTGCGATGATTCGTACAGAAATCGACTCGATGCCATCTGAATTAGATGAGGTTACACGTCGACAAATGCAGTTGGAAATTGAAGAACAAGCATTGATGAAAGAAGGCGACAATGCGAGTAAAAAGCGTTTAGAAGCGTTACGTGAAGAATTACAAGAATTAAAAGATTCATCACAATCGATGCGTGAACAATGGGAACGTGAAAAAAATGCGCTTCAAATTGTGCAGGAAAAACGTGAAAAACTCGATCAATATCGTCATGAATTAGAAGAAGCAGAGAGTCAATATGACTTGAATAAAGCGGCGATTCTACGACATGGTAAAATTCCAGAGCTTGAAAAAGAGCTAGCGAATTTAGAAGAAGAAGTAGAAAGCTCAGATAAGCTATTACGTGAAGATGTCACAGCGGAAGAAATTGCGAGTATCGTATCTCGCTGGACTGGTATTCCTGTAACGAAAATGTTAGAGGGAGAACGTGAAAAATTACTTCGTTTAAAAGATACACTACATGAGCGTGTAGTCGGACAAGATGATGCAGTTCGTCTTGTTTCAGAAGCTGTATGGCGCGCGCGTGCAGGTATCCAAGATCCGAATAAACCAATCGGTTCGTTCTTATTCTTAGGACCAACTGGTGTAGGTAAAACAGAACTTGCGAAAGCACTCGCAGCACAACTATTCGACTCAGAAGACCATTTTGTACGTATTGATATGTCGGAATACATGGAAAAACATAGTGTATCTCGACTTGTGGGTGCACCTCCAGGTTATATCGGCTATGAAGAAGGCGGTCAATTAACAGAGGCAGTTCGTCGTAATCCGTATTCGGTCATTCTATTAGATGAAATTGAAAAAGCACATCCAGATGTCGCAAACATTCTCCTTCAAATTTTAGATGATGGTCGTATTACAGATAGTCAAGGACGTATGGTGAACTTTACGAATACAGTTGTCATTATGACATCGAATATCGGTTCACACTATTTACTTGATTTACACAATACAGAAGGACATGCAGTGGAAGATTTAGTGATGGCAGAATTGAAAAATCATTTCAAACCAGAACTATTAAATCGTCTAGATGATATCATCATGTTCCACGCATTAACAGATGAGCACTTCTACGAAATTACACGTAAGTACGTGAACCATCTCGTACAACGTGTAGCAGAACAAGAGATTAAATTGGTAGTTGGCGATGATGTTATTCATTGGATTGCGAAAGAAGGAGCGGATCCTGCATTCGGCGCAAGACCACTTCGTCGCTTTATCCAACGCCATGTAGAAACACCAGTCGCAAAAGAATTATTAAAAGGTGAAAAAGTACCTGGCGACACACTAACAGTTTATGTAGAAGACAATGAGATTAAAGTGAAATAAGATTTATTTTAGGAAGAGGAATCACATTTGATGTGGTTCCTTTTTATTTGCCCTATTTTTGATGAATGTAAGTAAAAAAATAAAATTTTACTAATAAAATAAGTATTTCTTTAAATAACCCTTTTATCTATTTGTATTTTATGTTAATCTTTTACATGGTGCATTTTTATCAAAAATATATTATTTATATTAAAATTATTGCGTATAAGTAAATGAGCGTTTTACATACACGATTAAATTTAAGAGGAAAAGTTCATAATATTCGAAAACCAATTGCTAAGTTATTTGGTAACTCTAAATATAAATATTAAAAGGATGTATATGGATGAAATGTATTAGACTGACATTAATTAATATTGTAGCGATTGGCATATTACATCTAGGTGGTTTTTTGTTCAGTATTTTAACTGATCAGGTATATCGTTTTATAGCTTATCTATTAGTACTTGTTACACCTTTTATTCTGTTTATGAGTAATTATTTTTTGAGAGAAAAGCTACAGCCAGAGTCACAAAGCAATTTGATTTTTATTTTAATCGGAAGTATAGGAAGCCTGTTTTTACATTTTCTTTTTAGTAATGTCCAGTTTGAAAATGGCTTACCTTATGATCCATCAAGAGATAATATGTCAACGGCGCTTGTATTATTTTTATATAAGGCGGTATTTGTTCAATGTTTCATAGGAGCTGCCCTTTATGAGTGGCGACTTTATAAAAAGAAAAACAGTAATTGATAGAATGAATTATTATTTTAAAATAAAGTCTGTTCAAAATAGCCATAATTAAAATAAAGATTGATTAAAACGTCGTGATAAACCCTTGGTATAAAAGGATTTATCATAAATGACATATGTTTTAGCCAATCTTTTTTACAAACGGTATGACTTTATTTCAAATCAACATGAACGATGCGAATTTACTCGGTTCACTGACGTACACAACAAAAGCGCAACAACCATTTAAAATTGCATATGATTATACGAAAAATGGCACGTTGAAGATGAGCCAAGACTGCAACGTCCTGTTGCAAGGCTCATCCAACTTGCGTCCAGCAAGCAGCACAAGCCGATGTCAATGGTCAAGTAAGCAGCTTTGTATATGATGCCAATGATCAATTAACAAAAGAAACACTGCCAGATGGTACAATGAATACGTATAAATATGACGAAGTGGGGAATCGTACAGCATCTGAAGTGAATGGTGAGAAAGCGACTTTCACGTATAATGATGCCAATCAAATTGCGACGAAAAATGAGACAGCTTATACGTACGATAAAGATGGTAACTTATTGCAAGATGAGAACTATAAAAGGAAGGTGAGCCAAAATCGCAACGTCCTGTTGCAAGGCTCACCCAACTTGCGTCCAGCAAGCAGCAGCAACAACGTTTAACAAAGGTAACGACGCTAGATGACCAAATCATCGCATCGTACACATACGATGAAAACGGCTTACGTTTAACAAAAACAGTTGGCGATACAACACATGAATACTTCTATAGTGGTGAAGTATTGAATAAAAAGGAACATCGACTAAGTACCGCACGTCCTGTGCGAACGTCGATGGATCTCACATCGTGTGAGGCCGTGATAGTGAAGATCAAGAAGTCGGTGCATACACATATGATGCCTATGGAAATGTGTTAACGGTCGAAGGTGACCTAGCAAAAGCAAACTCAATTCGTTATGCAGGTTACTACTATGATGATGAGACGAAGAACTACTATTTACAAGCACGTTACTATAACCCAGTAAACGGTGCATTCCTAGCAGAACATCGACTAAGATCCGCACGTCCTGTGCGAACGTCGATGACACTCACATCGTGTGAGGCCCACATCCAGGTGATGATGACGAACCGCTGTCACAGAATGGTTATACATATGGGAATAATAATCCAGTGATGAATGTGGATCCTGATGGAGAAATGCCACAAATTCTTATGGGTGCATTAGCAGGGGCAATGATTAATTTAATATTTTATACATCGGATTTAATTGCTAAACATGGAATTAAGAAATTTTATAAAAAATTCAAAATTAGTTCTGCTGCAACAACTATGTTACGAGGAGCAGTTTCAGGAGCAATAGGAATAGGGCTTGTAAGTAAACTTAAAAAAATTGGTGAACTAAGTAATATAGCAACTGCATTTTTATCCGGACATCTTGCACCAGCAGCTTATTTAGTAGGGAATGTAGGAAACCTAAGTAGAAGTGGGTTTACCGAGAATCAAATATTATCGGCTTTTGGTACTAAAAGTAATGCAATTTGGAGTGCTGTTAAACCACATGTTACTAAAATTTATAATAAATACAAATTTAAAAAAAAGGTGAAGAAAAGAAAAAAATGGTGGTTTTAAAAAAATATCGATAGAAAATTGATTTTAGAAGGGGGTGAAGAAATGGAAGATAAGTACTGGAGTTTGCTATTATGGCTTTTTCCATTTATCACACTCTATTATGGAACTAGAAAAAAAACCATTCATAAATACTATAATGACCCAGAATTTGAGGCTTTCAGAAGAATAACTCCATTTTCAACTAAAGTTAATTTTTATATTTGGGGAATTATCGTTATAGGTGGATCTATTTTTTTAATAATTACACTTTCTATGGTTGTATTATATCAGTTTGGAATTATAGATTAGTTAATTAGATAAATATCGAAATTTTGCCAAATAGTACAATGAATACGTATGATTATGACGCAGTAGGGAATCGCACAGCGTCCGAAGTGAATGGTGAGAAAGCGACTTTCACGTATAATGATGCGAACCAAATTGCGACGAAAAATGAGACGGCTTATACGTACGATAAAGATGGTAACTTATTGCAAGATGAGAACTATAAAAGGAAGGTGAGCCAAAATCGCAACGTCCTGTTGCAAGGCTCACCCAACTTGCGTCCAGCAAGCAGCAGCAACAACGTTTAACAAAGGTAACGACGCTAGACGACCAAATCATCGCATCGTACACATACGATGAAAATGGCTTACGTTTAACGAAAACAGTTGGCGATACAACACATGAATACTTCTATAGTGGTGAAGTATTGAATATGGAAGTCGTGAAAGTAAAGGATACTGTAACGGAATACCGTTCATATGAATGGAATAGCTATACACCACTTGGTATGATTATGAAAGCAAAAAATGAATCTGGTACATTTGAAACCGTAAGGAAGGCGAGCCAGTACACAACGTCCTGTTGTTGGCTCGCCCAACTTGCGTCCAGCAAGCAGCAATTCATTACGAACCATCGTGGAGACGTACTAATTGATGAACATCGACTAAGTACCGCACGTCCTGTGCGAACGTCGATGGATCTCACATCGTGTGAGGCCGTGATAGTGAAGATCAAGAAGTCGGTGCATACACATATGATGCTTATGGAAATGTATTAACGGTCGAAGGGGACCTAGAAAAAGCAAAGGAGATAAACGCTAGAAACGACGTCCTGTCGTAGCGTTTATCCAATCGTCGTCCAGACGACAGCGTTATGCAGGTTATTATTATGACGAAGAGACGAAAAACTATTATTTACAAGCACGTTACTATAACCCAGCAAATGGTGCATTCCTAGCAGAACATCGACTAAGATCCGCACGTCCTGTGCGAACGTCGATGACACTCACATCGTGTGAGGCCCACATCCAGGTGATGAAGATGATCCATTATCACAGAATGGTTATAGTTATGCGAATGGCAATCCAATAATATATATTGATCCGAATGGTGAAGCTATCTGGCTTATAGCACAGGGAATATATGGAGCAATTGATAATTCGTATTCCTACGTTTGGAGTGTTTTTAAAAAATCTAATTATAAATTCAAAAAAACTTGGAATAATCTTAATAAGAAAAAACTTACAACATTAGTTATTACAGGTGCACTTATAGGTATGTTGGGGGGAACCTTCGGCAAATACCTTGCGAAAGCTAGAGTAGGAGTAATAAATAGATTGTTTGTCAAATATCAATGGGAGTTCAAAGCTGAATTAGCTAGACAATACTCGAAAAATGGAAAAATATCTATTTGGAGTGCGCTATATGATAGTGCAAAATCAGTCTTAAATGATGAAAAAAAAGCTATAAAATTGGTTGTTACAGCATATAAACGTGGTGGTAAAACAAGAGCAATAAAGGTTGCAAGGAGAGTTTAAAATATGGGAATGCATATAATGTTTATTACAATGATTATTTCTCTAATAATTACAACAGCGTGGTTTTTTAAATGGGATAGAATAAATGAACCATTTGTGGCTAATGGTAGTACGCTGTTATCTATAATAAAATTATTCTCAAGAAAAACACAAAAAATATTATTGATTATTTTGTTTGGATTACTGACTGTTATAGTGATAATTTTTTATGTGACATTTATATTATATGGATAGAAGGTATGATCATGTAAAAAAGAAATGAGAATGAGGAATAATTTATGAAATTTAAATGGGATATTTTTGATACGATAATGGTATTAATAACATTAATTGGTGTTTTAGGTGATCTATTGGGGTTGCTGCATATGAAAATAGAATATTTACTATTTTTTATTGTTGCTGGAATTTTAGATTTTAGAAGTGAAAAAGAAAAAGTAGGTAAAATTAAGACGATTGTTTTGTATGGTATTAACATTATCTTGTTATTATCTATATTTATTATAAAATAAGATGCCAATGACCAATTAACAGAAGAAACCTTACCAGATGGTACGGTGAATACGTATGATTATGACGCAGTGGGGAATCGTACAGTATCCGAAGGGAATGGTGAGAAAGCGACTTGAAAGTTCAAAAAACTGGTTGTTTAAAAATCTGAATCATTTTTCAACAGTTCTTTTCATTCCAGATGATACAAATTGCTCCTTCACCATCTATTCAAATGACGAATTTTATCATTTAGAAATAATTTTTCAGAGATAATAAGCGAGATAATTAAATAATATTTAATCTTTCTTTTTTAGTAGAATGTCAATGGCTAAGCGAATAGCTTTGTGTATATGATGCGAACCAAATTGCGACTAAAATAGAATAAACAACAGTGTGTAATATGAGAACCCTGGTATTTGACTGTCTATAGTCAAGTACCAGGGTTCTCTCAAAATTCAATAAATTTTTTCTGTTAATTATTTTAATATTGCGTCCTTAATCTCTTTTTCAAATAATAAATAATTACTCGTTTCACCGTTCGGTTCTTTAACTACCGCGCACCATTCTTCTATACCATGAAAATGGCCCACGCACTCACATGCGATGGTTACACTGAATTTTTTAGAAGGAACAGAAACTGCCCAAAGGTGAGGAAGTAGTTGAACTTTTTCTACTTCTTTTTCATCTAATAAAAAATTGGCCACAAATTCTTTATAACGGCGACTGAAATGCAGATAATCGACAAGGTCATATGTCGCTATTATTAAAAATTAAAGGCAGTTGGTACTATTTCTATTTTGGTGCTGCAACCAATCTAATGTTTGGAAAGTCTACAGTAGTTTTGAAAAAAGTTAAACTACCGAAAAAATTATCGCAAGTAAATAACGCTGTTGGATATTCGAAAGAGTACACAACATCATTTTATATTTCAGGTAATTTTGATAAAGCATACAGTTATGTGAAAACTGTCAAGAAAAACAAGCCTTATTATAGTGTACTAAGAAATAATTGTGGCGATATGTCAATCAATGCATTATTAGCATCAATGCAATATAGTCAGAATGCTTTAACAGCCTCTAAAGTATATAGTTTAAAAAAATTGCAAAAACGTTCCATGAGACCAAATGGAATGGTAGGCCCTTTAAAAAATATTTTTGGTTCTCCGAAATATAAAAGGTAGAAATGTGAGGGAAGAGAATGAATAAAAAAATCGCTGTTTTTCTTATAATAGAATTATTTTTAATTGCTTGTTTAGTATTATCAATATTTACTGAGATGTATTTTTTAATATTGCTGATTTTTATATTATCACCAGCTACTTTAATAATAATGCTACTTGTTTCAGATCATAAAAGAGGGAATAAAGGCTCAAGAATTACTTTTTTCATTATTGTATTTTCCTTTTATCTTCAAATGAATTTATTAGCAATAATTGATGATAGTTATACTTGGAGAGGTCCATTCAGGTTACCTGAATATGAAGAGCTTGATGAAGTTTTATTTCCGTTAATTATTTTAGTAGGAGTGAGTCTATTAGTGGCATTTATCGCTATCTATGAGCTAATTGCTATGTACGAGAGAAATAATAAAAAACGAAGTGTTAATGAGATGGATGAAAAATAAATAGGTTCAAATAGAAATAATTAAAAGAGAATCAATTATGTAAATAACTCTGCACCCTATGCTCATGATTTTTATTATGTATAAGTGTTTCAATTGATGTATTATCGTCATCTGAGTTAAAGGAAAATAGAAAAAATGAGATTTAATAAAAGGGTGAGTTATTTGAAAGATGTTTTTGATTCTCCAAAATATAAAATATAAAAATATGAGGGTAATTAAATGAAGATAAAAAAATATTTGTTTGTATTAATAGAAATTATTTTATTAATCTGTTTAGCTTTATTCACGACAAGAAAAATGTACGATGCAGCATTTATCATTTTGATATTTTCACCAATAATTTTAATGAGTATTTTAATTTTAGGGAAATTGTTAAAAAGTAAGAGAAAGCCACAATATCTGATATTTAGTATCATAATACATACTTACATTGGACTAAATTTGTTTAGTATTTTTGATTCGCAACTTGATTGGAGAGGGCCTTTCAGATTCCCCAAAGCTCTAACTAATGATCAAGGTGTCTTTGAATTGATTGTTATTTTAACTGGAGTTAGTTTACTAATTTCTGTTTTAATAAGTGGAGCGATTTTATATAGTCAAAAGAAAAAATCTAATAAATAGGTTAGAGACTTCTTTTTTGAAACATACATTAATGAGATGGATGAAAAATAAATAAACCTAAATTTGAAAAGACCTCATTTCATCTGTAAATGTGGTCTTTTTAATTCATTACGAACCACCGTGGTGACGTATTAATTAAGGAACATCGACTAAGTTCCGCAAAAAATTTTCAAGGAACATCGACTAAATCTGCACGTCCTGTGCAAACGTCGATGGAACCGACATCGTGTCGGTCTGTGCAAACGTCGATGGATCTCACATCCTGTGAGGCCCACATCTAGGTGATAATGATGAACTGTTATCATAGAATGGTTATACGTACGGTAATTAAAGCAGAATAAAGAGGTGAGAAAATGGATTTAATCGTACCGGAAAGTGATTACTTCGAAAATAAAAAAGAGTGGATGCGTGTTTTTGAGGTGTTACAACAGCTCGTTAAGGAATATCCAAATGAACCGAAATATCTTTGTAAATTAGCATTTCTTTGTTGGTATCATACTTCTGAATCAGATGGAGACCTAGAGAGTTTAAATGAAGATGTGTTAGATTCTATGTTAATGGCATGTTTTATAGAAGGAAGAGAGCAATTTAGTGAAGATGTTAATTTCCTCGTTGTATTTGGCCAAATGATGCACCTTACCCCGTATCTTTTTGAACATGAGAATTTTGATTATTTCGCTATTGAAAAGCTGGCGTTGGATAATATTGAGAAAGCATTTATGATGGCTCCTAATAACCTTTTTATAAAAAAATTATTTATAGAGACTCGATATATCCCAGAAAATATTTCATCTAATAGACTTTTAAATCGTTTTAAAAAGTTATTGAATATAGAGACAGAAAAAGAATGTAATGTGTTAAAAAATAAAGTAGCGCATGACATCTCGAATTTTGGTTTTTCAGGGCTGATGTTAGAGTTTTTCAAGGATATGAATCCCCCAAATAGTTTGTGAATGATTAATTATAGAAAGGGATATTTAGCCCATCACTGAATAAAATTTTAGACTTTGCCGTATCAGTGGCATTTCTTTAAAAAGAATACTCATGATAATGCTTTTTCTGTAGTTAATTAAATAATTTACTTGGTTCACTGACGTACACAACAAAAGTACAACTTCTTGCTATAAAGAAAGAGGCATAGTCATTAATGAATTTTAAACAAATATTTTATTTTTTTGTCGGAATGTTAATTCTATTATTAGCAGGTGATATAACTTATAATACGGAGCATATTATTCCGATTTTCATAGTAATGGTATCAGTTTTTTATTTACTATATACGGAGATTTTTAAGAATAAATTTTCAATAAAGAGCATGTTAATAGGTATAATGATTGCATGGTTCATATATCATTTTGTGAATATTTGGTTTTTACAAAGTGCATCTTTAAAATAATACATGATGTCGCACCTCAAAAGTAAAACTGAATTTTGAGGTGTTTTTTTAATGTCAAAATATACGGCGAAGTTTATATATACCAAATAATTACTTATGATATATAATAGAGTGAGAACAAAAGTTCGTAATTTTATTATAGAGAGAAGTGAGGATAGATGAATGTATATGTAGATGATTTACGAGATTGTCCTGAAGGGTTCACAATTGCTAGAACCTTTGAAGAAGCGGTGACTTTATTGGAACAGCATGAGGTGGATATTTTGTCATTGGATCATGATTTAGGTGAGGATGCAGAGGGGAATCTACTGCCGACAGGGTATGATTTGGTCAAGTACTTCTGTGAACATGGTTTACGAGCAAATAAAATTTATTTGCATACTGATAATCCGGTAGGACGAGAAAATATGTATGAAACGTTGAAGGGGGCAAAGCGTAGAGGTTTTATTGATGAAGATATTGAGATTTATCATTATTCCATCATACCCAATCGTTATAGTGGTCCAACTGAATAAATAAAAAAAGACATGTACGCATGTACGTGTCTCTTTTTTGTTTATTGTCTGTGTGAATCGATATCTTGTGCTTCACCTTTTGGAAGGATTGCGCCTACGATTACGACGAATACTGCAAATACAACTGAGAAGATTAAACCTTGCTTCACTTGTTCCATTTCGAATGGTGTGTTACCGATAGCAGAAGTTACATAATTTAAAAGTGTAAATAATACAGCACTCCAGAATAATAAAACGATGTATTTCATTGATTTTCACCTCTGATTTTACATTTGTACTCTATTAATAATAGCATAACGAAGAAGTAAATTGAAATACTCTTTTCATTCGTACAGTAGATTTTGTCAAAGTTTTGTCAATAGTGTTGAAAACTGAAAACGGTTCGATTATAATTAGTACCAGGTATTAATAATTGGTATTTGAAAAGGGGCGCTATAGATGGCAGCTGGTTTAATTGGTATTGGACGTTATGTACCAGAAAATATCGTGACAAATGCAGATTTAGAGAAAATGATGGATACATCAGATGAATGGATTCGCACACGTACGGGGATTGAAGAACGTCGTATTGCGGGAGACGATGAAAATACATCTGATTTAGCTTTTAAAGCAGCGGAAGCAGCAATTAAAGACGCAGGAATTACAGCGGATCAAATCGGTTTAATTCTTGTGAATACAGTAACACCTGATCAACCATTCCCAACAGTCGCATGTATGATTCAAGAACGTTTAGGTGCAACGAAGGCAGCGGCGATGGATCAATCGGCAGCTTGTGCAGGTTATATGTATGGATTAGTAACAGCGAAGCACTTCGTTGAAGCAGGTACATATGATTATGTATTAGTTGTAGGTGCAGAAAAGTTATCAAAAATTACAGACTGGACAGATCGTAACACAGCCGTATTATTCGGTGATGGTGCTTGTGCAGCTGTAGTTGGCAAGGTATCAGAAGGTCGTGGTATATTAGCTTATGAACTAGGAGCAGATGGTTCTGGTGGCAAATTCTTATATCAAGATGAACATGATCACATCGCAATGAATGGTCGCGAAGTATTCAAATTTGCGGTACGTCAAATGGGCGAATCTGCGATGAATGTAATCGAAAAAGCAGGTTACCAAAAAGAAGACGTGGACTTCTTAATTCCACACCAAGCAAATATTCGTATCATTGATGCAGCACGTAAACGTTTAGACTTACCAGAAGACAAGGTAGCAGCAGTGATTAGTAAATACGGTAATACATCTGCCGCTTCAATCGGGAATGCGATGGTTGAATGTGTAGGAAATGGTAAAATCAAAGATGACGATTTAATCGTATTAGTTGGTTTCGGTGGCGGTCTAACATGGGGCGCAATCGCATTACGATACGGTAAATAAAATTTAACGAGCTAGAAAGAAGGGGTTTTAGACATGACGAAAAAAAGAGTAGTAGTGACAGGTATTGGTGCGGTTACACCTTTAGCAAATGATGCACATGCAACATGGGAAGCCATCAAAAAGGGTCAATCGGGTATTGGGCCACTTACACGTATTGATGCAGAAAAATTTCCTGTAAGTGTAGCAGCAGAAGTAAAAGATTTCGATATCGAACAATACGTAGTGAAAAAAGAAGCGCGTAAGATGGATCGCTTCACACACTATGCACTTGCGGCAGCAACAATGGCTGTAAAAGATGCAGACTTAACAATCGACGATTCAAACGCACCGCGCGTGGGTGTATGGTTAGGTTCAGGTATTGGCGGTATGGAAACATTTGAACAACAATACACAAACTTAATTACAAAAGGTCCACGTCGTGTGAGCCCGTTCTTCGTACCAATGATGATTCCAGATATGGCAGCAGGTCAAGTTTCGATTCACTTAGGTGCAAAAGGTATTAACACATGTACGGTAACAGCTTGTGCTACAGGTACAAACTCAATCGGTGATGCGTTCAAAGTAATCGAACGTGGCGATGCAGATGTGATGATTACAGGTGGAACAGAAGCACCAATCACGGAGTTATCAGTAGCTGGTTTCTGTGCAAATACGGCACTATCATTAAATCCAGATCCAAAAACAGCTTCACGTCCATTCGATAAAGAGCGTGACGGTTTCGTTATGGGTGAAGGTGCAGGGATTGTCGTATTAGAAAGTTTAGAACATGCTTTAGCACGCGGCGCGAAAATCTACGGTGAAGTTGTAGGTTACGGTGCCTCAGGTGATGCATATCATATTACAGCTCCAGCTCCAGGTGGAGAAGGTGCAGCACGTGCGATGACACAAGCGATTGAAGATGCAGGAATTGACCCATCTCAAATTGATTACATTAATGCACATGGTACATCAACTTACTACAATGATATGCTTGAAACAGAAGCAATCAAAAAAGTATTAGGCGACCATGCACAAAAAGTAGCAATCAGCTCAACAAAATCAATGACTGGTCATATGTTAGGTGCAGCTGGTGGCGTAGAAGCTATCTTCTCAGTATTAGCACTGAAAGAAGGAATTGTTCCACCAACAATGAATCTTCAAAACCAAGCGGAAGAGTGTGATCTAAACTACACACCAAATGCAGCGGTAGAGAAAACAATGGAGTACGCATTAAGTAACTCATTCGGCTTTGGTGGACATAACGCAACACTTGTATTCAAAAAATACGAAGCATAATAATACAAAGGCATTACATCTTTTTGGTGTAGTGTCTTTTTTTATTCCATTTATTGTTATGTAGAGTTATAATGTAAAGTAAGCTTTACATTCGTCGGAGGAAAATATGAAAAACCATGTAAGAGATTTGCGGATGCAGTATGATTTATCGCAAGATGCATTAGCAGAAAAAGTAGGGGTATCACGACAGACGATTATTTCACTTGAAAAAGGAAAATATAATCCATCCATCATGTTAGCTTTTAAATTAGCACGTGTGTTTCGATGTCAGATTGAGGATCTTTTTATTTATGAGGAGGAGAATACTTGAAGAACAAACAGCTGGTATTTTATAAGAGGGGCGTAAAACCCCTACGCCTTTAGGCTAGGGGGATGTAAGCCCTAACTACCTTGTGTTTGAATGTATTTTTGAATAATCTCTTTGCTAACATTTCCAATGCTACAAGAAAAGTATCCGTCACCCCAAAAGGTGCGTTCTTTCCAAAAATGTCGAGAAAGATATTCGTGATGCTTTTGCCATATCCGATAAGTCGTGAGTTGCTTCAACAACCTAACAATTTCAAGAATACTCCATTTTGGAGAATAACGAATTAATACATGAATATGGTCTTGGTCGATTTCTTGCTCAATAATCTGCCAACCGTAATAATTAGAAATACATTCGATTTCGGTCTTAATATCATGACCTACTTTTAACAATAGCTTTTTACGATATTTACAAACAAATATCAAGTGACACATAAGTAAATGTTTGCTGTGGTTTTCAGAAATATAATCCATTATTTTTCTAAGCCTTTACGAATTAGTTCGTAAACTGCACTTGCGAAGGTTTGAATATTGTGTTTTTCTCTATACTCTTCAATTCGTATTACCAAATCAATAGGGAATTTAATCAGCTTTGCTACACGTTCCATTAGTTTCACTCCTTTTAAAGTATATACTTTTGAAATATACCGACGCTTAATATATACTGATAGCATATCCTAAAAGGAGGTGAAAATCAATGTTAGTAAATAAGGCGTATAAATTTCGGATATATCCAAACAACAAACAGACTGAACTAATCAATAAGACCATTGGTTCTGCAAGGTTTGTCTTTAACTTCTTTTTAGGCAAACAAAAAGACAAAGATGCTTACTGGTATCTCTGTGAAGAAATGGTTCAAAACGGACAGCTTCCAGTGAACAACTGGAAAGGAAAGTGTTTGAACAAATATGAAACCGTTAAAGCAGTTAAGGAATTAAAGAAACAGTACATTTTCTTAAAAGAAGTGGATAGTATTGCATTGCAAAAATCTGTTGAAAATTTAGCAGATTCTTACGATAGGTACTACAAGAAACAGAACAAATATCCACGTTTTAAGTCTAAAAAGAATCCTGTTCAATCTTACACAACAAAGCATACGAACGGAAATATCGCAATTGATGGTAACTATATTAAGTTACCTAAACTTGGTCTTGTTCGCTTTGCGAAAAGTCGTGAAGTTACAGGAAAAATCCTACATGCAACGATTAGACGAAATCCGTCAGGAAAATACTTTGTTTCCATCGGAACAGAAGTTGAAGTTAAAGAATTACCCAAAACAAAATCAGCTATTGGAATAGATGTCGGACTCAAAGATTTTGCCATTCTTTCAGATGGAACGACTTATACTAACCCTAAGTTCTTTCGTACATTGGAAGAAAAGTTAGCAAAGGCACAACGTACCCTAAGCAGACGAACTATTGGCGGTGCGAACTGGTATAAAGCAAAAATCAAAGTGGCTCGTATCCATGAAAAGATAGTAAATATACGTAAAGATTACTTGGACAAAATATCTACTCGTATTGTCAAAAACCACGACATTATTGGAATGGAAGATTTGTCTGTCAGTAATATGTTAAAGAATCGCAACCTTGCCAAAGCAATCAGTGAAGTGTCATGGTCACAATTCAAAACCATGATTGAATACAAAGCCAAATGGTACGGAAAACAAGTTGTGACGGTTGCGAAGAACTTTCCATCCAGTCAGCTATGTTCTTGTTGTGGCTATCAAAACAAAGACGTTAAAAATCTTGGATTGCGTGAATGGGGTTGCCCAAAATGTCATACCCATCATGATCGAGATATTAACGCAGGACAAAATCTTAAAAATGAAGCTATAAGACTTCTAACCGTAGGGACTACGGAGATAGCCTAATCAATTAGAGTTCGATAGAACTCTGTACTTAGGAATCCACTATGGCTTTAGCCTAGTGGTAGTTCAAATATTAGGTACTATTTTATTCATTAATGCACTTGTACTGAATCTACCATCGATTTTAAACTTTGAATTTCCGAATGCAATCATGGCATTTGGTCTAGCCATTATGGCGTTTTGTCTTGCCTATTTAACGCCGCATTTTGCAGAGAAAGATGAACGTGCGCAGAAGATTCGAGAACGCGCAATATATATGAGTTATTTCTGGGGTATGGGCTTCTTGTTGGTTCTTTTAATCGTATTCAATCCATTATCTACGTTCGAGTTAGCTGCTTTTCAATTATTATCATTATTTATCGCACTCTATCTATCCATCGTCTTTTTAAATATGGTTTACTACGCAAGAAAATATTAAAACAGGCTATATAAAACATAGCTGTCGCAACAAAAAGAAGTACAACCCCTTTCCTCCTTTTATTGGCGTTCGCAACAAAAAAGAAGTACAACCCCTTTCCTCCTTTTATTGGCGTTCGCAACAAAAAAGAAGTACAACCCCTTTCCTCCTTTTATTGGCGTTCGCAATAAAAAAGAAGTACAACCCCTTTCCTCCTTTTATTGGCGTTCGCAACAAAAAGAAGTACAACCCCTTTCCTCCTTTTATTGGCGTTCGCAACAAAAAACTGGAACCGCACCACAGCGCGATTCCAGTTTTTCTTATGCTCATATGAGATGATGTCTTTTATAGCGTATTATTTTTTCTTCTTCACTTTACGACCTAAGCCCATCGCTGCTTCCATACGGTCAATTGTTGCTGAAGCAATCGCATTTGCTTTATCGCGACCTTCATCTAAGATGCGGTCTAATTCAGGTGAATCAATTAATTCTTTATAGCGTGCTTGAATTGGTGCTAGATGGTTGATTACAGCCTCTGCAACACCTGCTTTAAAGTCACCATATCCTTTACCTTCATACTTCGCTACAACTTCATCAACTGTTTTACCTGTAAGTGATGATTCAATAATAAGTAAGTTAGATACGCCTGGTTTGTTTTCAACATCAAAACGTACAACACCCTCTGAATCCGTCACAGCCGATTTGATTTTCTTCTCGATTTGTTTTGGCTCATCTAAAATACGGATGGTTGCCTTTGCATTCGCATCTGATTTACTCATCTTCTTCGTAGGGTCTTGTAGGGATTTAATGCGCGCACCGTTCTTCGGTAATTGAATATCTGGTACAACGAATGTTTTACCAAAACGTTTATTGAAGCGCTCTGCTAAATCGCGTGTTAATTCGATATGTTGTTTTTGGTCATCACCTACAGGAACTAGGTGTGTATTATATAGAAGAATGTCACCAGCCATTAGCGGTGGATATGTTAAAAGACCAGCCGATACCGATACATTTTCTTTTGATGATTTATCTTTAAATTGTGTCATGCGCTCTAATTCACCAATTGAAGCGATACATTGTAACATCCATCCAGCTTGTGCATGTGCTGGTACTTCAGATTGAATGAATAGAGTTGATTTGTTTGGGTCAATTCCAGCTGCTAAGTAAGTCGCTGCAAGTTTACGGATATTTTCATGCAACTCTTTTGGATCTTGTGGCATTGTAATCGCATGTTGATCAACGATACAGAAGATGCTATCATATTCATCTTGTACCTCTACGAATTGACGAAATGCACCGATATAGTTTCCGAGTGTAATGACGCCTGTTGGCTGAACGCCTGAAAAAATTCTTTTTTTCATTTTTTCTTCCTCCTTCAAATAAAAAAACATCATGCCTCCCTAAAAATAGGGACGAATGATGTTTTGAATCCGCGGTACCACCCAAGCTTGTCATAAAAATATGACCACTCCACCTCGTAACGTGAGGTAATGCGAGCTAAGCTACTTTTTGTCTGTTCACAAAGCTGGCTCCGAAGTCCATTCGACCAAGTGTATCATCTGTTCTCACCAACCACAGATTCTCTGAATATACAAAACTTGATATACTACTCTTCATCTTCGCCTACTATTTCATTGGTTTGATTATATGATAAACATTCTGTAAATGCAAGCGTGTCAAGGGGTGAACGTATTTTCGGTTTTTATTTTCAGTCGTTGTATGCTAAATGAGAAAAAAGATTTTGAAAACTAGGTTTATGTCTATGGAATAAGGGAATAAATATATGTAGTGAAAACTAGATATAGACAAAAAAAGTGTTGGTAAATACAATATGTACGTATTGTAAAATTTTTAAAAAACTATATTCAAACGAATGATTGTATTGTATAATAAGTTTATACTTCTTTATTAGATTTATTCTAATTTAAAAATAACAATTGTTTAGCTCTATACATTTGAAAGGATGTGCTAGATATGATGGTAACACTATTTACATCTCCGAGCTGTACTTCTTGTCGTAAGGCAAAGGCTTGGTTAGAGGAACATGATATTGCATATAAAGAACGTAATATTTTTGCGGAACCACTAACAATCTCTGAAATCAAAGAAATTTTACGTATGACAGAAGATGGGACAGATGAAATCATCTCGACACGTTCTAAAACTTTCCAAAAATTAAAAGTGGATGTAGAAACACTACCTCTACAAAAGTTATATGAATTAATTCAAGATAACCCAGGTTTATTACGTCGTCCGATTATTTTAGATGAAAAGCGCTTGCAAGTAGGTTATAACGAAGATGAAATTCGTCGTTTCTTACCACGTAAAGTACGTGCTTATCAACTTCAAGAAGCACAGCGCATGGTAAATTAGCAAACTCAGGCTGGGACATAAGTGCAAAAAATACATCCCACATGAGCATAAGAAAAACTGGAACCGCGCTGTGGCGCGGTTCCAGTTTTTCGTTGCGAACGCTAAAAAGGGGAAGTGAAATGTTTCGTCCCAGCCTCAGTTTTTTTATGTTAAAGTGCGTCATTTTAGAAAGACGTACTAAAATATAAAAATCAAGTCAAAACGATTGCATTTCATGTGAGACTTTTCTACAATTCATATACAATAGCTAATAGAATCTTTTTCTTTTCTTTTTTTCTGTTGAACACTTACAATAGAAGTAGTAGAGTTAGTTATTCACGTAAGCAATTTGCAGTAAGTCGTAACTAACTGAAGGGAGTTGTTTAGTATGGATATAGAACGCATTAATGACAATACTCTAAAACTTGTGATTTCATATAAAGATATAGAAGAACGTGGCTTTACAAAAGATGAAATTTGGTTTAATCGAGATAAAGGCGAAGAACTATTCTGGGTCATGATGGATGAAATTGACGATGATCAATTTGAAGTGAACGGTCCACTCTGGATTCAAGTAGTCGCGAAAGAAGTCGGTCTTGAATTAACAGTGACAGTTGTAAATGCACCACATGAATTATTTAATGAAGGTATGTTAGATGTACAAAACAAGGGAAGTCAGTTTGCAAATATGTTTGAATCCGATCCATTCACAACCAATGCACAAGATTTTGAAACAGATACCTTCCAATTGTTAGAGGACGCTGTTTTTGAATTAGAAAGCTTTGATGATTTGATTCCGCTAGCAAAATCAATGCCAAGTGGTTTTGATGAAGTGAATGAGTTATATGTATATGAAGGTCGATATTACTTGTACATTGACTTCACACGAGTGGTAGATGTTGAATTACAACAAGATTTCCTAAGTCCGATTTTAGAGTATGCAAAACTTTCAAATCAGACAATTCACGTACTACGTGAATACGGAAAAGCGATTATGGAAGGCGATTGTTTCGCCATTACACGCGAACATTTTTAAAAATAAATAAAATTAGAGAGCTTCATCATTTTATATGGTGAAGTTCTTTTTTTGCGTTAGATTTAGTCTATTGTTTTTTAAAAATCACCCTTTTTTAACAGTTGAGTAAGAGGAATATTTCTTTTATAGTGAGTAAAATCACAATAAGGGGGTCATGTATTGCTGAGTGCATTAACGGAAAAACAGGAGATGGTTTATTTAACGCATGAATTATCAAAAGAGCGTTTGCTTGAAATACGTCAAACACAACATTTTTATTGTCCAGCGTGTCATGAACAATTGATTTTAAAAATTGGGCAAGTCATGATTCCTCATTTTGCACATCGAAAAAATGAACATTGTCAGGTTTTTTCAGAAGGAGAATCGTCACTTCATTTACAGGGGAAGTATGCATTATATCATTGGTTACAGTTTCAACATATTCCGGTATTAGTGGAACCTTATCTAAAAGCGATTCAGCAACGCCCGGATTTATTAATTCAACAACAAGATAAATACATAGCTGTTGAATTTCAATGTAGTGCTTTAACACCCAAACGTCTTACAAAAAGGAATAAAGGTTATCAACAACTAGGAATTGAACCGCTCTGGATTGTCAAAGCGAAGCCATCTTTTTATGAAGGGGTTCAGTGTGTTCAATTAGCTCCTTTTTACCAACAGTTTATATTAAATCGACAGCTTCTTACATTTGATGTTGAAAGAGAACAGTTTCAAATGTATGACCATCTGATTCATATCGCAGGTCGTCGCTATCTCGCCACAGCGAAAAGAACACCCATACACCATCAACCTTTTCCGCTGGAGTTAGTGATTCCGTTTGAACAAGAAAAAATAGCAGAACAGTGGTTGCAAGAACGTGAGCGATATTTAGTAAATCGCTTACGGTTTAACCGTCGTGGTATTCAAGATTCCTTTTTTAAGCTATGTTACGAGCATAAAATTATGTTGCAAGCACTGCCGAATTGGATTGGTATCCCAAGTAGCGTCCAATTATCTGTTCATCCTGTTGAATGGCAATTAGCACTGATTTGCTTCATCCGCTCAGGAGTGACACAAGATTTATCATCGCAATTGTATCATCATAATCGTACATGGCATATTCCTGAACGAGCAATTAGGACGTATATTGACTTCGTTCAACGTGAAAATCCTAACTTATCATGGCAAGATTTAGAAATTAGTTCGATTTCCGAAGAAATTTATCACCAATATGTTGCATTAAAGTTTGATAATTGAGAAAATAGAAAAGAACAAATAAACTAATTATAAAGTAGGGGGTTACGCAGATGACAGAAGTGAAAAAAATGCCATTACGTCATGAAGTACCAGAAGAATTAACATGGCGTTTAGAGGATATTTTTGCGACAGTAGAAGATTGGAATACGGAATATGCAGAGGTAGAAAACTTATTAAAACAAGCACCTGCATTTCAAGGTACATTAAAAGACGGTGCTGAAGCAATGTTAGCTGTTCTTCAATATCGTGATGAAGTATATACACGTTTAGGTAAATTAAATGCGTACTCGCATATGCGTGCAGATCAAGATACAACAAATAGTGAATTCCAAGCGCTAGATAGTCGCTGTAGCTCATTAGTAGCGAAAGCAGTAACAGCACTTTCATTCTTAACACCAGAAATTCTTTCATTATCAGAAGAACAAATCGCAGACTACTTAGCGAATAACGAAGCATTACGCTTATATAAACAAGAGTTAGACGAAATTAATGAACAGCGTGCACATGTCTTACCAGCAGAGCAAGAAGCGATTTTAGCGCAAATGGGTGAAGTGACACAATCATCTTCTAATACATTCGGTATGTTAAATAATGCTGATTTAGAGTTCCCAGTCATTAAAGATGAGAATGGTCATGATGTGCAGTTAACACATGGTAACTATGTACACTTTTTAGAGAGTGCGGATCGTTCTGTACGTGAAGCAGGATTTAAGGCGATGTACGAGACATTCGGTAAATTCAAAAATACATTCGCTTCAACACTTGCAGGGAATGTCAAAGCGCATACGGTATCTGCTCGTATCCGTAAATACGATTCAGCTCGTCAAGCAGCTATGTCGAATAATCATATTCCAGAAAAAGTATACGATCAACTAATCGAGACGGTACATAAAAATATTCATTTAATGCACCGTTATTTAAAATTACGTAAAGAAGTACTTGGTGTCGATGAACTGCATATGTGGGACGTTTATACACCACTTGTAAAAGAGACAAAGATGGAGATGCCATACGAAAAAGCAACAGAGTATATGTTAAACAGCTTTGAAGCAATGGGCGATGAATATGTAGGGATTGTTAAAGAAGCACTTGAGAATCGCTGGGTAGACGTTGTAGAGAACAAAGGGAAGCGTAGTGGAGCTTATTCTTCAGGTTCATATGGAACGAATCCGTATATTTTAATGAACTGGCAAAATAATTTAGATAATTTATATACGTTAGTGCATGAATTTGGTCACTCTGTTCATAGTTACTACACACGTAACAACCAACCAGCTGTGTATGGGGATTATTCAATCTTCGTGGCAGAAGTTGCTTCCACGTGTAATGAAGAGTTATTAACAGATTATTTACTGAAAAACGTAGAAGATGAGAAATTAAAGATCTATATTTTAAATCACTGGTTAGATTCATTCCGCGGCACAATCATTCGTCAAACGATGTTTGCAGAGTTTGAACACTTAATTCATGAGATGGACCGTAACGGTGAACCACTAACAGCAGATGCGCTATCTGAAAAATATCATAAACTGAATAAATTCTACTTCGGTGAAGATATGATTAGCGATGAGGAGATTGCATTAGAGTGGGCACGTATCCCTCACTTCTACTACAATTATTATGTATATCAATATGCGACTGGTAAATCGGCCGCGATTGCATTAAGTACACAAATTCTAAATGAAGGTCAACCAGCAGTTGAGCGTTATACAAACAACTTCTTAAAAGCGGGTTGCTCAGATACACCAATTAACGTATTACGCGCAGCAGGTGTAGATATGGAATCTGCTGAACCAATTCAATTAGCCTTCGATCAATTCGAACGTAACTTAGAAAACTTAGAAGCATTACTTTTAGAAAAATAATGTCTGATCAGTTGGTTTCACAATAAAGTGGAACCAACTTTTTTGATATGTATTCAAAAAACAAAGAAGTTTGAATAATACAGTCTTAAAAATACATAGACACAGAAGAAGAAAGTAGAATGAAATATACTCTAAATAGATCATGCTAAATTTTTATCTAAAAGGAAACGAAGATATGATAAATTTCATAGAAAATAAAAATACTTATTTTGGTATTTATAAAATAAAAAAGAAGTTTATTTTGTCGGATTTTATCGGTTTTTCCAAGTGTAATTTTGGTATCGCTTTCAATGTGTCTAAAATGTGAAAATAAAATAAAACCATTGCTATATAAGGATATAAGTGATAAAGTAACTAGTGTGAAATAAATCACAAACAAACATACACCCCTTTGTTTGAACGTGAACATTTCTCCCATCCCCTTTGTGAAAATGAGCGCTCTCGTAGAGTCGCTCATTTTATTTTTTTTGTAATTTTTATAGATGACAAAAATTCCCTAAAGGAAATTTCATTTATTTATTAATAACAAATACAGATAATAAAACATTTAATCAATCACTTAATTAGATGCGTTGTTATCTGTATTATTTTTTTTAGAAAAATAAAATAGTACAGAATTGAGTGGAGTAATACAGTTTTATATAGATGCGAACGATAAGTATAGATATGAAAATAAAAAACGTCCAAATCTTAACGGTAATCATTTGAAAACGTTTTATAAATTAATATATTCGTTTTTGAAGAATAGAAACTGTTATGAAACACATGGCTAAAAAGAATATTTACCTTAATCTACTAAAATAGAGCGAAAATAAAAAGTGTTCATAGGAGCGTTCCTTTTTATCAACATGAATATTTTTGACAAACAAAAAAGAACTTTGACATTTTGATACGTCAAAGTTCTTTTTATGATGATTAGTATGCAGTTTTTAAGCGGAATAGCGAATGATGTTTACAATGAATGCGTTCAATCTTTTGTTGAAGTAATCGTTTTTTTAATTCACGATCAGCTGCATTTTCTGAAATGTCATAAAAACTTGCCACTTCTTCAGCCGATAATACGTGGAATTTTTTAAATAATTCTTCTAATGGTGGTGGTGGTGCTTGCACTAGTTCTTCTTCGAGTAATTCCGATAAAATTTGTTCGTAAATTTCATAAGAATAGGTTCCAGAAACTTTTAGTCCTTCATCTTCAATATTGCCATTGAAAAATACAAAGCTTGGTACTTCCTGTACATCCATCTCATGTGTAATACATAAATCACTTTGGAATGAACGCGCTGCTTCTAGCGAGCGGAAGTCTGCTTCAAATTCTTCAACATCTAATGAAACGGCTTTAGCAATTTCCGTTAAGGTATTGCATGAACGAATATTTTTTTCTTCCGTAATCTGATATTCAAAGAGTTTCATTAAAAAACGGTGCCCTACTTTTTTACCTTGCAATTCAGCTGCTTTTACAGCAATTGAAGGTAATACAGGATGTGATAAATCAACAAGTTCTTCGTGGCTTGTGCAGTTATTAATACGATGACAAGCAACATTTAATGAAGACAGCTCAGTACTTAAAATAAAACGAATTGAAAAGTAATGACCGTAGTTTACTTGTAATTTACGAATAATCGCATGTAAGTCTCTGCTTTTCGACTGAAGTAAATCAATAAATACATATAACTCGATTGGCTTACTGTAGGATGCCGGTGGTGAGACAGGGTCCGTCACTAATTGTAAATGAGTCACTCCTCCATTACCTCCTCATCTTCATCAGGTGCATTAATCATATGGTGGGCTGTTAAAACAAGGCGTTTATAATAAACTTCTCTAAATTTACCCTCTAAACCTACTTCGTCCATTGCTTCAGACATACACTCTAACCACGCTTGAGCGCGTGCAGGTGTGATTTTGAACGGCATATGGCGTGCTTTTAACATGGGATGTCCATGTTCTTCAGTATATATATTTGGGCCACCTAAATATTGTGTTTGGAACTGTATTTGTTTGCGAGTAGTCTCGGTAAAATCGTCTGGAAAAATGGGTTTTAAAATTGGATTTTGCGCAACTTTAGCATAAAAAATATGCAACATCTTATCTAAAGTCTCCGCTCCAATCTCCTCGTAAGGAATAATCGGTCTTTGAATCATGAATCATACTCCTTTACTTGAACTGTATATCTATCATATCAACTGACTTCAAATTTCTCAAACAAATGGTTTCTGAAATATGAAAAAAGGGAAGTGGTTTCGTTAGAACTATGTGAAAAAAGAACGAAAAAGATATACTTTTCAGTCATTAATACTCTTTTAATAGAATGTAAAATAGTATTTTGTGACTAATGTAATAAGATGAATTTGATGTTGGTCCCGGTAATAAGACAAAGTATGTAAAAAGAAAAAATGTGTTTGAAAAAACAATACTTACATAGTATAAAACAAATAGATCATAAGTAAATAAAGTATTTTGTAGAGATAAAAGGTCATTCATATTAAAAGAGACAAGCCATTTTTGGCATGCCTCTTAATTTGTTTCAATACAATATTATGCTTGGTAGCTATTCATCACTTTTTTTACATAATTCTGAGTTTCGTTAAATGGTGGGATACCATTATACTTCATGACATTTCCAGGTCCTGCGTTATATGCGGCAAGCATCATTTTATAATCGCCACCGAATTTATCGAGCATCATGCGTAAATATTTCGTACCGCCCATGATATTTTGCTCAGGGTTATAAACATCCGTTACACCTACATGAGCTGCAGTTGCAGGCATTAACTGCATTAAACCAGCTGCACCAGCGTAACTTTTAATAGTCGGATTAAAGTCTGATTCTTGTTTAATAACTGCTTTAATCATCTTTTCAGGAATGCCATAAGTTTCAGAAGCTTTCTTGATGATGGCATCATACTTCGTCTTAGGTGAGTTACTTGATGTTGGTGCGATTGTATCGGTTTTCGCTGCATTCGTTTGATAAGTATTTACATATTGTTGATACATATTAGCGGGATTCGTTCCCACATTATTTGATACGCCTGATGTACCACCAAGTAAATTAGACGCAAGTGAAGCGCTCAGTGAACTAATTAACATCGCTGCCATAGCTGATGTGTTATTTTGACTTAATGAATTCAACCCATTTGTTAAGCCAAGTGATTGCGTTAAGTTAGGTGTCGCCGAACTATTCTGTGTTTGACCGCTTAAAGCTTGATTAAATAATGATTGGAAAGAAGCATCTCCTGTAGCAGGTGAAGAACTTGAATTTTCTTGATTACCAGATGTCATTTGAGAAAGTGCTTGTAATTGAACCATTTGCTGTAAAGCAGATATATCCATGTGACCTTACTCCTTTTTATTTTGAATAGCTTGCATGAATCGTGCAAGTTTCTTTTTTGCTGGGCGAACTGGAACGTGAAGTGATTGTAATAGTTCTTGGAATATGAATCGACCACTTACTTCGTCCTGTACTTCATATTCTAACTCGTAGTCCTCTTGGTCGGCATACTGTGAATAATCAAATACTAATAAACCGCCTTTATATTTTATTTCGGCACGATTCGTTGAAAGTGTACCAATTTTTTGTAGTTCTTTGCTGTCAATATGTAGAGATTGTAGCCTGTTTTTTACGTCACCTTCAGGGAAATCTTGAGTTCCTTGTAAAATGGCCTCTGCTTCATCTAATGTGAGAGAATCAGTCGTTTCAGTTAGTGCGATACCATTCGTTGGTTCTTTTAATGTTACTTCGTTTTTCGTCGGTGTTTGACGAATGCGAAGTCCGGATTTTAAGTGGCGAAGTGCTTGCTCTTTTGTATCAAAATAATGATTGTGTTGTAAGTGAAAAGCTTCTGGTTCTACATGGAAATGTGCGATTAATTGTTCAAATTCAGATGGTGTAAGTAAATTTTTAAATTCAATTTCTAATTCTTGCGGCATAGTGGAATCATCCTTTCAAATCAGTTGTCTACGAAAAACGGAATGTTACTGTAATAATACTACTGTCTTATGATAAAATATACGAGAGATAATCGGAAGGGAAGATGACAGTGAGAAAAACGTATTTAATTCATGAAGGCTCAAATAATGAAGGAGCTATTCAGTTCACATTAACAACTGCCCCAGAAGGACAGTGGCAGCCAGCGAATCGCGTCATTACAGATTCAGATGAGATGGCTTTTATTTATGTCATTGATGAGAATGATGCATTTAGTTATTTCGTATTTCAACAATCTTCGTGGGATGCATTAGTCCAAATGATTCAACAAGAACAAGATCCAGCTGTTGTCATTGGAGAAGAAGCCATCACACTAACAGGAATGTTTGAAGAATTGCAAGCATTGTTATTTAATATAGAAGGAAATTCAAATTATGGAGAAGCTTTTGTCACAGCTGTTGAAGAAGCATTCTCAGCAATTTTAGCAGAAGCCTAAGACGTTAAGGGGGTCTTGTCATGGGACAATGGGATCGATTTTTGCAGCCCTATAAACAAGCCGTAGACGAATTAAAAATTAAACTAAAAGGCATTCGTACACAATTTCAAAAGACGAATCAAACGTCACCAATCGAGTTTGTGACAGGACGTGTGAAGCCACTCGCAAGTATTTACGATAAAACGTTAGAAAAAGGACTTGTTTTTGAGCCATCTACAAAATTAGCACATGAACTACAAGATATCGCAGGTGTTCGCATCATGTGTCAGTTTGTCGATGATATTCATACGGTCATTGAGCTACTTCGCCAGCGAAACGATTTAAAGATTATAGAAGAAAAAGATTACATTACTAATGTAAAAACAAGTGGATATCGTTCTTACCATGTAATTATTGAATATCCTGTTGCAACAATTAAAGGCGAAATGAAAATTTTAGCTGAAATTCAAATTCGTACATTGGCGATGAACTTTTGGGCATCAATTGAGCATTCATTAAATTATAAATATAAAGGTGAATTTCCTGAGGAAATTATGAAGCGCTTGCAGTTTGCAGCAGAAGCAGCATTTCGTTTAGATGAAGAAATGTCGCTCATTCGAAATGAAATTCATGAAGCACAGCAATATTTTACAGAGTATAAAGAGTTAACGAAGCCGAACGTAGAATCTGATGAGGAGAAGGGGGATCAATCGTCATGATGAGATTCGCTATTCAATCTAGAAACGACCAAACATCAAACGAACTAGCAGAGCGAGCGATTACGCATTTAACTGATTTTGGTTTAGAATTAAATGAAGAAAAGCCGGATATTGTGTTATCAATTGGTGGAGATGGGACATTACTTCATGCATTCCATCGTTACACACATATGTTATCTGAAGTTGCTTTTGTAGGTATTCATACAGGTCATTTAGGTTTTTATGCAGATTGGCAACCAGAAGAATTAGAAAAGCTAGTCATTGCGATTTCGAAAAAGGAGTTTCGTGCGATTGAATATCCGCTTCTTGAAGTGACGATTAACTATCAAAATTCAGACGAGAATTTTACATACCTTGCGCTGAATGAATCGACGGTTAAATCACCTGAAGTCACACTTGTGATGGACGTCGAATTAAATGAGCGACGTTTCGAACGTTTCCGCGGAGATGGTCTTTGTGTATCAACGCCATCGGGTAGTACAGCGTATAACAAGGCGTTAGGCGGTGCCATTTTACACCCATCATTAGAAGGTTTCCAAATTACAGAGATGGCTTCCATTAACAATCGTGTATTCCGTACAGTTGGTTCATCGCTTATTTTACCGGCACATCATACATGTGTTTTAAAGCCCGTTCAGGCGGAAGACTTTATGGTAACGGTAGACCACGTACAATTACTACACAAAAATGTAAAATCAATACAATATCGTGTCGCAGAAGAAAAAGTACGTTTTGCTCGATTTAAAGCATTCCCATTCTGGCAACGTGTACATGATTCATTCATCGACAGCGATTTAAAGGATTAATATGACAGAACAACGATATTCGATTCAATTTCAAGCAACAAAAGAAGAGCTTCTACGCGAGGCTCTTTCTTCTTTTGGAATTTCTAAAAAAGGATTAACAGCGATTAAACATCGCGGTGGACAATTACTTGTCAATAACGAAGAAAAGACAGTGCGACATATGCTATCGGTAGGCGACCTCGTGACGATTTATTTTCCGTTAGAACAGCCGAGTGAACATATTCAACCGAGTTCAAAGTCACTCGATATTGTGTATGAAGATGCAGAAATTATCGTCTTAAATAAGCCAGAGGGACTTGCGACCATCCCTTCTTATTTACATCAGGAGGATAGTGTCGCAAGTCGTTTAGTGCATTATTTTCAGAAGAAGAACATTGCGTCAACAGTACATATTGTAAACCGTTTAGACCGTGATACTTCAGGATTAATGTGTGTTGCAAAGCATAGCTACATTCATTACATTCTATCTGAACGTCAAAAAAAGCATGAGATTCATCGTGAATATGAAGCGATTGTGGAAGGACATGTCGAGCAAAATCAGGCCGAAATTATTGCACCGATTGCTCGAAAAGAGGCGAGTATGGTGGAACGTACAGTTTCAGAGCATGGTCAATACGCACATACGGCCTATACTGTTCTAAAACGATTCACAAAAGAGGGACAGCCAATGACGCACGTTCGATTAAAACTTTATACAGGACGTACACATCAAATTCGTGTCCATATGGCATCGATCGGTCATCCACTTGTTGGGGATGAATTATATGGTGGAAGCACAGTCTTTTTATCGCGTCAGGCGCTGCATTGTGTCTATGTATCACTTGCGCATCCGGTTACGAACGAGCCGATTATATTTGAAGCTGCATTACCAGCTGAAATTGCTCAACTAAAAGGAGAGTAAATGATGAAAAAGAAAATAAGTTTACTAATTGTTAGTTTATGTCTTGTTGGTGTTGCTTTCTTCATCGCACAAAACAAGACAGCTGCTGAATCTGAAAAGAATAGCTATGAACCAGAATCCAAAGGTGACTTAATCTTTTCGATTTTGAAGTAACCAAAGAGAAGCAGAGGAATTTTCTCCGCATCTCTTTTTTTATTGGTTTTTAACAGAACCGTAAGCTGTTTTGGCTTCAAATAATAAGTGAATAAAGCTTTCAAAATAAGGTACAAATTGTTCTGTTCGTAGCAATTGTAATACTTCCTCTTTTGTCGCAAAATGTGCTTCTTGCACTTCATCTTCTTGTAGTTGTAATGTGTGAACGTCTACAGGTAATTCAATAATATAGTAATCATCAAAACCACGTGTGAAGTTCATCGTTAATTGAGGGCGCATCTCTGAAAAATCATACATAATACCAAGCTCCTCATACAATTCACGCGCCGCTGCTTGTTGACTTGTTTCGCCTACAAGTGCTGCGCCACCGCAACTTACATCATACAGATTAGCCCAACTATTTTTAGTTTTATGTCGTTGTTGAATAAGTAATTCACCACGTTCGTTAAAAATACAGACATGAATGACCATGTGTAAATCTTCCGGTGGAAGTGGGTCACCGCGTCTTACTTGTCGGTGTTGCTTTATACGATCTCGATTATAAATATCAAAAAATTCTTCCATGATGTTCCACCTCTCGTATTCGCACTTCTATTTTGAAATGATTACAATAATGAAAAGGGTATAACATGTAGTATAGAGGTTTCACGGTAATTTTCATAAGAAAAGGAGTTGGCACACATGGGGAATCCATTCCAGTGGGAGCATGACAAAGCAATGAAATATAACGAAACAATTCGAAAACGTATTTTAAACTATGCATCGATTTTTGAAGTGATGCAAGATATTGTTGTAACCGATTGCCGAGAAGTTCATTCTGTTGCCATTGTTGGCGCTGGTGGAGGACAGGAACTGAGTACACTCATTGATGTTTTACCGAAAGCATGTTATTTCGCAATTGATCCATCAGAAAAAATGCTTGAACTTGCGAAACATCGTCTAATACAAGAAGGGAAAGAAGCAGATATTCAGTACATTGCAAAACCTTTCCATGAAGTAGAGGTGGATGCAGTCGACCTTATCATCTGCCATCTTGTTCTCCACTTTTTACAGACAGACGACGAAAAACGTCAATTGATTCAAGCAATTTCCACGCGTTTAAAAATAGGGGGTACACTCTTCTTATCGAGTATAAATGGGAAGATTGGTCGTGCAGATTTTGAACAACAACTCGATGTTTGGCGTGTAGGCATGTTACGAAAAGGCGCAACGGAGAAAGAGTGGGAGAAGTTTCGTGCGTCAATTGGCGAGCAGTTAGTGCCTATTACAGATGAAGAGGTTGTAGCCTTACTCCAGCAGTACGGCTTATCACTCCTTTATCATTATGAAAAAACACATGTTATCACTGCTTCTTACTATGTGAAAATTCGATAACCATTTGAGTGAAAAATCTTATTTTATTGTGAACATAAAGTAAAGGTTCTTTTTTTATTGGCTTAACAGTTGAGAAGTAGTAGAGAGCAGTGATAGTATAGATAGTTGTGGATGTTTGAAAAAAAGGTTCACATTTTCTATTTAAAGCACTATTATTAGTAAGTGATTTAAAAAAGTCATATTTATGAAGATTGGTTCTGATACATTTAGACTTCCTCGAAATCTAAATGTCTCTTCATAAACAAATAACAAGAGCCCTAGAGGAGGGGACATGCATGATGGACGAAAAAATGGAAAAAGATGAAGTGCAATACGATGAAGAACATTTACGTGACTTGTTGCAAACAGGTGAGACGGATGCTTTTCGTGAGGAATATTTAGCGCTGCATCCATATGATCAGGCACAGTTTTATGAGAAGGTGGGCCCAGATATACGGCAGATTATCTATCAATACTTGTCCCCGAAAGAGATGTCAACGGTGTTCGAGGCTTTAGAGTTAGATGATGAAAACTACTTACCTTTCATTGATGAGATGGAAAGTACGTATGCAGCTCAGATGATTTCAGAGATGTATACGGATGACGCGGTAGACGTATTAAATGAACTAGGACAAGATCGTGTTAGCCATTTCTTAAAAATAATGGACCAAAAATCAGCGGAAGACATTCGCGATTTATTATACTACGAAAAACATACAGCAGGTTCGATTATGACGACGGAATATGTAAGTATTCCAGCGAATTCAACAGTTCGCTCTGCGATGAATATTTTGCGTAATGCAGCACCAGATGCCGAAACCATCTACTATATTTACGTTGTGGATGATGCTAATCATTTAGTAGGCGTTATTTCTTTAAGAGATTTAATTATTGCAGCAGAAGATACACTCATTCACGATATTATGAATGAGCGTGTCGTAAGTGTGAACGTAACGGATGACCAAGAAGATGTTGCACAAGTAATGAAAGACTATAACTTCTTAGCAGTTCCCGTTATTAATTCACAAGGTGAAATGCTTGGAATTATTACAGTCGATGATATTATCGACGTTATCGATGAAGAGGCGAGTGAAGACTACTCAAAACTAGCCGGTGTTTCGGATATGGATACATTCGATACGAATCCATTCCAAGCGGCTAAAAAGCGTTTACCATGGCTTGTTATTTTACTATTATTAGGTATGTTAACAGCGAATTTAATTGATTTATTTACTGTCACATTAGAAAAAGTTGCGTTACTTGCGGCATTTATTCCACTAATCGGTGGAACATCTGGGAATAGTGGTACACAAGCATTAGCGGTGGCTGTACGCGGTATTGCGACAGGTGATGTAGAAGAAGAAAGTAAGATGAAGTTATTAGTGCGTGAAGGTTTAACAGGTGTCATTATGGGAATTGTTTGTGGGATTGTAGCCTTTTTAATCGTTTATTTATGGCAAAGTGAAGCGCTACTTGGTTTATTAGTTGCAACAGCGATTGCTTGTTCAATCTTCGTCGCAACAGTAGCAGGTTCGATTATTCCGTTATTAATGCATCGTTTAAAAATTGACCCAGCAGTAGCTTCTGGTCCATTTATTACAACATTAAATGATATTACATCCATCTTAATTTATTTAGGTATTGCGACTGTATTTATCGATAGATTAATGTAATCAACAAAGTGGAGAGTCGCAATAGCTTGCGATTCTTCACTTTTTTATATTAAAGGTTGAAAACACAAAAAATTTAATTCTTCATGTGTTAAAAATATAATAACCGGGTATTAGTTTGTAAGAAGGAGGAGATAGGTATGGGCTATATTCTACCAATTACACCGTATCAGTCTACACAATATGCGAACATTCAAAGAGCTAGTTTGTCAGAACCTTATGGACAAATTATGGCTGTAGAGATAGTTCGAAAGCAAACCCGTTCTGAAAAAAGTCGTGAGCGAACTATGGCTCGTATTTTTGAAGAGACGGAAAGAGAGACAGAACGTGAACATGATGTATTACCGTTTCCGCCTATGAAACCTGTGCTTATTAAAAAAACTGAAGGAAAAACAATTGCTGAAATTACAGGGAAGGGACACATTGTGAGTACCTATGCTTAATATAAATGAATATGCGAAAAAATAAGCATGCCGTGGACACTGAAAAATGTACATGACATGCTTATTAGTTTTATAAACGTTTTTCCATTGCGCGATATGGAATACCACCATCAATAAATTCAGGTGATGTCACATGATAGTCCATTTTTTCATAGAAAGGAACTGCATGTGTCTGTGCGAAGATTTTAATCGTTTGGATATGGACTGACTCTGGAAGTTGTGTGACGTAACCTTCTAATTTTTGCATCATACGTACACCCACTTGTTGTCTTCTAAAAGCAGGTAATACGCAAATACGATCGACTTTTGCGATTGACGAATCAATCAGACGGACGCGACCAGCAGCAATCGGTTGTCCTTCGTGGTAGGCAACAATGTGCTGAGATTCATCATCATATTCATCGCGTTCTAAAGGAAGAGGAATTCCTTGCTCTTTTACAAATACTTCTTGTCGAACAAAGAACGCATCTTCCAATTCTTTAGCTGTATGAACCAGTGTAACAGTAATATTTGTTACCATGAATTAATCCTTTTGTAAACGGAATGTTTCGTACACAGTCCAAGAGCCATTTTCAAGTTGATAAAGTAAGTGAATGCGATCAATTTCTTCAGAAAAATTGATTTGTGTCATACGTAATTGTCCATAAATATCTTCTAATTCATCTGCTGTAATACCTTGTGCTAACGTAATATGAGGTACATATTGATACTGTGCAGGTCCACCGAATTCTTCAACATGTAGTGCTTTGTTTAAATCATAAAGTGCTTCATCTGCATCTACTTTTAAATAGATGACATTATTTATCGGTTTAAATGTCCCCACTTTTGGAATGGATATATGAAATGCCTTTGCATCTTTTGTTACATCAAATAAACGATTCGCTACTTCTTTTAGGCCTACTTCATCCGTCTCTACTTCCCCACGAAGCGTAATGTGAGGTGGAATTTGAGCGTAGTGTGAATCGTAACGCATGCGATAACCATTTGCAAAATCTTGAACTTCCTTAGAAGGAAAAGCAACAATACCATATTTCATAATAACTACCTCCATTAACATATTTATATAGTTAGTATAGCAAATGATGAAGGAAAATAGCTGAAATGCGACACACTATTTATGAAAAATTCGCATAATCGCATTTGGAAGATCTGGTTTCCACGTTTTCCATGTGTGATTTCCTTCTAATTCGACATAATTATAATCAATTTTCCTTTGATGAAGTGCATTTTTTAATGTACGGTTTGGTGTTAAAAAGTCTTTAATCTGTCCATCTTTTGTATGTACTTCATATTCTCCTGTACCAATTGCATGATAAATATGATAATCAATACCTTCTGGAATGTTTTGAATATAGTGGAGTACTTCATCTGTAATCTGAGGTGAATGTAAAATGGCTTGTTGGAAAACTTCAGGGTAACGAATTAAACCAAGTAATGATACAGTTGCAGCTTGAGAGTCACCCATTAAAATATGTTCATCTGCTACATTGGATACAGCGTAATGTTCTTGTAAATAAGGTATTAACTCATGTGCTAAAAAAGTAAGGTAAGCTTCATGTTTTTTCCCGCTTGGCATATATTTTTCGCGTCTGTCTTCTACACTTTTATATGGAATACCCACAACGACATGCTCATCAATGTCACCATCTTCAATTTTTTCATCTAAAATACGCGAAAGACTACCTAGTTGAAAATAATCGTTACCATCTGAAGCAATAGCTACAGGATATGACAACATTGGTGTGAAATCAGCTGGTGTATAAATTAATAACTTTAATTCCTCTTGTAAAGCATCACTAAAAAATAATTCGGTCGTAATAGAACCCATATTCTAAAAAGCACTCCTTTAATAATTGGTAGGGAAATTGTATCATAGAAGATGATGACTTTCATCAAGTTCAGATTAACAAGAGAGAAGGTAATAGAAATGAACCGAAAACAACCTGTTTTATCGGCAGACGTATCCATGGCTGCGCGTGCAGCACTAGAACGTCGTGGTGTTACACTAATGGATATCGCAGAAATTGTATATGAGATGCAATATACATATAATGAAGGATTAACATTAGAGCGCTGTGTAGAGGCAGTAGATAAAGTACTTCGAAAACGTGAGATTCAATATGCATTATTAGTAGGTATTGAATTAGATGAACTAGCTGAGAAAAAGCAATTATCACAACCACTACAACAAATTATTGAAACAGACGAAGGGTTGTTTGGTGTAGATGAAACTATCGCACTTGGCGCTGTTTTAACATATGGTAGTATTGGTGTAACAACGTATGGACATTTGGATAAACATAAAATTGGTGTTATTAAAAAATTAGATACAAAAGCAGGAGAAGGCGTGCATACATTTTTAGATGATTTAGTTGGTGCCATTGCAGCAGCTGCTTCATCTCGTTTAGCGCATCGTATTCGCGATGAAGAAGAAGCTACTCTTCTTATTACGGAGTAACGTTCGTGTTGTTCATTGTGATTAGTATTATTATTCTACTCATGATTGCTGTGGTGTATATGCGTAAGCTAGCACCACAGCAAGAACAATACATCATTGGTGAAAAAAGTAGAAGTCGTTAACGTGATGGATGGCGATACAATGAAAGTGCGTTATAACGGGCAAATAAAAAAAGTGCGTTTTTTATTAATTGATACACCAGAAATGTACCACAAGTGTATTGGAGAGCAGCCTTTTGCAAGAGAAGCACAACAATTAAGTAGTATGCTCATACAAAATGCACAAATCGTCTCTATTATGTTTGTTCAATTAGTAACAGAACCTAACTTATTAGTACATTAGATTAAAGGAAATATTAATCCGAATGGCGAAAAGCGATATTATAAACCAGGCGATCCAAATTATAATCAGGTGAACCCTGAACAATTATTTATGTCTGAAGAGGAGGCGAAGGTGGCAGGGTTTATACGCATCTTTCGTCCTTAATCAAGGGAATGGACAAAGGGGTGAAAGAATGACGAAAATTTATATTGTAAGACATGGCGAGACAGATTGGAATCGAGCTGGAAAATTACAGGGGGCAACCGATGTACCTTTAAATGAAGAGGGGCGTAAACAAGCAGTAGCATGTGGTAAGTTTTTTGAAGACATTGCCATTCAAGCAATTTTTACAAGCCCACTACAACGTGCAAGTGAAACAGCGAAAATCATTAATGAACAATTACATCTGCCATTAATCCAAATTGATGCTTTTCGTGAGCGAACATTTGGAACGGCAGAAGGGATGACTTATGAAGAGCGCTCTAAAGTGTACCCGCGAAAAAATTATCCGAATCAAGAAAGTTTTAAAGCGTTTCGAAAAAGATTAGTACGTGGATTACAAGAAATTTATGAAGCTTATCCAGATGAAGATGTCGCATTAATTGCACATGGTGCAGTCATTCATACATTATTTCAAATTGTTCAAAATGCGGATTTCTTTCCAAAACATGCGCGTTTATCGAATGGTGGCGTAAGTACGATTTATTCAAAAGGTGGCGAATGGTGGTTAGAAGCTTATAATGATACACATCATTTACCTAAAAACACTATATAGTTATAAAGAGTTCAAATGTTCTTGAAATATAATATTTGAACTCTTTTTTAACGGTATAAAGCCATTTTTTAATGTAAATTGTGAATATTTTGTAAATGTTAAAATTGATAAAACCATGTACTTAAAAAGAAAAAATGCTATTTTAATAGAAAAAAATCATTTTTGTGTACGCTTTTGTTACAGTAATGTAAATATTCCATTAAGTAATGTAAATTTCAGCGTTTTTTCTCTAAAAAATTGTTAATATGATGGAGAAATACAAGCAAGACTAAACACATATATGTTTTCAGGAGGAATTTATGTTTAATCGTAAAAAAGATGATCCGTTTTTCAATATTTTGTTAAAGATTGCTGAGAATGTGCAAGTAGCAATGCACTATGCAAATGATTTCCGTATCAACTCATTGGAAGATTTAGCTGAGATCAGTGTACAAATGAAAAAATATGAAACAGACGGAGATAAATTAATTCACGAATTAATCGTTATGTTAAATAAATCGTTCATGACACCAATTGAACGTGAAGATATTTTAGCTCTAGCTAATAGTATGGATGATGTACTAGATGGAATGGAAGAATGTATCGCACACTTTGATATGTTCTCGTTAGTAGACATTGACGATTCAATGAATACATTCATGAGTTATATTATGTTATCATCTGATGAAATCGTAAAAGCAATGCAAAAACTACAAATGAAAAAATTAGTAGATATGCGTGAAAATGCGATTCTAATTAAAGATTACGAAAGCAAATGTGATGATGTACTACGTGTATCAATCAAACAACTATTCTTACACGAACAAGATCCAATTCGAATTATTATGTTCAAAGATATTTACGAACAATTAGAAGATATCGCGGATGATTGCCAAAACGTTGCAAACACGATGGAAACAATCATTATGCGAAATGCATAGGTAGGACGGTAAATTATGGATACAATTGTTATTTTAACCATACTCGTTGTCGTCTTTGCATTAGCATTTGATTTTATTAATGGTTTCCATGATACAGCGAATGCGATTGCGACATCTGTCTCGACGCGTGCTTTAAAACCAAAAACAGCTGTATTAATGGCTGCAATTATGAACTTTGTTGGTGCGATTACTTTCGTAGGGGTAGCCAAAGCGATTACCAAAGATATTGTCGATCCATTTACTTTAGGGAATGGTACACTTGTCATTTTAGCTGCCTTAATTTCAGCGATTGCTTGGAACTTAATTACATGGTACTTCGGTATCCCATCAAGTTCTTCACATGCAATTATCGGTTCGATTGCAGGAGCAGCAGTTGCAGCTGGTGGTTGGGCAATTTTAAACTATGAAGGATTTATTAAAATCCTTCAAGCATTAATTTTATCACCATTCATTGCGATTACGGTCGGTTTCCTTGTGATGAGTCTATTTAAAATTTTGTTTAAAAACTTTAATCTGTATAAAACAAATAAAGGCTTCCGTTCTGTTCAAATTGGTACAGCAGCTTTACAAGCATTCACACATGGTACGAATGATGCGCAAAAAGCAATGGGTATTATCACAATGGCTTTAATTGCAGCTGGTTGGCAAACAACAGATGAAGTACAAGGTTGGGTTCGTTTTGCCTGTGCTTTAGCAATGGGTCTAGGTACATCAATTGGTGGTTATAAAATCATCAAAACAGTTGGTGGTAAGATCATGAAAATTCGTCCAGTTAACGGTGTAGCAGCTGACTTATCTTCTGCTTCGATTATCTTCGGTGCGACATTAATTCACTTACCAGTATCAACAACACATGTTATTTCTTCTGCAATCATGGGTGTTGGTGCAGCGCAACGTGTAAAAGGTGTTAAATGGGGTGTAGCACGTAAAATTGTTTTAACATGGATTATTACGTTACCAATTTCAGCACTATTTGCAGGCGTAGTTTATTTTATATTAGACATGTTCTTCTAAATTTATATGATATGAGGCTAGGAATTTCCCTAAGCCTCTTTTTTTATTTTAGATTTCTCCCAATCTAAATAAAAAAACGAATTGTACATTCAATTGTACAGTTCGTTTTTTCATGTAGACAAAATAAAAAGAGCGGGGGCTCATCAAACTTTCCCCGCTCATCTTGAAGTCTTTTTCCAGCAATCCGTGCTGTTATGAAAAAGACTTTTGTTATTCTACAAGAGAATAACGATAGGTTTGGCACCTAGTAATTCATTATACGTGTTTTTAATAAATTGTCTAGCATTCATTTTGCTAATGGAATAAACCAGATTCTTTTGACTTTTTGAGTAGATGTGCAGTTCCACGATTAACAGGATTTTTGAACAGAGCACCAATGATTAAGAATGCAACTGCAATCCCAATAAGAACAGTCATATCTAATGCGACCTTTGACCAAATAATACCTGCCACAGCTTCACGTACCATTTCAATTGCATAGGTGAAAGGAAGGAAAGGATTAATGATTTGGAAGAATTTTGGTAGTAACACAACTGGATATGTTCCGCCAGCACCTGCTAATTGTAGAACGAGTAATACAATGGAAAGTGCCTTTCCGACATTATTAAATAGTGATACAAGTGTATAAACAATTGTCATGAATACCATACTAATGAATACACAGAACAAGATAAAGAATAATGGTGAAACAGGTTGAACACCGATAATTAAAATTGTACCGCTCGACATAACGAGCGCTTGACAAATACCAATCACCCAGAAAATTAATAATTTACCGAAGTAAATCTCGCTATATTTATAGTTTTCTGGTTTTTTTACATTGACACTTAGGAGGGACATGAGTAAGAGTCCACCTACCCAAAGTGAAAGAACACCGTAGAATGGCGTCATACCAGTTCCATAATTCTTAACAGGGAATATAGCATTTTCTTTAAGCTTAATTGGTTCTTCAAAGAAAGATTTTTCTTTATTTGGATTGTTTAATAGTAGTTTAATTAATTTATTTATATCCACTTTGTCATCGAACTGACGAAGCTTCCCTGCGAGTTCATCCACTTTCGATTTTAAAAATGGATATTTTCCAAGTGCATCGTTTAAAGCAGTCTGTCCAGTATTAACATAACCACTTGTTTCATCTAAAACAGATTGTGCTTTTGGTAATGATACTTGTAATTCTGTCAACATATTTTGTGCTTGTGTTAATGTTTGCTTTGCATTTGCAAGTTCTTTTTTGATATCCGGAGAAATCGTATTTTGATAAGAACGAATAAATTGATTCATTTCGGAAGTAATACGTTGTGCTAAAGCATCTAATTCTTTTTGAGCAGTTTGAATGTTATTTTTAGCTGTGCTTACATCTGCATCAAGTGTACGAATATTACGTTGTGTACTTTGTAAACTTGCTTTTGTCGCGCGAATGTCCTTAATAGCAGGTGTTAAAGTAGCATTTGCTTCGTTTAAATTGTTCGCTTGGTTGAATCGTTTGATGGTCAAAAGTGCGCTCTCGATTGAAGTTAACCGATTAATGGATTGTGTTGTTTGTTCCATAATTGCATTTTGCTTTTGGACAAGTCCAGATGTATCAATAGACCTTTGTTCAATCGCCTTTCGAATATTACGTATTTCTTGCATGGCGCTTTGTAATGTTTTTAAATCCTGTTCAATACGAGGCTCTAAAGTATCCATCGCTTTTTGTGCAGTTGTTACATATGTCATGGCCGTAGTAACTGTATTTAAGCCCTCAGTTGTTGTTTGTGCAGCCTCAGGTATTTTCGCTTTGGCTTCTTTTAACATTTGATCAGCAGTATTGGCAGTCTTTTTAGCACCTAATAATTCTTTATGAATACCTGGTAAGTCTTTTTCAAGTTGAAAAATGAATTTTTCAAAGTTTTGAATATCAGGTAAGTTTTTTTGAATGTCAATTCCTAATTTGTTATAAAGTTCGAAAATAGTCCCATTAACTGTTCCAACGAATTTGCTACTCATGGTCGTAACAAGCATAGAAGCGCCACGATCTGTAATTTTAGGTGCGATGGAATTAATTTTTTCATTCACATAGTACTCCATTTGAGCTTTTTGTGGAGAGTCAGCTGTGATGGTACTTAACTTTTTCGAAAAGTCTTTAGGAACGACGATAACAGCAAATAAATCCCCATTTCTTAATTCGTCCATAGCTTTATCTTTATTTAAAAATTGCCAATCCATTTCTTTATTCTTCTTTAGGTTGGCTACAAGGTCATCCCCTGCTCTGACAGATTGATTTTCAATCTTACTTCCTTCATCTTCATTGACAATACCTACAGGGATATTCTTAGTATTGCCATAGGGATCCCAGGATGCAGCAATGTTTAACCATGCATATAGCGATGGAAGAACGATTAAACCGACAATAATAGCAGCTGAAACCCAATTAGTTAGCAAGTGATGCATATCTTTTTTAAAGATTCCCCAAATTTTTTTCATACGAATCCCCCTTTGTGAAAATTTACCCAAATTCGTGAACATTGAAGCAGTAACTTATACAATGATATACTAAAACCACATATTTTAGGAAATTAAAGGAGGAAATGAGAATGACCAATGTAACAGCAGAAGAAATCCATCAAATTATTCAAAAGCAAAATACTTATTATAATTCAGGAGAAACTAGGACGCTGGCTTTTCGAAAACAGCAATTAAGGGCATTAAAAGCAAGTATTTCGAAATACGAAAAAGAAATCAAACAAGCGTTGTATAAGGATTTACGTAAGAGTGAATTTGAAGCTTTTACAACAGAGATTGGCATTATTTATTCGAGTATTAGTCACGCTTTGAAGTATTTAGAAGAATGGATGCATCCAGTTAGTGTTCCAACACCTGTTCAATTTCAGCCAGGAAAAAGTATGATTGTTCATGATCCATATGGTGTTACATTAATTATTGGTCCATTCAACTATCCGTTCCAACTTGTAATGGAACCACTAATTGGTGCAATCATCGGCGGGAATACAGCTGTTGTGAAGCCATCGGAATCAGCAGTAGAGACATGCAAGATTATTCGCACGATTTTAGAAGAAACATTTAGACCAGAATATATCGCGGTTGTAGAAGGAGAAAAAGAGGAGACGAATGCACTGATTCATGCACCGTTTGATTTTATCTTCTTTACAGGAAGTGTAGCTGTTGGGAAAATTGTGGCGAAGGCGGCTGCGAATCGTTTAACACCACATGTTCTTGAACTTGGCGGTAAGAGCCCTGTAATTGTTGATCAAACAGCAAATTTAGAAGTGGCAGCAAAACGTGTCGTATGGGGTAAATTCGTCAATGCAGGTCAGACATGTATCGCACCAGATTATGTTTTTGTTCATGAGTCCGTAAAAGCGCCTTTCATTCGTCAAATTAAAAAAGTATTAAGTAAATTTTATGGTTCAAATCCACAACAAAGTAAAGATTTTGGTCGTATTATTAATACACGTCAGTTTGACCGATTAAATGGTTTATTACAACAACATCGTAGTGACATTTTATTCGGCGGTGAAACAGATCGCGAAGATTTATATATGGCACCAACAATTTTACAAGATATCACATGGGATTCGCCGATTATGCAAGACGAAATTTTCGGCCCAATCTTGCCGATTCTCGTATATACGGATTTAACCCATCTTATTCATCAAATTAATCGTCGTCCTAAACCACTAGCTGCTTATTTCTTCTCTGAAACTGAAAAAGCGATTCAATATTTCTTAGATGAATTAGCATTTGGTGGTGGCTGTATTAATGAAACAATTATGCACGTTGCATCGTGGCACCTTCCATTCGGTGGTGTTGGCGAATCAGGTGTTGGGAATTATCATGGTAAAGCTAGTTTTGAAGCATTCACCCATCAAAAATCAGTACTAAAACGTTCATCTAAATTAGCAAATAACTTGCTGTATCCACCATATAAACAAAAAGCAACACTCGTGAAAACTATTTTAAGATAAAAAAATCCCAGAAGACGCTATATAAAGTGTCTTCTGGTTTTTTTATACTTCGTTTTGTTGTGCGAGCGGTAATGTAATCGTAATGGTCGTTCCGAAATCTGGTTCACTGGTTACATGAATCTTTCCCTTATGTTCTTGAATAATATCATAAGTTACCATCATGCCAATACCATTCCCTTGATCTTTTGTTGTAAAGAAGGGTTCGAACATTTTTTCAACGGTTTCTTTGGACATACCACAACCGCTATCAGAGATGACAAGTTGTACAGATTGTTCTTCAATGATGCTGCTTGAAACGATTATATTCCCATTTGTACCAATAGCCTCTAAAGCATTTTTAAAAATATTAATAAATACTTGACGCAATTTATTTGGATAGCCATGGATAACAGCAGGTTGATTACTTAAGTGAGATTCTAAATCAATTTCATTCGCATGCATATTTGGTTTAAAGAATAATAGCATCGCTCTTAAAATTTCTTGTACGTCAAAAACTTCTTTTTCAGTATCTGTTTTTTCACGAGCTAAAATTAAGAATTCATTAATGATTAAATCAATTCGCTTAATTTCTTCGTCAATTAAGCCATAAAAGTAAGCATGTGGAGAATCTTTGTCTTGTTGCATCATCTGCGTAAAGCCTGAAATAACCGTTAATGGATTTCTGATTTCATGTGCTACAGTTGCAGCCATACCTTGAGCAAAGTCGAGCTTTTCAGATTGTACAAGTAATCTCTCAGCTTCTTTACGATAAGAAATATCACGTGTAATGACAGATGTAGCGATAATTTCACCATCATGGTTGAAAATCGGAGATAGTGTCACTTCCGCATCAAATAATGTACCATCTCGACGCATATCAACAGTTTCGAGTAAATCAAAACTTTCACCATTCAGCATGCGTGCCATTCGATCACGTGATTCTTCAAATTGTCCTGTTGGTACCATTGGCAGTTGTTTACCAATACACTCATTCATATCCCAACCGTATAACTTTTCAAAAGCAGGATTAACTGCAATAACGTCATTATTCAAATCAAATACAGCCATACTATCTTTTGCATTTTCAAAAAATAGTTTTAAATACCCTTCTTTTGATAAGAATTCTTGTTCTATTTGATCGTTTTTTGTTTCGATATTTCGGTAAGAAATACTAAAATAGTACCCTTGAATAAGGCTTGTCGCACATAAAAATGCGAGTATAATCAATAATACAACTAAATTCGTTTGTCCGAATGTTTCCATTAGTGTTGGATATTGTGCATATATCAACCAACCTATTTCAGCTGCAAAGACGACCATAATCGCCGCATTCAAGTAGGCTGATTGATAAATTGAGACAATAAAAAGTCCTAAAATTGGTAGAATACATGAGTAAATATTTTGAGATTCATAAATTGTATGTACGAGTAGAACATTAATTGTCATAACAATAAAGCCGCAAACGACTAAATCGTTCGCGCGAAGTCGATAAAGTAAATACGCTGTGGTGCAAAGCATGAGAGAGAGCCAAGGAAAGCTGTGAAGTCCCTTAGCAAACCCAGTTGCTATTAGAACCGTATATAGAAAAATACTTGTCATAATAATAAATAACACAATTTTATTCCGTTTACGTAAACTAGAAGTAGTGTGCTTCATAGGAAAAAACACCTCGAATCGATTAATACATCTATCATACAGTATTTGACGGTGTCGGAAAATGTCATATTCTGATATTATGGAATAAATATAAGAGGGGGCTTTCTAAATTGAGTATTTTTAATGAGACTGAAACAATTGCTTTACTAGAAAAACTAACGAACACACCGAGCCCTACTGGGTACACGAAAAAAATCATGCAAGTGATGGCGACAATTTTCGACGAAATCGGTGTTCCTTATACACGCACGAATAAAGGCGCATTAATTGTGACACTGAAAGGTGAGAACGATGAACGTCATCGTTTATTAACAGCACATACAGATACACTAGGTGCTATGGTAAAAGAAGTGAAGTCTTCAGGTCGCTTATCGTTATCGATGATTGGCGGATTTAATTGGAATGCAGTAGAAGGTGAGTATTGTACAATTCATACAGCGTCTGGCGAAGAAATTCGTGGAACGATTTTAATGCACGAAACATCTGTCCATGTTTATCGTGGTGCAGGTAGTTTGCCACGTGATGAAAAACATATCGAAGTGCGTGTAGATGCAAGAGTGAAAAATGCGGACGATACGCGCGCGCTTGGAATTGAAGTTGGGGACTTCATCTCATTTGATAATCGTTTTGAACAGACAGATACAGGCTTCATTAAAACACGTCATTTAGATGATAAGGCGAGTACGACATTATTAATTGAACTTGTAAAATATGTACATCAAAAACAAATCACATTACCTTATACAACACATATTTATATTTCAAATAATGAAGAAATTGGTTATGGCGGTAATTCAAATATTCCAGAAAAAACAGTCGAGTATATTGCAGTAGATATGGGGGCAATTGGTGATGGGCAACAAACAGATGAATACACAGTCTCAATTTGTGCAAAAGACTCAAGTGGTCCTTATCACTATGAATTAACCCAGCAACTTGTTCGACTTGCAAAAGCAAATCAAATTGATTATAAGCTAGACATTTACCCTTATTACGGATCAGATGCCTCGGCTGCGATTAAAGCAGGGGCAGATGTTCGCCATGCTTTATTTGGTGCAGGTATTGAATCTTCTCATGCCTATGAGCGAACGCATATAGATTCTTTGCGTCATACAGCAGATTTACTTTATGCATATGTAATGTCGCCAATGGTAGATGAAGAGGAGGAAGCATAGTATGCAAGCAACACAATTATTACAATGTTTACCGATTAAAAAAATTATCGGAACATTACCAGAAAATATTAAAGATATTGCTATCGATTCACGCAATGTACAAGATAAAACTATTTTTATCTGTATTAAAGGTTACACAGTCGATGCACATGATTTTGCACAGCAAGCAGTAGATCAAGGTGCAACAATTGTCGTAGTCGATCATGTACTTGATTTAACAGGAGATGTCGCACAAGTTGTTGTAGAAGATACAAGTCGTGCACTTGGCTTACTCGCAGCAAAATTCTTCGACTATCCTTCAAAAGATTTGACGATGTTTGGTGTAACAGGTACAAATGGTAAAACGTCTGTTGCGACAATGATTCAAAATGTTTTACAAGGACTGGGTGTACGTTCAGCGCTATCTGGCACAATCGGTTTTAACTTGAATGGTGTCATGTACGATTCAGCGAATACAACAAGTGATGCACTGACAACACAACAAATGATTTTCCGTGCCAAAGCAGAAGGTTGTCGCGGTATGGTCATGGAAGTATCTTCACATGGACTTGTACTAGGTCGTTTAGCAGGTGTTGAATTCGACGTTGCAATTTTCACGAACTTAACGCATGACCATTTAGACTTCCACGGCACAATGGAAAACTACGGTAACGCTAAAGGGATGTTATTCTCTCAACTGGGACAAGACCTTGAAAAAGATAAACATGCCGTATTAAATTCAGATGATCCATGGTCTAAAACATATGCGGGTTTAACACCTTATCCAATCTGGACATATGCGATTCATGATGACAACGCTGTATTCCAAGGTTTGAATATTAAATACCATGATGAACATACAGAGTTCGATATGAAAACACCAGAAGGTACAAAACACGTCGAATTAAAGTTACTTGGTGAATTCAATGTGTACAATATGTTAGCCGCAACAGCAGCTCTTTATTGTAAAGGTTATGCATTAGATGATATTATTCAACAATTTGAACATATGATGCCGATTAAAGGGCGTATGCAAAAAATTGAGACAGGTAAATTACCGATTTCAATTTTTGTTGATTATGCACATACACCAGATGCAATTGAAAAAGCAATTACAGCAGCTATGCCATACAAAGAGAAAAAATTAATTTTTGTCATCGGTACAGGTGGTAATCGTGATAAATCAAAACGTCCAGATATGGCACGCATGGCTTCAATGGCTGATTACGTTGTCTTAACAACAGACGATCCCCGCTATGAAGCATATGATTCAATTGTAGGCGATTTAGAAAAAGGTATGACACATGATAACTATGCATGTATTGGTGACCGCGCAGAAGCAGTTCGCCATGCAGTAGAAATTGCGGAACCAGGTGATTTAATCTTATTCGCTGGTAAAGGTCATGAAGATTATCAAATTATTGAAGATACAAAGTATCCACATAGCGATGCAGAAATTGCGCTGATTGCAGCAAAAGAAAAGTTCGGTATGTAAGATTCAAAAGAAGTTGTGGTTGAAATAAGCCACAACTTCTTTTTTAACCTAATTGTGCGAAATTCTCCCACTTCTAAAGTGGGAGATGGATAGCACTTGACGACAGTCAACGATAGAAGTACAGTATAATCAGTAGTAAAGGATAGAAAGTAGGAATATCAATGGATTTAGACACTAATAACCATTCAGTATTCAAGTTATCATATCACTTAGTATTGGTTATAAAATATCGTAGAAAAGTAATTGATGATGATATATCCAATAGATTAAAGGAAATATTTGAGTATATTTCACCTAAGTATAATGTAACTTTAGAAGAATGGAATCACGATAAAGACCATGTTCACTTACTATTCAGAGGTACACCAAATACAGAAATATCTAAATTCCTTAATGCTTATAAGTCTGCAAGTAGTAGACTTATAAAAAAGGAATATCCATCTATAAGAAAACAGTTATGGAAAGAATATTTTTGGAGTAGAAGTTATTGCTTACTAACTGCTGGTGGAGCACCTATTGAAGTAGTAAGAAAATATATTGAAAAACAGGGGGTGAGATAATGCTTAAAGCCTATAAGTATAGGATATATCCAACAAGTGAACAAAGATTATATCTTGCTAAAGTCTTTGGTTGTACTAGATTTATCTATAATAAAATGTTAGCAGATAGAATTAAATCTTATGAAGAAAATAAAGATTTAGATAATAAAGCTATGAAATACCCTACACCTGCTCAATACAAGAAAGAATATGAGTGGTTAAAAGAAGTAGATAGTTTAGCTTTAGCTAATGCACAAATGAATTTAGATAAAGCATATAAAAACTTCTTTAGAGATAAGTCCATAGGATTTCCTAAATTCAAGTCTAAAAAAACGAATAGATTTAGTTATACAACTAATAATCAAAAGGGAACTATTCGGATAGATGGGAGATATGTAAAAATACCTAAGTTAAAATCTAAGATAAAAATAGTTTTGCATAGGCAATTCAAAGGATTGATTAAATCTGCAACTATATCTAAAACACCAAGCAATCAATACTATATTTCAATATTAGTAGATACTGAAAATAGTCAACTACCAAAGAATGATAATAAAATAGGCATTGACCTTGGGTTAAAGGAATTTGCTATATGTTCCAATGGCGATAGATATGACAACCCTAAAAATCTTAGAAAATCTGAAAAGAAATTAGCTAAATTACAAAAGGATTTGAGCAGAAAAACTAAAGGAAGTAATAACAGATATAAAGCAAGATTAAAGGTTGCTAAACTACATCAAAAAATAGCCAATCAACGTAAAGACTTTCTACACAAATTATCAACTAAAATTATTAGCGATAACCAAGTAATAGTTTTAGAAGATTTGAGAGTTAAAAATATGCTAAAAAATCATAAATTAGCTAAGGCAATAAGTGAAGTTAGTTGGGCTGAATTTAGGATAATGTTAGAATATAAAGCATCTTGGCAAGGTAGAAAAATAGTTATTGCTCCATCTAACTATGCTAGTAGTCAACTTTGTTCAGAATGTGGTTATAAAAATAGTGATGTAAAAAATCTAGCACTTAGAAAATGGACTTGTCCCGAATGTGGCGCAATCCACGACAGAGATATAAATGCGAGCATAAATCTACTGAAATTAGCCCTATAATTTTGGTAATAACTTGAGGTAGGGACTACCTTATTAGCTTGGGTAAACTTGTACCATTGGGTATATTGACCAAGAAGCTCCCACTTCTATAAGTGGAGAGTAGTTCACTTCGATGTGCTTTTACTTTAGGGGTTTTTCTCATATGATAATTTTGATATAATTGTAAGGTTAGAAACGTAAATAATGAACGAATCATATACAAACTCATAGGTAAGGAACGGTGATACCCGATGTAGACAAACCTTCAACCAACCATTTATGAAAATATATGATAGTAGAAGGAGCAAAATAATGAGCACAACATTAGAACAAGAAATTTTATCACGTCGTACTTTTGCGATTATCTCCCACCCCGATGCTGGTAAAACAACAATTACAGAAAAACTTTTATACTTTGGTGGTGCGATTCGCGATGCCGGTACAGTAAAGGGTAAAAAATCAGGTAAATTCGCAACATCTGACTGGATGGAAATCGAAAAACAACGTGGTATTTCGGTTACATCATCTGTTATGCAATTCGATTATGCAGATTGCCGTATCAACATCTTAGATACACCAGGACACCAAGATTTCTCGGAAGACACATACCGTACATTAATGGCTGTAGATAGTGCAGTCATGGTTGTCGATGCCGCAAAAGGGATTGAGGAACAAACGAAGAAGTTATTCCAAGTATGTCGTATGCGTGGTATTCCAATCTTCACATTCATTAATAAATTAGACCGTCAAGGTAAAGAACCACTAGAATTAATGGAAGAATTAGAAGAAGTATTAGGCATTCAAACATATGCGATGAACTGGCCAATCGGTATGGGTAAAGAGTTCTTAGGGATTTATGACCGCTACAATAACCGTATTGAACAATTCCGTACAGAAGAAGAAGATCGATTCATTCCTTTAAATGCAGAAGGTGGAGTAGATGTTGAGAATGATATGACAAAAACATCTTACTACACACAGGCTTTAGACGATATTTTACTTTTAGATGAAGCTGGTAATGACTTCTCTGAAGATGCGATTGCAAAAGGTCAATTAACACCTGTATTCTTCGGTTCAGCTTTAACAAACTTCGGGGTACAAACATTCCTTGAAACATACTTGAAGTTTGCGCCAGGTCCACAACCACGTTTAACAGAACAAGAAACAATTGTGGAACCAACAGATGAAGAATTCTCAGGATTCGTATTCAAAATTCAAGCAAATATGAACCCAGCTCACCGCGACCGTATCGCATTCGTTCGTATCGTATCAGGTAAATTCACGCGTGGTATGAATGTAACGATGACACGTACAGCGAAATCATTCAAAGTAACACAGGCGACAACGTTCTTAGCAGATGACCGTGAAACAGCAGATGAAGCTGTAGCGGGTGATATTATCGGTTTATATGATACAGGTAACTACCAAATTGGTGATACAATTGTCGGCGGCAAAAAGAAATTCCAATTTGAAAAATTACCGCAATTCACACCTGAATTATTTGTGCGTGTAACAGCGAAAAACGTCATGAAGCAAAAGCACTTCCATAAAGGTATTGAGCAATTAGTACAAGAAGGTGCGATTCAATACTATAAAACATTACACACAGAAGATACAATTCTTGGAGCAGTTGGTCAATTACAGTTTGAAGTATTTGAAAACCGCATGAAGAATGAGTATAACGTAGATGTGGTTATGCAACCAATCGGTTCGAAAATTGCCCGTTGGATTGAAAATGAAGAAGACGTAAAAGACTCAATGACAGGACCACGTAGTATGCTTGTAAATGATCGTTTTGGTAATAAGGTATTCTTATTCGAAAATGAATTTGCAATGCGTTGGTTCAATGATAAATATCCAGAGATTCGTTTATATAGCTTACTATAAGACGAAAACACACCTTTCTAAATGAGAGAGGTGTGTTTTTTTATTTGAATCTCTTTTAAAAAGTAGATTTTTCATATAATATATAAGTTGATGCTTATATAAGGAGGGTTTAGATGAATCAAGAACAACTCATTCAACAGCTAAAGGCAGTAAGCGATGCCAATCGTTTAAAATTACTTGCCGCTTTAAAAAATGGAGAATGTTGTGTCTGTGATTTTGTACCATTACTACAAATTTCACAACCTGCTGTCAGTCAGCAATTGAAAAAACTAAAAGACGCATCTATTATTCAAGAGCGAAAAGAAGGGGCTTGGCGCTACTATCGTTTAGTAGATTCATTATCACCTGTCATACAAGCTGTACTAGATGAATTAGAACCTATTACGATTCAATCATCGTGTTCAAAATAGGTAGGAGGAAATTATGTTTGATTTTTGGATTGCTTTACTATTATTTATCGTGACATTATTTTTTGTCATTGTTCAACCACGTAATATAGGGATTGGCTGGTCAGCTTGTGCCGGTGCAGCAATTGCTTTTTTATTAGGTATTGTGAATATGGAGGACTTTAAGTCGGTTGTCGGTATTACGTGGAATGCAATACTTGCATTTATCGGTATTATTATGATTTCAATCATTCTTGACGAAATCGGTGTTTTTGAATGGTCAGCGCGTCATATGGCAAAGTTGGCTCGTGGTCATGGTATTCGCATGTATATCTACATTTGTTTACTTGGTGCAGTTGTTGCCGCATTTTTTGCGAATGACGGAGCAGCTCTTATTTTGACACCAATCGTTTTAGCGATGGTGCGTAATTTGAATTTTAAAGAAAAAATGATTTTCCCGTTTATTATCGCAAGTGGTTTTATTGCAGATATGACGTCATTACCCTTTGTTATTAGTAACTTAGTAAACATTGTTGCCGCAGATTATTTTTCAATTGGTTTTGCAGAATATGCACTTCATATGATTATTCCGAACCTTTTTTCACTACTTGCAACAATCATCATTTTACTATGGTATTTTAAAAAGGCGATTCCGCGTACATATGATGCAACGCAAATTTCAGAACCAAAAGATGCGATTCGTCATCAATCCCTTTTTAAACAATCATGGTGGATGTCACTATTATTATTAATTGGTTACTTCTCGAGTGAATGGACAGGTATTCCTGTATCATTTATCGTTTTAGCAGTTGCATTCATTCTGCTTATTCAAATGAAAGTATACCGTTTTTCAAGTCCAACAAAAATAATTAAAATGGCTCCTTGGAATATTGTATTCTTTTCGATTGGAATGTATTTAGTCGTGTACGGACTAGGAAGCGCAGGAATGACACATGGCGTTGCAACATGGATTCAGTGGTTAGCAGATCAAGGATTATTCGTCGCAACAATTGGTATGGGATTCTTATCGGCTATTTTATCAGCAATTATGAATAATTTACCAACTGTTATGATTCAGTCATTAGCAATTCAAGAAGTGAATACGACACCTGTTATTCGAGATACACTCATTTATGCGAATGTAATTGGCTCGGACTTAGGCCCAAAAATGACACCAATTGGTTCACTTGCAACATTGGTTTGGCTTCATGTATTGTCACTTAAAGGGATTCAAATCTCTTGGATTCGTTACATAAAGATTGGGTTTATTTGTACAATCCCAATTCTACTTGTAACATTACTAGGACTGTATATTACAATGAAATTATTTTAAAAATCATCCTTTCCAAGGGTGGTTTTTTTGTTGTGTTTTTCATACACAAAAAGGAAAATAATTACCGTATAATTGAAGAAAATAGTAATAAGATACTTAATAAATGAAAAAATTCAAAATGAACTGAAAAAATACACTTTTCAACCGATGTATGTTTCGTAAGGGATTATTAACATATTAATAAAAATAAATAGATATGAACTGGAGGGCACTGCATGAATTACAGATAGCTATATGCTATTTTTTTAATCTGTTTCATATTCTTGATTGATCCTTCAACTGCCAGTAGTTCTGAAAAAGAAGTACACGATGTAAATTTGAATACATATTTGGCACAACAAAATAAGGCATCTTTGGAAGGTGATTGGAGGTATATTGAAGGTATTCGTACGCCAAATGAGATGAAACAAGCGTATATAATATTGCCAACTACAAAAATTCCAATTGAATTCAGTCAATTATTTAATCGAGACGATGCTTCTGCAACATTTTCTACATATATCAAGATTCCAAGCTGTTTTGTAGGACAACTAATGGCAATCGACATTATTTTAATGAATATATAGAAAAAGCATTTGCGGAAGTAATCAAAGAACATGCTTCGCTCTCCATGTTAATCTTAGATGTGGATGATTTTAAAAAGTACAATGATTTTTAAGGACACATTGAAGGGGATTAATTATTGCAATATCTTGCAAGGGGTATGTCTAAAGTCGTACCAAAAGAAGGCGTTCTAGCACGCTATGGAGGAGAAGAATTCGCCATTGTGCTACCGAACTATTCAAACGAACAAGCTACAGCAATCGCTGAAAAAATAAAATCTCGTATTGCATATCAAAATTTACAACAAGCTGCGAGTGATTATGGCCTTATTACAGTGAGTATTGGAGTCGCAACACATGAATGTAAAACACAATATGCAACTGTGAATGAAAGAATTAACGCAGCTAATCAAAATTTATATATCTGTAAAAATACTGGTAAAAATAAAGTGGTTTATTAAAAAATCCAAATGTATGATGTGTCGGTATTTTACCGATTACTCAAACATTTGGATTTTTTATTAGATTGAAAAGTCTTCAGGCACAAATACTTTTAATTGTTTTGGATGGATGTAGACTGTATCACCTTTTTCAATGGCAAGTTGAGTGAAGAATTCTTTTGTAATTTCTGCTTCTAAATAGTCATTCGTATCAGGTCGATGTAATTCAATATGAATTGTCGCACCGATTGGATGAATATGTAGGACGGTTGCTTTTACTGTATTCGGTCTTACTTCTTTTTCAATTGCGACATCATGTGGACGAACATAACCAACTGTTTCTTGTTCGGAATCAAGGTTAGACCCTGGAACTTTGAATGAGAAGTCGCCATTAATGAGTTCGCCTTTTCGTAATCTTCCTTTAAAGAGGTTCACATTTCCCAGGAAATCATAAACGAACGGTGAAGCAGGATTTTCATATACTTCAACAGGGGAGCCGATTTGTTCAATACGACCTTCATTCATAATAACAATCCGATCGGCTACATCAAGTGCTTCCTCTTGGTCATGTGTTACAAAAATAGAGGTAATATGATAGTCATTGTGTAATTTTCGTAGCCATCTGCGCAAATCTTTTCTTACTTTCGCATCGAGTGCGCCAAATGGTTCGTCGAGTAGTAACACTTTTGGTTCAACGGCAAGTGCGCGTGCAAGAGCCACACGTTGACGCTGCCCTCCTGATAATTGTGAAGGGTAGCGTTTCGCAAAATGTTCTAATTTAACGAGCGCGAGTAACTCCATTACCTTATCTTCGATTTCTTTTTTAGATGGACGTAGTTTTTTCGGTCTTACTTTTAAACCATATGCGACATTATCAAAAACAGTCATATGGTTAAATAAAGCATAATGTTGAAACACAAAACCGATATTTCGCTCTTTAGCGCTAAGATGTACAACTTCTTTTTGGTCGAATAGAATCGTTCCTTCATCTAATGTTTCAAGTCCAGCAATAATTCGAAGAAGGCTTGTTTTCCCAGAACCGGATGGACCTAATAAAGCGACTAATTCACCAGGTTGAATCGATAGTGAAATTTTTTGTAGTGCATGGTACTGACCGAAATGTTTATCAATTTCTCTTAACTCAATACTCATTTAGAAACCTCCTTCGTACGCCATTCGATGATATTTTTTGCGATGATTGTTGCGAGTGCGAGTAGCGACATGAGTGATGCCACCGCAAATGCTGCTGTAAATTGGTATTCGTTATATAAAACTTCGATGTGTAGGGGCATCGTATTCGTTAAGCCGCGAATATGACCAGATACGACAGATACTGCACCGAATTCACCAATGACACGTGCGTTACATAGAATCACACCATATAATAAACCCCACTTAATTTTCGGAAGTGTAATGCGTATAAAGGTTTGAAAACCATTTGCACCAAGTGAATGTGAAGCTTCTTCTTCTGACTGCCCTTGTGCCTGCATAAGTGGAATGAGTTCACGCGCCACAAAAGGAACCGTCACAAACAATGTCGCTAAAATAATGCCAGGTAGTGCGAAAATAATAAAGATATCTCGCTCAAGTAACCATTCACCGAATAACCCTTGTGCGCCGAATAATAAGACGAAAATTAAACCGGCGATCACAGGTGATACAGCAAAGGGTAAATCGATGAGCGTTAAGAGTATATTTTTACCTTTAAAATGATATTTTGAAATAAGCCATGCACTCAGTACACCGAATAATGTATTCAATGGTACAACAATTAATACGACAAGGAATGTCAGTCGAATAGCAGAAAGCGCCTCGCTATTCGTAATGGATGCTAAATAGACATCTACACCTTTTTGAAAAGCTGTCATAAAAATCATGACAAGCGGTAATAATAAGAAAAGAGATAAAAAAAGTACACTAATCGTAATTAATGAGCGGCGAATCCACTTCGGTTCACTCGTAGGTGAATCTGTCTTCACTTTTGGTAAAGTATGTGGTTGTTCGAGTACGTTCTCTGTCATATTATGCACCTACTCTCTTTGTATATTTACGTTGAATGAGCCATTGAATGATATTCATCGTGAGTAAAAAGAAGAATGAACCAATTAGCATAACCGAAGCAATGGCAGTCGCTCCTACATAATCATATTGTTCTAATTTTGTCATGATGAATAATGGTGTAATCTCTGTCTTCATCGGCATATTACCAGCGATAAAAACAACCGAACCATATTCACCTAATGCACGCGCAAAAGCTAAAGTAAAGCCTGTCATAATTGCTGGAATGAGTGTAGGGAAGATGACGTGACGAATCGTCTGCATACGATTTGCACCAAGACTAGCTGAAGCTTCTTCTTCCTCAATACGAAAGCTTTCAAGTACAGGCTGAACTGTACGAACAACAAAAGGCAGTCCAATAAACGTAAGAGCAATCATAATACCAAGCGGTGTGAAAGCAATTTTGAAATCGAAAAATTGACCAATCCATCCATTGGGTGCATAAAGAGCTGTTAGCGCAATCCCCGCAACAGCTGTTGGTAATGCGAAAGGTAAATCAACAAGCCCGTCCATTAAAGACTTAAGCGGAAATGTATAGCGAACAAGAACCCATGCAATAATCGTACCGAAAACGACATTGATGAGCGCTGCCACAAGTGATGCACCAATCGTTAACTTATAGGAGGCGACGGCACGCGGATCTGAAATAATCGTCCAAAATTCTCCCCATGTCAATTGAAGCGAATGCAGAAGAATCATCGATAACGGTAATAAAATTAATAAACTAACATAAAAGATTGTGAAGCCGAATGAGAGTTTAAAACCCGGAAGTCGAAAAGCTTTTTGTTTTTTTGCTGTAAGTGAAGCCATTTAATCACCACTTTCTTATTGATAAATTTTGTCGAATAAACCACCGTCTTGGAAATGTGTTTTTTGTGCTTTTTGCCAACCACCAAAGTCTTCAATCGTAACAAGTTGAAGTGGTGGGAATTGTTTTTCATATTGCTTTAAAATTTCTGGGTCACGAGGTCGATAGAAATTTTTTGCTGCAATTTCTTGACCTTCTTTTGTATACAAGAATTTTAAATAAGCAGTTGCGACTTTTTCCGTACCACGCTTTTTCGCATTTTTTGTGACAACTGTAACAGGTGGTTCCGCCAAAATACTAAGAGAAGGAGTAATGATTTCGAATTCATCTGCACCTAACTCTTTTAATGACAAGTAGGCTTCATTTTCCCACGTGATGAGTACATCACCGATCCCACGCTCTACAAAAGTCGTAGTAGACCCGCGTGCTCCTGAATCAAGTACATCGACATTCCCATACAATTTTTGCATGAACTCAAATGGTGTTAGGTTTGTTTCTTGTTCATATTTTTCTGCGTATGCATAAGCTGCTAAGTAATTCCAACGCGCCCCACCTGATGTTTTAGGGTTCGGTGTGACAACTGAAACGTCTGGGCGAATTAAATCAGACCAGTCTTGAATTTTTTTCGGATTATCTTTTCGGACTAAGAAGACAATCGTCGATGTGTAAGGAGCCGAATGGTCAGGGAGCGCACTTTGCCAATTTGGTGAAATGAGTTCTCGATGTTTTGTCAGTTCATCAATATCATAAGCAAGTGCAAGCGTGACAACATCTGCTCGAATCCCGTCGATGACTGCCCGTCCTTGTTTACCAGAACCTCCGTGAGATTGCTGAATGGTTACAGTTTGTCCTGTTTTTTCTTTCCACTCTTTCGCAAATGCTGTATTGATTCCTTGATATAGTTCGCGTGTTGGATCGTAGGAAACGTTTAACAACTGAATTTCTTTCTCCGAAGCTTTTGACGAACAACCTGCTAATAAGAAGATAGTAAGAATCAAAAGCAAACTCTTTCTTTTCATGTATAAATCCCTCCTTCAAAAAAAACTGAAAACTGCACACGAATACTACCGTGTACAGCCTTCAGTTTGTCTGATCAGCTAACTTTGTTAGTTATACGATAAACACATATTCCCTACAAGTCAACTAAGAATTTACAAAAAACCTATTTTATTTATCGGAATTACATGATATACTCCATTTAAGAAAAGCTAACCAGAAAACTGGAGGCGATTCAACCTAACTAGCACATAGTAGGTTGAATCGCCTTTTCGTTTACTAGAAAGGAGTGTTCTACATGACACAAGCCGAAATAAAACCGCCCCTATTTTCAAAAGACACAGATACAAAAGGGGCATTGGAAGTTTTAAGATGGGCATATGAAACATATGGTGACAAATTAGTTTATGGATGTAGTTTTGGTATTGAAGGGATTGTCCTCATTCATTTAATTGCACAAGTAAAACCAGATGCAAAAATTGTTTTCCTTGATACAGACCTTCATTTCAAAGAGACATATGAAACGATTGAACGTACAAAAGAACGTTATCCAACATTACAAATTGAATTGAAAAAACCAACACTGACATTAGAACAACAAGCGAGTGAGTATGGGGATGAATTATGGAAAACAGCACCAAATCAATGCTGCAATATCCGTAAAATTGAACCATTACAAGAAGTACTACAAGCTTCTGATGCATGGATTTCAGGTTTGCGCCGCGAACAATCTGAAACGCGTGCTAAAACAGAGTTTGTAAATGATGATCCTCGTTTTAAATCAACCAAAATTTGCCCGCTTATTCATTGGACATGGAAAGATGTTTGGCGCTATGTATCCAAATATGATTTACCATACAACATACTGCATGACCAAGGTTATCCATCAATTGGTTGTGAAAAGTGTACAGTTCCAGCCTTTACAATGGATGATTTACGTTCAGGAAGATGGCAGGGTAAAGGAAAAACAGAGTGTGGATTACACGGATAGGGGAGAAAGAATATGACTTTAGTAAATCGTTATAATGAAAAATACCAAACAGCACATATTCAACATACGATTGAATTAGATGCGATTGCATTAAGTGATTTAGAATTAATCGGCATTGGTGGCTATAGTCCAATCGAAGGGTTTTTAAATGAAGAAGACTACCAATCGGTTGTGAAAAATATTCGTCTAGCAGATGGTACAGTATGGAGTATTCCAATTACATTACCAATTTCAGATGAGCAAGCGAAAACATTACAAGTGGGTGACGAGGCAAAGCTTGTGTATCAAGGTGAAACATATGGCGCGATTGAGATTGCGTCGATTTATGTACCGAATAAAGAAGAAGAAGCGCGTCATGTATATGGAACAGATGATCAAAACCACCCTGGTGTTCGTAAGTTATTTGAACGTCCAGCTGTATATGTAGGAGGACCTGTCGTTTTAACGAAGCGTCAGCAACCTGCTTTTGCAGATTATACGTTTACACCAGCTGAGACACGTGCAATTTTCGCGGAAAAAGGCTGGAAAACAGTCGTTGGATTCCAAACGCGTAATCCTGTCCACCGTGCGCATGAATATATTCAAAAAGCAGCTCTTGAAACGATTGACGGTCTATTTTTAAATCCACTTGTCGGCGAAACAAAATCAGATGATGTTTCAGCTACGATTCGTATGGAAAGTTATGAAGTATTATTAGAAAAATACTATCCAACAAATCGTGTGCAATTAGGTATTTTCCCAGCTGCGATGCGTTATGCTGGCCCACGTGAAGCAATTTTCCATGCGCTTGTACGTAAAAATTATGGTTGTACACATTTCATTGTAGGACGCGATCATGCCGGTGTAGGTGATTATTATGGTACGTATGATGCACAAATTATCTTTGAACAATTTACCAATGATGAATTAGGTATTACACCGCTGAAATTTGAACATAGCTTCTACTGCTCGGCATGTGAAGGAATGGCAACAACAAAAACATGTCCTCATGATGCAAAAGACCATATTATTTTGTCAGGAACAAAAGTACGTGAAATGTTGCGCAATGGTATTACACCACCACCGACATTTAGTCGTAAAGAAGTTGTCGAAGTGCTAATTCGTGGTATGAAGCAGGAGGTAGCAGAATGAGTACAAATTTAACATGGCATGAAGCCGCCATTCAAAAAGAAGAACGTCAACAGAAGAACGGATACGAAGGGAAAATTGTATGGTTTACAGGCTTATCAGCTTCAGGTAAATCAACGATTGCCAATGCCTTTTCTCGTCGTTTATTTGATTTGAATCGCCAAGTGTATGTTCTTGATGGTGATAATATCCGCCAAGGTTTAAATAGCGATTTAGGTTTTGGTGATGAAGCGCGAAAAGAGAATATTCGTCGTATTGGAGAAGTAGCAAAATTATTTATTGATAGCGGTCAATATGTATTAACTGCATTCATCTCACCATTTCGAGAAGATCGTCAAACTGTTCGCGACTTAGTAGGTGAGGGCGAATTTATCGAAGTATATGTCAAGTGTTCAATTGAAGCATGTGAAGAACGTGACCCGAAAGGATTGTATAAGAAGGCACGTAAACAAGAGATTCCATCATTTACAGGCATCTCATCTCCATATGAAGAACCATTGAATCCTGAGATTATTCTTAATTCTGAGAAGTATAGTGTAGAGGAATGTGTAGAACAATTATTAAAAGAGCTAAACATTCGTTAGAAGCAAAATAAGTTTACAGCAAACTTAAAATCCGTTATACTATTCCTATAAACAAACGAATAAGACTTTGACAGTTGTCAAAGGGGAGTAGCTATAGAACAATTTTTGTTCTACACTTGTAGTCGTCAATACATGGTCAAAAGCCATCGGTTACAAGAGCATTTAAATTTGCTAAGTGAGACCTTTGCCTATTTTTTAGGTATGGGTCTTTTTTGTTTGTAGCAAAAGGAGGAACCTATATGGAAATATTATTAGAGTATGGTTGGGTATTACTTGTACTTGTCGGTTTAGAAGGTTTACTTGCGGCTGATAACGCGGTTGTTATGGCGGTTATGGTAAAACACTTACCGTTAGCTCAGAGAAAGAAAGCTTTATTCTACGGATTACTTGGAGCATTCGTATTCCGTTTCTTAGCCTTATTCATGATTACATTAATTGTCGACTGGTGGTTCGTACAAGCAGCAGGTGCAGCTTACTTACTATTCATCTCAATTAAGCACATTTATGACTCGAAGAAGAAAAAAGATCCAGAAGATGAAGCGGTTAAGAAGCCGGAAAAACAATCTGGTTTCTGGATGACCGTCGTAAAAGTTGAAGCAGCAGATATCGCGTTCGCAATTGATTCGATGTTAGCAGCAGTTGCTTTAGCTGTTACATTACCAGCTTTAGGTGATTTCACAATTGGTGGAATCAACGGTGGTCAGTTCATTGTCATGTTCCTTGGTGGTGTAATCGGTCTTGTCATCATGCGATTTGCAGCACAATGGTTCGTTAAAATTCTTGAGAAGTATCCACAACTTGAAACAGCAGCGTTCGTCATCGTTGGTTGGGTTGGTGTAAAATTAACGGTTATGACACTTGCACATCCAAACGTACAAATTTTAGATGAGCACTTCCCACACTCTACTGCTTGGAAATTAATTTTCTGGACAGTATTAGTAGGAATCGCAGTGATTGGTTACATTACAGGTGTACGTGGTGCGAAAAAGCAAGACCACACATCGTAATACAGAAATACTGGATAAGAGGTTAGGTGTATTCCTAGCCTCTTTTCTTTTTGATAGGATATAAACGATATATAGAAGGGTATAAGATGTTAAAATACGAAAAAATAGGATAAATAAAAAAGTTTTCTAACCAAATAAAGTGCGTTACAATAGGTAGTTGTAAAATTGATTTAATGTATAGAGGATTATGAATAGAGAGGATCGATGAGAATGGGCACTGCGAAAGACATTAGTAAACGCTCAACACCGTTCCAAGCAATCGTGTCATATTATTTTATTGCTATTGCAATATCATTCGTATTACTTATTTTGCCTGGCGTACATAAAGAAGGCGTACATGTTTCCTTATTAGATAGCTTATTTACAGCGGTGAGTGCTGTAAGTGTAACAGGTCTGACAGTATTCAATATTAGTGAGACTTACACAACGTTTGGAATCGTCATGCTACTCGTCGTACTACAATTAGGCGCAATCGGTATTATGTCGCTTGGTACATTCGTTTGGTTAATTGTCGGTAAGAAAATTGGTCTGCGTGAACGTCAATTAATTATGGTTGACCACAACCAATATAATTTATCGGGCGTTGTTAATTTAATTAAAGAGATTATTAAAAACTTATTTGTCATTGAATTAGTAGGAGCGCTTATTTTAACACTGTATTTTTTACAGTATTACGATACATTTTTAAAAGCACTGTTACATGGCGTGTTTGCTGCCGTATCAGCGACAACGAACGGTGGTTTTGATATTACAGGAGAGTCACTAGCACCGTATGCAGATGACTATTTCGTACAAACGATTAATATGATTTTAATTACACTTGGTGCGATTGGTTTCCCTGTACTAATTGAAGTGAAATATTTCTTAATGAATAAAGACCCGAAAAAATTTCGTTTTTCTTTATTCACAAAAATTACAACAACAACATATGCGATTTTATTTTTAGTCGGTACATTTGTCATTTTAATTGTCGAGGCATTTAATTCGTTTAAAGATATGTCGTGGCATAAAATGCTGTTCTCAAGTATGTTCCATTCCGTATCCACGCGCTCGGCTGGTTTAACAACGCTCGATGTTGCGCAGTTTACGGATACAACGAATATCTTTTTAAGTTTTATGATGTTCATTGGTGCGTCCCCAAGCTCTGTTGGTGGGGGGATTCGAACAACGACCTTTGCCATCGCTGTACTATTCCTCATTAACTTTGCACGTGGAAAAGACGACATTCAAGTGTTTGGACGCGAAATTTATACAATTGATGTATTTCGCTCCTATGTTGTTATTATTTTAGCAACAACGATGGTGCTTGTATCTACAATGATTTTATTATTAACAGAGAAAAATGCGACATTATTGCAAATCATTTTTGAAATTACATCTGCGTTCGGTACGTGTGGTATGTCTCTAGGTATTACGAGCGACCTCTCTTCACCAGGTAAAGTCATTATTATGATTCTCATGTTCGTTGGACGTGTCGGCTTAATTTCATTCCTATACTCATTAGGTGGTAAGAGTGAAAAACCGAAATATCACTATCCGAAAGAGCGCGTTATTATCGGTTAATGAAAAAAGCATAAAAAAGACAGTCCACACATTAAACTGTGGATTGTCTTTTTTGGTTACATTGAATGGATAGCATCTTTCACAACTTTAGAAAATAGTGGTGTACCATCTTTTTGGAATGTTGTGACTAAGTAGCCTTCTTCTTTTGTTGCATGTGCTTGTTCAAGCGAATCGATTGAAATATTAAATGGCAAAATGAAGGTATGTTTAAACAATTCCTTTTCATTTAAACCAAGTGCAACAAAGGCATCTCCTGCAATTTCAGGGCGTTCTTTTAGTTGCGCATAAATCATTTTTAATTCATCTTTTTCAATCGCTTGTTCCCACCAAGGTTTACGAGGTTGGAATTTTTGTGTTGATAAATAATCATATTGCATAATTTGCTTCACAATCGGTAGTTTCGGCTCATTACATGATTCTAAGAACTGTAATAAACGTTTAAATAAATCTTCTAATTGATGACCTATTTTCGACCAGCCCTGTTCATCCCAATACGTACCGAATTGTTGGAAGAAGTCGAATGGTGTTTCGAATACATGTGTTACCAGATATTCGAGTGTACGGTCCATACGATGATCATTCCAATACTTCTCTAAAATATCCTCGGTCTGTTTGATTCGTAAAATATCATCGAAGTCGAGTACATTGTTCGCGAAGATTTCGTATGGAGCCATATCGACATATTCGTAGCCGTATTGTTCAGCTTGTAAACGAAGACCAGTCCCACGAAGTAACTTTAAGAAGCCTAGTTGTAATTCTTCAGGACGCATCGCAAATACATCATTGAATGTTTTACGGAAACTATTGTAATCTTCTTCAGGTAAGCCAGCGATTAAATCTAAATGTTGGTCGATTTTTCCGCCTTCTTTTACCATCGTGACAGTACGCGCTAACTTTTCAAAGTTTTGGCGACGTTTTACTAAATCATTCGTTTCATCATTCGTCGATTGTACACCAATCTCAAAACGGAATAATCCAGCTGGTGCATTTTCGTTTAAGAATTGAATGACTTCAGGGCGCATAATGTCCGCTGTAATCTCAAATTGGAATACAACACCTGGTTGATGTTCATCAATTAAGAACTGGAAAATATCCATTGCATAACTACGGCTAATGTTAAATGTACGGTCAACAAATTTAATCGTACGAACGCCTTGGTCCATTAAATAGCGAATATCGTCTTTGATTTTTTCGCGGTTAAAATAACGAACGCCCACTTCAATAGAAGAAAGACAAAATTGGCAACTAAAAGGACAGCCACGAGATGTCTCAACATAGGCAATTCGTTTTGGAATTTCTGCGTGGTCTTCTTCAAAGCGGAAAATACTTGGTAGCTCACGTAAATCAATCTTTGGAGGCTGTGCGTGGATTTTCATTTTATCATCTAGTAAATAACAAATACCTGGTACATCTTCTAACGGAATGTCACCGTTTAGATGATGTAGTAACTGTTTAAAGGAATGCTCACCTTCGCCCATAATAATGAAGTCCACAAGTCCATCTAAGCGATGTAACCAGTCATGAACATCATAGGATACTTCAGGTCCACCTAAAATAATTTTTGTATGTGGACTCACTTTACGCAACATACGGATGACACGAATTGTTTCTTCAATGTTCCAAATGTAACAACTGAATCCGACAACGTCAGGTTTTTTTTGAAAAATATCAGATACGATATTAAACGATGGATCTTTAATTGTAAATTCAGCAAGAGCAGGATCAAACTCAGGCTGTGCATACGCTTTTAAATAGCGGATTGCGGTGTTAGTATGAATGTACTTTGCATTCAATGTTGCTAATAGAATATTCAATTAGAACTCCCCTTCTAAAAAGAATATGTTAATTGTAACAGTGAAAAGGTCATACAACAAATGAATCTTTTAAGAAATAAATTGCGTGAAAATATCGTGTTTTGACAATCAAATCGCTAAACAGATATAATGAATGAAATGAAATGTAAGAAAAGGATGAGAGACGATGGCTTCTGAGGAAATAAAGCAGTCTTTAAAGTTATATATTGTGCTATCGCGCGCACATAAGGCAATTAACGAAGTAACGAATCAATTTTTTCAAGAGAATAAATTAAATCCGACAGAATTCGCAGTGTTAGAGCTATTATATCATAAAGGACGCCAACCACTACAAGTGATTGGACAGAAAATTTTGCTTGCGAGTGGCTCGATTACATATGTTGTCGACAAGTTAGAGAAGCGTGGCTATATTACACGAACGGCTTGTCCATCCGATCGTCGCATTACATATGCAGACATTACAAGTGAGGGCGAAGCATTCATGGCAGAATTATTCCCACGCCATGAACAGCAGCTGCATGAGTTGACGAATGGCTTATCAAGCGAGGAAAAAGAACAAGCGATTCAACTATTGAAAAAATTAGGATTGTCGATTAAAGATTTATCTTATTAATCATAAAAAGCTGATGAGTCATAAGAATAGACTCTCAGCTTTTTATTTTAAATAATGTTTAAAGAAATCAAGTGAGTGGGAATAAAAGGAAAAGGAAGATTACCATTGTTATATGTGCAATGAAAACTATCGGTAAACTTTTCAGCCATTCATATAATCCTCCGAAAATAATACCCGATAAGAATGCCGCAATGGCTCCTATATAAAAACCACAAATGAGTAAAGGTAATCCAAAATGAATTGCTGATATCAGAACAGCCCATTTTTTTGAGACCATCTTTTTTAATTCTTGCTGTAAATATACACGCCAAATCATTTCTTCCCCTAAAACAATAACAATAAGTAATGCAGCATATTGCCAGATGGCAGTAGGAGAATAGATTTCAAGTAGCTCCTTCACATTTTGAAAAGCAACTGGTGAAATGTATGCGAGTATGTTATAAATACTTATTGCAGTAAAATAGCCAATTACACCAATCGGAATCCCAATGAATAGTGAACGAGGTAAAGATTGTTTGTTCATCAGATTGCCAAAGAAAAAAGCGAAAATAATTCCAATTCCAAGCAAATTAGTATAACTAAACCAAAAAATGGGTGTATACTGAAAAGAAATAATCATAATGATTAATACAATAAGGGCAAAAAGCAAAAGTGTCGTTTTGTCTGCACGTTGTATCATCTAATCACCTCCAAATAAAAAAGCCATTCTTCATGTTAAAAAGAACGGCTTTAGTGTATCATGTAGTTCATTAAAGCGGAACACCTGAATTTACAATTTTGTAGCGTTTATGATTAATTACTGTTTTTTCTTCTAAATCAAGGTGGCGAAAGTTTTCCATAATCGTTAAATCTACTATAACAGAGTTCTCGTTTACTTTTTCAACTCGTCCTCTTAAACCGTCGTGGAATTCGATGATATTGCCGATATCTGCGATTTTCATTATGCAACATTCCCTTCAATTTCTAATTACTTACATTTTGCATGAAAAGGCTCGAAATGTAAAATAATTTACTAAGAAATAAAAAAATTAAAAAAGGAAGTTTTTACAATGGAAAATATACCAGAAATGATAAATAAATTAGTTAATGGTGAAATAAAGAAAATAGAAGTCAGTAAAAATGATTTTTATGAATTTAGAGAATTAATCGTAGAAAGAGAAGATTTTAAGCGTTTTCGAGGGATAGCGCAACAAGGTGGAAAAGTTGTCTATGAATATTTAGAAAAAGAAAGAAGTTAAAATGTCGAATGGTGTCGAAAATTTCATTTCCGAAAAGTTGGGAATACTAGTATAATAATGAACGTGGTTACGAGAGGTGGGGTGAAGATAATGTCGGAAGTAGTATTAAAAAAGTTAGAACAAACACGCGAAAAAATGATTCAATGTGGACTAGAAAAAGGTTTTTTGAATGCAGAAACAATTCGTTTAAGTCGAAAACTAGATGATCTACTTAATCTTTATCAGCTCCAACAAGTAGGCACAGAGTACGAAATGAAAATTAAATCAATTGATTATGATATCCATTAATGAAGAAATTTTAAAAATGTGGGTTTAAAATATTCAAAAGGGTGGAACTATATTTAAGAACACAGCAACAATCTCATTTCCCCCTTTCTTTAGCAGATAACTCTATCTGCTATTTTTTTTTGCTTAGATTCGGTATACTAAAGAAATCAAAGGTGAAAGGATGTTCAAATATGACAAAGAAAAATGTAGCTTTTATTGGTACAGGTGTAATGGGCGCAAGTATTGTACATCACTTATTACAAGCAGGTTATGCAGTCCACATCTTTACAAGAACGGCTTCAAAAGCACAAACTTTAATAGAAGAAGGTGCTGTTTGGCATAAAACAGCTGCAGATGCTACAAAAAATGCAGAAGTTGTCTTCACGATGGTTGGCGATCCGATTGATGTAGAAGAAGTTTACTTCGGTGAGACAGGAATTTTTAAAACAGCAAAAGAAGGGACACTCGTGATTGACTTAACTACTTCTCAACCAACACTTGCTAAAAAGATTGCAACATTTGCAGCAGAACGTCATATTGACGCACTTGATGCGCCCGTATCTGGTGGAGACGTCGGTGCGAAGAACGGTACATTATCTATTATGGTTGGTGGAAAAAAAGAAGCATTTGAACGTGCGCTCTCCATTTTCAAAGTATTCGGTCAAAATGTCGTCTATCAAGGTTTAGCAGGAGCAGGACAACATACGAAGATGTGTAATCAAATTGCCATTGCGACAAATATGATTGGTGTAGCAGAATCGCTTGTATATGGTAAACGTGCAGGATTAGATTTAGATACAGTGCTTCAATCTATTTCAGCAGGAGCAGCAGGTTCATGGTCTCTAAGTAACTTGGCACCGCGCATGATTAAAGGCGATTTAGAGCCAGGTTTTTATGTTAAGCACTTTTTAAAAGATATGCGTATTGCTTTAGAAGAAGCCGAGCAAATGGATTTACAACTACCAGGCTTACAACTAGCGAAGAAAATGTATGATGAATTGGCAGAGCAAGGACTTCAAGAAAAAGGAACACAGACTATTATCAAATACTACAAATCGTAGAAGAAAATGAAAAAAAGTAACTCAACACCATCTCTTATGGGATTTGCAGTGTTATTTATTGTAATCCCTATATTATATGTAGGAAGCTTTGTCATCTACACGCAATTTAATGAGCAATGGGTTCATGTAGAAATAGCGATGCTCTCCATGTTTTGTTACTATATAGCCTGTTCTGTATGGTGGTTCGTCTATTCATGGCGAAAGGAAAAAACGGATGAATAATTAAAGAATACTATATAGGAAGAAAATCAAAAAAATGAACTCCATTTGTTAGGTGTTCATTTTTTTGTAAATAAAATGTGAATATATTGTAAATAATAGCCATAAATAAACATTAATATGAAATATTATGAAATAATATGAAAGAGGAGGCGGAGAATATCGAAGCAAAACAACGTAAAAGAAGCTCTTCATGGGCGATTTATGCTTCATTACCCATTATTTCATGGGCTCTGTATGACTTTGCAAATACCATTTTTTCATCGAATATTAACACCGTATTTTTCCCTTTTTATATAGATGAAGTGTTAGGAACGAATGAAGAAAAACAGCAACTAGCAAGTACTTTTATCTCATATGCAAACGCAGTAGCGAGTTTATTACTCGTTATTTTTTCACCCCTGTTTGGCGTATGGATTGACCAAACGGGTTATAAGAAAAAAGTCATTGTCTGGTTCGCCTCTACATCCATCTTCTTTACATTTATGATGGGGGTTTTTGGTGAAATGAACTTACAATCGACGATGGGTGGCGTTCCGCTAAGCCTATTTATTGTCGTCATTTGTTTTGTCATTGCAAAATTCTTTTATAATTCGAGTCTTGTTTTTTATGATGCAATGATGCCCGACTTAGGAAAATCGGAAGATATGCCGCTTATCTCTGGTTTTGGTGTTGCAGTCGGTTATCTTGGCACCATCTTCGGTCTACTCGTGTACTTACTTGTGAATGATGGCAACTATGCACGTGCCTTTATTCCAACAGCTATTTTATACTTATTATTTTCATTACCGCTATTCTTTATTAATCGTGATCAACCGATACCAAAGGAAAATAGAAAAAAAGTTCGTTTTTTAACAGGATATAAAGAAATCATTCAAACATTTAAAGAAATGCGCCAACATCGTACAATCTTTAAATTTATGATTGCATACTTTTTCATTAATGATGCACTTGCTACAACGATTGCAATGATGGCAGTATATGCTGCAGCAGTTTTAGCATTCACATCAGGGCAGTTTATTCTACTTTATTTAGTTTCCACAGTCGCAGCGATTATCGGTTCATTTGCCTTTGGATATATTACAAAAAAATCAGGTGCTAATCGAGCAGTGACGTATGTTGCTCTCTTAATGGTTATTGCATTAATCATCGCAGCCGCCGCAACAGAACAATGGATGTTTTGGATTGCAGGTAGTTTTTTTGGTATCTCTCTCGGTGCGATTTGGGTGACGTCACGAACGTATATTATTGAACTATCACCAAAAGAAAAACAAGGTCAATTTTTCGGCTTATTTGCATTCTCAGGAAAAATTTCTGCTATTATTGGGCCAGCCATTTATGGTTCCATTACCTTTATGCTACGTTCTCAAGGTGCTGTTGCCAGTAGGATTGCTTTATTATCATTAGTGGTTATGACACTTATTGGTCTAATTATCCATATGAAAAAACTTAAAACTATCTAACTCAAGTCTATTTGACTATCGTTCGATATGGTACAATGGTTTTAATATTAACGTATATGGAGGACGACAAAGCATGAAATCAAAAGGAATTTTATTAGAAAGTGGTACAAATGAACTGGAAATTGTTGAGTTTGAGGTCGGTTCAAATAAATTTGGAATCAATGTAATTAAAGTAAAAGAGATTATTCAGCCAATACCTGTCACATTCATTCCACATGCACATGAATATGTAGAAGGAATTATTCAATTGCGTGGCGAAGTACTACCCGTTGTTGATATGAAGCGTGTACTGGGTCTAACACACTCTGAGCGCAGCAATCAGCATAAATATATCGTCGCTGAATTTAATAAACAGCGTGTAGTATTCCATGTCGACAATGTTTCAATGATTCACCGTATTTCATGGGAACAGATCGAGAAGCCATCAGATATGTATCAAAATGGTACCTCACAAGTCATTGGTGTGATCAAACGTGATGATGCAATGCTACTACTACTCGACTTTGAACGAATCATTTTAGAAATTAATCCTGAAACAGGTATTAATGTGAATTCGGTTAAAAAGTTGGGTGAGCGTAATCGCTCAGAAAAACGCATTCTAATTGCGGAAGATTCACCATTACTTCGTAAACTATTAAATGATACGATGCATGAAGCGGGATACGTAAATTTAGAATTCTTTGAAAATGGTAAAGATGCCTATGCATTTTTAGAAGCAACATCTGAAGCAGGGAATATTGAAGATACAATTCAGCTCGTTGTAACAGATATTGAAATGCCTCAAATGGATGGTCACCATTTAACGAAGAAAATCAAAGAAAATGCTAAATTAGCGCATGTACCTGTTATTATTTTCTCAAGTTTAATTACAGACGACTTGAAGCATAAAGGGGAACGAGTAGGTGCGAATGCACAAATTAGTAAACCTGAAATTGCAGAACTAATTCAATTTGTTGATCAATTTGTACTTTAATTAAAGAAAAGCGGACAATTCTTACGAAACATACATCTCAGTAGATGAATAAACGTAGGAACAGTCTGCTTTTTTAATGACCATAAAAGTAACTTGTACGATGCACATGTAAATTATTTTTCTTTTTAGCTGGTATGATCGGCTTTGGATTTTCTATTTTCATATCCGTAAAAAGAATCAATATACTTTTTGCCTGCTTTAAACTCATACGGCAAGGTGGATTTCGGTATGTACGATCTAAATGTCCTAAATGAGGAAGTTCTTTAAAGTCATCTTTTTCGGGTAAAGTATGGAAGTAGTATTCCCCACATGCAATTAATACAGAAGATTGTTGTTGGCTATTGCGTGGACGTTCCACAAAGTGAAGTCCAATCTTCTTTGCTTGTTTTTGTTCGATTAGTTTTTGAATTGCATGTTTTTTTAGCATATATAAAAAACGATTATCGGGTGCTGTTTTAGCATGTTTATTAATGGTGAAAATGGCCTGAGCAATTTGCATTGTATTATATTTTTCAACCATATATTGTCACCTTTCTTTCAAATAAAATGAATTCATCATGATATTTGTGGAATATTCTGACCATTCGAATTTATAATAAATATAAGTTATCATACCAACTATTAATCTATAAGTATAGAGGAAACGAAAAAATAAAAGGATGTGCTTCATATGACAAAACGAAAAAGAGCTGTAATTGATATTGGATCGAACACCATTCGCCTTGTTATTTATCAATATACCAAAATAAGTGGTTTAAAAGAATTAATGAACATCAAATCTGTAGCGCGATTACGAAATGACATTACAGAAGAAGGTTATTTGAATGAACAAGGAATTCAAAAGTTACTGAATTTACTACATTCTTTTAAAGAAATGCTTATAGATTACGGGATTGAACATTATCGCGCGGTTGCTACTGCTTCTTTGCGTCAGTCTAAAAATAATCAAGAAATTATAAAAAAGATGTACGAGGAAACAGGGATACAAGTCGAGTTACTATCTGAACGAGATGAAGCGTATTATGGCTATTTTGCAGTTGCAAACACGATTTCTACACCATCAGCAGTTACGATTGATATAGGTGGAGGTAGTACAGAAATTACGTACTATGAACAAAAAGAATTAAAACATGCGATTAGTTTACCATTCGGTTCGGTTTCGTTAAAAAGACAGTTTATGCAAAGCGATACAATGACGAAAAAAGAACATGATGAAGTGTATCATTTTGCAAAACAACAATTCAAAGAAGTGACATGGTTGAACGATTTAAAAGTACCTGTTGTCGGCATTAGTGGAAGTGCGAGAAGTATGGCGAAAATGGATCAAAGTCGTAAGAACTATCCCTTAACAGGTGTTCACCAATATCGTATGTCGTTAGCTGATTTTAATGAGATTAATGATGAAATTTCATCGTTAACATATAACGAGTTAAAAAAGATGGATGAATTATCGGCAGATCGAGCGGATATTATTGGACCAATAGCAGAAGTATTCCGTGCGCTTATGCATGTTGTCGATAGTCAAAAATTCCAACTAAGTCGAAAAGGTTTACGAGAAGGAATTGTTATTTCAGACATTTTAAAAGAATACCCTTTAGCATTTGACCGTACAGATGTCTTTCGTTCGAATGCTCGATACTTAGCATCAGAGTTTGGAAAGTCAGAGAATCAAATTTTACATCATGCGCGTATTGCTGAACTTATGTATCGAGAATTATGTCGCCATGAATTATGGGATTATTCTGAAGAAGAAATTTATATCTTAAATCAAGGTGCGAAAGTTTATATGATTGGTGAATATTTAGAACAAGATGCAGCAAGTCAGCATACCTTCTATTTATTATCAAACCGCTCAATTAACGGACTTAATCATAAAGAACGAGTTCGTTTAGCATTGCTTGCATCATATAAAAATAAAGACTCTTTTTATACGTATTTAAAACCGTTTGAAGCCTGGTTTACAAAAGAAGAAGTGCAAATGCTCATTCGTTTAGGCGCTTTATTAAAGTTAATTTATGCACTCGATGCCTCTAAAAGAAGTATTGTTACAGATATTGTTATTGAAATTAATGAAGAAACACCTGAGGTATTAGATTTAGAAATTCAAACTAGAGGTTATCCATTAGCAGAAAAATATCAAGGAAATAAGCAAAAAAAACATTTTGAGCGTATCGTTAAAAAAGATGTTGTTTTACATTTTGTGTAGGAGGGATTTTAGATGACAGAAGAACAGTATAAAAAAATTGCTTCACCAGAATATTATAATAATCGTGAATTAAGCTGGCTTGCATTTAACGAGCGGGTACTACAAGAGGCGGAAGATGAACGCAATCCGTTACTTGAACGTTTACGTTTTATCGCTATTTTCAGTTCAAATCTCGATGAATTCTATATGGTGCGTGTAGCGGGATTACAAGATCAAGTACGCGCAGGTTTTAATAAACCAGAAAACAAGGCTGGATTGACACCGAAAGAACAGTTAGCAGCAATTGAGCAAAAAACAAAAGAGTTAGTCAATCGTCAAATGGAAGTCTATCATCAACTAACAAAAGAACTATTACCAAAAGAGAAAGTTTTTATTCATGAGATGAAAGATTTAGATGAAGAACAATTGAGCTATGTAAAAGAATATTTTGAAGAAATTGTTTTCCCAGTATTAACACCCATTGCGGTAGATGCATATCGACCATTCCCAACTTTACTAAGCAAAACACATAATTTACTTGTTATGTTAGAAGATCAACATGGCGGAAAAGAACAGCAGAAAAAAGTAGCAATTGTTCAGGTGCCTGCAGTGCTGGATCGTTTTATCTGTTTACCAAAACGCAATGGTAAAATAGAGGTGATCTTAATTGAAGAAGTGATTATGCACAATATTGATATTTTATTTAAAGGGTTTAAAGTACAATCTGTGCAATCATTCCGGTTAACACGTAATGCTGATTTGACGATTCACGAAGAAGGAGCACGCGACCTATTGACGGAAATCGAAAAAGAATTAAAAAAGCGTAAGTGGGGGAGTGTTTCTCGTGTTGAAGTGCGCAAAGGAGAAATGCAAGAGAATGTATTACAATTCTTAATACGCGAATTGGATGACTGGGATGCACAAGTTTTTAATATTAAGGGACCTTTAGATTTAACGTATCTATTTTCGTTTTGTAAAGTAGTGGGTGATTTAAGAGAAGATTTACAATATGAAAGTTTTATCCCACAACCACCACAAGATGTAAGTTCAGACGATAATATTTTTGAAAAAGCACTAAAGCAAGATTTATTTTTCCATCATCCATACGAATCGTTTTCACCAATCGTTGATTTCGTAACAGAGGCAGCAAAAGACCCAAATGTGTTAGCTATTAAACAAACATTGTATCGTGTAAGTGGCAATTCACCTGTCATCCAAGCATTAAAGTTAGCAGCAGAGAATGGTAAGCAAGTGACTGTATTAGTTGAGTTAAAAGCGCGCTTTGATGAAGAAAATAACGTACTTTGGGCGAAACAACTAGAACAAGCAGGATGTTTAGTTATTTATGGTATGCATAATTTAAAAACACATTCGAAAATAACACTCGTTGTTCGAAAACGTCAAGGACGAATTGAACGTTTTATTCATTTAGGTACAGGTAATTACAATGATGCAACAGCTAAAATCTACACGGATATGGGAATTATTACGACGAAGAAAAAACTTGGTATTGATGCGACAAACTTCTTTAACTATTTAAGTGGTTATACAGAAAAACCACATTATCATCATTTGGTCGTATCACCATTCGATATTCGAGAAGAATTCATTCGTTTGATTGATTTAGAAATTGAATATCATAAAAAACATGGAAATGGACGCATCTACGCAAAGATGAATTCATTAACCGATAAAGATTTAATTATGAAAATGTATGAAGCGTCAATTGCAGGTGTTCAAGTACATCTCATCATTCGCGGTATTTGCTGCTTACAACCAGGAATTAAAGGTGTAAGTGAAAATATTACAGTGATTAGTATTGTAGGACGTTTCTTAGAACATTCTCGTATTTATTGGTTCCATCATAATGGTGAAAATAAAATCTATTTATCTTCAGCAGATATGATGACACGTAATATGATTAAGCGTGTTGAAATTCTGTTCCCAATATTTGATACAGGGATTAAAAAGCGGATTATGCACGTGGTAAAACTCCAATTACAAGATAATAGTAAGGCACGTGTATTAGAAGCTGATGGACAATATCGTTACAAAAAGGTAGATGAAAAAACGGAAATTATTGACAGTCAGTTAATTCAAGAGCGAGATGCTAATAAAGTATTAAGTGATGAAGAATAGAAAAAAGCGTATGAAAGAAGGAGATTCCTCTTATCATACGCTTTTTCTTTGTATGAAAAGTATATGATATGTTAAAATAAGTAAAAATGAATAATGATTCACTTTCAAATTAGAAGGGGGAAATAATATGTTAGCAGGTCAGGTAATTATTGTTACAGGCGGATCAAATGGGATGGGGAAATACATGGCGAAGAATTTTGCCGAGCAAGGTGCACATGTAGTGATTACAGGACGTGATCAAGAAAGATTATATGCAGCACAGCGCGAACTACAGCAAACAGCAATGGGAGAAATTGCGGTATTTCAAATGGACGTTCGTGTAGTAGAGCATGTAGATGCAATGGTGAAATATGTTCATGATAAATTTGGTACCATCACACGACTTGTAAATAATGCAGCTGGAAATTTTATTGTACGTGCAGAAGACCTATCTCCAAATGGTTGGAAATCTGTCATTGATATTGTTTTAAATGGAACTTTTTATTGTTCTCAAGCTGTAGGGAAGTATTGGATTGAACACCAAATTAAAGGAGCCATTTTAAATATGGTGGCAACTTACGCTTGGCAAGCAGGAGCTGGTGTTGTCCATTCAGCAGCTGCAAAAGCAGGTGTACTGTCTTTAACACGCACATTAGCAGTTGAATGGGGAAGTGCTTATGGGATTCGTGTGAATGCTATTGCACCTGGTCCGATCGACAGAACAGGAGGAGCAGAAAAATTATGGGAATCGGAAGAAGCAGCTAAACGTACATTACAGTCTGTACCACTTCATCGCTTAGGGCAACCAGAGGAAATTGCAGATTTAGCGGCATTTATTTTATCGGACAAAGCCGCGTATATGAATGGCGAATGTGTGACACTTGATGGTGGACAGTGGTTAAACTCACATCCATTTTAAAAGGTTGATACCGCTTACATCCTTGTCATGTTGAGTATTTTCGAGTTATGCATAGTATTCTCAATTCATTTTATGTTATGATAAAAAGAAGTGAAGTACTCTATTTTTTAAATAGAAAAGGAGTAGAATTCTATGATTTCCACGAACAGCAAAGAATTGCTCGAAATGCCAATTCATGATTTTATTATACCAGCTGAGAAAGTAGCGCACGTTCAAATTGGTAATAATGCAGAGCATGCTTTATTAGTATTAACAAAAACAGGATATTCTTCGATTCCTGTACTCGACTCAAGCTATCGTTTTCATGGTCTAATTAGTATTCGTATGATCATGGATTCAGTCTTAGGCTTAGAACGAATTGAATATGAAAATTTAGAAGTGTCGAATGTCACAGAGATTATGGATCGAGACATTGCTACATTGAATATTAATGATAATTTTAAGCGAGCTTTAGATTTAGTAATTAATCATGCCTTCTTGTGTGTAATTGATGATGAAGGTACATTTGTTGGGATTATGACACGTCGTGTAATTTTAAAACAGTTAAAAAAATATGTATATCAACCAAAATCATAATTATTTTGGCTGAATTAAAAGGAACTGTCTTAAGAGAACGGATGAGACAGGTCCTTTTATTATTTTGAACTACATACATTTTGAATACGTATATGGAGGTGTTCGCATGACAACATCTGAAGCACAAATTTTAAAGATTTTAGCTGAAGAAGGAAATATGAGAAAAGCAGCAGAACGCCTATTTTTATCGCAACCAGCACTTTCACAACGCTTACAATCAATTGAAAAAGATTGGGGAACGCAGCTTTTTTTACGTTCACAAAAAGGTTTAACACCTACCCCGTCTGGTGAACTTGTTATTCAATATGCGAATGAGATGGCTACTAGACGAGAAGAAGTGTATGAACAACTACAGTCGTTAACACAAAAAGTACATGGAACATTGAAAATTGCATGTGCTTCAATTGTTGGGCACACATGGTTGCCACAAGTATTAAAAGAGTTCGTACAAAAATATCCAGATGCGAAAATTTCGCTCATGACAGGCTGGTCATCTGAAATTGTCAAAGCGCTATATGATGGTGAAGCACATATTGGGATTGTACGTGGGCATTCCGATTGGAAAGGTCGAAAAACACATTTATTTAGAGATACAATGTACTTAGTAGATAAAGAAATTAAATCACTGGATGAAGTATTTGAGACTGAACGACCCTTTATTCAATTCAAAAGTGATTCGAATTATTATCAAGAAATTCAACAATGGTGGCAACGACAATTTTCTTCAAGTCCAAAGCATCAAATCACAGTTGACCAAATCGAAACGTGTAAGCAGATGGCACTGAATGGTATTGGCTATGCGATTTTACCATCTATTACATTGACAGGTGAAGAAGATGTCAATCGAATCAACCTCGTCAGTGATGATGAAAAATTTGCACTAACACGTGATACATGGTTGATTGGATATGATTCGAGTTTTGAGCTCCGTCAAGTAGAAGCTTTTGTTGAAATTGTGCAACAACATGCAGAATGTTTGTATGATTATTCAAAAAATAAGTGAAATTTTTTGAATAATCGGTTACAATTAGTGCATCTTTTTTTCAATAGGAGGAAATGCACAATGAAAAAGTTAAACGCACAAGAAATTATCGCTTACTTAGCAAATGCTAAAAAAACAACACCAGTTAAAGTTTATGTAAAAGGTACAAATGTGTCTTCATTAGACTTTGGTACAGATAGTAAAGTATTTGGTGAAGGTAATTCCGTAGTTGTATTTGGTGACTGGTCACAAATTGAACAAGCAATCAACGCACATGAAGCACAGATTGAAGATTACGTAATCGAGCAAGATCGACGTAACTCAGCTGTGCCTTTATTAGATACAAAAGCGATTAATGCACGTATCGAACCAGGTGCACTTATTCGAGATCAAGTTACAATTGGTGATAATGCAGTAATCATGATGGGTAGTGTTATTAATATTGGAGCGGAAATTGGCGCACGTACGATGATTGATATGAATGTTGTACTGGGTGGTCGTGCAACAGTGGGAGAAGATTGCCATATTGGAGCAGGTGCTGTTTTAGCAGGTGTGATTGAACCTCCAAGTGCTGACCCTGTAGTAGTTGAAAATAATGTGATGATTGGTGCAAATGCAGTTCTTCTAGAAGGAGTACGAGTAGGAGAAGGTGCAGTAATTGCAGCTGGTGCTGTCGTAACAAAAGATGTTGAGCCTTATACAGTAGTTGCAGGTATTCCAGCACGTGAAATTAAAAAAATTGATGAAAAAACAAAATCAAAAACAGAAATTATGCAAGATTTAAGAAAAATATAAGAGGTGAATGGTGTGAAGTCTTTTATTGAAGTTCGAAGGGATTTACATAGAATTCCGGAGATTGGTTTTCAAGAGTTTAAGACGCAACAATATTTACTCGATATAATTACATCGTTTATAAAGCCCTATATGCGTATCATAAAATGGCGAACGGGTTTTATTTTAGTTATTGAAGGGATTAATCCTCGTTTGCAATTAGGATGGAGAACAGATTTAGATGGTTTGCCTGTTCAAGAACAAACTAATTTATCATACGCTTCTGAACATGAGGGTTTTATGCATGCATGTGGACATGACTTCCATATGACGATTGCGCTAGGGCTTGCGAAACGATTTGCGGATGTTCAACCAGAGCATACGATTTTATTGTACTTCCAACCTGCTGAAGAAGGCCCTGGAGGCGCAGAGCCTATGTTAGAGTGGGTGAAGGCAGAACATCCAGAACTACTTCCGGATTATATGTTTGCATGTCACATCGCACCAGAGTATCCTGTTGGAACTGTTGCAACACGACCTGGTATGTTATTTGCAAATACATCTGAACTTTTTATTGATTTAAAAGGACTAGGTGGACACGCAGCATTTCCGCACCATACAAAAGATATGACTGTTGCAGCTGCATCGCTTATTATGCAACTACAGACGATTGTCAGTCGTAATATCAATCCATTAGAAGGTTCTGTTATTACAGTTGGTAAAATGACTTCTGGCACCGTACAAAACGTTATTTCAGATGCTGCACGTTTGGAAGGAACAATCCGTACAGTAACAGCTGAGAGTATGGCACAAATAAAAAAACGTATTCAAACATTGTGTGAGGCGACTGCTCTTGCATTCGAATGTGATGTGACGATTGACTATGGTTCAATGTATTATCAAGTGTACAATGATGCACACTGTGCGACATCGCTTCTTCAATATGCAGATTCTGTAGAAGGTATGACAGCGTACGAATGCCCACCAGCAATGACTGGTGAGGACTTTGGTTTCTTTTTAAAAGAGATTCCAGGCGCGATGTTTTGGGCTGGGGCGAATACCCCTTATGGATTACACCATGCGAAAATATCACCCGATGAAAATCTCATCGAACAAAATATTTTATTTGTAGAAGGATTTCTTCGACAATTCCATTTGAAATAAATAAAACACTTGTTCTCTTTTGCTGCTTTCTGTATGATAAAACAGATTACGTAAATAAAGGAGTACACAGATGAACCAATTAATTGAATATATCGTATGGGGTGCCATCGCGGTTGGGATTCTCTTATTCCTTTCGATGTTGATTCGCTTTATTCAAGAAAGAAAAAGAAGAAAATCCTATGAACGATTAATGCAGACGACACAAATTCGCGATGTCGATGAAATGGATGGCTATGTATTTGAGGACTTTTTAGCACATGTATTTGAAGACTTAGGTTACGAAGCAGTTGCAACGCAGCGCTCTAATGATTTTGGAGCAGATGTCATGTTACAACATGATGAAGGGAAAATTGTGATTCAAGCGAAGCGTTATCAAGATAAAGTTGGTTTAAAAGCAGTACAAGAAATTTATGCAGCGCAGGCTTTTTATGAAGCAGATGAAGCGTGGGTAATTACGAATAACTACTATACACAAGCAGCGAAACAATTAGCTACAGCTTGTCAGGTGACACTCATGAATCGAGAAGATCTCATTGATTTATTAAAAGAACGTAAAAAAGTTATGAAGTCTTCAAGGCGTGCATCTTGATTTACACAACACAATATAAGTACGAAAAAAAGAATCGCGTGATAAGTTACGCGATTCTTTTTTTGTTTATGCTTTTGTATCCAAGTCGACATTCGGTTGTTGATGTACAGGTCTTTGAATGGGATTTCGCTTTTGCCATACATAGGTGATGACGAAGCAAATCATGAGAACGGCACCACCTACGATGAATGGAATCGACATATTAATATCGAATAATGTACCTGCAATTGCGGGTCCAATCATATTCCCAAGAGACATATAGGAGTTGTTCATACCAGAAGCAAAACCTTGTTCTTTCCCAGCGGCATACGAAATAAGTGTATTGACTGCTGGACGAATAAGAATAGCCGCTGTTTGGAAAATCGTTGCAACAACTAGGATAAGGAAGAATCCACTAATGTAAATCATACAAACTGTAAAGATTGATGCGATGACTAGACTGAACAAGATAATACGCATCTCGCCAAAACGTTTAAATAACTTGTCTAACAATAGTCCCTGAACAATAACACCGATAAAGCCACCAACAGTTAAGACAATGGCAATTTGATTCGGTGTGAAGTCGAATTTATACGTTAAAAATAGTGACATAGAAGATTGGAAGTTGGCGATACCAAATGTGAAGATGAAAACAACTAATAGTAAAACAAAATAGGGTGTAGTGAAAGAAGTTTTCATATCTTTTAAAATATTACCACTACCTGTACTTTTCGCACCTTTAGCTATAACAGGTTTTGTTGCAGGAAGCAAAAACATCGTTAAAATACCTGCTAAAATAGCGGCTGCACCGGCGAAATAGAATGGGAAGTGTAAATTAATATTGGATAATAAACCACCTAAACCAGGCCCAATGGTAAAGCCAAGTGAAATCGAAGCGCCGATTAAGCCCATCGCTTTCCCACGTTGTTTTCCTGTTGTAATATCTGCCACATACGCCATAATGGGTGGCGTGATGAAGGCAGAACCCACACCTGTTAAAAAGCGGAAGATATAGAGTTCATAAAGATGGCTCGCGACACCGAATAAAGTCATGGACGTACCATTAATCAGTAGCCCAATTACGATGAGTTTTTTTCGACCAAAACGGTCAGAGAGAGAGCCAGCGAGTGGAGAAAAGATGAATTGTGCCAGTGCGATACTGGCGATTAAAAAACCAAGTACAGCGCCCTGTCCTCCAAAGCCTTGTAAATAATGTGGCATGATGGGAATAATTAAGCCGATACCACTCATGGAAATAAACATGTTGAACATTAAGAGTGCGAGTGCTAATTTTACTTTCTTTTCCATAGAAGGCTCCTTTGTTGAGTATTTCGTATAGCTAAATAATAACGGCTATAGTATAGAATCGCAATGAAAAAAATCTACTTCTTTTGACTGAAACAACCTTACTTGTAGTATTCCTTTTTATAAAGGAGAACAACCCTGTTGAAACATCAAAAAAACTGTAGATGAAACGAATTCATCTACAGTCCATTTATTCATTAATCGCCATTTTAAATTTCAGGAATAATTCATTGTATTCCCCGATTTTTTCAAGGCCAAGGTTTTTATAAACATGTAAGTTTTCGCGTGTTTCTTTCGAAGGGTAGTAACGTTCATCGTTTACTACTTCTTCATCTAGTAGAGAAAGAGCCGCTTTATTTGGTGTTGAGTAACCGACATAATCTGCATTTTGAGCTGCATTTTCAGGTTCTAACATGAAGTTAATGAATTTATGTGCGCCCTCTACGTTTTTAGACGTTTTTGGAATGACCATATTATCAAACCATAAGTTTGAACCTTCGCTTGGCACTGTGTATGTTAAATCTTCGTTCTCATACATCATATCTGCTGCTTGTCCAGACCATGTTAGAGCGACCATCGCATCTTCATTAATCATCAGCTGTGTTACTTCATCACCGATAATTGCTTTGACATTCGGTCCCATCTTAATTAGCTTGTCTGTTGCAGCACTTAACTCTTTTGGGTCCGTTGAGTTCAGTGACTTACCCATACTGTTCAATCCCATACCAAGCACTTCACGCGCACTATCTACTAAGACTACTTTACCTTTTAAAGAAGGATCCCATAAATCATCCCAACGCTCAAATTTATATTTGTCGCCTAATAATTTAGGGTTATAAACAATCCCAACTGTTCCCCAGAAATAAGGAATTGAATATTGATTTTTTGGATCAAATGGTAAATCTAAAAAGTCTTCATCAATATTTTTTAAATTCGGAATGTCTTTATGATTAACAGGTAATAATAGATTTTTTTCTTTCATTTGTTCGATTGTGTATTCAGATGGCACGGCGATATCATAGTTTGTTCCGCCTTGTTCAATCTTTGTCATCATCGCTTCATTTGAATCGAATGTTTCATAAACGACGTGAATACCTGTCTCTTTTTCAAACTTTTTAAGTAGGGCAGGGTCGATATATTCGCCCCAGTTATAAACTGTTAAAACTTTTTTGCCTGATACACCAGATGATTGGCTCAGCGAATGTATCGCATAGAATAAGATACCACAAACAGCGAGTAGGGCAATACTAATGCGTATAAGTGATTTCATTAATTACGCACCCCCATTTTTTTACGTGTCGTAATAAAGTGATAGCCAAGTACAAGAATAATCGTGACAAAGAATACTAAACCTGAAATCGCATTAACTGTTAGTGATACCCCAGCACGCGCCATTGAATAAATCTCAACAGATAATGTACTGAAACCATTCCCTGTAACGAAGAACGTAACAGCGAAATCATCTAATGAGTAAGTTAAAGCCATGAAGAAACCAGCAAAAATCCCTGGTTTAATAAATGGAATGATAACACGTGTTAAAATATCGCGTTGTGAAGCACCTAAATCACGTGCAGCATCAATTAATGAACTGCTCATTTCTTGTAGTTTTGGTAATACCATAATAACAACGATTGGAATACTAAAGGCAATATGACTTAATACTACCGACATAAAGCCGAGTTTCACACCCACAATTGTAAATAGAATTAAGAATGAAGCACCGATAATAACGTCAGGGCTTACGATTAATACATTGTTCATCGATAAGACTGTATTGCGTAATTTACGATTACGCATGGATGAAATACCGATTGCACCAAGTGTTCCGATGAATGTCGAAATGAGTGCAGAGAGTAGGGCTACAATAATTGTATTCATTAAAATAATGAGTAGACGATCATCTTCAAAAACCGCTTTATAATGTTCCAATGTAAATGATTTGAAGTTTACCATCGAATCACCACTGTTGAAAGAATAGAAGATTAGGAAAAAGATTGGTGCGTATAAAACGACCATAACAAGTGCTAAATAGAATTTAGAACCTTTACTTAGTCTTTCCATTTTGTGTCTCTCCTTTCTCTTTAGAACCTGTTAGGAACATGATGATAAACATAACGATGATTAGGAATACGGCAATGGTAGAACCCATTCCCCAGTTTTGCGCAACTAAGAATTGTTGTTCAATCGCTGTACCTAGTGTAATGACTTTGTTACCTGCGATTAAGCGAGTAATCATGAATAATGATAGCGCTGGGATAAATACAGCTTGCACACCGGCTTTAATTCCATTCATTGTCAATGGAATAATGACACGACGGAATGTTGTAATGCGTGAAGCACCTAAGTCACGTGCAGCATCAATTAATGCAGGATTTAATTTATCCAGTGCATTGAAAATTGGTAAAATCATAAATGGAATAAAGATATAAACAGATACAAAGATGAAACTGAAATTCGTGAATAGAATTTGTTGTTCACCAATACCAATTGTAGCTAAGAAAGCATTAATCGGACCTTTGTTACCGAAAATACCAATGAATGCGTATGTTTTTAATAATAAGTTTACCCATGAAGGGATAATAATTAAGATTAACCATAGCTGTTTATGTTTTAATTTTGTAATTAAATAAGCAGCAGGGTATGAAACGAGTAAAGAGAATAGCGTAATTAAGAACGCATACCAGAACGAACTTAATGTCATCTCAAAATAGACACTCGTAAAGAAGTTTTTATAGTTTTCAAGTGTAAAATGACCATCTAAATCGAGCATTGAGTAGTACAGTACGAGTAAGATTGGTGCGACAACGAATAGTACAACCCATGCGTAGTAAGGGATAAGAGAGAAAACTCCGCCCTTATTTTTCATCATGGTCATCTCCGTATGATTCTAAACGTTTATCAAAATCTTCTTCAGATTCATTTAAACGCATGATGTGAATTGATTCTGGATCGAAATCTAAACCGATTTTTGCACCAACATCGGCTTTTTTCAGTGAATGAACAAGCCATTCATTACCAGCTTCATCAAAGGTAGAAAGTTCATAGTGTACGCCGCGGAATAATTGCGAATCGACTGTTACAACAAGTTTTCCTTGTTGGACAGTTGTTAATTCTAAATCTTCTGGACGAATAACCACATCTACTTTTTCATTTGGATTTAAACCTTGGTCAACACATTCAAATTCTTGACCATTCATATTAACAACAAAATCGCGTACCATGATGCCAGAAATAATATTTGATTCGCCGATAAAGTCAGCTACAAAGCGATTAATTGGTTCATCATAAATATCAACTGGTGTCCCGCTTTGTTGAATATTTCCTTCATTTAAAACAAAGATTTCATCGCTCATCGCAAGTGCTTCCTCTTGGTCATGTGTTACAAAGATGAATGTCTTGCCTAAACGTTGTTGTAATTCGCGTAATTCGTATTGCATCTCAGTACGAAGCTTTAAATCAAGAGCAGATAGTGGTTCATCTAATAAGATAATTTCAGGATCATTAACAATCGCGCGCGCAATCGCAACACGTTGACGTTGACCGCCTGACATCTCTTGAATTTCGCGTTTACCGTACCCTGCAAGATTGACGAATTTTAATGCTTCTTCAACGCGGCGTGTAATTTCAGCGTTATTTACTTTTTGAATACGTAAACCAAAAGCAACGTTCTCAAAAACATTTAAATGTGGAAATAGTGCATAGTCTTGAAAGACCGTATTTACTTGGCGTTCATTAGCAGGTACTTTATTAATGTTCTTTCCATTAAATAAAATTTCACCTTGTGATGGTTCCATAAAACCAGCGATTAAACGTAAAATCGTCGTTTTACCACAACCTGATGGTCCAAGTAAAGTGTAGAATTTTCCTCTTTCAAGTTCAAAGTTGACGCCCTTTAACACCTGTGTACCGTCGCTGTACGACTTTGACACGTTGTTAAACGAGATAATAATATTTTCTGACATGATGTACTAGGCCTCCTAAGCTACAAATAAGATTCTGTTGCGACTAACAGTAGTTGAGTTCTCCCTGCAAATGCATTTAAGATTTGATGTGAGTCAATTGCTTCATAATAAACAGAATCACCTGCAGTAGCAATAAATTCCTCTGCTCCTAATACGATACGGACACGTCCCTCTAATACATAGATAAAGGTTTCAGACGGGGAAGGTTCAAATTGTTTGAACTCCCCTTTTTCCTCGAAGGTTAGGATGACAGGTTCAATTTCTTTTTCATTTGATGTGGGGATTAACCACTGAAGTTTGTATTTTTTTTCTTCGTCTGTATAGACGGTTTGGTCTTCAGTTGTATAAACAACTTTTTGATCATCGGTTTCATCGTCGAAAAATTCTTTTGGTGTAGAACCAAGAACTTCTAATAAATTGAATAAAGTTTCAATGGAAGGGGAATTGAGGTCACGCTCTAATTGTGAGATATAGCCTTTTGTTAAATCGGTACGTTCACCTAGTTCCTCTTGTGTGAGTTCCTTCCTTAAACGTAATCGTTTAATTTTTTTGCCGATTTGCATAAATATTCTCCTCGAATAAGTTTACTTTTGGTAAACTTGCAGATTTGAAAGTATCGTTAAAGTAAACTTCAAGTTTACTCAAACGATATCCATTATTACAAAAATACGTTGATATTTCAAGTCATTTTTATAAAAAAGTATCTTCTTTCTATATAAATTAGAAAAGCTAGTCACAACGCTATTTCAAATACAATTAGCGTTATGGCTAGCTCTTTTTATTCAAGTTCATTTAAATAACTTCCTATTAATATATTTAAAATTCTAAAGCCTTTCTTAAATCCGTTACATAAGACTGTGATACAGGTAATTGTTTTCCATCTTTCATAACAATTAATAAGTTCGAGGCAAAGTCACGTGTGATTTTTGAGATATTTCGAATATTGATAATGTACGATCGATGAATACGAATAAAATATTCAGGTAGGCGATTCGCTAAATCTTTCATCGTTAATGAAATTTGAAATAGTTCATTTTGCTGGTAACACCAATTTTTCTTATTTAAGCTTTCAAAGAATGAAACGTCTTCGATTGGAATTGGCTGCCATTCGTCTTCATTTCGACCTGTAATAAAGTAAAGTGGTTTTTCTTTCTTTCGACTTGGTAGAACGATGAGAAGGACGCCCTTTTTCTCGCGCACGGTAATAGGATAACCAATGCCATGATAGCTTCCACTTCCATAAGGATTATCAATTGTTTGTTCCACTTTGCGACCGCTTTCATAAACGAGTTGTGCAATACTCGTTGGTGCAATGGATTGTCCGATTGAAATTTGAATATCGACTTGTTGAGGTGCATAATAAACATAGTTATTTTCTACTGCAATAGCAATTGTTGCCTCTTGCGGGGTCCAATCTTGTAATAAGGATGTGTACTGTACTATAACATCCTCTGCTAAATCCCTGTAAATTGACTCAATCATTCAAATCATCCTCCTAGTTTAAAATTTCTTTATCCAGTTATATCTTATTCTATCCTAGAAAAACCATCTTTCATCTGAAAATCAATACAAGTAAATCATGTTGTTATATAGTAGTCTATAACAACGGTAGCTGTTATGCAACAAATAAATTGGAAAAAACAGGGGTGTATTTTCTGATAGCGTCAAATGTTATCGTTTTACTACTACTTAAATAAAGGGAGATGGATGAAATGACACAACAAGAACAAATTAAAACTTTAGAAGAAAAATGGGCACAAGATGGACGCTGGTTAGGAATCGAACGTCCTTATTCAGCAGAAGAAGTTTTAAAGTTACGTGGATCAATTGAAATCGAATATACACTTGCTAAACGTGGTGCTGCTCGCCTTTGGAAATCTTTACACGAAGAAGATTTCATTAACGCACTAGGTGCTTTAACAGGTAACCAAGCAATGCAACAAGTAAAAGCAGGTTTAAAAGCAATCTACTTAAGTGGTTGGCAAGTAGCGGCAGACGCAAACATCGCTGGACAAATGTACCCAGACCAATCTTTATACCCAGCAAACTCTGTACCGCAAGTAGTAAAACGTATTAACCAAGCACTACAACGTGCTGATCAAATCGATCATGCAGAAGGTCGTAACGACGGTTTTGACTGGTTCGCACCAATCGTAGCTGACGCTGAAGCAGGTTTCGGTGGTCCGTTAAACGTATTCGAATTAATCAAAGGCATGATTGAAGCTGGTGCTGCAGGCGTTCACTTAGAAGACCAATTAGCTTCTGAGAAAAAATGTGGTCACTTAGGTGGTAAAGTATTACTTCCAACTCAAAATGCAATCCGTAACTTAATCGCAGCTCGTTTAGCGGCAGACGTACAAGGTGTTGATACAATCATCATCGCTCGTACAGATGCAGACGCAGCAGATATGGTAACAAGCGATATCGACCCACGTGATGCAGACTTCATCACTGGCGAACGTACACCAGAAGGTTTCTTCCGTACAAAACCAGGTATCGACCAAGCTATCGCTCGTGGTTTAGCTTACGCACCGTATGCTGATCTTGTATGGTGTGAAACATCTAAACCAGACCTAGAGGAAGCGCGTAAATTCGCAGATGCAATTCACGCAAAATTCCCTGGTAAAATGCTTGCTTATAACTGTTCACCATCATTCAACTGGGAAGCGAACCTTGATGAAGAAACAATCGCTCAATACCAAGTTGAATTAGGTAAAATGGGTTACAAATTCCAATTCGTAACATTAGCTGGATTCCATGCATTAAACCACAGCATGTTCAAATTAGCGCATGACTACCGCGATAACGGTATGGCTGCATACTCTAAGTTACAACAAGCTGAGTTCGCTGATGAAACTTTAGGCTACACAGCTACAAAACACCAACGTGAAGTAGGTACAGGTTACTTCGACGAGGTATCACAAGTAATCTCTGGTGGTACATCTTCTACAACAGCTATGAAGGGATCAACTGAAACAGCTCAATTCATTTAATACACAACTCAAAAGAGCTATGGGATTTATGACAATAGTAAATCGCTTACAACCATAGCTCTTTTCTAAAATTAATGAAAGACTGGGAGGAAGAGAATATGCAGCAGACATCCGCAAACATTCGTGTTTTAGGACCGCAAGACGAAGTAACGAAAGAAATTTTAACACCTGAAGCACTACAGTTCATTGCATCACTTCAAGTGAAATTCAATGACCGTCGTTTAGCTTTATTAGAAGCACGCCAAGAGCGTCAACGTGAGTTAGATAACGGTGGAACACTGGATTTCTTAGAAGAAACAAAAGAAATTCGTGAATCGGATTGGACGATTGCACCTTTACCAGCTGATTTACAAGACCGTCGTGTTGAAATTACAGGCCCTGTTGATCGTAAAATGGTCATCAATGCTTTAAATTCAGGCGCAAAAATGTTCATGGCTTGTTTTGAAGATGCTACTTCACCAACATGGGAGAACATGATTCATGGACAAAAGAATATGAAAGATGCCATCGCTAAAACAATCTCATTTGAGAATCCAGCGAATGGTAAAAAATATGCTTTAAAAGAAGAAACAGCTACATTACTTGTACGTCCACGTGGTTTACACATGAACGAAAAGCATGTAGAAGTGGATGGTTCACCAATGTCTGCTAGCTTCTTTGACTTCGGTCTATATTTCTTCCACAATGCAAAAGCTGCATTAGAGCGTGGAACAGGTCCATATTTTTACTTACCAAAGTTAGAAAGTTACTTAGAAGCACGATTATGGAATGATGTATTTAATTATGCAGAAGAAACATTTGATTTACCGCATGGCACAATCAAAGCAACTGTATTAATTGAAACAATTACAGCTGCATTCCAAATGGATGAAATTCTTTATGAACTACGTGATCACTCTGCTGGTTTAAACTGTGGACGTTGGGATTACATCTTTAGTTATATCAAGCGTCTACGCAATAAAGGTGAAGTGATTTTACCAGACCGCGGTCAGGTAACGATGACATCACCATTTATGAGAGCGTATTCAACGCTATGTATTAAAACATGTCATAAGCGTAATGCACCTGCAATGGGCGGTATGGCTGCACAAATTCCAATTAAAAATGATCCTGAAGCTAACGAAGCTGCATTCCAAAAAGTGCGTGAAGATAAGCGTCGTGAAGCAACAGATGGTCATGATGGTACATGGGTAGCGCATCCAGACTTAGTGGCTGTAGCAATGGAACAATTTGATGAGCATATGCCGACACCGAATCAAATCGACCGTAAACGTGACGACGTTCATGTAACAGCAGCTGATTTATTAGAAGTGCCAATTGGTACGATTACTGAAGAAGGTCTACGCATGAACTGTAGCGTAGGTGTTCAGTACATCGCTTCTTGGTTACGAGGAAATGGTGCTGCACCAATCAACCACCTGATGGAAGATGCAGCGACAGCAGAAATTTCACGTACACAAATTTGGCAATGGATTCGCCATGCAGACGGTAAGCTTGTAACAGGCGAAGATATTACAGCTGAATTATTCAAACAGATCTTAGCTGAAGAGCTAGATGTTTTAAAAGAGCAATTTGGCGAAGAACAATATAATGCTGGTAAATTTAATGAAGCAGCAGAAATCTTTACAGACTTAATCTTACAAGATGAGTTTGAAGAGTTCCTAACAACTTCAAGTTATAAAAAATTAGCTTAATTCATACATTAATCTAACACTAAAAAAAACAGCTGACCCTGAAATGATTCTTATATAGCGTGTTCTTTTAGATTAATGTCACCCTAACAACACGCTATATGTATATAATGATTGCGATGAAAAAAACTACGAATTTTTTTGGCTACGCCTCACCAACGTGGCCCATAACAAACAAACTCCTATAAAGATAAAGAGAGAGACTGCTACAGACATGGCAGTCTCTTTTCATATGGCTATTGTATTGTGGTTTTAAAGATTTTTGATAGAATAAGGTGAGATAGGAAGTTTCGAGAAATCGGAGGAATAAATATGAAAAAAGAGTTCGTAGTCATTGGACTAGGACGTTTTGGTGGTAGTATCGTAAATGAACTAGTGAACCAGGGCGCAGATGTGATGGCGATTGATAAGTTTGCAGAGCGTGTAAATGAATTCTCAAAAATTGCGACGCAAGCTGTCATGGCAGATACAACAGATGAAACGGTACTAAAACAACTCGGTATTCGAAATTTCGAGCATGTGATTGTGGCAATTGGTGATGATATTCAATCAAGTATTTTAACGACTTTAATGTTAAAAGAAATCGGTGTGCAGAAAATTACGGTTAAAGCACAAAATGACTATCATGAAAAAGTGTTACGAAAAATTGGTGCAGACCATGTCGTACATCCAGAACGCGATATGGGTATTCGAATCGCGAATAATATGATGTCAAATAATGTTTTAGATTATCTAGAACTATCAGACGAACACTCGATTATGGAGATTAAGGCCAATCGTTTATTAGCTGGACATACGATTATCGGATTAGATATTCGTGTGCGCTATGGTATTAACATTGTAGCGATTAAGCGCGACCAAGATATTATTGTGTCACCTGCAGCAGATGAAAAAATCATTGAAGGCGATATTTTAATCGTCATTGGTGCAGATGCGGATATTAGCCGCTTCGAGAAAAAGATGTTGAACTAAAGGAGAAGCTAGGACAAAGCCCTAGTTAAAAGCAAGACAGGCTGGGACATAAGGGCAAAAAACACATCCTATATGAGCATAAGAAAAACTGGAATCGCGCTGTAGCACGGTTCCGGTTTTTCGTTGCGAACGCTAAAAAAGGAAAATGACATGTTTTGTCCCAGCCTGTTTTTGGTCTGTCTGCGAATATTCTGCTCGTGCTGTTCCCACAGAAGTCACACCCACACGCCCAGCCAAAACAACGTACCAATACGATTCAACACGTACGGATAAGACAGGATTTACACGCCATTTTAAAATATATACATGTGAATACGCATTGGGAAGAACAGAAGAAAATGATTCAAGCGATGCTTTCAGAAACAAAAACAGGCGCCATTTATCGAAAACGAAAAATCGATGTGGAACCAGTTTTTGGATTTTTGAAGGCGAATTTAGGTTTCACTCGATTTTCACTTCGTGGAAAATAGAAGGTCTGAAATGAAATTGAACTTACCTTAATGACGACCAATCTAAGAAAGTATGCGATGAGAGGGTAAAACACCACATCACGTATGAAAAAATCACACAAAAAAGGAGATTGTGTAGGCAATCTCCTTTTTGTGTGACTGAAAGCGATTTATGTCCCAGCCTCTTTTCTATTTAGACTTCCATAATGATTGGTAAGACCATTGGACGACGTTTTGTTTTTTCGTATAGATAAGGTGTTAACACATCGGTAATTTCATTTTTCAAATCTGACCACTGTGTTGTTTTTTCCTTAACTGATTCTTGTAGATGACGATTTAGCATTTGTTGTGCTTCATTAATCATCATACCTGACTCACGCATGTAAACGAAGCCACGTGAAATGATATCTGGACCTGATACGATACGTTGGTTTTCCATATCAACACTTACAACAACAATCACAAGACCTTCTTCTGAAAGAATACGACGATCGCGTAATACGATGTTACCGATATCACCGATTCCGTTACCATCGATGTACACATCACCAGAAGGAATGCGACCAGCAACATGTGCCTCATCAGAACTTAATGCAAGAACATCACCGTTTTCCATGATGAAGATATTCTCTTCAGGTACGTCACAATCAACAGCAAGACTTGCATGCATACGAAGCATACGGTATTCACCGTGAATTGGCATGAAAAATTTAGGCTTCATTAAACGTAACATTAATTTTTGTTCTTGCTGAGAACCATGACCAGATGTGTGAATGTTATTCAATGAACCGTGAATAACATCTGCACCTGCACGATATAATAAGTTGATAATCTTATTCACGCTCGCTGTGTTACCTGGAATTGGTGAAGAAGAGAAAATCACTGTATCGTCAGGTTGAATTTGAATTTGACGATGTGTACCATTTGCAATACGAGAAAGTGCTGCCATTGGTTCACCTTGAGAACCCGTACATAAAATCATCACTTCATTCGCTGGAAGGCGATTTAAAGTTTGTGTGTCAACAAATGTTTCTTTTGGAGCTGTAATGTAGCCGAGTTCACGACCAATCGTGATGGCATTATCCATACTGCGTCCGAATACAGCTACTTTACGACCGAATTTAGCCGCAGCATCTGTTACTTGTTGTAAACGGTGAATATTTGATGCAAATGTTGCAAAAATAATACGACCATCTACTTTACGCATGATTTCGTCAATGCTTTCGCCGACTTTACGTTCAGACATTGTAAAGTTAGGAACCTCAGCATTTGTACTATCAGATAGTAGGCATAGTACGCCTTCTTTACCGATTTCAGCCATTTTCGTTAAGTTGGCTGGTTCTCCAACAGGTGTGAAATCAAATTTGAAGTCACCTGTATGCACGATATTACCAGGAGGTGTTTTAACGACTACACCTAAAGCATCTGGAATACTGTGAGTTGTTCTAAAGAAACTAACAGATGTTTTTCTGAATTTGATAACATCTTCTTCTTTAATTTCGATTAATTTTGTTGTGCGTAGTAAACCATGTTCGTCTAATTTATTACGTAATAAACCAAGTGCTAGTTTACCACCATAGACAGGAACATTAATTTGGCGTAATAAGTAAGGAATACCGCCAATATGATCTTCGTGACCATGCGTAATAAAGAGACCTTTAATTTTATCAACATTTCTAACAAGATAAGTGTAATCAGGGATTACATAGTCGATGCCTAGTAGGTCATCTTCTGGAAACTTAATTCCTGCGTCAATCAGAATGATTTCATCCTGAAATTGAACCGCATACGTATTTTTGCCGATTTCGCCCAGTCCGCCAAGTGCGAAAACAGCTGTTTGGTCATTTTTGACGAATTTCATCTACTTAGAATTGCTCCAAGTGGAAGTTTTCGCTTGCTTGTTCATACTCTAGGTAATTACCCTCAAGCAATTGAATTAATTCGATGTTGTAGCCACGATCAGCTAGCAGTGCACGTACTTCACGTGGATCTGCTGCTTCAAGATATAGGCTTTTAGTATTTTCGCGAACTGGAACTTGAAGCTGGCTTTCTTGATAATAAACTTTGTAAATCATTTTATTTGCTCTCCTTTAACACGTTCAAAATATGTTGCATTTCTTATATATTATCATGACACCAATATAAAATAAAGAAAACCCCGATAAAAATTGCATTTCAGGTTTGGATGTCAAAAGGAAGAGAGATCAGACTCGAAGTACATCAAGTCCCATCTCTCTTCATCACTAAGCTACCGTTTTCTTTTCGAGTAAGCCACGAAGCCTTTTCAACAGTCGTTTTTTAAGACGTTTAAACATGGCGTATCACTCCCTAGTTATAGTATAAGTGATAACGACATGAGAGTAAAGTTATTTAACTTGACATATAATAAGGAAGAAAGAGTGAGAGCAACAAAAAAGCTTAGAGTGTGTTAGAATTAAGAACATATAAAAGTATGAGCAGTTAGGGAGGAGTTTAGGAATTGAAGAAAAAGTTATTATTTTTTGATATAGACGGTACACTCTATAACACATCAAAAAAAATTCCTGAAGCAACAAAGAAAGCAATTGAAGAGGCGAGAGCAAATGGTCATGAAGTAGCCATCGCAACAGGGCGCTCTCCGTTCTTTTTAAAAGAAGTAAGTGAAGAGCTAGACATTGACAGCTACGTTAGTTTTAATGGTCAATTTGTCGTTTATCAGGGGAAAACAATTTCTAAACGTCCAATCCCAGCAGATGTACTTGAACGACTTGCAATAGAAGCAGAAAAAGATGGTTATCCTGTTGTTTATTTAGACGAGCAACGTATGACATCGACAACAGAATATGATGACCACGTAAAAGCAAGTATGGATTCATTATTCTACCCAATGCCTGAGTACGATTTGAATCACTGGAAAGAAGCGGATATTTATCAAGCGCTTTTGTATGTTCCAGAAGAAGAAAAACCGCGTTATTTAAAGGCTTTTCCAGAGTTAGCATTTATTCGTTGGCATAAGTATTCAGATGATGTGATCAATCATGATGTGTCTAAAGCATATGGCATTGAACAATTTATTCAACATACTGATTTTACGTTAGCAGATACAATGGTCTTTGGCGATGGGTTAAATGATATTGAAATGCTTGAACTTGTTGCAAAAAATGGTACGAGTGTTGCAATGGGGAATAGCCCTGAGCGTGTAAAAGAAGCAGCGAGCATTGTAACAGAACATGTAGATGAAGATGGCTTATCAAAGGCTATGCGCCGTTTAGGTCTTTGCGAATAATGAAGAAAAGAGGAATCGCACGATTGAAACGAGCGATTCCTCTTCTTTGTAATTATGCTTCCTCTAAAGGATGTGAGTTAGGTGCCTCGTAAAAAGGATTTTCCTTATTGATTCGATCATAGAACATAACACCATTTAAGTGGTCTAGCTCATGTTGGAAAGCAATTGCAGGAAGATTTTTCAAACGTACTTTTTTCTCTACGCCATCTAAGTCTTTATATTTTACGGTAATGCGTTGTGGGCGTGGAACGTATCCAGGTACATCACGATCAACTGATAGACAACCTTCGCCGCCTGGAAGATATGTTTCTTCTACAGAATGACTGACAATTTTCGGGTTGACAATGATTTCACTTAACATCTCACCGTTGTCTTTTGGTACATGTAGGGCAAACATGCGAATTGAACGATTTACTTGTGGCGCTGCAATGCCGATTCCTGAACGCAGCTCATACTTTTCAGCTATTTCAGGGTCTTGGCTATTGATTAAGAATTCAAGTAATTCTTCACCGAATTTGCGTAATTCGTCTGTTAGAGGAAATGGTACTTCCTCTGCTTTCATGCGAAGTGTTTCATGCCCTTCGCGAATAATATCTTTCATTAAAATCATGGTAATCTCCCTTTCCAAACAATATCTATTCATAAGTATATAACAATAAGTCAATTCAGCAATAAAAAAAGACCGACAATCCAATATTCTCCATTGTTTCACTCGTATGTGGGGTGGGAATAATCAAACGTATAGGCTTGTGTCTGTGCTACATTAAAACAAGAAAAAACCATCTGTATTATAATACAGGTATATTAAAATATATAATACAGCACCTAAAAGAAAATAATATGACAAAACAGTGAATTAAGTGATTGACGTATGAAAACGAATTCAGTATACTGAAGATAGATATAGTTGTACTAATGATTTTGGAATTTTAAATAATACAGTTACAAAGGAGATGTAAGAGGATGACTTCAAACAATAACCTTTTTGATCCAGTAAAAAACTTACAAGAAATTGAAGAGAAGTTTGAAATGGTTCAAATTTTAAATGAAAACGGCGAAATCGTAAATGACGCTTTAGATCCTAAATTATCAGATGAAGAGTTAGTTGAATTAATGTCACGTATGGTATTTACACGTATTTTAGATCAACGTTCAATCTCTTTAAATAGACAAGGACGCTTAGGTTTCTATGCACCTACAGCTGGACAAGAGGCATCACAAATTGCATCACACTTTGCACTTGAAAAAGAAGATTATATTCTCCCAGGTTACCGTGATGTACCACAAATCATATTACATGGTTTACCTTTATGGAAAGCGTTCCTATGGTCACGTGGTCATTTCGTAGGTGGTCAAATTCCTGAGGACGTAAACGTATTACCACCACAAATTATTATCGGTGCACAATACATTCAAACTGCTGGTGTAGCACTTGGTATGCAAAAACGCGGTAAAAAATCAGTTGCTGTCACATACACTGGTGATGGTGGTTCATCACAAGGTGATTTCTACGAAGGTATTAACTTTGCTGGTGCATTCAAATCACCTGCAATTTTCATCGTACAAAATAACCAATTCGCGATTTCAACACCACGTGCTTTACAAACATCTGCAACAACAATTGCACAAAAAGGTGTAGCAGCTGGTATTCCAAGTATTCAAGTAGATGGTATGGACCCATTAGCAGTATATGTAGCAACACGTGATGCGCGTGAACGTGCAGTAGCTGGAGAAGGCCCATCATTCATCGAAACTGTATGTTACCGTTACGGCCCACATACAATGGCTGGTGATGATCCAACACGTTACCGTTCATCAGAAACAGATAGCGAGTGGGAGAAAAAAGATCCTGTTGTTCGTTTCCGTAAATACCTTGAAGCAAAAGGCATTTGGAGCGAAGAAAAAGAAACTGAAGTAATCGAAAAAGCAAAAGAAGAAATCAAAGCAGCGATTAAACAAGCAGATGGCGTACAAAAACAAAAAGTAACAGATTTAATTTCAATCATGCATAAAGATGAACTTCCATATAACTTAAAAGAGCAATATGAAATCTACAAAGAGAAGGAGTCGAAATAACCGATGGCACAAATGACAATGGTTCAAGCAATTACAGACGCTTTAAGATGTGAGTTAAAAGACAATGAAAACGTGCTCGTTTTTGGTGAGGACGTTGGTGTAAACGGTGGGGTATTCCGTGCCACTGAAGGTCTTCAAAAAGAATTCGGTGTCGATCGCGTATTCGATACACCACTTGCAGAATCAGGAATCGGTGGTTTAGCAATCGGTTTAGCACTTCAAGGTTTCCGACCAGTGCCAGAGATTCAATTCTTCGGCTTTGTATATGAAGTAATGGATTCAATTTCAGGTCAATTAGCACGTATGAGCTACCGTTCAGGCGGCGCATTAAATGCACCTGTAACAATTCGTTCACCATTCGGCGGTGGTGTACACACACCTGAAATGCACTCAGATAGTTTAGAAGGTTTAATGGCTTCACAACCAGGTTTAAAAGTAGTTATTCCTTCAACACCATACGATGCAAAAGGATTATTAATCTCATCTATTCGTGATAATGACCCTGTTATTTTCTTAGAGCATTTAAAATTATACCGCTCATTCCGTGAAGAAGTTCCAGAAGAGTCATACACAATTCCACTTGGAAAAGCGGATGTAAAACGTGAAGGTACAGATTTATCAATCTTTGCATATGGTGCAATGGTTCAAGAATCATTAAAAGCAGCTGAAGCATTAGAAAAAGATGGTTACTCAGTAGAAGTAGTAGACTTACGTACAGTTCAACCACTTGATATTGAAACAATTATTGCATCTGTTGAGAAAACAAATCGTGCAATCGTTGTACAAGAAGCACAAAAACAAGCAGGTATTGCAGCAAACGTTGTAACTGAAATTACAGAACGTGCAATTCTAAGTTTAGAAGCACCTGTATTACGTGTAACAGCACCAGATACAATTTATTCTTATCCGCAAGCAGAAGCAGCTTGGTTACCAAATTATAAAGATGTTATGGCAACAGCGAAAAAAGTTTTAACATTCTAATCATAAAAAAGGAAGGGTGAAGCAACATGGCATTTGAATTCCGATTACCAGATATTGGAGAGGGAATCCACGAAGGTGAAATCGTTCAGTGGTTTGTCAAACCAGGTCAAGAAGTAAAAGAAGACGATATTTTAGCAGAGGTTCAAAACGATAAAGCGGTTGTTGAAATTCCATCTCCTGTGGACGGTACGATTTTAGAAGTTTTAGTAGAAGAAGGTACATTAACAACTGTAGGTACAGTTCTACTGAAAATTGATGCACCTGGATATGAAGATCTTCAATTAAAAGGTCATCATGATGAAGAAGAGGAAGAAGAAGAAACACCAGCAAAAGAAGAGGCTCCAGTAAAAGAAGAAACTGTAGAAACTTCAAAAGCACCAGAGATTGTTGAACCTTCAAATACTTCAAAACGTGTCATTGCTTTACCATCTGTTCGTAAGTTTGCACGTGAACAAGGTGTAGATATCTCTGTAGTAGAGGGAACAGGTAAGAACGGACGCGTAACAAAAGAAGATATTCTAAATCATGGTAAACAACCAGCAGAAACAACTGTCGCTTCTGAAAATACAGAAGAAACTACTCAAGCACCTGAAGTAGCTTCAACTCCTGTAAACTTAGAAGGTGAATTCCCAGAAACACGTGAAAAAATGTCTGGAATTCGTCGTGCGATTGCAAAAGCAATGGTAAATTCAAAACATACTGCACCACATGTAACATTGATGGATGAAGTAGATGTTACGAATCTTGTTGCACATCGTAAAAAGTTCAAAAATATTGCAGCTGAAGAGGGTATTAAGCTAACATATTTACCATACGTGGTAAAAGCTCTAGTAAGTACCCTACGCAAATTCAAAGAATTCAATCGTTCGTTGGATGACGCAACAAACGAAATCATTCAAAAACATTATTACAACATTGGAATTGCAGCAGATACAGAACGCGGATTGCTAGTTCCTGTAATTAAACATGCTGATCGTAAATCAGTGTTTGCGATTTCGGATGAAATAAATACACTTGCAGAAAAAGCAAGAGATGGTAAACTAGCACCTAATGAGATGCAAGGTGCTTCATGTTCAATCTCAAATATTGGTTCAGCTGGTGGTCAATGGTTTACACCTGTTATCAATCATCCAGAGGTTGCAATTTTAGGTATTGGACGTATTGCAGAAAAACCTGTAATAAAAAATGGTGAAATTGTAGCCGCACCTGTGTTAGCATTATCATTGAGCTTTGATCATCGTATGATCGATGGTGCCACTGCGCAAAACGCTATGAATCATTTAAAACGTTTGTTAAGTGAGCCAGAATTATTATTAATGGAGGCGTAATATCATGGTAGTAGGAGATTTCCCAATCGAGACAGATACAATAGTAATTGGAGCAGGCCCTGGTGGATACGTTGCAGCAATTCGTGCAGCACAATTAGGACAAAAAGTAACAGTAATCGAAAAAGAATACGTAGGTGGCGTTTGTCTAAACGTTGGTTGTATTCCATCAAAAGCTATGATCTCTGTAGGTCATCGTTTTGTTCAAGCAAAAGAATCTGATGACATGGGTGTAATCGCTTCAGAAGTTAAATTAGACTTCGCTAAAGCGCAAGCATTCAAAGAAAGCGTTGTTAAAAAATTAACTGGCGGTGTTTCTGGTTTATTAAAAGGTAACGGCATTGAAGTGGTTATGGGTGAAGCATACCTAAACGACACAAATTCTTTAACTGTTGCAACTGAATCAGGTTCTCAACACTACAACTTCAAAAACTTAATTATCGCTACTGGTTCACGTCCAGTTGAAATTCCAAGCTTCAAATTTACAAAGCGTGTAATCAACTCAACAGGTGCTCTAAACCTAACTGAATTACCTAAGAAATTAGTTGTAATCGGCGGTGGATACATCGGTACTGAATTAGGTTCTGCTTACGCAAATTTAGGTTCTGAAGTAACAATTCTTGAAGGCGGTAAAGATATTCTTGCTGGTTTCGAAAAACAAATGACACAAATTGTTAAAAAAGGTCTTAAGAAAAAAGGCGTTACTGTAGAAGTTGAAGCTTTAGCACAAGGTGTTGAAGAATCAGAAGAGGGCGTTAAAGTTACTTATGAAGTAAAAGGCGAAACAAAAACAGTTGAAGCTGATTACGTATTAGTAACAGTAGGCCGTCGTCCAAATACAGACGAATTGGGTCTTGAATCTGTAGGTATCGAATTTGCAGAACGTGGTCTAATCAAAGTTGATAAACAATGCCGTACAAGCGTATCGAACATCTATGCAATTGGTGACGTTGTACCAGGTTTACAATTAGCACACAAAGCTTCTTACGAAGGTAAAGTAGCGGCTGAAGCAATCGCAGGTGAAGCGTCAATCGTTGATTACCTTGCAATTCCAGCAGTATGCTTCACAGATCCAGAAATGGCTTCTGTAGGTCTTAACGAAGAACAAGCAAAAGCTGAAGGTTATGAAGTATCAGTAGGTAAATTTGCATTTGGTGCAAATGGTCGTGCATTAGCTCTTAACGAAACAGACGGTTTTGTTAAAATTGTTGCTCGTAAAGAAGACGGTTTAATCCTTGGGGGTCAAATCGTAGGTGTTGGTGCTTCTGATACAATCGCTGAACTTGCATTAGCAATCGAAGGCGGTATGACATTAGAAGACGTAGCAATGACAATTCATGCTCACCCAACATTAGGCGAAATTATCATGGAAGCTGCAGAAGTTGCTTTAGGAACTCCTATTCACATGGTAGCTAAAAAATAAATAGAACATCTTATTTCTAAAAAAATATGTATGTTAAAACACTCACTTTTATTTAGGTAAAGGTGAGTGTTTTTTTCGTTATTTTAATAAACTGTTGTCTATTTAAAGTAATTATGTAAAATAATGAGTAAAGAGTTTGTTGCGTTTTAGAATTGGGAGGTTCATACATATGAATTTAGGATTACTTGGAAAGACCGCAATTGTAACTGGAGGGTCGAGAGGAATCGGTTTTGCAACAGCTAAGCAACTTGTAATCGAAGGTGCAAATGTTGTCATTTGTGGTCGTCAAGAAGATACATTAATGGAAGCTGCAAATAAGATTGAAAAAGAAACGGGTCAGCGAGTCCTCGCGATTGTGGCTGATGTTACAAGAAAGTCTGACTGTGAAAAATTAATAATGAGTGCTGTAACTAAATTTAAGCGCATTGATTTATTAGTAAATAACGCAGGCATTTCATCTACGAATGCCTTTATGGATATTTCTGCAGAACAGTGGGAGCAAGACTTAAATTTAAAACTATTTGGTGCCATCAATTGTTCTCAAGCAGCAGTTCCACATATGAAAGAAAGAGGTGTAGGAGCAATTGTCAATGTGACAGCGATTTCTGGAAAAGCAGGTTGGAAACATTCGATGCCTACATCTGTTAGTCGAGCTGCAGGACTGGCTTTAACAAATACAATGAGTAAAGATTTAGGTGAATATGGTATTCGTGTAAATACGGTATGCATTGGATTAATACGTAGTGCGCAAGTAGAAAGAAAATGGAAGAAAGAAGCACCGAATTTAACGTGGGAAGAATATAGTAATGAGATAGGGCGTGACATTCCTCTTGGTCGAATTGGAGAAGCAGAAGAAGCTGCAAAAGCGATTCTATTTTTATTATCTGATGCGGCATCGTATATAACGGGAACATCTTTGAATATTGATGGAGGTAGCTCACCCGTTTTATAACATTACGATTATATACCTGTTAAAATAATTCTTTTATAGTAATTATATCCATACAAATAAAACAAATTTCCTGTTTTTAGGTTATGATGTTTATTCTTATGTGAGTAGGATAAATATTGGGTACAGGGAGGAATTAATATGATGAAATTATTATGGATACCTATTGCTCTATATGTAATCGCAGTTGGGCTGTTTGCTATGGGACTGATTAACCGCCACTCGGATGAGGGTGTTATAGCAAGAGTCTTAGCAGGGCAAGGGGTAGCGATTCCAATCTTCTTCTTCGCTCTTCTATTTACTTGGTTCTTTAGTAAAAAAAAGAAGCGTAACGAAGATATGTAAATATATTTGAAATAGTTTAAATATCAAACGAGAAATCAAATGATTTCTCGTTTTTTGGTTCTATTTTTGAAAATCAAGTAGTGGGTTTTGGGTACAACCTTCTTACTAAAGTAGCTAGCCAACGCAACTCTTTTTCAGACATAAGATTTGTAGCAAGTGCATTTAAAATAACAAGCTGTGGATTATCTTTAATCATTTCTTTTTCGATTGCAAGAATAGTCTGTCCATAAAAATGATCCGCACTATATAATTTTTTACAACGCTTAATCTCATCTGAAATAATTTGTTGAACTGCTTGAGGTTCTGGTGCACATGAAAACTGTGAGGCGAAAACAGACGCGTCTAATGTTGGTTCGAACTGTTGTTCAACAAGTGCATCCATATACTGCATAATCATATGCGAAATTTTTTTGAATTCTAAGTCGTTTTTATGATGAATAATAAAGTCAATATAACTTTGCACAATGCCTTTAAAACACAATTGTAAGTCATATTTATTTTTTTCAATTTTTGCACCATACGTATTTTCGAGTAAGAAAAGGGTAATATCATTAAGACTACGATTAAAAATTTGAATACGTTCAAGCAATTCTGTTTTTAAGCTTTTACTACTCTCTGTGATAAGCATCTCAAGTAAAGGAAAACGTTCATTAAAAACGCGTAAAGTAGAATCACAAAACTTTTCTAATTTTTGTCTCGGTGGACGTGGGTCATTCATTAAGAGTTCAAAAGAAACTGTTAGTTCTTTAATAAATTGATCGATAATTTCAATCAACAAGTCATCTTTAGAACGAAAAGATAAATAAAACGCACCTTTTGAAATGCCACAAGCATCTGTAATGTCTTGAATGGAAGTATTGGCGATTGAATTTTTGGAGAAGAGTTCGATAGCTTTTTCAATAATTATTTCTTTTTTAGTCAATGTAAATCGCCTCCTTTTATTTGACATGTGACCAAATAGTCACTTAATATTAACATTAATGACTGTTTAGTCAAAACTTGCTAAAAGAATGTCCATCAGTCAGTATTATAAGTAAAGTTGAAAGAAAAAGTCAAAAGGCGGTGCAAGTGTGAAAAAGTTTATTCAATTTGTTCTGAAAAACAAATTAGCAGTTTGGCTCATGACCTTAATATTAGCTGCTGCTGGTGTATATTCAGGATTAAAAATGAAGATGGAGACAATCCCAGATATTTCTGTACCAATTATTACAATGAATACAGCATATCCAGGAGCGAGTCCACAACAAGTCGAAGAAAAAGTATCCACCCCGTTTGAAAAAGCAGTTCAAAATTTAAAAAATGTTGAAAATGTTTATTCAAATTCATATGAAAATGCCTCAAGTATTCAAATCGAGTTTAAATATGGCACAGATATGAAAGAAGCACGTGCAGATATCAAAGAAGCAATTGAAAAGGTAAAATTACCTGACGCTGCGACAACACCTGTTATCGATCGCGTAAGTATCAATACTTTCCCTGTTTTAGCACTTAGTGTAAGTGACAAAGACCAAACAATTGATCAATTAACAAAAACAGTCGAAGATTACTTTGTTCCAAAGGTTGAAGGTGTAGATGGTGTTTCTTCTGTATCTGTATCAGGTCAACAAGTTAAGAAAGTACTCGTTACATACAACAACGATAAGCTAAAAGAATATGGCTTAACAGAAGATTCTATTAAACAATTCGTTCAAGATATGGATGTCGAATCGCCACTAGGTATTTTCCAATTTAAAAATTCAGAACAAGTTGTATTAGTAGATGGTAAATTAACATCATTAAAACAATTAGAAAATTTAGAGATTCCTGTTCAAAATCAGGCATCAGCACAGCAACAAGCTGCATTAGCAGCAAATCCAGCTGCAGCAGCAGCGGCACAACAGCAACAAACAAAGTCAGTTGTTAAATTGAAAGAGTTAGCAAAAATTCAATTAAAAGGTGAAGTGGAATCCATTTCACGTACAAATGGTAAAGATGCAATCGCTGTTCAAGTTGTGAAATCACAAGAAGCAAATACAGTGGATGTGGTTAATGACGTAAAGAAAACAGCAGATCAGTTTGAAAAAGATAATAAAGGTATGGCAATTGATGTCACACTTGATCAAGGAAAACCGATTGAAGATTCAGTAAGCACGATGTTAGATAAAGCATTATTCGGTGCTATTTTTGCTGTTATTATCATCATGTTATTCTTACGTGATATTCGTTCTACAATCATTTCAATCATTTCGATTCCAATGTCATTATTAATTGCAGTCATTGTCTTACGATACTTAGATATCTCACTGAATGTTATGACACTTGGTGCGATGACAGTTGCGATTGGACGTGTAATTGATGACTCCATTGTCGTCGTCGAAAATATTTATCGCCGAATTCATTTAGAAAATGAAAAGTTACGCGGACGTGCTTTAATTAGTTCAGCAACACTTGAAATGTTCCGACCAATTCTATCTTCTACAGTCGTAACAATTGCCGTATTCTTACCTGTAGGATTAGTTGGAGGACTTGTAGGTGAGCTATTCTTACCATTTGGTATTACAATGGCTGTCGCATTAATTGCGTCACTTGTCATTGCGATTACAATTGTTCCAGCACTTGCCCATACACTCTTTAAAAAGAAGATTTATGGAGATAAGATTGTTAAAAAAGAACATCATGGTAAAGTAGCAACAGGCTATAAAAAGCTATTAAATTGGGTGTTAAACCATAAGCTTGTAACATTTGGTGGCTCAATTGTTGTGCTTGTAGCTAGTCTATTCTTAGCACCGGTCGTAGGGTTCAGTTTCTTGCCAGATGACGAACAAAAACTAGTGTATTTAACGTACACACCAAAAGCTGGTCAAACACGTGATCAAGTAGTTAAAAACGTAGATGAAATCGAGCAAATCGTTTCAAAAAATAAAGAAGTTGAAACCATCCAGACATCAATTGGTGGGCAAAATCCTTTAAACCCTGGTTCATCAAATAGTGCTTTAATGTTTATTATTTATGACCCAGATACAAAAGACTTCGCAACGAAGAGCGAAAAGCTTGTAAAAGACGTGCGCGCAATTAAACAACCAGGTGAATGGAAACAACAAAACTTCGCTGGTGGTGCTTCAAATAATGAATTATCATATTCAGTCTATGGTAATACAATCGAAGATATCCGCCCTGTTGTAGCAAAAGTCGAAAAAATCTTACAAGATAACAAAAATGTAAAAGATGCAAAATCTTCATTACAAGAAGCATTCGATGAGAAAAACTTAGTTGTAAAAGAAGATGAGTTGAATAAATATGGTTTAACAACGAACCAAGTAGCTTTAATGATTAATCCAAACATCCCAGCAACAGTTTTAACAACGGTTATGGATGAAGGAAAAGAAATCAACGTAGAAGTGTATTCTTCTGTAAAAGAACCAGATACATTTGATCGTGTATTAGAGCAAAAAATTAAAACACCTACAGGACAAGAAGTGAAACTGAAAAATCTTGTTACTGTAAAAGAAGATCGTGCACAGACACAAATTAGCCGTAGTGAAGGTAAGTACTATGCAACAGTTACAGCAACTGTAACAAGTAAAGACGTCACAAAAGCTTCATCTGTAGCACAAGAAAAAATTGATAAATTAGATCTTCCAAATAACGTAGAAATTAAAACAGGCGGTGTAACAGAAGATATTCGTGATTCATTCACGAAATTAGCGCTTGCTATTGTAGCAGCAATTGCGATTGTATACTTCACACTTGTTGTTACATTTGGAGAAGGTCTTGCACCATTCTCAATTTTATTCTCACTACCATTCACAGTTATTGGTGCACTTGTTGCACTATGGATTGGTGGCGAAACAATTTCTGTATCTTCTCTCATTGGGGTACTGATGCTCGTCGGTATTGTTGTCACGAATGCGATTGTATTGGTTGACCGAATCATTCATATGGAACATGATGGGTTACCAATGCGTGAAGCAATTTTAGAAGCAGGTGCAACACGTTTACGCCCAATTCTAATGACAGCTATCGCAACAATTGGTGCACTAATTCCACTTGCCATTGGCGCTGAAGGTGGCGGTCTAATTTCGAAAGGTTTAGGAATTACCGTAATTGGTGGTTTAATTAGTTCAACTGCTTTAACGCTCGTTGTCGTACCACTTGTTTATGAATTCTTATCAAAAGTATTGAAAAAAGATCGTGCACATGAAGATCGCGAATCTTAATTAATAGGAAGGACATGCTCGTACTATATGAGTATGTCCTTTTCATATGGAAAAAATTGTTTTCTTTAAATAGACAGAATTATCTAAAAAGCGTTACAATGTAAAAAACAACAAGGGGGAAACGGGGATGCGAAAACTAGTGAAGCTATTAAACATAACACTTCAAATTGCTTTTCTTTATGTATTGTCCTTACTTGGTGGCATCATTGTCGAATTTTTACATGTACCACTTCCGGGCAGTATCATAGGTTTAATTATTTTATTACTATTACTTCATATGAAGATTGTAAAGAAAGAATATGTAGCAGACGGAACTGGCTTTTTACTGCCGATTTTAACGCTACTCTTTATTCCAGCTACTGTAGGTGTCGTGAATTATCCGGAATTATTATCATGGTTAGGCGTCTCACTTTTAATTATTACAATCATTAGTACAATTTTTTCTTTAGGGGTGACTGCAAAATTCGCACAAAAGCTAGAGCAAACAGAACGACAGAAAGAGGAGGTAGAAGTCTATGCTCCAAACGATTAGTTATATGCTTTTAACAATTGTCATTTTCTTCTTTATGACGTGGCTATACAAGAGAACAGGAATCTCTTTTTTATTTCCAATCCTAACATCAACAATCGTTCTCTTACTTATTTTAATCTTTGCTAAAATTCCATATGATACATATATGCAAGGTGGACGTGTGATTAATTTCTTCTTAGGACCAGCTGTTGTAGGTATGGCTTATCCTTTATATATGCAGTGGGATGTCATTATGCGTTTTAAAAAGACCATTCTATCCAGTGTCGTCGTCGCGATGTTTGCGGGTATGGTTAGTGTCGTCGTTTTAGGGTTACTCTTTCAGTTAGATGAGCAAATGTTACGTTCATTTTTACCAAAGTCGATTACATCACCGGTTGCCATCCAAATTAGTGACGCGATTGGCGGAATTCCTCAGATGACCGTACTATTCGTTATTATCGCAGGTATTACAGGTGCAATTGGAGGGCCAGGAATTTATCGATTATTAAAAATTGATACACCTGTTAGCAAGGGTGTAGCGATGGGAAGTGCCGCACATGGTATTGGTGTGAGTAAGTTAACTGAATACGGTGAGCTAACTCTGTCTATCGGTTCAGTAGCGATGACATTGAGTGCGATTTTAGGGTCATTCCTTTGCCCAGTTGTCATTTATTTATTTTTCTAGAATGTTTGCAACGATATCAATCATTCATTAGAATAAGAGCAGCAACTAATAAAGGCAGGTTATAAAAATGGATTATTCATACCCGTTCTCACCCGATTGGTCAACAACTGAAATTGTCGATGTCATTGCATTTTTTCAAATGATTGAAAAAGCTTATGAAACAGGCGTGAAGCGAGAAGATGTACTGACAACGTATCGTCGCTTTAATGAGATTGTTCCAGCGAAATCAGAAGAAAAGACATACTTTAAAGAGTTTGAAGAAGTAAGTGGTTATGCAAGCTTCCCTGTTATTCGTGGTGCGAAGAAAGCAGCGAATGGTGAGGTCATTAAAGCAAGTAAAAATGAACGAAGAAAAAAATAAACAGAAGCTGGGACATAAGTGCAAAAAACACATCCCACATGAGCATAAGAAAAACTGGAATCGCGCTGTGGCACGGTTCCAGTTTTTCGTTTAGAGCCCTAAAAAAGGGAGATAATATGTTTTATTCCAGTCTTGTTTATTTTGGTACACTAACCATTGCACGATAAATAGGAAGTAATGTTTCAAATGTTTGTTCAATTAATGCTAACAATTCTTTTTCAGACAATTGAATCGCATCATCACGCAATACTTTGACGCCGATTAATACTTCACCTTTTTTCACATCACGAAAGCGCGTTAAAATTTTTTCAGCTGATTCAACTGAAATTTCATCTGTTTTCGGTGACATATGATCACCAGAAATATAGAAAGAAGAAGGTAATGCAGTAATTAAATCTTCATGCTTTAACAAATGATTAGCAATCGCAATCTTATTCGGTGCTTCATAAATAACTGCTAAGTTAATAAATAAATGTGATTCGAATAAGCCAATTTGAAAATGTGGCATCGCTTTATAGCCGCGTTTATAAGGAGCAAAAGCAACCCAACTATCATTTGGCGGGTTTGTTTTTCGACGTGCATGTTTAGCAACATGTGGGAAAAATTCTTCACCTAATTGTGTTGTGAAATAATTCGAGAAAATCGCACCAAGTTCTTCAAATTTAGGACGGATTCGCTCTTTTAAAGCATCCATACGTGGTTCTAATCCATCAATTGTAAAAACATCAAAATCTTGATTGGCCCATGTTAAGTTAGTCATAATTTACATCCTCCAAATAATGATTATTAGGTTTATTCATTTCGATATAAGGGAAAAAATCTTTTAACATAGATGAAATGATAAGCTAATCATAACATAGCAAAGTTCATTCATCTAAATACCTTTTAGAGGAGTTGATTGGAATGAAACAGGTTGTCCATATCCTTCAAAAAGTTGAATTTGAGAAGCAATACATTAAAGGATTGCAGCTAGAATTAGACTACGAATTAGCGACATTATATGATGCTTTAAATACAAATGACGAGCAACAAATTGAAGCTAGTAAACGCAGACTAAAAGAAATCCATATGGAACTGGAGGCATTCCATGTATTCTCATAAGGATTTAAAAAAACTTTGAAGAAACACTTGCTAATCCATACGAGTAGCAAGTGTTTTTTTGTGATATTTGTTATACTAGTACAAATAAGTAGATAATGGGGAATGGGGGAATAAAATGTGGATGTAATTTCAATACATGAATACACGATGGAGATGATACAAGAAGCAGCTACGCGTATTCGTCAATCTTTTACAGAGAAAATGGAAATTGAAACGAAAGCGAACGCTAATGATCTTGTAACGAATATAGATAAAGAAACAGAACAATTTATTGTAGAAAAAATCCAAGCATACGACGCGTCACATCGAATTTTTGGTGAAGAAGGTATGAGTGAAGAACAGTTTGCTGATTTAAAAGGTGTCGTATGGATTGTAGATCCAATAGATGGGACGATGAATTTTATTCGCCAACAACGCAACTTTACAATTTCAATTGCGATTTATGAAGATGGTATAGGGAAGTTAGGCTACATTTATGATGTAGTGCGTGATGAACTATATTATGCAATTGCGGGACAAGGTGCTTATGTAAATGAAAAACGTATTCAGCCACTTGAACCAATTGAATTAAATAAAGCAATTATCGGTATTAATGCTTCTTGGGTAGCGAAAAATAATCGTTTAAATACCGAGAAAATCGCAAAATTAATTCATACTGTTCGTGGTACACGCTCATATGGTTCTGCGACGATTGAAATGATGTATGTTGCAACAGGTCGCTTGGAGTCGTATATGTCGATGCGCCTATCTCCATGGGACATTGCAGCTGGAGCTGTTATTGCACACGAGGTTGGAGCGAAATGTACAACGCTAAAAGGAGAACCGATGAATTTATTAGCACAAGATACATTTATTATTGCCAATCCTTCGATTCATGAACAATTAATTAGCGAATATATTGAATTAATCTAAGATTAGGAGAGGAATTTACACAATTGTGAATTCTTCTTTTTTCTTTTTGAGACAAATTCTTCGATTATTTGCAAATAAAAATATTGTGTTTCAAAGACAATCAGTGATACTATGAATTTTGTGCAAGAGATGATGAATAAAGTGAAAAAAGTGTTTTTAGTGGATTTTACGATAAAAAAATTACCCATTCCGAAGAATGAGCAATCTTTTTATCGAAGGATTAGAGAAGTCCTCGCTCGCGGAATTTACGCTTCATTGTGAACGCGTATCCAAAAACGGCGATGACTAATACAATTCCACCTAAAATCCCTAAAACATTACCAACTGCAATTGCATAGCCAATTGAGCACATTGCTAAAATGCCAGCTAAAGCCATGATTGCCATAACAACTTTTGCTATATTCATAATCAATCGAAACCTCCATTAGTGGTTTTACATCCTCTATTGTCATGCGAAACGCATTTTTTCGCAAGGGTTTTTACTTGCCAATTTTTGAAAAAGAACATCGAGTACGAAAAAAATATCTTTTTGAAGAAAATTGTGCTATAATAACACAGTTATGGACTCGAAATAAGAAAAGTGGAGTGGAACAATGACGAACTTACGTGAAGATTTAAGAAACATTGCAATTATTGCCCACGTTGACCATGGTAAAACAACATTGGTTGACCAATTATTAAAACAATCAGGTACATTCCGTTCAAACGAACAAGTTGAAGAACGCGCAATGGACTCTAACGATATTGAACGCGAACGTGGTATCACGATTTTAGCGAAAAATACAGCAGTAAATTACGAAGGTACACGCATCAACATTTTAGATACACCTGGACACGCCGATTTTGGTGGAGAAGTAGAACGTATTTTAAAAATGGTCGACGGTGTATTATTAGTTGTCGATGCATACGAAGGTTGTATGCCACAAACTCGTTTCGTACTGAAAAAAGCTTTAGAACAAGGTTTAACACCAATCGTAGTCGTGAACAAAGTCGACAAAGATTCAGCACGTCCTGAAGAAGTTGTAGATGAAGTATTAGACTTATTAATCGAACTTGGTGCAGATGAAGAACAACTTGATTTCCCTGTTGTATATGCTTCAGGTGTAAACGGTACAGCTTCATTAGACCCAGACCCATCAAAACAAGAAGAAAACATGAAATGTTTATTCGAAAAAATTATCGAACATATTCCAGCACCAGCAGATACACGCGATGAGCCATTACAATTCCAAGTAGCATTACTTGACTATAATGACTTCTTAGGTCGTATCGGTATTGGACGTGTATTCCGCGGTAAAATCCACGTAGGCCAATCAGTAGCACTTTCTAAATTAGATGGTACTGTGAAAAACTTCCGTGTAACAAAAATCTTCGGTTTCTTCGGTTTAAAACGTGAAGAAATTCAAGAAGCATACTCAGGCGACTTAATCGCTGTTTCTGGTATGGAAGAAATCAATGTTGGTGAGACAGTTTGTCCACAAGATAACATCGATCCACTACCACCAATGCGTATCGATGAACCAACATTACAAATGACATTCTTAGTAAACAACTCACCTTTCGCAGGTCGCGAAGGTAAATGGGTAACTTCTCGTAAAATTGAAGAACGCTTACTTGCACAATTACAAACTGACGTATCATTACGTGTAGATCCAACAGATTCTCCAGATGCATGGACTGTATCTGGTCGTGGTGAGCTGCACTTATCAATCTTAGTTGAAAACATGCGTCGTGAAGGCTATGAGTTACAAGTATCAAAACCAAAAGTAATCATCCGCGAAATCGATGGTGTTAAATGTGAGCCAGTAGAACGTGTTCAAATCGACGTTCCTGAAGAATCTTTAGGTTCAATCATCGAATCATTAAATGAACGTAAAGGTGAAATGGTTGATATGATCAATGATGGTACTGGTCAAATCCGTTTAATTTTCATGGTTCCAGCACGTGGCTTAATCGGTTACACTACTGAATTCATGTCATTAACAAAAGGTTTCGGTATTATTAACCACACATTCGATTCTTACAAACCAGCAGTATCAGGTCGTGTAGGTGGTCGTCGTAACGGTGCTTTAGTTTCTATGGAAACAGGTAAAGCAACTACTTACGGTATGATGCAAATTGAAGACCGTGGTGTTCTATTCTTAGAACCAGGTGTTGAAATTTACGAAGGTATGGTTGTTGGTCAAAACAACCGTGATGCAGACATTACTGTAAACATCACAAAAATGAAAGCTAAAACAAACGTACGTTCAGCAAACAAAGACCAAACAAACGTAATCAAAGCACCTAAAATTTTAACGCTTGAAGAAGCATTAGAATTCTTAGATGAAGATGAGTACTTAGAAGTAACACCTGAGTCAATTCGTTTACGTAAACAAATCTTAAACAAAAACGAACGTGAAAAAGCAGCAAAAAAATCACGTAGTGCTGAACAATAATAGATAATGTAAAAAAAGAAGTCACATGTAAATGTGGCCTCTTTTTGTATACAAAAAGGAGAATGGAAAAACCCATTCTCCTTTTACAATAAATAAAAGCGTCGTATTAAAATTCTTCATCTTCTGTTGTATGACCTTTGAAAAAACGAAACTCACCTGTTGCTAAGCGCGCATATGTTTTCGTTGCGATTCGCTCATCACATGAATCACACATATATGTATGAATCGGACGGTTTCGAAGACGTTTAGCTAATGGTGAAAAGTCTGGAATATCATTGACTGTTTCACAAATTACGCATTTTACTTTCATGAGGAGGTCCTCCTAGCTAATTTTAATACCTACAATATTTTTAATTGGATTTTTGTAATTTGAACCATCTGCATGTAATAAATACACAGGACCACCATCAGTTAACATTTTACCTTCAACACTGAATTGGAATAAAAGTGTTTTTGCTTCTTCCATTGAGTACGTATATTCGTTATTCTCACGATCGATAAATGTTACTTGTGTTGCTTCTGGTGCTGGAGATGCGTTGTTGATGAAAGGTTCTAAAACCATACCAAATGTACCAGTCTGCATCTTTTGGCGATCAAATTTCTTTTCTGTTTCTAAAGTTGGTGGGTAAGCAGCACCTTCCATGATTTCACGAGACCAGAATTTTCCTGCATCTTCTAGATACACTTCATCTTGATCGACTGCCACTTTGTCTGACGTAAAGTATGTATCTAAGTCTACTTTACGGTCATCAAAGATCCAGATTGTTGGATCGAGTGTGATGTTAAAGTTAACAGCACCTTTAATTTGAATAATAGAATCCATCATTCATTCCTCCTAGATATAGATGTTTCACTCCTATAGTATAACGTCTTTTAAGACATTTGAGAAAACAAAATGACTTAAGTTAGAAGAATGACGTATAGATACTTGCATTTTTCTATATGAAAAGCTAAAATTTAGAATGATAGAACTCAAGAAATATCAGGTAATGGGGGCGTCCTCATGGATACTACATCTCAAAATTCGTATCAGGAAAAGGCATTGGAACTCCTATTTGCTGATGCTGACAAAATTGCTCAATTAATTAGAGTGCAAATGGAAAACTTAACAATGCCACAATGTCCATTGTATGAAGAAGTTTTAGATACACAAATGTTTGGTCTTTCACGTGAAATCGATTTTGCTGTTAAGCTAGGCCTATTAAATCGCGATAAAGGTCGTGAAATTTTAGATTCCCTTGAGAAAGAATTATCAGCATTGCACGATGCATTCACGAAAAAATGATAAAAAAACTCAAACACCTACCGATGTTTGAGTTTTTTTGTAGTTAGGAGTAATAAATTGAAGAAATTTTTAAAAGAGTTCGACTACTTGCTATTTGTTACATATTTTTTACTCTGCGTATTCGGGGTTGTGATGGTATATAGCGCAAGTGCTATGGTATCAGTTAATCGTTATAACGCACCAGCAGACAATTTTTATAAGAAACAACTACTTGCTGTTATCGTTGGTTTTGGCGCTTTCGTTCTTGGAATGTTGATTCCATACAAACGTTATCGTGAAAAGTGGATGTTGAAATTAATAGCAGTTGTAAATATCGCTTTATTAACATTGGTGTTAGTAGCAGGTTATAGCCCACCAGGGTCAGGTGCACAGTCTTGGTTACGTATTGGAGGATTTAATTTTCAACCGTCTGAATTGTTGAAAATTTCATTGATAATTTATGTCTCAGCGGTACTTGCCAAGAAGTATTCTAATGGTACAATAGATTCGATAAAGGAATCTTTAATACCTATAAGTATAATTATAATTATACCCTTAATCTTTTTGTATAAAGAACCAGATAATGGCGCAATTGCTTTAATTACAGCGATTATGTCAACAATTATCTTAGCTAGTGGCATGTCTTTTAAACGTATATTCAAAAAAACAAATAAGGTATTCTGGATTGGAATTGTACTTTTATTATCAATTGTGTATATATATAGAGATAAGCTACTTAGTAAAATATTAACTGAAAAGATGGCGAATCGTATTCAAGCGACATGGGATCCTTATGCTTTTGTGAAAGAAGAAGGACTGCAAATAATCAATGGTTATTATGCGATTGCGCTTGGAGGAGTTTCAGGTTCAGGGTTGGGTGAGTCTGTTCAAAAATTAGGGTATATACCCGAACCACACACAGATTTCATTCTAGCAATTATTATTGAAGAGTTGGGGACTCTTGGTTTACTTATAGTAGTTGGGGGATTGGGCTTTATCGTTATGCGAGCTTTTGTCACAGCTTTAAGAGCGAAAGATCCAATGATCCGTATGATGGCGGTAGGGATTGGTTCTTGGATTGGCTTCCAAACATTTTTGAATATAGGTGGTTTATCGGGCATTATCCCGTTAACAGGTGTCACACTTCCATTCATTAGTTATGGAGGTACCTCTCTCGTGATCCTTTCTTTCGCACTCGGTATTTTAATGAACATTACGATGTACGTTAAAAGAGACCAAAACAAAAGATAGAAGACTTTATAGGGGGTAGTGTTTTAATGGCAATTCAAAAAATTCTTGTAGCGAATCGTGGCGAAATCGCGATTCGTGTGTTCCGCGCATGTACAGAAATGAAAATTCGTACAGTCGCAATTTATTCTCGAGAGGATAGCGGTTCATATCATCGTTATAAAGCAGATGAAGCTTATCTTGTTGGGGACGGCAAAAAGCCAATTGATGCTTATTTAGATATCGAAGGAATTTTAGACATTGCAAAAGAGTCTGGTGTAGATGCGATTCACCCAGGCTACGGTTTTTTATCTGAAAACTTAGAATTTGCAAAACGTTGTGAAGAAGAAGGTATCATTTTCATTGGCCCAACTTCAAAACATCTTGATATGTTTGGGGACAAAGTAAAAGCACGTGAACAAGCTGTTTTAGCTGATATTCCAGTTATTCCAGGTTCAGGTGGTCCTGTGGATTCAATTAATGATGTTCTTGCTTTTGGTGAAAAGCATGAATATCCGATTATGATTAAAGCGGCACTTGGTGGTGGCGGTCGTGGTATGCGTGTTGTACATAGTGCAGATGAAGCGCAAGAAGCCTATGACCGTGCTAAGTCAGAAGCAAAAGCAGCATTCGGTTCTGATGAAGTATATGTTGAGAAGTACGTTGACCGTCCAAAACACATTGAAGTTCAAATTCTAGGTGATAAAAACGGAAATATCGTACATTTATATGAGCGTGATTGTTCAATTCAACGTCGTCATCAAAAAGTAGTTGAAATTGCGCCTTCAAACTCATTATCAGATGAATTACGTCAGGATATTTGTAACGCAGCTGTGAAGTTAATGAAAAATGTCGATTACTTAAATGCAGGAACAGTAGAATTTTTAGTATCGGGCGACAAGTTTTACTTCATCGAAGTAAATCCACGTGTGCAAGTAGAGCATACGATTACGGAGATGGTAACAGGAATTGATATTGTACATGCGCAAATTTTAATTGCAGATGGTCATGATTTACATGACGATGTATTACAAATTCCAGCGCAAAAAGATATTCCTTTATTTGGTTATGCAATTCAATCACGTATTACAACGGAAGATCCACAAAATAACTTTATGCCAGATACAGGAAAATTAACTGTATATCGTTCAAGTGGCGGTTTTGGTGTTCGTTTAGATGCAGGTAATGGTTTCCAAGGTGCAGTCATCTCACCACATTATGATTCATTACTTGTAAAATTATCAACGTGGGGTAACACATTTAAAGAAGCAGCAGAGAAAATGGATCGTAACTTACAAGAGTTCCGTATTCGTGGTGTAAAAACGAATATTCCATTCCTTGAAAATGTAGTACGTCATGAAAACTTTATCAATGGAGATTTCAATACGAGCTTTATTGATACAACACCAGAATTATTAAACTATAAGTCAGCGCGTGACCGTGGTAATAAGTTATTGAGTTACATTGGCAATGTTACAGTAAACGGTTTCCCGGGGATTGCAGATAGTCAAAAACCAATCCTACCACAACCGCATAAGCCAAAAATTCAACTATTAAATGAGATTCCAACAGGTACAAAACAAATTCTAGACGAAAAAGGTCCAGAAGGCTTAGTTCAGTGGATTAAAGAACAAAATGATGTGTTATTAACAGATACGACGATGCGTGATGCACACCAATCATTACTTGCAACACGTGTACGTTCAAAAGACTTATACGAAATTGCAGATTACACTGCACAAATTATGCATAACTTCTTCTCATTAGAAATGTGGGGCGGCGCGACATTTGATGTAGCTTATCGTTTCCTAAAAGAAAATCCATGGGAAAGATTACGTGTATTAAGAGAAAAAATGCCAAACGTATTATTCCAAATGTTACTTCGTGGTGCGAATGCAGTTGGATATAAAAACTATCCAGACAACGTCATTCGTGAATTCATTAAAGAATCAGCTAAAGAAGGAATCGATGTATTCCGCGTATTCGATAGCTTAAACTGGTTACCAGGTATGCAAACAGCAATTGATGCGGTACGTGATAGCGGTAAAGTAGCAGAAGCAACAATGTGTTATACAGGTGATATCTTAGATGATACACGTACAAAATACACAGTAAATTACTACAAACAATTAGCAAAAGATTTAGAATCAGCAGGTGCACATATCATCGCAATTAAAGATATGGCAGGTTTATTAAAACCAGAAGCAGCATACCAATTGATTACAGAGCTAAAAGAATCAACAGATTTACCAATTCACTTACACACGCATGATACAAGTGGTAACGGTATTTACTTATATGCGAAAGCGATTGAAGCAGGTGTAGATATTATCGATACAGCAATCGGTTCGATGGCAGGCTTAACATCTCAACCAAGTGCGAACTCGTTATACTATGCAATGAAGGGTAGCAAACGTCAAGTACGTGCTGATATTGAAGGAATCGAAAAATTATCGTACTACTGGGAAGATATCCGTAAATACTACAAGGATTTCGAAAGTGGCATGAACAGCCCGCATTCAGAAGTTTATGTGCACGAAATGCCAGGTGGACAATATTCAAACTTACAACAACAAGCAAAAGGTGTAGGCCTTGGTGATCGTTGGGATGAAGTGAAGAAGATGTACTCAGATGTGAACTTACTATTCGGTGATGTTGTAAAAGTAACACCGTCTTCAAAAGTAGTAGGCGACATGGCATTATTCATGGTACAAAATGATTTAACAGATGAAAATGTAATTGAAAAAGGACAAACAATTGACTTCCCAGATTCAGTTATTGAATTCTTCCAAGGATACTTAGGTCAACCAGTAGGTGGATTCCCTGAAGAATTACAAAAGGTGATTTTAAAAGAGCGTGAAGCAATTACAGTACGTCCAGGCGAATTATTAGAAGCAGTCGATTTTGATGCAATTAAAAAAGAATTAGATGAAAAATATAATCGTGATATGACACATCAAGATGTACTTGCATATGTGCTATATCCAAAAGTATTTGAACAATATATGACAACATATGATCAATTTGGCAATGTGTCTGTATTAGATACACCTACATTCTTACATGGTTTACGTCTAGGCGAAGAAATTGAAGTAACAATCGAAAAAGGTAAAACACTAATTATTAAATTAGTATCGATTGGTGAACCACAACATGATGGAACACGCGTTATTTACTTCGAATTAAACGGACAACCACGTGAAATCGTTGTTCAAGATTTAAATGTTGAAGTTTCTGGTGAGAAAAAACCAAAAGCAAATCCATCAAATCCAAATCAAATTGGTGCAACAATGCCAGGTACAACATTAAAAGTAGTTGTATCACCAGGTAGTCGCGTACGTCGTGGTGAGCATTTATTAATCACAGAAGCGATGAAGATGGAAACAACTGTACAAGCACCGCGTGACGGTATTGTAAAAGAAATCTTCGTTAAAGAAGGCGAAGCAATTTCGACAGGTGACTTATTAATCGAATTGGAAGACTAATTGCACCTTAAAACGCTGTTATTGAACAGTAATTTATGTTAAATTACAGTTCACACTTTAGACACAAAATAAAAAGGCGCTTATGACATAAGATGTTATAAGTGCCTTTTTGTGTATAATAACATGTAGAAAGAATAGGAGGTGTAAGATGTTTTTATCGCTATTTGGTTTTCGCGAATTATGGAGTCCAGGAATGATGATTGTTTGTCTTTTTATCCTCAGTATTTATCTACTGATGACAATTAAGTGGCGAAAAGATTTTAAAAACAGTACGCCTTTAAGTATTTCAGAAGCTTTCTCTTTCATTCTGGCACTACTATTTTTATATGCTGTAAAAGGTGCGCCTATTCAAATAATGACCTATCTTATTTATACAGCCTATACTATTCAGACAGTGATTTTATTTGTTCTCGTTCCTTTTTTAGTGGTGAGAGGAATACCGAACTATTTACTCGCCTATATTCGTTCTACACCCTTTGTATCAACTTTATTATGTTCGCCCATTTATTTGAGTGTGGTGTGGAGTATTCTATTTGTGTGTAGACAAATTCCGATTGTGTTTGATTACTTACGTCTACATGAAACAGCAGAGAGCATCTATACGATTTTATTGTTTATGTGTTCTTTTATTTTCATGTGGTCAATGAAAGGAAAACGATTCAACTTGGTTTGGAAGCCGCTCCTACTCATGTATATTATGATGACATTAGTTGCGTCCATCGTCTTTTTTAGTCCGGTAGATTTGTATAAGACATATACAGATGGTGCAATGTGGATGCAAGCAATGGCCTTATGCGTTCCAGCTGATACGCTGAATCAATTAAGCGCTTTTTCAGGACCATCATTGTTCACAAATATGACACCAAAACAAGATCAACAATTAGGCAGTAAGCTAATCCAAGTTATACAAACCATTATTTTTGGTATAATACTAATTGCAATGCGATGGAATCAAAAAAGTCGCACATTCAGCACATCACAACATTGTGATGATTAAAATTTGATATAAGGAGCAAAAACGTATGTTACCTATTTTACCAACGATTAGTACATTTTTTATTGTATTAAGTGCAGTGCTTATCGCAATCGGCTGGATTCAAGTAAAGAATAGAAAAATTGAAGCGCATAAAAAGACAATGACAGCAGCAGCAATTTCTGCATTAACATTCTTTATCATTTATGCTTCTCGTACGATATTTATTGGAAACACAGCATTTGGCGGACCTGAAGATTTAAAAGTATATTACACAACATTCCTTGTATTCCATATTATTTTAGCAACAACAGGAGCGGTATTTGGAATCGTGACATTAATTGCAGGTTACACGAACAATCTTGTACGTCACCGTAAAATTGCACCAATCACATCCGTTATATGGTTTTTTGTAGCAATTACAGGTGTAGCAGTATACTTATTACTTTATGTATTTTATAAAGGTGGAGAAACAACGTCTGTAATCAAAGCGATTATTAATCCTTAAGTATGTTGGTTTACATATTGAAATAATTGAACAACATATAAAATGAATGTAAGTGAGAAAAAATCGTGCGGTAGCGCGGTTTTTTCTTTGTGTTTTAAAATAAGAGGTTAAACCGTATTCGAGTAGATGGATTATAAAAGATCTTTTACTATTTTATAAGATGTATGAAAGAGTGTTATAATAATAAATAAGAATTTTAAAAAGAAGGAGACAGAATGTTGAAGGCACTATTACGATTTTTAGTACTATTTGTCATTTTATTAATCGGATTTTTCTACTTCGATCAACCTGTAAAAGAAAACGAGCCTCTTAAAGGTCCCACAAAAACAGTGCCGAATACAACTGCGCCTCAGCTATCAGGAGATGTACAGCAACGCCCTAAAACAGGCTGGTCTACATATGTTGGAAAAGATATTTCTACATTTGAAAAGAAAATGGGGCAACCAATTCGCAAAGGCCCTTCAGCTTATGGGTTTACATGGTGGGTATATGGCGACGAAAATCAATATATGCTTGTAGGGGTAGAAAAGGATAAAATTAACCAGGTCTATGTTACAGGTACGAGAGTCGACTTTGCGCCATTTAAAATGGGACAAACACTCGATGAATTATATCGTACAACGATTACAGATATGGAAGTTAATATTAAAATTCAGCAAAATATCTATACGATGGTATTGAGCGAAGAAGATTTACAATCACGTTTATTGATTATGTATAATGGTGTTTTAGCTCAATTGTATTTTGATTCTGCAACGAAAAAACTAATGGCAGTTCGATATATTGATGGCGAGACGCTTGTTAAACAGAAGCCATATGACATGACCTATGTGGGCGAAGTCATCGAAACGAAAAAGCCTTCTTCTTTTGAACAAGAAAAAATCAATCAAGAAAATGCGCAACAGTTATTTGAATTATCTAATGTATATCGTGAAATAAATGATTTACCTGCTCTTGAAAAAGATGGGAAATTAAGTGAAGTGACAAGTACACAACTAAAAGGACTTGTAATGGAACGATTAGCGAAATCAGACGCACCTGATACGGATTTGCAATCTTTATTAAAAGAAAATGATGTAGACTTTGAAGAAACTGCTGAAAATATTGCGGAAGATTATGCTGATGCAGCAGATGCAATTAGTGGTATTTTAAATTCTGAAAAACATCGCCAAGATTTACTCAATGCAACATATAACCATTTGGGAACGGCTTCTTTTGAAAATAATTTTGCGCAAATTTTTATTGAACAAAAACCAGAAAGTGACTCAAAATAACATACAACTGGCCCTGTTTTTGATATGATAGTAAAGAAACGGGGGCTTTTTATGAAAATGACATCAGAATGGGTCATGATTTTGGATGAAGTCGATCAATTAAATGATTTAATCCTTAATTCAGACGTACATCGTCAACTAGTTGACGCGACAGAAGCTGTGTACTCAAACCCGTCACTAGTTCAAAAAATTACGGAATTTAACAAAACAAAAGATTTATATGAAGATGTACAGCGTTTTGGTAAATATCATCCAGATTATACACAAATTATGAAATTAATTCGTACACAAAAGCGCGAATTAGATATGGACGAAACAATTTCAGCTTTAAAGGTTGCCGAAAATGAGTTTCAAGATTTACTTGATGAAATAGGTATCATTATAGGAAAGACCATTTCAGAAGCTGTAAAAGTGCCAGTAAGCAATCCATTTTTCCAAACGGATACGGGATGCGGTGGAAGTTGTGGAACAGGTGGCGGCTGTTCATGCTCAGCATAAAATAAACATGTTGTACGTGTAAAAGCGTACAGCATTTTTTTATAGAAGGAGAAGGGGATTAATGGAATCAATTATAGCATTGCATGGTTTGGGCGGAACAAAAGAAGTGTATTTAGAAGTGCAAAATGAGTTAGCGTCTTTTAACATAACAGCCATTGACTTACCTGGTCATGGAAAACAGCCAACTCTAGAATATTTTACAAAGGAAAGCTTAATTGAATGGCTTACGAAATATGTGAAAGAGCCGACTAGTTTTATTGGCTATTCTATTAGTTGTCACATTCTAATTGATTTTGCCTATACATATCCACATCTTGTTGAAAAATTAATATTCATTGATGGTGGTTATTTTTCACCAAAGGATTTTGGACAATCTATTGAAGAAGTCATTGAACAAACAAAAATGTTCGTCGACCAATCTCGAGTAAGTTCTGTTGAACAAGTTGTTTTAGATGAACAAAAAGAACTCGGACGCTTTACTGAGGAAATTGCTGAATCGATTCGCGCGCGGTATAAAATCGAGAAAGATGGGAGCGGGTCATTACGAATCCAGCCAGAAGTAGCAGCTGCTTATAGTGAAATTTTTTATGAGGATGATGAAAAAATCCTCTGTGTGCCTATTTTTTTAATCACTGTAACGCAACCAAAAGAATTAACAAATATTCGAATTGCAGCAATCGAAAAGTTAAAACAAAAAACCCCTCAACTGCAACAGATTGAAGTCGAGGGATCCCATGAAATAATTGCTGAAAAACCAAAAGAAATTGCGCGAATCATTCAAACTATCTTGTGTTCATAATAATTATTGGTAAGACACCGATTAATAATAAAACAAGTAAATTACCGATAATACTAATTGTTTTTAATCGACCTTTTGATAATAAGGCAAGAATTAATCCGATAATTGATACGATAATCATCGTATTAATCATTAACGTGCTAGGTATCATTTCTTTAGTAATGAATGTAAAAACAAAATAAAAAATAGCGGCTGCGAAGAAGATGACTGCGGAAACAATATCGAGTTTTTTCATCTATTTCAACTCCTTTAGGTGAAAAATTTGTATAAAAACTCTATACTTCTTTACCTTATTTGATAAAAAAAGAAACAAAGCCATAAAAATACAAAAAGAGCTTTAGCATTTTGAAAATGCCAAAGCTCTTTTTTATTTTTACTCTACAATATCAAGTAAAGCTTGCATAGCAAGGTCTGGACGGTCTGTCACAATACCTTTTGCGCCACTTTCAATTAGACGTTTCATCTCATTTACATCGTTAATTGTCCAATAATGAACAGGTACATTCAAGTTATTTAAAAATTGAATGAATCCAGGTGTATCTAATGGTAATACGCCATATTTTGTAGGGATTTGGAATACATCTACTTTTGGACTATAAAGATGACCGAATTGACTTGTAAATGCAGTATAAGCTTTACGAACTTCACCAACACCAGCACCTAAAGCTACTCGGTTTTGAGCGTATAAATTAAAGCGATCAATTTGTTCGTCATGGAAACTTGTAATGACAACTTGATCTTCAGCACCTAATTCTTCGATTAAACGCCATAGTTTAGAAGGCATTAAGCCTCCCTCGTATGTGTTTGGTGCATCCTTCATATCAATATTAATTAACTTATTTGGATAGCGTTCTAATAGTTCACGTAATGTAATAATACGTGCAGGGTCTTCGCGGTATTTTAAATAACCGTCTAAATCTGCAAAATGATAACCAAAATTTAATTCTTTTAATTCTGCTAATGTCATATCTGCAATACGTCCGCTACCTTCACTCACACGATCGACGTATTCATCATGGAATACGACAATTTCTTCATCTTTTGTTAGTCGGATATCAATTTCAAAGCCATGTACACCTAGGCCCGAAGCTATTCCGAATGCTTCCATTGTACATTCTGGAGCTAGCAACGAACCACCACGGTGAGCAAGTATAATTGGATGCTCATATGTGAGTGCTGTTTTGTTTTCACGTTTTTGTGGATTAGAAAGTGCTTTTGAACCAGCCCATGCTGCTGCACTAGCCGCAGCGATTACAATGGCTACTTTTGTTTTCTTTCCCATATTCGTCCTCCTCTAATTGCAGACTTCTCTTTCACATTATAACGGAAAGGATACTCATCTGTCATTTAAACGCTGGTTGATTCTAAATTCTTCGCTATGGTATTCTTGAAACATAGAAATGGGGGTAGCCTACTAATGAAAGAGCGCCAAGGATTAATTGTCTATGTACACCACTTGAAGCAAGCGAAATCTTTACGTCGTTATGGTCATGTACACTATATATCACGCAAGATGAAGTATGTTGTCATCTACTGTGACTATGATGAGATGGAGGTCACAATGAATAAGGTATCTCGTTTACCCTATGTCAAATCAGTTGTGCCATCCTATCGTCGATTTGTAAATACAGAATTTGAAAATGCAAAACCAGATAAAGCAAAAGAGTATGATTATAAAACTGGACTCTAAAACTTTTACTTCTACGGACGATACAAATAGAAAATAGTCATATTTGGCTATGTTTACGTAAGGTCGTGTAGCCTAATGAAGATAAGGAATATAGTGATAAAGTCGAAGAACACCAATTAGGTATTGATAATAAAGCGTTGGATCTACATAAATAGATGAATGCTTTACTTCTAACGTAATCAGTAATTGATCGCGCTCTTTTACAGCGTTTTCGAAAATCTCAAAACGTTTAGATTGTTTTTCAGGATTATATGGAATCCCTTCGCGACAAATATAAATTGGCATGAATTTGCTTTCGCCGACAGGCTTTAGTGCAACTGCAACTGAAGCAACTTTATTACCGTCTTTTTCTGAGACGAAGACGAAGGTATGATGAATGCGATTGTGATTTGTTTTCATTAGCTCACAAAGCTCGAATAAATCACCATAGCCTTGTCCTAGCTCGATAAATCTTTGAATCATTTTTATAACACTTCCTTTCCTAAAACATAGTATCATGATGCAGGAGGATTCGCACATGAAATTTGCAGCCATCTTATTTTCAATCTTGTTATTTATCAATGGTATTCTTCTATCATTTCAGTACCATGTCTTTTCGACAAATCCAGCTGATACAGAAAAAGCCTTTTCTTATACACAAGATATTGAAATCAAGCATAAAGGAAATGCTTTTTACGTAAAGCATACATTTAAAAATTTACCTGAACAAGAAATGACAATTCTATGGCCGGAAGCTGCAAAGCAAAAGGTTTGTCCAAAAGATGCAGAAGGTAAAGAAGATAAAAAGAACTGTTCACGTTTTAAAAGTAATGTGAATGGTTTTAAAGAAGGAACCGAGACCATACAGTCTATCTCATATCGTATACCACTCCCTAACGGTGGTCTTGAATCAGGGAAGTTATATGACGAGATGTTCCTTACGTTGAAACAGGGTATTGTTTTGAACACGAAATTGCAAATTATTGATGAAAACCGTAAAGGTGGTCAATGGTTTACGGGACTTCCGAAAATCGGAGAACAATCACTTAATTTAGTAGACTATGCTTACTTCACAGGTAACGGCGGGGTGTATGAGCTTTATTGGTCGAAAAATAAAGTGAAGAAAGCGTTCGAGAGTGACGAATTAAGCGTTTATTCAACGCGAACCCAGCCTGCTAACTTAACAAAAGCTTTATCAAAATTAGAGTTATTGAATAGTAACCATATGGATATTATTGAAACACCTTCTAATCAAAAAAGCGGTAGCCGTATTTTATTTACGAATACGCTTGAAAAATCAGCACTGCAAGAACGTGTAGCAGTAACGCAAGTAAAGAGGAAATACCAAATTAATCAACAAAATCAAGTGTTATCGAGTGTATTAGCATCATTTGAAACGAATACACTGATTGGGAATTCAAAAGCCCAAACAATGGTTAAAACCTTAAATGATTATTTTAGTTCGAATCAACGAACACAATGGAAAGATGGTTTACAAGAATTAGAAGGTAAGAAAGTGACATCTTCTGTATTAGACAACCTACTGAGCAATATTTTACAGTTAAAAACGTCTTATTTCCAAATGAATGAAGCGAATGCGAAAGCAGTTGTGCCACTAATGTTTGAAGAAAAACGTCCGATTTATGTGAATGGACAAAAAGTGGATAATGTCAAAATTATATTAAAAGATGATATGATACTCTATACAGCAAACCCATTATTAAAACAATTAGGATATGATGCACGAATTGGAGAGAATGGATATTATGTGAAGAATGCTTCACGTTCGTTCCGATTCCCAGGAGAGCCGTATGATTTTTATGTTTATAATAATTTGCGACAGGACGTTCCAGGTGTTCAGCCGCTTATTAAAATAGCAGGAACCTATTATGTGGAAGAAGGTTGGTTAATCAAGCTATTCCGTACAATACCTGAGAAAAAAGAAGATCGTATTGAACTAAACGAACAAAAATAATGTACAATAATAGTCAGTGGGGCCGTCCTCACTGATTATTATTTTATAAAGGCTTGGTGACAAAATGAGAGTAATTTCTGGCGAACGAAAAGGAATGCCACTGAAAGCAGTAAATGGTGTAACGACAAGACCTACGACAGATAAAGTGAAAGAATCACTATTTAATATATTAGGTCCTTTTTTTCATGGAGGAACTGTGTTAGATTTATTTGCAGGTAGTGGAGGACTTGGTATTGAAGCGCTAAGTAGAGGGATGGAAAAAGGCGTATTCATTGAAAAAGATAGTCGTGCATTTCAAAATTTAAAAGAAAATATCCAGAAATGTCGCTATGAAGATCGTGCAGAAATTTATCGTAATGATGCAACAAGAGCGTTGAAGCACCTCATTAAAAGAGAATTTCAAGCGGATTTAATCTTTTTAGATCCACCATATAAAAAGCATGTTTATTATGATTTAGTAAAAGAATTAATTACACATAATATCATTCATCCAGATGGCGTGATTGTTTGTGAACATGATTTTGAATTACAGCTACCTGAGCAAGTCGAAAACTTTACAAAATATCGTGAAGAAAAGTATGGTAGTACGATTATATCGTTCTATCGACTGATGGAGGAAGAGGGGGATGAACATGGATAAGATTGCAGTCGTTCCAGGTAGCTTTGACCCGATTACAAATGGTCATTTAGACATCATTCAACGTGCAGCAGACATTTTTGATGTGGTCTATGTAGCCGTTATGAACAATTCAGCAAAAAAACCATTGTTTAATGTAGAAGAAAGAATCGATTTAATCCAACAAGTAACAAAAGATATGCCGAACGTAAAAGTAGAGTCGTCTTCAGGTTTATTAATTCATTATGTGAAAGAAAAAAATGCGCATGTCATTGTTCGTGGATTACGTGCTGTTTCGGATTTTGAATACGAAATGCAAATTACATCAATGAACCGTTATTTAGATCATCATATTGAGACGTTTTTCATTATGACGAAGAATCAACATTCATTTTTAAGCTCAAGTATTGTAAAAGAAGTATCACAGTACGGAGGCGATATCGAGAGCCTTGTGCCTGCGATTGTGAATAAAGCTTTAAAAGAGAAGTTTAAAGCGTAAGATAAGGGTAAAAGAACAGTCATAACAACTTACCTAAGTTGGTGGCTGTTTTTTTTTTTTTTTGAAAAAGAATGAGAACAAACGTTTCTTTTTTTGGTAGAAAACTATCTACAAGACAGAAAAAAATGATAGAATAAAAAAGAAGTGGAATCAAAATATTCATCAAAACGTCCATTTATATCGAAAGAGGAGGTGCATGAGGGTGTCGAAAAAGAAGTTTGCCTTATTTTTAGTCATTTTAGCTATGGTTGTGACGTTTTTTGTCTATCCTTTAAACTATTATATTATGTCTCCAGGAGCGGCATATGATTTAACGAAGTATGTGAAGGTAGAGGATGCGAAAACGCCGACAGATGGATCGCTCAGTATGATGACTGTAGCTGTAAGTGGGGCAACGCCTTTTACATATGTATTGGCGAAGTTCTCAGATGAAAAAGATATTTTAAAAGAAGAAGAAGTACGTGCACCAGAAGAGTCCGATACAGAGTATAATTTACGACAATTGAAGCTCATGACCGACTCGCAGTTTAATGCAAAATATATGGCCTTTAAAACGCTAGGAAGACCATATAAAGTAGACTACAAAGGTGTTTATGTGATTTATGTGTTAGAAAATGCGGCTGCCTCAAATGTTTTAAAAGCAGGAGATGAAGTAACAGCAATTGATGGTGAGAAAATTAAAACACATCAACAATTAGTTGATTACTTAGCAGACAAAAAAGATGGCGAGCGTGTAAGCTTAACATTTAAACGTGATGACAAAGTTTATACAAAAGATGTCACGTTAAAACCAATACCAGGTGCAAAAGGTAAGATTGGTCTAGGTATTACATTCTCAGATAGTAAATCGATTTCAACAACACCAGAAGTGAAGATTGATTCAGATGAAATTGGTGGACCTTCGGCTGGTTTGATGTTCACGCTTGAAATTATCGATCAATTAACAACAGGCAATTTAGCAAAAGGTTATAAAATTGCTGGAACAGGTGAGATGTTGGAGAATGGTAAAGTCGGAAGAATTGGTGGTATTGATAAAAAAGTCATTGCCGCAAACAACCAAGGCATCGAAATTTTCTTTGCGCCAGATGATGAAATTACACCTGAAATGAAAAAAGCAGTTCCAGATATTCAATCAAACTATGAACTTGCAAAAGAAACAGCAAAAAAAATTGATAGTAAAATGGAAATCGTTCCTGTGAAAACATTAGATGATGCGATGACTTATTTAAATGAATTAAAACAAAAATAAAAAATAACCTCCAATGCTACACTTCAGCGTTGGAGGTTATTTTTATAAGCGAATTGGTGGTGTTTGGAAGTCGAGGCGTGTGGTATTGGCACCTGTTCCAATCATGTATAAGTCAGTTGCACGCAAATCTAGCGCCAACATGTCATCATGTTTTTTAGGAATGCGACTGATTAAAGGTAATGTTAGTCTTTTCTTTTCTTGTGATAAATATTGTTGGCCTTTTTCTGTCATGCCGAGTACACGAATATACGACGGTGTTTGAAATATTGCTCGATGTTCTTTTGTATAGCCGACAAGTATATGCGTCATCATACGTTGCAGACGCGTCCATGTATATCGTTTTGATTTTACATGTTTCATAAAGCCTTCAAATGTTGCATGCTCTTTTGCAGCTTCTAAAAATAAGAATTCAATTCCTTCTGACACATCGACATACTGACGCAAAGTCTCAGGCTTCATGCGTAATACTGTGAAACGAAAGAATGGATAAAAATGTGCCCAACTTGTGTAGTTTTGCGCTCCTTTTAATATGTCATATGCTGTAGACGGCATAAATTTTTCGAGTGTCTCTAATTGCTTGGTTTCAAAAAGAGCCTTTCGAATTCCTGTGGCACTTGCAATCGTTTTACGGTCATCTACATCGTCATGATAGCCTGCACCTTTTCTCTTTACAGTGGTTGATTGTAGCCGATATTGATGTTTTTGTATTTGTTCATAATAATGATATCCGAGTATATTATTAGGCTGTGCTAAATCAAGTAATTTATGTTCAGTTTGTGACTGAATCTGTTTATGTGCAGTTTGAAGCGCTTGAGGATAGCTTAAACCTTTTTTAACTGCTTCTTGAATGATTTGTTGAGTTTGCTCGTGATGTTGCTCAAAAGCGTCATATGTGCTTTTAAATAGCTCAATTTGCCCACTCTCGCTACCAAAAGAGATTGACTGACAATTTAATGCTTCTAATAACGTAACACCACCATATGCAAAGTCCGTTGCATGACCAGTTGCAAAAGCATAGGGAAGCTCAATGACGAGGTCTACACCATTTTGAAGCCCCATTTTCGCTCGTTGCCATTTGTTTAATAAAGCAGGTTCACCGCGCTGTAAAAAATGCCCACTCATCACAGCAACTAAGACATCAGCTTGCGTCTCTTTTCGTGCTGTTTTCACTTGATAATGATGCCCGTTGTGAAAGGGATTATATTCCACAATAACTCCTGTTGCAATCATTGGCGTTCCTCCTTTATAATAGTAATTATGATTATAAACAGAGTTATATAGTAGTGACAAGAAAATATCTTGACATCTATTATTTCACATTATATAATCAATTCTGTTGTCTTGAGGTGATAAAATATGAAATGGGCAATCCCACAATTATCTAAATATCGCCAAAACGGGATGCCGGTTGATCAAATTGTTCAACTGGATGGTGTAATGTCTCGTAATAAAGATATTCGCCATATTACACCTGTTCATGTAAAAGGCTTTTGTACCTTTGGTGCAGAGCAAATGAACTGTCATTTTCATGTAACTGGTGAATTAACGCTTCCTTGTTCTCGTACATGGGAAGATGTCGTGTTCCCGCTTGATTTCGAATCAGATGAAATTTTCAGATGGGGCGAAATTGCTGGTGAAGACGAACAAGATAATGTTCATCCTGTAGAGGGAGATGTTATCGATGTCACACCTGTATTAGAAGAACTAATTCTATTAGAGATTCCAATGCAAGTGTACAAGGAAGACGCGCAAATCATTCAACCGAAAAATGACGCTTGGTCATATACTACGGACGAAGAACTTGCTCAACAGTCTGAAAAAGACGAAAAAAAAGTGGATCCAAGACTGGCTGATTTAGCTAAGTATTTTGATCAAACAGATGAATAAATATCTGTAAGGAGGTGCCATCATCAATGGCTGTACCATTTAGAAGAACTTCTAAAACTGCGAAACGTCAACGTCGTACGCATTTCAAACTTGCTGTACCAGGTATGGTAGCTTGCTCTAACTGTGGCGAACTAAAACTAGCTCACCACGTATGTAAAGCATGTGGACAATACAAAGGTAAAGAAGTAGTAAGCAAATAATTACAGTATTTGCACTTACAAAGACCGTTAAAGAGACCATGGCTCTTTAACGGTCTTTTTCTATACTTTATGTGATAATATGTTTATTTATGGTAAAATATACTTATTAAATATGAGTAGGTGAAGAAGATGGCTAAAATTATAAAAGTAGATGCAGGAGAAGTAACGATTGTTCAAAATGATGGATCAATCATTTCAGTGATGGATTACACACTTGATTTTACACCGCATGCAAATGAAGAAGTAGAAGTGTATCAAAAAGATGATGAATGGATTATTGTAAAAGCTTCTCCAAAAGTCGTACATTCAGGGAAAAAACCAGTAAATAAAATTGCTTATGGTTTATTAGGTATTTTATTAGGTGGATTAGGTGTTCATAAATTTTATGCTGGTAAAATTGGTTTAGGCATTGTTTATATTTTATTTAGTTGGACAGGTATTCCGTCAATCATTGGTTTGATTGAAGGGATTATTGGTTTAACGAAAGAAGAAGTAGAACCAGGTATGATTTTAGTTTAAATAGAGGCATATAAGGTGAATGATCACTTTATATGTTTTTTTTATGTAAAAATTAAAAATATTGCGCTCATTTCAAAAAAACGCTACGCTATTACTAGGTAATAATGAACCATTATTCATAAAAAAGGGGTGTTTGTATGAGTTATACAATCGAAGAAAAAGAAGGCGTACTATTATTTACATTAAATCGACCAAAACGCCGCAATGCGATTAATGATGAGTTGATGGAAGGATTTAAAGAAGTGATTCATTACGTACATACACATGATACGGTGCGTTTTTTAGTGATTACAGGGAGTGGTGAAAAAGCTTTTTGTTCAGGGGGAGATTTAGCAGAGTTCCATTCGCTTGTGACAGAAGAACAGGCTTTTTCAATGCTCAGTAAGATGGCAGAAATCTTATATGAATGGGCAACGCTACCTATTCCGACAATTGCCTTAATTAATGGTGCAGCAGTTGGTGGTGGTTGTGAAATTGCCACTGCTTGCGACTTCCGTATCATTGCACGTGAAGCGAAGTGTGGTTTTATCCAAGGTACATTAGCAATCACTTCTGGTTGGGGCGGTGCAACATATTTATTTGAACGTGGACTCCGTCATGACCGCGCATTAAAAATGTTAGTCGATGCACAAGTTTATGATAGTGCACAATTAGAAGAAGTGGGCTTTGCGACAAAGATTTATGATGGGGATAAATTTGTAGCATTAGATCAATTTATTGAGTATATGCGTAAAATTAATCCTGGCGTACATCGTGCTTATAAAGAGATTGAAATACGTAAGTGGATGGAGAAAAATTTAAAACAACGTGTAATGGAAGAAGTGGCGCAATGTGCGAAATTATGGGAAGCAGATGCGCATTTAGAAGCAGTAGAACGATTTTTAGCAAAATCGAAATAAGGATAACATTGAAATCTAGAAATGCACTTATTATACTGATGTAAGAATAAACAGAACGGATGTGTAATCAAGTGAGTGTATTATTTAGCGTCCTTCATCTCATCGTACTCTATCCTTTTTTAGTGTTCTTTTTTCTTTTTTTCTTATTGAAAAGATTCAAACGTACAAAAGGAAATGCGATGCATCGAGCGATGGATGTCACAACATGTATATTACTATTTTCAATTCAAGCGCTTTGTCAAACAGTATATGGCTATGATTTAGGTGTTCTCATTCAGATTCTTGTTACGCTTACTTTTATGGCGATTGTACTTCGCAAATGGTACAAGAATCCAGAAGTACAAGTAGCGAAAATCTTTAAAAAATTTTGGCGGATTCTTTTTTTAGTATTATCAAGTATCTATTTAACTATGTTACTCGTCTATGCTATTTTAAAATCTATTGAATTATTTTAAAGACAGTGAGCAGTTTTTTTCTACAACGACCTAGATAGTGCTATACTTTTCATATTCACTGTTTGAAGAGGAGAACGTAATAATGAAATTGGAACAAGTACAAGTGGAAAATACAAACCAATTACTTCAAGATTATCAAAATCAGCAAGAAGCAATTTGTCGTTTTTTTCATTTCAAAAATGAACAATCCGCTTTTGAAGCGCGTTTACAAGAATTAAAGCAACACCCGATTCGTCGAAAAGAATTAGTCAGTGTGATGCGTCAATATATGCAAAAATTTGCAACATCTGAAAAAATCGAGCAACATTTAAAAGAATTAGAACAAGATGCAGTAGCAGTTGTTGGTGGCCAACAAGCAGGTCTTTTAACAGGGCCACTTTATTCGGTTAATAAAGCAATCTCTGTATTGTTGTTAGCGAAAGAACAACGCGAACAATTGGGTGTACCTGTTGTGCCGATTTTTTGGGTGGCAGGAGAAGATCATGATTTAGATGAGATTAACCATACATTCTATGCAGCAGGTAATCGTTTATTAAAACACACATATGTAGAAGAAGGTCGTGTTAAAACGATGGCTTCTGCAACGAAGCTTCGTTTAGATGAGGTAGAGAAATGGATTAAGCAACTATTTAAGCAATTCGGTGAAACAGCCTATACAAAAGAATTATTAGCATATGTTTTAGAAGTTGCTCAAACAAGTCATACATATACTGATTTCTTTGTGAAATTAATGAATGACTTATTTAAAGAGCAAGGGTTACTATATTTAGATGCTGCAGATCCAGCACTGCGTCAATACGAAGCGCCTTATTTTAAACGTTTAATTGAGCATGCGGCAGAGATTGCTACAGTTGTGACGAAGCGTGAGAGAGATTTAGAAGAAGCAGGATACGGTTCGCCGATTGGTGCGACAGAAAATGCAGCGAATCTATTCTATGTACGTGATGGAGAGCGTTATTTATTAACACGACATGATGGGTATTTTATGAATCAATCTGCTAATGTTCGCTTTACGAAAGAACAATTAATGCAGTTAGTAGATGAAGAAGTCTGTTTAAGTAATAATGTTGTGACGCGTCCAATGATGCAAGAAATGGTATTACCTGTTTTATCATTCGTAGGCGGCGCAGGTGAGCTTGCATACTGGGCTACTTTGAAAGATGGTTTTGAAGTACTAGGCTTACGTGTGCCAATCTTCACACCACGTATGAACTTTACTTATGTAACGAGAGAGACAGCTTCTAATTTAGAATTAATCGGTCTCACTGCGAAAGAAGCAATTGAAGGTGGTATTTCTTCGAAAAAAGAAGCATTTGATGCTAAAGTGTATGATCGTGAAGCGAAAGAAGCGATTGAACATGCGAAGCAATTGCTAGCTGAACAATACGAAGTAATTCAACGTCATATTGAAGAACATGATTTACATGTAGAGCGTGTTGTGAAAAAGAATCTTGCTTTTCATAAAGAACAGTTTGACTTCTTAATGAAACAAATTGAAAAAGATGTCCGTTTAAAACATGATGTTGCTTATCGTCGTTTTGAACAAGTGGAACAGGAATTACTTCCGATGGGTGGATTCCAAGAACGTGTTTACACGCCGTTCCCTTACTTAAATCAATATGGAAAACTATTTATTCGTGATTTATTCACATTATCTCTAAAAACATCTAAGTTGCATCAAATTATTTATTTATAAGCGTAAAGTAGGTTTTGGCACAAAAAATGCTAAAACCTATTTTTTATGTTTTTTATGTAAAAAAATGGGTAAATAATAAGTGTGCAATTTTCAGATGGAATAATGTTGAGTCTAAAGAACTGAAAAACTTTTAAGCATATAGTTGTACTTTCAGGTAAAAGAGTATAGTATATTACTGGAAAATAATAGAAAAATATAAAAACAACTGAATAACACTGAATTTACCCATGCTAAATTTATATGTTGATGTGAAATTTAGTTAAACTACCGTATATGGTGGTGGAAAAGCAAGGAATGTGGTACATTAATTTCATACATAGGACTTTATTTACTTGTGTATGATAAAATTATTTGAATAAAAACCGATATAGTTGAAGGGTTTTACGAATAAATAAAAGATTTAAGAAATATGGAGGATTTGAACATGTTCAATCACACAACAGTATTATTAAAGGAAACAGTCGATGAATTGAACGTTCGTCCGGATGGGATTTATGTAGATTGTACACTTGGTGGAGCAGGTCATAGTGAATACCTTGTACAACAACTTTCTGAACAAGGACGCTTGATTTGTTTTGATCAAGATACAACAGCAATTGAAAATGCAAAAATAAAATTAGCGCCATACATAGACCGTGTAACATTTGTTCATTCTAATTTTCGTTATTTACAACAAGAGCTTGCGAATTTAGGGATTTCAAAAGTAGATGGTGTTTTGTATGATTTGGGTGTATCTTCCCCGCAATTAGATAATGCAGAGCGTGGATTTAGTTATCATCAAGATGCAGCACTTGATATGCGGATGGATCAAACAGCTCCGCTAACAGCTTTTGAAGTAGTGAACGAATGGTCATATGCGGAACTTGTTCGTATCTTTTATCGTTATGGAGAAGAGAAGTTCTCAAAACAAGTAGCACGTAAAATCGAAGAAGCACGTGAAAAATCACCGATTGAAACAACAGGACAACTTGTTGAATTAATTAAAGCAGGTATTCCAGCAGCAGCACGACGTAAAGGTGGGCACCCTGCGAAACGAATTTTCCAAGCAATTCGAATTGCTGTAAATGATGAATTAGGTGCAGCGGAAGAATCCCTTCAACAAGCACTGGATGTCATTGATGTAGGTGGACGTGTAAGTGTTATCACATTCCATTCTTTAGAAGATCGTTTAACAAAAACAATTTTTAAAGAAGTATCATCTGTTCCAGAATTACCACCAGGTCTGCCGATTATTCCAGACCACTTGCAACCTAAATATAAGCTAGTAAACCGTAAACCAATTCTTCCAACTGAAGAAGAACTTGCTGTAAATAATCGTTCGAGATCAGCAAAATTACGTGTAATTGAAAAAATCAAATCATAAAAGATGAGGAGTGAGACGATGGCAGCACCACAGTTTAGACCACAAAGAGATTATACACAGACAGCACCTGTTCAACCGAGAGTTCAACCACAACAACCGCAAAAACAGATACCGAAGCCGAGCCATCGACCACGACGACGAAAATGGACGAAGGGTGAAAAAATATTAACAGTGATGATGATTATCGTTGTTGTTGCGACATCATTAGTTAGTTTGAATTTGCAATCTTCAATTAGCCAAACAACGATTAAAAATGTTGAAGTTGACCGAGAAATTAAAACATTGCAAAAAGAAAATGAAGTACTTGAAAATAAAATCGCTAAAAAGTCTACATATGAACATTTCTTACAAAAAGCGAAGGAATTAGGTTTAACACCAAACTCTGACAATGTTAAGGCAGTGACAAAAGAATGAATAATAATAGACGATTTGGACGAAAAGGAGCCTTTTTAATGCTAGTCATTTTTGGCTTCTTATTTTTGCTTATGTTTTTGAGAGTATTTTATATTCAGGTGGTTGGAAAAGTTGATGGACATGATTTAGTTTCAGAAGCTAAAAATCGTCATGATATTGAAACGGTACAAAAAGCAAAACGAGGCGAGATTTTAGACCGTAATGGTTCGGTAATTGCGACGAATGTAGTAAGTTATAATGTTACGGCTGTACTTACTCCTAAAGCATCTAAAGGTATGCCGGAAGGACAATATCGTCATGTACATGATAAAGAAAAAACAGCAAAAGTTTTAGCGCGTTATTTAGACTTGAAAGAAACTGAAATATTGAATATTTTAATGCGTAAAACAGCAAAAGGCGAAACACCTTACCAAGTTGAATTTAAATCTGCAGGACGTGACTTACCTTACGATATTAAACAGCAGATTGAAAAAGAAAAATTACCTGGCATTGAGTTTGAAGAAACAATGAAACGCTATTATCCAAAAGGAGTTTTCGCATCTAATATTATTGGCTTTACACAAAAAGTATGGGATGAGAGAAAACTTAAGTACATAGAAGTGGGACAAGCAGGTCTTGAAAAAACGTACAATCAGGAGTTAGCCGGAAAAGATGGTACTGCTAACTTTGAAATTGATCGATGGGGGTATTTACTTCCTGGAACTGATAAATTAGTGACACCAGCAAAAGATGGGGATGAAATTTATTTAACGATTGATCAAACGATTCAAAGTATTTTAGACAATGAAGTATCACGTGTAGATGCAGAGTACAAACCTGAATCAATTGTAGCAGTGGTTGCAAACCCTAAAACAGGTGAGGTTTTAGCGTCTACTCAACGTCCAACATATAATCCGCAAACAGGTGAAGGAATTAACTCAAGTTGGTTAAATCAATTAACGCAAATTACAATTGAACCTGGTTCTACAATGAAAATATTTACGTTAGCAACTGCAATTGAAAAGGGCGTATGGAACGAGAATGCAACTTTCATGTCAGGACAGTATCGTGTAGGAGATCGCGTTATTCGTGATGCAAATCAAGTTGGTTGGGGGCGTATTAGTTATCTAGAGGGGATTCAACGATCTTCGAATGTAGGGATGGCTAATTTATTGAATTTAATTGGTGAAGACTATTTCCTTAAATCAATTCATAAATTTGGTTTTGGCGAAAAAACAGGAATTGATTTACCGAAAGAGGCAACTGGTCAAATTTTAGATCAATATAAAATTAATAAAGTAACGACCACGTATGGTCAAGGCTCGACTGTTACACCAATTCAACTAATCCAAGCAGTATCTGCGATTGCAAATGACGGTAAAATGATGCAACCATATGTTATTCAAAAAATTGTAGATCCAACCACAAAAAAAGTTGTGAAAGAAAACAAGCCTAAAGTAAAAAGCTCACCTGTATCAGCAGATACAGCGAGAGAAGTGAGACGTATCTTAGCGACGACTATAACTTCAGAAAAAGGAACAGCGCAGAAGTTTGCAAGTACTGATTATGAAGTTTCAGGGAAGACAGGGACAGCACAAGTAGCTAACTCCTCTGGAGGCTATTCATGGGGGAAAAATCAATTTTTATATTCTTTCTTAGGTATGGCACCTACGAAAGACCCGAAATTGGTCATGTATGTAGCAGTGAAGAAGCCAAAATTGAAGGTAACAGAAGTGGGATCAGAACCAACTTCTAAAATTTTCAATGCAGTTATGGAAAGTAGCTTAAAATATTTAAATGTAGGTACAACGAAACAGAAAAAAAATGATTCTATAAAAATAGCAGATTATGCACAACAAGAAACAAATGTAGCAACATCAGCTATTACAAAAGAAGGGTTTGTCCCGGTTGTTATTGGAGATGGTTTAGCTGTAGCAGAACAATATCCACAAAAAAACACGACACTTTTAAAAGGTAACAAAATATTCTTGAAAACATATGGAGATATAACGCTACCAGACTTTAAAGGATGGTCACTTCGAGATCTCCTTACTTTCAAAGAACTAAGTGGTCTTAACATCGAAATTAGTGGAAGTGGTTATGTACAGAAACAAAGCGTGCCCGCAGGAACGGTAGTAAAACCAAAACAAAAAATTAAAGTTCAGTTAAAGACCCCTCAAGAGCAATATAAGAAAACAAAATAATGTAGAAGCTAAAAGGAATCACTTTTTGTCAAATGAATTCTGCAAAACACATGAAAAAAACAAGGTTTTAAGCCATTTGACCTTTAAATTTCAATGTGAAACTACTATGATAGAACATGTACTTAAACGTAATTAAAGGAGAATTAGAATGACAATTTCAATCATGCTAATTACTTTATTTGCAGGTTTTTTATTCTCTGCAATTATTGGACCATTAGCAATCCCGTTTTTAAGACGTATGAAGTTCGGACAAAGTATTCGTGAAGAAGGTCCGCAATCTCATATGAAGAAGCAAGGAACACCAACTATGGGAGGCGTTATCTTCCTATTTTCAATTGTAATCTCAACATTTGGTGTAAGTATTTATTATGGCGAATTTACCGTACAATCTGTTGTACTACTAATCGTATTACTTGGTTTTGGTATTGTTGGATTTTTAGACGATGGATTGAAAATTATTTTTAAAAGAAATTTAGGTTTAACATCACTTCAAAAGTTAATTGCTCAAATCGTTATTTCAGTATTAGCCTATTTCTTATTAAAAGGAACTGGCTTTGCAAATGAATTATCAGTACCTTATACAGAAATCGTATTAAACTTTGGTACGTTTTATATTTTATTTATGGTATTTTGGTTAGTTGGATTCTCAAATGCTGTGAATTTAACAGACGGATTAGATGGTTTGGTAGCAGGTACAGGTGCAATAGCCTTTGCAGCTTTTGGTGTAATTGCTTATGTACAAGACCAAACAGACTTATCGATTTTCTCTTTTGCAGTGGCGGGAGCGTTGTTAGGATTTCTAATATTTAATAAAAACCCTGCCAAAGTATTTATGGGGGATACAGGTTCACTGGCACTTGGTGGTGCGCTTGGAATTGTATCGATTTTAACTCATCAAGAGTTATTACTTTTATTAATTGGTTTAGTGTTTGTAGTTGAAACAGCCTCTGTTATGTTACAAGTTGGAAGTTTTAAAATTCGTAAAAAACGTATTTTCAAAATGGCTCCAATTCATCATCACTTTGAATTATCAGGTTGGTCAGAACAGCGTGTTGTTGTGACATTCTGGGTTGTCGGAATCATTTGTGCGTTAATTGCAGTGCTACCGGAGGTTTTATAGCATGAAAATGGTTGAATCGATGAAAGATAAAAAAGTACTTGTACTTGGCCTTGCTAAAAGTGGGGTAGCCGCTGCGAAACTTCTTCACAAGTTAGGTGCTTTTGTAACAGTAAATGACGCAAAGCCTTTTGAAGAAAATCAAGATGCGCAATTATTATTGCAACATGGTATTACAGTTATTTGTGGACATCACCCAAAGGACATACTTGATGATGGTTTTGAATTAGTCGTTAAAAATCCAGGTATCCCATATACAAACCCAATCATAGAAGATGCATTAATGCGTAAATTACCTGTTTGGACAGAGGTTGAGCTCGCTTATCGTATAAGCGAGGCGCCTATGATTGGTATTACTGGCTCAAATGGCAAAACAACAACCACTTCTTTATTATTTGAAGTATTAAAAGAAGGGAATTTACATCCATTAATTGCTGGGAATATTGGTACAGTTGCTTGTGGTGTTACAGCAGAAGCGACAAAAGATGAAGTGGTTGTAACAGAATTATCTTCTTTTCAATTAATGGGTACAGAGCAATTCAAGCCGAAAATCGCTATTTGGACAAATTTATTTGAAGCACATATTGATTACCACGGTACGATGGAAGACTATGCAAAAGCAAAATTTAATGTAACGCGTAATCAAGACGAAAGTGACTACCTGATTTATAATGCGGATCAAGAGATTGTTGTAAATGAAGTAATGGCTTCTAAAGCTACAAAAATTCCATTTTCATCTACCCGTATTTTAAAAGATGGTATTAGTGCAGATGATGAAATGATTTATTGGATGGGTGAACCTTATTTAGAACGCTCTGTAATTGCATTACCAGGTAAACATAATTTAGAGAACGTACTTTGTGTAGTAGCAACAGCTATTTTAATGGCGTGTCCAAAAGAAGCATTAACACACGTGCTGCAAACTTTTGCAGGTGTAGAGCATCGCACACAATTTGTTGGTATGTATAATGGACGGAAATTTTATAATGATTCCAAAGCAACGAATACATTAGCAACAAAAAGTGCCCTTTCAGCTTTCCATACACCAATCATTCTTCTAGCAGGCGGACTAGATCGAGGACATTCATTCGAAGCCCTACGACCATATATGAATAATGTAAAGGCTGTAGTTGTATCTGGTGAAACAAAAGAGCGATTTGCTGAATTTGCAAACTCTTGTGGTGTATCGGTAATTGAAACAGCTGAAATTATGGAAGATGCTGTGCCAAAAGCATACGCGTTATCTGAAGAAGGAGATACCATTTTATTATCTCCCTCATGTGCGAGTTGGGATCAGTATCCAAGTTTTGAAAATCGCGGCGAACGTTTTGTTGAAGCGGTAAAAAAATTAAAAGTAAATTAAGGAAGTGAGACAATGCAAAAAATAATTGAATTAAAAGAGCATCAAAGTGCGATTATTGAGCGAAGAAAAAAACAGAAAAAACGTAATATAATCACACTATTCATTATTCTCGGCATTGTCTTACTTATTTTAGTGTATGTGCAATCACCATTAAGTCATATTTCAAAAGTAACTATAAAAGGGAATCATTTTGAAACAAATCAATATTACATAGAAAAAAGTGGATTAACTGTTGGAGATTCATTGTGGGGATTTAAAAAAGATCAAGTAGTACAAAATTTAGAAAAGCTAGATTTTGTAAAACAAGTAACAGTCGAAAGAAAATGGTTAAATAGCGTAGCGATTAAAATAAAAGAGAATCGACGAGTAGCTATTCTAAGAACGAGTAATGCACAATATTATGTACTTGAAAACGGTGAACTGTTACCTGGTAGAATTAAACCGAAAAGTTATGAGTTGCCTATTTTCTTAAATTTACATGACGAAAAGCAACGCAAAGAACTAGTGAAACAATTAATGCAATTGTCGCCAGATTTATTGCAAATGATTTCTCAAATCGAACCAGCACCTACAAAATCAAATCCAGAATTATTAAAGATGTATATGAATGATGGATTTGAAGTGCGAATTGATATTCCAAAGATTGCATCAAAAATGAAGTACTATCCTTCAATTATTGCGCAATTAAATCAAAATAAAAAAGGTGTTATTCATTTGGAGATTGGTGGCTATTATAATTCTTTTAAATTAGAATATAAATAGACTACCTATCCAGAATATCTTTTTTTAAAAATCTATGGAATAATATGAGTAACCTAAAAATTATTTTTCTATAAGTGTGTATAAAAGAGTTTTTTAGGGTATAGAGTAGTGGTGCTTTGTCTTAATGTATGTGTTAGATATAAAGTACAATCTTCAGCATAAGTTAGTGCTAGGGTTTAAGTCGTATTTGTTTTTATTTGTTTAATCGACAAAAACCCTAATAATGTGGTAAAAAATCCTAAAGTTACTTAGACAAATATAACAATATACAATAAAATATAAAATAAAGAGAAATAAGAGGAGGTGCTATTCATTGAGTCAGTCAGAATTGTTTGTTTCATTAGACATTGGTTCAAGTTCTGTAAAATGTATCATTGGTGAAGTTGTAGATCAAACAACCATCCATATGATTGGTGTAGGTAAAGAGAAATCTTCTGGAATTAAAAAAGGAAGTATCGTCGATATTGATGCAGCAGGTCAATCGATTCGAAAAGCCATTAACCAAGCCGAACGCATGCTAGGTATTAGCGTTAAAAAAGTTGTAGTAGGTATTCCAGCAAATCAAGTAGCACTCCAAAAAGTAAAAGGTGTCGTTGCAATTAGTAACGATAATCGTGAAATTACAGATGAAGATTTAGATCGTGTAATGGAATCTGCAGAGTCAATGGTAGGGGCACACGGTCATACAAGAGTGGAGCTTATTCCAGAGCAGTTTATTGTTGATAATTTGCCAGAGATTAGCGACCCACGTGGTATGTTAGGAATTCGTTTAGAGATGGATGCTACAGTTGCAACATCTCCAGATACGTATTTACATAATATAGTACGATGTGTAGAAAGAACTGGAGTTGAAATCCAACAAATTTATTTACAGCCACATGTATCAGGCTATTATGCATTGACAGAAGATGAAAAGTCACGTGGCACATTATTTATTGATATGGGTGCAGATACAACAACAATCGGTGTTTATAAAGACAGTCGCTTTACGAATGTTGCGATGATTCCAATTGGTGGCGAAAATATTACAAAAGATTTGTCAATTATTTTAAAAACATCAATGGAACAAGCAGAGAAAATTAAAAAAGATTATGGTCATGCGTTTTATGATACAGCTTCTGACCATGAAATGTTTACAGTGCCAATCATTGGAACAGATTCTAAAGAGCAGTATAGCCAACGATTTATTTCAGAGATTATTGGAGCTCGTGTAGAAGAAATTTTTGACTTAATTTTAGACGAACTATATGCACAGCAAGTAGAAGATTTACCAGGTGGTGTCGTTATTACTGGTGGTGTGGCAAAGCTAGAAGGCTTACAAGAGTTAGCAACAGAGAAATTACAATCAAGCGTTCGATTATATACACCAACTCAAATTGGTGCGCGCGATCCTGAGCTATCGGGAGCAGTTAGTTTGATTCGCTATGCTTATAAAGATAGTGAATTTTATAATGATTACTCTGGAGAAATGTCAATCGAGGTTCCAGAACCAGAAGAACCACGGAAAGAACGCAAAGCTAAAGAGTATGACGACGAAGAAGCACCACCTAAAGAAGGTATTGTTGGTAAATTGAAGCGACTTGTAAATAATCTAATCGAGTAAAGATAGAGAAACGAACTGAATATTTCTACAATGATAAGCAAAAGAGGAGGAAATGGCATGTTAGAATTTGATACAAATGATGATGCACTAGCCGTAATTAAAGTAATTGGTGTTGGCGGCGGTGGTAATAATGCTGTAAATCGTATGATTGAGCATGGTGTTCAAGGTGTAGAATTTATTGCTGTTAATACAGATGCACAAGCATTAAAGCTATCAAGTGCTGAAATAAAATTACAAATTGGTGCTAAATCAACACGTGGATTAGGTGCAGGTGCTAACCCAGAAGTTGGTAAAAAAGCAGCGGAAGAAAGTAAAGAACAATTAGAAGAAGCATTAGCTGGAGCAGATATGGTATTTGTTACTGCTGGAATGGGTGGTGGTACGGGTACTGGTGCGGCACCTGTTATTGCACAAATTGCTCGCGATTTAGGCGCTTTAACAGTAGGTGTTGTTACACGTCCATTTACATTCGAAGGTCGTAAACGCCAATCACAAGCATTAGCTGGTACACAAGCAATGAAAGAAGCGGTAGATACATTAATCGTTATTCCAAATGATCGCTTATTAGAAATTGTTGATAAGAGTACACCAATGCTTGAAGCATTCCGTGAAGCTGATAATGTACTTCGTCAAGGGGTTCAAGGTATTTCGGATTTAATCGCTGTACCAGGTTTAATTAACTTAGACTTTGCAGACGTAAAAACGATTATGTCTAATAAGGGCTCAGCATTAATGGGTATCGGTGTAGCCTCGGGTGAAACACGCGCTGTAGAAGCGGCGAAAAAAGCTATCTCAAGTCCATTACTTGAAACATCCATTACAGGTGCAAAAGGCGTTCTAATGAATATTACGGGTGGAGCAAGTTTAAGTTTGTTTGAAGTACAGGAAGCGGCAGCAATCGTTGCATCTGCATCAGACGAAGATGTTAATATTATCTTCGGTTCTGTTATTAATGATGACTTAAAAGATGAGATTGTTGTGACAGTTATTGCAACAGATTTTAATGAAGCAGCTGTTGTGCCAGATCCACGTCAAATGATGCGTCCGGGTCTGAATCAGACTGCGCGCCCACAACAAGTACAACAGTCACCTCAACCAGTACAACAACCGGTTCAAGAAGAGACAGCAACAACTTCAAATAATACGATGTCTGAAGATACGTATGAAATCCCAGCATTTTTAAGAAATCGTAAAAATCGCCGATAAAGTAATATAGGTGAGTATCATTTTGAGCCAACAAGTGTTGCACACTAACATTTGTTGGCTTTTATTACAAGCACATAACAGTGTAGACATATAGGGTGCTATTCATTGAAATCTCTTTATATGCTTGATACAATGAGACTATAAGTAACTTTGAAAAGTTGGGAAGAATATGAAAACAATTACAGAGAATCTAAAAAATATTCAACAACATATAATAGAGGCAGCTGAAAAGGCGCAGCGTAATACCGAGGATGTTCAAATTATTGCAGTTACAAAACAAGTATCAATTGAACGCGCGCAAGAAGCAATTAGCAATGGTTTGCGACATTTAGGTGAAAACCGCCCTGAAGGATTGATTGCTAAAGAAGAAGTAATTGGTAAACAAGCGATCTGGCATTATATTGGTTCTTTACAAACTAGAAAAGTGCGTAAAGTAATTAATCAAATTGATTATTTACATTCATTAGATCGTCTTAGCTTAGCAGAAGAAATTGAAAAAAGAGCAAATCAAGTAGTAAAGTGTTTCGTACAGGTCAATGTTTCAGAAGAAGAAGCTAAGCATGGTTTAAGTGTAGAAGAAACGATTCCATTTATTAAAGATTTAGCAGCATATTCTAAAATTCAAATTGTAGGCTTAATGACGATGGCACCAAATACAGAGGATGAAGAAATTATTCGCTACACATTTAAGGGTTTAAAAAAATTACAACAACAAGTCGTAGATTTACAAATCCCGTATGCGCCATGTTCAGAACTTTCGATGGGTATGTCGAATGATTATGCAATTGCAATTGAAGAAGGCGCAACCTTTGTGAGAATTGGTACGGCTTTAGTTGGAAGTGAAGGAAGTGTTTCGGAGTGAAAATGAAAAATGTCGTTAAAAACTTTTTTAGACTAGATGATGAAGAGTTCTATGAAGAAGAGGAAACAACATCGACACAAGTAAAATCAAAACAACAACCAGAAGCACAACCACCTGTTCAAGAAGTATCAAAGAATGCAATGGCGATTCCAAATCGACCACGTCCGAATAAGTCAAAAAAGCCGACAGCAGTACCAACTGTTATTGAAAATGAGCAGGTAGGCTCGATTCATAACGTGGTGAGTTTTACACAAAAAACATCAAAAGTGATTTTATTTGAACCATTTTCTTATACAGAAGTAGAAAATATCGGAGATTGTTTAAAAAATAAACGAGCAGCAGTTGTAAATTTACAGCGTATTGATAAAGTACAAGGAAGTCGTATGATTGATTTTCTAAGTGGTGTCATTTTCGCTTTAAATGGTGATATTAAACAAGTCGGTTCAAATATATTTTTATGCACACCTGATAATGTTGAAGTAGATGGGACTATTTCAAATTATCATTTTGATGATTAGAGGAGATATTACATGTTAATAAACGTAATTAATATCGCGTTTGAAATTTATTTTTATGTCATTATTGCTTATGTATTGATGTCATGGTTACCGGCATTACAAGAGTCTACTTTTGGTCAAGTGATTGGCAAGATTGTTGAACCTTATTTGGAAATTTTCAGAAAGATTATTCCACCGATTGGTATGATTGATATTTCACCAATTGTTGCAATCATCGCACTGAATTTTATTCAACTTGGTGTAATCAAAGTATTGTTTTATCTAATGTATTAAATAGAATGTTGAAGGGTGACCTTTTCACAGTATCGTTCGTAAGTCACTATACTGAGAGAAGGTCACTTTTTTGAGGTGAAAACATGGAAGAAATTTTACAACACTTTCGAGAAGATGAGCAGCCTTTTGTTATTCAAGCGAAAGAATGGATTGCAGATGTGGCATTAAGATATACACCAAAACTAACCGCTTTTTTAGATCCACGCCAAATTGCTATTATTACATCTTTAGTAGGTCAAAATGGTGATGTAAAGATTCAAACATCTGGTGGTTTTGTAGAAGCAGAAAGACAGCGTGTGCTGCTATACCCAGATTACTTTGAGCCAGAAAAGAATGATTTTGAGTTAGTGGTATATGAATTACGTTACCCCGCAAAATTCTTACAATTAAAACACGGTGATGTTTTAGGTGCGTTAATGGCATCAGGTTTAGATCGTGGTAAGTTTGGGGATATTAGAATAGATGGAGAAAAAATCCAATTTGTTATACAAAAAGCATTTGCATCCTTTATTATGGTTAATTTAGAGTCCATTCATAAAGCGAAGGTTCATTTAATGGAAGTGACAGAAGAAGCTCATTATCTTTTGCCACAAGATCAATGGACGGAACAATATGATACGGTATCTTCGTTACGTTTAGATACAGTAATTGCATCTGTTTATAAAATATCACGTCAAAAGGCATCCCAATTGATTCAAGCTGGAAAAGTAAAAGTGAATCATCAGCAACAAGAGCAAGGAACAATGGAGTTAGAAGAACAAGATTTAATCTCAATTCGGGGGTTTGGTCGCTCTATGATTCGTTCAATCGAAGGACGTACAAAAAAAGATAAAATTCGTATTGTATTTGGGAAATTAGAAAGAAAAAGATAAAAATTATAAAAAATAATAATAGTAGATGAAGTTATACCTAATGAGGGGTATAATAAACCTATCTATATTGACAGGAAAAAGGGGAGAAAAATATGCCAATATCACCAATCGATATACATAATAAGGAATTCAACCGCGCGTTTCGTGGATATAATGAAGATGAGGTTAATGAATTTTTAGAACAAGTCATGGAAGATTTGAAAGTCATTTTAGACGAAAAAAAGGAATTGGAAAACCGTCTGGTATCGATGAATGAGCAAATTGGTCATTATAACTCTTTAGAAGATACACTTCAAAAGTCGATTATTGTGGCACAAGAAGCGGCTGAAGAAGTGCGTCGTAATTCACAAAAAGAAGCGAAGTTAATTGTGAAAGAAGCAGAGAAAAATGCCGATCGCATTGTGAACGAAGCACTTTCAAAAGCGCGTCGCATTGCGATGGAAATTGAAGAACTGAAAAAACAATCAAAAGTATTCCGCAATCGCTTTAAAATGATTGTAGAAGCACAATTGGACTTAATCGAGAATGATGATTGGGATCATTTGATGGAATATGAAGCAGATACATCAGAGCTAGAACATTTAAATTTACCACAAGAATAGTTGAGTACTACTTGACGAATGCGAAACGTTTTTTTATAATCGCATTATATGTATAAAAGTATTGATAGAGACAGTATTTTATGAGAGCAGTAAAGCGATTCGAGGATAGTGTAAGCTCGGACAACGTAATCATAAGAGAAAATCACTCTTGAACTAGATTGCTGAACAGATTTAGTAAGCAATCTCGGGCGCACACCGTTACTGTGTTCTAAGAGGCAAATTAAGTAGAATTAGTTTGCAACTAGGGTGGTACCGCGAGAATACTCCTCCTCGTCCCTTTGGGATGGGGAGTTTTTTTATTTCCTGGGAAATTTCCTAGGGAAAATATGAGATGAATTAGAGGAGGAACTTCAATATGGATTATAAAAATACACTATTGATGCCAAAAACTGATTTCCCGATGCGTGGAAATTTACCAAACAACGAACCAAAAATCCAAGATAAATGGAACGAGATGGATATTAATAAACTTGTTCTTGAACGTACAAAAGATCGTACACCATTTATCTTACATGATGGACCTCCGTATGCGAACGGCGATTTACACATGGGTCATGCTTTAAACAAAGTATTAAAAGATATGATTAACCGTCACCGCTCAATGACAGGTTATTTTGTACCGTACGTTCCTGGTTGGGATACGCATGGTTTACCAATTGAACAAGCATTAACTAAAAAAGGACATGACCGCAAAAAAATGTCGGTAGCAGAATTCCGTGAGTTATGTATGCAATATGCATATGAACAAGTAAATAACCAACGTGAACAATTCCGTCGTATTGGTGTTCGTGGTGATTGGGAAAACCCATATATCACATTAAACCCTGAGTTTGAAGCTCGTCAAATTGGTGTATTTGGTCGTATGGCTGAAAAGGGTTATATCTATAAAGGTTTAAAACCTGTTTACTGGTCACCTTCAAGTGAGTCAGCATTAGCAGAAGCTGAAATCGAATATGCTAATGTAACATCACCATCAATTTATGTAGCATTCGCTGTAGAAGATGGAAAAGGCGTTGTGAACCAAGATGAAAAGTTCATCATCTGGACAACAACACCATGGACAATCCCAGCGAACTTAGGTATTTCAGTAAATCCTGAATTCACCTATATTGTAGTGAAAGCAAACGATCAAAAATATATCGTAGCAAAAGATTTATTAGAGGACGTTGCACAAAAACTAGGTTTTGAAAATGTGGAGATTGATCGTGAAATCTCAGGTGCAGATTTAGAAAACGTAACAGCGAAACATCCTTTATTTGACCGCACATCATTAGTGATGTTAGGTGACCACGTAACAGCAGAAGCTGGTACAGGGTGTGTTCATACAGCAACAGGCCATGGTGAAGATGACTATCAAGTTGGTAAACGTTATGGTCTTGAAACATTATCAATCGTTGATAACAAAGGTATGATGACAGAAGATGCAGGTGAATTTGCTGGTTTATTCTATGAAAAAGCAAATGGACCAATCTGTGATAAGTTAGAAGAAGTAGGTGCTTTATTAAGCAAAACATTCTTCGAGCACTCGTACCCACATGACTGGCGTACAAAAAAACCAGTTATTTTCCGTGCAACACCACAATGGTTTGCATCAATTGAAAGTTTCCGCGGCGAATTATTACAAGCGATTCGTGAGACAAACTTCACACCTGTATGGGGCGAAACACGTCTGTATAATATGATTCGTGATCGTGGTGACTGGTGTATTTCTCGTCAACGTACATGGGGTGTTCCAATTCCTGTATTCTATGCTGAGAACGGTGAAGAAATTATTACAAAAGAAACAATTGAACACGTACAAAACTTATTCCGTGAACACGGTTCAAATATTTGGTTCCAAAAAACAGCAAAAGAGTTATTACCAGAAGGCTTCACACATCCTGGTTCACCAAATGGTGAGTTTACAAAAGAAAATGACATCATGGATGTATGGTTTGATTCAGGTTCAACACATCAAGGTGTATTAGATGAGCGTCCAGAATTACGCTACCCAGCTGATTTATACTTAGAGGGTTCTGACCAATATCGTGGTTGGTTCAACTCGTCATTAATCACATCGGTTGCAATTAATGGTCACGCACCTTATAAAGGTTTACTATCACATGGTTTCGTACTAGATGGTGATGGTCGTAAGATGTCTAAATCACTTGGTAACATCATCGCGCCATCTAAAGTAATGAATCAATACGGTGCAGATATCCTACGTCTATGGGTTGCTTCTGTTGACTATACAGCAGACGTTCGTATCTCAATGGATATGTTAAAGCAAGTTTCGGAAGTATATCGTAAAGTACGTAATACGCTTAAATTCTTACATGGTAACTTACACGACTTCAATCGTGAAACAGACTATGTAGCATATGAAGATTTACGTGAAGTAGATCAATACATGTATATGAAGTTACAACAGTTCATCAAAACAGTTCGTGAAGCATATGATGCATATGAATTTGCAACAGTGTATAAAGCGATGAACAACTTCATCTCATCTGATTTAAGTTCATTCTACTTAGATCTTGCGAAAGATGTTGTCTATATTGAAGGTTATGATCAACCAGCTCGTCGTGCGATGCAATCTGTTATTGCGGATACATTAGATGCATTACTAAAACTATTATCACCAATCATTCCACATACAGCGGATGAAATGTGGTCGTATTTAGAAGAAACAGATGTACCTTCTGTTCAATTAACAGACATGCCAGATGCGGTTGAAAAAGCCAATTTCGAAGCATTAGATGAAAAATGGTCACGTATTATGGAAATTCGTAGTGTTGTGTTGAAAGCACTTGAACAAGCGCGTAACCATAAAGTTATCGGTAAATCACTTGAAGCGAAAGTAACAGTTTACTGTGATGAGCAAACAACAGCATTGCTACAAGACCCTACAGTTAACTATGCGCAATTAAGCATCGTTTCTCAATTTGTAGTAGGTGGCTTAACAAGCGAAGCACCTGATAGCGCTATAGAGCAAGATGGTATTGCGGTAACAGTAGAAAAAGCTGAAGGTGAAAAATGTGAGCGTTGCTGGACAATTTCAGAAACAGTTGGCTCTAATGAACAACACCCTACACTTTGCGCACATTGTGCAGAAGTAGTAGAAGCTTATTACGTAGAAGCTGAATAATAAGAATTTAAACATCTTCCTATAATCGTTCATTCGGTTTGGGAAGATGTTTTTCTTTGTGTGCAATTCGTGAAAGAAGTAGAACATGAATAAAAAAATCTTTCGGTTATTTCTCAAAAAGTGAATGGGTATGGTAAAATGAGTAACATATTGTATAGACGGAGGAAACAAGGTGTTTAAATATTATCTTATTGCATTATTTGTTATTGTGTTAGACCAAGTAACGAAGTGGTTTGTAGTAGACAATATGGAACTTGGACAAGAAGTGTCGGTATTTGACCCATATTTATCTATTTATTCGCATCGAAATCGCGGCGCTGCGTGGGGAATTCTACAAGATCAATTCTGGTTATTCGCCATCATTACAGTAGTCGTGGTCGTAGGGATTATCTATTTTTACCATAAAGAAGCAAAAAGAAAACCGTTATTACAGGCGAGTTTAATGATGCTTTTAGGTGGTGCAATTGGTAACTTTATCGACCGAGTATTTCGTGGAGAAGTTGTCGATTTTGTCAGTGTATTAATCCCAGGAATCAATTATCAATTCCCGATTTTTAATATTGCAGATGCAGCGTTAACGCTCGGCGTTATTATGTTAATTATATATATTCTTTTCGAAGATCGAAAAGTAAAGAAAAAGGTGAAGTAATGTCAGAAACATTTTTAATTACAGCAGAACAAAAAGGTCAACGTCTTGATAAAGTCTTAGGAGCTTTACAAGAAGAATGGTCGCGTGGTCAAATTCAAACATTTATTGATGAAGGTCATTTATTAGTAAATGGAGAAAAAGTAAAAAAAACATATAAACTAAAAGAGAACGATGAAATTGTCGTGAATCCACCAGAACCAGAGCCGCTTGAAATTTTAGCAGAAGATTTAAACTTAGAAATCGTTTATGAAGATGCAGATGTATTAGTTGTGAATAAGCCAAAAGGTATGGTTGTTCATCCAGCGCCTGGTCATACAACCGGTACATTAGTGAATGGTTTAATGCATCAAGTAACAGATTTATCAGGTATTAATGGTGTGATGCGTCCAGGAATTGTTCACCGTATTGATAAAGATACATCAGGTTTATTAATGGTTGCTAAAAATGATTTAGCACATGAGTCGCTTGTACAACAACTAGTCGATAAGTCTGTAACACGTCGTTATATTGCATTAGTTCATGGTCATATTCCACATGATAAAGGTACAATTGATGCACCAATCGGACGTGACAAAAAAGACCGTCAAAAAATGGGCGTTGTAGATGAAGGAAAGCACGCTGTAACACATTTCCAAGTGATTGGTCGCTTTGGTGTAGACTATACATTAGTACAATGCCGTCTTGAAACAGGTCGTACACACCAAATTCGTGTGCATATGAACTACATCGGCTATCCATTAGTAGGCGATCCGAAATATGGACCGAAAAAGACAATGGATATCGGTGGTCAGGCATTACACGCAGGTGTACTTGGTTTTGTTCATCCACGTACGAATGAATATTTAGAGTTTGAAGCGCCAATGCCACAAGAGTTTGACGCATTATTGAACGAACTAAAATCTTCATACGATAAAAAATAAAAAAGCAATTGACACTTTAAGTCATAGAGCATATACTGATAACAGTGAAAAACTAATATTCACCTTTAAAGACAGTCCAGAGAGGCTGAAAAGGATGCGAAGAATGTGGGATTACTGTATGCGTACAGTGTATTTGACATATCTATAAGTATACCTATAACCTCTCGGGCATAACGCTCGGGAGTTTTTTTTATGCCACGAAATAGGGAGGTAATAACCGTGACAAAAAAAGCAGAAATTCTTGATCAAGCAGGTATGAATCGTGCTTTAACACGAATTGCACACGAAATCATCGAACGCAATGAGGGTATTGATGAAGTGATTTTAGTTGGAATCAAAACACGCGGTGCATACTTAGCGAAACGTTTAGCACAAAAAATCAATACGATTGAGAAAAAAGAAATTCGTTCAGGAGAATTAGACATCTCACTTTATCGTGATGACTTATCGACAAAGACGAATAACGGAGAAGCACTCGTACAACAAGTAGATATTACAGATGATGTAACGAATCAAAAAGTTGTACTCGTAGATGATGTATTGTACACAGGACGTACGGTACGTGCAGCAATGGACGCTGTAATGGATGTCGGTAGACCTTCACAAATTCAACTAGCCGTTCTAGTTGACAGAGGACATCGTGAACTACCAATTCGTGCAGACTTCGTAGGGAAAAACATTCCAACAGCAAGTCATGAACGCATTGTTGTAAGCATGGTGGAAGTAGACGATACAGACCAAGTAGCCATTTACGAATAAGCAAGATAGAATGTGAGGACATTATAGATATGACAAATGCAGTATTAGATATTAACGACAAGCCGAAAACGAGCCAACTTTTAACACTTAGTTTACAACATATGTTTGCGATGTTTGGTTCGACAATCCTTGTTCCAACATTAACAGGTTTATCACCAGCAATTGCCCTTTTAACAAGTGGCGTTGCAACATTATTCTTCTTATTAATTACACGCTTTCAAGTTCCAGCGTACTTAGGATCATCATTTGCATTTATCGCACCAATGATGGTTGCAACACAGTCATTTGGCGGACCAGGTGGAGCCATGCTAGGCGCCATGCTAGTTGGTGTGACATACGGTATAGTCGCACTAGTGATTTGGAAAACAGGTTATAAATGGTTAATGCGTTTATTACCGCCAATCGTTGTAGCACCTGTTATTATGGTTATCGGTTTAGGTTTAGCAGCAACCGCTGTAGATATGTCAATGAATGAAACATTACAAAACGGTACAAAAGTGTATCATGCATCGTATTTCATCATTGCGCTGATTACATTAGCAGCAGCCATCTTAGTGAACAACTTCATTAAAGGTGTAGTAAGTACAATGCCAATCTTACTTGGCTTAATTGCAGGTTATGTAGCAGCATTAATTTCAGACAAAATTGCAGGTACAAACTTTATCGACTTTTCAAAAGTAGTTGATGCGGCATGGATTGAAGTACCAAATTTCTTAATACCAGGTGTCGATTACACAATTAACTTTACACCGGCGATTGCGCTTGCGATGGTACCGATTGTTATCGTAACGATTTCAGAACATATTGGTCACCAATTAGTATTAGGGAAAATTGTAAAACGTAACTATATTAAAAACCCTGGTCTAAATCGTTCATTACTAGGTGATGGGTTAGGTACATTCCTTTCAGCATTAGTAGGTGGACCACCTAAAACAACTTACGGTGAAAACATTGGTGTATTAGTGTTAACACGTGTATTCAGCGTATGGGTCATCGGCGGTGCGGCAGTATTCGCTATGCTACTTGCATTCTCAGGTAAGTTAATGGCACTTGTAAGCACAATCCCTGCACCAGTACTTGGTGGTGTATCGATTCTACTATTCGGTATTATCGCTTCATCTGGTCTACGTATGTTAGTTGAAAACAAAATCGACTTCGATCATAAACGTAACTTAGTTATCGCTTCGGTAATCTTAATCTTAGGAATCGGTGGCGGTAAGATTTTATGGCAAAATGCATTCGGTATTGAAGGCAATGATTTTGCAATCGAAGGTATGGCTTTAGCAGCAATCGTCGGTGTGATTTTAAATGTCATCTTACCAGGTAAAGCACAGCCGGATATTGAGTTACAAGCAGAAGAAGAACGTGAAAAACAACTTGAAAAATAAATAATAAATAACCTTTTAAAGATTGCCCAGAGAGGCAAAGAAGGGTGCTGTGATTTGTACGGAAGTAGTCTATACACTACCTCTCTACCTTGTCATACCCATCTTAAGCCTCCCTAACCAAATTTAGGGAGGCTTTTCTTATGAAAAATGAGGAGGATCTGCAGAAATGAAAAATTTACTGTCAATGGATGAAGTATCAACAGAAGAAATTATGACGATTTTAAACAGAGCGGCTGAATTCGAGGCGGGCGCACAACCACAACTAGAGAAAGAATACTTTGTTGCAAACCTCTTTTTTGAGCCAAGTACACGTACGAAAACATCATTTGAAGTGGCAGAGCGTCGTGTAGGAGCGACAGTCATTCCATTTGATACAGGCTTTTCAAGTGTATTAAAGGGAGAAACTTTATACGACACAGTAAAAACAATTCAGCAGAGCGGAATTGACGCAGTTGTTATTCGACATAAACAAGATGCGTATTATGAAGAGTTACTAGAAGGGGTAGACGTAGCGATTGTCAATGCAGGAGACGGAGCAGGACAACATCCATCACAATCACTACTTGATTTATATACGATTTATAAAGAGTTCGGACGATTTGAAGGCGTACAAGTAACGATTGCAGGTGATATTTCACATAGTCGTGTAGCGAAGTCAGATGCGATTGCACTTGAAAAGTTGGGCGCAGATGTTCACTTTGTATGTCCTCCAGAATGGCAAGGTGAGTTTGACGCACAACATGAGTGGGATCAACAAATCGAAACGAGCGACGTGATTATGTTACTGCGCGTACAACATGAACGTGATGCAGCATATGAAGGGTTCACAACAGAGAGTTATCATGCACAATACGGTTTAACGGTTGAGCGTGAAAAGCAAATGAAGGACGGTGCAATCATCATGCACCCTGCACCAATTAATCGCGGTGTAGAAATCGATTCATCATTAGTAGAGTGTGAGCGCTCAAGAATCTTCGCACAAATGAAAAATGGTTTATACATTCGTATGGCGATCATGGAGCAAATTTTAAAGGGGAGAGATTAACATGACAAAACTATTAAAAAATGTACAAATGTTAAACGAGCAAGGCGAATTACAGCAAGTGGATATCTTAATGGAAGATGGAAAAGTAGCAGACATCCAATCGACGATTACGGTAGAAGGTGCAGAAGTAATTGATGGTAAAGGGCTTGTCGTATCTCCAGGTTTTGTCGATGTACATACACATCTACGCGAACCAGGTTATGAGCATAAAGAAACAATCGCAACAGGTTCGGCATCGGCAGCAAAGGGTGGTTTCACAACAATTTGCGCGATGCCAAATACAAACCCAGTACCTGATTCAGTAGAGCATTTAGACATGATTAATCAATTAATCGAAGAACGCGCAGTGATTCGCGTGCTACCATATGGTTCATTAACAGTGGCACAGTCAGGTGATGAGCGTACCGATCTAGCAGCATTAAAAGCACATGGTGCAGTCGCATTTTCAGATGACGGCGTTGGTGTACAAGAAGCAGCAACAATGTATGAACAAATGAAAGACGCAGCTGCAATCGGTATGACAGTTGTCGCACATTGTGAAGATAACTCATTAATCTATGACGGTGTTATGCATGAAGGAACGCGTAATAAAGAATTAGGTTTACCAGGTATTCCTTCAATCTGTGAATCTGTACAAATTGCACGCGACGTACTTCTTGCGGAAGCAGCAGGCGCTCACTATCACGTATGTCACGTATCAACAAAAGAATCCGTACGTGCTGTACGCGATGCAAAAGCAGCAGGCATTCATGTAACAGCAGAAGTTTGTCCGCATCACTTACTATTAGAAGAGATGGATATTCCATCAGATGATGCAAACTGGAAGATGAACCCTCCTTTACGTGCAATTGAAGATAAGGATTCATTACATGCAGCATTACTTGACGGTACAATCGATTGTATCGCAACAGATCACGCGCCACATACAGTAGAAGAAAAATGCTGTGGTATGGTTGGTGCACCATTCGGTATCGTTGGTTTTGAAACAGCCTTCCCATTACTGTACACACACTTTGTAAAAACAGGTAAGTGGACACTACAACAATTAATTGAGTGGATGGCAACAAAACCAGCAGAAATCTTCAAATTGCCATACGGTAAAATTGAAGTTGGCGCTTCAGCAGATTTAGTCTTAATTGACTTAGAAAAAGAGCAACAAATTGATGCAGAAGGCTTTGTATCAATGGGTCGCAACACACCGTTCAATGGCTGGACAGCACAAGGTTGGCCAGTGATGACAATTTATAACGGACAAATCGTTTGGGAGGATGCACAATGAAAACGAGAAAATTAATTTTAGAAAATGGTGAAGTATTTGAAGGAACAGCATTTGGTAGCGAGAATGGATCAGATGGTGAAGTAGTATTCACAACAGGAATGACAGGTTACCAAGAAACAATGACAGACCCATCATTCTGCGGTCAAATTGTAACCATGACATACCCATTAATCGGGAACTACGGCATGAACCGTGATGACTTTGAAACAATTGCTCCAGCAATTAAAGGTTTCGTTGTACAAGAACTAGCAAAAACACCATCAAACTTCCGTTCAGAGCGTACAGTTGATGAATTTTGTAAACAAAAAAATATCCCTGGAATTGAAGGGATTGATACGCGTAAATTAACACGTATGATTCGTACAGAAGGTTCTGTAAAGGGCTATATTACAGCTGTTGGCGAAGAAGTAAATGTAGAAGAAGTAGTAACACGCCTACAAAATACAACATTCCCAACAAACCAAGTTGAGCAAGTATCGACAAAATCAGCTTATCCATCACCAGGTCGCGGTAAAAAAGTAGTCTTAATGGACTTCGGTATGAAACATGGTATCTTACGCGAATTAAATAAACGTGATTGTGACGTAGTCGTTGTACCTTACAATACAACAGCAGAAGAAATTCTATCATATAATCCAGACGGTATGATGTTATCGAATGGACCTGGGGATCCAAAAGATGTACCAGAAGCAGTAGAAACAATCAAAGCACTAATCGGACAATTGCCAATCTTCGGTATTTGCTTAGGTCACCAACTATTCGCTCTAGCAAGTGGCGCAGACTCATTCAAACTAAAATTCGGTCACCGCGGTGCAAACCATCCAGTTAAAGACTTAAAAACAGGTCGTACAGAATTAACGTCTCAAAACCATGGTTACGCAGTTGACCCAGATTCATTAGAAGGAACAGATTTAGAAATTACACATGTTGCACTAAATGACGGTACAGTTGAAGGAATACGCCATAAAGTACATCCTGTATTCACAGTGCAATATCACCCAGAAGCATCACCGGGACCAGAAGATTCAAATCACTTATTTGACGAATTTATCGAATTAATGAATACATACGCTGGGAAGGAGCAATCACAACATGCCTAAACGCCAAGACATTCAATCCATTTTAGTAATCGGTTCAGGTCCAATTGTTATTGGACAAGCCGCAGAATTTGACTACGCAGGTACACAAGCTTGTTTATCTCTTAAAGAAGAAGGTTACCGCGTTATTCTAATCAACTCAAATCCAGCAACAATTATGACAGATACAGAAATTGCTGATAAAGTTTACATCGAACCAATCAGTTTAGAGTTCGTATCACGTATTCTTCGTAAAGAACGTCCAGATGCAATCCTACCAACATTAGGTGGTCAAACAGGTCTGAATATGGCAATTGAGCTACATAATTCAGGAATTCTTGATGAACTGAACATTGAAATCTTAGGAACAAAATTAGATGCGATTCACCAAGCAGAAGACCGTGATTTATTCCGTAACTTAATGTATGAACTAGATGTACCAACACCAGAATCAGAAATCATTCACACAGTGGAAGAAGCACAAGCTTTCGTAGACCAAGTTGGTTACCCTGTAATCGTTCGTCCAGCATTTACACTTGGTGGAACAGGCGGCGGTATTTGTGAAAACGAACAAGAGCTTCACGAAATCGTTGCTTCTGGTTTAAAATACTCACCTGTAACACAATGTCTACTTGAAAAGTCAATTGCAGGTTATAAAGAGATTGAGTATGAAGTAATGCGTGATTCAAAAGATAATGCAATCGTTGTATGTAACATGGAGAACGTTGACCCTGTAGGGATTCACACTGGTGACTCAATCGTAGTAGCACCGTCACAAACATTATCAGACCGCGAATACCAAATGTTACGTAATGTATCATTAAAAATCATTCGTGCATTAGGTATTGAAGGTGGATGTAACGTACAGTTAGCACTTGATCCACATAGCTTCAACTACTACATTATCGAAGTAAACCCACGTGTATCACGTTCATCAGCACTTGCTTCAAAAGCAACGGGCTACCCAATTGCAAAATTAGCAGCGAAAATTGCGGTAGGTTTAACATTAGACGAGATGATTAACCCAGTAACAGGTAAAACATATGCTTGTTTCGAACCAGCACTTGACTACATCGTAGCGAAAATTCCACGCTGGCCATTCGATAAGTTCGAAGGTGCAAAACGTAACCTTGGAACACAGATGAAAGCAACAGGTGAGGTTATGGCGATTGGTCGTAACTTTGAAGAAGCGATGTTAAAAGCAGTTCGTTCACTTGAAACAGGACACAAGCATCTTGAAATGAAACATGCAGAAGAATTAACAGACGAGTGGATTCAAAAACGTATTACAAAAGCAGGCGATGAGCGCTTATTCTTCCTAGGAGAAGCATTACGCCGCGGTGTTACAATCGAGCAAATTCATGAATGGTCACAAATTGATTTATTCTTCTTAAATAAATTTAAAAACATTGTAGATTATGAAGAAGTACTTCGTAACAATGTAAAAGACGTCGAAACATTACGTCATGCGAAGAAAATTGGTTTTGCAGACGAAACAATCGCAAAATTATGGGGCATGAAAGAAGAAGAAGTATATGACTTCCGTAAAGAACATGGTATCATTCCAGTTTATAAAATGGTTGATACATGTGCAGCTGAATTCGAATCAGAAACACCATACTTCTACGGAACATATGGCGACGAAAACGAATCAATCAAAACAGATCGTGAATCTGTAATCGTACTTGGTTCAGGTCCAATTCGTATCGGACAAGGTGTAGAATTTGACTATGCGACAGTACACTCTGTATGGGCGATTCAAGAAGCAGGATATGAGGCAATCATCATCAACTCAAACCCTGAAACTGTATCTACAGACTTCTCAATCTCAGATAAACTATACTTTGAACCATTAACAATTGAAGATGTTATGCACATCGTTGATTTAGAACAACCAAAAGGCGTTGTTGTTCAATTCGGTGGTCAAACAGCAATCAACTTAGCAGATAAACTAGAAGCACGCGGCGTTAAAATCTTAGGTACATCATTAGATGATATCGACCGTGCAGAATCACGTGACCGTTTTGAAGCAGCATTACACGAAATCGGTATTCCACAACCACTTGGTAAAACAGCTACAAACACACTAGACGCTGTAGCAATTGCTGAGGAAATCGGTTATCCTGTACTTGTTCGTCCTTCATATGTACTGGGCGGACGTGCGATGGAGATTGTTTATAACACGCCAGAACTTGAGCACTACATGGCGACAGCAGTAGAAGCTTCACCAGAACACCCAGTATTAATCGACCGTTACTTAACAGGTAAAGAGATTGAAGTCGATGCAATCTGTGACGGCGAAAATGTATGTATTCCTGGCATCATGGAACATATTGAACGCGCAGGTGTTCACTCAGGTGACTCAATCGCTGTATATCCAACACAAGATTTATCACAAAAACATATCGACACATTAGTAGACTACACAACACGTTTAGCAAAAGGTTTAAACATTAAAGGATTAATGAACATCCAATATGTTATCTCAGATGACATTGTTTACGTAATCGAAGTCAACCCACGTGCTTCACGTACAGTGCCATTCTTAAGTAAGATCACAAACATTCCAATGGCAAATGTTGCGACAAAAGCAATCTTAGGTCAATCAATTGTAGAACAGGGATATCCAGTAGGTTTAGCGCCTATTAAAGACGGCGTATTTGTAAAAGTTCCAGTATTCAGCTTTGCAAAACTTCGTCGTGTTGATACAACATTAGGACCTGAAATGAAATCAACAGGTGAAGTTATGGGTAAAGACTCAACACTTGAAAAAGCATTATACAAAGGTTTCGTTGCAGCAGGTATGAAGATTGAAGATCATGGTTCAGTATTAATGACTGTATCAGATAAAGACAAAGAAGAAGCAACAGAACTAGCAAAACGTTTTGTTAATATCGGTTATAGCATTTTAGCAACACCAGGTACTGCGGCAGCACTTGAAGAAGCAGGTGTACAAGTACAAGTAGTTGATAAAATCGGCTCAAACGGCCCAACATTATTAGATGTGATTCAAAAAGGTAACGCACAGCTTGTTATCAACACATTAACAAAAGGGAAGCAACCAGCACGTGACGGATTCCGAATTCGTCGTGAATCAGTAGAAAACGGTGTAGCTTGCTTAACTTCACTTGATACAGCAGAAGCAATCTTACGAGTAATTGAATCAATGACATTCACAGCAGAACAAATGTAAAAAAAGCGGAGGTGCACGAAACCATGATCCAACAAGAACGTATGAAAGTAGTTCGTCAAAAGCAGATAGCAGATGATATTTTTGAGCTGACTTTAATTGGTCAACTCACACTTGAAATGAAAGAGCCTGGACAATTTGTTCATATCCGTGTAGAAGACCACTACGAGCCTTCTTTAAGAAGACCTATCAGTATCGCGGAAATTGATCACGATGCAATGCAATTTAAAATGATTTACCGTGCAGGCGGAAAAGGAACGAAAATATTGTCTACGAAAAAAGCCGGAGATGAAGTGGATGTTCTTGGACCGTTAGGAAATGGTTTTCCAATCGAAGAAGCTGCACCTGGTGAAACAGCTCTATTAGTAGGTGGGGGTATTGGTGTACCTCCTCTCTATGAGCTATCAAAGAGATTAAATGAACGTGGCGTTAAAACCATCCATGTACTTGGTTTCCAATCAGCAGCGAATGTATTCTATGAACAACAGTTCAAAGCGCTAGGCGATACATATATCGTGACAGCTGACGGTACACAAGGCACAAAAGGTTTTGTAACGGATTTATTAGCAGAGGTAAAACCAGAGTTCGATGTATTTTATAGCTGTGGACCATTACCAATGTTAAGTGCTTTAGAAACATTCTATCCAGAGAAAAAAGGTTTCCTATCATTTGAAGAACGTATGGGCTGCGGTATCGGTGCTTGCTACGCTTGTATTTGCGACACAACAGACGGTGATTACAAAAAAGTATGTTCAGATGGACCTGTATTCCCGAAAGGAGTTGTCGCACTGTGAGCAATCGTTTAAATATCGAATTACCAGGGTTGTCGCTTAAAAACCCAATTATGCCAGCTTCAGGTTGCTTCGGCTTCGGTCAAGAGTATGCGCAGTTATACGATCTATCAAAGCTAGGTGCCATTATGATTAAGGCAACAACACTTGAAACACGTCGTGGTAATCCAACACCACGTGTAGCCGAAACTTCAGCAGGTATGTTGAATGCCATCGGTCTACAAAACCCAGGTTTAGAACATGTGTTAGAACATGAGTTACCATGGTTAGAAAAATATGATGTGCCAATTATTGCAAATGTAGCTGGTACAGAAACAGAAGATTATGTAGAAGTAGCAAAACGTATCTCACAAGCGCCAAACGTACATGCACTTGAATTGAACATCTCTTGTCCAAACGTTAAATGTGGCGGGATTCAATTCGGTACAGATCCTCAAACAGCAAAAGAATTAACAGCGGCAGTCAAAGCAGTGTCAAGTGTACCTGTCTATGTGAAATTATCACCAAATGTAACGAGTGTTGTAGATATTGCGAAAGCAGTAGAAGCAGGCGGTGCAGATGGTATTACGATGATTAATACATTAGTAGGTATGCGTCTACACGAAAAAACAGGAAAACCTGTTATTGCAAATGGTACAGGTGGTTTATCAGGACCAGCAGTCAAACCAGTAGCGATTCGTATGGTATATGAAGTAAGCCAAGCAGTAAATATTCCGATTATCGGTATGGGCGGCGTTGCCGATGCACAAGATGTCATTGACTTCTTATCAGCAGGTGCAAGCGCAGTCGCAGTAGGGACAGCAAACTTTGTTGATCATTTTGTTTGTCCAAACATCATTGAGCAATTACCAGCTAAGCTAGACGAGCTAGGTTATGCACACATTTCAGAAGTAATCGGAAGGAGTCACCGTTAATGAATACAAATCCAATTATCGCACTTGATTTATCAAGTAAAGTGGAAGTAATCGAATTTCTAGAACAATTTAATGAAAAACTTTTTGTCAAAGTAGGCATGGAGTTATATTATCAAGAAGGTCCAGCTATCATCGAAACAATTAAAGAGATGGGTCATGATATCTTCCTTGATTTAAAACTACATGATATTCCAAACACAGTGAAGTCCGCAATGAAAGGTTTAGCAAAGCTAGGTGTAGATCTTGTAAACGTTCATGCAGCAGGTGGTTCACACATGATGCAAGCAGCAATGGAAGGTCTGATTGAAGGCACGCCAGCTGGTCAAGAACGTCCAGCACTTATTGCGGTAACACAGTTAACTTCTACAACAGAAGAACAAATGCAAAAAGAACAAAATATTTTAACAAGCTTAGATGCGTCGGTGATTAACTATGCCGTATTAGCAAAAGAAGCAGGGTTAGATGGCGTTGTATGTTCTGTATTAGAAGCAAAAGGAATCGAAGAAGCTTGTGGCAAAACATTCTTTAAAGTAACGCCAGGAATTCGTTTAGCGGGCGGCGAATCACACGATCAAAAACGTGTAGCAACACCAGATTTCGCAAAATCAGAAGGTTCTACACAAATCGTTGTAGGTCGTGCAATTACAAAGGCTGAAAATCCAGTCGAAGCATATCATACAGTACAGCAACTATGGGGAGGCAACGCATAATGGCAATTCAACACGAAGTAGCAAAAGGCATGTTAGAGGCAGGAGCAGTAGAATTACGTCCACATGATTTATTCACATGGGCATCAGGTATTAAATCACCAATCTACTGTGATACACGTCTAACAATTTCATATCCAACAGTGCGTAAAACAATCGCGCAAGGATTAGCAGCATTAATTCAAGAAAAATTCCCAACATGTGAAGTAGTGGCAGGTACAGCAACAGCAGGTATTCCACACGCTGCATGGGTGGCGGATATTTTGGAACAACCAATGGTATATGTTCGTTCAAAACCAAAAGGTCATGGTCGCGGAAAGCAAACAGAAGGTAAGTTCCAAGAAGGTGCAAAAGTTGTTGTAATCGAAGACATCGTATCAACAGGCGGTTCTTCAATTAATGCAGTTGAAGCATTAAATCGTGAAGGTGCAGAAGTACTAGGTGTTGTATCAGTGTACTCTTATTTATTACCAGCAGCGATTGAGAACTTCGAAAAAGCAGGCGTACCATACTATAGCTTATCTGATTTTGAAGCACTTGTAGAAGCAGCAGAAGAAACAGGTGCAATTCAAAAAGAAGATATCCCGGGCTTACTTACTTGGTATAAAGATTTAAAAGCAGGTAACTTAAAATAATCGAATAGTAGAGGGGGAGTGCTTATAAAGTACTTCACCCTTTTTTCGTAAAAGAACGTGACAAAATTCGTAATTCTTGTGAACGACGAGGAGAATCCATATCTTTTTTTATAAAAAAGGATTAAGATGAAAGGGACTATGTATGTTCAAGGGAGGTTACATAATGACAGATACAGCTCCAGCTTTAAAAAGTAAAAAAGTTGCTTGGGTTTTATGGTTATTTTTAGGTTTATTTTTCGGTGCACATCGCATTTATTTAAATCGTATGGGTAGTGGTTTAGCAATTATGTCACTTGGCTTCTTTACATTTATTTTGTCATTCTTAGCAGTTGGTTTATACGTATTCATAATTCTAGGAATTGTTTGGATTATCGAAGGTATTCGTTTAAATAAATTAGTTGATCTTGAGAATGCATTTATTTTAAATGGTGGCTATGATCAAGAGGATTAGTCAAAAATCATTTTTCTTTTGCGTATAAGACGTAATGGAAAAATGATTTTTTATTTGACAAAAGAAAGAGATTCGATAGAAGATAAAGTCAACGAATAAAGTCGGCTTAAAGGGTGAGGTAGTATGGAAACATTCAAACTAGATGAACAGACAATCATTGAACGTGTTGTATTAAAAGTAAAAGACTTAACGCGTCAAATTGCATTTTATGAACGAGTAGTAGGATTAAAATGTATTAAGCGCACACAAGAAGAAGCGTTTTTAGGAATTGACAATCATATTTTAATCGAGATGCGAAAAGTAGCTGAAAAAGAACAACCATCAAAAGGAACAGGGCTCTTTCACTTTGCTTTACTCTTACCAAGTAGAGAAGCTTTCGCCACTAAATTGTTTCATATACTACAAAATAAAGAAGCGATTGATAGTCCCGAGGAACAAGTGAAATTTTTGCCGTATTTTGACAAAATAATACCAATCTCACGTTTAGATAGTGCCAGTGATCATGGTTATAATGAATCTTTTTATATCCATGATTTAGAAGGGAATGGAATTGAAATTTATGCAGATCGTCCGCAAATACAGTGGGGCAATCATGAAAGAGGCGTGAATCACCCTTTAAATTTTAAAGAGCTTGCACCATTAGCAGATTTTACAACAGATGGTGAATTACCTTTAGGCACAGTAATTGGGCATGTCCACTTGCGATTAGATCGTATGGAAGAATGTGTTGATTTTTACACAGATATTTTAGGTTTTGAGTTGAAGGAATTAGAGGAACATGTCTTTTTCGTATCATCAAGTGATTACCATCATCAATTAGCAGGGAATATTTGGTCGGGTTCAGATATTACACACCCAGTAGCTATGCATACAGGACTTCATCATATTGTGTTGGCATTACCAACAGAAGAGGCACTTCAAAAGGCAAAAGACCATATAAAACAATTTATTTTAATGCAAGAAGCAACAAATGGATTTTTTGTAAAAGATCCAAGTGGGAACGTTATTTTGTTAAAAGTGAAAGAAATTATGTAGTAGATTTACTTTTTATATTCATAACTAAAGGACTAGAATTTCCATAATCATAGAATAAAGGTGATTTCAATACTTTTTATGAGATGAAAGGATAAAAAGTTATTAATTAGGATTTATGGGGTAACGTATGTAGGAAGGTAAAATGAGAGGGAGGTGAAATAGCCACTAGGCGAGAAAAATAATCGCTTGTACCGTTTAAATTTTTTACAGTGATAAATCATTTGAAAATGGCAGTGCATATTTTTCATAGTTGATCTATTTAGGTTGATAGATCGCCATCGCTATAAAGTGGAATAGGTTAATAATGGTTTAATGATGTGACCATATTTATAAAATGATTTTTTGTATTGGATACATGAATTTCTTTCCATTATAGATAGTCGAAAAAGAAATGTATGTAAACAATCGACATGTAATTCTACATCTAATTATACTCATTCATGGGCGAACATGAATGAGTATTTTTTTAAGGGGCGTGAAGGATTCGTCGCAACAGGTCGACAGAATCTCTATTCAGATTTAGATGTTAAGCTGTTTACACCACATCTACCTAACTATCTGGAACAATTCTCGTGGTTCGATTTTTTGGATCACGTATTATTATGCAAATGCCTGAACCAATTCAGTTAGAAAATGATTTTGTATTATATCCTTTTTTAGTGTTATTTGAAGATGGCATCCGTATATGCGTTTGAAGCGTACTTGAATTGGGAGTCTACTGTTCAAATTGTCATGGACTTAGATCATTTAGAGCGTGTCAATTTAGGCAATGCTTATAAATATTTACATGAATATATGGATGAACAGGATTTTGAAGAATTACGAACGACGTATGCAATAGGCAGTAGTACAGCACAAAAAGATGCTCTCCAAACGATGATTACCTTATTTGAACGCTATGCAAAACCATTAGCAGAATCTTATAATTATAACTACTCAGAAGAATGTGAAGCCACGAAGCAATACATCTTAAATATTCTTGAACAAAGAGGTATTGGTATGAAATCAAAATAATGAAGCAAAAAGCCTGAGACGATTTTGTCTCATGCTTTTTTCAGATTTAAGTATTTGCTTGTAATTGCATCACAAGTGCTTCGTCAGGTGTGACAAATACTGTTTTTTGTTCAAAGTAAATAACAAAACCAGGTTTTGCACCACTTGGCTTTTTCACTTGTTTTACCTCTGTATAGTCAACGGGTACAGACGAAGATTCACGCGCCTTACTGAAATATGCAGCGAGTGTTGCTGCTTCTAAAATCGTTTGTTCATCCGGATCATCTGAGTGAATGACTACATGTGAACCAGGAATATCTTTCGTATGTAACCATGTTTCCCATTTACGTGCAATTTTAAAGGTTAAATAATCATTTTGTTTATTATTTTTCCCAACCGAAATCGGCACACCTGTAGAAGATACATATTTTTCTGGTGTTGGTTTCACTGGTTTTTTACGACGTTTCGATTTTTTTAAGCGCATATATCCTTGTTCTGCTAATTCCTCGCGAATTTCTTCAATATCAGCAGGAGACGCTTGTTGAACTTGTTGTGCAAGCAATTCGAAGTATTCAATATCTGCTGTCGCAATTTGAATTTGTTCTTCCACTTTGACAAGTGCATGCTTAAACTTATTGTATTTTGCATAATAGCTCTGTGCATTTTCAATCGGTGTTTTGCGTTCACTCAGTGGAATCGTAATCTTATCACCTGTTTCGCTATAGTAATTTTCAACCGTAACAGACTTCGCACCTTTTTCGAATTGATAAAGGTTTGCCATTAATAATTCACCAAATAATTGATACTGATCTAAGTTTTGAGCGCGTTTTAAATCTTGATCTAATTTTTTTAGTTTCAGTTTCAATTTATTAATCTCAGCTTGCAACCAGTTTTCTAAATCGCCTGCTTGTTGTTTTACACGATCACGTTCTGCACGTGCAAAGAATACACGATCGAGTAATTCACTCAATGTATTGTAATAGGTTTTTGGTTCTTCAAAGCTATGCAAATCAATTGGTGAGAAAATCACTTTTCTTCCTTGTTCTAAATACGTTGGTTTTGTTCCACCTATTACAAATTCATTCACGAAATCGCGGAAGATGGAAACCGTTGGAACTTGTTGTTCTTGTGCGCGGAATAATAATTCATTCGCATGTAAGGGAGAAAATCCGACGAATTGTTGCATAATTTCCTTTGCGTCACGAATCTCAGTGAAGAATTCTGCTAGTTGTTCATCTGTTACCGTAATAGGATTCCACTTATCTTGTTTTGGCGGTGCAATATAGATGGAACCTGGGAGAACCGTACGATAACTATTCATAGCAGGTGGTAAGTGTTTTAAACTATCCACAATTTTTTCAGACGTTGCATCGACCATAATTAAGTTACTATGACGTCCCATAATCTCTGCATAAATATAACGTGTAATCGGATCACCAATCTCATTCTTACTCGAAATCGTCAACTTTAAAATACGGTCTGCATCGAGTTGTTCGATTGTCTCGATGAAACCACCTTCCACATGTTTACGCAATAAAGAGCAAAACATCGGTGGTTCAGGCGGATTTTCAATTGTTTGTTCCGTCATGTGTACACGTGCATATGTTGGATGAATTGAGAATAATAACTTTTTATTTGCTCCATTTGCACGAATCGTAAAGATGACTTCTTGTGCATTTGGTTGATGCACTTTAGCAATTCTACCTGTAACGAGTTGTTGTAATTCTTTTGTCATTGCGATTGTAAATAAACCATCATAAGCCATAGTCAAATCCTCTTTCGTTCTAGAGTTTGTCAACACTCCATATAGTTAAATCTAGTGTACCACGTATTGCAAACAAATGTTTTTTTAAAGGATTTTAAAAATTAATTTTCAAAAAAGATTGACGATTACTGACATATATTGTTTAATTATCTTGTTTTGAAAATTTTGAATAGAAAAGGAATGTGATTGATGAAAAGGTTTTTTGGAGTTTTAGCGCTGGGAATGCTTGTTACGTCGTCGTTGGTAGCATGTACAGCAGCCGATAAAAAAGACGAGACTGAACACGACAAGAAAAAAAGTGTAGAGGTTGTAACAGAACAACAATTCATGAGTAAAGTGGATGAAAATTACGCCTATGACTTTGCGAAAGGTCTCGAACAATTTAAAACGAATGAAAAGTTAGGTTACAGAACTGCAGGTTCAGAAGCAGAGTTACAAACAGGTGAGCATATTGAGAAAGAGATGAAATCACTTGGTTTACAAGAAGTAACAAAAGACGAGATTACTGTAGATTCTTGGACATTTGAAAAAGCAGATTTATCTTTTAAAACAACATCTGGAAAAGAACAGTTAGCTGTTTTAGGTGGCTATCAAACGAACTTTAATACAAATGGTAAAAAGTCGTATGAAGTCGTGTATGCAAATCGCGGAACAGCAGATGATTTAGAGAAGTTGGATGTAAAAGGTAAACTGGTGTTAATAGATATTAATCAACGTGAAGAATGGTGGATTAACTACCCAACATATCAAGCGCATTTAAAAGGTGCAGCAGCGGTTATTGCTGTACAAAATGGTGGGTATGGTGAAGTAGATGAATCAGCACTGAACGCACAAGATATTTGTGGTCCAGAAGATGCACCAGCATTTTCAATGTCACAAAAAGATGCAAAAGAATTAAAGAAAGCGTTGAAAAAGAATAACAATAAAATGACGGTTGATTTTGATGCGAAGTCAACGGTGAAAATGAATCAAAAAACATATAACTACTACGGGAAAATCGAAGGAAAGCATAAAGATGAATACATTTTATTATCAGGACATTATGATTCATACTTTGACGGTTTCCAAGATGATAACTCGGCAATTGGTTTAATGTTAGGAATTGCAAAAGCGATGAAAGACAGTGGATATCAACCAGATAAGACGATCATCTTCAATGCATTAGCAGCAGAAGAATGGGGCGTATCGAACTCACGTTATGACTGGTCTACAGGTGCATACAATCAAATTTTCAAAGTGCATCCAGAATGGGCAAAACAAACATTTGCAAACATTAACTTTGAATTACCTGCATTTGAACATATGGATACGAATGAAATTCGTTCAGTATATGAATTTAAAGATTTCTTAACAGATTTCATTCCAACAGTTCCAGCAATTGATGGAATTTATAAAGATGGTATTCGCATCGTAACACCATTACAAACTTGGTCAGATGACTTCTCATTCTCGATTGCCGGTATTCCAGCAATCCGAAATGACTTCCAAGATAGTCAGTTCATGCATACGCATTATCATTCACAATATGATAATAATGACACGTACAATAAAAAGGTAATGAAATATCATATGAATATGTACGGTACGTTAGCGATGGCGTATGATAAACAAGCTGTGACACCACTTCACTTTACAACACGTCTAGATGAGATGGAAAAAAGCGTGAAAGAAAAAATTTATACGATGAGCGATGTCGACGCTAAAACATTATTGAATGAATTAGCAGAAACGAAAAAAGTGGCGAAAGAACTGAATGCTAAAGTAGATGAAGTGAATGCTTCATATGAAAAAGCTCATGCAGCAGGTGATACGAAAGAAGCCAATCGCATTTATAAAGAGAATGAACAATTAAATGACGCATTACTTGCAGCATTTAAATCAGCACAAGATGATTTTGTACGTCTTACTTGGGAAGACGAAGTAATTTTTCCACATGAACATGCACAAAATAATATCGAAGCACTTCAACAAGCTAAACAAGCATTAGAAAAAGGGAAGGCTTCAAAAGCATTAGATGAATCATTGTATAAAGTAGATAATAACTGGTATGCATATGATTATGACCGTGAAGTATATGACTACTTTACAAACTATGTAACAGACCAACCAGCAGACCGTTTAAAATGGGGTGCAGGACGCGTGATGGGACATGAAGATTTATATGATGTCATTGCATCATTACAAGCTAAAAAAGATGGTGCCAACTTCACAAAAGAAATCCAAGCAATTGATGCTGCAATTCAAACGCAACAACAATTGTTAAAGAAAACAAATGAACAAGAAGTAAAAGCAGTACAAGCACTGCGTAAACAATTAGAAGCGATGTAGTATCCACTCTGAATTTCTGTCATGATAAATAACGGAAATTCAGGGTTTCTTTTTTTAGATGCTTCGTTGTTTAAGAATTTTACGTTCCTTCATAAAACTACAAGCAAAATAAAACAGACCTATGCTATAATTAATCTATTATGCAAAGAAGGGTGTGACTGACCTTGGTGCGAAGTATGACTGGATTTGGCAGGGGTGTCACAACGACGGAACATTTTAGATTAACCGTCGAAATTCGCTCGGTGAATCATCGTTTTTTAGAAGTATCGACGAAGTTCCCGAAAGAATGGATGGAAGCAGAAATTCATACAAAAAAGCTCCTATCAACTTTACTATCACGAGGTAAGCTAGATGTTTTAGTGAATTTGAAAAAAGAAGAGCAGCAAGCACCGAAAATTAATGTCAACATTCCCGTTCTTCTAGCTTATAAAGAAGCGAGAGAACAGGTAAGTCAAGTATTGCCTGTGGAAGCGGAATGGTCGATGCAAGAAATTTTAGGGTTGCAAGATGCTTTTTTAGTAGAATCAGACGAAATACCCCATGAAACACTTTTACAAGCAGTAAGTGAAGCGGTAACTGAAGCTGCAACAGCGCTTATTCAAATGAGAGAGCGAGAGGGTCAGGAATTATATGAAGTATTACAAGGCTTCAAACAAGAACTGATGCAAGAGATTGAACAGATTCGCAGCGTATCTTCTCAAGCAGTTGAAAAATATCGCGAAAAACTCCTGCAAAGACTACAAGATATCACTTCTGCCGAAGAAGTGGAGAACCGTATTTTAACGGAAGTTGCAGTGTTTGCAGAAAGAGTCGATATTGCGGAAGAACTTGATCGATTGTCGAGTCATTTTGAGCAACTCGATGAAACATTACGAGACAATCAACCAATTGGGCGTAAATTAGAGTTTCTCTTACAAGAAATACATCGTGAAATTAATACGATTGGTTCTAAAAATCAATCGTCTGTCGCATCAATTGCAGTAGTTCAAGCAAAATCGGTACTTGAAAAAATGAGAGAACAGGTTCAAAATATTGAATAATTGTTTTTTTAGTAGTATCATTAATTATTTGTAACGATGAAGGAGACAAAATGAGAAAAGAACGTGGATTATTGATTGTTTTATCAGGTCCTTCGGGTGTCGGAAAAGGCACTGTTCGAAAGGAACTATTTTCGCAGCCAGATACGAATTATGAGTATTCAATTTCGATGACAACACGCAAACCGCGCGAAGGCGAAGTGGACGGTGTTGATTACTTCTTTAAAGAAAAAGAAGATTTCGAAGCATTAATTGAGCAAGGTAAGTTACTTGAGTATGCTCAATATGTAGGGAATTATTATGGAACACCGATTGACTATGTCAACCAAACACTTGATGCAGGACGCGACGTATTTTTAGAAATTGAAGTACAGGGTGCTACACAAATTCGTGAAAAAGTTCCAGATGGTCTATTTATTTTCTTAGCGCCTCCAAGTTTATCTGAACTGCAAAACCGTTTAGTCGGTCGTGGAACGGAGACGGAGGAAGTTATTGCAAACCGTATTGAAGCGGCAAATAAAGAGCTTGAAATGATGAACTTATATGATTATGTCGTTGAAAACGATGAAGTTACATTAGCTTGTGACCGTATTAATTCAATTGTCGTTGCGGAGCATTGTCGCCGCGAACGCGTAGAAAAACAATATTTAGCAATGTTGAAGGGAGAATAATCTACATGTTATATCCATCAGTAGATGTATTAAAAACAAAAATTGATTCAAAATATTCTTTAGTAAGTTTAGCTGCAAAGCGTGCACGCGCAATGCAAGAAGGTAAAGAAGAGCGTCTATCTTCTTATAAATCAGTGAAAAACGTAGGGAAAGCTCTTGAAGAAGTAGCTGCTGGCGTTTTAACGAAAGAAAAACAAGACGAGTCAGCTATTTACGAAGACGAAGTATAATTTTCTTCCCAAAGCTTCCAGAGAGATTTATTCTTTGGGAGCTTCTTTTTTAGGATAGATTGTGCATAGAGGAGAGATAAGCATATGTTAACGAATAAAAAGATTTTGCTCTGTGTAACAGGTGGTATTGCTGTTTATAAAGCAGTCGCACTTGTTAGTAAACTGACGCAAGCTGGAGCAGAAGTGAAAGTCATCATGTCAGAATCCGCAATGGAATTTGTACAACCACTTAGTTTTCAAGTCATGAGTAAAAATGATGTTTTTTATGATACATTTGACGAAAAAGACTCATCTGTCATTGCACATATTGATTTAGCAGATTGGCCTGATTTAGTGTTGGTTGCACCAGCAACGGCGAACATGATTGGGAAGTTAGCAAATGGTATTGCGGACCAAATGATTACGACGACATTACTAGCAACAACTGCACCTGTATGGATTGCACCAGCGATGAATGTTCACATGTATGATCATCCAGCTGTACTACGTAATATCGACCGTTTAGCACAAGATGGCTATTCATTTATTGAACCATCTGAAGGATATCTTGCATGTGGTTATATTGGAAAAGGACGCTTAGAAGAGCCTGAAAAAATTACAGCACTTGTGTCAAAATTTTTCGAACCAAAAGAACAGCCACTAAAAGGTAAAAAAGTTGTCGTAACAGCAGGGCCAACACGTGAACGAATTGACCCTGTGCGCTACTTAACGAATTTTTCATCAGGTAAGATGGGCTATGCAATGGCGACAGCAGCGCGTGATTTAGGAGCAGAAGTAACGCTTGTTTCAGGGCCTGTAGATTTATCTGAACCAACAGGTATGACCGTTGTTCAAGTGGAGAGTGCAGAAGATATGTTACAAGCGGTATTATCTGTCTATGAACAAAGTGATTTAGCGATTAAAACAGCTGCAGTGGCAGACTATCGTCCGAAAAATGCGATGAATCAAAAGATGAAGAAGCAAGAAGGCGACTCGGTCATTGAGCTTGAGCGAACAACCGATATTTTAAAAACATTAGGCGAGAAAAAGACGCATCAATTATTGATTGGTTTTGCGGCTGAAACGAATGATGTCCTTCACTATGCACAAGGTAAACTACAAAAGAAAAATGCAGACTATATCGTAGCGAATGATGTATCACAAACTGACCGCGGTTTTGGAACAGATGAAAATACGGTGACACTTGTTGGACATGGTGGTTATGTAAAAAGCTTCCCGTCTCTTCAAAAAGAAGCATTAGCAAAACAACTCCTCTTGCATATTTTAGAACGAGAAGGTCAGATGAAATGATTGCACAAGTCATTGTCGATGTTGCGGCGTATCCAGTCGACCGACCATTTGATTATGAAGTGCCAAAACAGATGGAATCATTAATTGAGCCAGGTAGTCGTGTGAAAGTACCTTTTGGGCATCGCGATGTACTTGGCTTTGTCATTTCTGTAACAGAGGAGACAGAGATCGCATCGAATAAGGTGAAGTCGATTTCCACATTACTTGATTTAGAACCTGTTTTAACAGAGGAAATGTTAGAGATGGCGAAGTGGATGACAAAGCAGACACTTTGCTATGAAATTGACGCACTACAAGCGATGCTACCATCTGCACTGAGAGCGAAATATGAAAAACAAGTGGAATGTTTAGTAGAAGTATCCATGCTACCATCGTCTTTACAAGCTCATTTTGCGAAGAAGATGCGTGTTCCGTATAAGTTGTTTGAAACGGAAGCACTCTTACTTGAATTGAAAAAAGCAGTGAAGTCTAAACAAGTACAAATTGTGACAGTTGTGAAGCAACAAGGGCGTATTAAATCAATTCGCAAGTTTGAAGTACATGCAAATCTTACTTTTTTACAGCAAAAACATGAGGAACTTTCTAATCGCGCACGCAAGCAAAAGCAAGCCATTGAATGGTGTATGGAACATGTGGGTGAGCGTTTTTTACCACAATATCTAGCAGATGAAATTTTTATATCCGCTTCTGTTCAAAGAGCACTTGTGGAACTAGGGGTTGGAAAGTTTGTTGAAGAAGAGCTATACCGAGACCCTTTTACGCAGGAGATTACACCTTCTTATGCTTTGCAACTTACGGATGAGCAGCAAGTGGCGCTCGATGTAATTACAGAGAAAATGAATGAACAGCAACCAGAGACCTTCTTATTACATGGCATTACAGGTAGTGGGAAGACAGAAGTCTACTTGCGTGCGATTCAACATGCATTAGATCAAGGAAAAGAAGCGGTTGTGCTCGTACCTGAAATTTCACTTACACCGATGATGACAGAACGATTTCGCGCGCGTTTTGGTGAACTTGTGGCAGTCATGCACAGTGGTTTATCACAAGGCGAAAAATACGATGAATGGCGAAAAATGCAACGTGGTGAAGTGAAAGTAGTAGTAGGGGCTCGTTCTGCAATTTTTGCACCGTTTACGAATATCGGTTTACTTATACTCGATGAAGAACATGAAACAACATATAAACAAGAAGATACGCCGAGATATCATGCACGCGATGTAGCCATTTGGCGTGGTATGCATTATCAATGTCCTGTTATTTTAGGAAGTGCAACACCTGCATTAGAGAGCTTTGCACGCGCGCAAAAAGGTGTATATCATCTATTAACATTAAAACAACGTGCAAAAACACAAGCATTACCGACTGTACAGGTCATAGATATGCGTGAAGAATTGCATACAGGGAATCGCTCGATGTTCTCAAGAGCATTAGCAGATGCCATTCGAGAACGATTAGAGAAAAAGGAACAAATTGTTTTATTCTTAAATCGACGTGGATTTTCTTCATTCGTCTTATGTCGTGATTGTGGTACAGTTGTTCAATGTAACAATTGCGATATCTCCATGACATATCACCGCAGTAGTGAAAAGTTAAAATGTCATTATTGTGGAGATGAAAAGCCTGTTCCGACCGAATGTCCAGAATGTCAAAGTGAACATATTCGCTTCTTTGGAACGGGTACACAGAAGATTGAAAGTGAGATTTATAAAGTTTTTCCAGAGGCACGCGTTATTCGAATGGATGTGGATACGACACGTCAAAAAGGTGCGCATGAACGTTTGTTGAATGATTTTGGTGAAGGGAAGGCAGATATCTTACTTGGTACGCAGATGATTGCAAAAGGTTTGGATTTTCCGCGTATTACATTAGTCGGTGTTATGAGTGCAGATACATCACTTCGCTTACCAGATTTCAGAGCAGCAGAAAAAACGTATCAATTACTCACACAAGTAAGTGGACGAGCAGGTCGACATGAATTGCAAGGTGAGGTGATCATTCAATCGTATGAACCAGAACACTATGCGATTGAATTAGCAAAAGAGCAAATTTTTGAACCTTTTTACGAACAAGAGATGCGTATTCGACGTCGTTTTTCATATCCACCATATTATTATGTTGTCTTAATTCAGGTGAGCCATGAAGATGTTATGCTCGCAGCAGAATATGCTTCCTTAGTACATGAATATATTGGGCAGCATCTATCGAACCAAGTACAAATTATTGGACCAACCGCTGCTTCCATTAGCAGAATCCAAAATAGATATCGTTATCAATGTTTGATAAAATATAAAAGAGAACCACAATTACATGATGTATTAAAACAATTAATTAAGATATACCGTACAGATTGGATGAAAAAGGGTGTTCTAATGACCGTCGATTTAGACCCGACATCCATCTAGCAGTAGAAAAGAGGAAACAATGGCTATTTTACCGATTATTAAAAATCCAGCAGATGTTTTAACAACACCTGCAAAAGAAGTAACACAATTTGATGAAAAATTGGCGACGCTTTTAGATAATATGTATGAAACAATGGTTGATTCAGATGGCGTAGGAATTGCCGCACCACAAGTGAATGAAGGCATTAAAGCAGCTGTACTTGAGATTGGGGAAGAACGTGAGATTTTAGAAATCGTCAACCCTGAAATTATCGAATACTCAGTTGATACAAATGTTGATGTAGAAGGATGCCTAAGCTTCCCTGGATTATTTGGCGAAGTAGAACGTTCAAATGGTATTCGTGTAGAAGCGCAAGATCGTAATGGTAATCTATTTGAAATCGAAGCATATGACTATGACGCACGCGTTTTACAACATGAGATTGATCATTTAAACGGTGTACTATTCGACTCGAAAATTACACGTATTTTGACAAAAGAAGAACTAGAAGCACTTTATGAAGAGGAGGAAGAATAAATATGACATCGATTGTATTTATGGGAACACCTCAATTTTCTGTGCCGATTTTGCAGATGCTCCATGCAGAAGGTTATGACATTAAAGCAGTTGTGACACAACCAGATCGTCCTGTTGGTCGTAAACGTGTGTTAACACCACCACCTGTAAAAGCAGCAGCAATTGAGTTAGGTTTACCGGTTATTCAACCAGAAAAATTACGTGGTTCAGAAGAATTACAACAGATTATTGACTTAGGTGCAGACTTAGTTGTAACAGCTGCATTTGGCCAAATTTTACCGAAAGCATTGCTTGATGCACCGAAGCTTGGTTGTATTAATGTTCATGCCTCATTACTACCGAAATATCGTGGTGGCGCACCCATTCACCAAGCTGTATTAGATGGTGAACAAGAAACAGGCGTAACGATTATGTATATGGCTGAAAAGTTAGATGCAGGTGATATCATTTCACAAAAAGCAATTCCAATTCACGATACGCATACAACGGAGCAATTATTCGATAAATTAAGTATGGTTGGGCGCGACTTATTAAAAGAAACATTACCAGCGATTATTGCAGGTACGAATGAACGCATTGTGCAAGATGAATCACAAGTGACGTTTGCTTCAAATATTTCACGTGAACAAGAGCGCATCGATTGGACAAAATCAGCGCGTACGATTTTCAACCAAGTACGCGGATTAAACTCATGGCCGGTTGCTTATACAACATTAAATGGTGAGAATGTGAAAATTTGGGCAACAAAGCCTTCAGATCAAACAACAAATGAAAAACCAGGTACGGTTATTTCAAAATCGAAAAAATTCTTCACTGTGGCAACCGGTGAAGGACAAGCGATTGATATTTTAGAATTACAACCAGCAGGAAAAAAAGCGATGCCAGCAGTCAATTATTTAAATGGTGTAGGGTCGAAATTGGAGATTGGGGATCACTTTGAATGAGTAAAGCAAAAACAGAAAAAAAGCGTGCACGTCAAGCAGCCAACGGAAATAAAGGCGCACAAGCAAAAAAAGGTAAGTCAGCTATTTGGAATGGCAATGTACGTGATGCAGCGTTAACAATTTTACTCGCTGTTGATCAAAGTCAAGCCTATAGTAACCTTTTGTTACACCAAACAATTGAAAAATATAAAATTGATGCAAAAGATCGCGGTCTTTTAACCGAGCTAACTTACGGTACATTACAATATAAAATGACACTTGATTACTATCTTGAACCGTATGTTCGTGGTAAACTAGATGACTGGGTTCGTTGGTTATTACGTCTTTCTTTATACCAAATTGTGTATTTAGACAAAATTCCAGACCATGCGGCTGTAAATGAAGCGGTTGAGATTGCTAAACATCGTGCGAGACATCGCGGTGTCAGTGCAACAGTGAATGGTATTTTACGCTCTATTTTACGTGAAGGTGTACAAGATACGACAAAAATTGAAGATGTGACAACACGTATTTCAATCGAAACAAGCCACCCGGAATGGTTAGTTCGTCGTTATATCGATGCATTCGGTGTAGAAAAGACCGAAGACTTATTAATCGAAAACAACTTCCCACCATTACAAACTGTACGTGTCAATGCAACAAAAGCAGACACGACAAAAGGTCTTGAAACATTATGGGAAGAAAAATATGCCGTGCGCCGTAGTCAAACCATTCCAGAATGTTTACACATTGTAGAAGGACAACCGGCAAAATCACAAGCATTTAAAGATGGTGTCATTACAATCCAAGATGAGAGTTCGATGATTCCAGCATATGCACTAGATGTCGAACCCGGCATGCGTGTATATGATATGTGTTCAGCTCCTGGTGGGAAAACAACGCATATTGCAGAGAAGATGAATAACGAAGGTGAACTTATTGCGACGGATTTACATCAGCATAAGATGAAGTTAATTCAGCAAAATGCAAATCGTCTTGGTTTATCAATCATTCAAACACAAGTAATGGATGGACGAAAATCGACCGAAGCTTTTGAAAAAGAGTCGTTTGATCGTATTTTAGTCGATGCGCCATGTAGTGGTTTAGGCGTTATTCGTCGCAAACCAGATATTAAATATACAAAAAGTGAAGCGGATTTTGCTTCATTACATGCGATTCAACTTGATTTGTTAGAATCAGCATATGAACTATTAAAAGTGGGCGGTAAGATGGTCTATAGTACATGTACAATAGATAAACTAGAGAACAATGGAACGGTAGAAGCTTTCTTAGAGAAGCATCCAGATCTTGTACTTGCGCCGGTAGTAAATGCACCAGAAGCCTTAACGGAATTACGTGAAACAGGTATGATGCAAGTATTCCCACAAGATTTTAATAGCGATGGATTTTTTGTAGCAGCCTTTGAGAAAAAAGCATAAATGAAGTGCTGAACAGGTTATAATACCTCTAAGCCAAAACGTTAGGAGATTCCAACAGTGGAACAAGAAAATTTAAAACCAGTAACAGAAACAAAACGTGTAAAAAAAGAAAAACCAGTCTTACGTGAATCGATTTACTCTCTTTTACCAGAGCAATTAGAAGACTGGTTAAAAGCCAATGGTGAAAAAGCATTCCGTGCGAAACAAATCTATGATTGGTTGTATGTAAAGCGTGTCGGTACGTTTGAAGAGATGTCGAATTTATCAAAAGGTCTACGTGATAAATTAACTGCAAACTTTGAATTAAGTACGTTAACGACATTAGTTAAGCAAGAATCAACAGATGGTACGATTAAATTCCTATTCCAATTACAAGATGGTTATTCAATTGAGACGGTATTAATGCGCCATAATTACGGAAATTCAATTTGTGTAACAACACAAGTAGGTTGTCGTATTGGATGTACATTCTGTGCGTCAACATTAGGTGGACTAAAACGTCATCTATTAGCTGGTGAAATTATCGAACAAGTTGTTAAAGTACAACGTCAATTAGACGAAGTAGATGAACGCGTATCAAGTATCGTTATTATGGGTATTGGTGAACCGTTTGATAACTACGATAATATGATGCAGTTCCTACGTGTTATTAACCATAAGCAATCATTAAATATTGGTGCGCGTCACATCACTGTATCAACTTCAGGAATCGTACCAAAAATTTATGAATTTGCAGATGAAGAATTACAAATTAATTTTGCAGTTTCATTGCACGCACCAAACCAAGAAGCACGTCAAAAATTAATGCCAATCGCAAAAGCTTATAAATTAGATGAACTGATTAAAGCTGTCAAATATTACACGCAAAAAACAGGTCGTCGTGTAAGTTTTGAGTATGGTTTAATGTCCGAACAAAACGATTCAGTTGAAATCGCGAATGAATTAGCAGATTTAATCCAAGATGTAAAATGCCATGTGAACTTAATTCCAATTAACTACGTGCCAGAACGCGATTATATCCGTACATCGCGTAACCGCATCTTTGCTTTTGAAAAGGCATTAAAAGATCGTGGAATTAATGTAACAATTCGTCGTGAACAAGGTTCAGACATTGCCGCTGCTTGTGGTCAATTACGTGCACAAGAACGTACAGAAGAAACTGCACACTAAATGAGGTGAAAGTTGTGAGGTATACCGTTGAAAGTGATATCGGGCAAAGAAGGTCAGTCAATGAAGATCGCGCAACTGTCATTTCCCGCAGCAATAATCAAATCCACCTAGCCATCGTAGCAGATGGCATGGGTGGACATAATGCTGGGGATGTTGCCAGTACATTAACTGTAGAAGGTTTTAAAGAAAGATTTGAACAAGTCGATGACGAGGAATTTTCAACCGCAGCAAATCGTAAAGATTGGCTCTTTGAAACAGTTGTTGATTTGAACCGTCACGTATATCAATATGCGATGACACATGAAAATTGTACAGGTATGGGAACGACGCTAATTGCTGCTGTAATTGTAGGAAATGAAGCGTCTATTTGTCATGTTGGCGATAGTCGTGCCTATCATATTGATGACGAAACGATTGAAATGATTACGCGAGATCACTCGTATGTGAATATTTTAGTCGATAGTGGTGAAATTAGTGAAGAAGAAGCTGAAACGCATCCGAAAAAAAACTATATTATTAAATCATTAGGAACAGAAGATGTAATTGAACCTGATTTTTATGAATATACATTTAAGCCAAATGAATATTTACTCATTTGTTCAGATGGCTTAACGAATAAAGTAAATCAGCAAGCATTACATAAAGTCATTACCTCTTGGCAATCAATCGACGAAAAAGGAAAAGAATTAGTGCAGCTGGCAAACGATCATGGTGGTGAAGATAATATTACTGTTATCCTTGCACAGCCTCTAGGAGATGGAGGTGCCGAAGTTGCTGATAGGTAAGAGAATTAATGGTCGCTATAAACTTCTAGAAGTAATTGGTGGCGGCGGTATGTCGAATGTGTATTTAGCACACGATATGATTTTAAATCGAGATGTAGCAATTAAGATTCTACATAATAACTTTAGTAATGAAGAAGAAGCACATCGACGTTTTCAACGTGAAGCATTATCTGCTACAAGCTTAAATCATCCAAATATTGTTAGTATTTATGATGTGGGTGAAGAAGAAGGTCTTCAATATATTGTGATGGAGTATGTTAAAGGAATGACATTGAAGCAATACATTACACAATATGCACCGTTAGAGCCAGCACGCAGCGTTGAAATTATGAAGCAATTGACGTCAGCAATTGCGATGGCACATCAAAATCAAATTATTCATCGTGATATTAAACCGCAAAATATTTTGATGGATGAAGAAGGTAATGTGAAAATTACTGACTTTGGTATTGCGATGGCATTAACTGCTACATCCTTTACAAAGACAAATTCAGTTTTAGGAACTGTACATTACTTATCACCTGAACAAGCACGTGGTGGTATTGCAACAAAGAAATCGGATATTTATTCACTTGGTATTGTATTGTATGAATTATTAACAGGTGAATTACCGTTCTCTGGTGAGTCAGCAGTATCAATTGCACTCAAACATCTACAGTCTGAAACACCGTCTGTACGAGCGATTGTACCGACGATTCCACAAAGTTTAGAGAATGTTGTTTTAAAAGCAACAGCTAAAGATGCACAACATCGCTATTTTACAGTGGAAAAGATGCACGAAGATTTAGAAACAGTTTTATCACCTGAGCGTATACACGAACCAAAATTCATGATTCCAGAAGATCATGATGCAACACGAGCGATGCCTGCGATTAAAGAACGTCCTATTCCACAAGAAGAAGATTTAGAAAAAACAATCGCTGTATCACCTGAACCAACACAAGAAGTGCCTCTGAAAAAGAAGAAAAAGAAAAAAGGTTTGTATGTTACATTAACTATTTTGGCTCTTATTGTTGCAATTGGACTCGTTTTATTCATGAATCCGAGTATTATAACAGGTAAAAATGTTGAAGTACCTGATGTTCAAAATGCAACATTAGACGAAGCGATTGATTCACTACAAACTGCTGGTTTTACAATTGGCACACAAACAGCGCAAACCTCTGATACTGTCAAAGAGGGTGACATTGTCGGAACAGATCCAGAAGCAGGTTCAAAGCTTAAAAAGGGCACAGAGGTTAATTTAATCGTAAGTTCGGGCAAAGAAAAAGTAGCGATGCAAGATTATACAGGTAAAAATGTAGATCAAGTGAAAACATTACTAGAGAAAAAAGGCTTTAAACAAGTAACGATTAAAAAAGCATATTCAACAGAGGAATATGATGACGTTATTAAACATACACCTGCAGCAGGTAAAAAAATTGTACCAAGTGCAACAAATGTTGTTTTAACAATTAGTCAAGGTGAAAAACAAAATGTCGTATCGAATCTCATTGGATTTGATGAAGCGGCACTTAAAACCTATGCAAATTCATCAGGCTTTAATATTAAAATCACTGGTGAAGATTATTCAGAAAATCTAGAAGCTGGAAAAGTGATGTCGCAAAATATTGAAGCGGGTACGACGTTAAAAGTAGGTTCAACAATCAATGTAGTACTTTCGAAAGGTCAAAAAGAAAAACCAGTAAAACTTTACATGAAGAAACTCGATCTTGATTTTGACCCTGAAGAAGATGAGAACGGACAGGAAGCGAGTTATCAAGTCGTTCAAATCTATTTACAAGATCGTACACATAACGGAGATAAGGTAGCGCAAGAATTCCGTATTAAAGATGATATGGAAAAACGCATTACACTTGAAATTGAAGAAGGTAAAAATGCATCGTATAAAGTATTAATTGACGGTGAAGTTGAATATGAAGAAACGATTGAATATGATGATGTATAACAAATAGGGAGGTGCTGTATGGCAACAGGACAAATTCGAAAAGCACTTAGTGGTTTTTATTATGTGTACGATGATGGACAAGTCATTCAAACAAGAGGACGCGGTGTATTTCGTAAGCGTGGAATTACTCCTCTTGTTGGAGACTTCGTCACATACGAAGTAGAAGGTAACAATGACGGGGTAATTATGGAAATTGAAGAACGAAAAAATGAACTTGTACGACCGCCCATTTCGAATGTCGACCAAGCAATCCTTGTTTTTTCGGTTAAAGAACCTAATTTCAATACGATTTTATTAGATCGCTTTTTAGTTGTACTTGAGTCTTTCCACGTGCAACCCGTTATTCTTTTAACAAAGATGGATTTATTAGAAGAAGATGAAATAGCTGCAATTCAAAGTTATCAAAAACAATATGAGGCTATTGGTTATGATGTGATGACGACATTTAAAGATGATTCTTCATTATTGGATAAGATTACGCCTTTACTAGCAAATCGTACAACGGTTTTAGCAGGTCAGTCGGGGGTAGGAAAATCTACGTTATTAAATACACTTATGCCAGAGTTGGATTTAAAGACAGGGATTATCTCAGAACATCTAGGACGTGGTAAGCATACAACGCGTCATGTTGAGTTAATTGAAGTAGCTGGTGGGTTAGTAGCAGATACACCTGGATTTAGTTCATTCGATTTTGATACAATTGAGAAGGAAGAATTAACAGGATGCTTCCCAGAGATTCAACGTACATCAGAAGCATGTAAATTTAGAGGTTGTTTACACGTAAAAGAACCAAAATGTGCTGTAAAAGCCGCAGTAGAATCTGGAGAGATTGAAGCAAGCCGTTATGAGCATTATCTTCAATTTTTACAAGAAATTATTGATAGAAAGCCGAGGTATTAAGGATGATTAAAATCGCCCCATCACTTTTAGCAGCAGACTTTGCGAAGTTAGGTGAAGAAGTAAGGGAAGTAGAAGCAGCAGGAGCAACATTATTACACATTGATGTAATGGACGGACATTTCGTACCGAATATTTCATTTGGTTCGCTTGTTATGGATGCAATCAAACCTTATACAAACTTACCATTAGATGTACATTTAATGATTGAGAACCCAGATCAATATATTGAGCAGTTCGCAAAAGCAGGAGCAGAATATATTACAGTACACGTAGAAGCTTGTCGTCACTTACACCGTACGATTCAATTAATTCGTTCATACGGCGTAAAACCAGGCGTTGTTTTAAACCCACATACACCAATTGAGACAATTAAACATGTATTAGAAGATATTGACCTTGTTTTATTGATGACTGTAAACCCAGGTTTTGGTGGTCAAAAGTTCATCGATTCAGTTGTTCCAAAAATTGCTGAATTATCATATATGATTAAACAACGTAATCTAGATGTAGAAATTGAAATTGATGGTGGAATCACTGCGGAAACAATTGTACCATGTGCAGAAGCGGGAGCAACAATCTTTGTAGCAGGTTCGGCTATTTTCGGTAAAGAAGACCGTCAAACAGCGCTACAATCAATTTTAAAAGCAGGAGAAGACGCAATCAAATGACCATTGTCTATGTTGTAGCGGGTGGTCCAACAGAGGAAATCGTTTTAGACGGTTTCCTTTTTACGCATGAAGATATATTATACATTGGTGCAGACCATGGGGCCATCACTTTATTAGAAGCAGGAATTACGCCATACGCAGCAGTAGGGGATTTTGATTCGATGACGAAAGAAGAGTGGCTTACTGTAAAAGAGAGTGTTCAGGAGATAGAGGGTTTTCAAGCTGAGAAGAATGAAACAGATACTGAACTAGCCATCTTAAAAGCGTTAGAATTTTCACCAACATGTATTTACGTAACAGGTGTGACAGGTGGACGTTTAGATCATTATGAATCGAATCTACACACAGTATATCGTATGCAAAAACAATTTCCACAAACGCCGATTTATATTATGAATAAAACGAATCGTTTACAGTTTTTATTTGCAGGTACACATCAAATTACAAAAGATGCATCATATGATTATTTATCTTTCTATCCATTTGGAGAAGCAGTTGAAAAAATGACTTTACGTGGTGTAAAGTATGAAACGACAGATTTAGATATCCCGATTGGTTCAAGTCGTTTTACAAGTAACGAAATTTTAGCAGACTTTGCGACAGCAACGTTCACAAAAGGGACTTGTTTGATGATTCAAAGTAAAGATGCTTAAAAAGACCACAAAAAAGGAAGTCGCTCAGCAGAGTGACTTCCTTTTTTAAATAGAATTAAACGCGTTCTACTTTACCAGATTTTAAAGCACGAGCAGAAACCCATACTTTTTTCGGTTTACCATCAACTAAGATACGAACTTTTTGTAGGTTAGCACCCCAAGTACGTTTGCTAGAGTTCATAGCGTGAGAACGGTTGTTACCAGTACGCGCTTTACGTCCAGTAATTACACATTGTTTTGGCATATTATTTCCCTCCTATTATAAGAAGTTGAAAGTTCATGTTTCACTTCGATATTTCACATACTTTAATAATTTAACATACACGATATTACATTGCAACTGATTTTCGCAGCCTTTCAAGAAAAAAACCTTTACACCTAAAAAAAATTCAAAACTTCTTCCCTTTTCCAAGCAATATCCATTTTCTGTAGCATAAATTGTGACGAACGTCTTGTTTTTTTAGAAATTACTTTACGTTCTGTATGAATAAGCTTAATATATAGTATTTAGTGATGTATAATAGTCACTGTATGTCTAGAAGTTGTTGAATGATTGAAAAAAAGGGTACAATAACATTAATTAATTTTTAATTCAGGGGGCAAAATCATGTCAGTAGAATTACAAAATGAATTCGGTAACATCGAGATCTCAAATGACGTTGTGGCACAAATTGCAGGCGGCGCAGCAATCGAGTGTTATGGAATTGTAGGAATGGCTAGTAAACATCAAATACGTGATGGCTTAACAGATATCTTGCGTAAAGAGAATTTTGCTAGAGGTGTAGTTGTGCGTCAATCAGGAGAAGAACTACACGTAGATATGTATGTCATTGTTAGTTATGGAACAAAAATCTCTGAGGTCGCATATCAAGTGCAATCAAAAGTAAAATATACGCTCGATCAAACAATTGGTATGTCAGTAAGCTCAGTTAATATTTATGTGCAAGGTGTTCGTGTAGCGAACGTGTAAGAGGAGGAACTTATTCAAATGAAGTCATTAGACGGAATAAAATTTGCGGAAATGGTACAAATGGGCGCGCATCACTTATCTCAAAATGCAGACTATGTAGATGCACTAAACGTATTCCCAGTACCAGATGGTGATACAGGTACAAATATGAACCTATCGATGACATCTGGTGCAAAAGAAACAGCCGCAAAAGTAAATGCAAGTATTGGAAAAACTGCACAAGCATTATCAAAAGGCTTATTAATGGGCGCTCGTGGTAACTCTGGTGTGATTTTATCACAGCTTTTCCGTGGATTCGGTAAAGCAGTAGAACAAGAGGATGTGCTAGATGCAAAACAATTTGCACAGGCATTCCAACAGGGTGTAGATACGGCATATAAAGCTGTTATGAAGCCTGTAGAAGGTACAATTTTAACGGTAGCACGCTTAGCAGCCGAACAAGCAGTCAAATCTGCTGAACAAACAGATGATTTAATTCAGTTAATGGAAGAAATCGTTGTAGCTGCACAGGATGCTTTAAACCAAACACCAGAATTACTACCTGTTTTAAAAGAAGTAGGCGTAGTTGATAGTGGGGGTCAAGGTCTTCTATTCGTTTATGAAGGTTTTTTGGCAAGCTTAAAAGGTGAAGCGCTACCAGCTAAAACAGAAATGAAGTCAATGGACGACCTAATTAATGCAGAACATCATACAGTACAAGATTTCATGGATACATCTGAAATCGTTTATGGCTATTGCACTGAATTCATGGTTCGTTTTGAAGATGATAAAAAACCATTTGATGAAGCAAAATTCCGAGAAGATATGAGTCACTTCGGAGACTCTTTACTTGTGATTGCAGATGATGAAGTTGTGAAAATTCACATTCATTCTGAAACACCTGGTGAAGTCATTTCATATGGTCACCAATACGGTAGCCTTGTAAAAATTAAAGTAGATAACATGCGTTTACAACATACAGCGATTGTAGGCGAAGAACATAAAGCCGTTAAAAAAGTGCCTTATGCTGTTGTAACAGTAGCGATGGGTAAGGGAATTAAAGCTTTATTCGAAAGTATGGGTGCTTCTTATGTAATTGAAGGCGGACAAACGATGAACCCTTCAACGGAAGATATTGTAAAAGCAGTTCAAGAGATTGGTGCTGAAAAAGTATTAATCTTACCGAACAATAAAAATATTGTCATGGCAGCAGAACAAGCGGCGGAGCTATTAGAGATTGAAGCTGCTGTTGTGCCAACAAAAACAATTCCACAAGGATTAACAGCGTTACTATCATTTAATCCAGAAGCTTCTGTGGCAGATAACCAACAAACAATGTCTCAAGCAATGAAAGAAGTAAAAACAGGTCAAATCACATTTGCTGTACGTGATACATCAATTGACGGTGTGGAAATCCATAAAGATGACTTTATGGCTATGGAAGAAGGTAAGATTGTCAAAGCAACACCTTCTTTACAAGAGGCAGCACAACATATCATTGATACAATGGTAGATGAAGATGCTGAAATCGTTACAGTTATTCATGGTGAAGATGTAGATGAAGAACAACTAGAAGCAGTTGTTTCATACATTGAAGAAAATTATGGAGATGTTGAAGTGGAAGTACATGATGGAAAACAACCACTTTATCCATTTATTTTCTCAGTAGAATAAAATGAACGAAATCAGAGGGGGAATCGTGCAATTGTGCGATTCCTCCTTTGAATTCTTTATTCGGCGCAAAAATAAGTTATATTTAAAAATTGTGACTGAATAATCTGAAAAAGTAAAAAAACTGCACATAATAGCGAAAACTATAGAAAAAAACGGATTTTTAATATCGGGTTTGTCTAAATTGTTTGGGTTTTAAGTGCATATGTTGTAATATGAGTAAGAGAATAGACATGTAAGGAGGAAAAATTATGAAGTTCACATCGGTTTTTGACGTAATCGGACCCGTTATGATTGGACCGTCCTCATCACACACAGCAGGAGCAGCTCGCATAGGACGTGTAGCAAGAGATTTATTTGGCAAACAGCCAACATGGGCAAAAATCCATCTTTATGGATCATTTGCTGAAACATACAAAGGACATGGAACAGATGTTGCGATTATTGGTGGTTTGCTTGACTATGATACATATGATGAGCGCATTAAAACATCATTTGAAGAAGCTGAGCGCTTAGGTTTAACGTTTGAGTTTATTCCTGAAACAGGCAGTGTGGAACATCCCAATACAGCACGCATCGAAATTGGTGATGGTGAAAAAGAAATGAGTATGGTCGGTGTATCTATTGGTGGCGGTTCGATTGAGATTGCTGAACTGAATGGTTTCCCATTACGCATGTCAGGCGGGATGGCTGCAATTTTAGTTGTACATGAAGACCGAGCAGGTACAGTAGCAAATGTTGCAGTATGTTTAGCAAAATATGCGATTAATATTGGACATATGGAAGTATCTCGTAAAGAGCGTGGCAATATGGCTTTAATGGTCATTGAAGTAGACCAAAATGTATCACCAGAAATATTAGCTGAAATTGAACTATTACCAAACATCACAAAAGTGACGAGAATTAAAAATTAGGAGGCGTTCATAATGGAAGTACTATTTCGTAATGTGCGTGATTTAGTTGAGCGCGCAGAAAAAGAAAATAAATTGATTTCTGAAATTATGATCGAGCAAGAAATAATTGTCTCAGAACGTACACGTGAAGAAATCATGGAACAAATGAGCCGTAATTTAGAAGTTATGGAAGCTGCAGTTGAACGGGGACTAAAAGGTGTTCAATCTGTAACAGGCTTAACAGGAAATGATGCAGTCTTAATTCAAAATTACATGAAGACAGGTAAAGCACTTTCAGGTGATTTTTTATTAGATGCAGTGAGTAAAGCGGTTGCAACAAATGAAGTAAATGCAGCAATGGGAACAATTTGTGCAACACCAACAGCAGGATCAGCTGGTGTTGTACCAGGTACACTTTTTGCGGTAAAAAATAAATTAAACCCAACACGTGAAGAAATGATTCGCTTCTTATTTACTGCAGGAGCATTCGGTCAAGTGGTTGCCAATAACGCGATGATTTCAGGTGCAGCAGGTGGTTGTCAGGCTGAAGTAGGTTCAGCGGCAGCGATGGCAGCAGCAGCAATTACGGAAATGGCTGGCGGTACACCACAACAAAGTGCACACGCATTTTCAATTTCTTTAAAAAATATGCTTGGTCTTGTTTGCGACCCAGTAGCAGGTTTAGTTGAAGTACCATGTGTTAAACGTAATGCGATGGGGGCAGCGAATGCGATGGTCGCAGCCGATATGGCTTTAGCAGGTGTTGAAAGTCGAATTCCAACAGATGAAGTCATTGATGCGATGTATAAAATCGGTCAAACGATGCCTGTCGCTTTACGTGAAACAGCACAGGGCGGATTAGCAGCGACACCAACAGGTAAATGGTTAGAAAAACGTATTTTTGGAACAGCAACAGCGAGTCGTGGCTAACGAATTAACACAACCAGTTACTGAATTGAATGGTGTCGGAAAGGCAGTAGCTGAACAACTAGAACAAATGAATGTTCATACGATTGAAGATTTGATTTGGACATTCCCTTATCGTCATGAAGATTTTCGATTAAAAGACCTAGCAGAAACACCGCATAATGAACGTGTGACAGTAGAGGGGCGTATTGAAAGCGTCCCAACTGTCTTATTTTTAGGTCATAAAAAATCGCGGCTACAAGTACAAATGTTAGCAGGTCGACATTTAATTAAGGTCGTATTTTTTAATCAAGGTTATTTGAAAAACAAATTAGAGCCAGGTATGATGGTCACTGTAACGGGAAAATGGGACCGAGGTCGCCAAGTGATTAATGGTACAAAGATTACATTCGGTACAAAAGATGAACAAGCTGATTTTGAACCCGTTTATAGCGTAAAGGGCAAATTATCGCAAACGAAATTTAGACATTTCATGCGACAGGCACTCGACCAATATGGCTGTTATATAGAAGAAACACTACCTATTGAATTATTAGAACAGTATCGTTTACAAACAATTCAACAAGCACTCGAAGGTATTCACTTTCCAAAACAACTCCAAGATACAAAACAAGCGAGACGACGTTTTGTTTACGAGGAATTACTTCATTTTCAATTGAAAATCCAAGCACTTCGTAAAACGCGTAAAGAAGACGAAAAAGGTATTGCTATTGCGTATGATGTAGAAAAATTACGTGATTTTTTTGATGCACTACCATATGAATTAACAGGCGCACAAAAACGCGTTGTTAATGAGATTTGTACCGACTTACGTGCACCTCATCGAATGAATCGTTTACTTCAAGGTGATGTTGGTTCGGGTAAAACAGTCGTAGCAGCAGCCATGCTCTATGCCGCTGTTACAGCAGGTTTCCAGGGTGCATTAATGGCTCCAACTGAAATTTTGGCAGAACAGCATGCAGAGAATTTAGCGGTGTGGCTGGAACCTTTCGGTGTAAGACTGGCATTATTGACAGGCTCTACTAAGGCGAAAGCGCGTCGTGAGATTTTAAGTCGTTTAGAAAATGGAGAAATTGACATTCTTATGGGAACGCATGCGTTAATTCAACCAACTGTTATTTTTAATCGTCTCGGCTTAGTCATTACAGATGAGCAACATCGTTTTGGTGTGGAACAGCGTCGCATTTTAAAAGAGAAGGGTGACAATCCCGATGTTCTCTTTATGACAGCAACACCAATTCCACGTACATTATCGATTACTGCTTTTGGCGAGATGGATGTATCGATTATTGATGAATTGCCAGCAGGTCGAAAACAAATTGAGACCAATTGGGTGAAGCATGAACAATTTAATCAAGTCCTACAAAAGATGGCACATGAATTACGAGCGGGAAGACAAGCATATGTCATCTGTCCCTTAATCGAAGAATCAGATAAGCTTGATGTGCAAAATGCGATGGATGTCTATCAACAACTTGCAACGGTATTCCATGGACAATACAAAGTAGGGCTCATGCATGGGCGTTTGAAATCAGAAGAAAAAGATGCTGTTATGCGTGAGTTTAGTGAAGGAAAACTTAATGTATTAGTTTCTACAACCGTTGTCGAAGTTGGTGTGAATGTTCCAAACGCAACATTTATGGTCATTTACGATGCTGAACGGTTTGGTTTAGCACAACTCCATCAGTTGCGAGGACGTGTAGGGCGTGGAGAACATCAATCCTATTGTATTTTACTTGCTGATCCAAAAAGCGAAGAGGGTAAAGAACGTATGATTTCCATGGTTGAAGTGACAGATGGTTTTAGATTAGCTGAGAAAGATTTAGAGTTACGTGGACCAGGGGATTTCTTCGGACGTAAACAAAGTGGTTTACCAGAATTCAAAGTAGCAGACTTAGTACATGACTATCGTGCGCTTGAAACGGCAAGACAAGATGCAACAAACTTTGTAGCTTCTGAAGCTTTTTGGCAAGAAGAAGCTTATGCACCATTACGTCGTGTGATTGAATCATCTGGTATTTTAGAAGGCGAACGAATTGATTAAGCGAGAGAATGTTAGGTGTTTAAGAAAACAACACTTGCATTCTCTTTTTTATATTTATATACTGATATTAGTACCAAGTGCTAAAATAAGGGGCGGAAAAAACAATGAAGTATTCAAAAAAAGAGCGACAAAAATTGTTGAAGCAAACCATTGAAGATAATCCATTCGTTACGGATGATCAATTGGCGAGTAAATTTAACGTCAGTGTCCAGACAATTCGTTTGGACCGTATGGAATTATCCATCCCAGAGCTACGCGAACGGATTAAAGATGTAGCAGCACATAATTTTGAAAATGAAGTCAAGACACTGCCGATTGATGAAGTCATTGGTGAGATTATTGATATTGATTTAGATGACCGAGCGATTTCGATTTTTGATGTAAAGGAAGAACATGTTTTTCAACGAAATGGTATTGCGAGGGGACACCATCTTTTTGCGCAAGCCAACTCACTAGCAGTTGCTGTCATTGACGATGATTTAGCCTTAACGGTAAAATCAGACTTAACGTACACAAAACCTGTACACGCTGGAAATCGTGTTGTAGCAAAAGCAGTTGTTACGAAGCAGGATGCAGATACGAACCGTACGTATGTAACTGTGACATCAACAGTTGAAGGAAAAACGGTATTTATCGGGAATTTTGAAATGTTCCGTACGAAAGGTAAGGGTGGAAACGAATGAAAATAGCAGTTGATGCAATGGGTGGCGACCATGCACCAAAGGAAATCGTTGAAGGTGTGTTTCAGGCAGTAGAAGATTTTAAAGATGTAGAGTTCTTACTATATGGTGACGAAGTGAAAATGGCACCTTATTTAAAACAACATGAACGCGTAAAAGTCATCCATTGTTCAGAAGTAATTGAAGGAACAGATGAACCAGTACGTGCAGTTCGTCGTAAAAAAGATGCATCGATGGTGCGTATGGCACAAGCTGTAGCAGATGGCGAAGCAGATGCGTGTGTATCAGCAGGTAATACAGGTGCATTAATGGCAGCAGGATTATTCATTATCCACCGTATTGATGGCATTGACCGTCCGGCACTAGCAACGACACTACCAACTTTAGATGGTGCAGGTTTTGATATGCTCGACTTAGGTGCAAATGCCGATGCTAAACCAGAAAACATTTTACAATATGCCATTATGGGGAGTATTTATGCAAAACAAGTACGCGGTATTGAAAAACCAACAGTTGGTCTATTAAATATCGGTACAGAAGATAAAAAAGGGAACGACTTAACAAAACAAGCGTTCAAATTGTTGAAAGAACAAAATGACATCAACTTTATAGGCAATGTAGAAGCACGTGAATTATTAAACCACGCAGCAGATGTCGTTGTAACAGATGGCTTCACGGGCAACATGGTATTAAAAACAATCGAAGGTGTTGCAGGAAATATTTTTGCGATGTTAAAAGAAGAGTTTTTATCATCGACAAAAACAAAAGTAGCAGCTATGATGATGAAAAATAATTTAAAGAATTTAAAAACAAAGATGGACTACTCGGAATATGGTGGCGCACCATTATTCGGTTTAAAAGCACCTGTTATTAAAGCGCACGGTTCATCGAAAGCACAGGCCATCTACAGTGCGATTCGTCAAACGCATATTATGGTCGAACACCGCGTATGCCAAACAATTGACCAAACGATTTCAAAGGAGAATGCATAATGACAAAAGTAGCGTTTATTTTCCCAGGACAAGGTTCACAAACAGTTGGAATGGGTGCAGAATTAATCGAAGCGAATGCATCAAGTAAAGCGTTTTACACAGAAGCAGATCAATTATTAGGTTTTGACTTATCAAAATTAATGTTAGAAGGACCGCAAGAAGAATTAACATTAACATATCATGCGCAACCAGCCTTATTAACAACAGGTGTAATGGTTGCACAGCAATTAATGGATCATGGTGTCCATCCAGACTTCACAGCGGGACACAGTTTAGGTGAATACGCTGCACTTGTTGCTTCAGGCGTTATGCGTTTTGAAGATGCGGTTGTAGCCGTACATAAACGTGGTCTTTTTATGAATGATGCAGTTCCAGCAGGACAAGGTTCAATGGCAGCTGTACTTGGTTTAGATGCAGAAGCATTACAAACTGTAACAGATGCTGCTTCAGAAGAAGTGGGAGAAGTTGTACAATTAGCAAACTTGAACTGCCCAGGACAAATTGTTATCTCGGGTACAGCGAAAGCAGTAGAAGTAGCAAGTGAAAAAGCAAAAGAAGCAGGCGCGCGTCGCGTATTACCATTGGTTGTGAGTGGACCGTTCCATTCAGAATTAATGCGTCCAGCTGCTTCGAAATTACAAGAGATGTTAGCAGACATTCAGATGAATGATGCGAAAGCACCTGTAATTGCAAATGTCACAGCAAAAGCAGTAACGGATGCTACAGAAATTCGTTCACTATTAGTCGAACAACTATACTCACCTGTTCGTTGGGAAGAAACAGTACGTCAACTAGTAGCAGAAGGCGTAGATACATTCATTGAATGTGGTCCAGGTAAAGTATTAAGTGGATTAGTGAAAAAAGTAGATCGTAAATTAACAACATACTGTGTATTTGATGAAGCATCATTACAACAAGTTGTAGAAGCAGCGAAGGAGTGGAATACAAGTGAAGTTTAATGGACAAGCAGCAATCGTAACAGGGGCATCGCGTGGAATCGGACGCGAGATCGCACTTAAATTAGCAGAAGAAGGCGCTAAAGTAGTTGTAAACTATAGCGGTTCAAAAGAAAAAGCAGAAGCAGTAGCAGCAGAAATTATTGCAAAAGGTGGCGAAGCAATCGTACACCAAGCAAATGTTGCCAATGCGGATGAAGTAAAAGGTTTAGTTGATGCGACAATGGCTGCTTTTGGCTCTGTAGATATTTTAGTGAATAATGCGGGTATTACACGCGATAACCTGATTATGCGTATGAAAGAAGAAGATTGGGATGCAGTAATTGATACGAACTTAAAATCAGTATTCTTATGTACAAAAGCAGTAAGTCGTCAAATGATGAAACAACGCTCAGGTAGTATTGTAAACGTTGCATCTATCGTAGGTGTGGCTGGTAATGCAGGTCAAGCAAACTATGTAGCATCTAAAGCAGGCGTGATTGGTTTAACTAAAACGACTGCAAAAGAATTTGCAGCACGTCATATTCGTGTAAATGCAGTAGCACCAGGATTCATCGAGACAGAAATGACAGATGTACTACCAGAAGATGTAAAAGAAACAATGTTAACACAAATTCCACTTGCAAAATTAGGGCAAGCAAAAGAAATTGCAAATGTTGTTGCCTTCCTTGCATCAGATGAAGCAAGCTATATGACAGGTCAAACTTTACATGTCGATGGCGGTATGGTAATGTAACTTTTGCATTAAATGCACGAAAAAATATATTCAAAATCAAGAGAGTAAGGTATACTACAAAAAGTGGTCATACCAGTTGTGATGAATATGCAAATTTATTGAGGGGAGGTGAGTATTTTGGCTACAGTACTTGAACGCGTAACAAAAGTTGTCGTTGACCGTCTTGGTGTTGACGAAAGCGAAGTAACATTAGAAGCTTCTTTCAAAGAGGACCTAGGTGCAGACTCACTAGATGTTGTTGAACTAGTAATGGAACTTGAAGAAGAATTCGATATGCAAATCGACGATGAGGATGCTGAAAAAATTTCTACAGTTGGATCAGCAGTAAGCTTCATCGAAAGCAAAATTGGCTAATTCGATTTTACATACTTTAGAAGTATGTATACTTATCATAAAGTCCCCGTTTCTGAACGGGGGCTTTTTTTATGCAGATTGCTAAATAATTTTGCACTATTGAGCATAAACGAGTAAAATTGACTATGTACGTAAAGCTAAAAAATAAGAGGTTGATAAAATGAGAATAGAAGAATTATCTCAGAAAAACAGTGCGATTTCTGAGCATGCGAAAAAGAAGTTTGAAGAATTACAAAAGAATTTAAAAATCAGCTTTCACAATAAAAACCTACTATATAATGCTTTCACACATTCATCTTACGTAAACGAACATCGACGTAAAGGATTTGAAGATAATGAAAGATTAGAGTTTTTAGGAGATGCTGTATTAGAGCTAACTGTTTCTAAGTTTTTATTCCTAATGTTTCCTAAGATGACAGAGGGTGAACTAACGAAATTGCGTGCTGCGATTGTCTGTGAGCCATCATTAGTAACTTTTGCAAATGAGTTATCCTTTGGTCATTATGTCCTTTTAGGAAAAGGTGAGGAACTGACAGGTGGTCGTGAACGTCCGGCATTATTAGCCGATTGTTTTGAGGCATTCATTGGTGCACTTTATTTAGACCAAGGTTTAGAAACAGTTGTTGCATTTTTGGAAAAAGTTGTTTTCCCAAAAGTTGAGCTCGGCACATTTTCTCATGTTGTAGATTTTAAAAGTCAGCTACAAGAAATGATTCAACAAGCGAATTCGGGTGTGTTGACTTATGAGATTATTAAAGAGCAAGGACCAGCCCATAATCGTACATTCATTTCACGTGTTACATTAAACGGTGAGACGCTTGGAGAGGGTAATGGTAAATCGAAGAAGGAAGCTGAACAAAAAGCCGCACAAACAGCGATGCGCGCGCTAAAAGAGCAGTTCCCAAAAGGGTAGGTGAATTACGGTGTATCTTAAACGATTAGAAGTGATTGGATTTAAGTCATTTGCTGAACGAATTGGGATTGATTTTGTACCAGGTGTGACGGCGGTAGTTGGTCCGAATGGTAGTGGGAAAAGTAATGTAACTGATGCAATTCGTTGGGTATTAGGTGAACAATCAGCTAAATCACTTCGTGGTGCCAAGATGGAAGACATCATCTTCGCAGGAAGTGAATCGCGAAAAGCACTGAATTTTGCAGAAGTTACATTAATCCTTGATAACGAAGACGAGCGTTTACCAATTTCGTATAACGAAGTTAGTGTAACGCGTCGTGTTTATCGTTCAGGCGAAAGTGAATATTTATTAAATAAACAAACTTGCCGTCTAAAAGATATTACGGATTTATTTTTAGATTCTGGTTTAGGTAAAGAAGCGTTCTCGATTATTTCACAAGGTCGCGTCGATGAAATTTTAAATAGTAAGCCTGATGATCGTCGCGCTATTTTTGAAGAGGCTGCAGGTGTTTTAAAGTATAAAAAACGCCGCAAAAAAGCAGAGCATAAATTGTTTGAAACAGATGATAACTTGAATCGCGTACTTGATATTCTACATGAATTAGATGAGCGAATTGAACCACTTCAATTACAAGCTTCAACTGCTAAAGACTACTTAGAGATGAAGGACACACTCCGCCAATTTGATATTGGTGTATTAATTCATGATATTGAACAAATCGATCACACCGTTGCGAAGTTATTACAAGACCAACATCAGTGGAATACGTCGCAACAAGAAAAACTTGTCGAAATTCAAAAGTTGGAGCAGCATATTGCGTCAATGAAAGACGAGTTACTTCAAGTTGGTCAAAAACTAGATGCAGATCAAAAAACAGTTGTAGAAGTAAGTGAAAACTACGCACGACTACAGGGCGAACAAAATCTATTTGCAGAAAAGCAAAAAAATGCTTCTGCACAATTAAGTAAGCTAAAAGAATCTTTAAAACAAGCACAGTCTAAAAGAGATCAGTGGCAGAAGTCGCTTATTGAAAAAGAGCATGCTTTAAAAGAGGCGCAAAATCATGTACACAAGTTACGAAAACATGTGAAACAATTAGAAACGGATTTAAACCGCTCAACAGATGAATTAGATGCAGAAATTGAAGATCAAAAAAGTACATATATCGAACGTTTAAATGAACAAGCGGCAACGAAAAATGAACTGAAAAGTATCGAGCAACAAATTCAACAGCAGCGTCAGTCCGATGAAAAAATCACATCAAAATCAAGTGAATTAACCGCTGAGTTGCAACAAGCACAAGCAACGTTAGCAGAAGTAGAGCCGAAGTTAGATGCAATTCGATTAGAAATTGCAGAGCATTTAAAAGACTATGAAGCGACACAAGCCGAATTACAAAAAGCGAATACCCAATTAGCTGAAAAGCAAAAAATGCTTTATGAAGGTTATAATCACGTACAACAATTGCGTTCAAGACGCGATACATTAGCTGAACTAGAGGCTGATTTTGCAGGGTTTTATCAAGGCGTTAAAGCGGTATTAAAGGCGCGTGAACAAAACCAATTACAAGGTGTACAAGGTGCAGTTGCTGAATTGATTCACGCAAAAGGAGCTTATACACAAGCGATTGAAACAGCGCTTGGGGCAGCGATGCAGCATATTGTAACGGCAACCGATGAAGATGCAAAAAGAGCCATTCGTTATTTAAAACAAGTGCGTGCAGGACGTGCGACATTCTTACCGATGAATATTATGAAATCGCGTAAGCTATCAAAAGCAGCGCTACAACCAATCCTTGATCACCCTTCATTTATTCAAACTGCTGATGAACTTGTTCAAGTTGATGAACGTTATCGTAGTATTGCAGAAAACTTATTAGGGCATATTCTAGTTGTAAAAGACTTAGATGGTGCAACGCAAATTGCGAAGTTTTTACAATATCGCTATCGTGTTGTGACATTAGATGGTGATGTTGTGAACGCGGGTGGTTCGATGTCTGGTGGCGGTGCGAATAAGCAACAAAATACCGTATTCAGTCGTAAAGCAGAACTGGAAACATTACAAGCTAATTTAGTTGAGATGGAAGCAACCATTCAGCAAGCTGAAAAGGTTGTGGCTGAATGGCAACAAAAAGCACAATCTGCTGCAACACTACTTGACGTACAACGTGATCATGGTGAGCAATTACGTGTTCAAGAGAATGAATTAGAAGCTACGTATCAGGCGACTGTGACGCAAGAGAAGATGTTACAACAAAGCCTATCGATTTATGGTTCTGAACAACAAGATACAACGTCACGCCATGCGATGCTTGTAACAAAGCAAGAAGCTTTAGTACAACAACTTGATCAAACAGCGAAAGAAATTCAGCACTTAGAACAAGAAATTGAGCGTTTGAACGAATTGAAAGTTCAAATGAAAACAGCGCGTGATACATTATTAAATGAATTAGCGAATCAGCGTGAAGACCATGCACAAGCAATGGGTAAATTCGAAAGTATTCAAACTTCTACAGAAGAAACAAGAAGTTACTTTAATGAAGCAGCCGAAGAAGTATCTAAAATTCGACGTGAAATCGAATTTGTTACAAAAGGTGATGCAACTACGGGGCTTTCTGAAGAACAGTTCGAACAAGAGATTGCAAAACAATTAAAACGTAAGCAACAACTCGAAACAGCGATTGAACAATCCGTTGAAAAACGTGCTAACTTACAGCAACGCGTTGATGAAGAAACGACTACATTAAAAGAGATGCAGCGAATTCACCAACAATTTGTCAATGAACAAAACCAAGTGAAAATTCAACTTGGAAAACTAGAAGTAAAGCGCGCAAACGCTGTTGAACAATTACAGCAAAACTATGATTTAACGTTTGAAGAAGCGCAACTAGAACCTGCATTAGAAGTGGATTTAGAAGTAGCGAAACGTAAAGTAAATATGCTATCTCAATCTATTAAGGAGCTAGGAGATGTCAATATTTCTGCGATTGAAGAATACGAGGCTGTTGCAGAGCGTTATGAATTTTTAACATCACAGCGTAATGATTTACTCGAAGCGAAAGACACATTGTATGAAGCAATTCGTGAGATGGATGAAGAGATGACGACACGCTTTGGAACAACATTTAAACAAATTCGCATGCACTTCCAGGAAGTGTTCAAAGAATTATTTGGCGGGGGAAAAGCAGATTTAATTTTGCTAGAACCAGATCAATTATTAACATCAGGTATTGAGATTGTTGCACAACCACCAGGGAAAAAACTGCAAAATCTAGGTTTACTTTCAGGTGGCGAACGTGCATTAACAGCTATCGCTTTATTATTTGCCATCTTGCGCACACGCCCAGTTCCATTCTGTATTTTAGATGAAGTAGAGGCAGCGTTAGATGAAGCGAATGTATCGCGCTACAGTCAATATTTGAAAAAATTCAGTGAAGATACACAATTCATTGTGATTACACATAAAAAGGTAACAATGGAAGGCGCGGATGTCTTATATGGTATTACGATGCAAGAACAAGGTGTATCTAAGTTAGTATCCGTTAAGTTAGAACAAGAAACAGTGTCCTAAAGGAGCGAATAAAACATGAGCTTTTTAAAGCGTATGAAAGAAAAATTGATGGGTGGACCATCAAAAGAAGAAGTGAAAGAACCAGAACAACAGGTAGAAGAAGTTGTTGAAACAGAAGAACCAGTTCAAGCGGAATTACCTGCTGTAGAAGAAGTAAAAGAGCAGGAAGTCGTTGAAGAAACAACAAAACCTGTTGAAGAAACAACAAAACCTGTTGAAGAAGAAACGGTTGAAACTGTACAAGAAGAAAAACAAGAAGTTGCCATTGTTGAAGAAGTAAAAGACGAACCAGAGGCAGAAAAAGAATCAAAAGGTTGGTTCCGTTCAGCTTTCTCAATTACTGAAAAGTTCAAATCAGGATTAACGAAAACACGCGACTCATTTACATCAAAAGTAAATGACTTAGTTGCACGTTACCGTACAGTAGACGAAGATTTCTTTGAAGAATTAGAAGAAGTACTTTTACAAGCCGACGTTGGTTTTGAAACGGTTATGGAATTAACAGAAATTCTACGCTATGAAGTACAGAAGAAAAATATCAAATCAACAGATGGAATCCAAGCATTAATCTCTGAAAAATTAGTAGAGATTTATGAAAAAGCTGGAGACGACCATATTGAATTGAATTTACAACCAAAAGGCGAATTAACGGTGATTCTATTCGTAGGTGTAAATGGTGTTGGTAAAACAACGACAATCGGTAAATTAGCACACCGTTTAAAATCAGAAGGACGTTCAGTTATGTTAGCTGCTGGTGATACATTCCGTGCAGGTGCAATCGACCAATTACAAGTATGGGGCGATCGTGTCGGTGTTGAAGTGATTAAGCAATCGGAAGGTTCAGACCCAGCGGCTGTTATGTACGATGCTGTACATGCAGCGAAGAACCGCGGTGTGGACGTATTAATTTGCGATACAGCAGGTCGTCTACAAAATAAAGTAAACTTAATGAAGGAGCTTGAAAAAGTACATCGCGTCATCTCACGTGAAGTGCCAAATGCACCGCATGAAGTGTTATTAGCACTTGATGCAACAACAGGACAAAATGCATTAATTCAAGCGCAAACTTTTAAAGAAGCAACGAATGTTACAGGAATTGTCTTAACAAAATTAGATGGTACAGCTAAAGGTGGTATCGTAATTGCTATTCGTAATAAACTGCATATTCCAGTAAAATTCGTAGGACTTGGTGAGAAGATGGACGATTTACAACCATTTGACCCAGAGCGCTATGTGTATGGCTTATTTGCAGATGCATTAGATGAGCAATTAAAAGAAGAAGAATAGGCTTCTCTTTGAATCCTAAGGTCTTGAGAATCTACGGATTTTCAAGACCTCTTTTTATGTCTTTTGCATGTGAACGAGCCGATTTTACATGCTGATAGTCCAGTAAAATACGGCTACATGCCGACATCTCTTCGGTCATTCACTCAAAGTCAAAAAGCGACTTTGATTCATGCCCTGCAGAGCTGGTAGCATGTGAACGAGCCGATTTTACATGCTGATAGTCCAGTAAAATACGGCTACATGCCGACATCTCTTCGGTCATTCACTCAAAGTCAAAAAGCGACTTTGATTCATGCCCTGCAGAGCTGGTAGCATGTGAACGAGCCGATTTTACATGCTGATAAGACAAGTAGTTTTACTTGACAGAAATAGGGTTTTTCATTAATATACAAAGGAATATGTCTACGAATGTATAAAAAATACTACACATGATAGAATAGATGTGTTAAGGAGAAGTTAACGATGCTTTTAGATAAAACAACACGTATGAATTTCCTTTTTGATTTTTACCAAGCATTATTAACGGATAAACAGAGAAGTTATATGCAACTTTACTATTTAGATGATCTTTCTTTAGGCGAAATTGCTGAATCGTATGAGGTGTCACGTCAAGCGGTTTATGATAATATTCGTCGAACAGAAGCGATGCTGGAGGAATATGAAGAGAAATTACAGCTTTTCCATAAATTCAAAAAAAGACAAAAAATTACAGACAAATTATCAGCTTGCTTACAAGATGACACAACAGAAAAGGCAGATTTATTGCCGCTTGTTGAGCAATTGAAGCAGGACTAGGGGGCGACAATTATGGCTTTTGAGGGTTTAGCAGAGCGACTCCAAAGTACGATTCAAAAGATTAAAGGGAAGGGTAAAATTAACGAACAAGACGTTAAAGAAATGATGCGCGAAGTTCGTTTCGCTTTAATCGAAGCCGATGTTAACTTAAAAGTAGTAAAACAATTTGTTAAAACTGTAAGTGAACGTGCAATTGGTCAAGACGTCATGAAAAGTTTAACACCAGGTCAACAAGTTATTAAAATTGTACAAGATGAATTGACGAATTTAATGGGTGGCGAACAAAGCCTTGTTAAATTTGCGACGAAACCACCCACTGTTATTATGATGGTCGGTTTACAAGGTGCTGGTAAAACAACAACTACAGGTAAATTAGCAAATCTATTACGCAAAAAATACAATAAAAAACCGTTGCTTGTAGCAGCCGATATTTATCGTCCAGCAGCTGTAAAGCAATTAGAGACACTAGGTAAGCAATTAGGTATTCCTGTATTCCAAAAAGGTACAGAAGTATCACCAGTTGATATTGCCAAAGAAGCATTAGAACACGCTAAAGAAGAACATCTCGATGTTGTGATTATTGATACAGCTGGTCGCTTACACATTGATGAAAATCTCATGCAAGAACTAAAAGATATCCGCGCTTTAAAAGAGCCAGACGAAATCTTCTTAGTTGTGGATGCAATGACAGGTCAAGATGCTGTCAACGTTGCGAATAGCTTTAATGAAGCAGTTGGCATCACAGGTGTTGTTTTAACAAAATTAGACGGTGATACACGTGGTGGTGCGGCGTTATCTATTCGTACAGTAACTGAAAAACCGATTAAATTTGTTGGTATGGGCGAAAAAATGGATGCGCTTGAAACATTCCACCCAGAGCGTATGGCATCACGTATTTTAGGTATGGGTGATGTTTTATCATTAATCGAAAAAGCGCAGGCACAAGTAGATGAAGATAAAGCAAAAGAATTAGAAGAAAAGTTTAAAACACAAACTTTTACATTCGATGATTTCCTAGAGCAAATGGCGCAAGTGAAAAAAATGGGACCATTGGAAGATATCTTAAAAATGATTCCAGGTGTGAATAAAATGAAGGGCTTAGATAATATTAATTTTGATGATAAACAAATTGATCATATCGAAGCCATCATTCAATCGATGACGATTGCAGAAAAAACAAACCCTGAAATTATTAACGCAAGTCGCAAAAAGCGTATTGCAAAAGGTTCAGGTTGTACGGTTCAAGAAGTAAATCGTCTTATTAAGCAATTTGATGAAATGAAAAAAATGATGAAGCAAATGACAGGTATGTCGACTAAGAATAAGAAAAAGTTCAAATTGCCAGGAATGGATTCATTATTTAAATAAAATAAAGTGTGTTAAGAAAAAATACTTTACAAGCTATTGTAATTTCATTTGATTTAAGGTAAAATAATGTGTGTTAAGAATAAACACTTTACAAACAATCGAAAGCTTGATATTATACTATCTTGTGTGAAACTTATTCGGAGGTGCAAAATAAACATGGCAGTTAAAATTCGTTTAAAACGTATGGGTGCTAACAAAGCTCCTTTCTACCGTATCGTAGTTGCTGATTCACGTTCACCACGTGACGGTCGTTCGATCGAAACAATCGGTACTTTCAATCCATTAACTTCTCCTGAGGAAGTTAAAATCGACGAAGCTAAAGCTTTAGCTTGGTTAGGTAACGGTGCGAAACCATCAGATACAGTACGTAACTTGTTCTCAAAACAAGGAATCATGGAAAAATTCCATAACTCAAAAAAAGGTAACTAATATTACTTTTTAAATAATCGGGGGTGACATTTGTGGAACAACTGATCGAAACAATCGTAAAACCTTTAGTCGATTTTCCGGATGATGTGAACATTACTGTTCAAGAGAGTTCGAATCGAATTGTTTATAAGCTTTCTGTAAATCCTCGTGATGTCGGAAAGGTCATTGGCAAACAAGGTAGCGTTGCAAAAGCAATTCGTGCAATTGTTTACTCAGCCGCAAGCAGTCACCGCATGAAGAAGACATACGTCGATATTCAAGATTAGCAGAAAAGGAGGGAGCTTATGTTCCTTCCTTTTTTGTTTAAAAAATTAAAAGAGGTGTATCCAATGGAATGGTTTAACGTAGGAAAAATCGTCAATACACATGGTATTCGTGGTGAGGTACGTGTCATTTCGCAAACAGACTTCCCAGAAGAACGTTACGAAGTAGGCGCAGAATTAGGTATTTTTATTCCAGGTGAAAAAAAACCAACAATCGTAAAAGTTGCTTCTGCACGTGCGCATAAAAACTTTATCTTACTGACATTTGAAGGATATCCATTCATCCAAGATGTAGAAAAATTCAAAGGTTCGGAATTAAAAATTCACGAAAAATATTTAGATGATCTTGGTGATGATGAGTTTTACTATCACGAAATCGTAGGTTGTACGGTATTCGATGAAGAAGATAATGAGATTGGTGAGATTACAGAGATTCTTCAAACAGGTGCAAACGATGTTTGGACAGTTAAAGGTGTAAATGGAAAAATGCATTATATCCCTGTCATTTTAGATGTTGTGAAAGAAGTCGATGTCGATGAAAAACGTATTACAATTGAACTGATGGATGGCTTATTATCATGATGAATATCCATGTATTATCATTATTCCCTGATATGTTTGAGGGTGTTTTCGGTTCGTCTATTCTAAAGAAAGCACAAGAAAAAGGCGCTGTACAAATGAATGTGACAGATTTTCGTTCTTTCTCACAAAATAAGCATAATCAAGTAGATGATTATCCTTATGGCGGTGGTGCGGGAATGGTGCTGAAGCCAGAACCTCTTTTCCATGCAGTAGAAGATTTAGTCGCACAAGGGAAAAAGCCACGCATTATTTTAATGTGTCCGCAAGGTGAGCGTTACGATCAAAAGAAAGCAGAAGAATTGGCTAAGGAAGAAGATTTGATCTTTTTATGTGGTCACTATGAAGGCTATGATGAGCGCATTCGAGAGTACCTTGTAACCGATGAAATCTCGATTGGTGATTTTGTCTTAACAGGTGGCGAATTAGCCGCTATGACGGTTATTGATAGCGTCGTACGCCTCCTTCCAGGGGTTTTAGGACAAGAAGCTTCTCACGTAAATGATTCGTTCTCAACAGGATTACTTGAGCATCCGCACTATACGCGTCCTGCAGATTTTCGCGGCATGAAAGTCCCAGATGTATTAATGTCAGGGAATCATGCGAAAATTGAACAATGGCGTATGGAGCAATCATTGAAAAGAACGTTTGAACGTCGCCCAGATTTGCTTGAACACGTTGAATTAACAAAAGAGCAGCAAACTTATTTAAAACAATTAAAAAATAATTCAAAGCTGTAAAGTATATTAGCTTGCAAGCGACATTGAAGTATGATAGTATTTAAAATGCATTTCCTATGAGGAATGCCGTATTACGATGTTCCGCTGTAGCAACCAAGAGCGATCTATAAGAGCATCTGTCTAAGGAGAGAATAAAATGTCAAACATTATTACAGAAATTACTAAAGATCAATTACGTACAGACATCCCTGCATTCCGTGCTGGTGATACTGTAAGCATCGACGTTAAAATCGTTGAGGGTACTCGCGAACGTATCCAAAAATACGAAGGTGTTGTAATCAAACGTCGTGGTGGCGGTATTAGCGAAACTTTCACAGTACGTAAAATTTCTTACGGTGTTGGTGTAGAACGTACATTCCCTGTACATACACCAAAAATCGCTAGCTTAACAGTTACTCGTCGCGGTAAAGTACGTCGTGCGAAACTATACTACCTACGTAACCTACGTGGTAAAGCAGCTCGTATCAAAGAAATTCGCTAATTTCTTAGCTGTTAAAGAGAGTACTATCCAATTGATTTCTTTTGGGTAGTGCTTTTCTTTTTGCCTGTAAAAAGAAATCCTTGTACAATGAGTATAGAATGTAGAGGGAGGCGCGCTATGGAAACGAAACAAAAGAAAGAAAAGAATGAACTATGGGAATGGACGAAAGCTTTAATTATCGCTTTTGCATTAGCAGCCTTCATTCGTTATGTGCTATTTACACCGATTGTCGTAGATGGGGAGTCGATGATGCCTACTTTACACAGTGGTGATCGAATGGTTGTGAATAAAGTTTCTTACAAGATTTCCGATATTCATCATAGTGATATTGTCGTTTTCCACGCTCCGGAGAAAAGAGATTATATTAAGCGTGTAATTGGTTTGCCGGGTGATACGATTGAATACAAAAATGATGTATTATATCGGAATGGTAAGGCGATCGATGAACCTTATTTACAACAATTTAAAAAAGCCATTCAAGATGGTGGCACATTAACAGAAGATTTTCAATTACAAGACTATGTACAAAAAGACAGAGTACCAGAAGGATATGTATTTGTAATGGGTGATAATCGACGTAATAGTAAAGATAGTCGACATATCGGACTCATTCCAGAGAACAAAATTATTGGTAAGGCGAGTATCGTTTTCTGGCCACTCGATCAATTTGGCTTAGTGAAATAGATGTAGGAGTGAGAGAATGACCATTCAATGGTTCCCAGGGCATATGGCGAAAGCTCGCCGTCAAGTAACAGAAAATTTAAAGCTAGTCGATATCGTATTTGAACTAATCGATGCGCGTTTACCGATGTCATCACGTAATCCAATGCTAGATGATATTATTCACCAAAAAAATCGTTTACTTATTTTGAATAAAGCAGATATGGCTGATGAAGTACAAACAAAGCGTTGGGTCCAATATTTCACAGATAAAGGACATCATGTTGTTGCGGTCAATTCGCTTGATTCAAAAGGTTTAAAGCGTGTTGTAAAGGCAGCAGAAGCAGTATTGAAGCCGAAATGGGATCGTATGCGTGCAAAAGGTTTAAAAACACGTGCTATTCGTGCGATGATTGTTGGGATTCCGAACGTTGGTAAATCTACAATGATTAACCGTTTAGCGAAGAAAAATATCGCAAGAACAGGTAATACACCAGGTGTGACGCGTTCACAACAATGGATTAAAGTTGAAAAAGAACTTGAATTACTTGATACACCAGGGATTTTATGGCCGAAGTTTGAAGACCAAGAAGTAGGTTATAAGCTAGCTTTGACAGGCGCGATTAAAGATACGATTACGAACATGGATGATTTAGCGATTTATGGATTACGTTTCTTAGAAAAATACTATCCAACTCGTTTAGAAGAACGCTATAAAATTACAACTGTTGCAGAAGAAGTGGTGGAGACATTCGATCATATCGGACGTTTACGTAATGTAAAAGCAGCAGGTGGAGAAATCGACTATGATCAAGTATCAGAATTAATTGTACGCGATATTCGTAATGAGCATTTAGGAAAGTTAACATTCGATTTCGTCGAAGATTATGAATAATGCAATCTAAGGCTGTTCTTTCGCTATAATAAAGCGAGAGGGCAGTTTTTTTATATAAAAATAAGAAAAAGAACCGATAGAAAAGTTAGATGAGAGGGAATTAGATGAAGACAATTAAAGCGATTAAAGAAGCGTTAGCACAAGAACATACATGGCAAGAATGGATGACGGAACTTGAACAAGATGAACGAGAAGGTGTAAAGAAAGCACTGCAATCTTGGAAACGTCAGCAAGAAAAAAGAGAGAAGCTACAACAAGAGCATGAAGCGAAAATTCAATTTGATGATGCCTATCGTACACATGAAGGATCATACATTGCAGGAACGGATGAAGCAGGTCGTGGGCCACTAGCAGGACCTGTTGTGACTGCGGCTGTTATTTTACCAGCAAAATGTGATGCATTACTGGGTTTAAACGATTCGAAACAATTGTCACTTGAAAAAAGGGAACAATTTATGCGACTTATTGAAGAACATGCTCTTGCAAGTTATATTCACTTTCAATCAGAAAAAGCAATTGATACACTGAACATTTACGAAGCGACAAGACAATCAATGAAGGCATCGATTGAAGGTTTATCGATTCAACCCGATTTTGTATTAGCCGATGCGATGACATTGGATATTGCAATTCCACAAGAATCGGTTATTAAAGGAGACGCGAAAAGTTTATCGATTGCTGCAGCTTCTATTTTAGCGAAAACCGCGCGGGATCATTATATGGAACAAATGGATGAAAAGTATCCAGGCTATGGATTTGCGAAACATGCGGGTTATGGCACAAAACAACATCTAGAAGCCATTCAACAATTAGGTGTGACACCGATTCATCGTAAAACATTTGAACCGATTAAATCGATGTTGCAAAAGGAGTGAGGGAACTATGAATCTATCCGGTGTGAATGTAGGGCAAATTCAAGGAACTGCGACTGCTGCACAACCTGTTTCGATGCAAGAAGGACAAGTCTTACATGGAACTATTAAAAAATTGTATCCAAATCAACAAGCTGAAATTAATATTGGCGGTCAGAAGATGGTGGCGAAACTTGAAACACCAATGCAAGCAGGGAACACACATTTCTTTCAAGTAACCGCAACAACGCCCGATTTAACGTTAAAAATGGTTAGTGGTCCAGTTGATGCAAAAGCATCCTTAATGGATCAAACTAAACAAATGATTGATACGATGAAATTGCCACAAACAAAAGAGATGCAACAAATTGTGTCACAATTAGTTAAAAATAATATTCCATTTAATAAAGAGCAGTTAATAGCAGCGGAACAATTATTAAAAGGTGCAAATGGTGCTGAAAGATCTCAAGCATTGGATGCTTTACAAAAGATGATTGAATTGAAACTACCCATGACATCAACAAGTTTACAAGCAGTTATGGAAGGTAGTTTAAAAGGTGGTTTTACAAATTTACTGGGAAATTTAGAGCAATCAATTCGACTAGATGCACAATTAGCACCTCAATTAAAAGAAGCAATCTTACAACAGTTGGCACGGTTGAAGTCACCTTTAAGTGAACAAACTGGAAATATTGTACTTGGAAAATTACTTGGCAGTAACACACCAGAAGCAGGGCAAATTTTACAACAAGCGGGTGTTGGAGTAAAAGCGGAGACGACTGACATTGTAAAACAGTTATTTCAGCAATTTAAGATGGAATCGAATGAAGCCATTCGTCAATTATTACAAAAATCAATGACGAAAGAGAATTTGCAAAACTTGTCACAAGCGATTCAACAGCATCCAATGCTAACAAAAGATCAACAACAAGCGATTCAGCAGGCAATTACGCGTATGCAATTAGCGCCAAATGCATCGAATCAAGCACAAGTTATTCAAGAAGTTACAACACAATTAGCAAGCGTGAAGGAGAGTATTCCTCAGTTGATGAGCCAACTGAAAAACGTAACAGCTGAAACGCAACCAGCGATTATTCAAAAATTAGCCACTGCTGTTGCAGAGAATCCAACTTTAACAATGCAACAAAAACAAGAAGTGATTGCACAATTAGGACAAGTGCAGAAGAATGGGGCTGAAAACGTCTTTAAAGCGCTTGTAACTGCTTTTTCAACACAAGTTGGTTTACAACCTACAGAAGAAGCAACGAACCAATTAAGCCAATTATTAGGCGTTTCAAAAGACCAGTTAAGTTCACTTATGCAAAACCTAACACGTACATTGCAGCAACAATCGACACCTTTTGCACAGCAAATGTTACAGGATGTTGAAAATCTGCAAATGACTCAATTATCTGGACATGCTGTACAAGCTTCCATGAAAAAGACATTAAGTGAGCTTGGATTGAGTCTTGAAGCGAACATTTTACAATCGAACCCAGAGCAGGCGCAGCTCTCATCGACATTGAAATCACTCATGCATGCCCTTGTCCATGAAAATGTCACAAATTCGACAAGAAATTTAGCAGAGCAAGTAATTGGACGTATGAATGGACAACAATTACTGTCAATGGATCAAGGACAACAGCAACAAATCGTTATGCAAATCCCATTACAATTCTTCGGAAAACGAATTGATGCGACATTACAGTGGTCAGGAAGCAAGAATAAGGATGGGAAAATAGACTCAAATTTTGCACGAATTATGTTCTATTTACATCTTGAAAATCTGCATGAAACGGTTATAGATATGCAAGTGCAAAGTCGCGTTGTGACGCTAAATATTTATACTGAAAATCAGCAAAGTCAAGGGATAATTGACCCTTTAAAAGAGGTGTTAAAGGCTCGATTAGCAGAGCAAGATTATCGCCTTTCAGGTGTTTTTCTGAAAAAGTTTGATGAGCCTAAACCAACTGTTAAACAACAGTCGAAAATCATCGGCAAAAGTGAAGATGGAGGGGTCGACTTTAGAATATGAAAAAAGAAAATCGTAAAGAAGCTGTCGCCTTATCATTTAATCCTGAACAATCAGAAGCACCAAAAGTCATTGCGAAGGGAAAGGGGCTTGTTGCGGACTCTATTTTGAACAAAGCACAAGAAAGTGGTGTGCCAATTCAAGAGGATCCAAATCTAGTACAGTTATTAGGACAGTTAAATCTAAACGAATCTATCCCTGAAGAACTGTATCAAGCTGTAGCGGAAGTATTTGTATTTATTTACAAAATAGACCAAATAAATGGTAAAAATAAATAAAAAAAAACACTGATTTTTTATGCGAAAATCAGTGTTTTTTTACATTAACTTAGAAAAAAGACGTATATCGAATGATATTTTAGTATAAAATAGATTGTGGACAACTTTTTGAATATTTAATACAATGGAGAAGAAGTAGCAATGCTTTACAATTGAGATGGGAGGCAATTTGATGAATATCCATGAATATCAAGGTAAAGAAATTCTTCGCCAATACGGGGTGGCGGTTCCGAAAGGACGCGTAGCTTTTTCTCCAGAGGAAGCAGTGAATGTGGCGAAAGAACTGAGCTCAGATGTTATGGTAGTAAAAGCTCAGATACATGCGGGGGGTCGAGGTAAAGCAGGCGGCGTTAAGATTGCGCGCAACCTTGAAGAAGTACGTGCTTATGCAAAAGAGTTATTAGGAAAAGTTCTTGTAACCCATCAAACAGGTCCACAAGGTAAAGAAGTGAAACGACTGTATGTTGAAGAAGGTTCAGACATTAAGAAAGAATATTACTTAAGTTTAGTCGTAGACCGTCAAACATCACGCGTTACATTAATGGGTTCCGAAGAAGGCGGTATGAACATAGAAGAAGTTGCTGAAGAAACACCAGAAAAAATCTTCACAGAAGTAATTGATCCAGTGGTAGGTTTAACAGGTTTCCAAGCACGTCGTTTAGCGTTCAATATCAACATTCCAAAACACCTAGTAAATAAAGCTGTGAAATTAATGCTTGGTATTTACGAAGCATTCATTGATAAAGATGCATCAATTTTAGAAATTAACCCACTTGCTGTAACAGGTGATGATGAGGTAATCGCATTAGATGCGAAATTTAACTTTGATAGCAACGCATTATACCGTCATAAAGATATCGTTGAGTTACGTGACTACGATGAAGAAGATGAAAAGGAAATTGAAGCATCAAAATACGATTTAAGTTACATCGCATTAGATGGTAACATTGGTTGTATGGTAAATGGTGCTGGTTTAGCTATGGCTACTATGGATACAATTAGTTACTACGGTGGTTCACCGGCTAACTTCTTGGACGTTGGGGGCGGTGCTTCTGCTGAAAAAGTAAAAGAAGCATTTAAAATTATCCTTTCTGACCAACAAGTTAAAGGTATTTTCGTTAATATCTTTGGTGGGATTATGAAGTGTGACGTAATTGCTGAAGGTGTAGTAAAAGCAGCTTCAGAATTAGGCTTAGAAGTACCGCTTGTTGTGCGTTTAGAAGGTACAAACGTAACAAAAGGTAAAGAAATTCTAAATGAATCAGGCTTAAATATTACTGCAGCTTCATCGTTAGCAGATGGCGCAGAAAAAATCGTAAAACTTGTTGGATAAGAGAGGCGGACTATAAAATGGCTATTTTTATTGATAAAGATACAAAAGTGTTAGTTCAAGGGATTACAGGCTCTACAGCTCTTTTCCATACGAAGCAAATGCTTGAATATGGAACAAAAATTGTAGCTGGTGTTACACCAGGTAAAGCAGGTACAGTAGTTGAAGGTGTTCCGGTATTCAATACGGTTTCAGATGCAGTTGCAGAAACTGGTGCAAACGTATCCGTAATCTATGTACCAGCACCATTCGCAGCAGATGCAATTTTAGAAGCTGTAGATGCAGAATTAGATATGGTGATCTGTATTACAGAACATATTCCTGTAATCGATATGGTAAAAGTGAAACGTTATATGGAAGGCAAGAAAACACGTTTAATCGGACCAAACTGCCCAGGTGTTATTACAGCAGATGAGTGTAAAATCGGTATTATGCCAGGATACATCCATACAAAAGGTCATGTAGGTGTTGTATCTCGTTCTGGTACATTAACGTATGAAGCAGTACATCAATTAACTGAAGCTGGAATTGGCCAAACGACAGCAGTTGGTATTGGTGGAGACCCAGTAAACGGTACAAACTTTGTAGATGTTTTAAAAGCATTTGAAGAAGATCCAGAAACATATGGTGTTGTAATGATTGGTGAGATTGGCGGTACAGCTGAGGAAGAAGCAGCTGAATTCGTTAAAAATCACATGACTAAACCAGTTGTCGGTTTCATCGGTGGTCAAACAGCACCTCCAGGAAAACGTATGGGTCACGCAGGCGCGATTATCTCAGGTGGTAAAGGTACAGCAGCTGACAAAATCAAGGCTTTAAATGAAGCAGGTATTGAAGTTGCACCAACACCAGCAGCAATTGGTGAAACATTTATTAAAGTTATCAAAGAAAAAGGTCTATACGAAAAGTGTAAAACACATTAAGATATAAATAGATGAGCTAGTTATTTTAGCTAGGAGTAAACAGGAATCTTGCGCAAGCGGTTCCTGTTTTTCATTGCTAGAAATCAGGTCATCTTTATATGAAGAGGAGGCGAATACCATGCAATTTGACGCGGCACTTCACGCACTACATTATGTGCGTCAGTACCCACTGAATCGCTTGTACCCCCTATTACAAGTAGATCCAGAACTTGAAACCCTCCCTCATATGAAACCCTCACAACTTGCATACTATTTTCAAATTACATTAAAACAAGCAATACAACTTCATGCAGAGTTCCATCAAGTTTACCAAACAGACTGGCATGCTTTTTATGCAAAACAGCAGATAGTCCCAATCCCATTTTATAATGAACACTATCCTATTTCTTTACTAGATGTGTATGATCCACCCGCGATGCTTTACTGTAAAGGTGACATAACGTTATTGCAAAAATATCAAAAAGTCGCTATAGTTGGTTCAAGAAAAGCTACCAATTATTCACAAAAATGTTTAACAGCTATCATACCACCCCTTATTTCGCAAAATATCGCGATTGTAAGCGGTTTAGCGAGAGGGGCAGATAGAATGGCTCATGAGACAACAATCGCTCATTTAGGCAATACTATAGCTGTTTTAGGAAATGGTTTACATTATCACTATCCGAGGGAACATAAAACATTGCAGCTAGAAATGGAAAAAAATCATCTCGTTTTAACAGAATATCCACCGCATATGCCACCTCAAAAGTGGCAGTTTCCGAAAAGAAATCGCATCATTAGTGGATTAAGTGATGGTATTGTACTAACTGAAGCAGAATTAAAGAGTGGAACAATGAGTACAGTTGAATATGGTTTGGATCACGGTAGAAATATTTTTTCAGTTCCTGGAGATATTTTCTCCCCCCTCTCTGCAGGTCCGAATAAGTTGATATATGAGGGCGCAACGCCTGTTTTACATGGGCAACAAATAATAGAAGAAATGAAGAATAATTCATCACGAAAATGAAAAATGGTTGCAAAACTTGATTTTCTGTTATACATTTTGCAACAGGTAATTGTTTTCAAAATATGAAACTTCACCTCTACAAGGGGGCAAACACATGTCGGATTATTTAGTTATAGTGGAATCGCCCGCAAAAGCAAAAACAATCGAGCGATATTTAGGAAAAAAATATAAAGTAAAAGCTTCCATTGGTCATGTGCGTGATTTACCACGTAGCCAAACAGGAATTGATACAGAGAACAACTATGAACCGCGTTATATTACAATTCGAGGCAAAGGCCCTGTCTTACAGGAATTAAAAACAGCTGCTAAAAAAGCAAAAAAAATCTATCTCGCAGCCGATCCAGACCGCGAAGGAGAAGCGATTGCTTGGCATTTAGCAACTGCTTTAAATATTGATATTGAATCAGATTGTCGCGTTGTTTTTAATGAGATTACAAAAGATGCAATCAAAGAATCATTCAAACATCCACGTCCAATCGATTTAGACTTAGTTGATGCACAACAAGCACGTCGTATTTTAGACCGTCTTGTTGGATATAATATTAGTCCTTTACTATGGAAGAAAGTCAAAAAAGGTTTGTCAGCAGGTCGTGTTCAATCAATTGCACTGCGTCTGATTATTGACCGCGAAAACGAAATTAAAAACTTCCAACCAGAAGAATATTGGTCAATCGAAGCTTCTTTTGAAAAAGGCAAAAAAGTATTCGATGCAGCATTCTATGGTACGACAAGCGATAAAATTAAATTAACAAATGAAGCCGAAGTTCAAAACATATTAAAACAAATCAAAGGTGAAGATTTTGAAGTAGCAAAAGTTCTAAAGCGTGAGCGTAAGCGTAATGCAGCGCCGTCATTTACAACCTCTTCTTTACAACAAGAAGCAGCGCGTAAATTAAACTTTAGAGCAAAGAAAACGATGATGTTAGCACAGCAATTATACGAAGGAATTGACCTTGGTAAAAAAGCAGGTGGCATTGTCGGGTTAATTACCTATATGCGTACAGACTCAACGCGTATTTCAGAAACAGCGAAAAAAGAAGCGCATGAATACATTCTCGAAAATTATGGTGAAGAATATACAACACCTGTTGAACAACAAGCGAAAAAATCTGAAAAGGCACAGGATGCCCATGAAGCGATTCGTCCAACATCAACAATGCGTCATCCGGATACATTAAAAACAGTTTTATCTCGTGACCAACTTCGTTTATACCGTTTAATTTGGGAACGATTCATCGCCAGTCAAATGGCTTCTGCTGTATTAGATACAGTAACAGCGGACTTACAAAACGGTGATTTACTATTCCGTGCAACTGGTTCACAAGTGAAATTCCCAGGTTTCATGAAAGTATATATCGAAGGTTCAGATGACCAAAAAGAAGAAAAATCTAAAGATAAGTTATTACCACCGATGGAACAAGGCGATCTTGTTAAAACGGTTGAAATTGAACCGAAACAACATTTCACGCAGCCACCACCACGTTTTTCAGAGGCACGTCTTGTTAAAACGTTAGAAGAGCTAGGTATAGGGCGTCCATCTACGTATGCACCAACATTAGATACGATTCAAAAGCGTGGTTATGTCACACTTGAAACAAAGCGCTTTGTACCAACAGAGCTAGGTGAAATTGTGCATAGTCTAGTGCTTGAATTCTTCTCAGACATTGTGAATATTGAATTTACAGCGAAGATGGAGAATGATTTAGACTTAATTGAAGAAGGAAAAAAGCAGTGGGTAGAAGTCATTGATGCATTCTACAAAGAATTTGAAAAAGACTTGAAACATGCGGAAGTAGCAATGGAAAAAGTCGAAATTAAAGATGAACCTGCAGGGGAAGACTGTGAACTATGTGGTCATCCGATGGTATTCAAATTAGGTCGATACGGTAAGTTCATGGCATGTAGCAACTTCCCAGAATGTCGTAACACAAAAGCGATTGTGAAGGAAATTGGTGTGAAATGTCCAACATGTAAAGAAGGCGAAATTGTTGAGCGTAAGAGCAAAACAAAACGTATCTTCTATGGTTGCAATCGTTATCCGGACTGTGACTTTGTATCATGGGATAAACCAATCAGTCGTCCATGTCCAAAATGTAACGAAATGCTTGTTGAAAAGAAAATCAAAAAAGGTGTTCAAATTCAATGTACGTCTTGTGACTACAAAGAAGAACCGACACAATAAAACAAATGAAGGAGTCGTTTTTAAACGGCTTCTTTTTCTATGCTGGAAACAATCTTTCGCGTAAATAACACTTTCAAGCTAAGCTATTTTTATGATACAGTAAGCAAGAACATTTTATTTTAAGAAGTAGAGAAAGTAGGTCGTACAATCCATGACATATGTAAATGTAATTGGTGCTGGTTTAGCAGGTAGTGAAGCAGCATGGCAAATTGCCAAACGTGGTATTCAAGTAAAACTTTATGAGATGCGTCCAGTAAAACAAACACCGGCACATCATACAGATAAATTCGCAGAGCTTGTATGTTCAAACTCATTGCGCGCAAATAACTTAACAAATGCAGTTGGCGTAATTAAAGAAGAAATGCGTAAACTTGATTCAATTATTATCGAAGCAGCAGATTCTTGTTCAGTACCAGCAGGTGGCGCTTTAGCAGTTGACCGTCATGAGTTTGCTGGCTATGTAACAGAAAAAGTGAAAAATCACCCGCTTGTTGAAGTGATTCATGAGGAAGTAACTGAGATTCCGAAAGATGGTATTACCGTAATTGCAACAGGTCCGTTAACATCACCAGAACTTGCAAAATCTATTCAAGAGGCGACAGGACAAGACTATCTATACTTTTATGATGCAGCAGCTCCAATCATTGAAAAAGATAGCATTGATATGGATAAAGTGTATTTAAAATCACGCTATGATAAAGGCGAGGCAGCATACCTAAACTGCCCAATGAACGAAGAAGAATTTAATGCTTTCCAACAAGCTTTAATTGAAGCAGAAGTAGCACCTTTAAAAGAATTTGAAAAAGAGAAGTATTTTGAAGGGTGTATGCCAATTGAAGTAATGGCAGCACGTGGTCCGAAAACGATGCTATTTGGTCCAATGAAGCCAGTAGGTTTAGAAGATCCTAAAACGGGCAAACGTCCACATGCCGTTGTTCAACTTCGTCAAGATGACGCAGCTGGAACACTATATAATATAGTAGGTTTCCAAACGCATCTAAAATGGGGCGAGCAAAAACGTGTATTCCAAATGATTCCGGGTCTTGAGAATGTTGAAATTGTTCGTTATGGTGTCATGCATCGTAATACATTCATCAACTCACCAAAAGTATTAGCACCGACATATCAATTAAAATCACAACCGAACGTGTTCTTTGCAGGTCAAATGACAGGTGTTGAAGGATATGTAGAGTCAGCTGGTAGTGGTCTAATTGCAGGGATTAATGCGGCGCGTATGGCAATGGAACAAGATTTAAAAATCTTTCCTGCCGAAACAGCGCTTGGTAGTATGGCGCGCTATATTACAGAAGCAGATTCAAAACACTTCCAACCAATGAATGTAAACTTCGGTTTATTCCCAGCACTTGGTGAAAAAATTCGTTCAAAACAAGAACGCGGCGAAAAACATGCTGAACGTGCTTTAGCGAGCATTGAAGCATACATTGAGTCCGAAAAATTGTAAAAAAGTCCACCTAGTACGGACATTTGTTTGTATTAGAAAAAAATTTGATAAAGCCGAGCAAAGTTGATATACTTTGTTAGGCTTTTTTATTGTGTTTTTGACTTGTGTGCTATTTAATGGTATGTCCTTTTTTAGTACAGTTCACGAAAACGTCGTAAATCTACAGAAAATTAGCATAGTCAATATAATTTGAAGTGCTTTGACTTTCTTTTATTTTCTGATAATGCGAAAATAAAAGAAAGTATGGAAAATGAGGTGTTCAAATGCGTATTAGTCAACATGAAGCACTCCAACAATTTATTACATATATTCAGTTGGAGAAAAACTATTCTTCTCTAACATCTGAAGCGTATCAACAAGACTTACAAGAATTCTTTTCATTTTTAAAACAAGAACAAGTAACTACGCTAGAAGAAGTAGAATATGTACATGCGCGTTTGTTTGTCACACAACTATACAACGAAGAAAAAGCAAGGGCGACAATCTCACGAAAGATTTCGTCTATTCGTTCGTTCTTTCGCTTTTTAAACCGTGAGTTTCAGTTGAATGATGCATCTTTCCAATCGCTTTATCATCCTAAAAAAGAAAGTCGACTACCACGCTTTTTTTATGAGGAAGAATTGAAAATGCTATTTGAAGCAAACGAAGGGGAAACACCTAAAGAGAAAAGAGAACTCGCAATTTTGGAGTTATTATATGCAACAGGCATTCGCGTAAGTGAATTAACATCGATTCAATTAAAAGATGTTGATTTTTCATTAAGTATTTTACGCGTAATGGGGAAAGGGAGAAAAGAACGATATGTTCCTTTTGGACAATTTGCACACGAAGCTTTGCAACTGTATGTGACCGATGCGCGTCCTATTTTAATGAAGAAACAGCAACATGATTCGCTTTTCGTTAATATGAGAGGTGAGCCACTGACTGCTCGTGGTGTACGATATATTTTGAATGAAATGGTAAAAAAAACAGAATTAACGACGATTTATCCACACATGATCCGTCATACATTTGCCACACATTTATTAAATCAAGGGGCAGACTTACGTACAGTGCAAGAGCTACTTGGACATGCAAGCTTATCATCTACACAGGTGTACACCCATGTCACGAAGGAACATCTTCGCAATACCTATATGAACGCTCATCCAAGAGCGTAAAATGACGAGGAGTGAGCAATATGGAATTACATGCAACAACGATTTTTGCAATCCAACATAAAGGGCAGAGTGCAATGGCTGGTGACGGTCAAGTAACACTCGGAAATTCAGTTGTAATGAAGCATACAGCAAGAAAAGTAAGACGATTGTTTAATGGACAAGTACTTGCTGGATTTGCAGGTTCTGTAGCAGATGCTTTTACGCTCTTTGAAATGTTTGAGGGTAAATTAGTTGAGTACAATGGTAACTTACAACGTGCAGCTGTAGAAGTAGCCAAGCAATGGCGTGGCGATAAAATGTTACAAAAATTAGAGGCGCTTTTACTTGTGATGAACAAGGATACTTTATTACTGGTATCTGGTTCTGGAGAAGTAATTGAACCAGATGATGGAATTTTAGCAATCGGTTCAGGTGGGAATTATGCGTTATCAGCAGGTAGAGCTTTAAAACAATATGCAGGTGAACAAATGACAGCAAGAGAAATTGCAGAGGCTTCGCTGAACATTGCTGCAGATATTTGTGTCTTTACAAACCATAATATTATTTTGGAGGACTTAGACGTATGAATGAACAAACACCAAAACAAATGACAGAGTACCTCGATCGTTATATTGTCGGTCAAACGAATGCAAAAAAATCTGTAGCGGTTGCATTACGTAATCGTTATAGAAGACAACTACTATCTGAAGAAATGCGCGAAGAAGTTGTACCGAAAAATATTTTAATGATTGGACCAACAGGTGTTGGTAAGACAGAGATTGCACGACGAATTGCAAAATTAGTTAAAGCACCTTTTTTAAAAATTGAAGCAACAAAATTCACAGAAGTCGGCTATGTAGGACGCGATGTGGAATCGATGGTGCGTGATTTAGTTGAGGTGTCTGTTCGCCTTGTAAAAGAAGAAAAGCGTGCAGAAGTAAAAGAAGAAGCAGAAATATTAGCGAACGAAAAAATCGTGAAATTACTTGTACCAAGTCTCAAAAAGAAAAAGCAAGCAAATACGGCTAATCCATTCGAAATGTTATTTGGTGGTCAACAACCTCAAGAAGAGACAACGGAAGATGATCCACAAATTCGTGTTAAACGTTCTCAAGTGGCAGAAGATTTAAAAGCCGGAAAACTTGAACAAGAGATTGTAACAATCGAAGTGACAGAGCAACCTTCCAATATGCTAGGTGCTTTTACAGGTATGCCGGGTATGGATATGGGTGGTAATAATATTGGGGACTTACTGTCAAATATGATGCCATCACAGAAGAAAAAACGTAAAGTGACAGTGGAAGAAGCACGTCGTTTATTAACAATTGAAGAAGCAAATAAATTAATTGATGAAGATGAAGTATCGGCAGAGGCTGTTCGACGCGCAGAACAATCAGGGATTATCTTCATTGATGAAATCGATAAGGTTGCTGTAAAAGGTAATAATGGTGGTCCTGGTGTGTCACGTGAAGGCGTACAACGTGATATTTTACCAATCGTTGAAGGCTCAACTGTGAATACAAAATACGGTAGTGTCCGTACAGACTTTATGCTATTTATCGCAGCAGGTGCATTCCACATGTCAAAACCGTCTGATTTAATTCCAGAATTACAAGGACGATTCCCGATTCGCGTTGAATTAGATAAACTGACAAAAGAAGATTTTGTACGTATTTTAAAAGAACCGCATCATTCACTGATTACACAATATAAAGCACTTTTAGCAACTGAAGGTGTGGAAATTGACTTTACAGATGAAGCGGTTGATAAGTTAGCTGAAATTGCTTCAAAAGTAAATCAAGAGACAGATAATATTGGTGCACGCCGTCTGCACACTATTTTAGAAAAGTTATTAGAAGAATTATCATTTGAAGCTTCAGATATCTCACCGGCACATATTGATATCACGCCAGCTTATGTGGAGCAAAAATTAGGTGATATTGCTGAGGACAAAGATTTGTCAGAGTTTATCTTATAGTTTATAATGTTAATTGAACAAACAATTAAAAAACTTTTGAATTTTCTGTAAATAACAGAAAATTCATGGGAGGACATAAATCAATGAATTTATTAGAAAAAATCCGTAAAATTAACTCGATGTTACAAGCATCAGCTGGTAAAGCGGTTAACTTTAAGGAAATGGCGAATACTTTAGGAATGGTAATTGAAAGTAATGTATTCATCGTTAGCCGTAAAGGTAAGTTATTAGGTATTGAAATTAATCAACAAATTGAGAATGAGCGTACTGCAAAAATGTTTGAAGAACGTCAATTCCCAGAAGATTATACAAAAAAACTATATGATTTTAGCGAAACTGTATCGAATATCGGTGTTGACGATGAACATACAGCATTCCCAGTTGAAAATCGTGATGTATTTAAAAACGGTTTAACAACAATCGTACCAATCAATGGTGCTGGTGAACGTTTAGGTACATTAATTCTTGCACGTATTGATAACCGTTTTGAAGATGAGGATTTAATCCTTGCTGAATACGGTGCAACTGTAGTTGGTATGGAGATTCTTCGTGAAAAAGCAGAAGAAATTGAAGAAGAAGCGCGTTCAAAAGCTGTTGTGCAAATGGCAATTAATTCATTGTCTTACAGTGAATTAGAAGCAATTGAACATATCTTTGAAGAGTTAGATGGTTCTGAAGGTTTATTAGTTGCCTCTAAAATTGCAGATCGTGTAGGGATTACACGTTCAGTAATCGTAAACGCATTACGTAAGTTAGAGTCAGCAGGTGTAATCGAATCACGTTCTTTAGGTATGAAGGGAACATATATTAAAGTATTAAACGCAAAATTCCTAACAGCATTAGCAGAAATTAAAATGCGTTAATTAAAAGAATAAAAGCTTGAGGCGCAAACATGTTGTCTCAAGCTTTTTTTATTCCAAAGATATACAAATTTTTATTTTTGCGTTATATTTTGTTAGAAGGTAGAAGAATGGATTTTAAAAAAACAATATATCCCTTTAAAGTTCATATTTTCAATATTAAAATATGTATTTTTTGTGAAGTTAAAAAAAGGGATAATAAATAATAGTTGATATACCAACCTTCTTTATTGTTTTTTTTGATAATTATTAAAATTTCTGAGATAAAAAAGCGAAAAAATATACTTTTTGAAAAAGCTTTGAAATGTTATAGTATTCACTTGAGGACGAGGCAACAGTAATTTTCTCATATCTTACAAATCGAAAAAAATTCGTCTAGTAAAAAAGTCTTTCTAATTTTATGATGAGGTTTTTCAAACAATTTAATTTAGAATTTGAAGATTATTTTTAATTGTTTCTAAACGAATTGAAAAGGACTTAAGATGGGTGTATAAAGTAACATGGTGATAGTGTAAACTTCTGAAAACAACATTGAGATGATGGAAAAACTTTTGTATGCAATAAAACTAGCTCCTAAACAATAAAATAAGTATTTATACCTATTCTAATGTATCTAATATCAATAGACACTTTGGATTATCTTTATTACAATTATAATAGCTAAAGAAAAATTTCCTACGTAAATGAAAAAGTAATGAGGTGAGTTAATTGGATCTTTTTGGGGGAACAATTAAAAATCTGGAAAATGGATTAAATTATGCAACGGTCAGACAAAAAACAATTGCACAAAATATCGCAAATGTAGATACACCGAACTATAAAGCAAAATCAGTTAGTTTTAAAGATTTACTACAAGAAGCAAATAATGAAGTTTTAACAGCAAATCGTACAGATGCAAGACATATTAACTTCACTGGTGAATCGACAACACCAGGCGTATATAGTTATGCAAATTTAAAATACCGTCAAGATGGTAATGGTGTTGACATGGATACAGAACAAGCTAATTTAGCTAAAAATGCAATTTACTATAATGCTCTAATTGAACGAGTAAGTAGTAAGTTCAATACGTTACAAACTGTGCTCAAAGGAGGTAACTAGAAATGTCGATTTTTCAAAATTTAGATACGACTGGTTCAGCCTTAACAGCGCAACGTTTAAGAATGGATGTTATTTCATCGAATATGGCAAATGCTGAAACAACTCGCGCACGTCAAGTGAATGGTGAGTGGGAACCATATAGAAGAAAATCAGTTGTCCTGACAGCGCAAGAAGGTTCAGGGTCTTTTGCGAGCCATTTGAATGCAGCGATTGGCTCAAGTAGTAAGTCAGCAGGAAATGGCGTAAAGGTAACACGAATTTCAGAAGATAATGAAACACCTTTTAAATTATCATATGATCCAAGTAATCCAGATGCTGATGAACAAGGCTATGTGAGATTACCAAACATTGATTCTTTAAAAGAGATGACAGATTTAATGTCAGCAACACGATCGTATGAAGCAAATGTAACCGTATTTAATGCAAATAAAGCAATGTTAACAAAGGCTCTTGAAATAGGAAAATAATAAAAATAGAAGGGGTGAATCCGATGGATGTTTCACAAGTAGGTCTTACACAACCGATTGCACCAACATTGAATCAAGCTGCACCAACCAATCAAGTTGAATCAAAAGTAAGTTTTGGAGACACATTGAAACAAGCGATTAATTCGGTAAACGAAGTACAACAAAAATCCGATTTAATGACGAATAAACTAATTGCAGGCCAAGAGGTTGAATTATCAGATGTTATGATTACTGCTCAAAAAGCAAGCGTCACATTAAATACAGCATTGCAAATTAGAAATAAAGCAGTAGAAGCTTATCAAGAAATTATGCGAATGTCTGTTTAATTTGTAGCAAAGACGTATTTAACGTAATCGGAGGCCAAACATGATATGAATGAAAGAATAACCAAACTAAGAACCGATTTGACTAAATTTTGGAAGAGTAGGTCAAAACGACAAAAAGGAACAATGATTGGTTTATTAGCAGCCATTATTATTGGTGCAGCACTCATTACATACTTTATGACACGTGTAACGTATTCACCATTATATTCAAATTTGACAGCGGCAGAAGTGGGTCAGATCAAAGCACAATTAGATACACAGGGTGTGAAGTATGAAATTACTGCAGGTGGTACAGCTATTTCAGTACCATCAGACAAAGTAGATGAATTGGTAGTAAACTTAGCTGCTCAAGGTCTTCCAAAGAGCGGTGAAATTGATTATTCATTTTTCTCACAAAATGCAAGTTTTGGTATGACGGATAATGAATTTAATGTTATTAAAGTAGCATCTATTCAAACTGAATTAGCGAATTTAATGAAAAACATCGATGGCGTTAAAGATGCTAAAGTTATGTTGAATTTACCAGAACAAAGTACATTTGTTAGTGAAAGTGATAAAAATAAAGATGCGAGTGCTTCTATTGTTTTAAATACAGCACCTGGACAGCAGTTTAGTGAAGAACAAATTCGTACATTATACAACCTAGTGGCTAAAAGTGTGCCGAATCTAAGTACTGATAATATTGTCATTACGAATCAATACAATGAATATTTTGATTTAGCAGGTGGCGATGCTGAATCATCGAATGTAGCGAATGCAGGAAATCAATTGGCAGTTAAAAAACAAATTGAAAGAGATTTACAACGCCAAGTACAAGGTCTACTAAGTAATATTATGGGTAACGGAAAAGCAATTGTAACCGTTACTTCTGATATTGACTTTACAAAAGAGAATCGTGAAGAAAATTTAGTTGAACCAGTAGACAAAGAGAATATGTCCGGTATCGAAATTAGCGCTCAAAAAATCAATGAAACATATACGGGGAATGCAGCTGGTGCAACTGGAACACCAGAAGCTGAAACAAATACAGATAATTTTACAAATTATCAAGAAGGAACAAGTAATGGTAATGGTGATTACGAAAAAACTTCTGAAACAGTGAATAAAGAAGTGAACCGAATTAAACGTCAAATTGTAGAAAGTCCTTATCGTATTCGTGATTTAGGTATTCAAGTGGTGGTTGAACCACCAACAGCTGATGATCCAGCCTCATTAGATCCAGCAACGCAAAATGATATTAAAACGATGCTTGATTCAGTTGTTCGAACATCGATTGATAAGAGTTCGGCAGGAACATTATCTGACGAAGCAGTTGATCAAAAAGTAACCGTTTCTGTGCAACAATTAAACGGTAAACCAGATACAACACCGAATACAACACCAGCAATTCCTTGGTGGGTATGGGTAATCGGTGGTATTTTAGTTGTTGTGATTGCATTATTAGCATTCTTCATTATTCGCTCACGTCGTCGTCAAGATGAAGATGAATACGAGGAGTATGATGAAGAATTTGATGAGATTAATGTAGATGATATATCAGATGAAAAAGAGACAGAAGGCACTGTGAGAAGAAAACAACTTGAAAAAATGGCGAAAGAAAAACCAGAAGACTTCGCTAAGTTACTTCGATCATGGATTTCTGAAGAATAGGAATGGGAGGTTAATGCAGTGGCAACAAAGAAAGAGAAAGAATTATCTGGCAAACAGAAAGCTGCACTCTTGTTAATTTCTTTGGGACCTGAGGTGTCGGCATCGGTTTATAAACATTTAAATGAAGAAGAAATCGAACGTTTAACATTAGAAATTTCGAGTGTAAAGCGTGTTGAACCCGAAATTAAAGAAGAAATTATAGAAGAGTTTCATAATATTGCATTAGCGCAAGATTATATTTCACAAGGCGGTATTGGTTATGCCAAAACCGTATTAGAAAAAGCGCTTGGAAACGATCAAGCACAGGCGATTATTAATCGCCTAACTTCTTCTTTACAAGTACGACCTTTTGATTTTGCTCGTCGTACAGATCCAGCGCAAATTTTTAACTTTATTCAAAATGAGCATCCACAAACAATCGCTTTAATTTTATCTTATCTCGAACCACAACAAGCGGGAACGATTTTATCGTCGTTACCACAAGAAGTGCAGGCAGACATTGCGAAGCGTATTGCAACGATGGAATCGACTTCACCAGAAGTAATTAGTGAGATTGAGTCTGTTTTAGAAAGAAAGCTATCGTCTACAATGACACAAGACTACACAGAAACGGGTGGCGTAGATGCAGTTGTAGAAGTTCTGAATGGTGTAGATCGTCAAACAGAAAAAACAATTTTAGATGCACTCGAAATTCAAGATCCAGAACTTGCAGAAGAAATCAAGAAGCGCATGTTTGTATTCGAAGATATCGTCACATTGGACAACCGTTCGATTCAACGTGTTATTCGTGATGCAGAAAATGCTGATTTAATGTTAGCGATGAAAGTATCGAGTGAGGATGTAAAAAGTATTCTATTTAAAAATATGTCACAACGTATGGCAGAGACATTCCAAGAAGAGATGGAAGTTATGGGACCTGTTCGTTTACGTGATGTTGAAGAAGCACAAACAAGAATTGTTGCGATTACAAGACGTTTAGAAGACGCAGGCGAAATTATTATTGCTCGTGGCGGAGGAGATGACGTCATTGTCTAGAATTATTCGTTCCACAGCTGAAGAATCCAATATACGTGAAATTAAAATTCGTAAATTTTCTTTTACAGAAGAATTGGAAACAGGTGAAATAGAAGGGAATATGTCTGTGCCCTCTATTTTAGATGAACAAAATCGTATTCGGCAAAGCTTTGAAGAGGAAGTAGCAAGTACGCGTGCACAAATGGCACAAGAACAACAAGCGCTTCAAGAAAGCTTGGCACAACAACGTCAAGATTGGGAACTAGAAAAACAACAATTACAACAACAGGCATATGAAGAAGGTTTTCAAAAAGGTTATGCAGATGGCGAGATGAAAATTCGTGAAGACCTGCAACAAAAAGTAAATGAAGCAAATGAATTAGTTCATGCAGCCGTTGAAAATGGAAATGTATACTTACAAGAACAAGAACGTATTATTTTAGATTTAGCAATTGAATCTGCAAATCGAATACTCGGACGCAAAATTGAAGAAAATCCAGATGTGTTTTTAGATATTGTGAAGCGTGCATTAATAGAAGTAAGAGAATCTGAGTTTATTAAAGTATTTACTTCAAGTACATACTATTCATATGTAACAAGTAAGCGAGATGAACTCGAAACACTGTTACCACCGAACTTATTATTCACAGTGTTTGTTGATGATCAATTAGACGAAACAGCATGTTATATCGAAAGTAATCATGGGCGTATGATTGTTACGCTAGATGAACAGTTAAATGAATTAAAAAAAATATTATTAGCAATTTTAGAAAGTGAGGATTGAACGTGAATGAAAGCAGTCGACTTATTAAAACGAATTACCGAAGTACCGACGTTTAAAAAGTACGGTCGTGTGTCAAGAGTTGTCGGCTTAATGATTGAATCCAATGGACCAGCTAGTTCGATTGGGGATGTCTGCAAAATTCACGTACATTCTTCTCATACAGGTCATCAAGAAATTTTGGCTGAAGTTGTCGGTTTTAAAGATGACATCGTTGTTCTAATGCCATTTACATCATTAAAGGATATCTCGATTGGTTGTTTGGTAGAAGGTACGAACCAACCACTTGAGATAAAAGTAGGTCCAGAACTCATCGGGAAAATTTTAGATTCGATGGGGCGACCGATTGACGGTTCATTATTACCACGAGGCTTAGCTACGGTACAAACGGAAGGAGAGCCACCTAATCCGTTAACAAGACCACCAATTAATGACACATTAGAAGTTGGCGTAAAAGCGATTGATGGAATGTTGACGGTTGGGAATGGTCAGCGTATCGGTATCTTTGCTGGCTCTGGTGTTGGTAAAAGTACATTATTAGGTATGATTGCACGCAATACAAAAGCTGATTTGAACGTTATTGCGTTAATTGGTGAGCGTGGTCGTGAGGTGCGTGAATTTATTGAGCGTGATTTAGGGCCTGAAGGTTTAAAACGTTCCATTGTGGTGGCTGCAACGTCAGACCAGCCTGCATTGATGCGTATTAAAGGTGCTTTTACAGCAACAGCTATTGCAGAATATTTTAGAGAACAGGGCTTAAATGTAATGCTCATGATGGACTCTGTTACACGTGTAGCGATGGCGCAGCGTGAGGTTGGACTGGCAACAGGGGAACCCCCAGCGCAAAAGGGTTATACCCCTTCTGTTTTTGCGATTTTACCAAAACTCTTAGAACGAACGGGTACAAATGAAAAAGGCTCAATCACAGCTTTTTATACGGTCTTAGTAGATGGTGATGATATGAATGAGCCGATTGCTGATACTGTACGAGGTATTCTTGATGGACATATCGTATTAGACCGGAATTTGGCAAATAGAGGGCAATATCCTGCGATTAATATTTTAAAATCAGTTAGTCGTTTAATGAATCATATTGCAACACCTGAACACGTAGTAGCCGCAACAAAATTGAGAGAACTTTATTATACGTATATGAAAAATGAAGATTTAATTAATATTGGTGCATATAAAAGAGGCTCTTCACAAGAAGTTGATCAAGCGATTCAATATGAACCAATTATTACGTCGTTTTTAAAACAAGGTTTTATGGACCCCGTTTCAATGGAACAAACTGTGAATGAATTAACGAATCTTGCAAGAGGTGTTATGTAGTGGCGAATGCTTATCAATATCGTTTTAGTCAAGTAATGGACATAAAAGAGCAAGAAAAGAATGAAGCCGAAATGGCTTATAAAGAATCAGTTACTTCTTTTGAGGAAATAGCTACACATATGTATGACGCATTAAAAAAGAAAGAAGACTTACTCGCATTTCAACAAGAAAAAATGCAATCGGGACTTAGTATTTTAGAAATGCATAATTATGCGAACTTTATTGATAGTATGGAAAAAAAGATTGCTGATTTACAAGAAAAAGTTATTCAAGCACGTTCGAAAATGCAATGGTTTGAAGAAAAACTTTTAGAAGTATCGCTTGAATTTAAAAAATATGAAAAAATGCAAGAGCGTGATTATGAGGCCTATCAAAAAGAAGAAGATCGTTTAGAAATGATTCAATTAGATGAGATTTCGCAAATTGCATTTTATAACAAGGAAGTATGGTGAAGTCATGGCAAAGAAACCTGTAGCGTCTAAAAAACCGCGTAAAAAACAGTCTGTGATGGATCCGAATGAGCAAAATTCTGAACCAAAAGGACCTGGGAAATTACAAAAACTATTCTTTTGGGTCATTATTCCTGTACTATTTGCATTGGCCGTTGGATTAATTGTAGCGGAAGTAACAGGTACGAACGTATTTGAAAAAGCAAAAACACTCGTGGGGAAAAATTCGGACCAAACAGAGCAAACAACAGAGCAATCAATTGAAGATTATAATAAAGAAATTGTGAAGTTGCAGGCGCAAGTAAAAGAAAAAGAAGCTCTTGTAACGAAATTACAATCACAAATTGATGCCAATAAGACAGATACATCAAAATTAGAAGTAGAGAAAAAGCGATTAGAAAAAGAAGTCAAGAAATTGCAAGATGGTAAAGCAGATAATAAAACTGACTCCACACTTTTAACGAAAACATACGAGCAAATGGCTCCTAAATCAGCGGCAGCAGCGATTTCTGCAATGAAAAATGAAGAAGCATTAAGTATTTTAAATAATTTAAAGCCTGCAACACTGGCACCAATTTTAGAGAAAATGACACCTGAAAAAGCAGCTTATTATACAGAAGCAATGTCTAAAGGTGAAAAATAAAATGGTTTGAAGGGAGGTGAATATATGGTAATGGTCGGGTCTTTAGATCGTGTTGCAATAGGAAAGTCAGATGCGAAATCGGTTGCGAAGTCTAGAAGCAATACAACAGATTTTTCATCTACACTAAATAAAGCGCAACAAGCGTCAAAAAACGAAACAAATCAAAGTACTTCTTCAAAAAGCGGTGTGACAACTGCACAAAAGCAAAAAAATGAGGTTCAAACACTCGTAACAAATACAGAAAGTCAAAAAAATAAAGTAGAAGAAATAAAAGAAGATGTAGTAAATGAGCAGTCTTCATCTCAACTAACACTTGAGTTTTTATTACCCACTCAAAAAGTAGATGAACAAGTAACTAAAGTAGAAGAAGTTGATTTTTCATCTTTACTACAAGCAACGTCTGTTCAGCAAATTATTGAGATGATGGGTGGACAATCTTTAGTTGAAGGCGAACAATTAAATTTAGATCAAGTAGCAAAAGCTTTAGGGATGCAAACACAAGATTTACAAAATTTAATTACCAAGCTCATAAATACAAATCAACAAACACAGCCATCAGGGGCTAACGATTTGTGGACAGAGTTAGGAAAAGTAGATCAAAAAGTAATGGCCGCTCTACAACAAATTGCTGCTGCAATTAATGGGCATGGAGATGCAAAATTAACAAAAAAAGAAGCGCAACAAGCAGTTGCTTTGTTTAAGTTAATTGATTTAGCAGCACCTAAAACAGATTTGACTTTAAAACAAGAATCACAAGCAGCACAAATGAAGAATTGGTTATCAAATTTGGCAGGACAAATTTCTGAAAAGACGGCTGAAAAAGAAACCATGTTACCTTTTGCGAAAGCAACCATTCGATTCTCAGCACCTAAAGCAGTAGAAGTACCTACAAATCAAGTTACGACTGCCGCAACGTTACAAAGCACAAAACCTTCTGTTGTTACAATACAATTGCCAAGCAACGGAACTTCACAAGCACAATCTGCTAAATTCGTAGAAGAATTTCAGAATGTACTAAATCGTGCTCAATTTGCAAGTAATGCAGCTGGAACAAGATTATTAATTAAGTTGTATCCAGAACATCTAGGAACGATTCGAATTGAATTAGTTCAAAAAGATGGGATGTTATCTGCTAAACTTTTAGCTTCTAACACAGCAGGAAAACAAATGATTGATAGTACATTACACCAGTTAAAACAAGGTTTTGTAAATCAAAATATCCAATTGGATCGCCTAGATGTAGCGCAGGCACTTACAGAACCAAATAAGAGTGATCGTGGCAATCAATTCGGGCAACAGTCATCTCAATCACAGCAAACTGAACAGGATGAAATAAACGAAGGTAAACAAGACGAGTTGAAAAGTTTTGAGGAAATATTAGCAGAAATGGAGGAGTAGGCAATGGCAGACATTAAGGGAATTACAGCGGACTATTATCTACCTACAACGGAAAAAAGAACAGGTAATAGTAATCTAGGTAAAGATGACTTTTTAAAAATTCTTATTACACAACTACAAAACCAAGACCCTACAAGTCCGATGGATGATAAAGAATTCATTGCGCAAATGGCTCAGTTTTCTTCATTAGAACAAATGAGTAATATTGCGACGAATATGAATAATTTGACTGCTATAACGCAGCAATCGCAATTAATTCAATTCAATTCATTCATTGGTAAAACTGTGACATGGCATGAAGCTTCAAAAGAGTTAGATGAAGCAGGTAAGCCAATTGTGAATACAGGAACTGAGAAGGTAGTCAAGGTTCAATATGATGGTGCAGAAGCAAAATTTGTTTTAGAGAGTGGTAAAGTAATTAGCGCTTCAAATATCTCAGAGGTAACAGGAGCAGCAAATGCTGGTGGCTCTAATTCATTGATTGACGCGAGTATGTTAATTGGTAAGAAAGTAAGCTTTTTAGATGATGAGGGGAAAACAATAACAGATACAGTAACCTCTGTATCAAAAAAAGATGGCAAAATTCAATATGCTTTATCGAATGGTCAAATAATTACAGCAGACCAAATGACAGCTATTTCAGCTTAATCGAGGAAGATTTTGAATCCTATTAGAATTGTCCAACCACCCATCATATATAATAATAAGCTTACACAACAAAAAAATAATGAAACAGCAAATACGCAGTTTCAAAATTTACTAAATGAAGCACAACAAAAACTCAAAATTAGTAAACATGCATCACAGCGAATTACACAACGTAATATTAACATCAGTGATGTGGAGTGGAATAAGATTGAAGAAAAGATGCAAGTTGCTAAAAGTAAAGGTTTAAATGAATCCTTATTTTTAACACAAAATGCAGCTTTAATTATAAATGTAAAAAATGCGATTGTTGTAACTGCATTGAATCGAACAGAAGCCAGTAATCAAATATTTACGAATATTGACAGTGCTATTTTAATTTAAATCTGGCGGGACCTTGTAAAAGGGCGCCTTCTGTACTATCGACTGACTGAGATAGTACACTTGAAAATCGAAGGGAGAAAATCAATTATGTTACGTTCTATGTATTCAGGTATCAGTGGTTTAAAGAATTTCCAAACTAAGTTAGATGTCATCGGGAACAATATCGCAAATGTTAACACATATGGCTTTAAAAAAGGTCGTGTTATTTTCAAAGACTTAATTTCACAAACTGTTGCAGGTGCCAGTGCCCCAACAGATAATCTAGGGGGGACGAATGCAAAACAAATCGGTTTAGGATCGAGTTTGGCTGCAATCGATACAATCCATGATAAAGGTTCAACACAAAGTACAGGACGTACGCTAGACGTCGTAATTAACGGTGATGGCTATCTATCATTTACAGATGGAGATAATACGTATTATACACGTGCAGGTAACTTATATTTAGAACGCGATGGAACACTTATCGCACCAGACGGTAAAAAATTAGTTTCTGCAGACGGGAACCAAATTCAAATTCCTGCTGATGCTACGAATTTGACAATTGGTCAAGATGGTACAGTTTCTTATACGCAAGCAGGAGCAATTGTAGCCGCTGGTCAAATTGGTATCACACGCTTCCCTAACCCAGAAGGTTTAACAAAAGTGGGCGGTAACTATTACCAAGTGTCGAATAACTCAGGGGATCCATCAGATACAAAAACACCTGGAGCAGATGGTAATGGTACAATTGAATCTGGTTTCGTTGAGATGTCAAACGTTGATTTATCAGAAGAATTTACAGAAATGATTGTTGCACAACGTGGTTTCCAAGCAAACTCTCGTATTATCACAACATCAGATGAGATCTTACAAGAGTTAGTTAACTTAAAACGTTAATTTTTGATATTGTTTAATTAAAAAGGAGGGGGGCTGGGCTGGCTCTATCCAGACTAGCCCTATATTCCTATGATTCATGTAACAAGATTAAATGGAAAAACATTCACTTTAAACGCATTATACATAGAATCGGTCGAGGAGTTTCCTGATACAACCATCACGTTAACGACCGGACGAAAATATGTTGTGTTGGAAAAAGCGATGGAAGTAGAAAAACAAATAGTCGCATTTTATAGACAAGTACAACTCCTATCAAACCCGCATTTAAGAGGTGAAAATGAAGATGAAGAAGAATAAATTATTAACCATTATGCTTATAATTTTAGTATCTATTACATTGATTGGTGTGGTTGCGCTTGTTGTAGTAACACAGCTTTCAAAAGATGGTGGTGCTAATGCTGAACCAACTATCGACGAAATAATTGAACAATCTGTAGATGTACCAGAGATTAGTACAAATCTAAATGACCGTCGTTATGTGAAATTATCTTTAAAAATTCAAACTGATAGTAAAGAAGCAGCTGAAGAATTAACAAAACGAGATTTTCAAATTAAAGATATTCTTGTAGAAGTTCTTTCAGATATGAGTAGTAAAGATTTACAAGGTACAAAAGGTAAGGAATTATTAACGAATGCATTAAAAGCTAAGTTTAATGGCTTAATGCAAAACGGGGAAGTACAAAAAGTATATATCACCTCATTTGCAGTATCGTAATCGATGAATTAAACAAGAAGAGGAGGTGAGCAGATGGCTGGAGATGTTTTATCACAATCCGAGATTGATGCGCTCTTATCCGCATTGTCGACAGGAGAAATGTCAGCAGATGATATTAAAAAAGAAGAAGAAACAAAAAAAGTAAAAGTATATGATTTTAAAAGAGCTTTACGTTTTTCAAAAGATCAAATTCGTAGTTTAACTCGTATTCATGAAAATTTTGCTCGCTTATTAACTACATTCTTCTCTGCTCAACTTAGAACATATGTACAAATTACAGTAGCATCTGTCGATCAAATACCTTTTGAAGAATTTATTCGTTCTATTCCAAATATGACATTAATTAATGTCTTCGAAGTACCGCCTTTAGATGGAAATGTCTTGATGGAGATTAATCCTAATATTGCCTACTCTATGTTGGATCGTTTAATGGGGGGAGAGGGGTCAAGTCATAGTAATGTTGATAATTTAACAGAAATTGAAACAAAAATTATGACGAATCTTTTTGAGCGCTCTTTTGATAATTTGAGAGAAGCATGGGTAAATATAGCGGATATTGATCCAATCATGACGGAATTAGAAGTTAACCCACAGTTTTTACAAATGATTTCACCAAATGAAACAGTGGTTGTCATTTCTTTCAACTCTATTATTGGTGAGACGAGTGGTATGATTAATATTTGTATTCCTCATGTTGTATTAGAACCTATTGTACCGAATTTATCTGTACGCTATTGGATGCAAGCTAATACGAAAGAGGTATCGCCAGAACAAAAAGCAATTATCGAAAATAGTGTAAATAAATCTGTACTGCCATTAGTTGCTGAGTTAGGTACTGCACAAATAAGTATCGAGGATTTCTTATTATTAAGAGAATCGGATGTTTTACAGTTAGATAAATTAATTACAGACCCACTTTATTTAAAAGTAGATGAAGTTCCTAAATTTATTGTGCAACCTGGTAAAGTGAAAAAGAGAATGGCTGTTCAAATTTTAGAGTCTCTGGAAGGAGGAGATGGTGATGATGAGTGATGAGATGTTATCACAAGAAGAAATTGAGGCACTATTACGTGGTGAATCATTAGATAAAAAATCAGATGAGGATGTTGAAGATCCTTTAAACAGTAACTCAGAAGAATATAAAATAGAAGACTATTTAGATGACATGTCACGCGATGCGCTAGGTGAAATAGGAAATATTTCATTTGGTAGTTCTGCTACAGCATTATCGTCGCTTCTTGGTCAAAAAGTTGATATTACAACACCTTCACTTAGTATGATTAATCGTAATAAGTTAGAAGAAGAATTTCCGCATCCGTATGTGGCTGTACAAGTCGAGTATACAACAGGATTAATGGGAATGAATTTATTAGTTATTAAACAATCAGACGCTTCGATTATCGCAGATTTAATGCTTGGAGGAGATGGATTAAATCCTGCAGAAGAATTGAATGAGATTCACTTAAGTGCTGTACAAGAAGCGATGAATCAGATGATGGGGTCGGCAGCGACGTCAATGTCTACAATCTTTAATAAAAAAGTGGATATTTCACCACCTTCAATTGATTTGATGAATTTTTCAAATAATGAAGGCACTGAAAATATTCCAGATGATGACTTATTAGTAAAAGTTTCGTTTAGATTAAAGATTGGTACACTAATTGATTCAAATATAATGCAATTATTACCTTTAAATTTTAGTCAAAACTTAGTAAAATCATTGATGAACCCTGATGCGGAAGAACCAGTTGAATCTGTTGAAGAACAACCGACTCCAGAGCCAGAGCAGCAAATAAGCCCACAAGCTTCAGCAAATGGACAAACTACTTCACAAGAGCAACAGGTACAACAACCGATGTATCAACAACCTGATCCAATGCAACAAGCACAACAACCAATGTATCAGCAGCCAATGCAGCAGCAACAGCAACAACCGATGCAACAGCAACCGATGCAACAGCAACCGATGCAACAGCAACCGATGCAACAGCAACCGATGCAACAGCAACCGATGCAACAGCAACCGATGCAACAGCAACAATCTGTACAACAGCCACAAATGAATGTACAGCAAGCGCAGTTTGTTGATTTTGAACAGGCTAATTTAAAACAAACTGAAGCGCGTAACTTAAATATGTTGATGGATATTCCATTACAGGTAACAGTAGAATTAGGTCGTACGAAGCGTTCAGTAAAAGAAATTCTTGAATTAGTAAGTGGTTCAATTATTGAATTGGATAAATTAGCAGGTGAACCTGTAGATGTGTTGGTAAATAGTCGTCTAATTGCAAAAGGAGAAGTAGTTGTAATTGATGAAAACTTTGGGGTTCGAATTACGGATATCTTGAGTAAAGAAGACCGTTTAAATAATTTAAGATAGATTTTATTGGAGGAATATACAGATGGCAAAAAAAATATTAATTGTAGATGACGCAGCATTTATGCGTATGATGATCAAAGATATACTAACAAAAAATGGTTTTGAAATTGTAGGAGAAGCAGCCGATGGTGCACAAGCAGTTGAAAAATATGCAGAATTAAAACCAGATTTAGTTACAATGGATATTACAATGCCAGAAATGGACGGAATTGCAGCCTTAAAAGCAATTAAAGAAACAGATCCAGGTGCTACAATTATTATGTGTTCAGCTATGGGACAACAAGCGATGGTAATTGATGCAATTCAAGCAGGTGCAAAAGACTTTATCGTAAAACCATTCCAAGCAGATCGCGTAATTGAAGCAATTCAAAAAGCGTTAGGTTAAATTCAATGTTCAAGCAATCATTCAAAAAACGCTATTTATTGGCTTTAATCGTAATGATTTCTGTATTCTCTTTTTCAGCATGGAGCACACCTGTTGCTTATGCTGAAAAAGATGGTATGGTAAGCGATAATTTCGAGCAAAATAACAAAGAAAATCAAAATAAAGCTGAAGTAAATAAGGCGGACTCATCTGAAGATTCGACAATTAGTTCTGGGATGACTGCATGGGAATACTTGAAAATTTTGTTAGCCTTAGCTTTTGTTGTAGGGCTTTTATTCTTTGTGCTTAAATTAGTCAATCGTAATAATAAAAAGTACCAATCGAACCAAATGTTACAAAATTTAGGTGGAGTATCTTTAGGCCAACAAAAATCAGTGCAATTACTCAAAGTGGGAAATTCGCTATTTTTAGTGGGTGTTGGTGAAGATGTTCAAATGATTAAAGAGATTACAGATCCAACAGAGCAAGAGGCTTTAATAAAAATGCATGAAGAGAAGCATAATCTAGCTGTACAAACACCTTATATCGCTGAAATGTTTCAAACAGTCAAAGATAAATTTTCAAAGCAGCCTGTAGAACCAGCTACAAGCGATTTTAAAGAAGCATTAGATGAAAAACTTAACAAAATAAAAAAGAATCGTCAGCAACAATTAGATGATTGGAGTCAAAAGGAGAAGAAAGACGATGAGTGATTTACTTCAAGCTTTTTCCGATGGTAGTGGCTCAACCGTCTCAACTTCTGTGAAATTAATGCTGTTGTTAACTGTTCTATCATTGGCACCGAGTATTTTAATTTTAATGACATCGTTTACGCGAGTTGTTATCGTACTATCCTTTGTTCGAACATCTTTAGCAACACAACAAATGCCACCGAACCAAGTCATTGTCGGTTTAGCCTTGTTTTTGACATTTTTTATAATGGCTCCTACATTCCAAGAAGTAAATAAAGAAGCACTACAGCCGTTATTTAAAGAAGAAATTACATTAGATGAAGCATATGATAAAGCAAGTGTTCCATTCAAAGAATTTATGAGTAAACATACGCGTCAAAGTGATTTAGATTTATTTTTAAGTTATGCAGGTGAAGAACAGCCTAAATCTGTACAAGATATCTCTTTAACGACGCTTGTTCCAGCTTATACTCTCAGTGAATTAAAAACAGCATTCCAAATGGGATTCATGATTTTTATTCCATTTTTAGTTATTGATATGATTGTCGCCAGTGTTTTAATGTCGATGGGTATGATGATGTTACCACCGGTTATGATTTCATTACCATTTAAAATTTTATTATTTGTACTTGTAGACGGATGGTATCTCGTAATGAAGTCTCTATTACAAAGCTTTTAAAGAAAGGGGAAGGATTATATGTCACAAGAGTTTGTTATATCAGCAGCTGAAAAAGCAATCACAGTTATTTTAATGGTTTCCGGCCCCTTACTATTAGTTGCTTTGATTACGGGATTACTGGTTAGTATCTTCCAAGCTACAACACAAATTCAAGAGCAAACACTTGCTTTTGTACCTAAAATTGTTGCTGTATTAGTTGCCTTAGTTTTCTTTGGTCCTTGGATGTTAACGCATATGTTATCTTATACACGTGATATTTTTGCAAATTTAACGCGGTTTATAGGGTGAGTATATGACAGAGATTATACCTAAGCTTCCGGTATTCTTTTTAGTTCTAATTCGTTTAAGTGCCTTTTTTGTGACAGTACCTTTCTTCTCATATAAAACAATACCTGTAAAAGATCGCATCTTTTTAGCTGTAGTTCTTGCTTGGATTATGAGTTATACGATGGAAGAAACGGTTATTAAAATTGATGATGCTTACGCGATGCTTGTTTTAAAAGAAGCGGTAGTAGGACTTTCACTTGGTTTACTTGCATATATTATTATATCGGCAGTGCAAATTGCTGGTAGTTTTATCGATTTTCAGATTGGCTTTGCAATTGCTAATATTATTGATCCAATGACAGGGACACAAAGTCCGTTAATTGGTCAGTTTTTCCAAACAATTGTACTTTTATTATTAATTACAACAAATGCACATTATATGTTGCTAGATGGAATATACTATAGTTATGAATACATTCCATTACAAAGTGTATGGCCGAACTTTGGTGATCCGGCAGCAAGTACATTTATTATGAAGACATTTACAGCCGTATTTGCAATTGCTTTTCAAATGGCAATTCCAGTTGTTGCAACGGTATTTTTAGTCGATTTAGCTTTAGGGATTACAGCAAAAACAGTACCACAATTAAACATTTTCGTTGTAGGTTTTCCGATAAAAATTGGTGTTAGCTTTATCATTATGATTGTTACAATGGGCGTTATGGTAGCAGTTATGCAAAAGCTATTCCGCGTGATGTTTGAAGCAATGCGAGATTTTATGGTGATATTAGGTGGTGGATAGTCAATGTTTTTAAAATTAGATCTACAGTTTTTCGCAGGTGAAAAAACAGAGAAAGCAACACCGAAGAAAAGGCAAGATGCACGAAAAAAAGGTCAAGTTTTAAAAAGTCAGGACGTAACCAGCGCGTTTGTCTTGCTTGCCATCTTTATGTACCTCTTAATAATGGGGTCATATTTAAGAGAAAATTTATTAACATTTTTTAGAGAAACATTTACGCATACCGTGTTAATTGAATCGATTTCTGTTGAGTCGGTTATGGAAATGTTCAAAGATATTTTAGTCGAAATGGCTATAATCCTCTTACCTATTATGGCAATAGCAATGATTGCCGCAGTTGCAGCGAACTTTTTTCAATTCGGTTTGCTTTTCACAACTGAAACGTTAAAGTTTGATTTGAAAAAAATTGATCCTATTAAAGGATTTAAACGTATTTTTTCAATGCGTGCGATTATTGAATTGCTTAAATCAATTTTAAAAATCTCTTTTATCGGAACAGTTACAACAGTTATTATCATTTTAAATTTGAGTGATGTACTTAGTTTATCGTTTAAGACACCAGGAGATTCTTTAACTACAATCGCTAAGTTGACGGTATTAATGGGATTAACAGCAAGTGTTGTATTAGCATTTATCGCTGTTTTAGATTATTTTTACCAAAAATTTGACTATGAAAAAAATCTGAGAATGTCGAAGCAAGATATTAAAGATGAATATAAGAATACAGAGGGAGATCCCCTCATTAAATCAAAAATTAAGCAACGCCAACGTGAAATGGCGATGCGTCGAATGATGCAAGAAATACCAAACGCAGATGTCGTTATTACGAACCCGACACACTACGCAATTGCATTAAAATATGACGATGTGACAATGGAAGCACCAAAAGTAGTTGCTAAAGGTACAGATTATGTAGCGCAAAAAATTAAATTAATTGCGAAAGAGCATGATATTGTGATGGTAGAAAATCGACCATTAGCTCGTGCAATGTATGATCAAGTTCAAATTGATCAACGCATTCCAGATGAGTTTTTTAAAGCAGTTGCTGAGGTACTCGCATATGTTTATCGTATTAAACAAAAAATTTAGGGAGGTACAACAATGAAAATTCGCGATATCGGTGTTTTAAGTGCAGTCATCATGATTGTCGCAATGCTTGTAGTACCTTTGCCACCTTGGTTAATTAGTTTTTTAATCATTGTGAACTTAACATTGGCCTTACTCGTATTACTAACTTCTATGACGATGAAAGAAGCTTTACAGTTCTCGATTTTCCCATCCCTACTACTATTATTAACCCTATTTCGATTAGGTTTAAACGTCTCTACAACACGAGCTATTTTATCACATGGTGACGGGGGTAACGTGGTAGAAACATTTGGTACATTCGTTGTCGGCGGAAATATTCTTGTTGGTCTCGTTGTGTTCGTCATTCTCGTAATTATTCAATTTATTGTTATTACGAAAGGGTCAGAGCGTGTTTCAGAAGTTGCGGCTCGTTTTACATTGGATGCGATGCCAGGGAAACAAATGGCCATTGATGCTGATTTGAATGCGGGATTAATTTCTGAAAAAGATGCACGCGAACGACGTGAAAAAGTAAGTAATGAAGCAGATTTCTATGGTTCAATGGATGGTGCGACAAAATTCGTAAAAGGTGATGCCATTGCTGGTATTATCATTGTATTAATCAACTTAATCGTTGGGATGATTATTGGGATTGTTCAAATGGATATGGATTTTACAGAAGCAATTACACATTTCTCTACATTAACTGTAGGTGATGGTCTTGTTTCTCAAATTCCAGCTTTACTTATTTCAACTGCTACAGGTATTGTGGTAACACGTGCTGGGTCAAAAGGTGACTTAAGTGAAGATATCACAGGTCAGTTATTATCAAACCCTAAATTGTTATACATAGCAGCAGCTACAATTTTACTTCTTGGTTTTGTAACACCGATTCAAATTATCTTTACAGTTCCGGTAGCGGCAGTTGTGGCATTTATAGGCTACCGTATTCAAAGTATGAATAAAGAAACAGAAGAAGCTATTGAAGAAATTGAAGAAGAAGTAACAACTGATAACTTAAAGAGCCCAGAGAATGTGGTCAATTTATTAAATGTAGATCCGATTGAATTTGAATTTGGTTACGGATTAATTCCATTAGTAGATGCATCACAGGGTGGCGATTTACTAGATCGTGTTGTGATGATTCGTCGTCAATTAGCGTTAGAGTTAGGTATTGTCATTCCGGTAGTGCGCATTCGAGATAACATTCAATTGCAGCCGAATGAATATCGAATTAAAATTAAAGGGAATGAATTAGCAAAAGGTGAATTATTATTAGATCACTATTTAGCTATGAGTCCTGGTGATGATGATTCAATTGATGGAATTGATACAATTGAGCCTTCATTTGGTTTACCTGCTAAATGGATTAATGAACAAGTAAAAGAAGATGCAGAAATGTTAGGTTATACAGTAGTCGATCCGCCTAGTGTCGTATCAACTCATTTAACTGAAATTATTCGTGCGAATGCCTCTGAACTATTAGGTCGTCAAGAAACAAAACAATTAATTGACCACTTACGAGAAACTTCTCCAATTTTAGTTGAAGAATTAACACCTACACCAATGAGTATAGGGGAAATTCAAAAAGTATTATCTAAATTATTGGATGAAAATGTATCTGTACGTAATTTGCCAATTATTTTTGAAACATTAGCAGATTATTCGAAATTAACATCAGATGTAGATGTGTTAACTGAGTATGTACGTCAATCTTTAGCACGTCAAATTACGACACAATATGCTGGAAATCAACAAGAATTGAAAGTATTAACGGTTTCAGCAAAGATTGAAAAAGCGATTGCAGATAGTATTCAACAAACAGATCATGGGAATTATTTAGCGCTCGACCCACAAATGTCACAAGCCATTTTAGAATCGATTGCAGCTGAATTAGAGCGTGTATCATTTATTGATCAGTCACCGGTTATTTTATGTTCACCAGCAGTAAGAATGTATGTACGCCAATTAACTGAACGTTATTTCCCACAAATTCCGATTTTATCTTATAATGAATTAGATGCTTCAATTGAAATTCAAAGTGTTGGAGTGGTGAATGTAGAATGAAAATGAAGAAATATATAGCTCAAACAATGCCAGAAGCCATGAAAAAAGTTAAAAATGATTTAGGAGATGACGCAGTTGTCGTCAGCTCCAAAGTCATTTATACAAAAGGTTTTTTAGGTCTATTTAAGAAAAAACAATTTGAAGTGCTTGCAGGTGTTGATGCGGTTGAAGTAGCCGATACAAGCCCTGATTTAGATGTGTTTGAAAAACAACGTGATTTTGAAGAAAAATACGCGTTGAGTCAACAAAACGAAGCGATTCAAAAGCAATTAAATGAACTGAAGAAAATGATTAAGCAAACATCAGTTCAGCAAACGGTTAATCATATCCCTGCGATTATTCACCCAATTTATATGCACTTACAAAAGCAAGAATTGAATGAAGAACTCATCACAGAAATTTGTGATGAGCTTTTTGACATCGTGCGAAATGAGCCGGCTACAACATATGAGCAATTATTAATGCATGCACAAGAATCAATGTATAAGAAATTATCGAAGTACCCAATGGGTGGCGTTAATTTTGAACGGAAATTTGTAAATATTTTAGGTCCAACAGGTGTAGGGAAAACAACAACAATTGCAAAAATTGCTGCGCGTGCCGTATTAGAAAAAAAGAAGAAAGTGGCGTTTATTACAACAGACACGTATCGCATTGGAGCAATTGAACAGTTAAAAACGTATGCCAATTTATTGCATGCGCCCGTAGAAGTTGTTTATACAAAGGAAGACTATGAACGTGCAATTAAGCAATTCTCAGGTCATGATCTCGTATTGATTGATACGGCGGGGCGAAATTATAAAGAAGCGAAATTTATCGCCGATTTAGAAGAATTAATTGATACAAAACAAAATGTTCAAAATTATTTAGTACTCGCTTTAACGGCGAAACAGCTTGATATGGCAATGATTATTGAACAATTTTCGACATTTGACATCCAACAAGTCATTTTTACAAAGATGGATGAAACAAATACTATTGGCTCAATGGTGAATTTAATGGTTAAATATAATAAAGGACTTGCTTACTATACAGATGGTCAAGAAGTACCAGAGAATATTGAAGAAGGCTCTGTGTCTAAACTCGTGGAATTAATTTTTCAAGGAGTTGAATCATAATGGATCAAGCAGCCCTATTGAGAGAAAAAATGCAACAACAACAGACGACAGTTTGTAAAACAATTGCTGTCGTCAGCGGTAAAGGCGGTGTGGGAAAAAGTAACTTTACTACAAACTTTGCACTTACTCTAGCACAACAAAATTATCGTGTCCTAATTGTAGATATGGATATTGGTATGGGGAATATCCATATCTTATTAGGAAAAACAGCTAGAAATAGTTTAACGAACTATTTACAAGGAGAGTGTTCCATACAAGAGGTTATTCATCAAGATGAAAAGAATTTAGATTTTATCGCTGGTGGTTCCGGAATGTCTTCGTTATTACAATGGTCAGACTTTATGTTTGAGCGTCTTATTTTTGCTTTTAATGAGCTACAAAAGAACTACGACTTTATTCTCTTTGATATGGGAGCGGGTGCTACAGAATGGTCATTGCAATTTATGATGTCTGTCCATCATATCGTAGTAGTGTCTACAACAGAACCGACATCCATTACAGATGCTTATTCCATGATGAAGTATATACATATGAAGGATGAAGAAAAAGATTTTTACCTAGTATGTAATCGTGCATTATCAAAAGATGATGGACTCTTAACGTTGGAAAGGCTGAAAACAACGATGTCTCGTTTTTTAGCAAAAGAGGTATTAGAATTAGGAATGATTCCAGAAGATTTACAAGTTCGTAAAGCAATTAATCAACAGATTCCTTATAAAAAACGATATCCTACTTGCCAAGCCTCGAAAGCAATGGACGGAATTGTCGAACGCTATTTGACGAATGATATAAATAATCCAATTCAATTGACGCAAGAAAATCAATTTATTTCAAAATTAAGAGGTCTATTTTCTAAAAGGAGGTCCTGAGTCCATGAAAAAATTGCTCATCGTAGATGATTCAGCCTTTATGAGAAAACTAATTACAGAATTTTTTTCAGAAAATGCATATATAGAAGTGGTTGGGACTGCACGTAATGGTAGAGATGCTTTAGAAAAAGTGAGAATACTAAATCCAGATGTTTTGACAATGGATGTTGAAATGCCAGAAATGACAGGTGTTGAGGCCGTAAAGCAGTTAATGATTGAAAATCCAAAACCAGTCGTCATGCTTTCATCTACTACGACAGCAGATGCAGCTATTACGATGGAAGCAATAGCAAATGGTGCAGTAGATTTCATTGCCAAGCCAAGTGGTACAATTTCACTTGATTTAGACAAAATTAAGGATGATTTAATTGAAAAAGTCATTGCTGCATCAAATATACCAATAGAGAAGTTACGAAGAAAAGAACGTATATCAAAAATACCAATCAAGAAACCGATATTTGAAAAACCTATAATAGTAGAAAAGAGAAGACAAGAAAAGACAAATCAAGTTTGGCATAAAAACCATAAAAAAATTATTTTGATTGGTACATCTACAGGTGGGCCAAGAGCACTTCAAGAAGTTTTAACACGATTACCAAAAGATATAAAGGCACCCATCCTAATCGTACAGCATATGCCACCAGGTTTTACAAAATCTTTAGCAAAAAGATTGGATCAATTATCCGATATAACAGTTAAAGAAGCAGAGCAGGGTGATTTATTACAACCAGGCACAGCTTATATTGCACCTGGAGGTTATCAAATGACCGCTAGAAAAGTAGGTATGACATATTCAATTCATATTGATGAACATGCTCCAGTCGTAGGTGGGCATAAACCAGCAGTAGACGTGTTATTTGATAGTGTAGCTACATTAACAGACATTGATTGTATTGCTGTCATTATGACTGGTATGGGTGCAGATGGTTCTAAGGGAATTAAAATGTTAAAGCGATCTGGGAATACACGTGTTATTTCAGAAGATGAGCGTACGTGCGTAGTATATGGTATGCCGAAATCGGCAGAAAAAACGGGGTTAGTTGATTGCGTTGTACCATTAGACGAAATACCTCAAGCTATTTTGAATTATTTATACTAGGAGGGGAACTATGGATACAAATCAATATTTAGAGGTATTCATTGATGAAAGTAATGAGCATCTACAATCATGTAGTGAAAGTTTATTAGTATTAGAACAAAATCCAGACAATATCGAGATTGTAAATGATATTTTCCGTAACGCACATACATTAAAAGGTATGTCAGCTACGATGGGATTTGAAGATATTGCCGATTTAACACACAAAATGGAGAATGTTTTAGATGCAATACGTAATCATAAAATTCAAGTAACAGCTGAGTTATTAGATGTAGTTTTCGAATCAGTAGATCACTTAGAAGAAATGGTGTCTGATATTTCAAATGGTGGAGACGGTAAAAAAGATGTAACACAAACAGTTGAAAAGTTAAAACGCTTAGAATCAGGCGAATCAATCGAAAATATTGAAACAGTCGTAGCTGCACCTTCTGAAACTGTAACTGAAGTAGCTGAATCAAAACTCATCTTTGATGACTTTGAACAAACAGTTTTAGAACAATCAATGGAACAAGGATTTTCAGCTTATGAAATCAATATCTCATTACGTGAAGACTGCCTATTAAAAGCAGCGCGTGTATATATGGTATTTGAGATTTTAGAAAAGTTAGGTGAGGTTATTAAATCTACACCGACAGTTGAAAAATTAGAAGAAGAAAAGTTTGATACGGACTTTTCAGTTGCTTTTGTAACAAAAGAAAATCAAGACGATTTAAAACAAAAGCTTATGAAAGTTTCAGAAGTAGATGTTGTTAATGTACAACCTGTTCAATTGAAGAAGATGGAAATGCCAAGTGATATAGAAGAAAAGAAAGTGGAAGAAGTAGCGGCAGTAGAGACGCCAAAGCCAACTCCTACAAAAGCAACACCGACAAAAACAGAAGCGCCAAAAACCGTGAAAAATAATAATTCAAGTAAAACAATTCGTGTCAATATCGAGCGTTTAGATATCTTAATGAATCTATTTGAGGAATTAGTTATTGATCGCGGACGTTTACAATCCATTTCAATGGAATTAAACCATAACGAATTAAACGACACAGTAGAGCGTATGACACGCGTATCAGGCGATCTTCAAAATATTATTTTAAATATGCGTATGGTTCCTGTGGAAACGGTATTTAACAGATTCCCTAAAATGGTTCGTCAATTATCGCGAGATTTAAAAAAGAAAATCAATTTAGAAATTATTGGTGCTGAAACAGAATTAGATCGTACAGTGATTGATGAAATTGGTGATCCACTTGTTCACTTAATCCGTAATGCATTGGATCATGGTATCGAATCGCCAGAAGAGCGTTTAGCAGCTGGAAAACCAGAAACAGGCTCAGTCGAATTGCGCGCATATCATAGTGGTAACCACGTATTTATTGAAATTGAAGATGATGGTGCTGGTATTGATCGTGAACGTGTATTACAAAAAGCAATTTCTAAAGGTGTCGTAACTGAAGAAGCAAGTCATTCTATGACAGATAATCAGATTAATGAGTTGATTTTAGCTTCTGGTTTCTCAACAGCTGAAGTTATCTCAGATGTATCAGGACGAGGCGTTGGTTTAGATGTTGTGAAATCAACAATTGAGTCATTAGGTGGAAGTATTAGTATTGAGTCTGAACATGGTAAAGGTTCATTATTTTCAATTCAGTTACCATTAACATTATCAATTATCTCGGTTATGCTTGTTGAAATCGAAAAAGAAGTGTATGCAGTGCCGCTATCTTCAATTATTGAAACATCGATTATTAAACGTAGCGATATTTTAAATGCACATAATCAAAAAGTGATTGATTTCCGAGGTAAAGTTGTGCCACTTGTTTTCTTAGATGAAATCTTTGAAGTACCGCGTGAAGATTATGAAGATGATGGATTCCTATCTGTTGTTTTAGTGCGTAAGGGCGATCGTATTGCAGGTTTAGTTGTGGACTCATTTATTGGACAACAAGAAATTGTATTAAAATCTTTAGGAAACTACTTAACGAATGTATTTGCGATTTCTGGAGCAACAATTTTAGGAAATGGACAAGTTGCATTAATTGTTGATTGTAACGCACTTATTAAATAGAAAGAGGTGTCAGCTATGACAGAATTATTAGATACAGAAGTCGTAAAAGTCATCGTCTTTCAATTAGGCGATAAGGAATATGCTATTCCAGTATCACAAGTACAGGGAATCGAAAAAACGGTCTTTATTACACGTGTGCCAAGTACCGTACATTATGTAAAGGGTGTTATTAATTTACGTGGTGTAGTAACACCGATTATCGATTTACGTGAGCGTTTTGGTATTCATTCAGATGTCCAAGGTGAGGAAACACGTATCATTATTATTTCATACGCAGATATGGAAGTTGGATTAATCGTTGATGCAGCAAACGATGTAATGGACTTACCTAAAAATGCAATCGAACCACAACCAGAAGTGGTTGGATCATTAGAAGAAGAATTCATTGCTGGCGTAGCAAAAATTGATAAACGTTTGCTTATTTTATTAAACTTAGAAAAAGTACTAAATACCTTAAAGTAAAGAAGGTAGATGAATATGACAAATATTACTTCATTTCATTTAGATGTCTTAAAAGAGATTGGCAATATCGGTGCAGCACACGCAGCAACTGCATTATCAGGATTATTAAATACAAAAATTGATATGCGTGTACCAGCAGTTGAGATGGTTTCGTTTGAGGAAATGGTTGAACGTGGCGGTGGTGTTGAACAAGTAGTTGCAGGAACTTATTTACAAATTGATGGAGATGCAGAAGGTGGTATGTTCTTCATCTTACCAATTGAACAAGCAAATCGTTTTATACGTCGTTTAATTCAGGATGAACGTTTTGATTTACAGAAACAAAATAACTTGGAGCTAGGCGTATCAGCAATGCAAGAGTTAGGAAATATTTTGTCGGGTTCATATCTATCTGCTTTGTCAGATTTTACAGGGCTTAAAATTTATCCCACTCCACCCGCTTTAAGTGTTGATATGTTTGGTGCAATCATTAGTTTTGGCTTAATTGAGCTGTCACAAGTAAGTGATCATGTAATTGTGATTGATACATCGATTTTTGAAGAAACGATGACAGAAGCTGAACAAGTTAATGGACATTTCTTTTTACTACCAAACCCAGAGTCTTTTAAAGCCATTTTTAAAGCATTGGGAGTGTCGTAAAATGATTATTGGAAGTCAAAGTGTTGTCAAAGTAGGCATTGCCCAAATGGACATTGTAAAAGCACCCTCAACAATTCGAACATCAGGGCTTGGTTCATGCGTTGGGGTGGTTGTTTACGATCAATCTAAAGGTATTGCAGGACTTATTCATATTATGTTACCAGATTCAAAAGTAGCTAAAAGTAGAACGATGAATATTGCGAAATTTGCAGATACAGGTATTCCAGCATTAATTGAAGCATTAAAAAAAGCCGGAGCTTCATCTTATAAACTAAAAGCAAAAATTGCAGGCGGCGCGCAGATGTTTCAGTTTACATCTTCAAATGATACGATGCGTATCGGACCTCGTAACGTAGAAGCGGTAATCGAGCAATTAAGAAAATATATGATTCCTATATTGGCACAAGATACAGGTGGGAATAGTGGAAGAACAATTGAATTTAATCCTGAAACGGGTTTGTTAAATATTAGAACAGTAAATCAAGGGGTGAAAAATCTCTAATGTTTGGTTCAATATTTTATAACTTTTGGTTTGCTTTAGCAGGTTTCACAATTTACTTTTTTGCGCGATTTCAAAGTAATCAAGCTCCTCTAACAACTATTTTATACGGTTTAATGTGGGCAGCTATTGCTTTTATAGTGGCTTATATTGTACGTGCACTAATTGCTTATATTATAGCGACACCTTCAGATCAGTTAGAACAGTCTGAGGAAGGTGTTGAATCAGGTACAGAAGCTATAGCAAAAGAGGAAAGAAGTAGCGAAGAGTCATTACCTTCACCAGAACCGACTGTTGAGTTTTCAGACGAACAGTCAGAGGAGATTGCTAAAGCGATTCAAACGATGATGCAAGATGGAAAATAAAAAAGAAGGAATTGCGCTTGATTTTGCGCGATTCCTTCTTTTTTTATTATGAATTAGTTGCAGTTTGTTTTGAGACATTTGCTTGTTGAGCTAGCCACTGCATCGCAATGTGTGCGTGTAATGCTGCACCGTATTTAAAAATTTCTTCCTGCTGTTGCATACGTGGGTTATGGACAGGCGCATTTCCTTCTTTTCCTGTTCCTAACACGATGAATGTAGTAAGTACTTCTTGTGAGATATGTGAGAAGTCTTCTGAACCACTCAACATACCTAAATCCCCAATGTTTTTTTCTCCTACAATTTCTTCGACAAAGGGTGTGAATAATTGAACCATTTCTGGATCATTACAAGTTGTCGTTGTATGGAAATCGGTTACTGTGTAATTACCACGTCATGCTTTTCCTGTATGGTCAATTATTTCAGGGATTCGTTTACATAGGTAATCACGAATTGCTTGATTATAACTACGCATATTTCTTTGTAATAAAGTTTTATCAGGAATAACATTCGTGTCAGTCAAACCGCTCATCGCACTAACCGAAAAAGTAACGTGCGCGCTCGAATCAGTCTCTCTTGTAAAGAATAGATTTAAACTTGTATACAGTTGATTCATAATCATATTCGTATCAATTGTATTATGCGGTTGTGAGCTATGACCACCATTCCCTTGAATATCTACAATATAAGAATCCGTCGTTTGAGAGACGATCCCCTCGTGAATTGAAACTGTACTTGCTTCTTGGTCAGGTATGATATGAATAGCAAAAGCGGCGTCTACTTTTGGATATTCAATCAATCCATCATCTAACATGAGTTTAGAACCGAATCCCCATTCTTCACCAGGTTGGAACATCAATTTAACAATACCTGCAATTAAAATGGCTAGACAGAAGCACTAAAAAGATAGAGATAAAAATGTTCTCCTTTGTGAAACTCCTGATACAGATTTGTGAGCATTGTTATTTGTTGGTATAGCATTCGCACTTAAAGGTAACAACCCTTTGCTTTCAGGTGTAAGTGTGATAATGAAGAGTGTAAATGGAATAATCGCTACAATGATGATTCCGATTGTTAAGTAAGAAGTAAGCTGTGCATCACCCGAAGTCTGTCATTAACCAAGAGGTAATCGGACTTAAGATTGCGCCATCTAAACCTATACCTACTAAAGTAACATCAAGTGCTAGACCTCGTTTTTCAACGAATCAGTTTGTAATTAATGCAGACACAAGAATCGTTGCAGTACCAGTAAGAGCAGCGACCATTAATGCGAGCGCCATAATCGTGTAATGATTCATAAAATCAGCACGTTCCATTTTTAAACCTTCTGTAACAGGTTTGATAAATAAGAATACTAAGTTTGCAATTGGTGCATATAAAAAAGTTATAATCATAATTGAAATAAGTAAAATCCACCAACCGTAAAAAATCTTCCCATCTTTTTTCATAAGTGTTTTCCTCTTTGTATTAAAATAGTGAACATTCAGTTTTTTTAATTACAATTATGTTTTAAGAAAGGATTGCTTTATAATATCAACTAAATTATATATTATTTTGTAAAATAACTACTTGAAATAGAAGATTTGTTAAAATTAAATTATCTTTAACGTAAGAACGAAAAAATGAAGGGCTGACAAGCTGTGGAATTAAAAAATTATTATATGTTAGATGATGGCCGAATTCGCCATTTGATAACAGAAGTAGCAGATAATTTAGCATTTAAAAAGATGTACAATGATATTTCTTGTATCACACTAACATACTGCCGTGTGTATTGGACGGATTTCAATCGTTTAGAAGGGCGTTATGAAAGTTTATTACAAACAATCGAAGCGATTGAAAAAATGATATTGAGATGGCAAAAGAACAAGTGGAAATTTTCATTCGAAAGCAAGAACCTTCACTATATCGTTATAAAAAAGTATAGAAGGTTAAGAAGTTCCTTGTTTAAGTTCCCATTTGTAAAAAGTATTTGTTATAATATTTCATAAGTATTGAACGAAGAAATGGAGGGCGTAGCAGATGCAATCGGCTTCAACGCAAGAAACGAAACTATGGCAAGATTGGTCCGCTCACAAAGATCCTCGTGCTGGCGATTTGCTCATGAAAAAATATAAGTCTTTAGTGTCATATCATGTGCAACGAATTAGTACAGGATTACCTAAAAGTGTATCAAGAGATGAACTAATGAGCCTTGGAATGATGGGACTTTTTGATGCGCTTAATAAATTTGACATTACACGCGACTTAAAATTTGATACCTATGCATCTTTTCGTGTGCGTGGTGCAATCATCGATGGTTTAAGAAAAGAAGACTGGTTACCAAGATCAGCACGTGAAAAAACAAAAAAGTTAGATGCGAAAATTGAAGCGATGGAACAGCGTCTAAAGCGTCATGTTACACCAGAAGAAGTAGCAAAAGAGTTAGATGTACCAATCGAAGAAGTATATCAAACGATGCAAGAGCATCTTTTTTCGAATGTCTTATCAATCGATGAACAACTACAAGACTTTGATGAAGTCGATAATAAAAGTTTCGTCATTCGAGATGAAGTAACAAAAACACCCGAACAGCAAGTGGTTCAAACAGAGTTGTTGCAAGATTTAGCAGAAAGTATTAAGAATCTTAACGAAAAAGAACAGCTTGTATTAAGTATGTTTTATACAGATGAATTAACATTAACTGAGATTGGTGAAGTATTAGGTTTGTCGACATCACGTATTTCTCAAATTCATTCTAAAGCGTTATTTAAACTAAAAAATTTATTACAAGATGAAATGAATAATACGTGATTTTTAGTTTGTGGAGGAGAGATATGCGATGAGTTTAAAAGGCATTGAGTTACAAATTGCGATACCTAAAACTTTTGATGCGGGAAAACAAGTTGAACAAGCGCAGCAACAAGTACATGCCGGACAAGACTTGGCAAATACAGCTTTGAATAAACAAATCGAAAAGAATCACACCTCTTTGTTAGAATCTGAAAAGCTCAAAGAATTGCGACAAGATGAACCGAAAGATCAAGAGAAAGAAAGAAAAGAAAAAGAAGAACGCGAAGGAAATGAAAAATTAAATAAAAATCGAACAAAGCACCCCTATAAAGGAAACTTTTTTGATTTTAGTGGATAAGGAGGAGAGAATGAGATGGTAATCATAGTGACGATTCTATTCATTCTCCTTTTACTTTGTTTTTATTTTTTAGTATTACTCAATATGAAGATGAATCGTTTTAAACAAAATGAACAACGACAAGAGCGATTAATTGAAGAGATGGAAGCATCAATCTCATCGTTCTTAGTGGATATTGAAGATGAAAATGCGCGGTTGATTGAAGCATTAAAGAAACAAGCATCACCTTCTAAACAAACGCCGAATAATCAAGTAACTGAAAAACGACAAGTAAAAGAAGAAGTAATAATTGACGTGCAAGAAAAATATACGAAAGAACCAACGTTCACACTACCAAAATTTTATGCAAAAAAAGCATATGGCGTACAAACTTCAAAACAGCCAGTACTAGAAGAAAAGGTTCAAACGATTGATGAACGGGTAAAGGAAATGTATATGCGAGGTAAGTCAATTGATGAAATTGCAAAAGAACTAAACCGAGGTAAAACCGAAGTGGAGTTAATGATTAAGTTCCATGAAAAAAACAAGTAAAATAACTTGTCACACTGTTAATATTATGGTACTATTACAAACGGTGTTAAATACACACGTATTCTGATGCAATGAGTGGTGCTCTTTCAATGAAGGAGTTCTCATGCAGTGGATGAATGCGGAGGAAATCAAATACAAAACCTTTAGGAGGCAATACAAATGTCAGTAATTTCAATGAAACAATTACTAGAAGCTGGTGTACATTTCGGTCACCAAACTCGCCGTTGGAACCCAAAAATGAAAAAATTCATCTTTGTGGAACGTAACGGTATCTACATCATCGATTTACAAAAAACAGTTAAAAAATTAGAAGAAGCTTACGACTTCATGCGTCAAGTTGGTGCAGACGGTGGTAAAGTTCTTTTCGTTGGTACTAAAAAACAAGCTCAAGAAGCAATTAAAGATGAAGCTGAACGTTCAGGTAACTACTACATCAACCAACGCTGGTTAGGTGGTACTTTAACTAACTTCGGTACAATCCAAAAACGTGTTGCTCGTATGAAACAAATCGAGCAAATGGAAGAAGACGGTACTTTCGCTGTACTTCCTAAAAAAGAAGTTGTTCAACTTAAAAAACAACATGAACGTCTTGTGAAATTCTTAGGCGGTATCCGTGATATGAAAGCTATTCCAGATGTAATGTTCGTGGTTGACCCACGTAAAGAACGCATCGCTGTAGCTGAAGCTCACAAATTAAACATTCCACTTGTGGCAATGGTTGATACTAACTGTGATCCAGACGAAATCGATTACGTTATTCCTTCAAACGATGACGCAATCCGCGCTGTAAAATTAATCACTTCTAAAATGGCTGACGCTTTAATGGAGTCTAAACAAGGTGAAGATGAAGCTCAAGTTGAAGCTGAAGAAGCTGCTGAGTAATTTCTAGGTAAGTTTGAAATAGGTGATAAGCGGCTAAACCCTCTTATCACCTTTTTTTGAGAATATAATAGGATAGATATTAGGAGGAAAATATCATGGCAATTACTGCTCAATTAGTAAAAGAATTACGTGAAAAAACTGGTGCTGGTATGATGGATTGTAAAAAAGCATTAGTTCAAACTGATGGTGACATCGACGCTGCTGTAGACTTCCTTCGTGAAAAAGGTCTTGCTGCTGCAGGCAAAAAAGCTGACCGTGTAGCTGCTGAAGGTACTACTTTCATCGCAGAAAAAGGTAACACAGCTGTATTATTAGAAGTAAATGCTGAAACTGATTTCGTTGCTAAAAATGAAGGTTTCCAAGTTTTAGTAAAAGAATTAGCTGACCACTTACTAGAAGTACAACCTGCTGATGTAGAAGCTGCTTTAGAATCTACAATGTCTAACGGTGCGAAAGTATCTGACCACATTTCTTCTGCAATCGCTACAATCGGTGAAAAAATCAGCTTACGTCGTTTTGTTATCCAAACTAAAACAGACGCTGACGCTTTCGGCGCTTACCTACACATGGGCGGACGTATCGGTGTATTAGCACTTGTTGAAGGTACTACTGATGCAGAAGTAGCAAAAGACGTTGCAATGCACATCGCTGCTTTAAACCCTAAATACATCTCTCATGACCAAATCTCTGCTGAAGAAGTAGAACATGAGCGTAAAGTATTAACTGAACAAGCACTTAACGAAGGTAAACCAGAAAACATCGTTGCGAAAATGGTTGAAGGTCGTCTTAACAAGTACTTTAAAGAAATTTGTGTTCTTGACCAACCATTCGTTAAAAACCCAGATGTAACTGTTGGAACTTTCTTAACAACTGCTGGTGGTAAATTAACTTCTATGGTTCGCTTCGAAGTAGGCGAAGGTATTGAAAAACGTGAAGATAACTTTGCTGAAGAAGTAATGAGCCAAGTTAAAGGTAACTAATTTCAATCAACATACAATATGTCATTTCTAGGGAGCACAAGCTAAACTTCGTGTTCCCTATTTTTCAATAAAAAAGTATGATGGAGGTCCAGAAAATGCCGCAATATAAACGCGTTGTCATTAAATTAAGTGGGGAAGCTTTAGCAGGAGATCAAGGTTTTGGCCTATCGCCACAAATCGTTAAATCGGTTGCCCAACAAATTAAAGAAGTAGTAGATCTAGATGTGGAAGTTGCACTAGTAGTAGGTGGCGGAAACATTTGGAGAGGTAAAATTGGTGCCGAAATGGGCATGGAACGAGCAAATGCCGATTATATGGGTATGTTAGCAACCGTAATGAATGCACTAGCACTTCAAGATTCATTAGAGAACCTAGGAGTCGAAACGCGCGTTCAATCATCGATTGTGATGACGCAAGTTGCAGAGCCGTACATTCGTAGAAAAGCAGTTCGTCATTTAGAGAAAAAACGCGTTGTCATTTTTGCTGCAGGTACTGGGAATCCATATTTCTCAACAGATACAACAGCTGCATTACGTGCTGCTGAAATTGAAGCAGATGTCATTTTAATGGCTAAAAATAATGTAGATGGCGTATATTCAGCAGATCCAAAATTAGATACAACTGCTGTGAAATATGATCAACTAACATACTTAGAAGTTATCCAACAAGGTCTACAAGTAATGGATTCTACAGCATCTACTCTATGCATGGATAATAATATCTCATTAGTTGTATTCTCATTGATGGAAGATGGAAACATTAAGCGTGCTGTATTAGGTGAACCAATCGGTACAGTTGTAAGTAAATAATTATTAGGAGGAATTCAAATGTCTAAAACAGTTGTCGATTTAGCTTCAGAAAAAATGTCAAAATCAATCGCTGCTTTTTCACGTAATCTAGCAAGTATTCGTGCTGGCCGTGCAAATGCATCTTTACTTGATCGTATTAATGTTGAGTACTATGGTGCACCAACACCTTTAACTCAAATGGCAAGTATTACAGTGCCAGAAGCGCGTCTATTAGTTATTACACCATACGATAAAACAATCTTAGGTGAGATTGAAAAAGAAATTATGCGTTCAGATATCGGTATTACACCAACAAATGACGGTAATGTTATTCGTTTAACAATTCCAGCGTTAACGGAAGAACGTCGTAAGGAATTAGTAAAACAAGTAAGCAAAGAAGCAGAAGAAGCGAAAGTTGCAGTTCGTAATATTCGTCGTGATGCAAATGATGAGTTCAAAAAACTTGAAAAAGCAGGCGAAATTACAGAAGACGATTTACGCGGATACGGTGAAGACGTTCAAAAATTAACAGATCAGCATATCGCAAAAATCGATGAATTAACTGCTGAAAAAGAAAAAGAAATTCTTGAAGTATAATCATTAGAACTTTGTGGGTTTATAAGACGTCCTATTGACAAAGGGACGTCTTTTTTAAATCAATTGGAAAATACTTTTTAAAAGAGGAAATATATTCGTATTTTTGTTATGATAAGTTCAGTATACGTTCCGATTTGTAAGCTAGTGGAGGATTCTAAATGTTAGATAAACTTGGATGGAAGAAATCAGAAAAAGCAATTCAGTCAATCGATGAACGAGTGGCGAGTTTAAGCCAACAAGATGTACCGAATCATATTGCAATTATTATGGATGGAAATGGTCGCTGGGCAAATAAACGTGCGCTGCCAAGATTTTTAGGGCATCGTGAAGGCATGCAAAATATTCGACGTATTACGCGCGCAGCGAATCGTATGGGTGTTGGTGCGATTACTTTGTATGCTTTCTCAACGGAAAATTGGAAACGACCATCTAAGGAAGTAGAATTTCTTATGCGTTTACCGGAAGAGTTTTTAAATTCTTTTATTCCTGAACTTATGGAGTTGAATATTCGTGTTGAAATGATTGGTGAGATGGATGGTGTACCAGAATACACAAGTCGCGCGATTCAACATGCAATGAAAGAAACAAAAAACAATACAGGTATGATACTGAATTTTGCATTCAATTATGGAAGTAGACGTGAAATTGTTTTAGCGATGCAACGTCTAGCGCAACTTGTCAAACAGGGCGATTTGCAACCCGAAGAAATTACAGAAGAAGTCATTTCGAATTATTTAATGACATCTAAGCTACCAGAGCCAGATTTATTAATTCGAACAAGTGGCGAAATTCGTCTAAGCAACTTTTTATTATGGCAGCTGGCGTATACTGAATTTTGGTTTACAGATGTACATTGGCCAGAGTTTACAGACGAAAAATTATTAGATGCAATTGAAGATTTCCAAAAGCGTAATCGTCGTTATGGTGGGTTGAAAGGAGAATAAAAAGTGAAACAGCGTATTATCACAGCCGTAATCGCTGCCGCTTTGTTTATTCCATTTGTCGTATATGGTCATTTACCATTTACGATTTTGGTCTATGCGATGGCAGCGATAGGGCTTTTTGAAATGCTAAGAATGAAAGGACTTTCCTTTTTCTCAATTCCGGGCTTACTCGGTTTTTTAGCAATGTGTGTTATATTAATGCCTCGTGAATGGGCAATAAAAGTAGAGGGTACAACATCCTTTTCGCAGCTAGAATATCTTTCGATTTTTGTACTTTTACTACTGATTTATACAGTTGTAGTGAAAAATAAAGTGACCTTTGATGCGGTAGCATTTATTGTAGCCAGTGTATTCTATGTTGGTGTCGGTTTCCATTACTTTATTTCAACAAGAACAGAAGGTATTGCCTATATTGTATTTGCTTTAGTCATTGTATGGTCTACAGATTCAGGAGCATACTTTGTTGGACGTAAAATAGGAAAACATAAATTATGGCCTGAAATTTCACCAAAAAAGACAATTGAAGGTTTTGTTGGTGGTATTGTCATTGCAGTGATTGCGACAGTAATTTTCCAATACTTTGCGCAATTAGATGTGAATTATGGTCTATTACTACTTGTTGCTGTTGTAGCATCGATGATTGGCCAACTCGGTGATTTAGTAGAGTCAGCAATTAAAAGACAATATGGCGTGAAGGATTCGGGTAATATTTTACCGGGACATGGTGGTATTTTAGATCGTTTTGATAGTTTGATTTTTGTTCTACCATTGTTACACTTCATTCATTTTGTTGGATAGGGGAATGAAACATGAAATCAATTAGTTTATTAGGTGCGACAGGATCGATTGGTCAACAAACACTTGATATCGTAAAAGAACATCCAGAGTCATTTCAAATTTCAGCATTGTCAGTTGGACAAAATATTGAAAAAACAAAAGAGATTATTCGAGAATTTCAACCGAGATTAGTCTCTGTTTTAAAAGAAGAAGATGCACGCGCATTACAAAAAGAGTTTCCAAAAACGGATTTTACATTCGGTAATCAAGGTTTAATTGATGTAGCTACATATGCAGACTCAACGTATTTGCTGAATTCTATTTTAGGTTCAGTAGGTTTAGAGCCTACGTTAGCAGCAATCCGTCAAAAAAAAGCGATTGCGATTGCCAATAAAGAAACACTTGTGACAGCAGGACATCTTGTGATGGCAGAGGCGAAGAAATATGGTGTGCCAATCTTGCCCGTCGATAGTGAACATTCGGCGCTATGGCAAGCGATGGTTGGAGAAAATCCAAAATCGATTTCAAAACTGATTTTAACAGCTTCTGGCGGTAGCTTCCGTGACCAAACACGTGAGCAATTAAAAGATGTAACTGTAAAAGAAGCGCTGAACCATCCAAACTGGTCGATGGGTGCGAAAATTACGATTGATTCAGCTACATTAATGAATAAAGGTCTTGAAGTAATTGAAGCAGCAGTATTATATGATATGTCTTATGATAATATTGATGTTTTAATTCACCGTGAGAGCATCATCCATTCAATGGTTGAATATCATGATACATCGGTCATGGCACAACTTGGTACACCGGATATGCGTACACCAATTCAATATGCACTAAGTTATCCAGAACGTTTACCACGTCCTAACGCACAACGTCTAGATTTAGCGAAAATAGGTCAACTTCATTTTGAAAATGTAGACTTTGAGCGTTTCCGTTGTCTTGGATTTGCTTATGAAGCAGGGCGTATGGGTGGCACGATTTTAACTGTAATGAATGCTGCAAATGAAGCGGCAGTAGATGCCTTTTTACATGAGAAAATTAAATTCTTGGAGATTGAAGATGTGATTGATCGTATGATGCAGTCGCATGAAAATATGTTAAATCCTGATTTAGAAACCATTTTACATGTAGACCAAGAAACAAGAAAATTTGTTCGAAGCATGATAAAATAAAAATGTAATACAACTTTTTAACTCGAAGAAGGTGGGAGAACATGCAAGCAGCAATTGCGTTTATTTTAGTGTTCGGCTCCATCGTATTCTTCCACGAATTAGGCCATTTTATTTTCGCAAAACGTTCAGGTATTTTAGTACGTGAATTTGCGATTGGCTTTGGACCAAAAATTATTGGGATTACAAAGGGAGAAACACTCTACACAATTCGTTTACTGCCGATGGGTGGATATGTACGAATGGCTGGAGAGGATATGGATACGACCGAGTTACAACCAGGTTACCGCATTGGTTTTTTATTAAATGATCAAGACGAAATGTCACGTATTGTGTTAAATCAGAATAAACAACTGCCCGATATGCTCTTTTTAGAAGTTGAAAAAGCAGACCTTTTAAAAGGATTATGGGTAGAAGGCTATGATGAAGATGAGAATTTAGTACGTTATAATGTAGCGCGCGATGCTGTCATTGAAGAAAATGGTCAACAGACGATTATTGCGCCTTATGACCGTACATTTAATGCAAAGTCATTAGGAAAGCGTGCAATGACGATTTTTGCAGGTCCTTTATTCAACTTTATTTTAGCGATTGTCTTCTTTATGATTATTGGTCTTGTTCAAGGTATTCCAACGAATGAACCAATTATTGCAAATGTTGTAAAAGATAGTCCAGCGCAGCAAGCAGGCATGCAAAAGGATGATTTAGTCGTCTCTGTAGATGGTAAGTCCATTTCAAAATGGGAGCAACTATCAGAAGTGATTCAAAGCAGTGCGAATAAACCAATCGATTTAGAAGTAAAGCGAGATGGCAAAATCGTACCGATTGAAGTAACGCCAAAAGCAGCTGAAGTAAATAAAGAAAAAGTAGGGCAAATCGGTATTCAATATGCGAACACGTATGAAAAAAATCCGCTAAAAGCTATTCCTTATGGATTTGAACAGACGTATAATTGGATAGTGAAGATTGCTGAACTTCTAGGTCTGTTAGTGACAGGTCACTTTACGCTGGATGCTTTATCAGGACCGGTTGGAATTTATAAAGCAACAGAAGAAGTTGCAAAGTATGGCTTTATGACATTAATGAACTGGGCAGCCGTATTAAGTATTAACTTAGGTATTATGAATTTATTACCGCTACCAGCATTAGATGGCGGACGCTTATTATTCTTTGGATATGAGGCAGTTCGAGGGAAGCCAATTGATAAACAAAAAGAAGGTATGGTTCATTTTGTCGGTTTTGCATTGTTGATGGTATTAATGATTGCTGTGACATGGAACGATATACAAAAATTCTTCTTTTAATTAAAGAGAGAAAATAGAATAGCCAAAAGGTGAGGTTAACGAATGAAACAATCAAAAACATTTATTCCAACTTTACGCGAAACACCAGCAGATGCTGAAGTAAAATCGCATCAGTTGTTATTACGCGCAGGATTTATCCGTCAAAATACAAGTGGAGTATACTCTTATTTACCGTTAGCTCGTAAAGTGCTTTCTAAGATTGAAAACATTGTACGCGAAGAAATGGATGCTATTGGTTCAAATGAAATTTTAATGCCTGCTTTACAATCAGCAGAGCTATGGGAAGAATCAGGTCGTTGGGAAGCATATGGTCCAGAACTAATGCGTTTAACAGACCGTCATAACCGTCAATTTGCATTAGGACCAACACATGAAGAAGTTGTTACATCACTTGTTCGTGACGAGTTGAAATCGTACAAAAAATTACCATTAACGCTATATCAAATTCAAACAAAATTCCGTGATGAAAAACGCCCTCGCTTTGGTTTATTACGTGGACGCGAATTCATCATGAAAGATGCTTATTCATTCCACGCATCATATGACAGCTTAGATGAAACATATAACGACATGGTACAAGCATATACAAATATCTTTAACCGTCTTGGTTTGAACTTCCGTGCAGTAATCGCTGACTCTGGTTCAATTGGTGGTACAGCAGGTACACATGAGTTCATGGTACTTTCTGAAATCGGTGAAGATACAATTGCTTACTCAGATTCTTCAGATTATGCAGCAAATATTGAAATGGCTGAAGTAAAAGTAGAATATAGCCACTCAGATGAAGAAATGAAAGAATTAGAAAAAGTAGCAACACCAGAGCAAAAAACAATCGAAGAAATATCAGCTTTCTTAGATATCGTATCTGAAAATATTATTAAAACATTAGTATTTAAAGTAGACGAAGAATTAGTTGTTGTTTTATGTCGTGGCGACCACGAAGTAAATGACATTAAACTAAAAAATGCATTAGGTGCAACTTCTGTTGAACTAGCAGAAGATGCTGAAATTCATGAATTACTTGGTAGTCATGTTGGTAGCCTAGGTCCAATCAAATTACCAATCGGTGTGAAAGTCGTTGCAGACCACGCGATTAAGTCAATTCGTAACGGTGTAGCTGGAGCGAACGAAGATGGTATGCATTATATCAATGTAAATCCAGGTCGTGACTTTGCGATTGATCGCTATGAAGATATCCGATTTATTCAAGTTGGAGACCCATCTCCAGATGGTGAAGGTACAATTAAGTTTGCAGAAGGAATCGAAGTAGGACATGTCTTCAAATTAGGCACAAAATACTCAGATTCAATGAAAGCAACATTTTTAGATGAAAATGGTCGTGCGCAACCATTCATTATGGGTTGTTATGGTATTGGTGTATCACGTATTCTATCTGCAGTAGCAGAACAATGCCAAGATTCATACGGGTTTGTATGGCCAAAACAAATTGCGCCTTACGATGTGCATTTAATCTCAGTTAATCCAAAGGATGAAGCACAATTAGAACTAGGTGAAGAACTGTACAAATTATTAAAATCATATCGTTATGAGGTATTATTTGATGAACGTGCAGAACGTGCGGGCGTTAAATTTACAGATGCAGATTTAATTGGTTTACCTGTTCGTATTACAGTAGGTAAAAAAGCTTCTGAAGGTATTGTAGAAGTGAAAATTCGTCATAGCGGCGAAACATTCGAATGTGCAAAAGAAGAAGTTGTGGATCGTATCAACAACATTTTTCAAACACTATAAGTCGATTGAAAAATACGTTATAAACGAATGAAGGAGAAAGGTTGTCTCTAAAAGTCATGTGTATAGATGACTTTTCAGGGCAGCCTTTTCGACTTTTAAATGAAAGGAGATTTATATGTCACAAGAAGCAGCAGAAGCACGTCAACAGTTTCATATTTTGTTACAACAAATTGGTTTAACTGAAGACCAAGATCTTCACTATGTAGAAGGCGGTGAATTACAGCGCTTAACGGTTCAAAAATCAAAACGTGTATGGTTATTTGCTTTAAAGCTACCCCGTATTTTACCGTATAGTTATTTCGCGCGTTTTGAGCAACATGTGATGAATGCTTTTAAAAGTATTGCAACAACACAATTAGCCATTACAGTTGCACAACCTGAAATAGATGAGGAGCTTATTCGTTCTTATTGGACGCGCGTCGTACAAGACCAAGATGAATTATCGCCCCCATTACGTGAAATTTTATCGAAGCAAGTACCTGAAATGATGGGACAGAAGCTGGTTCTATACTGTAACCAAGACTTTGAACAAGCAACACTCCGTAATAAATATGCAGAAAAGTTAAGTGAAACTTATCAGCAATATGGATTCCCACCATTACATTTTGATTTCCAAGTGAAGGATGTTACGCAGGAGATGGCGGAAGCACAGCAAAAATTCTTAGAACAGCGTCGTATTGAAGAAGAAGAAATTTCGAAAAAAGCAGTGGAAGACTTACAAAAACGTGAGAAGGAACGTCAACAAAATCCAGATGGTATTGATGTATCAAATCAACCATTCCAACTAGGCATTCCAATTAAAAATGATGAAAACTTTATGGAGATTCATCAAATCCAAGATGAAGAACGTCGCATTATTATTGAAGGTTTTGTATTCGATGCAGAAGTGAAAGAGCTGCGAAGTGGTCGTTCATTATTAACATTGAAAGTATCCGATTATACAGACTCGATTCTTGTGAAGATGTTCTCACGTGATAAAGAAGATGCAGCTATTATGCAGATGGCGAAAAAAGGGATGTGGGTAAAGGTACGAGGTTCTGTACAAAATGATACATTCGTGCGTGATTTAATTGTGATGGCACAAGATATCGTTGAAACAAAACCGGTTATTCGACAAGATACAGCACCTGAAGATGAAAAGCGTGTTGAACTGCATCTACATACACCGATGAGTACGATGGATGCCGTTACACCAACAGCTGATTTAATTGCAGCAGCTGCAAAGTGGGGACACCCAGCCATTGCAATTACCGATCACAACGTAGCACAATCATTCCCTGATGCACATAATGCAGGGAAAAAGCATGGCGTAAAAGTAATTTACGGTGTCGAAATTAATCTTGTAGAGGATGGTGTACCAATCGCTTATGATGAACAACATATCGCGTTAGAAGATGCGACATATGTCGTCTTTGACGTTGAGACAACAGGTCTATCTGCAGCCTATGATACAATCATCGAATTAGCTGCTGTTAAGATTGTAAATGGTGAAGTAGTGGATAAATTTGAAAGTTTTGCAAATCCACATCATAAATTATCTTCTACAACGATTGAATTGACAGGTATCACAGATGATATGGTACAGGATGCGCCGGAAGTCGTCGATATGATTGCGAAATTCCATGACTTTATTGGTGATGGTATTGTCGTTGCACATAACGCATCATTTGATATTGGTTTCTTGTATGAAGCATATAAACAAGCGAATATTGATGATTTCCATCACCCTGTAATTGATACATTAGAGTTGGCACGTTTTTTACATCCAACGATGAAGAACCACCGTTTAAATACATTATGTAAAAAATTCAATATCGAATTAACACAGCATCACCGTGCGATTTATGATACGGAAGCGACAGGTTACTTACTACTTCATTTAATGAAGGAAGCAACTGCAAAAGGAATCGTATATCATGATGACTTTAATAAATATATCGGTGGTGGAGATGCTTACAAACGTGCACGACCAACACATTGTACGGTACTTGCAAAAACAAATGATGGTCTAAAAAATATGTTCAAAATGTTGAGTGAATCTTATACAGAGACATTCTACCGTATGCCGCGTATTAAGCGTTCAACACTACAGCGTTATCGCGAAGGTTTAATTGTAGGGTCAGGATGTAGTAAAGGGGAATTCTTTACAGCAGTCATGCAAAAGTCATTAGATGAAGCGATGGAAATTGCGAAGTTCTATGATTATTTAGAAGTACATCCACCAGCAGTCTATGCGCCACTCATTGAATCCGAGTTAATTAAAGATGAGTGGAACATGCAAGATATTATCCGTAAAATTATTAAAGTTGGGAAGAAGCTAGATAAGCCTGTTATTGCGACAGGGAACGTACATTACCTACACAAAGAAGATGCGATTTTTAGACAGATTCTGATTCGTTCACAGGGCGGTGCGAATCCTTTAAACCGAAATACACTGCCAGACGTACATTTTAGAACAACGAATGAAATGCTCGACGAATTTGCTTTTTTAGGTGATGATGAGGCAAAACGCATTGTTGTAGATAATTCGCGTGCCTTAGCTGAACAAATGGATGAAGTTATTCCATTAAAAGATGATTTATATACACCAAAAATTGATGGTGCAGAAGATGAAGTACGTCGCATGACATATGAGATGGCGCATCATATTTATGGTGAGGAATTACCTGAAATTGTCGAAAAACGAATTGATAAAGAGTTGAAGTCGATTATCGGTCATGGTTTCTCTGTCATCTATTTAATTTCGCATAAGCTTGTAAAAAAATCATTGTCTGATGGTTATTTAGTAGGTTCGCGTGGTTCTGTAGGTTCGTCACTCGTTGCGACCTTTATGGAGATTACAGAAGTAAATCCATTGCCGCCGCACTATGTCTGTCCAAACTGTAAAAAATCAGAGTTCTTCGATGATGGTTCTGTAGGTTCAGGTTACGATTTACCAAATAAAGATTGTCCAGATTGTCATGTTCCATACAGTAAAGATGGACAAGATATTCCGTTTGAAACCTTCTTAGGGTTCAAGGGAGACAAGGTACCCGATATTGACTTGAACTTCTCAGGTGAGTATCAACCACAGGCGCATAACTATACAAAAGTATTGTTCGGTGAAGACTATGCGTTTCGTGCTGGAACAATTGGTACAGTAGCTGAAAAGACGGCATATGGTTATGTAAAAGGATATGGAACAGACCATAATATTAACTTTAGAGGAGCAGAAGTAGACCGCCTCGTTCAAGGTTGTACAGGCGTGAAACGAACAACAGGACAGCACCCTGGTGGTATCATTGTTGTACCGAACTATATGGATATTTTCGATTTTACACCGATTCAATATCCAGCAGATGATCAAGGTTCAGAATGGCGAACAACACACTTCGACTTCCATTCAATTCATGATAATATTTTAAAACTCGATATACTTGGACACGATGATCCGACTGTTATTCGTATGTTACTTGATTTAACAGGGATTGACCCAAAAACCATTCCAACAGACGATCCAGAAGTAATGGCAATCTTCCAAGGACCCGAACCGCTTGGTGTAACACCTGAACAAATTAAAGCCAAAACAGGAACGTATGGTATTCCTGAGTTTGGTACGAAGTTTGTACGTGGCATGTTAGAAGAAACGAAACCATCTACTTTCTCAGAGTTAGTTCAAATTTCAGGGCTTTCACATGGAACAGATGTATGGCTTGGCAATGCAAGTGAGCTGATTGAAAATGGAACGTGCGTATTATCTGAAGTAATCGGTTGTCGTGACGATATTATGGTTTATTTAATCTATCAAGGATTAGAACCTTCACTAGCCTTTAAAATTATGGAACATGTGCGTAAAGGTAAAGGCTTAACAGAAGATATGGAAGAAGCGATGATGGCTGAAAATGTACCGAAATGGTATATCGAATCATGTAAGAAAATTAAGTACATGTTCCCGAAAGCCCATGCGGCTGCCTATGTCTTAATGGCGGTGCGTATTGCGTATTTTAAAGTTCATTTCCCAATCGTTTACTACTGTGCGTACTTTACAGTTCGTGCCTCTGATTTTGATTTACTTGCGATGGTGAATGGCTCTGAAACAATCAAAGCACGTATTGAAGAAATTGAGAGCAAGGGATTAGAGGCATCGGTTAAAGAGCGCTCTTTACAAACAGTTTTAGAACTTGCTTTAGAAATGACAGAACGTGGTTTAACGATTCAAAAAGTGGATTTATATCGCTCAAAAGCAACAGAATTTGTCATTGATGGGGATTCTTTAATTCCACCATTCAATGCAATTCCAGGTTTGGGAAATAACGTAGCTGAAGCGATTGTACGTGCAAGACAAGATGGTGAATTTTTATCAAAAGAAGATTTACAAATTCGTGGTCGCGTATCGAAAACATTGATTGAGTATATGGATAAATTAGGTTGTTTAGAAGGTATGCCAGATGCCAATCAATTATCGTTATTCTAGGGTTTACTTGCATAAATCGTGAATTGATGCTAAAATAAAAACAATTACTTTGTTGATAGAACAGACGGCAAAAGAGTGGGGATTCCTCACTCTTTTCTGTTTGTATTTATCAGTAACTCTAAAGTCAGGAGGATTGTATGAGCAAAATTACTACGGAAATCGAAGAACTTGTAAAGCCAATCGTTGAGGAGCTTACATTGGAGCTAGTAGAGGTTGAGTTTGTAAAAGAGGGGCGCGATTGGTTTTTACGTGTATATGTTGATACTCCTGAAGGCAATATTGATATCGATCAATGCGCACAAGTGAGTGAGCGTTTAAGCGAAAAGTTAGATGAAAAAGATCCGATTTCACAAAATTATTACCTTGAAGTATCTTCTCCAGGAGCGGAACGCCCTTTAAAAAAGGAAGCTGATTACATTCAAGCAATTGGCCAATACGTTCACATCAAGACATACGAAGCAATTGATGGCAAAAAAGTATTTGAAGGTTACTTAACATCTTATACAGATGAAGGTGCCGCATTAGACATGTTAATCAAAACAAGAAAAGTAAAAGTATTAATTCCGAAAGAGAAAATTGCGGCAGCTCGCTTAGCAATTGATTTTTCTAAAGAACAATAATCTAGGAGTGAAACAAAAATGGGCAAGGAACTAGTAGGTGCTCTTAAAGCGCTTGAAGAAAAAGGAATCTCACGTGAAATTATCGTAGATGCAATTGAAGCGGCATTAATTACAGCATATAAGAAGAACTATGACGAAGCGAATGTACGTGTGGACTTAAACCTTGATAAAGGAACAATGCATCTCTATTCACGCAGAGAAGTTGTTGAAAAGTCAGAGGACGATTTATTAGAAATGTCGTTAGAGGATGCACGCCAAATCAACCCAGCGTATGAGATTGGTGACATTGTTGAAACAGAGGAAGTGCCACGCGACTTCGGACGTATTGCAGCAACAACAGCAAAACAAATTATGACACAACGTTTCCGCGAAGCAGAACGTGGCTTAATTTATGAAGAGTATGTAGATCGTGCAGACGATATTATCAACGGTGTTGTAGAACGTCTGGATGCACGTAATATCTATGTAGGAATTGGCAAAATCGAAGCGGTATTATTACCGAACGAGCAAATTCCAGGTGAATCATATGAGCCACACGATCGTATTAAAGTGTACATTACAAAAGTAGAACGTTCTTCTAAAGGACCTCAAGTATTCGTTTCAAGAACACACCCAGGTTTATTACGCCGTCTATTTGAATTAGAAGTACCAGAAATTTTTGAAGGTACAGTTGAAATCAAAACAATTGCACGTGAAGCAGGAGATCGTTCAAAAATCTCTGTTATCGCGCATAACGATGAAGTAGATCCAGTTGGTGCATGTGTTGGTACAAAAGGTGCACGTGTCCAAACAATTGTAAATGAATTAAACGGTGAGAAAATTGACATTGTAGAATGGTCAGAAGATCCAGTTGAATTCGTAGCGAACGCACTTAGCCCATCAAAAGTATTAGATGTTCAAGTAAATGAAGAAGAAAAATCAACATTAGTTGTCGTACCAGATTACCAACTATCATTAGCAATTGGTAAACGTGGTCAAAATGCACGTTTAGCAGCGAAATTAACAGGTTGGAAAATCGATATTAAATCTGAAACAGACGCAATAGAGCAAGGCCTATATGACCCAGCGAATGCAACAATCGTTGTAAAAGAAGAGCCATCTGTAGAAGAAGATGTAGAAATCGATTTATATCACGACGAAGATTAATTGAAAGGTGTTTAGAAGATGCCAGTCAATCGAAAAGTACCATTAAGAAAATGTTGTGCAACAGGTGACATGTTACCAAAAAAGGACATGGTACGTGTTGTACGTTCAAAAGAAGGTGAAGTATCCGTAGACGAGACTGGTAAAAAGTCTGGTCGCGGTGCTTACGTATCGAAATCAGAAGCTGCAGTAGAAGCAGCAAAGAAGAAGAATGTTTTGAAAAATCAATTAGAAGTTGAAATTCCAGAACACATCTATGATGATTTGCTAGCAGTTATTCGAAAGGGTAAATAACATGACAACTGAACAAGCCATTTTAAATTTACTAGGAATTGCAGCGAGAGCAAGACAAGTAGTATCAGGCGAAGAACAAGTGGTGAAGGAAGTTCGAGGACAATCGGCTAAACTTGTGATTTTATCCACAGATGCTTCAAAGAATACGCAAAAAAAGTTGCGCGATAAATGTAACTCATTTCAAGTTGAATTGCATGAATTTAGTACACGTGAAGTACTAGGTCATGCGACAGGTCGAGAAACACGTGTATCCTTAGCAATTATGGACCGCGGTTTTGCGAAAAAACTGTCGGAGTTATTCCAACAACTTGAATCACAATAATGCAGTACATGAGGAATCAAGACAGAAGCTGTCAAATAAGATCCAAGTGTGAAAGTCCTTATTTCACCAAGTCATCAATGAGCGCCAAGGGACAGCCAGGAACTCGTCCTGCTATTAGTTCGATGACGATGTAAGAAATTAATAGCGAACACTCAAAAATTTCATATGAATAAGGATGTACTATGACAAATAACTCATCTAATAATAATAATAAAACAAATACTTCACGCCCGTCTTCAGGCGGCAATAACGCAGGTCGTGGCGGACAACAAAATCGTGGCGGACAAAACCGCGGAGGACAAGCAGGTGGTCGTCCACAACAACGTCGTCGTCCAGGAATTAACGGAGGTCAACGTCGTAAAAACCGTCCAGCTCCACAACCTGTAGCACCAAAAGCATTACCAGAAAAAATCACGTTCTATGAATCATTAACTGTAGGAGAGTTAGCGAAAGAGCTAGGTCGCGAGCCTTCAGAAATCGTTAAAAAATTATTCTTACTTGGTGTAATGGCAACAATTAACCAAGAATTAGATAAAGATACAATCGAATTAATCGCTACAGACTACGGTGTAGAAGTAGAAGAAGAAATTCGTATTGACCGTACCGATTTAGAAACATATTTCGAAGATGAAGAAGTAGTAGAAGATGCTGAAGCAGTAGAGCGTCCTCCAGTTGTAACAATTATGGGTCACGTTGACCACGGTAAAACAACATTACTAGACTCAATTCGTAACACAAAAGTAACTGCGGGTGAAGCAGGTGGTATCACACAACATATCGGTGCTTACCAAGTAGAAGTAGAAGGCAAAAAAATCACATTCCTTGATACACCAGGACATGCTGCATTCACAACAATGCGTGCACGTGGTGCAAAAGTTACTGATTTAACAATTCTAGTTGTAGCAGCTGATGATGGTGTTATGCCACAAACAGTTGAAGCAATCAACCATGCGAAAGCTGCAGAGGTTCCAATCATCGTTGCAGTAAACAAAATGGATAAACCTTCAGCGAACCCAGATCGTGTTATGCAAGAATTAATGGAACATGGTTTAGTAGCAGAATCTTGGGGTGGCGAAACAATCTTCGTACCAATTTCTGCACTAAAAGGTGAAGGAATTGACCAACTTCTTGAAATGATTTTATTAGTTTCAGAAGTAGGCGAATTAAAAGCAAATCCAAAACGTAATGCAATGGGTACTGTAATTGAAGCACAACTTGATAAAGGTCGCGGTTCAGTTGCAACACTTTTAGTACAGAATGGTACATTAAAAGTAGGTGACCCAATCGTTGTAGGTCATGCTCACGGTCGTGTACGTGCGATGATTAATGACCATGGTCGTCGTGTAAAAGAAGCAGGTCCATCAACACCAGTTGAAATCACAGGTTTAAGTGATGTGCCACAAGCGGGTGATCGTTTCGTTGTATTCGATGATGAGAAATCTGCACGTCAAGTAGCAGAAGCACGCGAAATGACAGCAATCCAAGAACAACGTGGTGAAGGTCAACGTGTAACTTTAGATAACCTATTCGACCAAATGAAACAAGGCGATATGAAAGAATTAAACTTAATCGTAAAAGCTGACGTACAAGGTACAGTAGAAGCGATGGCTGCTTCATTAATGAAAATTGAAGTAGAAGGCGTTAACGTGAAAATTATTCACACAGGTGCAGGTGCGATTACAGAGTCTGATATTTCATTAGCAGCAGCATCAAATGCAATCGTAATTGGTTTCAACGTACGTCCAGATACAAATGCAAAACGTGCAGCAGAACAAGAAGGCGTTGATATTCGTCAACACCGTATCATCTACAAAGTAATCGAAGAGATTGAAGCGGCGATGAAAGGGATGCTTGACCCAGAATACGAAGAAAAAGTTGTGGGTAATGCAGAAGTACGTGAAACATTCAAAGTATCAAAAGTGGGTACAATTGCAGGTGGTTATGTTACAGACGGTAAGTTAGTACGTGACGCAGGTGTACGTGTTATCCGCGATGGTATCGTTATTTTTGAAGGTGAATTGTCTTCATTAAAACGATTCAAAGATGATGCAAAAGAAGTAGCAAAGGGTTACGAATGTGGTTTCACAATTGCAAACTTTAATGATATTAAAGTGGGCGATGTAATTGAAGCATACGTAATGGAAGAAATTAAACGCTAATGATTGTTTATGTGGAATGTGAATTTATGATTCCAGCCGCACATTCATTAAAAGAAAAAAGAGCTGTGTTAGAAAAGATGAAAGTCCGGACCAAACAGCGTTATAATATAGCTATCTCAGAGATTGATCATCAAAATGTTTGGCAAAGAACACGCTTAGCAATCGTGACCGTTTCCTCGAATAAGCAAGCTGCTAATCGGGAAATGGATCACGCCATTGCACATTTAGAGTCGAATCCTGAGTGGGAACTTCTTGATTTATATCGAGAATATTTATGAAACTGAGGTGAATCGATTATGTCATTACGTTCAAATCGAGTAGCTGAGCAAATTAAAAAAGAGCTTGGCGATATTATTGGTCGTAAGCTAAAAGACCCTCGTGTAGGATTTGTTACAGTTACAGATGTAGAAGTAACAGGCGATTTACAACAAGCGACAATTTATATTACTAGTTTAGGTACAGAACGAGAAAAACAGGAAACATTAAAAGGGCTCGAAAAAGCAAAAGGCTTTATTCGCTCTGAAATTAGTAAGCGTATCCGTTTACGCATTGCTCCTGAACTATTTTTCGAATTTGATGCCTCAATTGAGTACGGTAATCATATTGACGATTTGTTACGCAAACTGCACGAATCTGATAGATAACAATCGTAAAAAAGAGGCTGTCCTTTATTGGATCAGCCTCTCTTTTTTATGTAAATGGAGGTATATGAATGCACGGGATTTTACCATTATGGAAAGAAGCAGGCATGACATCTCATGACTGTGTATTTAAATTAAGAAAAATTTTAGGTACGAAAAAAGTAGGGCATACAGGTACACTTGATCCAGCAGTAGAAGGTGTACTACCGATTTGTGTAGGTAATGCAACACGTTTAGCAGAATATATTACAGACGCAGGAAAAGTATATGAAGCGGTTGTATCGATTGGAACTGCAACAACGACAGAAGATGCAGAAGGTGAAGTCGTTACACAAAATCATACGCATAAAGTGATTACACGTGAAGCAATTGAACAAGCTTTGCACTTATTAACAGGTACAATTGAACAAACACCGCCAATGTACTCTGCTGTTAAAGTAAATGGTCGTAAACTATATGAGTATGCACGTGCTGGTCAAACAGTGGAACGTCCGACACGACTTGTCGAAATCAAAGAATTAACATTACTTGAGCCGCAAGAAGTATATGAAGGTGAAGAAGTGATGTTCTCTATTCGAATTGCTTGTGGAAAAGGTACTTATATTCGTACGCTTTCCGTTCAAATTGGTGAGATTCTTGGATACCCAGCTCATATGAAAAAACTTATACGTACGATGTCAGGAAGTTATACACAAGATGAATGTAAAACGCTTGGTGAATTACAAGAGATGAAAGAACAGGGAACATTAAGTGAAGCGATTCGTCCACTTGAAACAGCATTAACAGAATACCCACAAATTGCGATTACAGATGCAAATCGAAAAGAAATTTCGAATGGACAAGTGCTTCCAGTACACCCTTCTCTAAAAGAATCTGATAAGATAGTGTACGTGGAAAATAATCAGGCTGTAGCTATTTATGTAGTACATCCAACTAAAACAGGATTAATGAAACCCGAAAAGATGTTTCCTAAAGTAAACTAGGAGGTTACGACATGCAAGTTGTACAATTATCATATCCAAACCAAATTACTTCAGAACAATTAACAGGTCCTTATTCACTTGCGCTAGGATTTTTTGATGGCGTACATAGAGGGCATCAAGCGGTGATTAATAAAGCGAAAAAAAAAGCAGAAGAAACGGGGACAAAATTAGCGGTTATGACATTTGACCCTCACCCTTCGATTGTTCTTGGTCAAAGTAAAGAAAAAGTATTTTACATTACACCCCTACAACAAAAAATCACGATTTTAGAAGAATCGGGTGTTGATACGTTATTCGTCGTTCGGTTTACATCTGACTTTGCACAATTATCACCAGAGGAATTCGTCCAACTATTTATTAAAGACTTAGGTGTACAACATGTCACAGCAGGTTTTGATTATACATTTGGACGAAAAGGTAGTGGAACGATGGCGGATATGCCAGCGCTATGTGGTGAGGACATTACCGTGCAAGTAGTTGAAAAACAAATAGAAGATGATGAGAAAATTAGCTCTACTCGTATTCGTGCATTATTAAAAGAAGGTAATATAAAAGAGGTTCACGCATTATTAGGTAGACCATATCGCACACCGGGAGTAGTTGTACATGGTGATAAACGTGGACGCACAATTGGATTCCCGACGGCGAATGTACAAGCAGATGAAGGTAGTTTTATTCCTGCAAACGGTGTCTATGTAGTCAAGGTACGTGTACAACAAGAATGGTTTATCGGTGTATGTAATATTGGGTACAAACCGACATTTAAAAATCCAAACGAGAAAAACTTAACAATTGAAGTGCATATCGTAGGTTTCGATAAAAATATTTACGGAGAAGCAGTAGCGATTGATTGGTATGATTGGGTACGCCCAGAGCAAAAATTCGACGGAATTGAGGCGCTTGTTGCACAACTCACAAAAGATAAACAAGCCGCAATCGATTTCTTCAAAGAAGTATAGTAATGTAGAGAGAATCGTTTATTTTACAGTGATTTTAGTTGCGTAGAGACCTTCTTTATGTTACTATTTCATAAGTGACTTGATAAAAGCACAGAACCTTTACTTGGTATTTCGATTCTCCAACGAATCACTCAGTAACAGGGGATATTTTATAATTTGGGAGGTGTATTCAAGATGGCATTAACACAAGAACGTAAAAATGAAATCATCGCTGAATACCGTACACATGAAAGTGATACTGGATCTCCAGAAGTACAAATCGCTGTACTAACTGAGGATATCAACAACTTAAACGAGCACTTACGTACTCATAAAAAAGATCACCATTCACGTCGCGGTTTATTCAAAATGGTAGGTCGTCGTCGTAACTTACTGAAATATCTTCGTGAAAACGATGTTCAACGTTACCGTGAATTAATTGGTAAACTTGGCTTACGTCGATAAAATGCAACTTGAAAAAGCGGGCTGGTCCCGCTTTTTCTTTATGTTACAGAAAAAAAGAATCACACGCCAATCCCAAAATATGAAAAATTGCTTCATCAAGTATGAAATGTTTCGCAATGAAAACACATTTTTGATAAACTAGCTAGTGATTACATAAATAAAATAAATGGCAATACGGTTTTTGAGAGAGGAGTTCAATAAATGAACGAAAAAAAGGTATATAGCTATGAGTGGGCAGGTAAGCCATTAGTTGTAGAAGTAGGTCAATTAGCAAAACAAGCAAACGGTGCAGTTATGGTACGCTACGGTGACACAGCAGTACTTTGTAACGCAACAGCTTCAAAAAAACCAAAGCAAACAGATTTCTTCCCATTAACAGTGAACTACGAAGAAAAAATGTATGCTGCTGGTAAAATTCCAGGTGGATTCGTTAAACGTGAAGGTCGTCCTTCAGAAAAAGCAGTTTTAACATCTCGTTTAATAGACCGTCCAATCCGTCCACTATTCCCTGATGGTTTCCGTAATGAAGTACAAGTAATCTCTATGGTCATGTCGAATGATCCAGATTGTAGTTCAGAAATGGCTGCAATGCTAGGTTCTTCACTTGCATTAATGGTATCAGATATTCCATTTGATGGCCCAATCGCAGGTGTAACAATCGGTATGATCGATGGTGAATTCATTGTTAACCCAACAGTGGAACAATTAAAAAATTCAACAATTGATTTAACAGTTGCAGGTACAAAAGATGCGATTAACATGGTTGAAGCTGGCGCACTTGAAGTACCAGAAGAAACAATGTTAGAAGCGATTGTTTTCGGTCATGAAGAAATCAAAAAAGTAATTGCCTTCCAAGAGCAAGTTGCTGCTGAATGTGGTAAAGAAAAAATGGAAGTACAGTTACAAACAATCAATGAAGAATTATATGAAGAAATTAAAGCTGCGCACGAAACAGAAATGAATGCAGCCATTCAAACACATGAAAAACATGCACGCGATGAAGCAATCGAAGCTGTTAAATCAGTTGTAGTAGCTGCATATGAAGAGAAATTAGCAGACGCAGAAGATCGTGATACAACATTAAAACAAGTAAATGAAATTTTAGATAAAATGGTGAAAGACGAAGTACGTCGTTTAATCACAGAAGATAAAGTACGTCCTGATGGTCGTAAATTAGACGAAATTCGTCCTCTATCATCTGAAGTTGGTTTATTACCACGTACACACGGTTCGGGTCTATTCACACGTGGTCAAACACAAGCACTATCAATTTGTACACTAGGTTCATTAAGTGATGTACAAATTATCGATGGTTTAGGTGTAGAAGAAAACAAACGCTTCATGCACCACTACAACTTCCCACAATTCTCAGTTGGTGAAACAGGACCAATGCGTGGACCAGGTCGTCGCGAAATTGGTCACGGTGCATTAGGTGAACGTGCATTATTAGCAGTTATTCCAGATGAAGCAGACTTCCCTTACACAATCCGTTGTGTATCTGAAGTATTGGAATCAAACGGTTCAACTTCTCAAGCGTCAATCTGTGGTTCAACACTAGCGATGATGGATGCAGGTGTACCTTTAAAAGCACCGGTAGCTGGTATTGCAATGGGCTTAATCAAAAAAGGTGAACACTACTCAATTTTAACAGATATTCAAGGTATGGAAGACCACTTAGGCGATATGGACTTCAAAGTAGCAGGTACAGCTAAAGGTGTAACAGCACTACAAATGGATATTAAAATCGACGGTTTATCACGTGAAATTTTAGAAGAAGCATTAACACAAGCAAAACACGGTCGTATGGTGATTCTTGAGTCAATGTTACAAACAATTGCTGAACCACGTGAACAGTTATCTGCATATGCACCAAAAATTAAATCAATTCATATTAAACCAGATAAAATCCGTGATGTTATTGGACCTGGTGGTAAACAAATCAATAAAATTATTGATGAAACAGGCGTAAAAATTGACACGGAACAAGATGGTACAATCTTTATCTCATCAGTTGATGAAGAGATGATTCAACGTGCACAAGATATGATTGAAAGTATCGTACGTGAAGCAAAAGTAGGGGAGTACTACTTAGGTAAAGTAAAACGTATCGAGAAATTCGGTGCTTTCCTTGAAATCTTCCCAGGTAAAGATGGTTTATTACACATTTCTGAGATTCAAGATGAGCGCACGAAAAATGTTGAAGACGTATTAAAAATCGGTGACGAGCTATTTGTAAAATGTATCGAAATCGACCGTCAAAATCGTGTCAACCTTTCTCGTAAAGTCGTTGTTCAAGAAGAAAAAGAAAAAGCAGCTGATTAATTTTTAATGTAATGAGTTGAATGCAGAAAGAGGTATGCCTTGTCGCTTTTCGAACGTAATTGAAAAGCAAAGGGTATACCTCTTTTTTAAAATAGGAGTGAAAAAATGTTAGAAAAATATACAGCTAAAAATGGTTTGCGTATTGTAGCAGAAAAAATGCCTCACGTTCGTTCTGTATCTTTTGGTATTTGGGTAAATGTTGGTTCGCGTTATGAAACACCAGAAGAGAATGGTTTAACACATTTTATTGAGCATATGCTATTTAAAGGAACGAAAACACGTAGTGCTAAACAAATTGCAGAAGACTTTGATCGCATCGGTGCCCAGACAAATGCTTTTACATCAAAAGATCAAACATGTTATTACGTTGTCGCGATGGATCAACAAATTGAAGAAGCTGTGACGATATTAGCGGATATGTTTTTCCATTCTGTATTTGATCCAGAAGAAATGGAAAAAGAAAAACAAGTAATTGCAGAGGAGATGGCAATGACAGAAGATGCGCCTGATGATGATGTAGATGAACGTTTGTGGGCAGCGATGTTTGAAGGACATCCACTTGGCGCACCAATTTTAGGAACTGAGGCGACATTACAATCTTTCACGCAGCAACAAGTAAAGGATTTTATTCGTACGCATTATACTCCAGACCAAGTAGTGTTATCAGTTGCAGGGAATTTTGATGATGCACTCATTTCAAAACTACAAATATTGTTTGACCAATTTGAAAATGAAGAATCACGTGGTGTGATTACATTCGATCAGCCTGTTTTCCATGCAGTAGAAACAACGAAGAAAAGCCAAGTTGAGCAAGCACATGTTGTCATTGGTTTCCCGGGTCTTGCTGTAACAGATGAGCAAACAATCCCGTACCTTGTCATGAATAATATCTTTGGTGATTCGATGTCGTCGCGTTTATTCCAAAAAGTACGTGAAGAAAAAGCGCTGGCTTATACAGTATATTCATATTACGCAGCTTATCAAGATACAGGTGCATTCATGATTTATGGTGGTACATCGGTGAAACAGCGTGAACTAATGGAAAAAACAATCTTTGAAGTAATTGAAGAGTTTAAACAAACAGGTATTACAGAAGAAGAATTAATTTCAGCGAAACGTCAGTTGGAAAGTGATTTATTATTAGGGCTCGAAACATCATATGATTACATGACACGCAATGCGAAGAATGAAATTATTTATGGTCGTGAACGCACAATTGAAGAAGCGCTAGAACTATTAAGCCATGTAACGGTTGAGCAGGTGAATGAACAAATCGCAGCAACTTTTAATCAACCACATGCGAAATCAATCATTAGCAGTGAATTTTAAAAAATCTCCCTGATTGGGAGTTTTTTTATTTGGATATGAATCGATTGTATTTTAAAAATCATTTAATACTTAAAAATAAAAAAAGAGAGAAAATGGTATTTCAATAGCCTTTTAAGTTGAAAAAAGATTTAATATACTAAATAATTGAATTATTATACACAATTTAATTGGGGTATGGTACAATTACGCCATTATATATTGGAATAGGGAGAGATGTTTGAATGGCTAAAGAATTAACAGTAGCTGTTGTAGGAGCTACAGGTGCAGTAGGAACAAAGATGATGGAGCAGCTTGTGAAGCGAAAGTTTCCAGTTGGTAAGCTGAAATTACTTGCATCAAAGCGCTCAGCAGGGAATACACTGGATTTTGCTGGTCAAACATACACAATTGAAGAATCAACACCAGAAGCTTTTGAAGGCGTAGATGTTGCGTTATTTAGTGCAGGAGGTTCGGTTTCAAAAGTATTAGCAAAAGAGGCTGCAAAACGTGGTGCGGTTGTGATTGATAATACAAGTGCATTCCGTATGGACCCAGAAGTACCACTTGTTGTACCAGAAGTAAACCGCGCAGATTTAAAAGAACATAATGGAATCATCGCGAATCCAAATTGTTCAACAATCCAAATGGTTGTCGCACTAGAGCCAATTCGTCAAGCATTTGGTTTGAAAAATATTATTGTATCTACATACCAAGCCGTATCTGGTTCAGGTGTCAGTGCAATTGAAGAATTACATCAGCAAAGTCTTGCGTGGGATGAAGGTAAAAATGTAGAAGCAAATATTTTACCTGTAAAGAGCGACAAGAAGCACTTCCCAATCGCACGTAATGTACTACCACAAATTGATGTCTTCACAGAAAATGGTTTTACGTACGAAGAAATGAAAATGATTAACGAAACGAAGAAAATTATGCATGATGATGCATTAGCAGTTGCAGCAACTTGTGTACGTGTACCAGTTGTAGCAGGTCATTCTGAGTCTGTATTTGTAGAAGTAAATAAAGCGGGTGTAACAGTAGAAGAATTCCGTAAAGCATTAGAAAATGCACCAGGCGTTGTTGTACAAGATGATGTCACGAATCAACAATATCCAATGCCATTATTTGCAGAAGGCGAAGATCCAACATTTGTTGGACGTATTCGTAAAGATTTAGCAAATGATTGCGGATTCCATCTATGGATTGTTGCAGATAACCTATTAAAAGGAGCTGCACTGAATTCAATTCAAATTGCAGAAGCCATGTTAGAAGACGGACTACTATAATATAAAAATAATAAAGGGGTTGGATTTTTTATGAATATTGGTAATATTGGGACGGCAATGGTAACACCATTTACAAAAGATGGTGGGATGGTTGACTATAAACATTTAGCAGGTATGATTGAACATTTAATTAAAACAGGTACAGATACAATTGTTGTATTAGGTACAACAGGGGAAGTGCCAACGCTTTCAACGGAAGAAAAATTAGATGTCTTAAAATACACAGTCGATCAAGTAAATGGACGTGTACCAGTTATCGCGGGTGTAGGTGACAACGAAACATACTACTCAAAAATTATGGCACAAAAAGCTGAAGTTGCTGGGGTAGACGGGGTTATGCTTGTAGCACCTTACTATAATAAGCCAAACCAACGTGGTATTTATGCTCACTTTGCTGATATTGCGCAGTCTGTTTCAGTTCCTGTCATGCTTTATAATATTCCAGGACGTACTGGAATTAATATCGAGCCAGATACAGTAGCAAAATTAAGTAAAATTCCAAACATCCAAATTATTAAAGAAGCAAGTGGCGATTTAGACCAAATGACTGAAATTCTTTCTTTAACAGATGATGATTTCACAGTATATAGCGGTGATGATGGTATTACATTACCACTTCTTGCAGCAGGCGGTCATGGCGTTATTTCTGTAGCAGCACATGTTGTTGGGGAAGATATGCAGCGTATGATTTCTTTATTCAAAGAGGGACGCCATGCAGAAGCAGCAAAAATTCACCAAGCATTATTACCATTAATTCGTGCTCTATTTGCACAACCAAGTCCAGCACCTGTTAAATATGCATTATCGAAACTAGGTTTATGTAACGAAAATGTTCGTTTACCAATTGTTAATTTAACAGATGAAGAAAAAGCAGCATTTGATCAAGTTTGGGATCACTATTTCCAAACACAAAAAACATTTGCTTAATTCAATAATTATAATGAGCTATTCATCTGAGACGCATAGATGAACGGCTTGTTTTTTATTTTTTAGAAATAGAGGCTAGATTTCTTCTGAAATAAAAATAGAAGGAACCGTCATTTCTTAATTGTGAAAAACGGTTTCAAGCCTTATAATGAATGTAAGTGGTTGCTGTACGGGATTATTTTAGGAGGAAAAGAAGTGGCTAAAACTAAAAATGAAGTTATACGCGTCATTCCACTAGGTGGCGTTAGTGAAATTGGCAAAGCGATGTACGTCGTAGAAATTGACGAAGATCTATTTGTCGTAGATAGTGGATTAATGTTCCCAGAAGATGATATGTTAGGAATCGATTATGTTATTCCAGATATGTCGTTTTTAGTAGAGAACAAAGAACGTGTGAAAGGTATTTTCTTAACGCATGGTCATGAAGATGCGATTGGCTCAATTGCTTATTTATTAAATAAAGTAAATGCACCAGTTTATGGCTCTAAATTGACGATTGCTCTTGCAAAAGAACATTTAAAAGAGAAGCCTGCTCCACATCAAGTGAAGTTCTTTGAAGTAACAAATAAAAGTCGTATGAATTTTAAAACAACCTATGTAACATTCTTTAATACAACACATAGTATTCCAGATTCATTAGGTATTGTGTTCCACACATCAGAAGGTGCAATTGTACACACAGGTGAGTTCAAATTCGACCAATCTGCACAAGGGAAGTATCGTCCAGATATTTCAAAAATGGCGCAACTAGGAGACGAAGGCGTATTTATTTTGATGTCAGATTCTACAGAAGCAGAACGTCCTGGTCATACAATTTCTGAAAATGTTGTAAAAGAAAGACTAGAAAAAACATTCCATCAAGCAGAAGGACGTATTTTAGTTGCTTGTTATGCTTCAAACTTTATTCGTATTCAACAAGTCTTTAATCAAGCAATAGCGCTTGAGAAAAAAGTAGCGATTGTAGGTAGAAGTTTAGAAAATACATTTGAAGTTGGCATGCGCTTAGGTTATTTATCAATCGACCCAGAATACGTAATCCCAGTAAGTAAGATGAACGATTATGAAGACCAAGAAATTGTAGCAATTATTACAGGAAATCAAGGTGAACCACTAGAAGGTTTAGAAAAAATTATCCGTAAACATCACCGCGATATCCGTTTAAAACCATCAGATACGGTTTTAATTACATTCACTCCATCTCCAGCAATGGAAGTGCAAATTTCTGAAACAATGAACACATTAGCAAAAATGGGCGTAAAAGTAATGGCTGCTGATAAAAAAGTACATGTATCAGGTCATGGTTCTCAAGAAGATTTAAAAATGATGATCAACTTAATGCGACCAAAATATTTCATTCCAATTCAAGGTGAATACCGCATGTTAATTTCACATTCGAAACTAGCACAAGAATTAGGTATGAATAAAAAACAAATTTTTATCGCAGATAAAGGCGATATCGTTGAATATAAGAACGGTAAGATGCGTATGGCAGGTCGTGTCAATGCAGGTAATGTTCTAATTGATGGTATTGGTGTCGGTGACGTAGGTAATATCGTATTACGTGACCGTAAACTATTAAGTCAAGATGGTATCTTTATTGTCGTTGTGACAATCAATAAAAAATCAAAACAAATTGCTTCAGGTCCAGAAATTTTATCTCGTGGTTTCGTATATGTACGTGAATCAGAAGAATTAATGGATGAGTCTGCGAAATTAGTTCGTGGCGTTGTAGAGAAGTATGTAAGTAAAGGTTCATATGAATGGACTGCAATCAAACAAGAGATTCGTGATACGTTGAATAGTTATCTATTCCAACAAACGAAGCGTCGTCCAATGATTATCCCAATTATTATGGAATACTAAGAAGCAACGAATAAAAGGATTTCCTTACCAATACGGGTAGGAAATCCTTTTTTGTTTTATAATAGAGAAAAGGAGGTGGAATCATGGCAACTTCAAGAAAAACAACAAAAAAACCAACTACAACAAAAAGGCAAACTACGCGAAAGAAAGCGGCACCTACTAAACGAAAAGTGACGGCAAAGAAGAAGGTACTTTCGCCTTTAATATATGAAATTATAGGACTCGCCATTATTGCGATTGCAATTGTTTCTTTTTTTAGATTAGGAATTGTTGGTGATAGTCTACAAGCGGTCATGAAATTTTTATTTGGTAATTGGTATGTGGTGGTTCCGTTTCTAATGACGGGATATGCTGTATATATGATGATTATTCGCGCATTACCAGAATTTAAAAATCGTTTTGTATGGGGATTTTCAATTTTATTAGCAAGTGCAACATTATTTAGTCAAATTGCTTTATTTAAAGAGAATATGTCTGAAAAACAATCTGTACTAGTTCAAACATGGCGTGTATTAGTAAGTGAGCGAGGTGTACTTGAACTAGATGCATCGCTTGGTGGTGGCATGGTAGGTGGTTTATTATTTGCATTTTGCCATGTTTTATTTGATACAACGGGTGCTACAATTATGGCGTGGTTACTCGGTGTTGTAGCATTTATTCTGATTACAGGACGTGCATTAGTACCCTATCTTATGCAGCAATGGCCTATTTGGAAAGAGTCTATTGTAAGTCGTCGCAAAGAAGTAAGAGAAGCAAGAAAATATCGACGTGCTGTCAAAAAACAATTACAAAATCAAAAAGTAGAAAAAGAAACAAAAACTACAATCATTCCAATGCCTGAACGAGAATCAGAGCTAGTTGTAGAAGAAGTAGTAGAAGAACAACCACCTTTACCGAAAAAAGAACCGAAAATCTCTGCTTTTACGCAGCGCGTAGAGGAGACGCTTACGGAAGAACCAACAGCTGAGCAATTAGTAGAAGAAGAATTAACGGATGGTGTGGTGCTACAAGAAGAGGGAGAGCTTGAAAATAAACAATATAAATTACCTCAAATGACACTACTAAAAATGCCGAAACCAACGGATCAAAGTGGCGAATTCTCTGTTATTCAAGAAAATGCGATGAAGCTAGAGCAAACATTCCAGTCTTTTGGTGTGAAAGCAACTGTAACAGAAGTACATCTCGGCCCTGCTGTAACAGAATATGAAGTATTACCAGATCGCGGTGTAAAAGTCAGTAAGATTGTTAATTTACAAGATGATTTGGCTTTAGCACTTGCCGCAAAAGATATTCGAATTGAAGCACCGATTCCAGGAAAATCTGCTGTAGGAATTGAAGTGCCGAATAAAGAAGTGGCGATGGTCGGTTTACGCGAAGTATTAGAGGCAAAAGAAAACAATCAACCAGATGCCAAATTATTGATTGGTTTAGGACGTGATATTTCAGGTGAAGCGAAACTTGCGCAACTCAATAAGATGCCCCATTTACTTGTAGCAGGGTCTACAGGTAGTGGTAAATCGGTTTGTATTAATGGGATTATTGTTAGTATTCTAATGCGTGCAAAACCACATGAGGTTAAATTAATGATGATTGATCCAAAAATGGTGGAACTGAATGTGTATAATGGTATTCCTCATTTACTTGCACCTGTTGTAACAGATGCACGAAAAGCTTCACAAGCATTAAAAAAAGTTGTGTCAGAAATGGAACGTAGGTATGATTTGTTCTCACATACGGGTACAAGGAATATAGAAGGGTATAATAATCATGTGGATCGATTTAATGCAGAAAATGATGAAAAGCATCCACACCTACCTTTCATTGTTGTTATTGTAGATGAATTGGCAGATTTGATGATGGTGGCTTCCAATGATGTTGAAGATTCTATTACACGTTTAGCACAGATGGCACGTGCAGCAGGAATTCATTTAATCATTGCGACACAAAGACCTTCTGTAGATGTCATCACAGGTGTTATTAAAGCCAATATTCCATCGCGAATCGCTTTCGCTGTATCTTCAGCGATTGATTCGAGAACGATTTTAGATATGGGGGGTGCTGAGCGCTTACTTGGACGAGGAGATATGTTGTTTTTGCCGGCAGGTGAATCGAAGCCTGTACGTGTACAAGGTGCTTTCGTATCGGATGAAGAAGTAGAAGAAATCGTGAATTATGTAATCGGTCAACAAAAGGCACAGTATCAAGAAGAGATGATTCCAAGTGAGGAAGAGGAAGCAACGGATCACGAAGATTTAGATGAGCTTTATTTACAAGCGGTGGACTTAGTGATTGAACAAGATACAGCAAGCGTCTCATTCCTACAACGTAAATTAAAAGTAGGTTATGCACGTGCAGCACGTATCATGGATCAAATGGAAGAACGAGGCATCGTTGGACCAGCTGAAAAAAGTAAGCCGAGACAAGTATTGCAAAATCGATATTAATACAGATGTTTGTATGTAATATGCGAGATGTATGGTTAAGGAAAATAAAAAATCAAAAAATCGAGTAAGTATTTTCGAGCATAAACGGAACTTTAAGCAAGGAAACGCGTAGTGAGAGTGAGTAGTATAGATGTATAAAAAGTGAATTATAAATAACTAAAAATATACATCTGTGACAAATAAATAGTAAAACCATGACAGCTTTAAGAAAAAAACGACTGTTTTAACACAGATTTTTTTGAAATCTATTTATTTCATGTTTTAAAAATGGTATAGTAATGTCTGATTAGCAGGAATGTTTTACGTCTGATGTCTGATGTCTAATTGGTGGTGATTTGAATGTCTATAAAATCAGATCATCGTCATTTGTATCTACAGGTGATTGATCACTTGAAGGCTGATATAGAAAATGGAGTTTTTAAAGAGAATGAAAAACTACCATCTGAATTTGAGCTTTCAAAATCACTTGGAGTCAGTCGTGCAACACTCCGTGAAGCACTGAGACTGTTGGAAGAGGAAAATATCATTGTTCGTCGACACGGAGTTGGTACGTTCGTCAATCCTAAGCCAGTATTCACTTCCGGCATTGAACAACTTAGAAGTATTTCATCCATGATTCAAGATGCAGGAATGGAACCAGGGACCATTTATTTGAATTCAACAAAGACCCTTTCGAATGAAGAAGATATTAAACGCTTTCAATGCGATGAAGGTGATTATATATTAACGATTAAACGTGTTCGTACTGCAAATGACGAGCCAGTCGTTTACTGTGTAGATCAAGTACCTAGTCAACACATGCCTAGGGATTTTGAGAACCGACATGATTCTTCCATTTTTTCAGCTTTAGAAGAAACAGGGGAAATTCATGTAGCCTATGCGGTAACATATATTAACCCAGTCGGAGCACATCCAGAAGTATCTGCAATACTCAAGAGTGGACAAGACGTTCCACTGCTCTTATTAACACAGCTCCATTACGATGATAACGATCGTGTGGTACTGTATTCTAAAAACTACTTTAGAGCTGATAAATTCAGTTTCCACGTAGTTCGAAAACGCGTTTAACATCAACTATTCGTTCCTGCTATCGAAAATACAACTAATTACTTTTTGGGAGGACACCAAAATGAAAAAGCGTAACTTAGGTTTAGCATTAACAGCTGTTTTAGCTTCAAGTACTTTATTAGCTGCTTGTGGTTCAGATGATGCAAAAAAAGGCGATACAAAAAAAGAGGACAAAGACAACTTCACAGTTGCTATGGTAACTGATACAGGCGGCATTGACGATAAGTCATTCAACCAATCTACTTGGGAGGGTATCCAAGAGTACGGTAAAGAAAACGGCCTAACAAAAGGTGACGGTGGAATTGACTACCTACAATCGAACCAAGATTCAGAATTTACTACAAATCTTCAAAAATTAGTTCGTCGTGACTTCGACTTAATTTTCGCTGTAGGTTATAAACTACACGATTCAGTATCACAAGTTGCAAAACAACAAAAAGATTCTAAATTTGCAATCATTGATGAAGTTGTTGAAGGTCAAGATAATGTAGCATCAATTATGTTTAAAGCAAACGAAGCTTCATTCTTAGCAGGTGTTGCAGCAGCATTACAAACAAAAACAGATAAAGTTGGATTCATCGGCGGTATTAAGAGTGAAGTAATCGACGGTTTCCAAGCTGGTTTTGAAGCTGGTGTTAAAGCAGCTAACCCGAAAGTAAAAGTTGACGTTCAATACGCTGGTTCATTCGGTGATGCAGCAAAAGGTCAAACAATTGCAAAACGTATGTATGATTCAGGTGCAGATATTATCTTCCACGCAGCTGGTGGTACAGGTACAGGTCTATTCACTGAAGCAAAAGAACGTAAGAAAAAAGATCCTAATGCAGACGTATGGGCAATCGGTGTAGACCGTGACCAATACGACGAAGGTAAAGTTGGCGACAAAAACATCGTATTAACTTCAGTGTTAAAACGTGTTGATATCGCTGCAAAAGACGTTTCTAACTTAGGTAAAGACGGTAAATTCCCTGGCGGTAAAACAATCACTTACGGTCTAAAAGACGATGGTGTTGGTTTAGCTGATTCTCACGGTGCAATCACTGCAGAAACACAAAAGAAAATTGACGAATATAAAGAAAAAATCATCAAAGGCGAAATCACAGTTCCTGAAAAACCAGGTAAATAATTTTGCATTACTGCATCATGGAGGAATACTCCTCCATGATGTTTTTAACATTAAAATTAATAGAGGGAAAAATATACTTTTCTGTATTTTTCGTTGTGTTAATTTTTTAACCTTTGTTAACTTATTTATTACTATATAGAGCCTGAAGGAGTGAGCACATTGGAATATGTGATTGAGATGCTGGGAATTCGCAAGCAGTTTGGGGATTTCGTTGCAAATGATGATATCACCCTTCAACTGCAAAAAGGTGAGATCCATGCCTTACTTGGTGAGAATGGAGCAGGTAAATCAACTTTGATGAACGTACTTTTTGGTTTATACCAACCAGAAGCGGGCCAAATCAAAGTAAACGGTAAAGAAGTTCAAATTACCGACCCGAATAAAGCTAATGAACTTGGCATCGGGATGGTTCACCAACACTTTATGTTAGTTGAAAATTTTACGGTGACGGAAAACATCATTTTAGGTAGTGAACCTACGAAGATGGGGTTAATCAATATTCGCAAAGCTGCGAAAAAAGTAAAAGCCCTATCGGAGCAATATGGATTGAATGTTGATCCATACGCAAAAATTGAAGATATTTCGGTTGGTATGCAACAACGTGTTGAGATTTTAAAAACGTTGTATCGTGGCGCTGAGATGTTAATCTTTGATGAACCAACCGCTTCTCTTACACCACAAGAGATTGAAGAGTTGATTCAAATCATGAAGCGTTTAATCGCTGAAGGTAAGTCAATTATCTTAATCACACATAAATTAAAAGAAATCATGGAAGTATCAGATCGCGTAACGATTATTCGTAAAGGTAAGGGAATTGGAACAGTAACAACTGCTGAGACGAACCCAGACCAATTAGCTGAGATGATGGTTGGACGACAAGTTGTTTTCAAAACTGAAAAAACACCTGCACATCCAAAAGAAGTGATTTTACAAGTGGAAAATTTAACTGTAACTGATAACCGTAATATTGAGCGCGTTAAAAACTTAAACTTATCCGTTCGAGCTGGGGAAATTGTGGGGATTGCCGGAATTGATGGAAATGGTCAATCTGAGCTAATCGAAGCAATTACCGGTCTTCGCAAGGTATCAAGTGGTAAAGTTACCTTAAAAGGAAAAGATTTAACGAATTTAAAACCGCGTAAAATTACTGAAACGGGTGTTGGACATATTCCACAAGATCGTCATAAACATGGTCTTGTACTTGATTATCCAATTAGCTATAACATTGCATTACAAACATACTATCAAAAGCCGATTTCGAAAGCCGGCATTATTGATTACAAAAAAGTAAACAAGTTAGCAGAAGCAATTATCGAAGAATATGATGTGCGTACACCAAGTCCTTCAACAGAAGCACGCGCATTATCAGGTGGTAACCAACAAAAAGCAATTATTGGTCGTGAAGTAAATCGTGACCCAGAATTATTAATTGCCGCACTACCAACGCGTGGTCTAGATGTAGGTGCGATTGAATTTATTCACAGACGTTTAATTGAACAACGTGATAAAGGAAAAGCAGTATTACTTATTTCATTTGAATTAGATGAGGTTATGAACGTATCAGATAGCATTGCCGTTATTCATGATGGTTCAATCATCGATACAGTAAAACCACAAGAAACAACAGAACAAAAGCTTGGTTTATTAATGGCTGGTCAGTCACTACATGCTGAGCAAGATAAGGTAGGTGACGAATAATGTCTAGTCGTTTTAATGCGATTATGATTCCAATTATCTCGATTATTTTAGGTTTAATTGTTGGTGCAATCGTTATGGCTTCTACAGGCTTTAACCCAGTCGATGGTTACCTAGCATTATGGGAAGGTATTTTTGGTGACACATATAACATGGGTGAAACTGTTCGTACAATCATTCCATATGTATTTGCCGGTTTAGCGGTTGCATTTGCATTCCGTACAGGTATGTTCAACATCGGTGTTGAAGGTCAATTAATCATGGGTTGGTTAGCAGCAGCATACGTAGGTTATGCATTCAACTTACCAACAGGTTTACATGCAGTTGTGGCTATTTTAGCAGCAGCAGTAGCAGGTGGTTTATGGGCATTCATTCCGGGTCTATTAAAAGCAAAGTTACAAGTGCATGAAGTAATCGTAACAATTATGATGAACTACATCGCACTTCATGTAGTCAATGCGTCGATTAGTGCAATGTCAAATGGTGGCGAAAAGACGCCAGATATTCATGATTCAGCTCGTATTTCTTCTGAATTTTTATCAAGTATTACACAATATTCACGTTTACACTGGGGCTTCATTGTCGCAATTTTAGCCGTTATTATTATGTGGTTCATTCTAGAAAAAACAAAGACAGGTTACGAATTAAAAGCAGTTGGATTCAACAAGAATGCTTCTGAATATGCAGGTATGAATGTAAGTCGTAATATCATCATGGCAATGGTTATCTCAGGTGCCTTTGCTGGTCTAGGTGGTGCGATGGAAGCGTTAGGTACATTTGGCAATATCTCACGTATGACAGCCTTCACAGGAATTGGATTTGACGGGATCGCGGTTGCATTATTAGGTGCAAACCAACCATTTGGTGTATTGCTTGGCGCAATCTTATTCGGTGGTTTGAAAAATGGTGGTACAAACATGCCAAGTGCAGCAGGTATCCCAGACGAAATCGTAACAATTGTTATTGCATTAATTATTTTCTTCGTAGCTTCAGGCTACATCATCCAATTAGCTTTATCTAAAATTGCAAAAAATAAAGCTGCTAAGAAGACTGTAAAGGAGGAGAAATAATATGAGCTTTTTAGATGTGTTGGAGTTCATTATTCCTTCTGCGATTCTATATGCTTCTCCATTAATTATCACAGCAATCGGTGGCGTATTCACTGAGCGTTCTGGTGTTGTAAATATCGGTCTTGAAGGTATTATGGTAATCGGAGCATTTATCAGTATTGTATTCAACTTAAGTTTTGCAGATCAACTAGGTACGTGGACCCCGTGGGTAGGTCTACTTGTAGCAATGGTTGTTGGTTTACTTTTCTCATTAATTTTAGCAGTCGCAGCTGTATCACTTCGAGCTGACCAGACCGTATCTGGGGTAGCGCTGAATATGCTAGCTTTAGCAGTTGCAGTGTTTTCAACAAAATTAATTTATGAAAAAGGTCAAACGGATTCGATTAGTCAACGTTTTTCACGTTTTGATATTCCAGTATTAAGCGATATCCCTGTTTTAGGGAAGATGTTCTTTACAGACGTATATGGTACATCGATTTTAGCGATCGTCGTAGCGATTCTAGCATGGTTTGTTCTATTTAAAACACCATTTGGTTTACGTATTCGTTCTGTAGGTGAACATCCAATGGCAGCAGATACAATGGGTGTTAAAGTAACACGTATTCGTTACTATGCGGTTATGATTTCAGGCGCATTAGGTGGTATTGGTGGTGCGATTTATGCACAAGCAATCACTGGTAACTTTGCAGCTAACACTATTAGTGGTCAAGGTTTCATCGCGATTGCAGCGATGATCTTTGGTAAGTGGCATCCACTAGGTGCATTAGGAGCAGCTCTATTCTTCGGTTTAGCGCAATCACTAAGTATTGTTGGAACGTCGATTCCATATGTAAGAGATGTACCAGAAGTAGTATTATTCATCCTTCCATACGTATTAACAATCTTAGCTTTAGCTGGATTCGTTGGAAAAGCGACAGCACCAAAAGCATCAGGTAAGCCTTACATTAAAGGTAAAAGATAATAGTTGAATGACTAATTATTCTATGAAGCGTAACGATTCAAGACGAGTCGTTACGCTTTGTTTTATTTTAAAATAAAAATCATCCATAATATTTTCCTATTTAATATGAAAGGCTTACAATAAACATTATATAACTATATTTTTAAATACAATTAGTTGCCAAATAGGGAATTAGACAGGTATGATGAAAATAGCGCTTTATTTACGACAGGAGGGTTTTTATGTTTAACACAACCGAAATTGCTAAAGGTGTTAACGTTTTTACGAGAAAGACAGACCAATTTAAAACGGTGAATTTTTCAATTAAATTTAAAAAAGAATTATCAACAAAAGATACAGCCGTACGAACGGTTTTAACAAATGTTTTACAACATAGTAATGCGGTATATCAAACTGCTGCATCACTTCGTATGTATTTAGATGATTTATATGGAACGGTCATGTATTTAGATACAACGAAAAAAGGTAACGAACAAATTGTTTTATTGAATGTAGAAACTGTAAACGATCACTATTTAAAAAGTGGTGACGTATTAAATAAAGTACTCGATTTAGTGCATACAGTATTGTTTAAACCAAACTTTACAAACGATTTATTCCAATCGAGTATTGTAGAGCGTGAGAAGGCGATGGTTATTGATCGTATTCAATCTATTTTCGATGAAAAATCACGCTATGCACAAACGCAATTACAAAAAATCTTCCGTCCAAATCATCCAGCTTCTATTTCAGTAAACGGAACAGTCGCGGATGTAGAGGCGATTACACCTCAAACTTTGAAAGATGCGTATGAAGCGATGCTTCAATATGATGATGTGGATATTTTCGTTGTAGGTGATATCAATGAAGAACAGATGGTGGCGTCATTAAAAGAAGCGTTACCTCTTGCTGACCGCCCAAACCCATATGAAAAAGTAACATTCAAAGATACAGAGCCACTAACAGATTATAAAAAAGAACAGGTAGAAATGCGTCAGGCGAAGCTTCATATTGGCTATAAAGCACCTGTACGTTTTGACAATCCGAAATTCTTTACAATGCAAATTTTTAACGGTATTTTCGGTGGCTATCCACATTCAAAGTTATTTATGAATGTACGTGAAAAAGAAAGCCTAGCATACTACTGTGGAAGTTCGTATGTGTCACAGTATGGTGTATTATATGTGACGTCAGGAATTGAAGCAGAGAATGAGGGAAAGGTAGTTCGTTTAATTGATGAGCAATTACAAGCGATTCAACAAGGGGATGTTTCAGATATGGAATTGAATCAGACGAAAGCCATGTTAAAAAACCAATTAAAAGAGGCTTTGGATTCTGCGCGTGGACAGATTGAAGTATTTGATCAATATCGTGAGTTACCAATTCCATTTACTGTAGAGGCATTAAGTGAGCAGTGGGATGCTGTTACAAAAGAAGATGTACAAGAAATAGCAAAACAAGTTGAAAAACAAACGGTATTCTTCTTAACAGGAATGGAGGAAGCATAGATGGAAAAAGTACAATTTGAACAATTAGGTGAAGAACTTTATTATGAAAAGCTAGACAATGGCTTAGACGTATATATTTTGCCGAAAAAAGGCTTCTCAAAGACCTTTGTAACTTTTACAACGAAGTATGGTTCAGTTGACCGTACTTTTGTGCCATTAGGCGAAACAGAGCCTGTAACTGTACCAGATGGCATTGCGCATTTTTTAGAGCATAAAATGTTCGAAAAAGAAGATGGCGATGTATTCCAAAAGTTCTCGCAATATGGAGCATCAGCAAATGCTTTTACATCATTTACGCGTACAGCATATTTATTCTCAGCAACGAATCATATTTACGAAAGTACAACTACTTTATTAGACTTTGTTCAGCAACCATATTTTACAGAGCAAACAGTCAATAAGGAAAAAGGGATTATCGGTCAGGAAATTACAATGTATGATGACCAACCAGATTGGCGTGCATACTTTGGTTCGATTGAAAATCTATACAAAAATCATCCTGTGAAAATTGATATCGCTGGTACCATTGAAACAATTGATGAGATTACAGCAGAACATTTATATACGTGCTACAACACATTCTATCATCCTTCAAATATGCTGTTATTCGTCATTGGCTCAGTAGAACCTGAAAAAATGATGGCGCATATTCGTGAGAACCAAGCACAAAAAACATTTGCAGAAGCGACACCAATTCAACGCATCGAAGTTGATGAGCCATTAGAAGTGAACTGTGTAGCGAATGAGTTACGTATGGATATTCAAAAACCAAAAGCATATGTATCGTTCAAAGCGCGTGAAACACATTTACAAGGGCGCGACATGTTAAAACAAGAGTTAGCCATTCAATTAGCTTTAGACCTCATGTACGGACGTTCATCAGCGTTTTATGAAGAAATGTATGAAAAAGGGTGGATTGATGAATCCTATTCATATGATTTCTCTTTAGAAAAAGGGTTTGGCTTTGCAATGGTTGGGTCAGATACGAATCATCCAGTTGAATTAGAGAATGCCATTAAAACAGTTATGAATGAGTCAGAAGTGGCACTACCGTTCGATGCAGAAAAGTTAGAACGTGTAAAACGACGCAAGATCGGTTTCTTCTTACGTGCGATGAATTCAATTGAGTTTATTGCGAATCAATTCACACGTTATAAATTTAATGATATGAATTTATTCGATACAGTTCCAGTTATTGAAGAATTAACAATGGCAGATGTCGAACAAGCAATGAAATCCATTCAAGGCATTACACAACAGTCGACATTTACAGTGAAACCATTGAAAGAAGCGAAATAAAAGAATGAAGAAGTTTAGTTTAATACTTGGGGCTTCAGGTGCAATTGGTTCAGCGATTGCACAAAAGTTAGCCGCAGATGGTTGGTCGCTCTATTTACAATATAATTCGCAAGTAGAGCCAGTTCAGTCATTGCTAAAAGAATTAGAAATGATGTATCCACAACAAGAATTTTTAATTATACAAGCTAATTTACTAGAAGAAGGTGCAGCTGAACGGATTGCACAATCTGTTTTTTCGCTGCAATCCATTGTCGTAGCAAGTGGCCAATCTCTTTATAAATTAGTAGAAGATACAACACCAGAAGATATGCAAGCACTTTGGCGTGTACATGTTCAAACGCCAATCGAATTAATTACAAAATTAGGGTATAAGTTAAGACAACATGAAACATCCTACGTTACGATGATTGGTTCAATTTGGGGCGAAGCGGGTGGTGCTGGTGAAGTACTTTACTCTACAGTAAAAGGTGCCGTTCACGCATTTGTGAAAGCTTATGCGCAAGAAGTAGCGTATAACGGAATTCATGTAAATGCTGTAGCACCTGGACTTATTGATACGAAGATGAATGGACATTTGTCGCATGAAGAACTAGCGAGTGTATTAGCAGAGATTCCGATGGAACGTGCTGGAAGGCCAGAAGAAGTAGCCGATTTAGTTCAGTTTTTACAATCAGGAAAAGCAGATTATATGACGGGACAAGTATTACGTTTGAATGGTGGCTGGTATATTTAATATTTCCTGGGGAATGATTTTTTGTTTTTTTACGATAATAAATAAGTCATTTGTTTATTTTTCAAAATAAAGGATAAAAAAACAGTGAATTCATTGTACACATTCCCCATTTCCCCTTTAAATGTAAGCGAAAATCAGCTATCATGGAACATAGAAATGTTTTATTCGTTGTATAAGAGAAGGGATCGTTGTATGTGAAAGAATGGTATTTTGAATACGAAATTCAAGTCAATCGTCCAGGGTTATTAGGAGATATTTCTTCATTGTTAGGTATGCTGCGAGTAAATATTGTTACAATCAATGGTGTAGACCAAGTACGTCGAGGCATGTTACTACGTGCAGAAAAAGAAGAACAAATCGAACGTTTTATGAATATCGTTTCCATTATGGAAATGATTAAGGTAACAAAATTTAGACCACCAACAACACGTGATCGTTTAGCGATTCGTCATGGGCGTTATATTCAACGAGAAGCAGACGAAAAGAAAACGTTTCGCTTTGTACGCGATGAACTAGGTATTTTAGTGGACTTCATGGCTGAGATTTTTAAAAAAGAAGGACATAAATTAATTGGTATTCGTGGTATGCCGCGTGTCGGTAAAACGGAATCAATTGTAGCTGGAAGTGTTTGTGCGAACAAAAAGTGGTTATTTGTATCTTCAACAATGATTAAACAAACAGCTCGTAATCGATTACATGGAGATGAGTACGGCAATCAAAATATTTTTGTGTTAGATGGTGCTGTAACACGTCGCTCAAACGATGAACGTCATCATCAGCTTGTACGAGAAATCATGAAGTTACCGACAATTAAAGTCGTGGAGCATCCGGACATCTTCGTACAACATTCGGAATACACAATTGATGATTTCGATTATATGATTGAATTAAGACATCATCCAGATGAAGAAATCACATATGAATTATTGGAACGTGAAAATAGTTTTCAAGGTTCAGACGGTTTTGGCGGTTTTGGAGGATTTAATTTTTAAGAGATAGGTAGGTGTGTAAAATTGACTGAATTAGGTGTGCGCTTGAAAGAAGCGAGAATAGCTAAGGGCTATAGTCTGGATGATTTACAAGAAAAAACAAAGATTCAAAAAAGATATCTTTCTGCAATTGAAGAAGGTAATTACGGTGTGATGCCAGGTACGTTCTATGTAAGAGCGTTCATTAAACAATATGCAGAAGCAGTCGATTTAGATCCAACGGAACTTTTGGAAACGTATAAAACGGAGCTCCCTACTAACAAGACTGCAGAAACACTAGGTTCAGGTGTATCAATACAAAAAGGGGACCAAGTGTCTGGAAATAAACGTCGCTCGAATGTTGCACGTTCTTCAGGTCCAAATAAGAAATTTGGAGATGTAATGCCCAAATTTGTTGTTGCTCTATTTATCGTTGTGATTATTGCTGGTTTTGCATTCTTAATGTTAAAACAACCGAGCAATACTGTCGAAGAGCCAAAAGAGACGCCAAAAACACAAGAAAATACAAATGTAGATACAAGTAAAAATAATGCAACAGATGCTACAGACAAAAAAGAAGATACAACAAAAGAAGAAACGAAAAAAGAAGATCAACCAAAACAGAAATTATCAGATGGTGAAGTAAGTGCTGATAATATTACAACAACATATACTTTATCAGGTACGAAGAAGTTTAGTATTCGCGTGGACGTAACAGGTGAAAACTGGGTGGGCATTACAGATGAAAATGGAACAACACTTGGAGAATCTGGTATGTTCGCAGCAGGCGACCAAATTAAAGAGAATGCAAAAGGTAAGAAAAGTGTTCGTATTCGACTTGGAGCAGCTGCAAATGGTAAAGTATTTGTAAATGGTGAAGAAGTGAAGTTTGTCACATCACCATCGGAACAACCGACACAAAATATTGTAATCAAATTGGCTGAAGAAGAGTAACAGCGAATAACAGGAGCTTAGTATGATAGAACTATGCTCCTGTTGTTGTGCTTATAAAAATGAACGTCAGCGTTAAGAAGGGTGAAAAATATGAACATTCCTAATAGAATTACACTATCCCGCATCGCCTTAATACCTGTATTTGTCATCTTAATGGTCATGAATTTTGGGTGGGGAAATATGACACTATTAGGTGCTACATTACCGGTAGAACATTTTGTAGGTGCAATGATTTTCATTGTGGCTTCATTAACAGACTGGATTGATGGTCACTATGCACGCAAACATAATTTAGTTACAAATATGGGTAAGTTTTTAGACCCATTGGCTGATAAGCTACTTGTATCAGCAGCTTTTATTTTACTTGTAGAGTTGGACAAGGCACCAGCATGGATTATTATTATCATTATTAGTCGTGAATTTGCAGTAACAGGTTTACGTTTAATTTGTGCAGAACAAGGTGAAGTTGTGGCAGCCAACCAATTGGGCAAAATCAAAACGTGGGCACAGATTTTAGCGATTGTATTATTATTGCTAAATAATATGATCTTTGACATGTGGCATATACCAGCTGATATCATCATGTTATGGGTAGCTCTTGTATTTACTGTTTGGTCAGGAATCGAGTATTTCTGGTTGAATCGTCGCGTGCTATTAGAATCAAAATAAATTATGTATGACTCATTTTGTGACGAATTTTCACAACCTTTTAAAAGGCGCTTTTGCGAATGAGTCTTTTTTTGTCGATTAACTATGGAAATGGGAGTGTATGAAATGAATGCAGAAATTATTGCAGTAGGGTCAGAATTATTATTAGGACAAATTGTAAATACGAATGCTCGTTTTATCTCAAGTCAATTATCAGAGTTAGGCATTAATGTGTTTTATCATACTGTTGTAGGGGATAACCCAAAACGTTTAGAAGAAGTAATTGAACATGCTGAAAAACGCGCAGATTTAATTATTTTTTCAGGAGGACTTGGGCCAACGAAAGATGATTTAACAAAAGAAACGATTGCAAAACATTTAGGCGTACCACTTGAACAAAATGATGATGCGATGGAATACATTACGACTTTCTTCGAAAAGCGTAATCGCAAAATGACAGAGAATAATCGTAAACAAGCACTTGTGTTAAAGGGCTGTGAAGTACTGCGAAATGAGAATGGTATGGCTCCAGGGATGCTTTTTGAAAATGATACACATACGTACATTTTATTACCAGGACCACCAAAAGAGATGCAACCAATGTTTCAATTTGAAGCGAAACCAAAGTTAGCAAAACGTGTATCTGATGGTGGATTAATCGTGTCACATGTACTGCGTTTTTACGGTATCGGCGAAGCTGAGTTAGAAGATCGCGTACAGCATTTATTAGATGCACAAACAAATCCAACAATTGCCCCATTAGCAGGTGATGGGGAAGTAACACTTCGTATTACAGCAAAAGCTGATACAGAAGAAGAAGCTTGGGAACTAATTACACCAACACGTCAAGAAATTTTAGATTTAGTAGGCGAGTATTTATATGGTGTAAATGATGACTCGCTTTCTTCTAAATTGGCGGACATGTTAATCGAGAATGAGATTACAATCTCTGCTGCTGAGAGCTTAACAGCTGGTTTATTCCAATCAGAACTAGCTGCTAACCCAGGAATTAGTGAAGTCTTATATGGTGGTATGGTCACATATAATGAAGATGTGAAAGTGAATCAACTAGGTGTATCGCGTGAGTTAATCGATAAATATTCTGTTGTCAGTGCGGAATGTGCAGCAGAAATGGCTGTTCGTATTAAAGAGAAGTTTGGAACGGATTTAGGGGTTGGTTTAACAGGCGCAGCTGGTCCAGCAGAACATGGTGGGCGTGCAGTTGGCACAGTATGGATTGGGATTGTGTATGGCCAAGATGAGCCACTTACGTATCAATTGAATTTACAAGGTATGCGTAATACGAATCGAATTCGCGCCGTTAAAACGGCAATTCACCATATTATTCAATTATTAAGTTCAAAAGGCTACCGTAAAATCTAATAATAAAAATGAGAATGTATATGTTTTTTGAAAATATATATTAAAAATAGCTTAAAATAAAAAAACGAATAAATGTTCCCTTTTTACTTGAGATTTTCTCAAAAATAAAGTATAGTTATGATATAAAAAGAGAACGTACTTTCTGAAGGAGGAAATGATTTGAACGAACGTAAAGCGGCATTAGATAATGCTTTAAAGCAAATCGAAAAACAATTTGGTAAAGGATCTGTTATGAAGTTAGGCGAACAGGCAGACCGCAAAATCCAAACATCACCAAGTGGCTCTTTAGCACTTGATACAGCACTTGGGGTAGGTGGCTATCCTAAAGGACGTGTAGTAGAGATTTATGGGCCTGAGAGTTCAGGTAAAACAACAGTAACACTACATGCAATTGCTGAAATTCAAAAAGCAGGCGGTCAAGCAGCTTTCATTGATGCAGAGCATGCGCTAGATCCTGTATATGCACAAAAATTAGGCGTTAATATTGATGAATTATTACTTTCACAACCTGATACAGGTGAACAAGCACTTGAAATTACAGAAGCGCTTGTACGTAGTGGCGCAATTGACATTATTGTTATTGACTCTGTAGCAGCACTTGTACCAAAAGCTGAAATTGAAGGCGAGATGGGTGACTCACACATGGGTCTACAAGCGCGTTTAATGTCTCAAGCTTTACGTAAATTATCGGGTATTATTAATAAGTCGAACTGTATCGCAATCTTCATTAACCAAGTACGTGAAAAAATTGGTGTTATGTTTGGTAACCCTGAAACAACAACAGGTGGACGTGCATTAAAATTCTATTCTTCTGTACGTTTAGAAGTTCGTCGTGCTGAATCAATTAAGCAAGGTAATGATATCGTTGGTAACCGCACAAAAATCAAAGTTGTTAAAAACAAAGTAGCTCCACCGTTTAAAACAGCTGAAGTTGATATTATGTACGGTGAAGGGATTTCAAAAGAAGGAGAAATCATCGATATCGGTGTTGAAAAAGAGATTGTTCAAAAATCAGGTTCTTGGTATGCATATGGTGACGAGCGTTTAGGTCAAGGTCGTGAAAATGCAAAAGAATTCTTAAAAGAAAATCCAGAAGTTCAAGCTGAAATCGCACAAAAAATTCGCGAAAAATCAGGTATTGCAACAACTGAGTTCGTAGCAACTCCTGAAGAAGATGAAGTAATGGATGAAGAATTAACATTACTATTAGACGAAGAAAAATAAACTTTATACTATACAAAAGAATTGTGTCGTTACGGCACAATTCTTTTTATATGCTTAATTTATGTGAAAAGAAAGTACATGTGAATAAATGCTTGATTTTGCATACCTAAAAAAACTTTGATGTTAAAAAATGTATGTAACTAGATGGTAAAACAATGTCGTAAAAGTCTTATAAAGTGAGGAATGAAAAGGCTTAGAGACCAGTGAATAAAAGGCTTACAATAACTGTGAAACCTTGACATCGTTACATGACATCTATACAATTAAGGATGTATTCTTTTAAATTTCTAAAATCGAAATGAAATAGGCAGTATATTGTCAAAACAATTCACAGCCGACTAAAAATCACAAACATTAGAGCTAGAGGAGGTGTTCGAATGAGTAGTTACATCATCCCCGCTTTGATTGGTCTGATCGTCGGTGCCGTTGTTAGCTATGTCATAATTAAACGAGTGAATGATTCAAAAGTGACTGGTGCAAAAAGCTCCGCAGAACTAATCGTTGAAGAAGCGAAACGAGAAGCGGAAGCCTTGAAAAAGGAAGCTATCCTAGAAGCAAAAGATGAAACTCACGTACTTCGAACTGAAGCAGAGAATGACATTCGTGATCGTCGTTCTGAACTTCAGAAACAAGAGAACCGTTTATTACAAAAAGAAGAAAATCTAGATCGTAAAGATGACGCTCTTAATAAAAGGGAAGCTGGTTTAGAACGCAAAGAAAGCGGTCTAGCTGATCGACAACAGCATATTGAACAGATGGAAAGCAAAGTGGATGAACTTCTACAAAAGCAGGAGTCAGAGTTAGAGCGAATTTCGGCATTAACACGTGATGAAGCACGTACGATCATCTTAAAAGAAGTAGAAGATGAACTGACAACAGATGTTGCAGTGATGACGAAAGAAGCAGAACTTCGTGCAAAAGAAGAATCGAACAAAAGAGCACGTGAAATTTTATCACTTGCGGTACAACGCTTTGCTGCAGATCATGTCGCAGAAACGACAGTATCTGTTGTAAACTTACCAAATGATGAAATGAAGGGCCGTATTATTGGTCGTGAAGGTCGAAATATTCGAACACTCGAAACATTAACAGGTATTGATTTAATTATTGATGATACACCTGAAGCGGTTATTTTGTCAGGCTTCGATCCAATTCGTCGTGAAACAGCACGTTTAGCACTTGAAAAATTAGTACAAGACGGTCGTATTCACCCAGCACGAATTGAAGAAATGGTCGAAAAATCACGTCGTGAAGTAGATGAACAAATTCGTGAAACAGGCGAACAAACAACATTTGAATTAGGTATTCATAATTTACATCCAGATTTAATGAAAATTTTAGGTCGTATGAAATATCGTACAAGTTATGGTCAAAATGTGTTGAAACACTCAATTGAAGTAGCACATTTAGCAGGTTTACTTGCGGCTGAACTTGGTGAAGATGTGACGCTTGCGAAGCGTGCAGGTTTATTACATGATATCGGTAAAGCAATTGACCATGAAGTAGAGGGTAGTCACGTTGAGATTGGCGTAGAGCTTGCGACAAAATATAAAGAACATCCTGTTGTCATTAACAGTATTGCTTCTCACCACGGCGATACTGAAGCAACATCAGTTATTGCGGTATTAGTAGCAGCAGCAGATGCTTTATCAGCAGCTCGCCCAGGTGCTCGTAGTGAAACACTTGAAAACTACATTCGTCGTTTAGAGAAGTTAGAGGAAATCTCAGAGTCTTATGAAGGCGTTGAAAAATCATTTGCGATTCAAGCAGGTCGTGAAGTACGTATTATCGTTCGTCCGGATGCAGTAGATGATTTAACAGCCCATCGTTTAGCGAGAGATATTCGTAAGCGTATTGAAGAAGAACTGGATTATCCAGGGCATATTAAAGTAACGGTAATCCGTGAAACACGTGCAGTAGAATACGCAAAATAACTATAAAATAAGAGGAGAGGGTATTTCTTAAAGTGATTACTTCTAAGAAGCCCTCTTTTTTTCATAGAAAAGGGAGTTCAAATGAAAGTATTATTTATTGGTGACATTGTAGGAGATTTAGGAATTGACGCAGTAGAAAAGTATTTACCGCGTTTAAAGAAGAAATATCAAATTGATGTAGTTATTGCCAATGGTGAAAATGCAGCGAAGGGTCGCGGTATTACAAAGCGCATTTATCAAGACTTATTAATGATGGGCGTTGATGTAATTACAATGGGGAATCATACATGGGATCAACGTGAGATCTATGATTTCATCGATGATACGGACTATTTAATTCGTCCAGCTAACTTCTCAAAGGAAGCACCAGGTAAGGGAATAACAACGATTACGAAAAATGGACAGGCAATCTCTGTAATCAATTTACATGGTCGTGTATTCTTACCTGCACATGATGAACCATTTGCGATGGCGGAAGAATTAATTGCAGAAGCGAAGAAACAGTCACCGATTGTTTTCGTTGATTTTCATGCAGAAACAACATCAGAAAAAATTGCACTCGGTTGGCACTTAGCAGGACAAGCTTCTGTTGTTGTCGGCACACATACACATGTACAAACAGCTGACGAACGTATTTTGCCAGGTGGCACAGCATATATTTCAGATGTAGGTATGACAGGGCCGTATGATGAAGTGCTAGGTATGAAAAAAGAAAGTGTCATCTATCGTTTTAAAACGAATATGCCCGTACGCTTTGAAGTGCCAGAAAGAGGCGCGGAAGTACTCAGTGCATTCTTTGTAGAGATTGATGATAAGAATGGTCAAGCAACGCACTGTGAGCGTATTTTAATTAATAAGGATCATCCATTTAAAGGCTAATGAAATGACCGGATTCTGAATATAGGTAATAGGCTTGAACATAAGTATAAAAACACAATATTATATTCACGAAAAAACGAAATTGCGCTATTGCGTGGTTTCGTTTTTTCGTTACGAACACTTAAAAAGAAATGTTTTGTCCGAGTCTGTTTTGAAAATATATTGAACTTAAATTCGTATATTTTCTATTCAAAATACTTTTTACGACAAGCTATTTTGTCCAATGTATGTTTAATACGATTCAGAGTTAAATTTTATGAAGAACAATTTTGTTAAATAAAGTATTATGTTACATCCTATTAATATGAAATATCTTCCTTTTTCCTGAGAAATAAATAGCGTATAGTATAGATATAATTGTAATGAAGCTAGAAAAGCAGGTGAATGGAACGATGAATGTATTAATTGTAGATGATGAAGAAAAAATTACAGAAATTTTAGCTTTGTATTTTAAGAAAAATGGTGACACTCCTTATATTTCTCATACAGGTGAAAAGGCAATTCAAATTATAGAAGAAACATCGATAGACCTTATTATTTTAGATTTGATGTTACCAGATATGGATGGAGAAGATATTTGTGAGTATGTCAAACGGTATTATAATATTCCGATAATCATGTTAACTGCCAAAATAGCAATTGATGATAAATTAAAAGGTTTTCGCATGGGTGCAGATGATTATGTTGTGAAACCTTTTCATCCAAAAGAAGTGGTCGTGAGAGCAGAGAGATTACGACCAAATCAATCTCAAAAAGAAATACTTCAATTTGGAGATATAAAAATATATACAAATGAAAACAACATATGTTTAAAAGGTAAAACTATACACTTAACACAACATGAATTTATCATTATATGCTTATTAATTGAAAATCCAAGACAGGTGTTTAGTCGAGAAGATTTAATTAACAAAATAGAGGGGATTGATTCAGAAACGAATCCACGAGTTATTGATCAACATATTAAGAATATAAGAAAAAAAGTGGGCGCTGATGTAATTCAAACGATTTTTGGTCTGGGTTATAAAATGAATGAAAAGGTTATGAAAAATGAAATTTAATATAAAAATAGCGTTTATTGTTGCTGCCTTTACAATGAGTATGTTGTTCATTATTACAGTGATTTTATTATATAAAGGTCATGAGCACTTAATGATGCTCAACATTACAAACTCCCAAGAAGTAATTCATCATTTCGATTTAGCGTTAAGAGAAACAGCACTTTGGTCTATTGCACTCTTATTAATCGTGATTATGATTTCAAGCCTATTAATTGCAAGAATTTTGACCAAGCCCATACATGAAATGAATAAATTTGCTCTGTCATTAGTAAAAGGAAAGCGAAATTTAAAAATCAACTACACAATTGATGACCAAATCGGACAACTAGGACAATCTCTACTAAAGTTAGACCAGACGTTAACAGTTTATGAGAGACGTCGAAAAGAGATGACGCAAGAACTTGCTCATGAGATTAGGAATCCGTTGGCATCTGTGAAAAGTTATCTAAGTGCATTTCAAGACGGTATCTTGAATCCGACTACTAAAAATTTACAAGCTTGTACAGAGGAAATGGACCGATTAATCACTTTGATTGGTGAGTTAGATACATTAAATGATATTAATCATCCGACATTTAAAATTTCGAAAAATGACTGTAATATAGCTAAACTCATTGAAAAAGCTGTTACAGGAGTAGCAAGTGAATTATTAGAAAAAGAAATTCATTTAAAATTAGAAGTAGATGAAACAATCTATGCAGAAGTTGATGAGTTAAGAATTAACCAAGTTCTCCATAATATTATTAAAAATGCCATGTATCATGTGAGCAAAGAAGGAACCATTAAAATTACATTATTTCGTGAGGAAACGCATTTTTGCATTTTGATTTATGATAACGGTGTAGGCATGGATTTAGAAACAAGGAATCGAATTTTTGAATGGAATTATAGAGGGAAAAATGCATATGAAGGTAGAGGGATTGGTATGACCATCGCGAAAAAGTTAGTTGAAGCACATGGAGGAGAAATTACAGTTAAAAGTAAATTAAACGAAGGTACAACGTTTCATATACAAATACCGTTTTCTACATAATTTCTACATAACTATTCTGTATGATTATTTATACAGAAAGGACGTGTTTATATGAAGAAAATGAGAATAGTAGGTATTTTGATTCTTTTAGGGTTACTGACTGCTTGCAGTATGGATAATCGTAATAATTCTTCTATGAATAGTACAGAGATGAATCATTCAAATCATCGCATGGACGAGGAGATGGGTCACGAGACAACTGCTAATTTAAAAAGTAGTAAGGGCGAACATGAATTAACGTTTCCAAAAGTACTAAAACCCGATAGCCTGACAGATAATGCGGTTGTATATACCATAAAAGCGCAACAAGGAAAAACAAAATTTTTGAATGGGTTTGAAACGGAAACATATGGATATAATGGTCGTTTTCTTGGACCCGTCGTACGGATGGAAAAAGGAATGAATGTTACAATCCATTTAGTTAATGAGTTGAAAGAAGATACTACTTTTCATTGGCATGGACTCGAAGTACCAGGGAATGAAGATGGTGGACCGCACAAGGTGTTAAAAGCAGGGGAAAAAGAAACCATTCAATTCAACGTAAAACAGGATGCTGCTACACTCTGGTTTCATCCACATCCAATGCATCAAACTGCAAAACAAGTATTTAAAGGTTTGACGGGATTACTTTATATTGACGATAAAAATCTAAATTTACCAGATCGCTATGGTGTAGATGATTTGCCGATTATTTTACAAGATAAAAAATTTACTGATGAAAATCAACTTGATTATGACCAAGTAATGAATGCAGATGGTACAACAGGAGATATCTTGTTAATTAATGGTGTCATTGATCCAAAACTAACTGTCGATAGAAAAAAAGTTCGTCTACGAATTTTAAACGGTTCAAATGCGAGAAACTATATACTACGCTTTAACAATGATATGGAATTTCAACAGATTGCAAGTGATGGGGGTTTACTGAATAGACCATATAATACTAAGACGATTCAGCTTTCCCCCTCAGAACGAGCAGAAATAATTGTAGATTTTACGAAAGTAAAAACAAATGAGGTAACACTCATAAATGAAGATGGTGTCAATGTTTTGCCAATTCATGTAAAAGAAGAAAAATTACCTTCTAAACAAATAAAACAGAACTTAAATCAACTTCAAGTGTCAGATGAAATAAAAAATAAAAAAGTTACAAAGAAAATCAAATTGGCTGGTATGATGCAGCATGTAACGATTAACAATAAAAAATTTGATCCTAATCGCATTGATTTTACCCAAAAGCAAAATAAAATGGAAGTTTGGGAAATCGAAAACGTAAAAGACGCTATGGGTGGAATGAGACATCCTTTCCATATTCATGGGACACAGTTTCAAGTCGTATCAATTGATGGTAAAGAACCACCTGCCAATTTATCAGGTTTGAAAGATACAATTTCATTAGAGCCTGGGCAAAAGGCAAAAATAGCAGTTAAATTCAAAGGAAAAGGTATATATATGTACCATTGTCATATTCTTGAACATGAAGATAATGGCATGATGGGGCAAATTGAAGTGAATTAATAGTCATATAGATGAGTGAAGTAAAGAGGCTGGGACAGAACAAAATAATATGGCTCAAATGCGAATAATCAAATCAATTGAATGCGTAGAAAACGACTCCTGCGGGAATAGCATGAGCTGAAAACCCCACAGGAACGTAGTGACGAGGAGTTTGAAGCCATGCCCGAACGCTACGTGATGTAGTGGGGCAAGATTTGCAACAGGATGTTGCGTTCTTTTCTTGCCTACCTCTATTCGTTTTTCGAAGCGAAAATTGATCTGAACGAACAAATCCCGTATGATTTTTAAAAATCATACGGGATTTGTTATGTTGAAAATACTTTTGTCTCAGGCTCTTTACTTTCTATTTTTTCGTCCAAATGAATAAATAACCATTTTTAAACGAACTTTATCTTTTTAATATTATAAAACGTTCGTTTTTATGTTTCTTTTATTGGTTTAAAAGGCGTATAAAAATATGATTTCAGCAGAAAAGACCGAAATGTTTTGAATTCTGTCAATTTTTATTCCGTCAAAGGTCTGAAATTCCTAAAAAAGTATGATTAACAATAGTGAAACGATAGCCTTCATGATAAACTGATGAAGTAGAAATGAATTTAAAAATAACCTGTTTTAAGGAGATGTTTATATATGTTACATCAGCTTTCATGGAAAGTCGGTGGGCAACAAGGGGAAGGTATTGAAAGTACCGGCGAAATGTTCTCTACTGCCATGAACCGTCTAGGATACCACTTATACGGATATCGTCACTTTTCTTCACGTATTAAAGGTGGTCACACAAACAATAAAATCAATGTTCGTACAACAGCCGTTCACACAATTCCAGATGATTTGAATATTTTAGTTGCATTCGATCAAGAAACAATCGACGTCAACTATAAGGAATTAGATGAAACAGGTGTTATTTTAGCGGACGCAAAATTCAAGCCAGTGAATCCAGAAGATTCAAAAGCAACATTATATATTGTACCGTTCACAGAGACAGCAAAAGAACTAGGTACAACATTAATGAAAAACATGGTAGCGATCGGTGCAACTGCGGCATTGATGAACTTGAAAGATGAAGTATTCCAAAGTGTTGTAAGTGAAATCTTCGGACGTAAAGGTGAAGAAGTTGTCGCAAAAAACATGGAAGCAATCGCACAGGGACATCAAATTATGCATGACTTACTTGTGGGAGCAGGTTTAGAAGAAGGACAATTTGAATTAGCACCTGGTGATGGAAAACATCGTATGTTTATGATTGGGAATGAAGCATTAGCGATGGGCGCGCTTGCAGCAGGCGTTCGACTAATGGCAGCATATCCAATTACACCGGCTACTGAAATTATGGAATATCTAACGAAGAAGTTACCAAAATTCGGTGGCGCTGTTATTCAAACAGAAGATGAGATTGCAGCAGCAACAATGGCAATCGGCGCAAACTACGGCGGTATTCGTGCATTTACAGCCTCAGCTGGTCCTGGTCTTTCGTTAATGGTGGAAGCACTTGGTCTTGCAGGTATGACAGAAACACCTCTTGTAGTAGTTGATACACAACGTGGTGGCCCATCAACAGGTTTACCAACAAAACAAGAACAATCGGATTTAATGGCGATGTTATACGGTACACATGGTGAAATTCCAAAAGTAGTCATCGCGCCATCAACGGGTGAAGAAGCTTTCTATGATATGATTCAAGCATTTAATATCGCAGAAGAGTTACAATTACCTGTTATCGTCTTATCAGATTTACAATTATCACTTGGTAAACAAACAGTTGAACCATTTGACTTTAATAAAATTGAAATTAAGCGTGGTAAACTAAACTTAGGAGAGTTACCAGAAGCAGAAGATAAAGCATACTTTAAACGCTATGAAGTAACAGAAGACGGCGTATCACCACGTGTTGTACCAGGGCAAAAACATGGTATTCATCACGTAACAGGTGTAGAGCACAGTGAGATTGGTACACCATCTGAATCAGCGTCAAATCGTCAAGCGCAAATGGACAAACGTATGCGCAAATTAGAGCATGTACACTTTGATACACCTGTATTTACAGATGCACCGCATGACGAAGCAGATGTATTAATCATCGGCTTCGGTTCAACAAAAGGTGCAATTGAAGAAGCACGTCCATTATTAGATGAAGCAGGAATGAAAGCGAATCATGCACACGTTCGTCTAATTCATCCGTTCCCAACAGAAGAATTACAGCCACTTGTTGACGGTGCGAAAAAAGTAATCGTTGTGGAAAATAACGCAACAGGTCAATTAGCAAGCATCTTAAAAATGAACATGGGTGCACATCATAAAGTTGTCAACTTAGTGAAGTATGATGGTACACCATTCTTACCACTAGAGCTTTTAAATCGCGTAAAGGAGTTGCTAAAATAAATGGGAACATTTAAAGATTTTCGTAATACAATCAAACCAAACTGGTGCCCAGGATGTGGCGATTTCTCTGTACAAGCAGCGATTCAACGTGCCGCAGCCAACCGCGGTATTGAACCACATGAATTAGCAGTGGTTTCAGGGATTGGCTGTTCAGGTCGTTTATCAGGTTATATTAATGCATACGGTTTACATGGTATTCATGGTCGTGCATTACCAATTGCACAAGGTTTAAAAATGGCAAATCGTGATTTAAATGTTATCGCAACAGGCGGTGACGGTGACGGTTTCGCAATTGGTATGGGACATACTGTACACTCAATTCGTCGTAATATCGATGTCACATATGTTGTTATGGATAATCAAATCTATGGTTTAACAAAAGGGCAAACGTCACCACGTTCAGCTGCTGGTTTTGTCACAAAATCAACACCAGGTGGCGCAATTGAACCATCATTAAAACCATTAGAAGTAGCTTTATCTTCAGGTGCAACATTTGTCGCACAAAGCTTCTCTACAGATTTAAAAGAATTAACAGCGATTATTGAAGCAGGTATGGCACATAAAGGTTTTGCGTTCATCAACGTATTCAGCCCATGTGTAACATATAATAAAGTAAACACATATGACTGGTTCAAAGAGCACTTAACGAAGTTAGCTGATATCGAAGGCTATGATCCTTCAAATCGTCAAATGGCGATGAAAACAGTTATGGAGCATGAAAGCCTTGTAACAGGCATCATCTACCAAGATACAGAAACAACTTCTTACCAAGACAAAGTAATCGGCTACGATGAAGCACCACTTCATGAAGCAGATATTAACTTAAAAGAAACAGACTTAGACAGCTTAATGAAGGAATTCATGTAAGTAAAAGATATAGGGAGCATCACATGCCTAATGCGTGTGATGCTTTTTGTCTAAAAATGAAACTTTTATACAATCACTCGGTATAAATAAGAATAAAAGGAGTGATCGAATCAATGAACAGGTGGTTAATCAAAACGTATTATAAGATGTACATAAAACTGCATTTATTAGGTATGGCAGTGTTAGTTGAAGTCTTTTTAGCATTAGATGTATCACTATTTTTAGCTTTTCCCCAGTTACTCATTATGTTGTTTCTGATTGCTTTGTATCGAAAATTTGGTAAAGCTATGTTAGAAAAAGCATATGAATGGGCGGGGAAATATCGTCCACTCTTTTACATTATGTTATTTCTGATTGCTTCCAACTACGCATTTTATATAGGAATCAATCTCGACGTATTTTAATGGATGAAATCAGTGAGTATTCGTTCGATTTTTGGTATGATAGATTAGATATGTTCAAATTGAAAGAACATCTAACTGATGTAAAGATCAGTGCGTAGATGAGGGGAGTTATACCGAAGATGAACGAAGAACAACGATTACAAGGTCAACAAGTGAAGCCTTTTAAACCATTACAACCAGTGAAAGAAAAAGATTATAGTCAATTTTTCCAAAAGACACCTTCTTTAAAAGATGCGAAAAAGCGTGGTAAAGAAGAAATTGAATATCATGCAGATTTCAAAATTGATGAGCGTTTTGCAGAAATGGGTAGAGGACGTAAATTCTATATCCGCACATATGGCTGTCAAATGAATGAACATGATACAGAAGTAATGGCAGGTATTTTTGAGCAATTAGGATACGAAGCGACAGATGAAGTGACAGAGGCGAATGTCATTTTAATGAATACATGTGCAATTCGTGAAAATGCTGAAAATAAAGTGTTCGGTGAATTAGGACACTTCAAGCCTTTAAAATTACAAAATCCAGATTTATTAATCGGTGTTTGTGGCTGTATGTCGCAAGAAGAAGCTGTGGTTAATAAAATTTTAAAAACATATGATCAAGTAGATATGGTATTTGGTACACATAATATTCACCGTCTGCCAGAAATTTTAAATGAAGCATACTTATCAAAAGAGACGGTTATTGATGTATGGTCTAAAGAAGGCGATGTCATCGAAAACTTACCGAAAGTGCGTAAAGGACAAACAAAAGCTTGGGTTAATATTATGTACGGTTGTGATAAATTCTGCACATATTGTATCGTTCCTTATACACGCGGGAAAGAGCGTAGCCGCTTACCACAAGATATTATTCAAGAAGTACGTGAGTTAGCAGCAGCAGGATATCAAGAGATTACATTACTTGGACAAAACGTGAATGCATACGGTAAAGACTTACCTGATTCATCTATTGGTTTAGGTGATTTAATGGATGAATTACGTAAGATTGATATTCCACGTATTCGCTTTACAACAAGTCATCCACGTGATTTTGATGATTATTTAATCGAAGTATTAGCGAAAAAAGGAAACTTAGTTGAACATATTCACTTACCTGTTCAATCAGGTTCAAGCGATATGTTAAAAATTATGGCACGTAAATATACGCGTGAAAGCTATTTAGAATTAGTGCGTAAAATTCGTACAGCTATTCCAGATGTCGCATTAACAACAGATATTATTGTTGGTTTCCCGAATGAAACAGAAGAACAATTTGAAGAAACATTATCTCTTTATAGAGAAGTCGGTTTTGAAATGGCATTCACATACATTTATTCACCGCGTGAAGGTACACCGGCAGCGAAAATGAGGGATAATGTACCAGCAGAAGTGAAGAAACAACGTCTACATCGTTTAAATGAAGTCGTTGCTGAATATTCAGCAAAAGCGTTGAAAAAGTTAGAAGGCGAAATTGTTGAAGTACTTGTTGAAGGTGAAAGTAAACGAAATGACCAAGTATTAGCAGGCTATACACGTAAAAACCGTTTAGTGAATTTTGTTGCACCGAAAGAAGTCATTGGACAATATGTACATGTACGTATTACAGAAGCAAAAACACACTCATTAGCAGGAGAATTCGTTGAGGTTGTGTCAAAAACCGCTGAGGTGAAATAATATGAGCCACACAAAAGAAGAAGTATTAGCAAAAGCGCGCCAAATTGCACAGATGATGGAGGAAACAGAAGAAGTTGAATTTTTCAAACGTGCAGAAAAACAAATTGATGCCAATGGTAAAGTAAGTGAGATCATCGCACAGATGAAAGCTTTACAAAAGCAGGCAGTCAACTTACAACATTTTGGTAAGAAACAAGCTTTAGCAGAAGTAGAAGCAAAAATTGAAGCATTAGAAAATACATTATATGCGATGCCGATTGTTGAAGAATTTCAAGTTGTGCAGCAAGAAGTGAATGAATTGTTGCAAATGGTCTCGCAAACAATCGTTCAACGAGTTGATGAAACAACTAAATAATTTATTTGTCAAAAAATACCATGTTTTAGAAAGCTCTTTTTTGGAAATTAAATGAAAAAGGAGATGTTTCTATTGTTAGCATATAAAAAGCAAGGAACTGGTCCAGCAATTGTTTTTGTACATGGGTTTTTAAGCGGCGGTCATAGTTTTGATTTTATCATTGAAGACTTAGCCGCAACACATACTGTATATGTTGTTGATTTACCAGGTATTGGCGAGAGTCAAATTGAAAAATCAGATTATCAAGTTGAAGATTATGCAAAAGAAGTGGCCGAAGTATTAGAGCAAGAAGGTGTAGAGGAAGCTGTCTGGGTAGGACATTCAATGGGTGGCTACGTTGCCTTAGCAGCTGTAGAGGAAAAGATTGCGCCTGTTTCACAACTTGTTCTATTATTCTCATCAGATTTAGCTGATGGGGAAGAAGCGCGTGAAAAGCGTGAAAAGCAAAAAGGTGAGATTCGTGAAAAAGGAGTTGACGTCTTTGTTGATTCTATGATTGAAAATTTCTTTCCAGAAGGTTCTTCAGAAGAGTCAATTGATTACATGCGGAAAGTGGCGAAGTATGCGACACCTGAAGGGATGGTCTATCAATTAACAGCGATGCAGCAAAGACCTGAACGTACAACGGTTATTACTGAAGGGTCGATACCTGTTGCAATCATTGAAGGGACAAATGATTCAATTATGAAACCAATTGAAACGGATGGGCCGAATGTACAAAAAGTGCGTATTCCAACAGGACATATGGGCATGGTTGAAAAGCCAGCGCTTGTCATTGATGCGATTCGTATGGTTTTGACAAAAGATGATTAAAATAAGATAGACACACTAAAATTCCGTATGATTTTTCGAAATCATACGGAATTTTCTATATTTAAAAAGTATATGTTTTTTGCATTGGTGAACGGAAGCGTTTTGTATCTGGTGTGCGAAAAGCTACGTGTTTTGGCTTTCGGTTATGCATACGTTTACGCCACATTTTAAATGTAGCAAAACAAGGAGAAGATTATGATCCAAGAGCGCAATACGCGAAACGATGGTTGCCAATTTTGAAAGACGTTCCAGCACATCGAGTCTACACAACAGAGCCTTTAACAGATGATGAGCAAAAGCAATATGGTGTGATATTAGGCATCGATTATGCAGCACCAATCGTTGACTTATTTTCCTCTGCAAATGAACAAAAACAGAAGTATTTACGTGCAGTGAAAAAAGATTAGTTATACGTAAACTATAAATTTTACATCATCCATTATTATATGATGAACAAAAGTTCAGCTTATTATAAACCAATATTGGAGACATAAAAAAGTCTTGCCACATCAATGCATGCGGAAGGACTTTTCTTATATTATTTACTTTTCTTAATTATATCATACGCTTCAAGCGCGCGTTTTCGACCTGTTTTATGGTCAACAATCGGAAATGGATAGGTTCTTCCAAGTTCTACGCCAGCTTCTTCTAATACACGTTCAGGTGCTTCGAATGGTGCGTGAATATATTTGTCTGGTACATTTTCTAGTTCGGGTAACCATTTACGAATATAATCGCCTTTTCCATCAAATTTTTCTGATTGTAAAATCGGATTAAAGACGCGGAAGTAAGGAGCAGCATCTGCGCCACAACCAGCAACCCATTGCCATCCCATACCATTATTCGCTACATTAAAGTCTACAAGCGTCTCTTTAAACCATTCATATCCTTTTTGCCATTCAATCAATAGATGTTTGACTAAGAAAGATGCACTAACCATTCGCACACGATTGTGCATAAAGCCTGTCGCATATAATTCACGCATGCCCGCATCAATTAATGGATAGCCCGTTTGTCCTTTTTGCCACTCCACAAGTGCTTGGACATTATTTAACCAAGGGAATGCTTCGAATTCTTTTCGTAGCGGGACAGCATCTAAATCAGGATTGTAATGCAGTTGATAATACGAGAATTCACGCCATACGAGTTGACGTAAGAAGTTATCAATTTCATCGCTTTTTGCTGTATATTGTTCAGTTTGCATCATACTACGACCCGAAGCCCATAAAGCACGTGCGCTAATACTACCGCAAGCAAGATGTGGTGAAAGTAAGGATGTACTCATTTTTGCAGGGAAATCGCGGTCTTCTACATAGTTTGCAATCGTTTCTTCTCTAAAATGAAGCCATTGGTCAATCGCAGCACGCTCACCAATTTTCCAATGCGCGAGTACATCATCATACCAGTTAACAGAGTCGAGTAGACCGAGGTCATCTACAGAGAGTGAAGGCGCTGATTCACCTTGCTCAATTGTTTCAGGCTCTGGTAGAGAAGAAGGAATATGTTCACCGCGATATCTTTTCCAAAACGGTGTAAACACTTGATAATGTTCTTTTTTGCCGTTCACGATTTCTTCAGGTTGTAATAAGAGCGTTCCTTCAAATTCATGCACTTGTACGCCTTTTTGTTCAAGTGCTTGACGTAATTTTTGCAGTGCCTCGATACGTTCTTTTTCATATGAACGATGCCAATGAACTGCATCGCACTTCAGTTCATCTATTAACTTTAGCACCTCATCAACGAAGTCACCTTGTCGTAAAATAAGCGTTTGATTTTTCTTCTTTAAGGCGTGTTGTAAATCAAGTAGTGCATGGTGTCGCCACACATCTGAAGCTGTTGGACGCCTTTTTAGTGGTTGAGCAATATAAGCAGTCGCTACACGACCGTTTTCTGCGGCATGAAAAAGCGCAGGATGGTCATGTAGACGAAGGTCTTGTTGAAAAAGCACCAATGTAAACATCTCAGATCATCTCCTACATAAATTCAATCTAACTTATCGTATAATTCACTATAAAACTTGTCAAAAATAGTGCTTTTAACCTTTTCTCTCGTGTAAAACAAATACGATGATACTAAAAGTAAGCAGTGTAACACCTGTAAATAAAAAGCCAGGTTGATTAATCAAGTCGAGTGTTCCGAGTACAAAAGAGCCAGCAACGGTTCCGATGGAGAAGAACGCATAAAAATAGCCGTAAGCTTTTCCACGAATCTCTTTTTCAGTTGCTTCCGCAAGTAATTTGTTAATAGCTGGGAATGTGAATGAGAACCCAATTCCATAAAGCGATAGTACACCGTATAGTGGAATCGTCGTCGTCGCTTCACCTAATAAGATTTGACTGACACCAAGCAAGACAATCCCGATGAAAAGAGATGAAGAAGCTGATAGATAATCGAAAATTCGGTTGAGTGGTGTAATGAAAATGATGACAGCAACAATCCCGAACATACTTAATAAAGTTCCCGACATGCGCGAAGTATAACCTAACTCTTGTACATAAATAGGTAATAAATAAGCAAGGCTACCTTGCGAAAACATTAAAAAGAATGCGCCGACATAAGACTGAACGAGCTTTTTAGACCAAATAAGTGGGGCACGTTCTTTCATTACATTTTGACTGCGCTGCTGTTTTGTTCGTTGTAAAAATAACAGTGCAATTAATAGAAGTGCTCCAATTCCACCAACAATACTTAAAACGTTTGGAACAGACATCTTCGTCGCTAAAATACCACCTGTTGCAGGTCCAATAATTGCTGCAAGTCCGACAAATGCACCTGTAAAGGCACTACCACTTCCTTGTGTATCTTCTCTGCGTAAATTCGCGAGTAATGCAAAAGCAGCAGGAGTAATAAAGCCACTGCTAAAGCCATGAAGTGAGCGAACGATTAATAACATGGTTGGATTTTCAATGAATTGATAACTAAAAAGAGACGCGACAGATAAAAGCAGTCCGAGCATGAGCATTTTATATGCGCCAATTTTATCTGTAAAAATACCTGAAAAAATATTACCGAATGTATTCGTAAATGAGTACAGACCAACAACAATCCCGACAACGAATGTCGAAGCGCCAAGTGAAAGTGCGTATGTACTCATAACAGGTAGTTGTACAAATAAATCAAAGAATGAGAAGAAGATAATCCCATACACAATCCAAATTTTTTGGAATGGTTGCGTCGTTGTTGTGTATTCCATCTTTTTTAATTGCCAGTCGAGCGCAAAGTTTCCAAGCGGGATAAAAGCAGCAAGGAACGATAAGAACGTCCAATGACCGCGCCATTGAATACGTATTTGAACATATAAAATCGCTAAACAGTAGAGAATGAAAATTCCACCGTGAAGCGCACCATTAATCGTAACAAATTGTGGATGGTCCCATATATATTTGAGCGGCATGGAGATACAAAGTAAAACAAGTAAAGACAAACCGTCAAGAATGCCCATGATACGTAAAATTCTAATTGGATGAGCTTGCATAAAGAGACTCCTTTGTTCATAGTAATCTAATTCTAAGTGTAACATATTCAAAGCCTGAAACAATTCAATTGCTTAGAACGATTTATGAACATATTTTTGTTATAATAGAATGAAATGAAAAGCACGAATGTGAGGTTTTAATAATGGCATATACGCCCATGATTCAACAATATTTAGCTGTAAAAGCAGATTATAAAGATGCCTTTCTTTTTTATCGTTTAGGTGATTTTTACGAGATGTTTTTTGATGATGCGACGCGTGCATCACAAATTTTAGAGATTACATTAACAAGCCGCGATGCAGGGACGAAAGAACGTATTCCAATGTGTGGTGTACCCCACCATTCGGCTAAGAACTATATTGATACATTAATTCAAAAAGGATATAAAGTAGCAATTTGTGAGCAAACAGAAGATCCAAAGCTGGCAAAAGGTGTTGTAAAGCGAGAAGTTGTACAAGTGGTTACACCAGGTACTGTAATGGAAGGGAAAAATGTCGACCAGAAGAGTAATGTGTACATTGCAGCTGTTGAACAACTAGCGCAGCAATATGGTTTTGTATATTTAGATTTATCGACAGGGGAAGCAGTTGCTACATATATTGATGGTGACGTGAAGGATGTATTCCAACAACTTCAATCACTCCAAATTCGTGAAGTTGTCGTTAGCCCTGAACTATATGATGAATGGTTGGAGTTAGCAGATCGTTATGCGATTGTTTTATCCATTGCTGAAAAACAAGTTGCTGATGCCAAAGAATATATAGAAGATATTCCAACACATTTACATGCAGTAGCCAAGCGTTTACTCCATTATTTAGAAGAAACACAATTGCGCGCTCTATCGCATATTCAGCCCTTCACGTTTATTGAAGTGCAGTCGATTTTAAAAATTGATGCCAATTCAAAGCGTAATTTAGAGTTGATTCAAACATTGCGCGGCGAATTAAAAGGCTCGTTACTATGGCTTTTAGATGAGACGGTTACAGCGATGGGTGGACGTAAACTCAAACAATGGATTCACCAACCATTAGCGAACCGTACTGCGATTGAGAAAAGACTGCAAACTGTTTCGCATTTAATGGACAGTTACTTTATTCGTTTAGAATTACAAACACTATTAAAAGAAGTATATGACTTAGAACGCTTAGCAGGACGTATTGCTTTCGGTAGTGTGGGAGGACGTGATTTAGCACAACTACGTGCATCATTGCGCCAAATTCCGTTCATTCGTGAACAATTAGAAGAATCAGGACATGAGCAACTAATTACACTGAGTCGTCAAATGGATGATTGCCAAGACATCGAATCCTTTTTAAGCCAAGCCATTACAGATCATCCGCCTATTTCGGTTAAAGAAGGCGATGTCATTCGAGAAGGCTATAATGCGCAATTAGATGATTATCGCTATGCTTCTCGTAATGGGAAAGACTGGATTGCACAACTAGAACAAAAAGAACGTGAACGAACAGGCGTTAAAAATTTAAAAATTGGTTATAATCGTGTCTTTGGTTATTACATTGAAATGACAAAATCGAATGTCCATTTAGCTGATTTAACACGCTATGAACGTAAGCAAACATTAGCAAATGCTGAGCGATTTATTACAGAAGAATTAAAAGAAAAAGAGGCAATCATTTTAAATGCGGAAGAAAAAAGTTTAGAGTTAGAATATACATTATTCACTGAAATACGTGAAAAAATTAAACCATTTATTCCACGTATTCAGCAACTCGCTTCTCAAATTAGTGAACTCGATGTATTCGCAAGCTTTGCGACGGTGGCAGAGAACTATCAGTTTGTACAACCAACATTCCATGATGAGCAAGCATTAAAAATTGTGAATGGTCGTCATCCAGTCGTTGAAAAAATGATGAATAAATCACTCTATGTACCGAATGATTGTATCTTAGCAACGGATGAAAATATGTTATTAATTACAGGACCGAATATGTCGGGTAAATCAACTTTCATGCGTCAAGTGGCATTGATTACAATCATGGCGCAAATGGGCTGTTATGTGCCAGCAGATGAAGCGGTATTACCTGTAACGGACCAAATCTTTACACGTATTGGTGCAGCCGATGACTTAGCAGGCGGGCAAAGTACATTCATGGTAGAGATGATGGAATCACAACACGCTATCATGCATGCGACAGAGCGGAGTTTATTACTGTTTGATGAGATTGGTCGTGGCACATCCACATATGATGGGATGTCTTTAGCACAAGCAATGATGGAATATATTCATGATGAAATCGGTGCGAACACGTTATTTTCAACACATTATCACGAACTAACAACACTTGAACAAGCACTACCTCGTTTACGCAATGTCCATGTAGCTGCCACAGAGCAAGACGGTAAAGTTGTATTTTTACACAAAGTAAAAGAAGGACCTGCTGACCAATCATATGGTATTCACGTAGCGGAACTTGCAGAATTACCAGAAGCAATTATTTCACGTTCACGTGAGTTACTTGCGAATTTCGAGTCAAATGCTCAAAGTGGCGAAACGCAGGTGATTGAAAAAATTGTAGAGAAGATTGTTGAAGTACCAGTTGAAGTGCCTGTAAAAGAGCAGGTCAAAGAAAGTTCAGATCAACTTTCCTTCTTTGAAGCGCAGGAAGCTGTACCAGCATTAACAGAAGAAGAACAAGAAGCATTAAATAAGCTTCGTTCACTGAATGTATCTGGCACAACGCCGATGGATGCACTGCAACTTGTGTATCAACTACAGCAAACATTATTAAAATAAAAAAGGAGGTCTTTTGCATGGGGCAAATTCAAATAATGGATGATTTTTTATCAAATAAAATTGCAGCGGGTGAAGTAGTAGAGAGACCAACATCTGTTGTCAAAGAGCTTGTTGAAAATGCCATCGATGCAGGTAGTACCTCCATTGAAGTCATTTTAGAAGAAGCAGGCCTAACATCCATTCAAGTCATCGATAATGGGTATGGTATGGACGAGGAAGATGCGCTCATCTCATTCCAACGTCATGCGACAAGTAAGATTCATCATGAACACGACTTGTTTCGTATTCGTACATTAGGTTTTAGGGGAGAGGCACTCGCGTCCATTGCATCTGTTTCAAAAGTGCATCTCATGACTTCAAATGGTGAAACAGGTTTAGAAGTATATTTAGAAGGTGGACATGTGAAAGAGAAAAAGCCAGGGCCACTTCGTCGTGGAACGGACTTGCAAGTGAAGCAACTCTTTTATAATACACCTGCACGCTTAAAATATATGAAAACCATTCAAACAGAGTTGGGACATACAATTGATTTGATGAACCGTTTAGCGCTCTGCTATCCGAATATTGCATTTAAATTGCGTCATCATGATCATATGCTACTTCAAACTAATGGTCGTGGCGATTTACAACATGTTTTGGCGGCGATTTACGGTGTATCCAACGCGAAAAAAATGGTCGCATTTGAAGGGGAATCGCAAGACTATAAGATTTATGGTTTTACAACAATTCCAGAAATCACGCGCGCATCTAAAAATTATATGTCCATTTTTGTGAATGGTCGTTGGGTGAAGCATTATACAATTCAAAAAGCGATTTTAGAAGCATACCATACGTATTTACCTATAGGACGTGCGCCGATTACGGTTATTCATATTGAAGGGGACCCTCATTTAACAGATGTGAATGTGCATCCAGCAAAGCAACAAATTCGTCTTAGTAAAGAAGGAGAATTGATGCAGTTAATTGAAAAAACAATCCATGAAGCCATTCGTTCACATATGCATGTACCTGAAATTGCTAAGCCGAAAAAGAAGTTAGCTCCTTTAACAGAACAAGTGAATTTTTGGAAACAAATAGACTATGCGAATACAAAAATCGAACAGTTTGGTGAGTTGCCAAGAAAAGCACAGCAAGTAAAAGAGAAAGTTGAAGAGCCTTTTGTTGATTCAGTAAGTTTGGACCCCGCAGAAATGTGGGAAGATATAATAGATACACCTTTTGAAAACCTCGATGTAAAAGAGATTGAAAAAGATGAATTGGTGGAAAAAGAAATAGAGAAAGACCCTTTTCCAGAATTAGAAATGATTGGACAAATTCATGGGACGTACATTGTGGCACAAAGTGAAGATGGTTTTTACTTAATTGACCAACATGCAGCGCAGGAGCGTATTAAGTATGAATTCTTCAAGGAAAAAGTAGGTGAAGTTCATGCAAATGAGCGTCAAGCACTTTTATTACCACTGACTTTTCATTATTCAGCAGACGAGGCACTTACGCTTCGTTCTGCGAAAGGTGAACTCGAACAAGTCGGTGTATTTTTAGAAGAATTTGGTCAACATTCATTTGTGGTAAGAGAATATCCCACATGGTTTCCAAAAGATTTAGAACAGGAGATTATTGAAGATTTAATTGAACAAGTGTTAGATGAAGGCAAAGCAAATATAAAAAAGTTAAGAGAGGATGCAGCAATTATGATGAGTTGTAAAAAATCCATTAAAGCGAATCATTATCTCGATCACGCACAAATGGTACGATTAATTGCCGACCTAAAGCAATGCCATCAACCATTCACTTGCCCTCACGGCCGACCTGTAATTGTCCATTTTAGAACGTATGAAATCGAAAAGATGTTTAAACGTGTGATGTAATTAAAAGGAGGACGACAGAATGTTTTCAGCAGCTCGTAGACAAGATCAAATTGATCAATTGAACCGACAAAGTTTTGATGTAGTTATTATTGGTGGAGGAATCACAGGAGCAGGTATTGCATTGGATGCCATATCACGTGGTTTAAGTGTAGCAATTATTGATATGCAAGATTTTGCAGGAGGAACATCGAGTCGTTCAACGAAATTAGTACATGGAGGACTTCGTTATTTAAAACAAGCACAAGTAGGAATTGTAGCAGAGGTGGGGCGTGAACGAAAAATCGTTTATGAAAATGGTGTGCATATTACAACACCACTTGGCATGCTACTCCCTTTCTATAAAGGTGGGCAATTCGGTCCTATAACAACTTCAATTGGACTGAAGGTTTATGATAGTTTAGCAGGTGTAAAAAAGTCAGAGCGTCGCGTTATGCTTAGTCCAGAAGAAACGCTTCAAAAAGAACCACTTTTAAAGAAAGATGGCTTACGCGGTGGCGGTTTATATGTAGAGTACCGTACAGATGATGCACGTCTAACAATTGAAGTATTAAAAAGAGCTGTTGAGCTAGGTGCAGTGGCTTTGAATTATGTAAAAGCTCTATCATTCATTTACGATGACAATAAAAAAGTAGCAGGTATTTATGCAATTGATCAAATAACAAAGCGTGAAATAACAATTCGTGGAAAAGCAGTTGTCAATGCAGCGGGCCCTTGGGTGAATGAAGTAATGGAACGTGATCCATTAGCTTCAAGTAAAAAAGCATTGTTACGTACAAAAGGTGTTCATATCGTAATTGATCAATCTATTTTCCCATTAAAACAATCTGTGTATTTTGATACGGAAGATGGACGTATGATTTTCGCTATTCCACGAGAAGGAAAAGCATACGTAGGTACAACGGATACAATTTATCATGATGACCCCGTTGAACCAGTTGCTACAAGTGAAGATGTAGCTTATATTTTAGACGCAGTTCACTATATATTCCCAGATGTTGATGTTTCATTCAAAGATGTGGAGTCTACTTGGTCAGGAGTACGTCCATTAATTTATGAAAAAGGTAAAGACCCTTCTGAAGTCTCACGAAAAGATGAAGTGTGGGAATCTGAGTCTGGACTCTTAACAATGGCAGGCGGAAAGTTAACAGGTTACCGTCGAATGGCGGAAGAAGTAGTAGATCGTTTAGTAAAACGAAAAGAATTTAAAGGAACAGGTCCATGTGTTACGAAAGAGTTATCTTTATCAGGTGCAACTATGCTAACACCAGAAAATTTTGACGCATATGTCGCATTTAAAGGCGATGAAGGTGTGCAGTATGGCTTGACGAAAAAAGTTGCAGAAGAACTTGTACACAAATATGGTACAAACATTGAAGACATCTATCGTATTTTACGTGTAACAAAAAATGACTATAAAGACCGCGGTCTACCAGTGGATTTATATTTAGAAGTGATTTATGGTATGCAGTTTGAAATGGCTTATACACCAGCTGACGTATTCATTCGTCGTACAGGTAAATTGTATTTCGATATTCAACAAGTGCGTAAGTATAAAGATGAAGTCATCTCTTTAATGAGTGATTACTTGGAATATACAGATCATGAAAAAGCACTTCATCAACAAGAATTAGAACAACTTCTTGAAGATGCAACACATTTTGCAAAGGAAGGTTCACATGGATAAAATACAAAAAGAAATACGCGTACAACATGACCATATCATTGTAGCGAATGTCTACATGCCCGAAAAAGAAATACGCGGGCATGTACATATTTTTCATGGTATGGCGGAACACCAAGAACGTTATGAAAAGTTTGCCCGCTTTTTAAATGAACATGGATACGTCGTATCTACCCATGACCATCGTGGACATGGTCAGACAGCTAGTAAAAATAATGCGCCTTATGGTTTCTTTGCCGAAGAAGATGGTTTTGAAGTTGTCGTACAAGATGCCCATGATGTCATTCAAGCGATTCGACAAGAACATGATTGGCCAATGCCAATTTTAATTGGTCATAGTATGGGGTCGTTTATTTTAAGACGTTATATCGAATTTTATAGTCATGAAGTGAAAAAAGTAATTTTGATTGGTACAGGTGCTTTTTCTTCCTTACATCGTGTGGGGCTTTATACTGCACGTTTATTAGCAAGTCAAAAAGGCAAAACGAAGCCCGCAAAATTACTTGAACAGATGTCGTTTGGCTCGTATAATGCCAAAGTAGAAAATAGTAAGACATCTTCGGATTGGCTCTCAACGGATTCAAGAGAAGTGCGAAAATATATTGAAGATGAATTATGTGGATTCACATGCACCAATCAATTTTATGTCGATTTATTAACGGGGCTTGCGACATTATCAAAAGAAGCCGAAGTGAATCGAATTCGTAAAGACTTGCCAATTCTACTAATTAGCGGTAAAGAAGACCCTGTTGGTGATTATGGTAAAGGAGTATGGCGCGTTGCACGCCAATACTATCATGCTGATTTTACACATGTGACTGTACACTTATTCGAACATAAGCGACATGAGATTTTAAATGAAAAAAATAATACAATGGTTTATAAAACAATATTAAAATGGTTGGAGAAAAAAAGTCATGAGCGAGCAACAGCAGTATGATGTATTGGCGATTGTCGGACCTACAGCAGTAGGGAAAACAGCGCTTAGCATCGAACTTGCCAAACAGTTAAATGGTGAGATTATTAACGGTGATTCCATGCAAGTCTATAAAGATTTAGATATTGGAACCGCTAAAATACGAGAAGATGAAAAAGAGGGCATTGTGCATCATCTCATTGATATTAAAGAAGCAACAGATGAATTTTCAGTTGCAGAATATCAGCAGTTAGTACGTGAAAAAATTGAAGAAATTCAACACCGAGGTAAGATGCCCATTATCGTTGGTGGAACAGGTTTATACGTGCAATCGGTCTTATATGATTTCCGTTTTACCGATGAGAAGATTGATGACACTGCACGTAAAGCCTATTACGAGGAACTTGAAAAAGTAGGTCCTGAGAAGATGCATGAAAAATTGATGGCTGTTGATCCCGAAACAGCGAAAACTATCCATCCGAATAATACGCGTCGTGTTATTCGTGCGCTTGAAATGGCAGAACATAGTGTGCAAAAGAAGTCAGATGAAGCGTCGAAACAAGGGAATAAACCACTATATCATCATTTTATTATTGGTTTAAATATGGACCGCGATACACTCTATGAACGCATTAATCTTCGTGTGGATATCATGCTAGAGCAAGGTTTAGAAGAAGAAGTACGAGGACTTTATGAGCGCGGTGTACGCGATTGTCAATCGATTAAAGCGATTGGCTATAAAGAACTCTATCAATATTTTGATGGGAGTGTGACGAAAGAAGAAGCGATAGAGAATTTAAAGCAAAATTCACGTCGCTACGCAAAACGTCAATTAACGTACTTCCGAAATAAGTTGGATGTGAACTGGTTTGATGCGAAAGAAGAAAAAAGTAGTTTAGTTGAGTTAATTTCATAATTCCAATCCCTTTGTTATCAAGGGGTAAAATTAAATAAAAATGAGGCACCTCCCCAAATTCGGTATAATGGTAGCGACTAAACAACCCACCCGAAAGGAATGATGCCTCATGACTATTGTAAAACAAATTAGCCTGTTTGACATCCAAGAATTATTCGAAATGGAAAGTTCGCACCGATTTGATGCCATTTTCTCCACTTTCGATGTACAACCTATCTTTCATCTCTTTTCTAAAAAGACAATGCGTGGTGCTCCACGCGAATGTAATTACGGGGCCATGATTCAATCATTAATAGTACGTATCGTCGAACGTATTCCAACAATAAAGGACTTAGTCAAACGTTTAGTCAACGACCCTTTATTCCGTTTGGATTGCGGATTTCTTGTTTCGGATTCAGTTCCGTCAGAAGCGTCATATTCTCGTATGATTGATGTCATTAGTCAATCTGATGTACTAGATTTCATGCAGGATCAACTTATCCTAGCCGCTTTGACGGAAGGATTTCTCGAAGACGAGTGTCTCGGTTTTGATGCAACACACTTCGAATCACGTGATGCCTCAAAGCCTTCAGAGAAAAAAGAAGCAGCTCCACCAAAAAAACGTGGTCGAAAAACGTCTGAAGAACAAGCGATTTGGTTAGCTGAACAATCTGAGATTGAGGTCAATCAAACAACCTATGAAAAGAAGCTAGAAGCTCAGTTGACGATTCCGACGAACACACTTTGGCAAGATATCCCCATTGAACCGAAGTGGGGAATTAAGAAAAATAGTAATGGCAAAAATACGTTCTGGTATGGCTTTAAGGGACATTTAGCTGTTTCAACTAAAAGTCAATACATTGTCGCTCGCATCATGTCCTCAGGGAATTTAAGCGATAGTAAAGCAGCTATACCCTTGTTGAAAAAAATCGCAGACTTCTTGCCAAATCATTTCGCTACCGCAATTTTTGATGCAGGATATGATTACGAGCCAATTTACCGTCAAATATTAAATCAAACAATGCGTGCTGTTATTCCGTATAATGTCCGACGAGAGAGCGAAGTAATTGGATTTGACCAACATTTCCGCCCAACCTGTGTGCGCGAACATAGTTATCGTTATGACAGCTTTGATGAAAAATATCAGACACTCAAATTCACAAGACCAAAGGAATGTGAAACTTGTCCATTACGCGATGATTCCCTATGTCAAAAGGTTTTCAAAATAAAATGCGAAACAGATATTCGTAAGTATACGTCTCCAGCACGTGGCTCAGATTTATGGAAGAAACTCTATAAAGAACGTACGGCAGTAGAACGTGTAAATGCTTATTTAAAGCAATATTTCCAGTTAAATAACATCCGTCACAGAACAGGTCGCAAAGCAAAATTGCATTTCAATCTAGTGACGTTTATTTATAATGCCTGTAAGTTAGCAGTTGACCGCATCAATTCGCAATTAAGTCATGCAAAAGTACCTGCATAAATTTTAAAAACGATAGTTTTTACATCGGAGCAATCTAAGCTCTTGAAAAAATCGAATTATGAAATTGATTCAGTTAGTAATATTTTGAAAAAAACAGGGTATAAAGATTGGTAGTTAGAAAAGTTTAGCCAAATCTAAGGGGGATCTATATGAAAACGATGAATCTACAAGATTTATATTTAAATCAACTCCGTAAAAACTCTATTTTTTTAACCGTATTCTTATTGAACGGTTTCCAGTTAAAGGGAACGGTTAAATCATTCGATAACTTTACGGTATTACTAGAAGCAGATGGTAAGCAACATTTAATTTTCAAGCATGCTATCTCAACCTTCTCACCGTCAAAATCAATTGGCTTAGAAGGCCCAACAGAAGAATAAGAGAAAGAGGAATTGTGCAGTCGTACAATTCCTCTTTGTTTTTACTAGAATTTAAGTCAATCGACTATTCAATCGCTATAAAAAACTTTATACTGAAGAAAGGTAAAATCAAAGGAGGATTTTTTAAGACATGAAATCAATTACAACAGATGAAGTACTTGCATTACTAGATGCAAATGAAGATTTACATATTATTGACGTGCGCGAAGATGAAGAAGTGGCAAATGGCATCATTCCAGGTGCGGTTCATATTCCACTAGGTCAAATTCCAGAACGTTTTGAAGAGTTAGATCCAGAAACACCATACATTATTGTTTGCCATGCAGGTGGACGTAGCTTTAGCGCTTGCACATACCTAGAAGGAAAAGGTTATGATGTAACGAACCTTGAAGGTGGCATGAGTGTTTGGGATGGCGAATTAGAGTTCTAATTTAGTTGCATATAAAATGGCTGGGACATACGTGTAAAAACATTCCCTCATATGAGCCTAAGAAAAACTGGAATCACGCTTTGGCGTGGTTCCAGTTTATTTTGTGCTTAAAAATAAAAATCTTTTTTCGCTTGTACGCGCTTCTTTTTACTTTCATCGAAGTACGAATGCCACGTAACGTAATGGAAATCTCGTTGTTTTTCATCTTTCTTTACATGTTTAACTTTCTCGACTCATCGTCTTTTTTTCATCTAAATACGTTGGTGCAATATTCACATCGATTTTATAAACACCTGGAATTAAATTGTTTATATCGGTATTTTTAATCGAAAGTTCAATATTTGCTGTTGGTTGAACGAGAGCCGTCTTTTTCGCACGTATTTGATAAGGTTTGAAGTAAGAATTATTTTTCGCCGCTTTAAAATACGGTAATACATATACCTCTCCCTTTTTCTTCACAAGTTCAATTAATGCATTCACTTCTTCTTCTGAAATAGATGTGCCATCATGATGTGTTATGATTTTTTGTAGTTCACCCTCATCTCGTTCATCGAGTGCCTGTTCAAAGTGTTCAACCATTTTATTCTTTGAATGATTCGCACGATTCGCAGAAACGATTAAAAAAGTACTCGATAGTGCAAGACATAGACCTGTAAAAATCATTGTAAAAAGTAAAATTCTTTTAGTATAAGGAGAATATACTTTTTCACCACATACGTTACATCGCAATGTATTATTTGGTAGTTCATGTAGACATTTAGGACAATGTGTAGGCTTATTCTTTAACAATTTCAGCTACCTCCCAGCTATAGTCTCTTTTTTTAAGGTTAACTTTTAATTGTAAATTATATGAAGATAGGCGCAAGATGACGTGATTTTCATTTTTTACGTCAATGGATTTAATTTTTTGTTGTGGATAGTTGAACAAATAAGCATATTCGGATGAAATTTCGGTAAATAACGCGTTTTGTAGATGCATGTTAAAAAGTGCTTTTAAATCTTCTTGCGATAAGTAAAGTGGGTTTAAAGTTAAATAACGCATCCACTTATTTGCTTTTTCATCACTTTCAAATACAGCGTGATTGTTTTGATAATAGGATAAATTGTGTAATTCAAAATGATGTTTAGATGACTTAAATAAGAAATGTGCTGTTAGATGCGTTTTTTTTGCATCATTTACATAATACTGTGCAATTACACCATTCAGTTCATTTTTCTTATTCAGAGCAGGTATGACGGAAATAAGAGAAAATTTTTCGTTTATAATTGGAATCCTATTCACCTTCTTTTTGAAAGGCATGGTCGTAAATGCCTGTTCATCTTTTAACAAAGCTTTTTTTAGCGTTGCCTCTAGTTGTTTTTGTTGTTTCACGGTTAAAAATCTAAGGTTTATAAAATCAGTAAATTGCTCTATACTCGTCTCCTTTTGACGTAAATCTCCCCAAGGTGCATGAAAAGTATATTCCACTTGGAACGGTTCTTGTGCATAAACTGAAATGGGGCTATTCACCATTAAATGAGAAAGTGATGTTTGTACGTTTTGCTTTTTGACAGTTATAAACGGTAAAATCGATTCAAAAACAGAATTAAATTTGAATGAAACAGTTGTTTCTGTGATTTCAGGTATCATATCTGGACTTGATAGAGGTGCATTGACAACAGTGCTTGAAGGAAAAGAATCAGGTAGCATTGTTACTAGAACCGGATAGACTCCTGGGATTAAAGGTTCTTTTACTTGATGAAAAGCATAGCTCATGTTATGCCTCTTTTTGATTAATGAAACAGAAGGAGCCGTTACGCGATAGGGTTTTATATATGAATTTGTTTTAATAGGGCGAAATAAAGCGACTGTTTGTACTTCACCAAGCGTTGAAATTAATTGGATGAGTGCTTTTGCTTCATGTGCTTGAACTTTTGTTTGATCTTCATGAATTAATACTTTTTGTAAAGCACGTTCATCTCGTTCGCTAATCGCTTTTTCAAACTGCGACATGACATTTTCTTTTGAATAATTCGCTCGTTGTAATGAGAAAAATAAAAAAGAAGTAGAGCATAGTAAACATAAACAAATCAAAGCGGTTGTAATACGAATGATTTTCTTTTTATTTATGGGTTGTTTCGTATGACAAATCGGGCATGTTTTTTTATTTTTTTGAAGTATATGTAAACATTTCACACAAACTTTTTCCATAATCATCCACTCCCTCTAATTAGAAGTATAGCGAATTCAAATTTCCTTTACAATCAATGTTTTACAAAAATCGGTTACGAGAAAAGTGAAAAGACATAAATGAAATAGTAGGAGGAGATAACTTTTAAACAATTAATAAAATTATATGTAATTGAAGTAATTGGAAGTACAAAGCGTGTCATTGTAGATGATGCCTCAGTTAATTATCATCAAACAGGAATGTACACAATTCGTTTTTTAATTGAAGAAATTCATCGATCAGGGGAGCATAAAATCCAACTAATCGGACGTGACAGAAGTGGAAATGAAACCTTTATCCCTGTTCAAGTCGATGTATTAGAACATGCATGGATTATTTCGGGACAACGTGGAGATTCGAAAAATACATACAAATTATTTAAAACAAAAATGATTACAGCTGAAGTGAATCATCATACAACAACGGTGAAAACGACTGATACGCCTATTCTGCCCATTAAAAAGTGGCTACCCATTGGAGTTTTTCTTCTATTAATTGGTATGCTCGTATTTCTTCGTATGCAGCGAGTATTTCGAAAAAATACGTTCTTTCATCGTCGCACTTTAAAATGAGAAACCTGCTTTTTTCAAGTTTCCACATATGATACTATATGAAAGGAAATAAAGAACGGAGATGAAGCAAATATGGCGTTTATGTCAACATTACACACCGATACAATGGAGTTTGCTAAAAAAGTAGAAGCGAAAATCAAACCACAATTTGAACGAGTAGAAGAATTATCTTTTTATAATCAACAAAAAGTACTACATGCATTTGCTAAAAATCACGTGAGTGAAAACCACTTTGCAGGAACAACAGGTTATGGTTACGATGACGAAGGGCGCGATAATTTAGAACGTGTTTATGCAGATGTTTTTGGTGCAGAAGCAGCGCTCGTACGCCAACAAATTATTTCAGGTACACATGCCATTACATTAAGTTTATTTGGCGTATTACGTCCAGGAGATGAATTAATGTATGTTACAGGGCAACCGTATGATACATTACAATCCATTGTAGATGGCGGTGAACAAGATACAGGGTCATTAAAAGACTTTGGAATTGATTATCAACATATTGATTTAACAGCAGATAACAAAGTAGACTGGACAGCTGTAGAACAAGCTGTATCAAGTAAAACACGCGTTATGGCGATTCAGCGCTCAAAAGGTTATGCAGAACGTCCTTCATTTACAATTGATGAGGTAGGAGAAATCATTCGAAAAATGCGTGCGATTAAAGAAGATGTCATTATTTTCGTCGATAATTGCTACGGTGAATTTGTAGAAGCGATAGAACCAACAGAGTTAGGTGCCGATTTAATGGCGGGTTCATTAATTAAAAATCCTGGCGGTGGCTTAGCAAAAGTGGGTGGCTATATTGCAGGGAAAGCGAAATACGTCGAGCAATGTGCCTATCGTATGACAACACCAGGGATTGGTGCAGAAGCAGGTCCATCATTGAATACATTGACAGATATGTATCAAGGCTTCTTCTTAGCTCCACATGTCGTATCGCAAGCAGTAAAGGGTGCTATTTTTGCAGCAGCTGCATTAGAAGAGATTGGGATGGTAGCGGAACCGAAGTTTGATGCAAAACGTACAGATTTAATTCAATCTGTGCAATTCCAAACACCAGAGCAAATGATTCAGTTCTGTCAAACAGTTCAAAAGAACTCACCTGTCAATGCACAGTTCGCACCAGAGCCAGCATTATTACCAGGTTATACGGATGATGTGATTATGGCGGCAGGAACATTTGTACAAGGTGCCAGTATTGAGTTTTCAGCAGATGGACCGATTCGTGCACCTTATACGGTGTATATGCAAGGTGGATTAACATATGAACATGTAAAATTTGCAATTTTAAGTGCGGTACAGGAATTACAAGCATAAAATAGTGCGTTGAGAGGCTGGGACAGAACAAATCTTGCATGATTTTTTCGATCATACGGGATTTGCTATGTTGAAAATACTTTTGTCTCAGGCTCTGCATATTCACTATTTTGAAAGCAAACAAGAAAGATACGCTATATCTATAAAATATAAAGTATAAAGTATGCACATTAACAACTGATAACCAAAAAATGGAGCGATTATATAGGTTTAAAGCCGTCATCTAAATATTGAAAAATTATTATTCAAGTACCTCAAATGAATATTCAAGAAATAAGTTTATCTTCAAATGGTGGTGATCTTTTATTTGAAAAACTTAATCTAGAAAATAAAAATGGTACTGTAAAAAGAAGGATTATTGGTAATGAATCTGATTTTTCTATTCATTCCAAAGTTAAGAAGGGTAAGAGTAATATAAAAAGTAATAATGAAGATAAAGAAAAGCAGCTTCATTTAATAGGAAATAATAGTGAAGTAAATGTTGAATTTACTAAAGAATAAAATAGCTATTTGATAATTCAAATTTAAAAAAGACTAAGGTGCAAATAAATATAGCCTTAGCCTTTTTTTATAAGAACTTATATTCGAGTTAATTTCATAATTCCAATCCCTTTGTTATCAAGGGGTAAAATTAAATAAAAATGAGGCACCTCCCCAAATTCGGTATAATGGTAGCGACTAAACAACCCACCCGAAAGGAATGATGCCTCATGACTATTGTAAAACAAATTAGCCTGTTTGACATCCAAGAATTATTCGAAATGGAAAGTTCGCACCGATTTGATGCCATTTTCTCCACTTTCGATGTACAACCTATCTTTCATCTCTTTTCTAAAAAGACAATGCGTGGTGCTCCACGCGAATGTAATTACGGGGCCATGATTCAATCATTAATAGTACGTATCGTCGAACGTATTCCAACAATAAAGGACTTAGTCAAACGTTTAGTCAACGACCCTTTATTCCGTTTGGATTGCGGATTTCTTGTTTCGGATTCAGTTCCGTCAGAAGCGTCATATTCTCGTATGATTGATGTCATTAGTCAATCTGATGTACTAGATTTCATGCAGGATCAACTTATCCTAGCCGCTTTGACGGAAGGATTTCTCGAAGACGAGTGTCTCGGTTTTGATGCAACACACTTCGAATCACGTGATGCCTCAAAGCCTTCAGAGAAAAAAGAAGCAGCTCCACCAAAAAAACGTGGTCGAAAAACGTCTGAAGAACAAGCGATTTGGTTAGCTGAACAATCTGAGATTGAGGTCAATCAAACAACCTATGAAAAGAAGCTAGAAGCTCAGTTGACGATTCCGACGAACACACTTTGGCAAGATATCCCCATTGAACCGAAGTGGGGAATTAAGAAAAATAGTAATGGCAAAAATACGTTCTGGTATGGCTTTAAGGGACATTTAGCTGTTTCAACTAAAAGTCAATACATTGTCGCTCGCATCATGTCCTCAGGGAATTTAAGCGATAGTAAAGCAGCTATACCCTTGTTGAAAAAAATCGCAGACTTCTTGCCAAATCATTTCGCTACCGCAATTTTTGATGCAGGATATGATTACGAGCCAATTTACCGTCAAATATTAAATCAAACAATGCGTGCTGTTATTCCGTATAATGTCCGACGAGAGAGCGAAGTAATTGGATTTGACCAACATTTCCGCCCAACCTGTGTGCGCGAACATAGTTATCGTTATGACAGCTTTGATGAAAAATATCAGACACTCAAATTCACAAGACCAAAGGAATGTGAAACTTGTCCATTACGCGATGATTCCCTATGTCAAAAGGTTTTCAAAATAAAATGCGAAACAGATATTCGTAAGTATACGTCTCCAGCACGTGGCTCAGATTTATGGAAGAAACTCTATAAAGAACGTACGGCAGTAGAACGTGTAAATGCTTATTTAAAGCAATATTTCCAGTTAAATAACATCCGTCACAGAACAGGTCGCAAAGCAAAATTGCATTTCAATCTAGTGACGTTTATTTATAATGCCTGTAAGTTAGCAGTTGACCGCATCAATTCGCAATTAAGTCATGCAAAAGTACCTGCATAAATTTTAAAAACGATAGTTTTTACATCGGAGCAATCTAAGCTCTTGAAAAAATCGAATTATGAAATTGATTCATTCATCTATATAAAAGAATAAATTGTTCGAAAAAAGTTATGTTAGTTTTTCTAACATGTAATTGACAACGAAGCTAACATCTAATAAAATAAAAGACATGGAAGGCGTGGTGAAGTACATGAATCGCGAAATCAGACGAACAATGCCGCTGTTGCCAATTAGTATTGTCATGCAATTAACTGATTTAACAGCACGTCAAATTCGTTACTATGAAGAGCATGAATTGGTTCAGCCTGCCCGCACTGAAGGTAATCGCCGTATGTTCTCATTGAATGACGTCGATATACTTTTAGAGATTAAAGATTTATTAGATCAAGGTATTAACATGGCAGGTATTAAAAAAGTATTTGCAATGAAGAATCAGCCTTTAGAACAACAGAAAAAAGATATTACGGATGCCGATTTAAGAAGAATCTTACGAGAAGAAATGCAACAAGCACAGCGTATGCAACGAACATCCATTAGACAAGGTGATTTATCTCGATTCTTCCAATAAGTAAGTCGAGTTTGTCAATAAAAATGAAAACAATTAGGAGTGTGGAGAAACATGGGGAAATATACGAAAGATGATATTCGTCGATTAGTACAAGAAAAAGAAGTGAAATTTATTCGTTTACAATTCACAGACATTTTAGGAACAATCAAAAACGTTGAAATTCCTGTATCGCAATTAGAAAAAGCATTAGACAATAAAATGATGTTTGATGGTTCTTCAATTGAAGGGTTTGTACGTATTGAAGAATCAGATATGTATCTATTCCCAGATTTAGATACATTCATGATTTTCCCTTGGACAGTGGACAAAGGTGCTGTATGTCGTTTTATCTGTGATGTTTATAATCCAGATGGTACACCGTTTGCAGGAGACCCACGTAATAACTTACGCCGCATTATTAAACGCATGAAAGACATGGGCTTCACCGATTTCAACTTAGGACCAGAACCAGAATTCTTCCTATTTAAATTAGATGAAAAAGGCGAACCAACTCTAGAGTTAAATGACCACGGCGGTTATTTCGACTTAGCACCAACAGATCTTGGTGAAAACTGTCGTCGTGATATCGTATTAGAATTAGAAGAGATGGGCTTTGAAATTGAAGCTTCTCACCATGAAGTGGCACCAGGGCAACATGAGATTGACTTCAAATATGCGGATGTATTAACAGCTTGTGATAACATTCAAACATTCAAATTAGTGGTAAAAACAATTGCACGTAAACATGGCTTACACGCAACATTCATGCCAAAACCAATCTTTGGTTTAAGTGGTTCAGGTATGCACTGTAACGTTTCACTATTTACAGATGGTAAAAACATGTTCGTAGACGAAGAAGCACCAATGCAATTATCAGAAACAGCAATGCAATTCATGGCTGGCGTATTAAAACACGTTGAAGGTTTTACAGCGGTGACAAACCCAACAGTAAACTCTTACAAACGTCTTGTACCAGGTTATGAAGCACCTTGCTATATCGCATGGTCAGGTCGAAACCGTTCACCATTAGTTCGTATTCCAGCTTCACGCGGTTTATCTACACGTATCGAAGTGCGTTCAGTAGACCCTGCAGCAAACCCATATTTAGCACTTGCTGTTATTTTAGAATCAGGTCTAAACGGAATCGAAAACAAATTAACACCACCACCAGCAGTAGACCGTAACATCTATGTGATGAGTGCAGAAGAGCGCGAAGAAGCAGGTATTGGTAACTTACCAGTTAACTTAGATGATGCATTGCAAGCACTTGCTAAAGACCCAGTTGTACAAGGGGCTCTAGGTTCTCACATTTATGAAAACTTTAGAGAAGCAAAAGAAATCGAGTTCGATATGTTCCGTACACAAGTTCACCAATGGGAACGCGATCAATATTTAAAAACATATTAATCAGGTAGAATCCAACTCTATTTAACTATAATAAAAACCGGAATTACGCTGTGACGTGATTCCGGCTTTTTGCTTTGACCTAAAAGAATCCAATTTTTTACCTAAATCATTTACTACTCGCTGTAGAGGTAGGTGCTGGAATATCAAAATGAATTTCTGTTTGGGCTGCTGTAAAATTTGGTTTATATACGAGTTCATATGAATCGGCTGGCTTCACATCAAAATATAGTTTTCCATCTGCTTGTTCCCCACGATTGACTTCTTCTGATAAGGGCAATTCTTCATAACCATGATAACCAATTGCTTTTTCACCTTTTGAAACGAGGGCGAAATCATGTCGATCGATAAAAATAGAATCCTTACTATTATTTCGTACGTCGACATCAATCGTCACGATTTTTCCATTTTTCGATTTTGTAAATTGTATGGGGTCTGTCTGTTTTGCTTTTGTAATGTTGACAATGACATCATCAATTTTTAATGTATCACCTAATTGATAGGTCTCATCTGTTTTTGTTGAACTGCTTCGCTCCTCACCGCCCACTTTTTCAACAGAAGTCTGGCTGCAAGCTGGTAATAGTAAAAGAACTGTAATCGGTAATGTATAAAATGCTTTTTTCATGCCAAGTCCCCTTTCGCTCAATTATCGTCATTAACCATACCCGAATGCGTTTTAATCTATGCACAAGACGGGTATGGAGATTTGAAAAAGGACTGTGGAAATGTCGATGAAAAAAGTTTTATTCTATTATTTGTATGTATTTTAGGATTTACGTCATTTCAAATAGAAGGAAGCGCTACGAAAACTAAAAATAGTCCACGAAAAAACTAGGTGGTATTCATCAATCAACCAACTCCTTACTATGAAAAATGAATCAATACGAAATAGGCAAAAGTCCATTTTTAAAAAACATTAAATGGAAAAAAGAGTACAGCCTATATTCCAACTAAGTATATACGTGCAAATACATTTTCATTAGAGTATGGAATTATTAAAAATTCTAGAACGGCATTGAAAGCAAGTATTCTAAAAAAATCAAAAACCATTCATATCATTCCATACGGAACACGGTTATCCATTATACAAGTATGCACATTAAAAATGCGATCTAACATATTATAAAAATGGAAAATCATACAGAGGGTATATAACGGAAAAATCCATCCAATTATAAGGAGGGGGAAGGAGATATTGAATGTATCTGTTCAATACTCCTTTTATTTTTTAAAAATAGCAATTGACAATCAACTAAGATAATCTATAATAAAACAGTAATGATTATCATTCTCATTTGAAAGGAGGCGCACATATGCGATTACAAGTAAATCAAATTCGTGTGGGGTATGACGAAAAAACAATCGTTCATGATTTAACGATTACGATTCCAGATGGAAAAGTAACCACAATTATTGGTGCCAATGGTTGCGGAAAGTCAACTCTTTTAAAAGCGATTACACGTATCATCCCCTATCAATCTGGTGCAGTGATTTTAGACGGTGAAAATATTCAAAAGACGAATACAAAAAAGCTAGCACAAGAGCTAGCGATTTTACCGCAAAGTCCTGAAAGTGCTAGTGGATTATTAGTTGAAGAGCTCGTATCCTATGGACGTTATCCATATCAAAAAGGATTTGGAAATCTAACAGAAAAAGATCGTAGCGTGATTGAATGGGCACTTCAAGCAACTAATACAGCGATGTTTCGAAAACAGACTGTGGACGCACTCTCTGGTGGGCAAAGACAACGTGTATGGATTGCGATGGCACTCGCACAAGAAACCGACATCATCTTTTTAGATGAGCCAACTACCTACTTAGATATGGCATATCAGTTAGAAGTACTTGAATTGCTTCAGGAATTAAATGAAAAAGAAGGACGTACAATCGTCATGGTATTACATGATCTCAATCAAGCTGCACGCTTTTCAGATTATATGATTGCCTTGAATCAAGGACACTTAATCAAAGAAGGAACGCCTGAAGAAGTCATGACGCACGATACATTAGAGCGTGTATTCCAAATTGATGCTGTTATTGGTGAAGATCCACGTACGAAAAAGCCAATGTGTGTCACTTATAATCTAATTGAAACGACAGTGGACGAAAAAATCCCATCTATTCAACGATAAAAAAGGAGCTTATTTATGAAAAAATTAATAATTGCATTCATCGCATTAATGGTTTTAGCATTAGCTGCATGTGGTGGAAAAGAAGAAACAAAAGATAAAAAAGAAGATTCAGGTACATTCACGTATAAAGCTGTAAATGGGGATATTAAAGTACCAAAAAATCCGAAGCGTGTAGTAGTTCTAGCAGGCTTTACAGGTGATTTAATTAAATTAGGTATTCCAGTTGTAGGAGCAGATCAATGGTCAATGGATAACCCACAATTTAAAGATGCTTTAAAAGATGCAAAATTAATTTCTGATGAGGACGTTGAAAAAATTGCAGAATTAAAACCAGACTTAATCATCGGGTATGATACAGTTAAAAATAAAGAGAAAATCGAAAAAATCGCGCCAACTGTATTATTCACATATAATGCACACGATTATTTACAACAAGCTGTGGAAATTGGTAAAGTAGTCAACAAAGAAAAAGAAGCACAAGCATGGGTGGATGACTTTAAAACACGCGCAGCAGATACTGGAAAAGAAATTAAAGCAAAAATTGGTGAAGATGCTACAGTATCGGTCATCGAATCATTCGGTAAAGAAATCTACGTTTACGGTAATAACTGGGGACGTGGTACAGAAATTTTATACCAAGCAATGAAATTAAACATGCCAGAAGCTGTTAAAAAAGATGCGTTAAAACAAGGGTATTATGCTGTATCAAGTGAAGTATTAAAAAAATATGCAGGCGATTACATGATTTTATCTGTATTCGGTGATCAAGATCCAGCATTCACAAAAACAAAATACTATAAAGAAATTCCAGCCGTTAAAAATAATCGCGTATTTCGTGTCAATGCAAATGAATTTTATTTCAATGACATGATGACACTTGATTTCCAATTAGATTTCTTTAAAAAGTCATTTTTAGGAAAGTAAAATGATGATAATAAAAAGAGGTTATCCATAGCTGGGTAACCTTTTTTACATAGAAAGGACGGAGGAAAATATGCTGAAATTATTTCGATCATGGTCACTTTGGCTCCAATTGCTTATCGCCTTCGTACTCTTACTTATTACTATATTTTTTGCGATTTCACTCGGAGCGGCCGTCATACCACTTCAAGATGTATGGCATGCAATTTGGTCGAGTGAGGGTGGCGAGAAAATTGATATTTTACGAGAAATACGATTCCCTCGTGTGGTTGCAGCAGTCTTTGTAGGGGCGGCTTTAGCAGTAGCAGGTGCAATTATGCAAGGTGTAACACGTAATCCATTAGCAGACCCAGGTTTACTGGGGCTTACTTCAGGAGCAAATGCCGCATTAGCCATTGGTCTCGTTCTTGTTCCAAAACTCGATTATATGGGTTCTGTTATTGCCTGTTTAATCGGCGCTGCTGTTGGTATGGGGATTGTGTACGGTATTAGTGCCACAAGTAGAAAAGGAATGTCTCCTTTAAAATTAGTATTAGCAGGGGCTGCTGTTTCGATGTTTTTACAAGCAGTAGCAGATGGTACAGGTCTATTATTCAAAATTTCAAAGAATGTTTCGATGTGGACATCAGGTGGTTTACAAGGTATTACATGGAGTGCTTATATCGTTATGCCACTTATCATCATTGCATTAATCGGTAGTATTCTTATTAGTCGACAACTAACGATTCTAAGTTTAAATGAAGAACTAGCTGTAGGACTTGGACAAAAAACGATGCAAATTAAGACGATTATGTTCATCATTGTCGTGTTACTAGCTGGGAGTGCGGTTGCGTTAATCGGTAACTTAGCCTTCGTTGGTTTAATGATTCCGCATATTGTTCGTACATTCGTTGGTGGTGATTACCGAGCGGTTATTCCAATGTCGATGATTGCAGGCGGTATATTTATGGTCATCGTTGATTTGATTGGACGCACGATGAACGCACCATATGAAACACCTGTTGTGGCACTCGTTGCTGTGATTGGTCTACCATTCTTCTTAATTTTAGTGAAGAGGGGAGGGCGTTTCTTTGCTTAAAAAGAGTACGTATACATTTTATTTAGCAATGGGTGTCTTTTTAGTTATTTGTTGTGCTTTTTTAGGGTTATCTGTTGGTTATTCTTCAATGGGTTTTCGAAGTGTGATTGCTACATTTTTCGGTTACGGTGAAGTGTCAGATGAATTTATTTTATTCTCTATTCGTTTACCACGTATTTTAATTTTAATTTTAGCAGGTATTGCGCTAGCTGTAGCAGGTGCAGTACTTCAAACACTGACAAAGAATGACCTAGCAGACCCTGGGATTATCGGGATTAATGCAGGTGCAGGTGTTGGAATTACGGTACTTTACTTATTTGCAAAAGGAGAACTAACGAATTTTTCATATGCATTACCGATTGTTGGGTTCATCAGTGCGATTATAACAGCTCTCCTCATCTATAGTTTTTCTTACGAACGAAATCGCGGGATTCAACCATTCCGATTAATTCTTGTCGGTGTTGGATTTGCAGCCGCTTTATCGGGCATCATGGTCATGCTGATTTCTTCAGCAAATCGCTCAGATGTCGACTTTATTGCAGGGTGGTTAGCAGGGAATGTTTGGGGAGCCGATTGGCCGTTTGTATGGGCTCTACTTCCATGGGTACTCATTCTCGTCCCATTTATTATAATGCGTTCGAACCATTTGAACATTTTAGGACTAAGTGAGCCGATGGCAGTAGGGTTAGGTGCTTCATTGAACAAACAGCGTATGTACTTCTTATTATTAGCAGTTGGTCTAGCAGCAGCTGCAGTATCTGTGACAGGCGGAATTGGCTTTATCGGTTTAATGGCCCCTCATATTGCCCGTTCACTTGTTGGACCACGCCATCAACGTTTTTTACCGATGGCGATTGTCATTGGCCCGATTCTCTTATTAGTGGCAGATGCGATTGGTCGCTCGATTTTAACAGAATCGAGTATTCCAGTTGGGATTGTTGTCGCTATTATTGGTGCACCATACTTCTTATATTTATTAAAAAAACAAGTATAATAGATAGTAGAAGTAAGGAAACATCAGGAGGATTTTTATGAAAAAGTGGCTATTTGGTTTATCTCTTTGTATGCTTATAAGCTTAACAGGGTGTAGTGAACAAAATGTAGCACAGGCGCATGATAAAAAATATGGCATTAATTTAGACGTAGCACGTCGACCTTATACAGTTGATGTTTTAAAAAAATATATAGATGATGTGAAAAAATCAGGCGGGAACTATGTACATCTTCATTTAACCGATGATGAAAACTATGCATTAGAGAGTCGACTTTTAGGACAGCAAGCAAAAAAATCATGGCAGCAAAAAGACGGACTTTATCGCAATCCATTAACGAAGCAAACCTTTTTATCGATGAAGCAGATGCGCTCTTTAGAAGCGTATGCGGCGAAGAAGAAGATTGAATTAATCCCCGAGATTGATACACCTAGTCATATGGGAGCTGTTTTAAAACTGTATGAAAAAGCGAATCCGAAGGCAGCGAAAAAGTTGGTGCGTGATGAGTGGAATCAAATTGCACCGAATCAGTCGAGTATAAGATTCGTACAAGCATTATGTCGTGAAGTTTTACAAGCTTTACCGAAAACAAAAACGATGCATATTGGGGGAGACGAGATTGCCTATGATGAAGAAGATCATGTGAAATACATCCATTACTTCAATCAAATGAATCGTTATTTGCAAAAGAAGCATGTGCGTACATGGATTTGGAATGATTCTTTATTGAAGGCAGATTTAAAAAAGTTAGATCAAACGATAGCAATTACGTTTTGGAGTTGGACAGGTGAACCCGAAAGTGCAACTGAAAAGAAGTACCGTGAAAAAGTTCGTCCTAGTGCGCCACAGTTAATAAAAGCAGGACACATAGTTTATAATTATAATGATTACTACTTATATGTAGATTTTACATCAAAAGGTTCAATTCGTTCGGATCTGCAGTATATGAAAAGAGATATTAAAAAGAACTGGACGCTGGGGAGGTGGAATTCATCTCATCAGCAAACTACGTCAAAAATTTCTGGTGCAGCCATCTCTATATGGGGAGAAGGTTCAAAGAAATATACAGCTGACCAAGTTTACAACTATACAAAAGAATTGTTTCCGACAATGATGAAAAAGGTAAAGTAGTAGAAATACATTATTTTTGAGGGGTGTTTCGATGTCTATTTATGATTTAGACGTTACATTAGAAGATGGAAAAACGTATTCAATGAAAGAGTACGAAGGAAAAGTATTATTGATTGTGAATACAGCATCAAAATGTGGTTTTACACCGCAATTCAAAGAACTCGAAGAATTGTATCAAAAGTATAAAGATAAAGGATTAGTCGTACTTGGCTTTCCATCGAATCAGTTCAAGCAAGAATTAGATTCAGGTGAAGCAGCAGCAGAACAGTGTCGTTTACAATATGGTGTTACGTTCCCGATGCATGAATTAGTTCATGTAAATGGTAAAGATGAGCATCCATTATTCACGTATTTAAAAGAACATTCAAAAGGGTTTTTAGGTAGTAGCATTAAGTGGAATTTCACAAAGTTCCTTGTAGATCGAGACGGTCATGTCGTGGCGCGCTATGCATCGAAAGATAAGCCAAGTCAGTTTGAGGAAGATATTGTCAAATACTTAGAAATTTGATTGACAATTTAGACATTTTAAGATAATATATAAATTGTAAATCAATAGTGCTTGAATTGGTGTGAGGGAATCCTTGAATTCGCCTCGCTTAAAAGGGAAGCTGGTGTGATTCCAGCGCTGTCCCGCAACTGTAAATGTGAGTGTAGTAAGCATACCCACTGTCTCTAAATAGATGGGAAGGGGCTGTTACACAGTGACCATGAGCCAGGAGACCTGCCAATTCTACTGTGCATCTTTATTTACCTACGAGGATAGGTTGATGTTAGCTACTTATGTTTTTAGTAGATGACAGCTTTCCCGTGGGGAAGCTGTTTTTTTGTGCTCTCGTTACGATTCCCATTCAATGATTCAATACAACTATTTAGAACTCCCCAACTTCCGAATAGTATAATACAAAGCTTGTTTCGTTACGGGACCTAACAGAACTAAACTCTAGAGTAGAAGGAATTGCGTGTTTATACGTGATTCCTTCTTTTTAATACGATAAAGTGTTTCGTTTACTTTAAAAATGTATAAATTATTTGTAAAGATATAGAAAAGCAATGTATTTAGTGCTACTATATGGACTATATATTTTGAGATGGAGAGTGAGGTTTCGGTAAATGACCGAACAGGAGAAAAAAACAAAAATAAAGCAGGCGCGTTATCAAATTATTGCGGCTGACCTTGCCTCTAAAATTGTAGATCGAGAATATGAGGTAGGGCAAAAGCTATATGCACGTTCTTCATTAGCGAGTAAATATGGTGTTTCATCTGAAACAGCGCGCCGTGCCATTGCAGTACTACAAGATTTAGGAATCGTTCAAGCTACAAAGGGGAGTGGCGTCTTCATCAAGTCTTATGAAGAAGCTGCGAAATTTGTACATCAATTAAAAGATGTACAATCAGTCAATGAGATTCAGCATGATGTCTTTCAATCCATTGCCAAACAAAAAGAAGAATTAGAGCGCTTAGAACAACTCTCACAAGAGTTAGTGTCGCGAACAAATCGTTTCCATTCACTTAATCCATTTGCGCCATTCAATGTGACCGTAACATCTGAATGTCTATATTTAGATATGACTATTCAAGAATTGAACTTTTGGCAAAATACGACAGCTACAATTGTTGGAATTCGTCGTGGTGAAACGATTTTATTATCACCAGGGCCATATGCATCGATTAAAGAAAATGATGTCTTATACTTTATCGGAAATGAAGCTTCATTCGATATTGTGAAAAATTTTTTATACAAAGGATAAGTCAATTTTTAAAAGGCGCATAAACCTTATTGTAACAAGGGTTCATAAACATAAAATAATGATGGAAAATGCCATGTTTCTCCCAGGGGAAACATGGCATTTTTAGTACTTTCATTTGACATAAGTAACAACTTTTTGTTAGGGTTAAGTTGTTACTTATTTTGTAACAAACTGATATTGCAATGAATTGAGGTGTAGCTCTTGGCTAAAATAAGAGTAGAAAACGTAAGTAAAATTTTCGGAAAAAAAGTTACGCAAGCAGAAGAGCTTGTGAAGAAGGGAAAGAGTAAATCAACTATTTTAAAAGAAACAGGCGCAACGGTGGGTGTTTATGATGCGAGTTTTGAAGTAGAAGAAGGCGAAATTTTCGTGATTATGGGGTTATCAGGTAGTGGTAAGTCAACACTTGTCCGATTACTTAATCGCTTAATTGAACCAACAACCGGTCAGATTTATATTAACGATGCAGATGTATCAAAAATGAATAAAACACAATTACGACAAGTGCGAAGAAATTCAATTAATATGGTCTTTCAGAATTTTGGGTTATTCCCACATCAAACGATTTTAAAAAACACCGAATATGGATTAAAGGTTCGAGGGGTTCCAAAGGAAGAGCGTAAAATCAAAGCTGAAAAAGCACTTGAGAACGCGGGACTCATTGATTTCAAAGATCAATATCCAAAGCAATTATCCGGTGGTATGCAGCAACGTGTAGGTCTTGCACGAGCACTCGCAAACGATGCCGAAATTGTTTTAATGGATGAAGCCTTTTCAGCCCTCGACCCTTTAATACGGAAAGAGATGCAAGACGAGTTGTTAGAACTTCAACAAAACATGAAGAAGACAATTATCTTTATTACACATGATTTGAATGAAGCGCTGCGTATTGGCGACCGGATCGCGATTATGAAAGATGGACAAATTATTCAAATCGGTACAGGTGAAGAGATTTTAACCAATCCAGCTGATGAATATGTAAGTAGCTTCATTGAAGACATCGACCGTTCTAAAGTATTAACAGCTGAAAACATCATGGTGAAGCCAGTGACGATTAATCCGGCACATGATGGACCCAAAATGGCATTAAAACGTATGAAGGATGAACAAGTGAGTATGGTATTAGCAGTAACACCGCCAAAACAACTAGTTGGCTACATAACTGCAGACGATGCGCTGCGCTGTGCAAAAGAAGGTCAAACGAATTTAATGAATTGTGTGCAACAAGATATTTTAACAGTGCCACATGATTTATTATTAGAAGAAGTGTTGCCAATTATTTCAGATTCAAAAACACCAGTAGCTGTCATGAAAAATAATCAGCTTGTTGGCGTTCTTATACGAGGCGTGGTCATCGAAGCTCTCGCGAAAGAAACATCTGCGGAGGTGACGGCACATGAATAATTTACTCGATCAAATTCCGATGATGCCACTTGCAAAATGGACGAATAATGCAATGGATTATATTACGGAACATGGACAAGGTTTCTTTGATGCAATTCAAGAGAATACAGAAAGCATGATGCTTGCCGTTACAGATTTCTTACTTATGGTTCCAGCAATTGTATTTATTTTATTAGTTGCAGTATTAGCATTTTTTGCAACGAAGAAAAAGCTCGGTTTAACAATTTTTGCAGTACTTGGATTACTATTCATTTATAACCAAGGACTATGGAATGACTTAATGAATACCGTCACACTTGTACTATTTGCGAGTTTAATTTCGATTATTATCGGGATTCCTGTTGGTATTTGTATGTCAAAAAGTAGAGTATTTGAAAGTATTATGAAGCCGGTTTTAGACTTCATGCAAACAATGCCAGGTTTCGTGTACTTAATTCCAGCTGTTGCATTCTTCGGAATCGGTTTAGTACCTGGGGTATTTGCTTCGATTATTTTCTCAATCCCACCAACGATTCGTTTTACGAATTTAGGGATTCAACAAGTACCAAAAGAATTAATTGAGGCATCAGAGTCTTTCGGTAGTACAGGACCACAGAAATTATTCAACGTAGAACTACCATTAGCAAAATCAACAATTATGGCTGGTGTAAACCAAACGGTTATGCTATCGCTATCAATGGTTGTTATTGCATCGATGATTGGTGCAGAAGGTTTAGGGCAAAAAGTATTAACAGCTGTACAAAGAGCAGACGTTGGACCAGGTTTTGTAGCTGGTTTAGCACTTGTTATTTTTGCAATCTTAATTGATCGTTTAACACAAAGTTTCAATACTAAAAAAGGGTAGGGTGAATTAGATGAAATTTTCAAAAACAATGAAAGCAGCAGGACTAGCTTTAGGACTTGGTCTATCAGCAGTCCTTGCTGGATGCGGTAATTCTTCAAGTTCAGATAAGTCAGATCCAACTGTTGAACTTGCATATGTAGAATGGGATACAGAAGTAGCTTCAACAAATGTTATTGCTGAAGTTTTAAAAGAAGAAGGCATTAAAGTCAAAACAACTTCACTTGATAATGCAGTGATGTGGGAAGCTGTCGCAAATAACAAAGCAGATGCAATGGTAGCTGGATGGCTACCACATACACATGGTGCGCAATATGATAAGTATAAAGACCAAGTAGAGGATTTAGGTGTTAACTTAAAAGGTGCTAAAATTGGTTTAGTTGTACCAGATTATATGAAGGTTGATTCAATTGAAGATTTAAAAGACCAAGCGAAAAAAGAAATCACAGGTATTGAGCCAGGAGCAGGCATCATGGGTGCTACAGAAAAGGCTTTAAAAGATTATAAAAACTTAAGTGATTGGAAACTAAAACAATCTTCTTCAGGTGCGATGACTGTAGCACTTGGTCAAGCTATCAAGAAGAAAGAAGATATCGTTATTACAGGATGGGCACCACACTGGATGTTCCAAAAATATGATTTAAAATTCTTAAAAGATCCGAAAAAAGTATATGGTGGCGAAGAACAAATTCATACATTCGCTTCTAAAAAGCTAAAAGAGAAATCACCAGATGCTTATAAAATTTTGAAAAACTTTAACTGGACAACAGATGATATTGAATCAGTTATGTTAGATATTCATGATGGTACACCACCAGAACAAGCTGCAAAAACTTGGATTAAAGAAAACCAAACAAAAGTAGCAGAGTGGACAAAATAATCGTGTAATAAATAAATCCTATGTAGTGAACATATGAAAGTTCACGCATAGGATTTTTTACATTAAAAAACGAGGTCTACGCACGGTAAGGCCTCGTTTTTAATTAATTAACCACGTCCACCCATTGGTTCTGAAGCACGTTGATTAAATATGGAAATATGATCTAATTTTTTTGTTTTTGTTGGACCAACAAATTTCAGCGTATTTTTTCCGACTTTATAATTTAAAATTGTATCTTTACCATTATAGGTTGTTGAAGATGGCTTACCACCAATAGCTATAATATCTGAAAATGTAATATCTGATAGTTTAAATGAACTGTCAGGTGCTACGAAAGTGCGCACATCATAAACACGATCTCCGCGCCCAATGGCAAAAGCATAGGTTACTTTTCCTTTCTTTTTATATTCAATATAATTCGTATTATTAGAGAATGTTGTAGCGGGTTTTCCCCATTTGTTTGTAATGTCTTCATAAACCGATTTTCCACTTTCAAATGGAACACCTTCTGTCATACCATTTTTCGCTGTTTTGAATTGGTTTTGTAAAAAATCACGTAAGATAGGTTTTACCGTGTCTTTTGATTTTGTTTCGATTTTTTTAGAAGAAGTAGATGTTACAGTAGTGTCTTCTTTTTTACTAGCCTCTGTTTGTACACCTTCTGTTTGTACACCCTCTGTTTGTACATCTTCTGTTTTCGCTGTCGTGTTTTCAGCTGCCTGTGTTTTAGGCACTTCCTTTTCAGGAGTTGCTTCTGGCTCTCCGCAAGCAACAAGTAGCAGTGAAGAAGCTGCAAGTAAACTAGCTAGTTTTGTATAAGTTTTCATCGAATCTCCTCCTTTTAATCGTTTATATTCTCTATTAAATTATACCAAATAAAAAGAATACAACTACTACAAATAGCAGCAAAAATTGTTAAGAAGTTTCAATATTTTTTATCTTTTTGTTATATTCATAAAATAAAGAGATGGAATGGTCAAAGTATAAAACCCGAAATTGCACTATATGGTGCAATTTCGGGTTTTAAAATTTATTGTACTTCTTTTAAACGAGGTTCTACAACAGAAGAAGCATCTACTGTTTTTAAGTTTGTAATATATTGAATGAATGCATCTGTATCTAAACCAAGATCATCGATTACTTTTGCTTCTTTAAACGTAGGGAATTGGTCACCGCCACCTACTAAGAAGTCGTTGATTACTGCTTTATATGTTTTCGCTTCATCAATCTTTTCGCCATTTACGAATACATCAACTACTGCTTTATCTTTATATGTGTATGTTAAACCAGAAACTTCTAAACCATATCCACCTGTAAATTGATTATTAATTGCAGATTTAACTTGAGCACCTGTTAATTCAACGATTTTTAAAATGTTACCGAAAGGTTGAACGCCTTGTGCAGCGCCACGTGAAATCACAAATGAATCGCCAGAAGCAGTTGCATCTAAGTCAGAGCGAACGCCACCAGAGTTTGTGAAAGCAAAGTCAACTGAAGCATCTTTTGCTTTTGCAAATGCTAACTGACCATCTGTTACAAGGTTCCCTACAGGTGAGCCACCTAGTGGATAGGCTACACGTTCACGTGAGATTTTTGCTGTATTCATATTTGCGATTGGTTGGTCCATTACTTTCCCAACAATATTTTTTGCTTCTTGAATAATACCATTTACTTTTTTAGATACTTTATTTTTCATAATCGTTGTTTCTGTTTGTGTATAGTTATATTTAATTTTAGCTGCTGGTGTCTTCATAAAGTCTTTTGTTTTTGAACTTAGTGTACCTGTTACAACTGAATAAGCAGATGCATAGTTATATGCTTCAACTACGCGAACACCTTTGTACGTGCCGTTAGCATAGCCATGATTATGACCAGCAAAAACGACGTCAATTGAGTTCGACGGATCGAGTTTATTTGCTGTTTTCAACATATCAATTACATCGCCTGTTAAATGTGAATTTTCTTGTGTTTCAATAGAAGAATTGGCATCTTTATCGACTTCGACAGATGAGTGAGCGACAACGGCGATTGCTTTTACGCCTTGTTTACGTAATTCTTTTGTATATTTTGCAACAGCTTGTCCAGGGTCCACTACATCGATATCTTTTGTATGTTGTGCTAAAACGACTTCTTTAATACGTGGTGTTACAATGCCGATGAAGCCGACTTTTACACCGCCGATTGTTTTAACTGTATAAGGTTTGAAGCCTTTAACTAATTTTTTTGTCTTTTTATCAACTACATTTGCTGAAAGAATCTCCATTTTAGAAGTTGTTTGTTTATAATCTTCTACGAATTCATAGTTTTGTGTTACACCTTTGATGGGTTTTTTACCTTTCCAAATACGTTGGAATTCGTCTAAACCTTCATCGAATTCATGGTTTCCAAGTGCACCAATCGAGAAATTCATTGCATTTAAAATATTCATTGTTGGTTCATCTTGTAAAAGACTTGAGATAGCAGGAGAGCCACCTACTGTATCACCAGCATGAATTGAAAGTGAATTAGAAGTTGTTGATTTCAACTTATTTGCTTTTGCAAAAGCAGCTTTTTCTTGTTCGAAGTTATACGCTAAAGAAGCCATCCCACCGACTGGCGTACCTACATTATCTTTTTTGTTATTCCCATCAATATAACCGTGTAAGTCGTTCATACTTAAAAGTTGTACAGGGATTTTTTTCTCTACTACTTTTTTACTTGTTGTTTTAGCTGTTGCATTGATTCCTGCACCGAAAGAAAATGGTACGGCAGTTAGTAATGCAGCAACGCTTAATGAAGTAATAATCTTCGATTTAAACATCATTTCGCCACCCCTTAAAATAAAATTGTTTCCTCCTAAATATAAGAATTACATCCTGAAATAGCAATATATTATTGAATTATTCGATTTAACAGAAAATATAGTTTTTTTAGATATTGTTATAAAAATACAATTTGTATAAATATAAAATAAGCTAAAAGTAATAAGTCAGACATTAGACGTTAGTCATTTGAACATATGCTAGCAAGTAAGTGATTAAGATGTCTATAGTAAAAAAATAAATCTAAACAAAATAAAAACTAGTAATGAATGTAAAAAAAAACATTCTTTACTAGTTGAAATTTATTTAAAATGAATGAATATTTCTGTATAGACCAACTACTTTACCTAAAATCGATACGTTTTGAACAATAATTGGTTCCATTGAAGAATTCTCAGGTTGCAAACGGTAATAACCGTCTTCTTTATAGAAACGTTTTACCGTTGCTTCGTCGTCTTCAGTCATTGCCACAACGATCTCACCGTTATTTGCAGAAGACTGTTGTTTCACAATGACATAGTCACCATCTAGAATACCTGCTTCAATCATCGACTCACCCATAATTTCTAGCATAAAAATATGGTCATCAGATGTACCATATGTATGTGGAATTGGGAAGTACTCTTCAATATTTTCAATTGCTGTGATGGGCATACCTGCTGTTACTTTACCAAGAAGTGGAACATGCATCACACCTTGTTTTGTAGCCGTAGTCGATTCAAAAGGATTTAAAATTTCAATTGCACGAGGTTTCGTTTTATCGCGACGGATATAACCCTTACTTTCTAAACGTTCTAAATGTCCGTGTACAGTTGAACTAGAAGCTAATCCAACAGCCAACCCAATCTCGCGTACAGAAGGCGGATAACCCTTACTTTGTACTTCCTCTTTAATAAAATTTAAAATCGCTTCTTGACGCTTTGAAAGTTTTGTTTTTTTCAATGCAGTGTTCACAACCTTCACCTCAACTTCCTACTATATTTTGTATTTTGAGTATAACATCGTAGAAAATCAAATGCAAACAATTGTTCTGAAAAAACCGTTGACAAAAACAAGTGTTCGAGTTTATGATGGGAACAAACATTCTAGTAAAAAGTTGGAAGGGGAAATTCAGATGAAGTGGATCAAAAATAATGTGATGGTGATTTGTTTTTCGGTAGTTGTATTATTGTTTGTTGGTAATGTTGTACGTGATACAATAGCGAAGACGCATGTAACTGAAATTCGAATTACAGAAGGTGATACATTATGGTCTTTAGCTCAAAAATATAGCGGAGATATGAAACCACAAAAATGGATGAACCAAGTTATTAATCAAAACAATTTAGTTGATGGGCAAATTATGGCGGGAGAGAAATTAACCGTACCGATTACGAATCATGAATTACAACAAATAGAATTAGCGAGTGATCAATAATGAAATTTAAAAAAGCTGTAGCTTACTGTCGCGTAAGTACAGAAAAAGAAACGCAGAACCAGTCTTTAGAAAGACAAAAAATTGAATTAACTGCCTATGCTAAAGAAAAAGGGTACACATTAGATTGTATTTTTGAAGACCGCCATAGTGGTTATGATATTGAGCGTGAAGGATTATTAGAATTGTTAGATTTCTTAAAACAATATCCGCAATCTGCTCTATTTATTCAAGATGAGACACGTATTGGACGCGGGAATGGTCGAATGGCTGTTTTACATCTTTTACAAAAATACGATACAACGATTTACTCTATGTCATCAGATGGTGAAATGAAACTAAACGATATGGATTCGATGTTACTGGAGATTTTAGCGATTGTAGAGGAGTACCAACGCAAAATACATAATGCAAAAATCAAACGAGGAATGCGTCGTGCTGTTGAAAATGGCTATCGTCCAGAATTAAATATTAGTAATCGTGGTAATCCAGAAGGACGCGAAAGAATTGATGTGCCGCTTGATCAAATTGTTGCATTAAGAAAAAAGGGGCTTACTTATGAAGAAATAGCTGCCACGTTAAAAATTGCTGGTTTTCATGTGAGTAAAGCAACTGTACATCGTCGTTATACAGAGTATGTACAAGAACAACAAAATCAATAGAATTTTTTCTCTAAAATGTCTTTTTAAGTTTTTAAATCGTTATTTTTAAGCTTTTTTCAGGATTTTTGAGCTGAATACTTGCTAAATTGCTGTATTTTTCATACCTTTAATGTAGTGACTAGGTCGAAAGGATGAAAATTATGCTATCAAAAGAAAAACTAGCGCGTATTAGTGAATTATCAAAAAAGAAAAAAGCAGGTACATTGACTGTTGAAGAAGCAAAAGAACAGACGACACTGCGCCAAGAATATTTAGATACATTCCGTAAAACAATGCGTAATACAATCGAAAACGTTCGTATTTTCGATCCAAATGGTGAAGAAGTAACGCCAGAGAAAATTCGTGAAAAGCAAAAAACAAACGGACGTCTAAACTAATAAACTAACAAGTAAAAACGCACACAATTATGACGAAAATCCACAATTGTGTGCGTTTTTTCATGGATAATCGTCTAACGTCAATTATAACCATTGTTTTATAGTCGATTCTTGACTAAACTAGAGATAGTAATACATTTTGTATAGAAGAAAGGATGTCAACTTTAATGACGCAACAAGCAGATCAGTTAGCAATTAATGCGATTCGTACTTTATCAATTGATGCAATTGAAAAAGCAAATTCAGGACACCCAGGTTTACCAATGGGCGCAGCACCAATGGCGTACACGCTATGGACAAAACAACTACAACATAATCCTCAAAATCCATCATGGTTCAACCGTGATCGTTTTATCCTTTCAGCGGGTCATGGCTCAATGCTTTTATATAGTCTACTTCACTTAGGTGGTTACGACTTACCAATGGAAGAAATTAAAAACTTCCGTCAATGGGGTTCTTTAACACCAGGTCACCCTGAATTTGGACATACAGTCGGTGTAGAAGCTACTACAGGTCCATTAGGTCAAGGCATTTCAATGGCAGTAGGCATGGCAATGGCTGAATCTCATTTAGCAGCAGTATACAACAAACCAGAACACAATATTATCGATCACTATACATACGTGTTATGTGGTGATGGTGATTTAATGGAAGGTGTTTCTGCCGAAGCCGCGTCATTAGCAGGTCATCTACAATTAGAAAAATTAATCGTATTATACGATAGTAACGATATTTCATTAGATGGTGATTTAAACAAATCATTCTCAGATGATACAGCTGCACGTTATAAATCATATGGCTGGAATTACTTATTAGTAGAAGACGGTACAGATGTGACAGCAATCAATCAAGCAATCGAAAATGCAAAAACATCAAATAAACCAACATTAATTGAGATTAAAACAATTATTGGTCATGGTTCACCGAATAAATCGGGTAAATCAGATTCTCATGGTGCGCCATTAGGTACAGAAGAAGTTGCTTTAACAAAAGCGAATTACGACTGGACATATGAGCCATTCGAAATTCCAGAAGAAGTATATGAAACATTCAAAGAAGCAGCTGAAACACATGGTGTACAAGCAGAAGCAGCTTGGAATGATGCATTTGCAGCATATAAAGCAGAATTCCCAGAATTAGCAGCTCAATTAGAACAAGCAATCAAAGGTGAATTCCCAGAAAACTTTGATGCAGAATTCCCAGTATATGAAGCAGGTAAATCAGTTGCGACACGTTCATCTTCTGGTGATATGATTAATGCAATTGCTAAAACTGTTCCTTCATTCTTCGGTGGTAGTGCCGATTTAGCTGGATCAAACAAAACAACAATCAAAGGTGCTGGTGATTTCTCAGCACATGACCGCGCTGGTCGTAACATTTGGTTTGGTGTACGTGAATTTGCAATGGGCGCAGCATTAAACGGTATGGCACTTCATGGTGGATTGAATGTCTTCGGTGGTACGTTCTTCGTATTCTCTGATTATGTACGTCCAGCAGTTCGTCTATCTGCATTAATGGGATTACCTGTAACATATGTATTCACACATGACTCAGTAGCTGTTGGTGAAGATGGTCCAACACACGAACCAATCGAGCATTTAGCCGCTTTACGTGCAATGCCGAATTTATCAGTAATTCGTCCAGCAGATGCAAATGAATCGGTAGCAGCTTGGAAGTTAGCGTTAACTTCTAAAAACCGTCCAACTGCACTTGTTTTATCACGTCAAAACCTACCTGTTCTTGATGTAGATCAAACTGTATTACATGCAGGTGTTGAAAAAGGTGCCTACGTTGTAGCAAAAGCTTCAAAAGAAGTAGCAGATGCATTATTAATCGCAACAGGTTCAGAAGTGCAACTAGCAGTAGCTGCAAAAGAAGTATTAGCAAAAGAAGGTATTGAAGTATCTGTTATCTCAATGCCTGATACAGCACGTTTTGATGAGCAAGATGCTGCATACAAAGAATCTGTATTACCAAAAGCAGTAACAAAACGACTTGCAATCGAAATGGCTTCATCATTCGGTTGGCATAAATATACTGGTTTCGAAGGTGATGTTCTTGCAATCGATACATTTGGTGCAAGTGCACCTGGAGATACAGTGATTGAAAAATACGGTTTCACAGTTGAAAATGTTGTTGCGAAAGTGAAAGCATTATTTAATTAATCCGTACACAATAAAATCCCGAAATGTTTGACGTTTCGGGATTTTTTTATTCAACAAACGATTTCTCATATGTAGCATAATTAATTAATTTTTCATGAAATCTACGACAAATGTAGATAGGCTATGTTTTTTATTGTATAATCCTTCATGGAGAGTATTATCTCGTATGTGAAAATAGAGGAGGAACACAAGTGAGTACAGGTCTTGCCATTACATTCATCATCCTTGCGTTAATCGTTGGTCTTGTGGGTGGATTTTTCATCGCACGCCAATACATGATGAAGTATTTAAAAGAAAACCCACCAATCAACGAAGATATGCTTCGTATGATGATGACTCAAATGGGACGCAAACCATCTGAGAAACAGGTTCGCCAAGTGATGAGCCAAATGAGTAAAGCAACAGATAAAATGGATAAAAAGAAGAAATAATTTATTCGTTAAGATAAACCAAAAAAGTGAGGCCTCATTAGTAGGTCTCACTTTTTATATGTTATGCAGGTTGAATAATGTGTGTGCGATGTTTTTTCTGTGGGAATTGATAATCTTGTGGTAAATAACTAATATGAAAGTCTACTAAAAATTTAATAATTTCTTTTTCATAATCAAAAGGTTGTTCATTAAATGATTGCGCATGCTCACCTTTTTCGAATAACACAAGTCGTGTATTTTCAGGTTTTGCCGCATGTAGCGCTTCTGACATCGTATGTGGAATATACGTATCTTCTAAACTATGAATATATAAAATAGGTTTTGAAATCTTTTGAACAGCTTCAATCGGTGCGACTTCACGCAGTGTATAACCATCACGTTTTTGAATAAAGAAGTCAGCTAATTTTACCGCGTAAGCAGTTTTAATCGGTGTATCGCGCATGAGTACATGGTGGAGTTGTTTTTCAAATGTTGAAAATGCACAATCTGCAATAATAAAATCAAATAATGTATCATCTAATCCACCATATTGAAGAGTTGTAGCAGCGCCCATTGATTCACCTTGAATTCCTAACAGTGCACCATGTGTCATCTGTGAACGAACAGCTTCTACAACAGCTTGTAAATCATACTTTTCATAAAAGCCATAGCTTGTCGTTTTGCCACCTGTTTTTCCGTGGCGACGTTGATCGTAAACAATAATATTATAACCGAGACGAGCAAATACTTGTGCGTATTTTAAGGAATTGATATGTGTTTCAGTTACTCCGTGTAAAATAATGATCGTATTAGGACTTGTCGTACTCTGAATCTTGTGGCATGTAATGGGGTAACCATTTAGTGATTGTACAATAAAACTTTCTTTAGCTACATGTGTAAACCAATCTTCATTCAAACGTTTGGATTGTACTTCGCGGTCCCAGATGAATTGTTCATCTTTTTGTTTCATATACATAACACGATTGGAAATGGTATAGCCAAGTGCAGCTATGGAAGCACTTGTAGCTACAGAAGCAAGTAAAGGCCATTTCTTTTTCAAATTCATCACCTCATGTTCATCATAATTAAATATGTTAAAAAAATCCATAGACATTTCAAAACCTTACAAATGATTTACTTTCTGCTAAAATAAATGTAAATCAAATACGAGGTGACAGAAATGGCGAAAAAGAAAAAACAAATGACTCAACCGAAGTCGACTTCAGATGACGGATTGACATTAAAAGATCAATTAAATGCAGATGTCTTAAGTCAATTAAAGTTAGCGAAACAAAGTTTAGTTGCACAAGAAAAAGAACAAGAAGAAGAGCGTCGTGCAAAAGCGTTATTTGAGAAAAAACAACGCGAGAAAAATATGAGTTTTGAAGAATTGTTAGAACAATACGGCGATCAAGGTTCAAAATTTTAATCGTACATTTTTAAAACAGACACTATCAGTGCAGTTCCCATAAATAAGAGAATCTAAACAAAAAACTGAAGCCGCGACACAGCGCGGTTTCAGTTTTTTTAATCTTTATATATTTTTTAGCCATACATTTATTTCATACGATGTTCTTCGTATCGATTTGCTTTTGTCATGTTCATCCATTGTTCTAAAACATCTTGTGAAGCAGGGTGATAATAGGCATCGATAATTTCATATAGTTGTGGCAAGCTACTGACACCTAAAACCGTACTCGCAATGACATCTTGTTTTAAATTATAGCCAATTGCACCGTTTAACATATAATCCGTAGATTGTTCAAGTTGTTTCAGTGTGTGAGCTAATTCTTCTTGTGAGTAGTCTAGAAAACCATTGTCTGTCATTCGTTGTTCCCATTCATTTGTTAAAAGACCTTTCGCAATTGTACCACGTGAAATAACTGATATACGTCGTTCTTTCATCCACTCAAACCATTCCTCAGGACGACGATCTAACGCGCTATATTGCATCATGATAGCGCTTGGACGACCTATTGTTGCCATTTGTTCAATAACATTTGGACGAATGGAAGAAATACCGTATTGGCGAATGACTCCTTCGCGTTTTAAGTCTTCAAAGGCTTCAGCAATTTCTTCAAAGTTGTCTTCTAATGTTCCCCCATGTAGCTGATATAAATCGATATAGTCGGTCCCTAAACGGACGAGGCTTTTCTTAACGGCCTCCATGATATATTTTTTCGATGCATCCCAATGCCAGCTGTCGCCAGAAGCGTCCCATACATTTCCGACCTTTGTTGAAATGATAACATCTTGGCGTTTTTTACGTAAAATATCTCCTACAATAATTTCGTTACGTCCATGATTATATAAGTCTGCTGTATCAAAAAAGTTAATGCCAGCATCTACTGCTGCATCAATAATGTTGCGTGCCTCTTGTAATTCCATCGGTAGTGACATACAACCTAAACTTAATTCTGACACGCGTAAATCACTTGGACCTAAGTTTCTATACTCCATATATAACGCCTCCTCATACTTAATGGTACAATGTAAGTGGAAAAATAATCAATCTTAAAAGCATGGAGTGAATAAGATGAACAAAAAATTTGAAGAAGTAACGATTTCATCTGAAACAATTTATGAAGGACGCATTATTGATGTAAAAAAAGATCAAGTACGTCTGCCAAATGGAAAAACAGGAACAAGAGAATTAGTGAAACATCCTGGAGCAGTAGGTATTATTCCAATTACAGCAGATGGTCGTCTAATTGTTGTTGAACAATATCGCAAGCCTTTAGAGCGTAGTATTGTTGAAATTCCAGCGGGTAAATTAGAGCCAGGTGAAAAACCCGCAGTAACAGCAGTTCGAGAATTAGAAGAAGAAACAGGGTATGGCGCGCATGACTTTGCGTATCTACAAACAATTGCAACATCACCAGGCTTTGCAGATGAAATCATTCACCTCTATATTGCAAAAGACTTATATAAAATCGAGCAACCGGCAAGTCCAGATGAAGATGAATTTGTCGAATTAATGGAGATCTCTTTAGAAGAAGCAGAAGAAATGATGCAAGATGGTCGAATTTATGATGCGAAAACAGTCATTGCTGTGATGTGGATGCGTCAAAATATGTCGGTAAACAAATAAATTTGTATAGATGAAGTAAAAAAGGTTTTCTTTTTGAGAAAATATGTTTATCATAGTTGCTGTGAACAATATTCTCAATTGACTTGTTATTTAATAATAATTATTATAAAAAGATAGTCATTCCATTTAAATTCCACTATTTGTTGTCAATCAAACATAGGTTTTGGTATAATGTGAATAGTTTAGGAGGGCGTCACTATGGAAAGCCGTATAGATCGAATAAAGAAGCAATTGCATGGTGCGAGCTATAAACTGACGCCACAACGTGAGGCGACAGTGCGCGTACTACTAGAGAACGAAGAAGATCATCTGAGTGCTGAAGATGTGTATTTATTAGTAAAAGAAAAAGCGCCAGAGATTGGTTTAGCAACAGTGTATCGTACACTTGAGTTGTTAACAGAATTAAAAATTGTCGATAAAATTAATTTTGGTGATGGTGTATCACGCTACGATTTACGCCAAGAAGGTGCTGCACATTTCCACCACCATCTTGTATGTATCGAATGTGGTGCAGTTGATGAAATCCAAGAAGATTTATTAGAAGATGTGGAAGCAATTGTTGAAAAGCGTTGGAATTTCCAAGTGAAAGACCACCGTTTAACATTCCACGGGATTTGCTGGCGTTGTTCAAGTAAAAAAGATCAATCACCAAATGACCAGAACTAGAAGGGTTGTCCTAAAGTTTAAAAAGCAGCTTAAATCAATTACTTGATTCTAAACTGTGCGCTTAAACTGATGTGGACAGCCTTTTTTCTATCTTGAATAGAGAAGGAGAGAAAACGATGAATTCAGAAGTACGAGATGCAGTAGAAGAATACATACATTTTTTACGTGTAGAGAGACAGCTTGCGCAGAATACATTAACATCGTATGACAAAGATATTCGCGCATATATCTATTCGATTTTTGAACAGCAACAATTAGCAACTTTTGATGAAATCGAGCGTTATCATATTTTACAACATTTAAAAGCACTGCAAGAAGACGGGAAAACAGCACGTACGATTTCACGACATATTTCATCTATTCGTTCATTCCATCAGTTTTTATTGCGTGAAAAACGTTGTCAACAAGATCCGACGGTTCATTTGGAGATGCCGAAACTAGAACAGAAGTTGCCGCAGATTCTATCAATTGAAGAAGTCGACAGGTTGATGGAAGCGCCGAATACACAAAAGCCAGCGGGTAAAAGAGACCGAGCAATGTTAGAACTTTTATATGCTACAGGTATGCGCATAAGTGAATGTATTGAGTTGAATGTAGAAGATGTCCATCTTTCTATGGGGTTTATTCGTGTATTTGGTAAGGGAGGGAAGGAGCGTATTATTCCGCTTGGACGAGCAGCGATTGAAACATGTACGGTTTACATCAATCAAGCTAGACGTGAATTAGAAAGTACAAAAGGACGAAGTGAAGCGTTATTTTTGAATCAGAGAGGGAACAGATTAACAAGGCAGGGCGTATGGAAATTGTTAAAGGGCTATGCACAAAAAGCACATATTCAGCATGAATTAACACCGCATATTTTACGACATTCATTTGCGACTCATCTAATTGAGAATGGAGCAGATTTGCGTGCTGTACAGGAATTATTAGGCCATGCAGATATTTCAACAACACAAATTTATACGCATGTCAGTAAAACACGTCTATCTGATGTCTATAAACAATACCATCCGCGTGCATAAATTTTAAAATGTCAGATGTCTGACGTTTATTTTTCTAAAAAATTTGTTAAAATAAAGAAGAACAATCAACGACTGACTTTTTTCGGGAATCAGTAATGAAATCGATTGTAGGAGGAACTAAAAATGAAACCATTTAAACGTATACATTTAATTGTGATGGACTCAGTAGGTATTGGTGAGGCACCAGATGCAGCTGCTTTTAACGATGTAGGTGCAGATACACTTGGACATATTGCAGAGGAAATGAACGGGCTGAATATGCCACATATGGAGAGCTTAGGCTATTCAAATATTCGTCGCATGATAGAATTAGAGCCACTTAAAGGCATTCAAGAAGTTGAAAAACCAAAGGCCTACTATGGTCTTATGCAAGAAGCCTCTGTCGGGAAAGATACAATGACAGGGCACTGGGAGATTATGGGTTTGAATATTGACAAACCTTTTAAAGTTTATCCAGAAGGCTTCCCACAAGAATTATTAGATGAGTTAGAAGAAAAAACAGGTCGCAAAGTATTGTGTAACCAACCATATAGTGGTACAGCAGTTATTGAGGATTTTGGAAAAGAACATATGGAGACGGGCGCTCTGATTGTATATACATCAGCAGATCCAGTATTACAAATTGCAGCACATGAAGATATTGTGCCACTAGAAGAACTATATAAAATTTGTGAAATTGCACGTGAGATTACAAAACGCCCTGAGTACTTAGTCGGTCGTGTCATTGCGCGTCCATTCGTAGGCGAGCCAGGAAACTTTACACGTACTGCGAATCGTCACGACTATGCCCTAACACCATTCGGTCGTACAGTAATGAATGAGATGAAAGATGCAGGACTTGATGTCATCGCTATCGGTAAAATCTCAGATATTTATAACGGTGAAGGTGTAACGGAAGCAATTCGTACGAAAAGTAATATGGACGGAATGGATCAATTAGTCAATGTCATGAAACGTGATTTCCACGGACTATCATTCGTCAACTTAGTAGATTTTGATGCAAACTTTGGTCACCGTCGTGATCCACAAGGTTATGGTGAAGCACTAGAAGCGTTTGATGCGCGTTTACCAGAAGTATTTGAAAATATGCATGAAGATGATTTACTACTAATTACAGCAGATCACGGGAATGATCCAACATTTGAAGGAACAGATCATACGCGTGAATATGTGCCTTTAATTGCGTACTCGCCACGTTTTAAAGAAGGGAAAGCACTTGACCACATGCGAACTTTTGCAAGTCTTGGCGCGACAGTTGCAGATAATTTTGATGTGAAGTTACCCGAGTACGGTGAAAGTTTCTTATCCCAATTGAAATAAGGAAGGACAGACGTATATGCATATTTTGGATGTCATTGAAAAAAAGAAAAATAATCAACCTTTAACAAAAGAAGATATTCAATTTTTTATTGATGGTTATGTCAATGATACAATTGAAGATTATCAAGCATCTGCTTTACTAATGGCAATTCGTATCAATGGATTAGATTTTGAGGAAACATTAGCATTAACGAATGCGATGCTACATTCAGGTGACATTATTGATTTATCTGCTATTAATGGTTATAAAGTCGATAAACATTCAACAGGTGGCGTTGGCGATAAGGTGACACTAATTGTTGCGCCGATTGTTGCCGCATTAGGTGTAAAAGTAGCGAAGTTATCAGGTCGTGGTCTTGGTATTACGGGTGGCACACTTGATAAATTAGAAGCGATTGATGGTGTAAGTATTGATTTAACAGAAGAACAATTCTTAAATCAAGTGAATGAGATTGGTTTTGCGTTAGCAGGACAAACACAAAACTTAGTACCAGCAGACAAAAAGCTCTATGCATTACGTGATGTGACAGGTACAGTCGATTCACTGCCACTGATTGCAAGTTCTATTATGAGTAAAAAGTTAGCAAGTGGTGCTGATGGTATGGTACTTGATGTGAAGTATGGTTCAGGTGCATTTTGTAAAACGAAAGAAGTCGCAACTGAGTTAGCTAAAATGATGATTCAAATTGCAGAAGGCTCGAATAAATCGATCGTGACGGTATTATCTTCAATGGATAATCCATTAGGTCGTACAATTGGGAATAAAAACGAAGTAAAAGAAGCATATGGTTTATTAAAAAATCCAGATGAAGCAGATCCAAATCTTTTAAATACAAGTATTGAAGTATCTGCTTACATGTATGAAATCGCAACGAAGAAAACGCACGAAGAAGCGAAGCAAGCTGTACTTGATGTGTTAAATTCAGGTGAACCAGTGAAGAAGTTTGAAGAGATGGTGAGAGCGCAACGCTTGAACGATTCAAATGAAGAAATTGATTTGAACTTTGAACCAGCATATCGTGTAGCTGTAAAAGCGCCGAAAGAAGCGCATGGTTATATTGAAAAAATTGATGCACAAACAATTGGACAAATTTCATTAGATTTAGGTGCAGGTCGTCATACAAAAGCAGATGAGCTCGATTACTTTGCAGGTGTAGAATTACACAAAGTAAAAGGTGATGCTGTAAAGCCGGATGATGTCGTGATGGAACTGTATGCAAGTAAGCCAATTGATGAAGCATTTGCAGTGCGTGCGCAACAGTCGATTACGTATAGTGAACAGCCAGTCGATGCAATTGATGCAAAAAGTGTTTTAAAAAGTAAAGATTTAAGTCAATGATTGAAAACATCTTGAGGTTTTAAAAATCTCAAGATGTTTTTTTGTCTTTTAAGAAGAATTTTAAAAATAAAAACGTTTTCATAGAAAAACAATGATTGGCACAATTCCCCATCCTATGATAAAGTTTTTTAATAAAGAAAATTCCGACCATTCACACAATGGCGGATTCAGGGGGATTTGACATGCATTTATATGGCACACAAGCAGTAAATGAAAAAGGGCATTTAACAATTGGGGGAGTCGATACAACAGAACTAGCCGCTACATACGGAACACCACAATTTGTATATGATCTAGCGCTATTTAGAGAACGTGCGCGTGGTTTTGTGGATACATTTGAAAAAGCAGGTGTGAAAGCACAGGTAGCCTATGCTTCAAAAGCTTTCTCATCAGTAGCGATTTATCAAGTGGCTGCACAGGAAGGGTTATCGGTGGATGTCGTGTCAGGTGGAGAACTATATACAGCTTTAAAAGCTGGATTCCCAAGTGCTAAAATCCATTTCCATGGCAATAACAAATCACTAGAGGAATTACATCAAGCATTCGATTCAAAAATCGGTTGTATCGTCATTGATAACTTCTATGAAATTGAAAAATTAAAAGAATTAGCAACAGTAAAGCAACAGAAGATGGATGTATTAATTCGTGTAACACCAGGTGTTGAAGCACATACACATGATTTTATTACAACAGGTCAAGCTGATTCGAAATTCGGGTTTGACTTAAGCAATGGTCAAGCAGATGAAGCTTTTCAACAGCTTTATCAACATGACTTCCTTCAATTAAAAGGCATGCACTGTCATATTGGCTCGCAAATCTTTGAAACAGAAGCATTTAGCTTAGCTGCACAAAAAGTAGTAGCGAAAATGGCTGAGTGGGAAAAAACAACAGGATTCAAAGCGACAGTATTAAATCTTGGTGGTGGATTCGGTATTCGTTACACAGAAGAAGATGCACCTCTTGAGCCAGCTGTTTATGTAGATGATATGATACAAGCTGTGAAAAAAGAAGCAGCGGCACACGAAGTCGCTTTACCTGAAATTTGGATCGAACCAGGTCGTTCATTAGTAGGGGATGCTGGAACGACACTTTACACAATTGGTTCAAGTAAAGTAGTACCAGATGTACGCAACTATATCGCAATCGATGGTGGCATGAGTGATAACATTCGTCCAGCATTATATGATGCAAAATATGAAGGTGTACTTGCAAATAAGATGAATGAAAAAGCAGATACGGTTTATACAATTGCAGGAAAGTTATGTGAATCAGGCGATAAAATTATCGAAGATTTAACATTACCAAAAGCAGAAGCACATGATTTACTTGCGACATTCTGTACAGGTGCTTATGGTTATGCGATGGCAAGTAATTATAATCGTATGCCGCGTCCAGCAGTTGTTTTCGTTGAAGATGGCCAACATCAATTAGTTGTAAAAAGAGAAACAATGGAAGATTTAGTGAAATTAGATTTACCATTCACGCTAGGTGAATAATTCTGTTTTATCCTAAAAAATGGCAAAAAAGTTGCGGGATAGTAAAATTTCGTGTAGTATAGCCAAGTATATAGTTTAGGTTTAAAAAAAGAGGGATTATAATCTATGTTAAATCGATATAAAAAAACATACGAAAAAATCGCAATGGGGCTACTTTCTTTTATGCCAGATGAAAAAGATTTAAAAGTATTGCAACAAACGATTCAAAAGTATGATACCGAACAAGATTGGGAATTATATTTGTATAAGCTAGATGCCGACTACATTGGTTTAATCGGTGTGGAACGATTCGATACAGAATTGATTGTCCGTCATATCTCAGTTGACCCTTCTCATAGAGGAGAAGGAATTGGGACAACGATGGTACAAGAGTTAGCAGAGCAAAATCCTACTTGTCGTGTAAGTGCTTGTCAATTGACTAAGCCATTTATCGAAAAATGTCTTCATACAAAAGAAGAAGCAGACATTCACGTATAATGTCTGCTTCTTTTCATGTTTAGCGTTGTTTTGTAGCGAGTGCCAACTCACGCGCTTCAATGACTTCTGTCCGGTCACGTAAGCGGTGTTTATTCAATAAATAGTCTGGATCAATTACAGGAAGCTGTTCTATCTCATTTTGAACCACTTCTTTTAATAGATGATCTGTTATATCAATTGAAAAAGTTTTAAAACGAGCGCCTTCAGTAATAGCGAGTCTTGTCTGTTCAATTTGATGTAGCAAGTCATCATAGTCGATTTTTTCAGCGAAAGGCGTAGTTCGTGCTGCATGCAATAACGCGTGACTTCGTACCAATAACGTTTTTGCACCGCGGCTATTTCCTCGGCGCCAATGATATAAACCCGTCGCAAGTTGAATATAACCTACAAGTGGATGTTTACGCTCTCTTTCTGCAATCTCCTTCCAATAATCTTCTAATACTTCATGGCATTCAAAAAAATCTTGATTCCCGTTGAAATATGTGAGAAATTGGACGAATGCAGGATGGTTCATCGGGTGCATTTTATTCACCTTTCCTCTATACTAAATTTGATATGAATGTTAGGTGGTTATCATATGTCTTATGAAGTGAAAGTAGAGGCCTTTGAAGGACCTCTCGATTTATTATTACACTTAATTCATCGTTTGGAAATTGATATATATGATATTCCAATGCGTGAGATTACAGCTCAGTATATGGAACATATTCGTGCAATGCAAGTACTTGAATTAAATGAAGCAAGTGAATATTTAGTAATGGCAGCGACATTACTTGAAATTAAAAGTAAAATGCTCTTACCTGTTCATGAAGGTGAGTTCGATGAAATTGATATTGACGATGATTTTACCGATCCTCGTGACGAATTAGTGGCAAAACTGATTGAGTATCGCAAATACAAAGAAGCTGCTTTAAAATTAAAAGAAAAAGAAGAAGAACGTGTTCAAACTTATACACGTCCGCCAAGTGACTTATCCGACTATATGCAAGATGAACAGATGCAATTATTTGATACAAGTGTGAACGTTTATGATTTAGTCGCGGCTTTTCAAAAAATGTTACGTCGAAAACGTTTAAAAGCACCACTAAGTACACGAGTAGCTAAACAAGGCGTATCGATTCGACAACAAATGCAGTCGATTGTGGAACGACTAAAACAAGCAAAACAACCGCTTGATTTTTATGATTTATTTGAATCAGATGATAAACCGACGCTTGTTTTAACGTTTTTATCACTACTTGAATTAATGAAGCGTCAAATGGTCATGGTGGAACAACAACAAAATTTTGAACAACTATTTGTTATTTTAAAAGAAGGAGATGTCGATGATGCAACATTCGAATCCATTGATGAGTAAAATTGAAAGTCTTCTCTTTGTCATTGGTGAAGATGGCTTAACTATTTCACAACTAAGCCAATTAACAGAGTCGACAGAACAAGAATTAACAGAAGCACTTCACTCTATGATGAATCAATATGAATTAGATGCTTCAAGAGGGATTACATTAAAAGAGATTGCAGGTACATATCAACTCGTATCAAAGCTTGAAAATGTTGAAGTGATTGAAAAGTTGGTTGAAAATCCACCAGCACAATCACTATCGCAAGCAGCGCTCGAAGTGTTAGCGATTGTCGCTTATAAGCAGCCCATCCCTCGTGTTGAAGTAGAAGAGTTGCGTGGTGTAAAGTGTGAACGCGCACTGCACACGCTTAATCAAAAAGGACTTATTCAAGAGGTAGGACGTGTTGAGGGAACGGGTCGCGCTATTTTATATGGTACGACAAAAGAATTCCTAAATTACTTTGGTCTAAAAAATATAGAGGAACTACCTCCTTTAGAAGAACAAGATCAATTACCGGAAGACGGACAAGATTTATTCATGTCAAAATTCCAAGAAGCTTTTTTAGAAGAAGCAAATCAATCATAATAACAAAACAAAATCAGGATGAATTCCTATGAGGTGAATAGAATGGAAAGACTACAAAAAGTAATTGCACACGCAGGTGTTGCATCAAGAAGAAAAGCAGAACAACTAATTTTAGAAGGTAAAGTAAAAGTGAACGGCGTCGTTGTACGTGAACTAGGTACAAAAGTGACAAGCTCAGATCAAGTAGAAGTTGAAAACGTAAAAATCGAATCAGAGAAAAAAGTATACTATTTACTATATAAACCACGTGGTGTCATCTCAGCTGTATCAGATGACCGTGGACGTAAAACAGTTGTCGATTTATTCCCAGAAGTAGAAGAACGTATTTTCCCAGTTGGTCGTCTAGACTATGATACATCAGGTGTTCTGTTATTAACGAATGATGGAGATTTTGCGAATAAATTAACGCACCCTCGTTATAACATTGATAAAACGTATGTAGCGAAAATTAAAGGTGTTTTACGTCGTGAAGAAATTCGTCAACTTGAAAAAGGTGTCATGTTAGAAGATGGCAAAACAGCGCCAGCTCGTGTGCGTATTATTTCTTCTGATGTAAAATTAGACAAATCAATTGTCGCAATTACAATTCACGAAGGACGTAATCGTCAAGTTCGTCGTATGTTTGAAGCAGTAGGGCACCCTGTAAGTAAATTAAAGCGTGAAGAATTTGCTTTCTTAACACCAATTGGTCTAAATGCAGGGGAATCACGTGAATTAACAGCACATGAAGTAAAGCAACTTCGCGTGTTAGCTGAAACAGGTAAAATCGGGTAATCGTCAATTCGTCTATAAGGAGGTAATGGAATAAATGCAACGAAAGAGAAAAAGATTATTCATTCGTTCCATTATTTTAGCCGTCCTCGTAGCAGCAATTAGTTATACAGTGTATGTCACCGCTACGGGTGGTTCAAAAAAAGTCGTCAAAGAAGGCGACCAAGCACCAAACTTTGTATTAACAGATTTAAACGGGAAAAAACATCAACTGTCTGATTATAAAGGTCGTGGCGTTCTTCTGAATTTTTGGGGAACGTGGTGTCCGCCTTGTAAAAAAGAAATGCCTGCTTTAAATGAAGCATATAAAGCATTTGAAGATAAGGGTGTACAAGTAATTAGTATTAATATTGCGCAATCTGATTTTGAAGTACGTGATTTTGTGTCTTCTTATGGACTGGATTTTCCAATGACGATTGATCAGACAAAATCCGTTATGCGTGCGTACAATGTAGACCAATTACCTGCTACATTTTTAATTGATTCTAAGGGGAAAATTAAGCGCATTCTAACATATGGAATTACAGAAAAAGAATTTAAACAGTATATGGAGAGCATTCAACCTTAAATAAGGGAGTTTTCTAAATATGAAAAAAATTGTATGTGCGTGTAGTTACGAAAATCCAGAAGGGACACACCTCTGTGCGCAGTGTGGCAGACCGCTAACAAAAGAAGATGAAGAAAAAAAGGTCGTTGATATGCGTTATGATGGAACAGCCATTCGTTCTAAAACGTATAAAAAATCTTTTATAGACCGAATATGGAATTTCTTTTCAAGCGTCAAAGTAGGCGTATCGCTCATCGTTATTACGCTCGTCCTCGCTGCTATTGGTACATTTTTACCACAGATTATGTTTGTATCCGTCCCACCAGGTATGGAAACAATCGATGTTTATGAAGAAAAGTATGGCTTTTTCGGTAAAATCTATTATGTATTAGGATTTTCAAATATTTATGCTTCTTGGTGGTTCCAAACAATTGTCGGGATGTTAGCTGTCTCGATTATTATCGCTAGTCTTGATCGTGGTATTCCACTTTATAAAGCTCTAAAACACCAACGTGTGCGTCGCCATGCGTCGTTTATGAAGCGTCAGCGTCTTGTATCTGAAACAGTAGAAGATGAAAAACAGGCTGCTGAAACATTTGAATTAGCAGAGCAAACGCTAAAATCAATGCGCTATCATGTCAAAAGAGAACAAGGTGCATTACTGGCTGAAAAAGGACGTTTTTCTCGTTTTGGACCGTATATCAATCATGTTGGGTTAATTATTTTCATATCAGGTGTCATGTTGCGCTTAATGCCTGGTTTTTATGTAGATGAAAGCCTCTGGGTGCGCGAAGGAGAAACAACTGCCATTCCAGGTGTAGAAGGTTATTACATAAAAAATAATCAATTTATTTTAGAAACATATGATGAAAAAGATTTAAAAGGACAAGATTCTGAGCGAGTAGAACAAGCGATTAATACACGCGCTAAAAACTATCAGACAGATGTGACCTTGTATAAAGAAGATGGCACACCTTTAGCAGGTGATACAGCTGATTTACAAAAAATCGGTCAATATAGTATTCAAGTGAATAAACCATTAAAATACGATGGTTTTGCTTTATATCAAACAGATTTCAAGCAAGATGAATTGAAGACGATGACGTTTGATTTAGTTAATAAAACAAGCAAAAAATCTTTAGGGCAAATTACGATTGACTTACGTAACCCGAAAAAAGAATATGTAATTAACAAACAAACAAAAGTAGCACTACAAAAATACTATCCAGATTTTACTGAATTTAAAGATGGTGAACCTCAAACAGCTTCATCTATTCCAAACAATCCAGCTTTTATTTTTAAGATGATAACACCTGAACAGCCAAAGGGTGAAACAAGTTTTGTAGCAATTCGCCAAACATTAGAGCCATTTGGAGAAACAACATATAAAATGAAGTTCCAATCTGTTGAAACGCGAGACGCTTCGAATCTAACTGTTCGAAAAGATAAAACATTACCGATTTTGTTAGTCGGAGGTATTATTTTTATGATTGGTGTAACAATGGGTTCTTATTGGAGTCATCGTCGTATCTGGTTGCAACGAACAGAAGATGGTCGTGTGTTACTTGCAGCGCATACGAATAAAAATTGGTTTAGCATGAAAAAAGACGTAAGTGAAGTATGCACATCTGCGCATTTAACAGACTATCATGATCAGCTAGAGGAGAGAGAGAAACAATGAATCTATTAGATCTTAGTGGGACATTACTATTAATCGCTTTCATCGCTTATTTACTTGCTATTTTGTTATTTGGTGGTGCGATTCGCCATAAACAACGCGATGTTTCTACCTCAAATAAACATTGGGGTAATGCTGCGATGGTTGTGACGATCATTGGGTTTATAAGCAATGTCTTGTATTTTATTACACGTTGGATTTATGCAGAACATGCGCCTGTTAGTAATATGTTCGAATTTGCCACAGCCTTTGGTATGTTTATTGTTGGTGCGTTTTTAATTATGTATTGGATGTACCGTTTAGCAACACTTGGTATCGTAGCTCTTTCAATTGCAGTGCTACTCATCGCATTTGCAAGTATGTTCCCAAGTGACGTGACACCATTGATTCCAGCACTAAAATCATATTGGTTAACTATCCATGTTATTACGACGGTAATTGGCGAAGCCATCTTAGCGATGAGTGCTGTAGCAGGTCTCGTTTACTTACTTAAAACAGTATCATTTAAAAAGCCGAGTAAGGAGCGCTTCTGGTTAGAAGTTGTGATGTATAGTCTAGTAGTCGTGATTGGTTTTGTTGTTGTAACTGCAATTTTTAGTAGTATGCACTATGATGCGGAATTTAGTTATATTGATACAGAACAACAACAAGTGGAAATTACGTATAACACGCCACCGCTATTCGGTATGCATGAAAGTAGGGCATTAACGCCTGAGCGCATGCAACCACTTATGGATATGCCAGCTAGCATTAATGCGAAAAAGTTAACAACCGTCGTTTGGTCATTTATCGTCGGTACGATTTTATATGGATTATTGCGTTTATTCTGCCGAAAACCTTTGGCGCAAGTCGTACAACCACTTGTAAAACAGACGAACATTACATTGATGGATGAAATCGGATACCGAGCTGTATTAATCGGATTCCCTGTTTTCACGCTAGGTGCACTTGTCTTTGCGATGATTTGGGCGCAAGAAGCATGGACGCGTTTCTGGGCGTGGGATCCAAAAGAAGTTTGGGCGCTCATTACATGGTTGTTCTATGCAGCTTTCTTACACCTTCGTCTATCAAAAGGATGGGAAGGGAAAAAATCGGCTTGGTTAGCTGTGATTGGTTTTGCAATTATTATGTTTAACTTTGTCGCAGTGAATTTAATTATCGCAGGCTTGCATTCATACGCAGAATAGTAAAAATAAAAGAGAGTAGTATTCGCTTCGAGAGGAGAGAAACTACTCTTTTTTACTCGAAAAGTAACTATGGCATAATCAGAAAGAGTCATTTAAAATAGAATATGTATGGTAAAAAAAGGATGGTTTATTCCGTTTTCCTGTTTAATTTGAACAAACGGTGGATAAAAGCGTCAAAATCGTGTCAATCCTGTGTACACTAGATGTGGTTTCCTTTTCATTTATATGGCGGGGTTGTACAATAAGATTATAAGAGTCCGGGGAGGAATTATTTGTGAGTGAACAAATTTCAATTTTAGTTGTAGATGATGAAGATCGTATTCGTCGTCTCATTCGAATGTACTTAGAACGTGAAGGATACTTAGTAGAAGAAGCAGAGAATGGTGTAGAAGCCGTAGAGAAAGCTTTAGAAAATGACTACCACTGTATCATTTTAGATATTATGATGCCAGAGATGGACGGCTTACAAGCGGCAGAAAATATTCGTGAGAAAAAGACAACACCAATTGTTTTATTAACAGCAAAAGGCGAAGAAGCGAATCGTGTACAAGGGTTTGAAATGGGTGCAGATGACTATATTGTAAAACCATTTAGTCCACGTGAAGTTGTATTGCGTATTAAAGCGATTTTACGTCGCTCAGCTGCTTACTCACCTATTTCATCTACATCGGCTTCAAAAGATTTAGTGGTCTTCCCGCATCTAACAATTGACCATGATGCGCACCGCGTTTCCGCAGATGGGGAAGAAGTGAACTTAACGCCGAAAGAATACGAATTACTTTATTTCTTAGCGAAGTCACCAGATAAAGTATTTGACCGTGAGCAGCTATTAAAAGAAGTATGGCATTATGACTTCTTCGGTGATTTACGTACAGTAGATACGCATGTAAAGCGTTTACGTGAAAAGTTAAATCGCGTATCAGAAGATGCGGCGAAGATGATTGTAACGGTTTGGGGCGTAGGTTATAAATTCGAGGTCGTAAATGACTAGAATATGGAATAGTGTTGTCGGGAAGCTATGGGTAACCATATTGCTTCTCGTTTCATTTGTACTGTTTATTTTCACAGTACTCATGCTCGAATTTTTATCGAATTTTAATACACAACAAGCAGAAAAAACATTACGCCAAGAAGCTACAACCATTGCACGAATTGTGAATGAACATGATTCGCTCGCTGCTACAGAATCCATTATTAACGATATTTTAGGAGAAGAAACGAATGCTTTAATTTCTTCTAAGCAAGGGAAGATTCAATATTCACTTCAAGAAGGGTTAAATCAAAAAGAAATTCGTGAAAAAATCATTCAAAACCATGCTTTTGACAAGGTCTATGAATCAGATGAACCGATTGTAAAAGAGATGTTATTACCATCTACAACAGATAAAGAACATATGGAGAATTATATTGTGCTCGCGTCGCCGATTAATGTAGACCAAAAAGTGCATGGTGCAGTTTTCATCTATCAAAGCCCAGATGCTGTTCATCGTACGACAAAAGAGACAACAAAAATCGTCTTCTTATCTGCTGCAATTGCTTTAGTGTTAACGACATTCTTTGCGTTCTTCTTATCAAGTCGTATTACTTCACCGCTTCGTAAAATGCGTGAAGCTGCATTTGAAGTCGCAAAAGGCAAGTTCGATTCAAAAGTACCTGTATTGAGTCGTGATGAGATTGGACAGCTTGCAACGGCCTTCAATCAAATGGGTAGACAGTTAAAGCACCATGTGGAAGTCATTAATCAAGAGAAAGAACAGTTATCGAGTATTTTAACGTCTATGACAGATGCGGTAATTACGTTTAATCGTGATCGTACAATTTTGTTAAGTAATCCACCAGCCGAATTATTATTACAAAAATGGTTCTTATCGAAAGAAGATCAGTCAAAACCATTGCCAATAGCTATCTATCATATGCTAGAACATGTACTTGATTTAGAAGAAGAACTAGAGGAAGAATTAGAAATTGATGGTGTATATTATGTCATTTCAATTAGCCCTTTATATAGTGCTGAATCAGTACGTGGTGCAGTAGCTGTTTTGCGAGATAAGACAGAAGAACATCGCCTTGATAAATTGCGTTCAGATTTCATTGCAAATGTATCACATGAGTTACGTACACCTATTTCGATGCTTCAAGGATATAGTGAAGCCATCTTAGACGGAGTTGTGTCTTCGGAGGAAGAACGCAATGAAATGATGCGTATTATTTATGATGAATCACAGCGCATGAGCCGATTAGTAACCGACTTACTCGATTTAGCGCGTATGGAATCTGGGAAGATGCGTTTATATCTCGATGATTTAAGTATTAATCAAGTATTTGAACGTATGACACAGAAGTTCGTACAGCGTGGGAAAGAAAAAGGAATCGAAGTAAGTTATGAAACAGAGTTCTCAGATGATGCGCGCGTTCAGATTGATGAAGACCGCATCGAACAAGTTGTAACGAATTTAGTGGATAACGCAATTCGTCATACAGCAAGTGGTGGGCATGTAAAGGTGCTAGCAGACCAATATGCAGGACAAGTGCGCATTCGTATTCAAGACGATGGTGCTGGTATTCCGAAAGAAGACCTTGCATATGTCTTTGAACGCTTTTATAAAGCAGATAAAGCACGAACAAGAGGTAAGGGTGGCACAGGTTTAGGTCTAGCCATTGCAAGTAATATTATTAATGCACATCGAGGCCGTATTACGGTAGAAAGCGAAGTAGATGTAGGTACAACCTTTACATTCTTCCTACCACTACCAGATGAAATTTAATGAATAAAGAAAAAGTCTTGAATTCGAGAGAAAATTCTCTTTACAATTCAAGACTTTTTTTGTATGATGAATGTGTGGAAAAAATAAATACGGTTCATCTTCGGGGCAGGGTGTAATTCCCGACCGGCGGTAATGAAGTGTTTAACACTTCTCAGCCCGCGAACCTTAACAGGTTGATTTGGTGCAACTCCAAAGCCGACAGTATAGTCTGGATGGGAGAAGGTGAAGGTACAGCGTTGTGTTCATAAAAATGAGTGAACAACGTTTATTTAATGTTACCTAATTCTCCCGCGTAGAAGTACTTCTACGTGGGAGTTCTATTTTAAATAAGCACACGCGCAGCCTTACCTCTTTTTGAAGTGATCCGCAACAAAAGGAGAAAACAGAATATGAAGAACAAGAAGTTACGTCGCATGATTGCAATTGGGATGCTAAGTAGTATTGCATTTTTACTACATTTAATTAATTTTCCAATTCCGCCATTCCCGAATTTTTTAGAGGTAGATTTCGGTGATATCCCAGCGTTAGTCGCAATGATTATTATGGGACCACTTGCAGGGATTTTAGTCGAGCTACTAAAGAATGTCATTGACTGGGTATACACAGGTAGTCCAACGGGGGTACCAGTAGGGCATATGGCAAACTTTGTAACAGGCTTATTATTTATCCTTCCAACGTACTTTGTTTATAAAAAATTAAGTACAAAAAAAGGATTGGGAATTGGTCTTGTTGTAGGTACAATCTCTATGGCAGTAGGTATGAGTGTATTAAATTACTTCGTCTTTATGCCAATGTATAATTACTTCTTAAACATGCCTGTTGAAACAGGGGCTGCATTACGTGCTACAATCGTAGCGGGTGTGCTACCATTCAATATTATTAAAGGTATTCTTGTAACAATTGTCTTCCTACTATTATTTAATGTAATGGGTAAGTGGATGACGAAAGAACGCAGAAGTTTCCAAGCATAACTAAAAAAGCTTTGGCATTTAAGAAAATGCCAAAGCTTTTTGTATGAGTTTTAATGTTGTACACGTAGTAATTGTGCATGTAATAAGCGATTGCGTACGGCAACGCCTGCTAGCGCAGATAAAACAGCTTTAATTACACCAACAAGTAAGAATGGATAGACACCGCCCATAAATGCACCAGTCCAAGATAAATCAGCACTAAATTTTAGCCAGATTGTACCGAAAGCAAGTGTTACAATCATTCCGATAATATTGGCAATGATCGCTTGTACCTTTGTAAAACCGAATTTTTCAAGGTATAAACCGATTGCTACAGCTGCTGGTAGGAAGCCGATAATATAGCCACCAGTTGGTCCTGCAACAACGCCTAGACCACCTGACATACCACTGAAGACTGGGATCCCAATTGCGCCTAGTAATATGTAAATAAATACAGATAGCGAGCCATAACGAAGTCCTAGAATTGTAACAGCTAAACCAATTGCAAATGTTTGTCCTGTAATTGGAATGAGTGGTAGTGGAATCGTAACCTGTGCAAAAATCCCGATAATTGCTGCGAATAATGCGGAAAGAATCCACATCTTCAATTGTTCATTTCTCATAAAAATCCCCTTTGTGTAAACTTATTTTAAAAGTAGTTAACCAAAATATAATGAAAAAATGAAAAAAGGTCAATACTTTTTTTGTAACATCAACGTAAAGTATATGACGTATATAACAAAAAAATATCATTTTAAAGTAACAACTTACAATAAATGTCAGAGAATTTGCAAAAAGATTAGAAATATGTATAATAAGACAAAGACGATTGAACAAATTAAAAAATAAGAAATTTGCTTCAATATGAGAAAAAATGACTGATAAAATAGAGAGGGGAAGCTTTGTGACCGAAAGGAAACTACTCAGTGCTTTCATTACATCTCTTGCTGCGTTTTTTATATTACCGATGCTATATAGTAATCAGCAAGATGATTTTTTGACTTCGGCATTAAACATTAGTATGTATTCATTTCCTTTAATTTTTACATATGGATTAATCATATCCTATGTATCGGACTTTTTTGCTTCATCCAAACGAAATATTTCAGGTGTATCTTTTTTATTCCATTCTTTACTAGGTTCAACAGTAGCTGTACCGATTTTTATTTATAGTTGGATGAATGATGAAGTTGAAACGGCGATGCAACCAGAAATTTGGACAGCAGGCTTTACATTAGGCGCGGTATTTTTCACAGCCGATGTTTCGTTAAAGTATTTAGGGAAGTATTTAGTATTAAATAGAGGAGCTTAGTTCATTCGAATGAATTGGGCTTTACGTAATTTGAAACATACATAACTAAAAGTATAGAAGTATAACATATGAAAATAGGGTGGGATATACGTGTAAAAAAACATCATCCTACATAAGCATAAGAAAAACTGGAATCGCGCTGTAGTGCGGTTCCAGTTTTTTATTGCGAACGCTAAAAAAGGAAAGTGAAATATTTGCCCAGCCTCTTCTTACGATTATTGGGAAGGTGATTTAAAGTAGTCAAAGATAAACTGTTGGAATTTTTGAGCAGCAGGTGATAAATAACGCCCTTCAGACCAAGCCATACCAATAATACGTTCAGCATTGACATCTGTTAGTGGGATTTTGGTAATACGTTTTTGATTAATTTCATCACCTTCAGGCAGAATTGATACACCAAGACCAGCGGCTACAAAGCCAGCAACGGTTGCGACTTCGTCACCTTCAAACGTAATACGTGGCTCAATATTTTTCTCTTGAAATAGCTCATCCATTTGAATACGAAGTGCATAGCCCTTTTTTAATAAGATAAAAGATTCTTGTCCGAGCTCTGTTAAAGTAATCGAATCTTTATTTGCTAGTGCATGGTTGCTTGGTACAATAGCGACCAATTTCTCGCGCCATAACTCACGCCATTCAATCGGCTTTTCTACCTCCATTTCTGCAAGTAAACAAAGATCTAAATCACCAGACTTCAATTCGAGTAATTGTAAATGTGTATGATTTTGTTTTAAAGAAAAGTGAATTTGTTCATTTTTTTTACGGAAATGTCGGATTAAATCGGGCACAACATTCGTTCCGAGGGTATGTAAGAAACCTAGTGATACTTCACCATGATTTGGATCCACAATTTGTTGAATCTCTTGCAAACCATCCTGATATTCTCGCATAATATTATGTACACGTTTTACAAATAGTTCACCGTAGCGATTGAGGCGAATTGAGCGTCCTTGACGTTCGAATAACGGGACGCCAAGCTCGTCTTCTAATCTGGCAATAGAGCGACTAAGAGCAGGTTGCGAAATGGATAATTGTTCTGCTGCTTTTGTCATATGCTGGATTTTTGCGAGCATTTGAAAATACTCCAGTTGTTGCCATTCCATCTATTTTCCCCCCTAAACTTTCATAAATGTAATCGTTCTTTGATCCGCATCATATAAACACCATTCGCGATGAAAGATGACAGAACCGACATTGATGGCATAGCGCTTTTTTGTTAAATGAATAGGCTCATTCCATTTGAAAGGTTGTGTGATTCCCTTATGGAAAAGTGCAGAATGATGGCTATGCCCGAAAAAAGTAAGTGGTTCACTATTTTTTTTAATGACAGGTGTAACATCGTCTAACCATTCAAATTGATGTCCGTGAATTAATTGAGCGCCTTCAATCTCCATTGTTTCAGGTAAAGATCCAAAAAGTGTTTGCCCAGTTACTTGCATGATGCGCAATTCTTGGTTTCCGATAATAGAAGGGAAATCAAGTAGTTGAATGAAATCATATGGTAATTTAGCAGCCACATGTAAAGGAAGCGACTGTTTTTTATGTGCTTTCTTTTTGCTAATCGTACATTCAAATAAATCACCCAAACCGATACGAATAGCAGAAGAAGCTGTTGCATCAATATGTTCTAAAACGGATTGTGTATCCTCTTTATGGGAATGTAGATCCCCTAATAAAGCATATTTCATAAAATAACTCCTTTTAATCCTCAATTAATAATAGTTTACCAAATAATTAGGTCACTTTATATAAACATGTATTTTTAAAAAAGCATAATATGGGTAAATGAGTAAAAAATAGTATAAAGAACTTGTATCAATGATATGATAGAAGTCATTATATGGGGAAAAGGACGTGTGATTGTCTGAGTTACTATTTGCAGTAGTCATGTTGTTGAGTTGCTTTATTTATCACGTTTTATTGGTGGAATAAGCGCTGCTTTTGTCATGCTAGCCATTACAGCATATGTAGCCGATGTTACAGATATTAAACAGCGTCCAAGAGCGATGGGCTATGTATCAGCCGCAATTAATACAGGATTTATCTTAGGGCCAGGAATTGGCGGTTTTTAGCGGAAATTAATATTCGCGCACCATTCTTCACAGCAGCTCTTTTAGGTTTTATTGGTGCTGTTTTTTCGATTCTGTTTTTAAAAGAACCAGAACGAGAACAAGTGCAATCTGAAAAATCAATAAAAACAGAAGCAACAAGTTTGAAAAGTTTACTACAACCAATTTTCTTTATACCTTTTTTAATTATTTTTATTTCTTCTTTTGGACTTTCGGCATACGAAACTATCTATGGATTATTTTTAGACCGTCAATTCCAATTTACAGCAAAAGATATTGCAATCTTATTGATTTTGAGTGGCGTACTTGGTACGGTATTCCAAGTCTTTTTATTCGATGGTTTAACACGGAAATTAGGAGAAATTAATTTAATTCGTATCTGTATTTTTGTCGCTGCAATAATGATGGTTTTCATGATGAATGTATCATCATTTATATCAATCTTACTTGTGACATTAATGGTCTTTTGGACTTTCGATTTAATTCGTCCAGCTTTAACAACATATTTATCTAAAGTTGCTGGTCAACAACAGGGATACATTAGTGGGTTAAATTCGTCATTTACAAGTGTAGGGAATATTGTTGGACCGATTATCGCAGGAGCATTATTTGATTACCAAGCATATTCACCTTATGTTTTTTCGCTGGCTGTGCTGTTAATTAGTTTAGTAATCGCTATGTTTTGGAGACAACCAAAAAAGTTATTGTAGGAGGCGTGTAACATGCATTTACACAAAAAACTTTCAATGAACTACCCAATTATACAAGCACCAATGGCTGGTGTGACAACACCTGAAATGGTCATCGCAAGTCTAGAGGCAGGAATTTTAGGCTCGATTGGTGCAGGGTATATGTCTGCAGATTCAACACGGGATTTTATTCGCCAAGTAAAAAAATATTCATCTAAACCATTTTTAATCAATCTTTTTGCACATGAAGTACCGCCAGTTGTACAACACGAGATTACCATTGCAAAACAAGCATTGATTGATGCGAAAATTGACAATCAAATTAAAAGGGATGAGGTGAAATTGTCTAAATCTCAATATGATGAGCAATTAGCTGTTGTTTTGGAAGAAGGTGTTGCCGCTTGTTCGTTTACATTTGGCGTACCTACACCTTTACAAATTCGTCTTTTAAGAGAAAAAAGTATTCTCGTTTTCATTACAGCTACTTCACTTGAAGAAGTTCATGTAGCGAATCAATTGGATGTAGACGGTATATTCTTGCAAGGAATGGAAGCAGGAGGGCATCGTGGTTCGTTTATTGAGCCATTTCAGTATATACCGTTAAAAGATTTATTTACACAGGCAAAAGATATAACGAATATTCCGTTGATTGTTGCAGGAGGGATTGCAACTAAAAAACAAATGGATTGGTATCTAAACCAGGGAGCAGAAGCAATTACATTGGGAACTACTTTATTAGTAAGTGACGAAAGTGGTGCACCTTCTGCACATAAAGAACGTATTTTATGTGCGGAAACAGATGAAACCGTTCTCACAAAAATGTTTTCTGGAAAACCAGCTCGAGGTATTATGAATAGTTTTATTGAAAAGATGGAAATGATGCCTGTTGCTCCATTTCCATATCAAAATGATTTAACAAAAGGGGTTCGTGCAAGAGCAGCCTTTGCAAATAATTCCGAGAATATGTCTTTATGGGCAGGAACAAATTTACACCAGGCAACGAAAGGAACAATTCGAGAGATTATTGAACGATTTGTTCATGCAGATTTATAAAATAAAGCGAGAATCGTACGTGAATAGTACGACTCTCTTTTTTATGAAGCATAAAAAAGAAGCAGGAATAGGATCCCCACTTCTTCGCTTATTAAATACCTAGAATATTATAGCCAGAATCTACATAAATAACTTCGCCTGTTACACCGCTTGAAAGTTGACTTAACATAACAATTGTCATATTCGCTACTTCTTCTTGTGTAATGTTGCGACGCATTGGTGCAGCTTCTTCAATTTTATTTAAAATTTGATTAAATGATGGAACAGCTTTCGCTGAAATTGTTTTGATTGGTCCTGCTGAAATGGCATTTACACGAATGTTATCTTGACCGATATCTGCTGCTAGATAACGTACAGATGCTTCAAGAGCTGCTTTTGCGATACCCATTACATTGTAGCCTTCTAATACACGGTCAGCGCCTAAGTAACTCATAGTTACAATTGAACCATTCTCTGTCATATAAGGATGTGCAGCTTTTGCAACAGCGATTAATGAATAAGCACTTGTATCTTGTGCGAAAGCATAACCATCACGAGATGTTTCAAGGAAACGGTTTTTTAAATCCTCTGTTAAAGATGAAGCAACAGAGTGTACGATACCATGAATAACACCACGTTTTTTACCGATTTCATCAAATGCTTGTTGGATACTCTCATCACTGTTAACATCACATTGAATGACATCATAAGTAGACGCATCAACATCTGTTAATAGCTTTTGTAATTTTGCTAGTGAACGATCTTTACGGTATGTAAATGTAACGTGTGCACCAATTGAGAATAATGATTTTGCAATACCCCATGCAATACTACGGTCGTTGGCAACACCCATTACGACGATATTTTTATCTTTAAAGTTTAATAAATTTTCCATAATAGCCCCCTACATATAGTTACTATTAGTACCTGATACTAAAATTTTAACGTACTCATAGCGCGAATGCAACTATTATTTTGCAACAAAGCCAAATACATTTTTAATAAGATGAACAGAGGCAAGGCTTAAAATACTCGCTACTATGAGTAATAATACATGTCGAACATTCTCAGAGAAAAAATAAAGAGGCGTAAAGTGTGTCATGAATTGAGCGTATGCAGCACCTAAAATAATAAATAACACGAGTTGAATGGAATAGTTAATAAAATATTTCATTTTAAACCTCCTTATAATCATAGCATTATGTATATAACACGATACCCATTTAAAGTAAGTATAAACTAAATTGAGAGAAAATTGAAACATTTAATAACAAAAGAAAAGAGACTAAAGCAAAGGCTCAGTCTCTTATCGTATTATTCGTATTTTAATGCATCGCCGTCGAAAGTTTCATCGGCAACCTTAATTGAGTCAGTTGGACAACCTTCAAACGCGTCCTCCATGTCCTCCATTAAGTCTTCTGGTACTTCAGTTGTCCCTGTGTTATTATCTAAAATAACGAAGGCAATACCTTCATCATCATAGTCATAAATATCAGGTGCAGCAGCGCCACAAGCGCCACAAGCGATACAAGTATCTTGGTCTACAATTGTAAACTTAGCCATATATTTTACCTCTCCTTTTGTGTCGTTCCCAATAGCTTCATTCTTATTCTAAAGTGCTTTGCATTTCATTTCAACCATAATCAATGAAACGAGGAGGAATTTGGCTTGTTTTTTGAACAATTATTATTACATATACTTCAAAAGTATGATGGACAACGAACAGTGTTTTCTGCATATCATTTATTAAAAGGGAAAAAGTCAGGTCAAACTATTCAAGATGTAGGGTTATTTCAATTACAGCCATACTTTAATTTATTCCCTCGTTTAACAAAAGAGAAATTTTATACACAAATTCAACATCTAGAACAAAAAAATAAAATTACGATTTCAGAAGATGAACATGTACACGTTCTAGTTGCACCTCACCTCACATTTGATGGTTTAGATGGTTGGCATTTACGCGGTGGTGAACATGTTTTTTTTGACCGATTCCAATTAGTTGTGCAAACGATTTCTAATCTACGTATGCAAGAATCGCGCTTTTTACCGATTGTGCGAGATGAACGTGTGCAACAGTTTGTTCGTCAGTATTTGGCGTGGCTACATTATCAAGAAGAAAAGCAACAACATGCTTTTATTGAAGCTTTCCATCAATTGCTAGAAGAACTTCCTGTGACTGAACAAGAAAAAAATATCTTCATGTATCGCTTGAGCGGGTTTCAACAAATTGGTTGGACATGGCAACAATTAAAAGAACAAACAAATAGTTCGGAACTTGATTTACAATTACAATATGTACATACGCTACATCATATGATTCGTTTTATTGAAGAACATTCTGTCGCTTTATTTGAACCACTTTTATATCAAGTACGTGTACAAACAGTGTTAACAGCTTCTACACAACAAACAGCTAATTTATTGATGCAGGGAATGAACATGGAACAAATTGCACAGATTAGACGTTTGAAGATGAGTACAATTGAAGATCATATTGCAGAAATTGCAATGAATGTGCAAACTTTTCCGATTGAGCAATTCGTACCAAATGAGATACGTTTAGCAATTGAAGCAGTTGTATCTGAAGTAGGGAGTAAAAAACTTAGACCAATCAAAGAAAAGATACCAGAAGCGAGTTATTTTCAAATTCGCTTAGTTTTAGCATGGGCAGGGGGTGTTTAAATGTTAGAAGAAGCATTAAAAAAATACTTTCATTACGATACATTTCGTCCAGGTCAAAGAGAAGTGATTGAAGCTGTTTTACAAGAAAAGGATGTGATTGCACTTCTTCCAACAGGGAGTGGAAAATCACTATGTTATCAATTGAGTGGTTATCTTTTAAATGGAGCGGTAGTCATCGTTTCGCCATTACTATCACTCATGCAAGATCAAGTAGAGCAGATGAAGCGGTTTGGTGAAAAACGCGTAGTTGCCATCAATTCATTTTTACAAGGCGAACAACGTGAACGTGTGTTAGCGAATTTACAAGCGTATCGCTATATTTTTGTATCGCCTGAAATGTTAGGACAAAAAAGTTTTAAGCGAGCTCTTTCGCGTGTTCATATTGCATTAATTGCAGTAGACGAAGCACACTGTATTTCTCAGTGGGGGTTTGATTTTCGACCAGAATATTTAAATATTGGTGATACTATTCGTACATTTTCACGTGTACCAGTTTTAGCATTAACAGCTACTGCAACGAATCGTGTGAAAGAAGATATTCGAAAATATTTACATATGGAAAATCCTTATGAATGGATTTCAGCTGTGGATCGCCCGAATATTTGCTACCAAGTAGTACCTATTCAAAAACATTATGAGAAAATGAATTGGTTGGTCCAACATGTACAAAATACGATTTCACCTGGCATTATTTATACACAATCACGTAAGAAAACAGAAGAATATGCAGAAGCTTTACGTGAATCTGGCGTGCGTGTAGCAGCCTATCATGCAGGGATACAACAAGATGAACGGCAATTGATACAACATCAATTTATTGCAGGTGAGCTTGATTGGATTGTTGCGACGAATGCTTTTGGTATGGGTGTTCATAAAGAAAATATTCGTCAAATTATTCATGATCATCTACCAAGTTCGATGGGGAACTATTTACAAGAAGTAGGTAGAGCTGGACGAGACGGTGAACAGTCTTTTGCGACATTATTATTTACAGAAGAAGATGATCGTATTACAAAATCAGTGAGTGTAATGGATTACCCTCAAGAATTTCATATTGATGAATATGAGCGGTTAGCGAATCAAGGCGTTAATCCTTTTATTATGGTAGAAGAAAGTAGAATAACTGAAACAAGTTATCGTATTTTACATTATTGGATGCATAAATTACCAAAAACAGAGGTAATAGAACAAATAAATCGAATGAAATTTGAAAAAGTGAAAGAAGTCGACCAATTGCAACAAATTTTAACAGGGAAAGACTGTATAAGAGAAGAAATTAGCCGATATTTTGAACAGGAACTCCTAACGAAGCCTGTGTTATGTTGTTCCATATGTGGTCTACCAGAAGACGTAATACCGAAGAAACGATTAATAAAAGAAGCATCGGCGCAACTTTTTTCATGGCAAGAACGTTTTAAACAAATATTTCCAAATTAAATTGAGATTCATTTACTTTTATTAAAATTTTAGTCATAATAGTATTATGATTATATAGAAAAAGGGGGATACACATGTCTCAAAATGATTATAAAGAGCGCGTAGAGGCGCATCGCCAATCCATCCAAGTAGAAGGTAATGGGACAAGTGAGAAGCCTACACGTATGTCGCGTAAGCAGCAAAGAGAAGCAAAGGGTGGTGGAAAACCACCGAAAAAAAATAAGAATAATTCTCTTTTGACAGTGTTAGCAGTTGTCTTTGTTATGATTCCAGCCGCTATTTTAATTTATACATTCGTTATTAAATCGGATACACCTACTAAAGAAACTCCGAAAGCAGCAGGTACTGAACATGTAGAGATTGAAACAAATCAAAATGACGAAAAAGACACAAAAGAAAAACAGAAAAAAGAAACACAAACAAAAGATTCAACAGCTAAAGCTGATGATGTAACAAAAGAAGAAAAGCAAGCAGCAAAAGAAAAAGAACAACAAAAGCTAGCAGAGGAAAAGGCAGCAAAAGAAAAAGCAGCAAAAGAAAAAGCGGCGAAACAAAAGGCTGAACAAGAAAAAGCAGAGCAAGAAAAACGAGCTGCTGAGAAGAAAAAAGAAGAAGAGGAAAAGAAACAACCGGTTGAAACTGTAAAACCTTCTTCTGCTTATACGGCAGCAATTCAAGGCGGATATTTACACAATGCTGTAGAAGGCGACACGATTCAAAGTATTTCAATTAAATACTATGGTAGTGAAGCGTATGTAAATCAAATTAAACAACTAAATGGAATTACGGCGGATCGCGTGCCAGCAGGGACAAAAGTAGCTTTAATTAAAACACAATAAAAATAATCGTTCTTATATTTCAAAAGTCATAGGTATCACATAATATGGAGAGGAATCGTTTTGTAAAATGATTCTTCTTTTATTTTGGTGGAAAAGAGAAGCGTACACATAATTCAAATACTGTTTTTTAAAAAAGAGAAGCGTATAATAGGATAGAAGAGTTTTTTAGAAATAAAAGGAGTGACAGATATGCGTCGAGAAGAAGCTATTATTGTTGGGGGAGGTCCTTGTGGATTATCAGCAGCAATTGCTTTGCAAAATATTGGTTTGAAGCCGATTGTAATTGAAAAGGGTAATATTGTGAATTCAATTTATAATTATCCCACCCACCAAACATTTTTTAGTTCAAGTGAAAAGTTAGCCATTGGCGACGTTCCTTTTATCGTAGAAGCACAAAAACCTAAAAGAAATGAAGCACTTGTCTACTATCGTGAAGTGGTTAAAATGAAAAATTTAGATATTCATCGCTTTGAAGAAGTACGTCATGTAGAAAAAGACGGCGAGGAGTTTGTTGTCGAGACATCAAAAGAAGTGTACCGCACACCATATGTAGTCATCGCGACAGGGTACTATGACCATCCAAACTATATGAATATCCCTGGTGAAGAATTGCCGAAAGTGATGCATTACTTTAAAGAAGGGCATCCCTATTTTGATACCGATGTATTAATTATTGGCGGTAAAAACTCTGCGATTGATGCAGCGCTTGCACTTCATAAAGCAGGTGCGCGTGTAACAGTTGCTTATCGTGGCAGTGTTTATTCGCCAAGTATTAAACCGTGGGTGTTACCTGACTTTGATGCACTCGTACGTACAGGCGAAATTATTATGCATTTTAATACAGTTGTAACAGAAATTCGTCCGCATGAAGTCGTTCTTGTTGAAGAAGGTGTAGAAAAAACAATTGAAAATGATTTTGTTTTCGCTATGACTGGATATCATCCGGACCATCGTTTCATTAAAGAGATGGGTGTTGAACAAGATGTAGCGACAGGTCGACCTGTTTTTGATGCTGAAACGATGGAAACGAATATACCGGGACTTTTCATTGCAGGTGTTATTGCTGCTGGAAATAATGCGAATGAAATCTTTATTGAAAATGGACGATTCCATGGAGAGCAAATTGCCAAATGTATTGAACAAAAAAAGTAAAATCCTAAAAAAGAGGGAACGCTTAACTAGCTGTTCCTTCTTTTCATATTTTATTAGTTTCGATAGAAAAACTCAGCAATTGAAATTTTAGGGTTTTGTTCATTTAATGCGACCAATAATTTTAAACGCGCTTTTTGTCCGTTGATCCCATTTGTATAGATAGCGCCTAAATCCTCAAGCATCTTCCCACCGCCTACATAACCATAAACACCTTGGGCAATTCCATTAAAGCAACGTGACACAATGACAACAGGAATACCGTCATCTAATAGTTTTTGAACACTTGGTACAATTGAAGGCGGAACATTTCCTTGCCCAAAACCTTCGATAACTAAGCCATCGTATTTAGCTAATCGAATGGCTTCAACGATATCTGCTTCCATTCCTGCATAAGTTTTGAGTAATGCAACACGTTTTTTAAAATCATGTACTTCTGCAAATTCGCGAAGAACAGGTGAATGATGAAAATGAATGTTTTTATTTGTAATCAGACCAATTGGTCCATATTGAGGTGATTGGAAAGTAGCAACATTACTTGTCGATGTTTTTGTAACATTTGCTGCAGCATGAATTTCATCATTCATAACAACTAAAACACCTAATCCATGGGCTTTTTCTTCACTAGCAACACGAATCGCTGCAACTAAATTATAAATACCATCTGAACCAATTTCGTTAGATGAACGCATGGCGCCTGTTAAAATAATGGGGATGTCTGTATGAATAGTTAAATCTAAGAAATAAGCTGTTTCTTCTAATGTATCAGTGCCATGTGTAATGACAATACCATCATAAGCTACTTTTTTTAGTTGCTTTTCAATTATTTTACGTAGTGTCAACATGTGCTCAGGTGTCATATGTGGAGAAGGAAGATTGAAGGCATCAATCTCTGTAATATGTGCAAACTGTTCTAATTTTTCACTCTCTTTTGTTAAAGGGTTGACTTCATCAGGGACAACCGCACCATTTTCTTCAACGTGCATCGAAATTGTACCACCTGTATGAATCAATAAAATTTGTTTTTTCAATATGAATACCTCCTATTAATATCGCGTTTGCTAATGCTATAATAAGCAGTAATAAAGGTGAGAGGAGCTTAATTATGTTCATCTTATTATCTGTTGCGATCGCACCAGGACTTGCTTTATTTAGCTTTTTTTATTTACGCAATCAAATGGCAACAGAACCTAGAAAAACATTGCTACAGTCATTTATCTATGGCGTAATTTTAACATTTCCAATTATGTTTTTACAGTATGTATTTAAAGAAGAACAAGTTTTTCAACATATAATTGTGCAAGATGTCTTTTTTACAGGTGTTATTGAAGAATTTTTTAAATGGATTTTTCTTATTTTAGTTATTTATCATCATGTTGAATTTGACGACCCCTATGATGGCGTATTGTACGGGGCAGCTGTATCTTTAGGTTTTGCAACGGTTGAAAATGTGATTTATTTAATGTCTTATGGCATGGATACAGCGTTTTTACGCGCAATTTTACCTGTTTCAAGTCATGCTTTATTTGGTGTTGTGATGGGTTATTATCTCGGTAAAGCGAAATTCCAATCTTCTCAGGGGAGTTTACGTTACAGGGCACTTGCCTTATTTGCACCGATGACCTTACATATTTTATACAACGCGATTTTCATTTCTCAAAATCACTGGGTATATTATATGGTTCCATTCATGCTCTTTTTATGGTGGTTTAGTTTACGAAAAGTAAAACAAGCACATAAAGCACTCGTTCAACTCATGATTCAAAAAGCGAATTAGTCCAAAGGTTGTGTATCTGTATTCTAATATGTGTAAATCGAAAGGTTTTTTTGAAAGAATTGTGGAAAAAGTTGTGTTATAATGCCATTATATATACATATAATTAAACGGATATGGGTGAAAAGTATGGAGATCAAATTAGGTACAAACTTACTGTTAGCGCCTTATGATGAAGAAACAGATGAAAAGTTTAAATGCAAAGTAGTTGATCAACAAGGAGATATCTTATTTATTGATTATCCTGTTAGTACGCTGACGCATCGTACAGCCTTTTTAATGGAAGGAACTCGTTTTCGTGCATCTTATATTGATGAAGCGAAAATTGGGTTCAGTTTTAAAACAACAATTATAGGACGCGAAAAGGGGAACATTCCAACGTTAAAGCTTACTGTCCCACCAGATGAAGAATTTGAAAAAGTACAGAGACGAGAATATGTACGCGTCGAGACACCAGTTGATGTTGCAATCTATCGTAATGAACATTATAGTCAATATGTATCAGAAGATATTAGTGCAGGTGGATTAGCGATTATTGCTGCACAAGCAGATCAATTTAAGCCATTAGAACAAGTTGAGCTTACGATTGCACTTCCCTTTGAAAACCGAGAAGAAGGTGTAAAATACGTACAGACTTCAGCTGAAGTAATTCGTGTCATTGATCAAGAAGGTGTTATTATTGTACCGCTTAAATTTATGAATACAGACGAAATTGACAAGCAGCATATCTTACGTTTTTGTTTTGAACGTCAGTTGTTAATTCGAAAAAAAGAAACAAAAATTTAATTTTAAAAATGACATTTCATGGACAAATTCGTCATGTTGAAATGTCATTTTTTCATGTTCTCAAGTAGTACAGTTACGCATTTTTTATGGTACAATGTTACGAAAGAAAGGGTTGAACAAAGTGACAAAGAAAATTCAAATTGCAATCGATGGACCAGCTGGAGCTGGTAAAAGTACAATCGCAAAAATTGCGGCTGAAAAATTAGGTTATACGTATATTGATACAGGTGCGATGTATCGTGCTTTAACATATAAAGCATTACAACATCAAATTGATTTATCAAGTGAAGAAGCAGTAACAACATTACTAAAACAAACAGTAATCGAACTACAACCGTCTCCAAATGGCCAACTTGTATTTTTAGATGGACAAAACGTATCAAGTGAAATTCGTTCAAATGAAGTAACAAGTCAAGTTTCAACTGTTGCAGCTCATGGCACAATGCGTGAAATTATGGTTGAACGTCAATATGAGATGGCTGAAAAAGGCGGCGTCATTATGGACGGTCGTGATATTGGAACAGCTGTATTACCAAATGCAGAGTTAAAAGTATTCATGTCTGCAACAGTAGAAGAACGTGCACGTCGACGTTATGAAGATAATAAACAACGTGGTATTGACTCGTCATTTGAAGAATTAAAAGAAGAAATCGCACTTCGTGACAAGATGGATAGTGAACGAGAAGCTTCTCCGCTTGTACAAGCAGAAGATGCTATTTATTTAGATACGACGGAATTATCAATTGATGAAGCGGCAAATGCAATTTTAAAATTAGCGAGTGAAAGGATGGCATAAGATGGACTTTTACCATTTTGCACGATCAGTTGTTTATGCAGCACTAAAACCACTCTACCGTATTCAAATTATCGGGCAAGAAAATTTCCCTAAAGAGGGTGGTGTCCTACTTTGTTCAAATCACATTGACGAATTAGACCCGCCAGTTGTTGGTATAACAGCTCCTCGACCAGTTAATTTTATGGCGAAAGAAGAATTGTTTAAGCTACCAATCCTTAAGGGTATATTACCAAAGGTACACGCTTTCCCTGTAAAACGTGGTTTAAGTGACCGTCAAGCATTACGAACAGCAATCTCTTTATTAAAAGAGGGGCAAGTTGTCGGTTTATTCCCAGAAGGAACGCGAAACCGCACAGGACAATTAGGAAAAGGTTTCTCAGGTGCAGGCTTTTTTGCACTACGTGGTGGTGATGCAGTCGTCATGCCATGTGCAGTTATTGGACCCTATAAGATGTTCCGTAAAGTAACGGTAGTTTATGGTCAACCAATCGATATGACACCTTATCGTGAAAATAAGGCAAAACCTGAGGAAGTAACTGAATTAATTATGGCGAGTATTCAAAAATTGTTAGATGAATATCACCCAGATAATAAAAAATAAAGGGTAATTTTTGTCTTTCTGTTAGAAATCTACTAAAATAAAGGTAACTGAGGCGAAGGAGGATTACATATGTCTGAAGAGATGAATGTGAATGAATTACCAGAAATTCAAGAAGGTACGGTTGTAAAGGTAAAGGTTGAAACGGTTGAAGATAATCGTGTCATTGTTTCGATTCCAAATGCAAAGTACGATGGTATTATCCCTATTAGCGAGTTATCCAGTTTACATGTGGAAAAGGCATCAGATGCTGTATCAGTAGGTGATGAATTTGAAGCTGTAGTTACAAAAGTGGAAGACCCAGCAACAGATGCAGATGAAAAAACAGGTAACTATGTTTTATCAAAAAGAAAAGTGGACGCAGAACATGCGTGGGAAAAACTTGAAAAGCAATTTGAAGCGGGAGAAATTCTTGAAGCAGAAGTCAAAGATGTTGTTAAAGGTGGCCTAGTTGTTGATTTAGGCGTTCGCGGTTTTGTGCCGGCTTCTTTAGTAGAAGATCACTTTGTTGAATCATTTGAAGATTACAAAGGAAAAATGATTTCATTCAAGATTGTTGAAATGGACCGAGAAAAAAATCGTTTAATCTTATCACACCGCGCAGTTGTTCAAGAACAAAAAGAAGAACAAAAAGGCGAAATTATTCAAAATTTACAAGCTGGCGATGTCGTAGATGGTATTGTGCAACGTCTTGCAACATTTGGTGCGTTTGTTGATTTAGGTGGCGTAGATGGTCTTGTACACATCTCACAACTATCACATGAACATATTGAAAATGTGGAAGATGTACTAGAAGAAGGTCAAAAAGTAAAAGTGAAAATCTTAGCTGTTGACCCAGACGAAGGACGCATCTCATTATCAATTAAAGATACACTACCAGGACCATGGGAAAATATTCAAGAAAAAGTACAAAAAGATGCCGTTCTTGATGGTGTTGTACGCCGACTTGTCACATTCGGTGCATTTGTTGAAATTTCACCTGGCATCGAAGGGCTTGTGCATATCTCACAAATTTCTCATAAGCATATCAACACACCACATGAGGCTTTAAAAGAAGGTCAAGATGTGCAAGTGAAGGTACTTGAAGTGAATGAGAACGAAAAACGCATCGCATTAAGCATTAAAGCGTTACTCGAAGATGATACAGTAGTTGAAGAAGTAGTTGAGTATGAACTACCTGAACAAGAAACTGGCTTCTCATTCGGGGATTTACTAGGTGACAAATTAAAAGACTTCAATAAAAAAGACTAATAATAGAGCGTGTATAGCATCCTATAAAGACATGTTATGCACGCTTCTTTTTGTTATGTAATGAGATATGAAAAAGCAGAAAGTTTCTTTATATACGGTTTTCCTTTTCATAGTGCTTTATTTTTGATAAAATAGAAGCACTGTAAACAATGAGTGGTTAGGTGATGGAACCCCCATCATCTTTTTTATTGTATAATAAGTAATTTTGAAAGTGGAAGGATGAAACAAAATGACGAAACCAGTTATAGCAATCGTCGGCCGTCCTAATGTCGGAAAATCGACAATCTTTAACCGAATTGTAGGCGAGCGTATATCAATCGTTGAGGATGTTGCGGGCGTAACACGTGACCGTATTTATAGTTCAGCGGATTGGTTAACACATGAATTTAATATTATTGATACAGGCGGTATTGATATTGGTGATGAACCATTCTTAGATCAAATCCGTGAACAAGCTGAAATTGCCATGGATGAAGCAGATGTGATTATCTTTATGACGAATGGTCGTGAAGGTGTAACATTAGCAGATGAGCAAGTAGCGAAAATTTTATATAAAACAAAAAAACCAGTTGTCTTAGCTGTTAATAAAATTGATAACCCTGATATGAGAGATATGATTTATGATTTCTATTCATTAGGATTTGGTGATCCATTCCCAATTTCTGGTTCACACGGTTTAGGGTTGGGTGATTTATTAGATGAAGCAGCAAAACATTTCCCAGAACAAGATGAAGTAGAGTATGACGAAAATGTCATTAAATTCTCTTTAATCGGTCGTCCAAATGTAGGGAAATCATCTTTAGTAAACGCATTCTTAGGTGATGATCGTGTTATCGTAAGTGATGTTGCAGGCACAACACGTGACGCAATTGACTCAGAATACGAATACGACGGTCAAGAGTATGTCATCATTGATACTGCAGGTATGCGTAAGAAAGGTAAGGTATACGAGAGCACAGAAAAGTACAGTGTATTGCGTGCATTACGTGCAATCGAACGTTCCGACGTTGTTTTAGTCGTTTTAAACGGTGAAGAAGGTATCCAAGAACAAGACAAGAAGATTGCTGGTTATGCGCATCAAGCAGGTAAAGCAGTTATCATTGTTATGAATAAATGGGATGCTGTTGATAAAGACGAAAAAACAATGAACGAAAAAACAAAAGAAATTCGTGAACAATTCCAATTCTTAGATTATGCACCAATCGTTTTCACATCTGCTAAAACAGGTAAGCGTGTACACAATTTATTACCAGTTATTAATCGTGTAAGTGAGAATCACGCAATGCGTATTCAATCAAGTATCTTAAATGAAGTTATTTCGGATGCAGTTGCGCGTAATCCTGCACCAACAGATAAAGGTCGTCGTCTACGTATTTACTATGCAACACAAGTGGCAATTAAGCCACCGACATTCGTTGTGTTCGTAAATGATCCAGAGTTAATGCATTTCACATACGAACGTTTCTTAGAGAATCGTATTCGTGATACGTTTGAATTTGAAGGTACACCAATTCGAATTATTACTAGAGCGCGCGATTAGAGGAGGAAATGGACAGATGAGTAAAGTTACAGTATTTGGAGCTGGCTCATGGGGAACAGCATTAGCGACTGTTCTTGCCGAAAATGGACATGATACATTACTATGGTCTCATCGAGAGGACCAAGCACAAGAAATTCAACAGCAACATACAAATGAAAAGTATTTGCCAGGAATAGTACTACCGCAAAATCTTTGTGCAACTTCAGATGTAGCATCTGCAGTGGAACATGCTGAAGTTCTTGTGATGGCTGTGCCTACTAAGGGAATTCGTGAAACGTGCCAAAAAATTATGAAGACGTTAAACCGCCAAATTATTTTTGTACATGTTTCAAAAGGAATTGAACCAGATTCATTAATTCGTATTTCCGAAATTATGAAAGAAGAATTAGCAGAAGAAGTTGTAAAAGATATTGTGGTCTTATCTGGACCAAGTCATGCGGAAGAAGTTGTTAAAAAACATCCAACAACAGTTGCATCTTCTTGTGAAAACCTGGAATCAGCTGTCGTTGTACAAGATTTATTTATGAATCATTATTTCCGTGTTTACACGAATGAAGATGTTGTTGGTGTAGAACTAGGTGGCGCATTAAAGAATGTTATTGCTCTTGCGGCAGGTGTTTCAGATGGTATTGGCTTTGGTGACAATGCAAAAGCAGCGCTTATTACACGTGGTTTAGCTGAAATTTCACGTTTAGGTATTAAAATGGGCGCAAATCCAATGACATTCATGGGCTTAGCGGGTATGGGTGACTTAATTGTAACGTGTACATCTGTTCATTCCCGTAACTGGCGGGCAGGTAATTTATTAGGTAAAGGTTTGAAATTAGAAGAGGTATTAGAGCAAATGGGTATGGTTGTAGAAGGCGTTCGTACAACAAAAGCAGCGCACCAACTTGCTGATAAATACGAAGTTTCAATGCCGATTGTTCAAGCCTTATACGCAGTATTATTTGAAGATCAATCTGCAAAAGAGATGGTTGAGAAACTTATGTTGCGTATGAAAAAGTCAGAAATGGACGGACAATACTAAAAAAAGTTTCTACTATTATATAGTAATTTACAAATTAACACATAATGTTACAAGTTATATGTAATGTTATGTGTTTTTTTTTAGATTTTAGATTCCTTTTATGCAAATGATATAAAAATTTATCATTTCAGAAAAAAATTTTAACGAAAAAAATAGCAATATTACAAAGGAAATAAGCTGTAGAAAATATATAATTTTAAAAAAGAGGTATTTTTTATGGTTATCTCAAGAGAAAATATATACTTAGAAAATAAAAAGAAGTGAAAAACCTTTAAAAGATAACTCTTTTTTTGAGATAAAAAGTCTATTTACTTACAAAAAATAAAAAGAAATATATGTATTTAAAACGCATATTCGAGTGTATGAAAGTGATTAAGAGAAAGAATGATTTTTTTGAGAAATTCACTTTGTTTTATTTAAGAAAAAATAATCTTTTCTAATATATATACATTTCTATAAAAGAAATAAAAATATACAAGTTAAAATGGTATGAAAAGGTATTTTTTGCGCTTTAAACCCTTATAAAATCAATGTTTTCAAATAGAAATAAAAAAATAAAGTAAATGTGTTTAAAAGTTCTAAAGAACGGTAATCTATAAGGTGTAGAACGGTAATATGTGGTAAATGTTGGTGTAGCAATGTTTTAGAAAAAAATAAAATCATTTTTATTCATATATTTGAATAAAAAACCGATTTATTAAAACTTTAATTTTTTTCTGAAAAATGATGTGGTTTGTAAAATAAAGTTATTTTTGTTTCAATGAATGTTATGAGAAGTTATTTTCTGGTTATTTGAAATTTATATTTACTTTGAATTGGCATGAAGTAACTAAATAGTTTACAGTTGATTAAAGTTGGTAAAAGAAGTATAAATATTATTGCGAAGTAAATCGTGTTTATGATACTCTTTTACATGATTTAAAACAAAAGTCTTTGAGAGGAGGTGAATGGTGTGAACAAAACAGAATTAGTAAACTCAGTAGCAGAAGCTGCAGAACTTTCTAAGAAGGATGCTGCGAAAGCAGTTGAATCTGTATTTGAAACAATCCAAGAGGCTCTAGCTAAAGGTGATAAAGTACAGTTAATCGGTTTCGGTAACTTCGAAGTTCGTGAACGTGCTGCTCGTAAAGGACGTAACCCTCAAACAGGTGAAGAAATCCAAATCGATGCAAGTAAAGTACCTGCTTTCAAACCAGGTAAAGCACTTAAAGACGCGATTAAATAATCGAATCGAATGTGGTACATAAGAGTAGTTAATCTTTTGATTAGCTACTCTTTTTGTATGCTCTTTTATGTAAATCGAAAAAATTGCATATTTTCACAGAAATAATAAGTCTTAGCCCTTTGCCTTGCATGGTCGTATATGCTAACATCAAAAAGAGAATTTAACAGGCAGATTGATTAAGTGATAATGGGGGAGTAATTTTGACAAAGGAAATCAGTTCACAAGTTGACATAAATAAAATTCAAACAGCTGTAAAAATGATTTTAGAAGCCGTAGGAGAAGATCCGTCACGCGAAGGATTAATTGATACACCAAAACGTGTAGCTAAAATGTATGCAGAAATGTTTGAAGGTTTACATAAAGATCCAAAAGAGTATTTTGAAACGGTATTTCATGAAGGACATGATGAAGTAGTACTTGTAAAAGATATTCCATTCTTTTCAATGTGTGAACATCATCTTGTACCGTTCTATGGTAAAGCACATGTAGCATACATACCAAAAGACGGTGTTGTAGCTGGATTAAGTAAATTAGCGCGTACAGTTGAAACAGTCGCACGTCGTCCACAACTACAAGAACGTATTACAGATACAGTCGCACAAACACTTATGGATATGCTATCTCCACAAGGTGTATATGTAGTCGTAGAAGCGGAGCATATGTGTATGACGATGCGTGGCATTAAGAAGCCAGGCGCTAAAACGATTACATCTGTTGCTAAAGGTGTCTTCGAGGAAGATTCTGTAAAAAGAAATGAAATTCTCTCGTTCATTCAAATGCCTTAATTTTAATAGGCTTTTGTGGTATGATAGAATGAGAAAATTCGAATGATAGGAGAGCTGTCTTATGTCTCAAAATGATTTTATTGTAATTAAAGCAAAAGAAGATGGTGTACACGTAATAGGCCTTACACGAGGCGATGACACAAAATTCCATCATTCTGAAAAATTAGATCAAGGCGAAGTTATGATTGCGCAATTTACCGAACACACATCTGCGATGAAAATTCGTGGTAAAGCGATTATTCAATCTGCAAATGGTACAATTGAAAGTGACGCAAAAAAATAACAAGTATTAAACATCGTGTTGATTGAAACATCAGGAAATGAATTGAATGGAGATTTTTTTTATGAATGCAGCTAACATGGAGCAACTTGTAACAGAATTAAAAGATGAAATTTACAATAAATTGCATCATAGAACCCTCCTAGCATATACAGGTCAGCCACCAATTTGGGATGATCAATTATTTTATTTATTGCTACCAAGAGTAAACGGTGAACAGTGGACGAAACAACATCAAGTAGCTGCTCAAAGTGTTGCCATGATTCAGACAGCTTTAACAACGCATGATTTGGTAAAAGAACAACAAGCGACGTCAAAAGCACAACAATTGATGGTATTAGCTGGAGATTACTATAGTGGCATGTACTATGACACCTTAGCAAAACTACCAGATATTCAGTTTGTACAAAAATTATCAAATGCCGTAGCAGAAATCAGTGAGCAAAAAACTGCATTCTATGAACCGGAAGAGTGTACACTAGAAGAGTTGCTCCTTCGCTATGAAACCATCGTTAGTAGAGCAGTAGAACAATTTATGGGACATTTTGGCTTTACAGTATATATTGAATTGATGAAAAAGGGCATGTTACTTAGTCGTTTATCAGCAGAACTCAAAAAAGTAATAAATGATACAAGTACAATACGCCTTTTTCGTGTAATTTCAGAAAGATTTTCTTCAAAGGATGAAGCCATCCGAGTAATCCAACAAGAAATTACCACACGAGCTACAAAGCTAACAGAAGAAATTCATACTATGGAATTTTTAACGAATGTTGCAAAAACTGCCGTTTTAAGTCGAATTGAGGCGCTTAATCACAGTGCAACGTAGGAAGAGGGAAGGTTGAAAAATTGGCACAATCAAAATCAGAACGCGTACATGAAGTCTTTGAGAATATTTCAGGTGACTATGACAAAATGAACTCGGTGATTAGTTTCCAGATGCATAAAAGCTGGCGTAAAGATACGATGCAGCAAATGAACATCCAACCAGGAACAAAAGCATTAGATGTTTGTTGCGGTACAGCAGATTGGACAATTGCGCTTGGTGAGGCAGTTGGTAAAGATGGCGATGTTATTGGTTTAGACTTTAGTCAAAATATGCTGAATGTCGGCATCGATAAAACAAAAGATATGGACAATGTGAATTTAATTCAAGGGAACGCAATGGAACTGCCTTTTGAAGATAATTCATTTGACTATGTAACAATTGGATTTGGTTTACGTAATGTACCGGATTATATGCAAGTGTTGCGTGAAATGAATCGTGTTGCAAAACCAGGCGCAAAAATTGTTTGTCTTGAAACGTCACAATCAGAGATCCCAGTCTACAAACAGCTATTTAAATTTTACTTTAAATATATTATGCCGATTTTTGGTAAATTATTAGCTAAAAGTTACAAAGAGTATTCTTGGTTACAAGAGTCGGCAGATACGTTCCCAGGACGTAAAGAGTTGAAGAAAATGTTTGAACAAGCAGGTATGGTGAATGTATCTTATACCTCTTATAGCGGTGGGGCAGCTGCAACACATATTGGCTATAAAAAAGAAAAATAGGCGGGAGAAGGTTTATTCACGTGGAAAAGATGAAGCTAAAGATGCTCTACTCTGGTATGAAATCAGAGATTGACATCATCGAAAAAGAATTAGAAACGGCGCTGAATTCCTCTTCACACTTTTTGAATGAAGCTTCTTTGCATCTTTTAAAAGCTGGGGGAAAACGCATTCGCCCAGTTTTTGTTTTGCTCGCTGCAAAATTTGGACAATATGATATTCAACAAATCAAAAATGTTGCTGTGCCACTCGAATTAATTCATATGGCATCACTTGTTCATGATGATGTAATTGATAATGCGGAATTACGTAGAGGTCGCGAAACAGTAAAAGCACAGTATAATAACCGAGTAGCAATGTATGCAGGCGATTTTATTTTTGCAAAAGCATTAGAATATATGACGCAAATAAAAAAACAACAAGCACATCAAGTATTATCGAATACAATGGTTGAGATTTGTGTGGGAGAGATTATTCAAATTGAAGATAAACAGGTGCTTAAGCAGAACTTACGTGATTACTTCCGCCGGATTAAGCGTAAAACAGCTGTTTTAATTTCTTCAAGCTGTGAGTTAGGTGCAATCGCTTCAGGTGCATCGCCAGAAGTTGTGCGTCATATGCGCCGTTTTGGATATTATGTAGGGATGTCATTCCAAATTATTGATGATATTTTGGATTTTACGGCAACGGATAAGCAGCTAGGTAAACCAGCAGGAAGCGATTTAATGCAAGGGAACGTTACATTACCAGCGTTATATGCTTTAGAAGATGACCAAATTCGTCCAATGATTGAAAAAGTGATTGAAGGGCCGATTACTGAAAGCGAACGTCAACAATTATTGAAGGCGATTCGAAAATCTGACGCAATTCAAAAAGCAAATCATATAAGTGATTTATATTTACAAAAAGCGTTAAAAGAAGTAGACAAATTACCGAATCATCCAGTGAATAAATCACTTGTAGATATTGCAAATTTCATGGGGAAACGTAAATTTTAACCAAATTGTCATAGTATTTGTTGAACATTATGGCATTCAATGATAGAATTTTACGGTAGGTAAAATACCTGTAGATATTATTAAGGAGTGTAATTTAAACATGGCTATCCAACAAACATTTTTAATGGTTAAACCTGACGGCGTAAAACGTCAAGTAGTAGGTGATATCGTAGACCGCTTCGAACGTCGTGGCTTCGAATTAAAAGGCGCTAAACTAATGAACATCACAAAAGAATTAGCAGAAAAACACTATGCAGAGCATGCAGAGCGTCCATTCTTCGGTGAATTAGTAGAATTCATCACTTCTGGTCCAGTATTCGCAATGGTATGGGAAGGCGAGAACGTAATCGCTTTAGCTCGTCTTATGATGGGTGCTACAAACCCAGCTGAATCTGCTCCAGGAACAATCCGTGGTGACTACGCTACAACTGTAGCTGAAAACATCATTCACGGCTCTGATTCTTTAGCATCTGCTGAACGCGAAATCGGTCTATTCTTCGGTGAAGAAGGTTTAGTAAAATAATTTTCATCTACGAGATGAAAATTATAAGTAAAGTAAAAACATCTTTACTAACCGTAAAAATGATTTGATACTTTGAATGAAAGAGTTGCACATCTGTGTGGCTCTTTTTTTATTGTGCTTCAGATTATGTCCGTTTTTTAAAAATAAATGAATGAAAGCGCTCTGATAAACATCTTTTCACGTTACACTATTTCAGAATATGAAAAAATGTTTTATAATGGTAAGTATGAATAGAGGGAGGAAAAGGTATGACAGATTATGAAATGTTCGTTGAACGTGTAAAGACGAAAACCGGCATTGATTTAGCTCTTTACAAAGAGGCACAAATGAAACGACGCTTAACGTCTTTATATGAGAAAAAAGGTTTTAGTAATTTTGTAGACTTTTTCAAAGAGATGGATGTTAATCGTGAACTTATGGACGAATTTTTAGATCGTATGACGATTAATGTATCTGAATTTTATCGTAATGGTAAACGATGGGAAGTTTTGGAGAAAAAGATTTTACCACGTCTTTTGAAAGCAAGCCCACGCTTAAAAGTATGGAGTGCAGCTTGTTCAACAGGTGAAGAACCGTATTCACTTGCGATGGTACTATCAAATCATCAGCCATTATCTCAAGTATCTATTTCAGCTACAGATTTAGATGAGAATGCAATTGCTAAAGCAAAAGCAGCCATCTATCCGGAGCGCTCCCTTGCCGAAGTTCCAGCACAAATGAAACAAAAATATTTTGAGCAAGAAGGTTCTTTTTATAAAGTAACGCCTGATATTAAAAGAACGGTTACATTTAAAAAACATAACTTATTAAATGATCGATATGAACAAAATCATGATTTAATCGTTTGTCGTAATGTCATGATTTATTTTACAGAAGAAGCGAAAGATCAAATTTATCATAACTTCAGTAAAGCTTTGAAACCAGGCGGTGTACTATTTGTTGGAAGCACTGAACAAATTTTTAATCCAGCACAATATGATTTTGAAGTAGAAGATACCTTTTTCTATCGTAAAAAAGGTTAACTATAAGAGGAATGCGCTTTTCGCATATGTGAAAAGCGGTTTTTTATAAATAAAAATAAATTCAAAAAACATAAAAATTTCAGTTAATTTATTTTTATTATAAAATCAACTGAAATTTATAAAAATATATGTTATAGTGAAAAACATATACTTTAGCGATGTGAAGGGGGAAAGCGTAAATGAGATACTTAACAGCGGGTGAATCACATGGCCCACAATTAACAACAATTATTGAAGGACTTCCTTCATTACTACCAATTACAGCAGAACAGATTAATCATGAACTGAAAAGACGCCAAGGAGGACATGGTCGAGGTCGACGTATGCAAATCGAGACAGACACAGTGGAGATTACATCAGGTATTCGCCATGGTAAAACACTCGGTTCTCCTGTTGCACTTGTTGTAACGAATGATGACTGGAAACACTGGACAAAAATTATGGGTGCAGAGCCACTTCCAGAAGGTGTTGACCCGAATGAGATCAAACGTCAAATCTCGCGTCCACGTCCAGGACATGCCGATTTAGTAGGCGGTATGAAATATGGTCACCGCGACTTACGAAACGTCTTAGAACGCTCATCAGCACGTGAAACAACTGTACGTGTAGCTGTTGGTGCAGTAGCTAAAATTCTTTTAGAACAATTAGGTATTCGTATCGTAGCGCATGTTGTAGAAATCGGTGGTATTACAATCGACCGACAAGCAGTTGAAGGAAAATCGGTAGAAGAAATCCGTGCAATCGTAGAAGAAGATCCATGTTACTGCGTGGACCCAGAAGCTTCAGCGAAAATGGTTGCACTAATCGATGAAACGAAAAAAGCAGGCGATACAATTGGTGGCGTTGTTGAAGTCATCGTAGAAGGTATGCCGGCAGGTGTCGGTTCATATGTACATTACGACCGCAAGTTAGATGGTAAGTTGGCACAAGCGATGCTTAGTATCAATGCTTTTAAGGGTGTTGAATTTGGTATTGGTTTTGAAGCAGCGCATGTACCTGGCTCACAAGTACATGATGAAATCATTTGGGATGAGGAGCAAGGTTATACACGCCGTACAAATCGCTTAGGTGGTTTAGAAGGTGGTATGTCTACAGGTATGCCAATTGTTGTACGTGGTGTTATGAAGCCAATTCCAACGCTTTATAAGCCATTACAAAGTGTGGACATCGAAACAAAAGAGGCATTTAAAGCTTCTGTAGAACGTTCAGACGCATGTGCAGTACCAGCTGCATCAGTCGTAGCAGAACATGCGATTGCCTTTGAAATTGCGAATGCAATTTTAGACCAATTTCATGCAGATCAGTTACCGCAACTGCAACAACAAATCGAGCAAATGAAACAACAAGCGAAGGAGTTTTAATGATGCGTATTCCCGTACAAACACCATCTCACGTCTATGAAGTCGTGATTGGTTCACATCATTTAACAGAAGCTATTACATCACTTGCTGATAAAATCGAAACAGCCGATCAATTGGTTGTATTTACAGACGAACATGTTTGGGCAATTCATGGAGAGCATTTCACAAAAGCTTTTCCACATCCATTCAAGTTACATATTCTAGCTGCAGGTGAAGCATGTAAAACATTTGATAGTTATTACGCAGCACAAACATTCCTTTTAGAACAAAAATGTACACGTAAATCAATGCTTTTTGCATTCGGTGGTGGAGCAGTAGGAGATTTAACAGGTTTTGTAGCAGCTACTTTTATGCGTGGTATCCCATTTGTTCAAATTCCAACTACTATTTTGGCGCATGACTCAGCGGTAGGTGGAAAAACAGCCATCAATCATCCACTAGGTAAAAATATGGTTGGTGGATTTTATCAACCTGAAGCAGTTTTATATGATATTGCATTTTTAGCTTCATTACCTGAAAAAGAAGTACGTTCAGGCATGGCAGAAGCGATTAAACATGCCCTCATCTCGGATAAACAATGGTATGGAGAATTTTTAACGCAAGATATTCAAGGTTTATCAGAAGAGCAATTAGCACACTATTTAGAACGTGGAATCACAGTAAAGGCAGACATTGTTTCGCAAGATGAACAAGAGCATTCCGTACGTAAATACTTAAACTTTGGTCATACGTATGGTCATGCACTTGAAGCTGCTTGTGGATTTGGAAAGTTAGCACACGGTGAGGCGATTATGATTGGTATGGTCTATGCCTTATTGTTAAGTGAAAAGTACGGTCAACTAAATCGTACAAATACGTTAGAATTCTTAGCTTTCGCTCAAAAGAACGGCTATACATTCAAGCCAGTACATGATTTTACGTTTGATATGTTATTACCATACTTAATGACAGATAAAAAAGCAGAGTACGGTATTTTACAATTCGTTTTATTAGATGAAATTGGTAAACCGTTTGTTCAAAAAGTAACAGTAGAAGAATGTCGCGAAATCGATATACTACTACGCACACTTGTTTAGGAGGTGTCTCATATGATTCGAGGTATTAGAGGTGCAACAACAATTAGCATAAATGATGCTACACAAGTAGAGATTGAAACAACGAGATTATTAAAAGAAATCATTGAGCGCAATGAAGTAAAAGCAGAAGATGTATCATCCGTTATTGCAACAACGACGCCAGATATTACATCTGCTTTTCCAGCAAAAGCTGTACGCACGTATGAGGGATGGGGTTATGTTCCAGTTATGTGTATGCATGAAATGAATGTAGAGGGTGCGTTACCACTTTGTATCCGTCTACTTGTGAATGTAGAGACGCAAAAAGCACAGAAAGAAATTGCCCATGTCTATTTAAATGAGGCAGTGAAATTAAGACCAGACTTAGTAAAATAATGAGATGAGGAAGAAAGAGGCGACTTAACGATGAAGTGGAAAGAATCAGTAAAAGGGTTGAAAGCATACCAACCTGGAAAATCAATTGAAGCAGTGAAGAAAGAATTCGGGTTATCGGAGATTGTAAAATTAGCATCGAATGAAAATCCATTAGGATGCTCACCAAAAGTAACGGCTTATTTAGAGAATGCGGTGCATAACTTTGCATTATATCCAGACGGTTATGGTACAGAGATGCGTGAAGCAGTTGCAAAACATTTAGGTGTGAACGGTGACGAATTAATTTTTGGTAACGGCTCAGATGAACTGATTAGTATCGTGACACGCGCGTTACTTCAACCAGGTGTAAATACAGTTATGGCAACACCAACATTCTCACAATATAAATTAAATGCACGGATTGAAGGTGCGGAAATTCGTGAAATTCCATTAAAGAATCGTACACATGATTTAGATGCGATGCTTGATGCAATTGACGAAAATACAGCAGTTGTATGGGTATGTAGTCCGAATAATCCAACAGGTGTGGTTATTGAAGATGAACCACTACAAGCATTCCTGAAAAAAGTACCGAAAAATGTACTTGTCGTTTTAGATGAAGCTTACTTTGAATATGTAACAAATCCAAATTGTACAGATTCATTACCACTATTAAAGCAATACGACAACTTAATCATTATGCGTACGTTCTCAAAAGCATATGGTTTAGCAGCTTTCCGTGTAGGTTACGGGATTGCCAATAAAGAATTGATTGCACGACTTGACCCTGTACGTGGCCCATTTAACAATACAGTATTAAGTCAGGCGATTGTTCCGGTAGCAATTGCGGACCAAGCATATATTGAGTTATGTCGTGAAATAAATGAAGATGGTAAAAAACAATATATCGCTTTTTGTGAAAAACACCAATTAGATTACTACCCAACAGATACGAATTTCATCTTATTTGAAGTGAAGATGGATAGTGATGTTGTATTCCAAGAGTTAATGTCACGAGGCTATATTATTCGTAGCGGTAATCCACTTGGTGTTCCAAACTATATTCGTGTGACAATTGGCACAAAAGAACAAAATGAAGGCTTACTCGCACAGCTAGAAGAAGTGTTACAAAAACATGAGGTATTTGCTTGAATAAAAAGCGAATTCTCATCGTAGGTTTAGGTTTAATTGGCGGTTCGCTTGCGCTTGCTTTACAACGCTCTCCAGAACATGAAATTATCGGTTATGATGCAAATGCCGATACACTTCAAAGTGCGAAAGTATTGGGGGTTATTCATAAAGCAGCAACACATCCGAAAGAAGCCGTAAAAGAAGCCGACTTTGTCATTTTTGCGACACCTGTGAATGCGACACTTCAATGGATGAAAGAACTTCAAACATGGACTGTACCATCACATACCATTGTGACAGATACAGGAAGTACAAAAGCTATTATCATGGAAGAAGCGCAACATTTAGCTGAAAAAGGTATTACATTCATTGGTGGGCATCCAATGGCAGGTTCACATAAAAGTGGTGTTCTAGCAGCTAAACCAATTTTATTTGAAAATGCATATTATATGTTGACACCTTTGGGAAGTACAAAGGAAGAACAAGTGAAAGCTTTAGAAGGAATTTTAAAACTAACAAATGCCAAACTAATGGTTGTTCCTGCTGAAGAACATGATCATATGACATCGGTTGTTAGTCATTTCCCGCATGTTGTAGCAGCGTCACTTGTACATCAACTAGCAAATGAAAATGCAGAGCATCCTTTTACAAAAAGGCTTGCTGCAGGTGGATTTAGAGATATCACACGAATCGCTAGTTCTAATCCAACGATGTGGCAAGATATTACGGTGCAAAATCGCGTACAAATACAAGACCAATTAGAAAAATGGCAACAAGAGATGTCACGTGTGCAATCGATTTTAGAAGAAGGTACCGAACAAGACATTTATCAATTTTTTGAAGAAGCAAAACAATTTCGTGATGCATTACCTGATACATCAGGTGCCTTATTTACAACATATGATTTATATATTGATGTACCAGATTATCCTGGTAGTATCGCTGAAATTACAGGTTATTTTGCAGAAGAAAAAATTAGTATTACAAATATTCGAATTGTCGAAACAAGGGAAGACGTTTTCGGTATTTTAGTTGTAAGTTTCCAATCAAGTGGAGATCGTAAGCGAGCAGCAGAATGCATTCGTACACGTAGTCCATATGAATTTTATATTTCGTAAAGGAGAGATGACGATGCAAAAAATCGTTCAATTACAAAATCAATCATTAAAAGGAACGATTACGGTTCCAGGCGATAAATCCATTTCACACCGTTCCATCATGTTCGGAAGTATGGCAAAAGGTAAGACAACAGTTACAGGCTTTTTACCGGGGGAAGATTGTCTTCGTACAATTGAAGCCTTCAAACAAATGGGTGTTAAAATCGAACAACAAGGTACAGATGTGACGATTGAAAGTGAAGGTATGGACGCATTTCAAGAGCCGATGGATATTTTGTACATGGGAAACTCTGGCACAACGACACGTCTATTACTTGGTTTACTAGCTGGTTCACACGTACACGCAGTATTATCTGGTGATGAATCGATTGCCAAACGTCCAATGAAGCGTGTCATTAATCCTTTACGCGAAATGGGTGCACATATTACAGGGCGAGAAGATGGACAATTTACACCAATCGCAGTGAAAGGTACGATATTACAAGCGATTGATTACACATTGCCTGTAGCGAGTGCGCAAGTTAAATCTGCAGTGTTATTAGCAGGTCTAAATGCAGAAGGTACAACAATTGTTCGCGAAAAAGAAGCAACACGTGATCATACGGAATTAATGCTACGTCAATTTGGTGTAAATATTGATACAACAGATGGTGTGATTTCGTTAGCAGGTGGACAAAAGTTAACAGCGAGTCATGTCGCTGTTCCAGGTGATATTTCTTCAGCTGCCTTTTTCCTTGTAGCAGGTGCTATTACAAAAGGTAGTGAAATTACTCTTGAAAATGTAGGTCTTAATAAGACACGTACAGGTATCGTTGAAGTGTTAGAAGCAATGGGTGCAAATCTAGAAATTCAATCTTATGACCATGAGCATGCTGAGCCAGCAGGTCGTGTCATTATTCGTACATCACAGCTCACAGGTACAACTATTGGTGGAGATTTAATTCCGCGACTAATTGATGAAATTCCAATTATTGCTTTACTTGCGACACAGGCTGAAGGAACAACGATTATTCGTGATGCAGAAGAATTAAAAGTGAAAGAAACGAATCGTTTAGATGCAGTTGTTGCGGAATTATCAAAATTAGGTGCGAATATTACAGCAACAGAAGACGGTATGATTATTGAAGGTCCTACACAGCTTCATGGTGCAGCATTAAAGACATATGGCGATCACCGTATGGGTATGATGAATGCCATTGCAGCACTTATTACAGATGGTGCTGTAACATTAGATGATGCAGATTGTATTGCGGTATCTTATCCAACATTCTTTGAAGATTTAGACAGTCTAATGAAATAGTTCATAAAACAAGCTATCATGATGCGGTTTTTATCAGGGTAGTTTGTTTTTATTTTAAACAGAGAAATAAGAAGGTAATCAGTCATATTTTACCTGTAATTTTCTTCGATATTTCAAGCGTTTTTCCTTGTATATCCTACTTTCCTCATGTAGCATAAAGATGAAAATAATTTAGAAATAGGTGGATGACAGATGACAATCCAACAACAAATGGTTGAAGCAATGGAGCAAGGTGACCTTAATCAAATTCATGCACTAATGGAAGAATTCAAGTTACATGTCGATCCAGATATGCAATATGAAGTTGCTGGTTACTTGATGAATTTAGGTTTTATTCATGAAGCAACGAGTGTGTTAGAGCATTTACAATTTTTATTCCCAGAAGAAAATCAAATTAAGGTTGACCGTGCCTCATTATTGATGGAAACCAATCAAGAAGATGAAGCATTGGACTTATTCTTATCAATTCCACAAGATGCAGAAGAATATCCACAAGTATTATTGGCGCTTGCTGATTATTATCAAATGCAAGGTTTATATGAAGTAGCGGAAAAACATATGAATGAAGCGCTTGAGTTATTACCAGATGAACCACTTCTTCAGTTTGCAAAGGCAGAGTTATTAATGGAGATGGGACGTCTAAGTGAAGCAGCTCGTTTATATGAGAATTTATATAAAAATCAAAAAGAAATTGCAGGTGTTCGTCTAGTTGAACGTATTGCAGAAGTTCATCGTACGGGTGCAGCTTTTGAAGATGCCTACTATTATTATTTAGAGGCATTAAAAGAGAGTACATCGCCTGATTTATTATTTGGTGCAGCGTATAGTGCTTTTCAATTAGAGATGTACGAAGCGGCAGCACGCTATGGTGAAGATTTACGTGCGCTTGATCCAGATTACTTTGCCGGTTATCTATTATTGGCGCAAAGTTATGCCATGATGGAAGACAATGTCAAAGCTTTAGAAGTAATTAAAGAGGGTATTAAACGAGATGAGTATGACAAGGAATTATTCTTGTTTGCTGGTAAAATGGCAATCAAAAATAAATTGCCAGAGGAAGCAGAAGCATTTCTTCGTCAAGCTATTGCACTTGACCCAGAATATATGGAAGCAGTGCATACACTCGTATCAATCTTATCATCGGAAGAGCGCGATGAAGAAGTTGTTGAACTCATTGAAGGTCTATCGAAAGACGACTTTGAATGGACAGCACTTTCAATTTTTGCGGCGCTTGCCTATGATCGTTTAGAAATGTATGAAGAAGCTTACACACATTACCGTCAGGCATTCGAAGATTATAAAGAAGATGTGGACTTCTTAGAGAAATATGTTTATTTCTTAATCGAGGATGGGAAAAGACAAGAAGCCTTACAGATTGTAGCACTTTTACGTGACTTACAACCTGAAGAACCGCAATGGATTGATTTACAAGCAAGCTTTGACGCTTAAGTTACACCCGGTTCAGCAAGTGATTGGAAAGAATTACTTACTAAAGGAGGGGTATTTATGAAGGCATCTGTGACAAATGTAGAGAAAAAGGTATTTATTAAATGGTTCTTAAAGCGTTACGATATGAAACGAAGAGAATGTGTTTGGATTCTTAATTATATTGTAGGGCACGATGATTTATTAGAAAGAATTCATTTCGTAGAAGAAGCGCATTTTTGTCCAAGAGCAATGGTCATGTCGACAATCGATTCATCTGGAATCCCATTCCGTTTTTATAAAGGAAATTTAATGACGGCTGATGCAGAAAAGTCATTTCATGATTTAAGATTGAATTCGGAAGAAGATATATACATTCAGCTAAACTTCCCTAAAATACCACCTAATCCGGCTTACTTAGCTGTTTTAGAAGAGAATCCGTATATTCCAAAGTATTTACAATCGAATTACGGTGATCGTGAAGTTGCTGAAAAATTACTCGATGTAACCATGAAAAATTTCCAAAAGAAAGTGTTATTACAACAAATTGATGAAGCAATTGATAATCGTGATAAAGAACGGTTTTTACAGTTGTCGGATCAGTTGAACCAATTACAGTAAATAGAAAAAAGAGGCTGGGACAAAACCCTAGTTAAAAGTAAGAGAGCTTCGGCACATGAAAATGCCGAAGCTCTTTTTGGTCTGTCTGCGGATGTTCGTTTTGGGCGATGCTTTTCGCGGGCACGGCTTCATCTCATGTTGGCGATGCATCGCCAACATGGATATTCCGCTCGTGCTGTTCCCGCAGAAGTCACGCCCACACGCCCATCCAAAATAAAAAAATGGATACAAAAAAAGAGCCTTTCCTGTTAAAATTTAAGTATCTCACCACAAAAATAATAAAAGGAAGTGCTCTTTATGTATAAAAACTATAACATGAATCAAGTGATTTTACCATTAGATTTTGAAATGAAACTAGCTGAAAAGGATATTGCTTTTTCGATCCATCATTTAGTTGAAAGTATTCCAGAAGAAGCTTTCGCTCCTTTCTACAAAGCGACAGGTTGTCCTTCTTATCACCCTAAAATGATGTTAAAAATTATTTTATGTGGTTATACACAATCTATTTTTTCAGGTCGTCGGATTGAAGATTTAACAAAAGATAGTGTACGTATGATGTGGTTAGCACAAGGTTACGAACCAAGTTACCGTACGATTAATCGTTTTCGCGTTCATCCACAGATGCAAGAACTTCTAAAACAATGCTTTATCCAATTCCGTTGTCGATTAATTGAAGAAAAATGCATTGACCAACAAGCGATTTTCATTGATGGCACAAAAATTGAAGCGAATGCCAATAAGTTCACTTTTGTATGGAAGAAGTCGGTTGAAAACTATCAAGCTAGTATGATTGAAAAGTCTAATGCCTTATACGAGCAACTCGTAGAAGAACGTATTTTGCCTGCCATTCAAAAGGAACAAAAAGAGGCTTTATCTGAAGAAGAGCTAGAACAAGTCGCTTCGACATTAGAAGAAGTGATTGATGATTATACAGAAAAGCTGGAAGCTTCCTCTGATTCAACCGAACGAAAACAATTGCGTGCAGCACGTAAAACACCGAAACAATATTTAAAACAAGTGAAAGATTGGATTGTCCGAAAAAGACAATATCGTCTTCATTTACAACAGATGGGTACACGAAATAGTTATTCAAAAACCGATGTCGACGCGACATTTATGCGTATGAAAGACGATTATATGAAGAATGGACAACTGAAACCCGGTTACAATGTTCAAATCGCAACAGAAAATCAATATGTCCTTGCTTATGAGGTGTATCCGAATCCGACAGATACAAAAACGCTCGTGCCCTTTTTACAAGATATTCAAGCTCATTATTTTGAATTACCTGAACATATTGTCGCCGATGCAGGTTATGGTAGTGAACCGAACTATCAATACGTGGTAGAAACACTCCAACGTAAAGCATTAATTACATATGGTATGTATCGCAAAGAACAGCAACGAAAATATCTTAAAGATCCTTTTAAAACAAGCAATTGGGCATATGACGCAACGACCGATTGTTATACTTGCCCGAATGGACAATTAGTAAAGTACCAATATGATTCAACACGTACGGATAAGACAGGATTTACACGTCATTTTAAAATCTATACATGTGAAGACTGTTCAGGATGTCCTTTCCGTTCATCTTGTACAAAAGCACGTGAAGGAAACAATCGAAGATTAGCCATCAATACGCATTGGGAAGAACAAAAGAAAATGATTCAAGCGACGCTTTCAGAAGCAAAAACAGGCGCCATTTATCGAAAACGAAAAATCGATGTGGAACCAGTTTTTGGATTTTTGAAGGCGAATTTGGGTTTCACTCGATTTTCACTTCGCGGAAAATCGAAGGTCCGAAATGAAATCGGACTTGCCTTAATGGCGACCAACCTAAGAAAGTATGCGATGAGAGGGTAAAACCCTCCCATCACTGATGAAAAAAATCACACAAAAAGGAGATTGCCTGCGCAATCTCCTTTTTTGTGTGACTGAGAGCTATTTATGTCCCAGCCTCTTTTTCTCAGAAAAAGAAATGATAGTAGACCGTTTGAAAACATCTACTATATAATGGATAGAGATAGAGGTGGGGATTTCATGCGCTACATATGGGCGAGATTATGGATGGTTTTAATATCAAAATTATTTTTAACCATGTTATTAATCGTTAATCTATTAGGTTCTATTTATGGATACATTTGGTACGGAGATCAGTTGGCTGAAACAAAGCCCATCTTTTTAATATTTATACCAGATAGTCCAACAGCTACACTATTCTTTTCAATTGCGATTATTGGTTGGTTGTTAAAAAAACATTGGCGCTTATTTGAAGCGTTAGCGCTTGTGACGCTTGTAAAATACGGTGTATGGGCTGTGGTCATGAATTTAATGGTCTTAAACGAGTTAGGTTCACTTGGATTTGGTGGTTGGATGCTTGTAGTTAGTCATGGTTTAATGGCTGTCCAAGGTTTGCTTTATATGCCGATGTATGACTTTAAAAGTGTTCATATCATCATCACAGCAATTTGGACATTACATGATGTCGTGATTGACTATGTCTTTAAGTATATGCCTTGGTACCATATGTTAAATCAATATATGACAGGAATTGGATACTTTACATTTTGGTTGTCAATTGTGTGTCTAATCATTGCAATCTTTGCAATGAAAAAGAGGTTTTCAGTTGCCCCAAATTTTGTTTGACCTTAAAATAAAACTATGAACGAACTAGGAGGATGGTCAGATTGTCAATTATGATGTATATTATCTACTTTGCTGTTTTAATGTTATTACCACTGTATGCACAACGTAAAGTAAAGAAAACATATACACGCTATTCGCAAGAATATTCAACATCAGGAATGACGGGTGCCGAAGTTGCTCGTAAAATTTTAGACCAAAATGGATTAGGAAATGTAAAAGTTGAGCCAGTCGATGGTTTTTTGTCAGATCATTACGATCCATCTACAAAAGTAGTGCGTTTATCAACGCATAACTTTTATGAAACATCGATTGCAGGCACAGCAGTTGCAGCCCATGAATGTGGTCACGCTATTCAAGATGCGGAAGCATATTCATTCTTAACATGGCGCTCAAAATTAGTTCCAGCAGCGAATATTTCGTCAAACGCTTCATGGATTTTCATTATGATTGGTATGATTGCAACATTTAAGCCATTAATGTTAGTAGGTATTATCTTATTAGCCATTGGTGTACTTTTCCAAGTAGTAACATTACCAGTTGAGTTTGATGCTTCTAAGCGTGCGATGCGCCAAATTGATCAATTGGGCATCATTAACAATGAAGAATATCCAAAAGCGAAAAAAGTATTAACAGCAGCAGCATTAACATATGTTGCAGCAGCAGCAACAGCGGTCATGGAACTTGCACGACTTGTATTAATTTATACAGGTATGGGAAACCGCGAAGATTAATAACACAAAAACACCTTGTATTGTTACATTGACGTAATATACGAGGTGTTTTTTTATGTCATTTTTTAAAAAAAAGAAGAAAAATAAGAGGATGAAATTATTTTACAAGAAAAAAGCCAGAAAATAATAAGCATTCAACCATTGATTTAATAAGATTCTGCTAAATATAAGTCAAGCTCGTAATAATTTGTAATATATCTGTAACTTATTTGACGCTAGACTGTAAGCTAATTCGTGTAAAGTTAGTCTCAGTTAAAAAAGTTCGTACATAATAACAAATGACATATAAATCAATCAAATTAAAAACATGGGAGTGTTCATAAATTCATGAAGAAACATAAATTACTGACATCAATCTTAACAGGTGCATTGGCTTTAACAGTAGGTTTTACAGGGGTAGCCACTGAACAACAAGCATCTGCAGCTTCATCAAAAACAACAAAAGTTTCTAAAAATTACTATACAAAAGCAGCTTTAAATATGCGTACAGGTCCAACAACAAAAGCAAAACGTGTTTTAACTATTCCAAAAGGTAAAAAAGTATATGCATACCAACGTAAAACTGTTTCAGGTACTTGGTATAAAGTAAAATACAATGGTAAAGTAGGCTGGGTGTCAGGTAAATATCTTTCTTCAAAAAAAGCAAAGAAAACAGTGAAAAAAGCATCTGCAGCTTCTGGTAATGCGATTATTAATGCAGGTCGTAAATATGTAGGTACACCATATGTATGGGGTGGATCACGTCCAGGTGGATTTGACTGCTCTGGTTTCACATCTTATGTATATAAACAAGCAGGTATGAAATCATTACCACGTACAAGTAGAGCACAAAAAGCTTCTGTTAAACGTGTAAGTTCGCCAAAAGTAGGAGACTTAATCTTCTTCTCAGCAACTCCAGGTGGTTCATATATATCACATGTAGGAATTTACGCAGGTAACAATCAAGTATTACACGCAGCTGGTAATAGTGTGAAATTCCAATCATTAAGCGGTTACTGGAATCAACGTGTAGTAAGCTATGGTACAACACGTTAATTTAAATTAAATAGATGAATTACATATGTGAGAAACTATTTTCATATAAGTAAGGAGTTTCAATAAAAAAGGCTTGATTCGCTTTCATGTGAATCAAGTCTTTTTGTATGGTATATAAAAAGATTGTAGTGTCTAAAATAGCACTACAGTCTCTTAATTTAATGATTATACGAAGCGCACTACATCTTCAACAGATAAACGAGAAGTACCACGTGCTGGGCCTGTTCCTTTACCAATTGCGATTAGAACGATTGGGAATTCATTTTCTGGTAAGTTATATGATTTTGCAAATTCATCTTTATTGAATCCACCCATTACAACTGTATCTAGTCCACGATCTTTTGCAGCTAATAAAAGTTGCATTGACACTAATCCAGCATCGTACATAGCTACTGAATGACGCGTAGCTACAGGAATACCGCTGTAAAGTGTTTCAGCATTTTCTGTTAGTTTTTCAGCCACTTCTGGATCCATAACGCCAGCATCTACACTTAGCTGGTGAATTTTACGTGCATTTTTATGGAAGTCAGTATCACCTAAAACCGCGATAATAGCTGGAGCTGTTTCAACTTGTTCTTGATTGAATGCCATCGTACGTAATTCTTTTTTCTTTTCTTCATCTGTAATAACGATGAAGCGCCAAGGTTGTTGGTTTGAAGAAGAAGGTGCAGTCATTGCATCTGTTAATAAATCTGAAATTTCTTCTTTTGTTAATTTATATTCAGTATCGTATTTACGAATCGATTTACGTGCATACATATTTTCAATTACAGCTGATTTTGTTGTTGTTGACATGATAAAAATTCCTCCTATATTTAACTAACTTAAAGTAAGTTAGTAGGTATATAAAACATCTTACTTTAAGTTAGTTTTTATGTCAATCATTATTTCATTTGTGGTACAATAATAAATGTAAAGGAGCGATTCGACATGACACAGCCTATCTATTCAGAGCAAGTTTGTCAAAATTATCATCAAGCAATTGAATTTATCGGTAAGAAATGGATTGGGGCAATTTTATATAGTTTAGTTGATGGTCCATTACGCTACAATGAAATTCATGCGCGAATCGAAGGCATTTCGGATCGTTTATTAACACAGCGTTTAAACGAATTAGTCGATGCCGATATGATTGAAAAAGAATATATTAATGATTCTGTTAAAAAAACAAAATACTGTTTAACCGAAAATGGTCAAGCTTTTAAAGAAGTGATTCACTCGATTCAGAAGTGGGTTCATACATGCCAAACAACAAATCAGTGTAAAGAACCGACATCACCTAATATATAGTCTCATTCATTACACACAAAAAAAGAGAACTTCGCTATAGTAGCAAGAGTTCTCTTTTTGTTTTTAATGATGGAGTGGATTGCGTTCGTCGTCTAATGTGAAGCCCATTCCAGACACTTCATGCACTTCGGATATAGATACGAATGCATATGGATCGACCGAATTGACGAGACTTTTTAATTTGAATAATTCATTTTTAGATACGACACAATAAACAATTTTACGTTGCTCTTTCGTATAAAAACCTTCACCTTCTAAATATGTTACACCACGTTCCATCTGTGTTGTGATTTTTGAAGCTACTTCTTCATAATGGTCTGAGATAATAAGCGCACCGCGTGCTGCATACATCCCTTCTTGTACAAAGTCAATCACGCGTGCTGCAATGAAAACAGCTACTAATGTGTACATGGTTGTACGAATGTCTAAGAATGTTAATGCAGAAATCGCAATAACGAGCGCATCAAGTAAGAACATCGTCTTACCCATTGGCCAACCAAAATATTTATCCGCAAGACGTGCGATGATATCAGAACCACCTGTTGTACCTCCGAAGCGGAAGATAATGCCAAGACCTCCACCTAAAAATACACCTGCAAATAAAGAAACAAGTAATAAATCATCGTTTAATGGAATATGAACATTGACAATTTGGAATACTTTAATGAAGAAAGATACACTGACTGTACCAATAATCGTATAGGCGAATGCACGCTTACCAAGAATTTTCCAACCAATAAAGAACATGGGGATGTTCAATACTAAGTTCATGAGTGCAGGGTCCCATTTAAATAGAAAGTAAAGAATCAATGTAATCCCTGTAAAACCACCTTCACCTAGCTTGTTTTCTAATGTGAAATTTACAAGACCAAAACTAAAGATTGCTGCACCAAGTAAAATAAACAGCGTATTTTTTACTTTAACTAAACCCAAAAAAAAGACCTCCAATCGAATGAAATACGCGAAAATGAAGTTTTCTATCTTACTATTTATTTCGCATATTGTATAATGTGTAATAGAGATGAAATCAATTCAAACAATAAATGGATGGATAGACTTACATTATCATGTATTTTAACTATTTTTACAATAAAAAGATAAAGATACTACAGGGGTTACAAAATAAGGGAGGAATAACACACATGATTACAGTAGCAATAGCAGGACCAAGAGGGCGCATGGGAAAAGAAGCGGTACATACCGTTATGAGCAGAGAAGATTTTCAATTAGTAGGGGTGCTCGATCATAAAGAAATTGCAGAAAATCTACAACAATATCCACAATTTCCAGATACATATGATGTACCCGTATTTATGGATTTACAGACATTATGTAATGAAGTAAAACCAGATGTATTAATTGATTTAACAACACCAGAAGCTGTTTATGAACATACAAAATTAGCTTTAACACATGGTGTACGACCTGTAATCGGTACGACGGGCTTTACAGATGAGCAGTTACAAGAATTAACAGATTATGCAAAACAGCATGGAATTGGAGCTATTATTGCACCAAACTTCGCAGTAGGTGCTGTACTAATGATGAAGTTTGCGGCGATGGCAGCTCAGTATATGCCAGATGTTGAGATTATTGAATTACACCATGATCAAAAATTAGATGCACCATCGGGTACAGCAATTAAAACGGCTCAATTGATTCAAGAGAGTCGTCCTTCACATAAGCAAGGACATCCAGATGAAAAAGAAACGATTCCAGGTGCTCGTGGTGCAGATTTTGATGGTATGCGTATCCACAGTATTCGTTTACCGGGTCTTGTAGCGCATCAAGAAGTATTATTTGGTGGCGAGGGTCAAATGCTAACAATTCGTCATGATTCATATAATCGCGCTTCATTTATGTCAGGTGTAAAGTTATGTGTTGAAAAAGTGATGACATTAGATCATCTTGTATATGGTTTAGAAAATATTTTGTAAGGAGAGATTGACATGAAAATCGCATTAATTGCACACGATCAAAAGAAAGAAGATATGGTAGAGTTTGCAATCGCATATAAGCCCATTTTAGAACGGCATGAATTATTCGCAACAGGTACAACAGGGCAACGGATTATCGATGCTACTTCTTTATCTGTTACGCGTTTTCGTTCGGGGCCACTCGGCGGAGATCAACAAATCGGCGCAATGATTGCGAATAATGATATGGATATGGTTATTTTTTTCCGCGATCCACTTACAGCCCAGCCACATGAACCAGATATTTCAGCTTTGATGCGCTTAAGTGATGTATATCATGTGCCACTTGCGACAAACATGGGGACAGCAGAAGTGCTATTAAAAGGATTGGAACATGGTTTTATTGATTTTCGGTTATTAGCTGAAAGACGTTCTAAATAAAGAAAGTGATGTGCTCATTATGAAAAAGTTAAAAATCGGGATTACATGCTATCCAACAGTAGGTGGATCAGGCGTTATGGCAACGGAGTTAGGTAAGATGCTTGCAGAACGTGGTCATGAAATTCATTTTATTACGTCAAGCATGCCTTTTCGTTTAAATAAAGTGTATCCAAATATTTTCTTCCATGAAGTAGAAGTTAATAATTATTCTGTTTTTCAATATCCACCATATGATATTGCACTAGCAAGTCGTATGGCAGATGTTATTCGTGAAGAGCAGTTAGATATATTACATGTACATTATGCGATTCCACATGCTGTTTGTGCAGTTCTTGGACGCGATATGGCGGGACAAGCAGGGAAGCGTGTAGGAATTGTGACGACACTTCATGGAACGGATATTACAGTTCTAGGTGACGATGCACTACTAACAACGGCAATCCGTTATGGTATTGAAAAATCGGATGTTGTGACAGCTGTATCGACATCTTTAAAAAATCAAACATTGGAATTAATCCAGCCGAATCAAACCATTGAAACGGTTTATAATTTTGTGGATGAACGTGAATATTATCCACGAGACGGGCGTGAATTACGTGAAGCATTTGGTATTGAGCCAGATGAAAAAGTTTTGGTGCATGTATCGAATTTCCGTAAGGTGAAGCACGTGCCAGATGTGATTGATACATTCATCAAAACACGTAAATATGTAAAATCAAAATTATTATTAATTGGTGATGGTCCTGAAAAACATGAGGCGATGCAACTCGCAAAACAAACACCATATGGTGAGGATATTTTATTTTTAGGAAAGCAAGAGAATTTAGCAGAATTATATGCAATGGCTGACTTAAAACTACTTATGTCTGAAAAAGAAGCGTTCGGATTAGTGTTATTAGAAGCAATGGCTTGTGGTGTTCCAGGAATCGGTACACGTATTGGTGGAATTCCAGAAGTCATCTGTCATGAAAAAAATGGCTATATTGTTGAACTAGGTGATACAGATCAAGCTGCTCACCATGCGATTAGCTTATTATTAGATGATGAGAAATTACAGTTGTTTAGAAAACGAGCAATTCAAAGTGTACAAAATCGATTTCACTCGGAGAAAATTGTTGAGCAATACGAAGCGCTATATGAAAAGGTGGTTCAAAAGTGATGAAACATCCTGCATGGCAGTCGGCACATGACGTCATGGAAATATTAGAACAGCATGGACATGAAGCGGTTATTGTAGGCGGTGCTGTAAGGGATTATTTATTAGATAAACCAGCGAATGATGTAGATGTAGCAACGAGTGCAATGCCGCTTGAAGTAAAGGCATTATTTGAAAAAACCGTAGATGTAGGGATTGCACATGGTACGATTCTTGTGTTAGGTTTTGAAGAACCTATTGAGGTAACAACGTTTCGTACGGAAGGAACCTATACAGACCGTCGTCGACCAGATGAAGTAACGTTCGTTCGTTCATTAGCAGAAGATTTAAAAAGACGTGATTTTACGATTAATGCAATGGCACTTAGACGTTCTGGAGAGCTAGTAGACTTATACCAAGGTCAAGAAGATTTACAAAAGAAAATTATTCGTGCAGTGGGCGAACCGTATGCCCGTTTTTCAGAAGATGCATTGCGCATTATTCGAGGTGTACGTTTTGTAGCTCAATTAGGCTTTACATTGGAACAAGAGACACTTATCGCTATGCAAAAAACGTCGCATTATTTAGGTGAGATTGCTATTGAACGTGTGAAAGCTGAATGGGATAAAATTTTTGTGAGTCGTGCAACGGAAAGAGCGATGTACTATATGCAAGAATATAATCTTGGTGAAGCGATTCCAGGTACTTTTGAAGCCTATAGTAAATGGCAGAACTATGCTGCAAAAGATGCAAAATGGGGCTGGACATATTGGTGCATTTTAACGAATGACTTTACCTTACTTCAACAGTATCGTTGTTCAAATGATGAAAAGTCATTTGTGAAACAAGCGAAAGCTTGCTACGATATTTTGTTTCAGCACCGACCAACTAAGTTTGAGCTTTTTCAATATGATTTGAAGTATTGGGAATGTGCATGTGAGCTTCTTGCGTTGCAAAATGTAACAAAACTTATAAGTTATCCAGAATTAGTAAAAGAAAAGCAAGATTTACCGATTCAACATGTACAGGAGATTGCTGTTACGGGAAAACATCTCATGACCTGGATGAACCAAAAAGGCGGCCCATGGTTACGTGAAGTATTAGATGAGATTGTGAAGCGTGTTGTGAACGGTCAGTTAGAAAATAATGAACAAACAATAAAGGAATGGTTGCAAAATGAATGGTTCGTATAAATATAAAATTCTAAAAAAATTACAACAGTCCACTCCATCTCCTGTTTCGGGTCAACAACTTGCAGATGATTTCGGTTTATCGCGTACAGCTATTTGGAAGTATATTAAACAATTAGAAGAAGAGGGTTATACGTTTGAGACCATTCGAAAAAAAGGTTATATTTTGACATCGCAACCAAACAGTATTGATCCAGCAAAAATTAAAGCAGCACTTGAAACAACTACATTTGGTGAAACGATTATTTTTGAAGAAACACTTCCATCTACGCAGCCAGTAGCACATCAATTGGCACAGGAGGGCGCTAAAGCAGGAACCGTTGTCATCTGTGAGGAACAAACACTCGGTCGCGGACGTATGCAAAGGCCGTGGCAATCTCAAAAAGGAAAAGGAATTTGGATGAGTGTCATTTTACGTCCAGATGTGCCACCTTATGAGGCACCACAATTTACATTAGTAGCTGCTGTAGCAATCGCAAAAGGAATTGAAGATGTAGCAGGTATTCGTCCTCAAATTAAGTGGCCGAATGATTTATTAATCGATGGTTTTAAAATTACAGGGATTTTAACGGAGTTACAGGCAGACCCTGACCGTGTAAATGCATTAATCATGGGTATTGGTATTAATGTCAATCACACAATGGATGATTTCCCGGAAGAAATTCATGGTATTGCGACTTCTTTAAAATTACAAACAGGACGAGAAGTCGACCGTGCTGTATTAATTGCACGTATTTTATATTATTTAGAGCATTATTCGAATCAATACATTAAAGAAGGTTTCCCTTCAATTAAGAAGGAATGGGAAAGTTATTCTTGCACCATTGGTCAAACGATTAAAGTAACAACATTGACAGAAGTCTTCTATGGTAAGGCTGTTGCGATTACGAATGATGGTGTATTAAAAGTACAATTACCAGACGGTGAAACGAAAAGTGTGTATTCAGCTGATATTGAATTAAAAAAAGATTAATGTAAGTTACAGTGTCATCGTTCAACACATTTAGGAGGGTAACAATGAAAAGTGTTGCAGATTTTCCAAAAATGAAAGAAAAACAGGACAAGATTGTGATGATTACAGCCTATGACTATCCATCGGCTAAATTGGCAGAAGAACAGGAAGTCGATATGATTTTAGTAGGTGATTCTTTAGGAATGGTTGTTTTAGGATATGACTCGACTGTTCAAGTGACAGTCGAAGAGATGATTCATCATGGTAAAGCAGTTCGCCGAGGTGCTAAAGATACATTTATGGTTGTTGATTTACCATTTGGTAGCTATCATGGCGATTCTTATGAAGCGTTGAAAGTAGCTGTACGTGTTTTCCAAGAAACAGGTGCGAACGCTTTAAAAGTCGAGGGTGCAGGGAATCTACTGCCAACGATTCAGTTAATGATTGAAGCAGGCATTCCAGTTGTAGGACATTTAGGGCTACAACCGCAACAAGCAGCTGTATTGGGCGGTTATAAAGTACAGGGGAAAACACAAGAAGATGCAGAAAAAATTTTGCGTGATGCAAAAGCGCTTGAAGAAATAGGTGTCTGTGCGATTGTGTTTGAATGTATTCCGAAGCAAATGATGTTTGAAATTAATCAGCAGCTACATGTACTGACGATTGGAATCGGTGCAGGAAATGAAGCGGATGGTCAAGTGCTCGTATTCCATGATGCACTACATTATGGGCACCATCATATTCCTAAATTTGTACAACAATTTGCAGATGTCGGTGCTGAAATTGAGCTAGGTATTGCCAAATATAAAAAAGCAGTAAAAACAGGTGTTTTTCCAAGTGATGAGCAAAGTTTTCATTTGAAAGAACACCAATCGATTTCATTATATGGAGGCAAAAAAGGATGAAAATTATTGAAACCGTAGCAGAACTAAAAGAAGAACTTCAACCTTTTGCAATTCATTCCATTGGATTAGTACCAACGATGGGGGCTTTGCATGAAGGGCATGCTACGTTGATTCAACAAGCGCGACAAGAAAATGATGTTGTAGTCGTAAGTATTTTTGTAAACCCTACACAATTTGGTCCAAATGAAGATTTCGATCGCTATCCACGTGACTTAGACGGGGATGCTAAAAAATGTGAAGATTTACAAGTAGATTTTATCTTTGCGCCTTCCGTTGAAGAAATATATGGAAGTCATGGCGGCATTACATATGATGCAGGTCCTGCTTCGCATATTTTATGTGGTGCAAGTCGACAAAATCACTTTAATGGTGTTCTACAAATTGTTTCAAAATTATTCATGCTCGTTCAACCGACACGTGCCTATTTTGGTCAAAAAGATGCACAACAACTCGCATTGATTGAAACGCTTGTACGTGATTATTACTTTCCGCTTGAAATTGTGCCTGTTCCGATTGTGCGTGAAAAAGATGGGTTAGCTAAAAGCTCACGTAATGTCTTTTTAACGTCAGAAGAACGTCAAGAAGCGGTTGTCTTATCGCAAGCACTAACGCTTGCAAAGGCACGCTTACAAGACGGTGAAGAAGCAGCGATTGTCTTGGAGCAAGCACGTAAAAAAATCGAAGAAACTTCTGCAAAAGTAGAGTATCTCGAATATCTTGCCTACCCAGATTTGCAACGAGCTCCTAAAGACGATGAACGAAAAATTTTAATGGCAGCGATTCGCTTTTCAAATGTCCGTTTGATTGATAATGAATTATTTGATTAATAGAATAGACAAAGGGTTCTCGCAAATGAATGTGAGAGCCTTTTTCTATGAAGTTCGCAATAGAAAATAAAGGTTCTACTTACCCACAGCCGTCTTAAGTATGATAAAATCGTCTGTATGAAATAAAGGACGTATTATTGAAAGATGTCTATAATAAAATGATTTGAAAGACGTGAAGAACATGGAGAGTCAAATGTATGCAGTTGTTGATTTAGAAACAACTGGGCATTCATCAAAGCAAGGCGATCGTATTATCCAAATCGCCATTGTATTTATGAGAGATTGGCAAATTGAAAAGACCTATACCTCTTTCGTCAATCCTAAACGAAAAATACCACATTTCATTCAAGATTTAACACATATAAAAGAAGAAGATGTTAAGCATGCTAAGCCTTTTGAAGCCATTGCCCATGAAGTATATGACATGCTCCAAGACTGCGTGTTTGTCGCCCACAATATCGACTTTGATTTACCATTTTTACAAGAAGAATTTAAGCGCTGTGGTTTACCAAAATGGTTTGGTAAAAGTATGGATACCGTAGAGTTGGCAAAAATACTCTATCCAACGGCTTATAGTTATAAACTTTCAGAAATTGCTCTTGAATTAAATATTGGTTTAGAGAACGCGCATCGCGCAGATGATGATGCGATGGCAACAGCGCGATTATTGAAGAAGTGTTTTGAACAGTTAATGTCTTTGCCGCTTGAAACGATTCAGCATCTACATACGCGTTCGTTTAAATTGAAATCAGGTTTAGCACATTTATTTTTTGAAGCATTGCAAGTAAAAAGAACGAAATCTTCTCAACTACAGCAGCATTTCTTATATCGTGGTGTACCAATATTACAACCACAGCAACAAGAAATAGATGTACAGTCAGTTAGTTATCCATCGAGTACGGAAGCAAAGACACAGCTTTTCTCAAAAGTGATGACGCACTTTGAAGTGAGAGAAGGTCAATTTAATATGATGGATGCTGTGTGGAATAGCTTGCAACATCGTACTGAGATTTTAACAGAAGCATCTACTGGTATTGGTAAGACATTAGCGTATTTGATTCCAAGTATTATTTTTGCAAAACAACAAAAACAACCCGTTGTTATTAGTACGTACACATCTCATCTACTCGATCAACTCATTCAAGAGGAACTACCAAAAGCGAAAGAATTATTAGGTTGTGATGTTCGAATTGCTGTTTTAAAAGGTATGGAACATTATATTGATCTCGACCGTTTTATTGAATCGCTTGTGATTACAGAAGATAGTTATGATGAGAATTTTGTGAAAATGCAAGTGCTTGTTTGGCTCGCTATCTCTTCAACAGGTGATTTGAATGAAGTGAATGTTTCGGGTGGAGGACGTACTGTACTCGATCGAATTCGTCGTACAAGTACAACTGCAGAAACAAAACAACAAAATGCATTTGATTTTTATTTAGAAGCGATGAAATCATGTGAAGAAGCTGAATTAATCATTACAAATCATGCGATGTTATTGGCTGATTTAAAACGTGAAACACCAATTGTGCAGCAAGTCGGCGGATTTATTTTGGATGAAGGACATCAGATGATTCAAGCAGCGACCATGCGAGAGGAAAAAGTATTTGCATATCGTCGTTTTAAATATTGCTTTGGTCAGATTGGTCATTTTGAAGATCGTGCGCTACACCATGCATTTTATCGGTTATTACAACAAGCAGATCGTGTGCCAATGCGTTATTTATCAAAGCTTGAAAATCAATTCTTTGACATGATTGATGTTTTCGAGCATGCGATGAATCATCTCGTAAGTCGTATGAATTTATCTTCGTCTCATGGTGGAGTACAAAAAAAGACAATTCTTTTAAATACACTCACATTGAAGCAACCTTTATTAGAAGAAGTCGGTCATATGATGGAACAGTGGTTACAGTTAGCACATGAGGTCACACGTATTTTTAAAAGTTATCAAGATGATTTAGAAGCTTCTAAACGTGTATGGCTGACAGATTGGGAATATTGGTTACGTGATTTACAACAATTACTCGAACAATGGCGCGCGATTTTCTATGTACATGAACAAAATCGAACGTCTTGGATTGAAGCAGATCGTAGAAGTTTGCCAAATAGTATTCAAATTTACGACCGTCCGATTCACATTGCCGACCATATTACGCAAGCGTTTGATCAATTTAGAGGAAGAGATGGAGTTGTCTGGGCATCCGGTACACTAACTGTACCAGGAAATCCACGCTTTATTGCGGATCAGCTAGGATTATCAAGAGAAGTAGCTCTTTATCAATTCCAAGCGCCAGCACATTATTATAAAGGTGCTAACGTGTATATTGTGGACGATATGCCAGATATTCAACAAGTGCCACAATCGGCTTATATTGAGGCAGTAGCAGAAGCAGTGACACAAGCTGTACTTGCTACGGAAGGACGTTGTTTCGTTCTTTTTACATCGCAAGATATGCTTCGTAAAACGGTCGATTTAATTCAAGAAATTGGTGCATTAGAGGATTATATGATTTTTGCACAGGGTATCTCAACTGGGAGTCGTATGCGTTTATTAAAGATGTTCCAGCGTTTTGAGCGCTCGGTTTTATTTGGAACAAATAGCTTTTGGGAAGGTGTCGACGTACCAGGAGACGCACTATCAGCTGTCGTTGTCGTGCGTCTACCATTCTCAGCGCCAGAAGAACCACTCTTTAAAGCAAAAGCAGATAAAATGCAACAACAAGGTTTAAATGCCTTTTATAAACTATCTCTACCCGAAGCAATCCTACGTTTTAAGCAAGGTTTCGGACGATTAATTCGCTCATCTCAGGATAAAGGTGCATTTATCGTGTTAGATCGTCGAATCGAAACAAAATCATATGGACCAGACTTTTTACGCGCATTACCGAATGTAGAAGTCCGCCATGTCTCACTCAGTGAACTAGTCTTCGATTTGGAAGATTGGTATAATAAATAAGCAAAATCAATCAAAAGTTCAGGTGATGGAATGAAAAGTTGGATTAAATTCTTCGCCATCTTCTTCGTCATGTTAGCAGTCGTATTAACAGTACTTGTAACGATTAAAGCCTATGCGCCTTATCATAGTGCTACACAAGAAGCGGAAGATGTTGTGTTGAAGGAACGATTATTAAAAACAGTAGATGAATCTTACGTATATAACAGTACAAACCATTATGTTACCGTTATCGGTAAAAATGATAAGAATCAATCAACAGCAGTGATTGTAAATCAAGATCAACCGAAAGCTAAAAAAGAAGTCATTGAACTTTCAAAAGGCATTACAGAAAAAGAAGCTGTTAAGATAGCTACTGAAGGACAAAAAGTGAAAAAAGTGCTTCATGTCCATTTAGGTATTGAAAAGCCAGGTCCCGTTTGGGAAGTAGCATTCAAAAATAACCGAGATGAGCTCAATTATGTCTATGTGGTATTTGAAACAGGTCAATGGTGGAAAAAAATCACGAATTTATAATATTTCGAAAATAGAAATGCTCTCGTTTTTTGTATATAATAAAAGAGAATAAATCAAGAAGTAGATAGGAGACTATTTACTTAATCCCAGATGTGATGGAGGATTCCTATGAAAAAAATTACAATTCAAGAAATGCCAAAACATGTTGGCGAAACAGTAAAAATTGGCGCTTGGCTTGCAAATAAGCGTTCAAGCGGTAAGATTGCTTTCTTACAATTACGTGATGGTACAGGATTTGTACAAGGCGTTGTTGTAAAAGCAGAAGTTTCTGAAGACATGTTTGCAACAGCAAAAGGTCTTCATCAAGAAACTTCATTATATGTAATCGGTGAAGTAACAGAAGATACACGTTCATCATTCGGTTATGAATTACAAGTGAAGGACATCGAAGTGATTTCAGAATCACACGACTACCCAATCACACCAAAAGAGCATGGTACAGAGTTCTTAATGGACAACCGTCACTTATGGTTACGTTCAAAAAAACAACATGCAAAAATGAAAGTGCGTAACGAATTAATTCGTGCAACATACGAATTCTTTAATGACAATGGCTTCGTTAAAATGGACCCCCCAATTTTAACAGCTTCAGCGCCTGAAGGTACATCAGAGTTATTCCATACAAAATACTTTGATGAAGATGCATTCTTATCACAATCAGGACAATTATATGCAGAAGCATCAGCAATGGCATTAGGAAAAGTATTTTCTTTCGGTCCAACATTCCGTGCTGAGAAATCAAAAACACGTCGTCACCTAATCGAGTTCTGGATGATTGAACCAGAAATGGCGTTTGTGGAACATGATGAGAGCTTAGAAGTACAAGAACAATTTGTATCGTATATCGTGCAATCTGTATTAAAAAACTGCAAACTAGAATTAGAAATTTTAGGTCGCGACCTTTCAAAATTAGAAAAAGTAAAAGCACCATTCCCACGTATTTCATACGATGAAGCCATTGAATTTCTTCATAAAGAAGGCTTTGATGATATTAAATGGGGCGATGATTTCGGAGCACCACATGAAACAGCGATTGCAAATCACTTTGATTTACCTGTTTTCATTACATGCTATCCAAAAGATATTAAACCATTCTATATGCAACCACATCCAGACCGCGATGATGTCGTGCTATGTGCCGATTTAATCGCTCCAGAAGGTTATGGTGAAATTATCGGTGGTTCTGAGCGTATTTGGGACTATGATTTATTAAAACAACGTATCCAAGAACATGGCTTAGATGAAGAAGCATACAACTGGTATTTAGAACTTCGTAAATACGGTTCTGTACCACACTCAGGTTTCGGTCTAGGGCTAGAACGTACAGTATCTTGGGTAACAGGTGCTGAACACGTACGTGAAACCATTCCATTCCCACGTTTATTAAACCGTATTTATCCATAATAGAAGATGAAAGCTCATGTGATGTTAAGTCATATGAGCTTTTTCTTTTGAGAATTAAAGTATGCTATAAAAATAAAAAACAATTTAGTTGGAACACTGTACATTGTGCGTTAAAATAGAACAAAGATGAGCGAGCGTAATGAATACGCTTTAGAGTAGATGAGGAGGATTTTGTATTATGGAATTAAATGATTGGTTAAATACAAAGGTACCTGAAATTTCAAATGACTTGATTGAAATTAATCAAGATTATTTTGATTTAGAAAATTCAATTGGTTTTAAAGGACGCGATCGCATTTATCGTGTCATTGAAAGTTTCCGCATTGCGTTATTCCCAGGAATCTATGATCAAAAACCGATTGATGAAGTGCGTCTGAATGTCGCAATTAGTAATAATTTACGAAAAGCAGCGCTTGATTTACGTGATATTTTAGAAAAAGCGCTATTTTATAATAAAGAAGATGAAGATGTATGTGAAAACGTTGCACGTGAGCGAGCAGATCAAATTGTTATTCAGTTGATGAACAAGTTCCCGAAAATTCGTCGTACATTACAGACAGATATTCAAGCAGCTTATAATGGCGACCCTGCTGCAACATCAACAGAAGAAATTCTACTGAGTTATCCATCTATTCAAGCGATTTGCATTCACCGCATTGCGCATGAATTATATAAATTAGATGTGAAAATCATTCCACGTATTATGTCAGAGTATGCACATGAATTAACAGGAATCGATATTCATCCAGGCGCATCCATTGGCGATTCATTCTTCATCGACCATGGTACAGGTGTTGTAATTGGTGAAACATGTACAATAGGTAACAATGTTAAAATTTATCAAGGTGTAACATTAGGTGCGCTTAGCTTCCCGTTAGACGATGAAGGCAATCCAATTAAAGGCATCAAACGTCATCCTGACATTGAAGATAATGTCGTGATTTATGCGGGTGCAACGATTTTAGGTGGCAAAACAAAAATCGGTCATGATACCGTACTAGGCAGTAATATTTGGTTAACACATTCTGTTGTGCCGCATTCGCGCGTATACCATTCACAACCTTCGCCAAGTATTAACCAATCTGTAAATATTGAATATGAAATTTAAAAAAAAGGAGGGGTAGTTCAGCTGCCACACCTCCTTCTTTTTTTATGAAAGGAAGTCAAATAATGAACTGGCAAGAAAAGCTATTACAATACCAACCTGTAAATGAACAAGAGCAGCAAGACTTAGCATCATTTCGCTATGCATTCACACATTTTCCAGATGTTTTAACGCGTCAAAACCCAATTGCACATATGACAGTTTCAGCTTTTGTCGTGAATCAAGCACGCACACATGTGTTAATGGTCTATCATAATATTTATCAGTCATGGGCATGGACAGGAGGACATGCGGATGGTGAATCAGATTTTTTAGCTGTTGCATTAAGAGAAGTGCAAGAAGAAACAGGGGTAGAAGCAAAACCTGTTCAACAAGAGCCCATTTCGATTGAGCAACTAACGGTTTTAGGGCATGTGAAAAAAGGGCAATATGTATCAGAGCATTTACATATGAACGTCACGTATCTAGTTGAAGCAGATGACCAAGCGGCACTCGTTGTGTGTGAAGAAGAAAATAGTGGTGTGGCATGGATTCCATTTGATGAATTGAATACATATTGTAGGGAAGAACATATGCTACCGATTTATAATAAAATCATTGCACAAATGAAGTAAAATAAGAAAAAGACTGGGCATAAAAAAACTGGAACCGTGTTATGGCGCGGTTCCAGTTTTTTCGTTGCGAACTTTAAAAAGAGAAGTGAAATGTTTTGTCTCAGTCTGTTAGAAAATTATTCAGCTGTAATGCGCATTTCTGTTGTCGTATCAAAGAAGTGTGATTTTTGTATTTGAATCGCAAGTGATAATATTTGTCCAGATGACACCTGTTCATTTGCATCAATGCGTGCGATAAAGTTTTGTTCCTCTAGTTGCGCATAAATCATAAATTCTGCACCCGTTAATTCGGCTACATCAATTTTCACTTGAACTGTATGCTCAGGTAATTGCTTTAACATACTCTCTTCGTTATGAAAACCTTCTGGACGAATTCCTAAAATAATTTCCTTTTTGTTATAACCTTTGTTGTGTAGTAAAGTACGTTGGTCTGTAGTCAGTGGTAGCTGTAATGTGCCTACTTGTACAAAATCATCTTGAATACGCGCTTTGAAAAAGTTCATAGCTGGTGAGCCAATAAAGCCAGCAACAAAGACATTCACAGGTTTTTCATATACTTCTTTTGGTGAACCCACTTGTTGAATGAGACCGTCTTTCATTACAACAAGACGTGTCGCCATCGTCATCGCTTCTGTTTGGTCATGCGTTACATAAATTGTAGTGGTTTGTAAACGCTGATGTAACTTAATAATTTCTGCACGCATTTGTACACGTAATTTAGCATCTAAGTTCGATAAGGGTTCATCCATTAAAAATACTTTTGCATCGCGTACAATCGCACGACCAAGTGCCACACGTTGACGCTGACCTCCTGATAATGCTTTTGGTTTTCGTTCTAAATATTCTTCTAACCCTAAAATCTTCGCTGCTTCAGATACGCGACGTTTAATTTCTTCTTTTGGTAGTTTGCGCAGTTTTAAGCCAAATGCCATATTTTCATAAACCGTCATATGTGGATAGAGCGCATAGTTTTGGAACACCATCGCAATATCACGATCTTTTGGTGGTAAATCATTTACACGTTCCCCATCAATGTAAAAGTCACCTTTTGAAATTTCTTCTAATCCTGCAATCATGCGAAGTGTTGTCGATTTTCCACAGCCAGATGGCCCAACAAAAACAATGAACTCTTTATCCTGAATTGCTAAGTTAAAGTCCGTCACAGCCGTTATCTTCTTATCGTAAATTTTATAAATATTTTGTAATGTTAATTCAGCCATCATAGATCTCCTCTATGTTTAAATTCTATACATGTCATATTCTATTATAGTCAAAGTACTTATGAAATAGCAGTAACTTTAATTATGACATTTTTTTATTCTCAATTAAACGAGTAAAAGCTTTTAATTGAGATGAAAGTTTGCAAAAATATATAAAATAGAGGTTAGATTGTTTAGTGAATGAGAATGTGTAAAATACGTCTAAAATATGACAATTTATAAGGATATGGAAGGTGTATATAAAATTTTGGAAAATGCGTAAAATCAAGTATGTTCACTATTTCACTAGTAGCTTACGTGAAAAGTCTCACAAAGTTATTCAGAGTGGAAAATGACTGTAAACACTTGGTTTTACTATATTCTTGGACAATGAATGAATAAATTTGTTAAGATATATGTATAAGGGTTGACATTGAAAGTCTTTTGTATGATAATTTTAATGTAAACAATAATAATTCTAATTAAGGATTTATTATTAATATTTGATTATATATCTAGGAGGAATTGAATATGTCATTAGTAAACAAAGAAATCGCACCATTCACTGCACAAGCATTCCAAAACGGTGAATTCAAAACAGTATCAGAAGAAACTTTAAAAGGTAAATGGGCTGTAGTATGCTTCTACCCAGCTGACTTTACATTCGTTTGCCCAACTGAACTAGAAGATTTACAAGCTGTATATGGCGAATTAAAATCTCTAGGTGCTGAAGTATATTCTGTATCAACTGATACACACTTCACACATAAAGCTTGGCACGATCATTCAGAAGCGATTTCTAAAATCGAATACACAATGATTGGTGACCCAACGCATACAATTTCTCGCAACTTCGACGTATTAGACGAAGAAACAGGTCTTGCACAACGCGCTACGTTCTTAATCGATCCAGACGGTGTAGTACAAACTATGGAAATCAACAATGATGGTATCGGTCGTAACGCTTCTCAATTAATCGACAAGATTAAAGCAGCTAACTACGTACGTAACCACCCAGGTGAAGTATGCCCAGCAAAATGGAAAGAAGGCGAAGAAACATTAACGCCTAGCCTAGACCTAGTAGGTAAAATCTAATTTAACGCCACTGTAGTCATATGGGGCACTAGACAAGCGACAAACATCAGTCTACAGATTGGTATTTGTCGCTCTGTTTTTAGCAAAATTGCATAAATGTACGGAAAAATGAATCGTTTTATGGTTTGGCGTCACTCTCTTACCTACCTGAAACGAAATGAAGAGGTGAAAATACTGCTGTGAAAGAGGGCATTCAACATATATAGTTCCATCGTTTTTTTGCGAAAAAATGATGGAAACATATAATTAGAAGTGAAAAAGCAGCAGTTTCAATTATGTTATTAGACGATCAAATTAAAACACAACTAAAGCAATACCTGGCCATGTTAGAAGGCGACTTAGTTTTAAAAGTACATGTGGGTGAAGATGAAACATCAAAAAATATGTTAGAGCTTGTCCAAACATTAGATGATATGTCACCACGTATTACAATTGAACATGCAGAATTAGAACGTACACCAAGTTTCAGCGTTAATCGCGTAGGTGAAGATACAGGTGTTATTTTTGCAGGTTTACCACTTGGTCATGAGTTCACATCGCTTGTACTTGCGTTATTACAAGTAAGTGGTCGTGCACCAAAAATTGATGAATCAACAGTAAAACGTATTCAAGCGATTAAAGAGCCAATGAACTTTGAAACATATGTTAGCTTAACATGTCATAACTGTCCTGACGTTGTCCAAGCATTAAATATTATGTCTGTATTAAATCCAAATATTACACATACAATGATTGAAGGCGGCGCTTTCAAATCAGAAGTAGAAGAAAAAGAAATCATGGCTGTACCAGCAGTTTACCGTGATAAGGATTTCTTTGAAGGTGGTCGCATGACATTAGATGATATTCTAGATAAATTAGGTTCTACAGTTGATGCTGCCGAATTCAATGATAAAGAACCATTTGACGTGTTAGTAGTAGGTGGAGGTCCAGCAGGTGCAAGTGCAGCAGTTTATGCAGCGCGTAAAGGTGTGCGTACGGGAATTGTTGCAGAACGCTTCGGTGGACAAGTAAACGATACAATGTCGATTGAAAATATTATCGGTATAAAAGCAACAGAAGGTCCAAAATTTGTTGCAAGTCTTGAAGCACATGTATTAGATTATCCAGTTGATGTGATGAAAGCACAACGTGTGAAAAATATTGAGAAGAAACAATTAATCGAAGTTGAATTAGAAAATGGTGCAGTTTTAAAAAGTAAAACTGTTATTCTCTCAACAGGTGCTCGCTACCGTCAATTAGGCGTAAAGGGTGAGCAAGAATTTAAAAATAAAGGCGTAGCATATTGTCCACACTGCGATGGCCCATTATTCAAAGGTAAAGATGTAGCAGTAGTAGGTGGCGGTAACTCAGGTGTTGAAGCAGCAATCGATTTAGCTGGAATTGTGAATCATGTAACACTTCTACAAAACACAGGTGAGTTAATTGCAGATACAGTTCTACAAGAACGTTTACGTAGTTTACCAAATGTAACAATTATCACGAATGCTTTAACATCTGAAATTACAGGTGATCGTACAGTGAATGGTATTGAATATATCGATGCTGTAACGAAAGAAAAACATCATGTAGCACTTGATGGTGTATTCATTCAAATTGGTTTATTACCAAATACAGAATTCCTAGAAGGTTCTGTTCAATTGAATGAACGTGGAGAGATTGTTACAGATCGTAATGGAGCAACAGATATCGCAGGTGTGTTTGCAGCAGGTGACTGTGCAAATAGTGCCTATAAACAAATCGTTATCTCAATTGGTGCAGGTGCAACAGCGGCATTGAGTGCATTTGATTACCTAATTCGTCATACAGAAGAGTTAGTAGAAGTATAATACTTTTCCATAGTTAAGCATTAGAAAATAGGCTGGACATAAGAGTAAAAAGCACTTCTCATATGAGCAACAAAAAACTGGAACTGCGCCACAGCGCGGTTCCAGTTTTTTGTTGCGAGCGCTAAAAAGAGAAGTGAAATGTTGTATTCTAGCCTGTTTTATATTACAAATACTTTTCTTCTATCAAAATTAATTTACTTATTTTTTCTTGAGAAGAAACAAATGCATACGATAATTCACCGTATTTTTCTGTTTTCACAAAACAGCGCTCTTTTTGAATTGTCCAATGACTATTCTTTTTTTCGCATTGAATTTTTTGTGGATCAATTCCATGAAATCCTAGTGAACGCCATTTAGAATAAGCCTCTTTAATTAACCAAAGTTGTTGAGCTTCCTGTTTGAACATTTTTTGTTCATATGAACTCATGAAGTACTCAGTTCCTTCTAAAAGAGGCTGTTGTAACTCTAAATCTACCCCGATTTTACAATTAGCATAGGCAACCATCACATATCCTTCGCAATGTGAAATACTGACATAATAAGGACTGTCAGGTAAGTAAGGTTGCCCATCTTTTGTTTGTCGAATACCATCGACACCTAGATATTTTTTAATCATAATACGTGCAATCAAAGATTCATACGCACGCTTAAAAGAAGTAAACTTACGCACATAAGAACGTTCATCAGCCGTTAATAATGGAAAAAAACTTCTGAAAATCGATTTATTGTATGAAATAGGGGTTAGTAATATTTTCATTTTTTATCTCCGGAAAATAGTGTTGCTGAATTGCTTGTTGAATCATCTGTTCAAAGAATGCTTCATTAGGTTTAGGGCACGTTAATTGGTTCTGTGTCATAAACAATTCGGATTGTGGACATGCATATAATAGAGATGAATTTTTTGCTCCATCGCCTTCTAAGTCAGCCATAGCCAGAGCAAGACCTTCAGCATCTTTTTTAGAATCATCATATAAGAAGTCAATGAACTCTTGTTCATCTACAAGTTCGATTGTATAACCGAATTTTCTAAAGTGTTGTAAAACATCTTTGAATGAAATAAGCGTTGTATTGCAAATGTTGTAAATTCCGCCGATTGTATCATTTGAAAGAGCGATATTTGCAATTAGAGAACTTGCGTAATCAACCATTGTAAAGTCCATCATAAAGTTAACATTCGGTGCTTTTTCTAATAAAATAAATGATTTAAACATGCGATATACAGCGTTTGAATCAATATTTTTTTGGAATATCCCTGTCGTTGATTGGCAAGAAATATTACCAGGACGATAAATTGTTATAGGAAGACCTTCTGTATGAGCTTGTTGTAACAATTTTTCAGATGCTAACTTACTATTTGTATAAAGACTTTCAACATCTGGTGCATCTAAAATGGAGTCTTTTGTTAAGAAATCGTCCCATTTACCTTCAGACGCTAAATCTTCTTGAATGCCTAATGTAGAAACATAATGGAAACGAATTTCCGTACATTGTTTTGCGAAATTAATTAAATAGGCAGTGCTATCAATATTTGTCTTTTTAAAGTGCCCTGCATCACCAAAGTGACGTACGTCTGCTCCGCAGTGAATAAGTGCTTGTACATTTGTTTGTAACCACATAAGATCTTCAGAACTTACTCCTAAGTTAGGTTGTGTGAAGTCACCTAAAATAATACGTAAAGAAGTATTTCGTAAAAGTTCTTCCACTGGTTGGCTTGGTTCATAATAGCGTAACTGCTCAAGAATACGTTCTAAACCATGCTCTTTTGATGTTGCACGTACAAGTACGGAAACTTCCGTAACCTCAGGACGTTTTAATAAATCGATTAGTAAGTGTGCACCTAGATAGCCTGTGGCACCTGTTAATAAGATCAATTGCTGTGTAATCGGTTTGAAAACAGTCATGTTGTGTAGTGATTTTGGATGTTCAAACAATTCTTTTTGTTTCGTCTCTTTTACAACTTCTTCTGGAGCTCCAGCAGTACGTACATAATTAGAAAGTGCTTGAACTGTGCGATATTCAAAGAAATCATTAATTTTTAACATAGGGAACTGCTTTTTCAATTGTGTTAAGATTGCTAACACTTTTAATGAGTGACCACCAATTTCAAAGAAATCTTCATTTGTGCCAATGTCTTGTTGTAATAATACATCTTGCCATGCTTTTAAAATGATAGCTTCTTCGTCATTTACTGGAGCTAATTGATTCTCTGTATACTTCACTTGAACTTGCATATCTAGACTGCGCTCTTTTAAAGCTGTACGATTAATTTTCCCACTTGGTAATAGAAGGAATTCTTCAAGTTCAATCACATAAGAAGGCAACATATATGCTGGAACTTGTTGTTTTAAAGCATCTACTACCTGTTCAGTTGAATAAGTAACCCCATCCTTTACTTGATAGTATGCCACGATGGATAGATCACCTTGAATCTCTTTTGCGATAATCGCTCCATCTGTAATTTCAGGTATTGCAAGAAGATGTTCTTCGATTTCTCCCAGTTCAACACGATATCCACGTATTTTGACTTGTGTATCTTTTCGACCAACAAATTCAATTTGCCCATTTGGTAGTAAACGTACTAAATCGCCACTTCGATACATTCTATTTTCACTAATGGGTGTCGTTACAAATACTTCATCAGTTTTTTCAGGGAGATGTAGGTAGCCTTCAGCTAGAGCAGTTGTCTCAATATATAGTTCACCTGTAACGCCTATTGGACAATAAGTCATCCCATCATTTAAGACATGTACACGATAATTCGGTAAAGGTGTTCCAATTGGGATTGTCGTCAAATCTTTTGGTAACAGTGTGTCGATTGTATAAGTCGTCGTTAAAACAGAACATTCTGTAGGACCATATACATTTTTTAAAGGAATAAGACCGAATTTTTCTTGAAAAAGTCGAACCGTATCTAAAGGAAGTGTTTCGCCACCTACACCAAAACATTGTAGACGTTGTAATTTTTCGATATCTTCTTCTGTCGCAAATAAAAGGTACTGCTTTAAAGCACTCATTGGAACCATCATGACATAGTCAATACCATGTTCATGAATTGCTTTTGCAAATAAAGAAATATCAAGTCGCTCTTCTTTAGATAACATATACAGTGTATTCCCATGGAAAATCATTGGACATAATTCAAGTAAAGATGCATCAAATGTGAGTGTATAAAATTGTGTTAGAATGTGATGCTCTGAAAATCCATAGGTTTCTCTTTCAGCATAAGCAAATGTTGCGATACTTTTATGTGGTATTTTCACACCCTTTGGTCTACCAGTAGAGCCAGAAGTGTAGATAATATAGGCGAGATCAGTTGGTTTGACCTTTGGCTTTTTCACAAGTACTTTTTCTTCGATTTGAGTATAAAGTGCCATTGGAATTTGTTCATCCCAAGTAATTGCTTTTTCAGTAGTAATCGCATCTGTTAATACGAATTTGGCTTGTGTGTCTTTTAAGATATACTCATTTCGTTCGTCAGGATTATCAGGACTAAGTGGTACATAAATTGCTCCAGCTTTCATTACGCCTAACATAGAAATAATCGCTTCCATGCTGCGTTGCATATAAACTGCAACATAATCACCTACTTGAATCTCTTTCTCCATTAATAGTTGAGCAATACTATCTGCTTGTATTTGAATCTCTGAAAAAGTAAGTGTTTTTGTGGCATCTTGTAAAGCAACTTTTTGTGGATATTTTTGTACCGTCTGATCAAATACATCATGCATCGTTTGATAGATTGGTGCATCTAGTTCTGTCTCGTTTAATTTTTGATAAAGTTGATGCTCCCAAGTAGTCATAAGATTAATTTGAGAAATTTTCACGTTTGATTCTTCTAAAATCGTTGTCAAAATAATATCGTAATATTGTTCATAACGTTCGATATTTGTTTCATTTAAAAAACACGTATAACTCTCAAAATAATAGTTATTTGAAGAAAAGATGATTTTTAAATCGTTTGATAAACGCTCAACTGATTCTAAAAAAACTTGTTCATAAATTTCTTTAGCAGTCGAATCTTTAGAAAAAGACATGTGGACTACAGATTGTTTTCGATCTAATTCAACTGCAAGTTCAATAGATGCTTCATTTGTTAAACGGTGCATCCAAATACCAAATGCCGTAATATGCCATTGGATTGAATAATCTAAATTTTTTTTAGCAGATTGATACATCGAGACATCTGAACGAAAAGATATATCAACAGGGAATAGAGAATTTTGCGTGATTTTCAAATCTTTTTGTAAAGTAACCAAGTTAATAAACCTCCAATTTTTCATAATTCATACAGTTATATTGTGAAAAAGGTGAGAGACCTTTCAATCTCTCACCATGTTTTGTTAGCTTTTCACATCAGAAACTAATTGTTCTAATTCAGATACGATATCATTCATTGTTTTTGTTGACTCAACAATTTTACTAAATGAAACTTGTTGATTACGAATGTTGTATTTGATTTTTTGACTTGCATCACTATTTTCAGTTGATGTATGTGCAAGTTGTTCAAAAATTGCAGCTACTTCCTCATTTTCAGCAGCGATTTCTTCAATTGCGGCTGATACTTCTTGAATACTACTTGAAACATGTGATGTTTGTGACAGAATATCTTGGAAAATGGCACCCATATTTCCAACTAATAATGAACTTTCAGAAACAAGAGCAGCTTCTGTACGGAATGATTGTACGGCTTTTTCTGTTTCTACTTGTACATCTTGAATAAGTGTCTCAATTTGTTTAGCTGATTTTGAAGATTGTTCAGCTAATTTACGGACTTCGTCTGCCACTACAGCAAACCCCTTACCATGTTCACCGGCACGTGCAGCTTCAATTGCAGCATTTAATGATAATAAATTCGTTTGATCTGCAATATCTGTAATTAATTGAACAATACTACTAATTTCTAATGAACGATTTTTAAGTGATGAAACATTACTCTCAGAATGTTGAGAAGAATCTTTTAGTTTCACCATTTGATTTTTCAATACATTAATTGCCTCTGTGCCTGCTTTTGCATGGTCTTCTGTTGTGAGAGATAACTCTGTTACGTTCATAACATTATTTGTAATGGAGTCTACAGAACGAGAAAGTTCTTGAATCGAAGTCAGAACTTCAGTAGTGGATTCATTTTGATCTTGTAATCGACCTGTAATTTTATCTGTATAGTTTGTAATTTCTTCTAATGTTTGATTCACTTCATCAGCTTCTTTATAAAGGCTATTTGCTTGAATACTAGAAGCAGTTGATGATGAACGAATGGAATCTAACATACCACCAATTGTTTCACTCATTGTATTGAATTGCTTCGATAATTGTCCTAATTCATCATCTCCTTCTTTTAAACGAACAGAATAGTTACCTTCACTTACAAGAGCCATACTTTTCTTCATCTTTGTAATAGGACGGAATAGCTTGCTCATAAATGCGTATTGAATAGCACATACGAGTAATAGTAGTCCAATTAAAGTGAAAATGGTTGTTTTGATTTTTTATATTCACCATTTAAAAAAGAACTTTCCTCTAATTAATGAGTCAAAGTTCTTTAAGTGAAAAGTTAATATTTTAAGATAGTTGATTAGATATTTCAAAAAAGTTTTTATAAATCGCTGTGTAAATTTTTTGAGAGAGTACAGGGTTATGAATAATTGCAATAATACCCTTGTATAGAACATCTTGGTTTGGTTTTTCTATATGAATCAATTCGGATAGAATTTCTTTTTCGGTAATATTCATCCGTCCTCTTAGATTCATGCTATTTAACCATGTAGAGAGTGATAAAATCATATATGGGTTAGCTAATTTAGCGATTTTTTGATGTTGTTCTTCTTGTAATAGAACTCGTCTAATATATGGATTTAAATCTTTTTCATTTTCTAAGAAAGAATGAATATCCATAGATAATAACATAGATTGTTTTGATAGTTGACCAAGGTTCGTTGGCTCCATACCATATAAATTTACAGGTTTTTTCTGTTGTTCGTCGAGTTGTGTTAATAAGATGTTTAGCTGTTTGGATAATTTACCTAACTCATCTTCACTTTCCTTTAAACGAACAGAATAATCTCCTTTATTTAAACGAGCGATTTTCTTTTGCATAATCGTAATGGGACTAAATAGACGATTCATAAAGAAAAGCTGTATTAAACAAACAACAAGTAAAAGAACAACTAAAATAATAATCGTTGTTTTAATTTTATTATATTCTCCTAAAAGATATGCGTTAGCATCAAAATCTATTCCGTAATAGGCGAACATTTCACCATCTTTATTAAATAAAGGCTTTAAGACCGTAATCCATGTACCAAAACGATCGGTATAAATTTTAGAGTATGTTTGTTTTTTCGTTACTTTCATATCTGCAATTGCATCCGCAATGACTTGTGGTTGTGTATAAAAGTCGCCAATTAATAAGCCCGATTTTTCAAAGGCGTCCATAAGGAATGTTGGGCCTGAGATGACACTTGTTTGACTCCCGTTACGCAACTCGACACCAAATAAATAGCCTTGAGCAACTTGCGGTTGGTAATTGGCTAATTTATCAAATTTTGCAATCATTTTTTTTTGTAGTTCTTCATCATGTGTTGCAACAAGCTTTTCGACATCCGATGTTAATACTTCTTTTGACCATGCTTTCATCGTACGTTCTGAATCTGTAGAGAGACGACTCACTGTTGCATTCATATTCATATAGTAGTTAATGGAAGTAATGATTAAAGAGACTAAAATCGTAATAATCGATGCAAATAAAATACTTTTGGATTTTAATGACAAATATTTCATTGAATCTCCCTTGTCTCGTGGAATAATAATATACATAACCATACCACTTTATATTAAAGAAGTTAATACTTTCGGTTCAATTTTCACTAATTAAAATAAAACAAAAAGTGTACAAATAAAATGATTAGCATAGTATATATTACTTTACGAAATTGATAGAATTTGATGCATGCAAAAGATTTATAAGCATAAAAAGTAAAAATCCTTAGAATAATATATAATTCAATCATTCTAAGGATTCTTTAGATTTAAATTATTTTATGTTGAAAATTTGAGGTGAGTTAAAGTGAAATAGGTTGTTTTTTAATCTGGCTTCTTAATTGCTTTGCAGCACTTACCATATTTTTTAGTGCGTCAACGGTTTCTTTTTCGCGACGTGTTTTAAGTCCGCAGTCTGGATTAATCCAAAATCTTTCTTTTGGAATGATATTCAAACTATCTTCTAAAATCGTATACATTTCTTCTACACTCGGTACCCGTGGACTATGAATATCATATACACCTAAACCAATACCATAAGGATAAGGTGTATGCTGTAATGAGTGAATTAGTTCACCGTGACTACGTGAAGTTTCTAATGAAATAACATCTGCATCTAGTGCAACAATCGGTTCAATAAAATCATTAAATTCACAATAGCACATGTGTGTATGAATTTGCGTACTTGGTTGAACGGCAGCTGTAGCTAATTTAAATGCATTGATTGACCAATCTAGGTAATCTTGTTGACGCGACTGTCGTAATGGTAAACCTTCTCGTAAGGCAGGTTCATCGACTTGAATGATTTGGATACCACTTTTTTCGAGTGCAAGAATCTCTTTTTTAAGTGCAAGTGCAATTTGGATAGCGACTTTACTACGTTCGATGTCATCACGTACAAATGACCAATTTAAAATGGTGACAGGTCCCGTTAACATTCCTTTGACTAAACGATCTGTTTGTTCTTGAGCATCGGTTGTTTCTTTAACAGTCATCGGTTCAAGCCATTCAATATCGCCATAAATAATAGGGGGTTTTACACAACGCGAACCGTAAGATACAACCCAAGCTTTTTTAGTAAATGCAAACCCAGCTAGTTTTTCTCCGAAATATTCCACCATATCTGTTCGTTCAAATTCACCATGAACTAATACATCTAAATCTAAATCTTCTTGAATTTTAATCCAGCGATTTGTTTCTGCACGTAATTGAGTTTCATAAAGCTCTGTTGAAATTTCTTTTTTACGCCATTGCGAACGTATTTTTTTGATTTTTTCTGATTGTGGAAAGCTTCCAATAGTTGTTGTTGGAAAATCAGGTAAGCGTAATCTATTTTTTTGTGTAATAATACGTTCTTCGAAAAGCTGTGAACGATTAAAATCTTTCTTGTTAAGTTGTTTGATTTCTTGTGCAACAGTCGAGTTATTCCGAGATACATCGGTAGCTAGTTTTTCAATAACCATTAAATTTTCTTTTATTATAGATGGGGTTTCAAAAGATTGATTACGAATATAATAAGTGATATGACGCAATTCATCTAATTTTTCATCTGCAAATGCAAGTGCATTATATAAGACAGTTGGTAATGCTTTTTCAGCAGCAGTTGTGACAGGTGAATGTTGTAAATTACAAGAAGGTTGTAGCCACAATACTTTTGGCGAAACTAATTGTAAGATAGCTTCAACTTTTTGTGTGACCTCTTTTAAAGAGCTGACCCAAATATCACGACCATTAATAATGCCAGCAGCTAACACTTTATTTCCTGGGAAACTGTATTGCTTGATTGCTTGTAAATTATCTTTGTATCCATGAACAAAATCCAATCCAATACCTGCTACAGGTAGTTGTACAATTCTTTCATATTGTGGAATTGCTTCAAAATAAGTGGAAATCATTAAATTCGCACTTGGTACATGATCAGCTAATTGTTGATAGATCACATCAATTAATTGTAGTTGTTCTTCGTCTAACTCTTGCGTGAACATTGGTTCTTCAAGTTGAATCCATTCAGCTCCTGCATCTACAAGTTGTTGAATTACTTGTTCGTAAAGTGGTAATAGTTGCAAAATAAAAGACGCGACTGTTTTTTCACAATAGCCTTTTGTTAGCTGAATAAAAGAGTATGGACCAATAAATGTTGGTTTTGGATTTGTTGATAAAACAGATTTTGCTTCATTGAATAAATCAAGTAAGTAGTTGTGTCCTAATGATAGTTTTTGTTGTTCGTATTCTGGAACGATGTAATGATAGTTCGTATTAAACCATTTCGTCATTTCGCACGCAATGGTTGTGTCTGAACCACGTGCCATTGCATAATATGTTTTCAATGAAGGTTCTGATTCTAATGTATGATATCTCTCGGGAATTAGACGGAACATAAAAGCTAAATCTAACATACGATCATAATAAGTAAAGTCACCGACTGTTATTTGTTCAATTCCTTTATCTTGTTGTTTTAGTAAATTTGCTATGCGTTGATTTTTTAATTCTTTTTCAAATTGACTTTCTGAAAGTTGTTGATTCCAAAATTGTTCTACGGTTCTTTTCCATTCGCGGTTTTCACCAATATATGGATATCCAATCGTTGTACTTGATACAGTTGTCATTATAAAACCCTCCTTTTGAATTTACATAAACCAAAATAAAAAGACTATTTCTTAAAGGAAATAGTCTGAAGCGTTACCTATGCATACTGAAAAAGAGGAATAATTTCCCCGTCTATGCGCACAGAACACCACCTATCTCCACGTAGGCATTTGGTGTGTACTAGAAGATGGCTGGTCTCCTGACTTATGCTCAACATTTTTCAAGCCTTCCCATTAAAGAACAGTGGCGTTGTTTGAAAAACTCCCAATTACAGTTGCGGGACAGTGGCGAATTTACATCGCTCTTCCCATTTAAACTTATTTTCATAAGTACCATTTCTTACACGTTATGTAATTAGAGATTACTATAACATAAAACTATTAGAATAAAAAGAAAAAGAAGAATATTCAGAAAAACATATATAACTATTTCATCTGAGAGATTTAATTATTAGAAAGAACTTAGGAAATAAAAAAGTACTGTATATCAAACACGAAGAAGTAAATCAATATGAACGTGTAGAAAACCACCTTCAGCAAAAATAGCTTGAGCTGAAAATTTTACAGGAAAGTAGTTATTAGAAGTTTGAATTTATATCCATATGCTACTGACTTAATGTAACGGAAAAAAAGAAGAATTCTGTATGATTTTCAGGTGGCACTTCAGTTTGAATAGGATGGTACATAACTGTGAAAATATCATCTTATATGAGCATGAAAAATTGGAATCGCGCTATGGTGAGTTTCCGATTTTTCGTTGAGAACTCTAAAAGAGAAAAGTGAAATGTTTTGTCTCATCTTCTTTTCTTCTGATGAATATTTAGTCATTTAAAAACTACATCCTAATTTTTAGACATATCTAAAAATTAGAGATGTAGTTCAATCATACTTTTATAAAACTTCAGCTTCTTGAAACACCTTGCTTTGCAAATAGGTTAGTTTTTTGCCATGACTTCCGGTTTCTCTTTGACATCTTGATTCATCCAATAAATAAAAAAGCCAAGACTTGCATATGTTGAATAGTAACTAAGCGCAGGTACTTCAATTGGTAAGTCATCTTTTAGTGCAATCTCTTTACCTGTTAGTTGTACGAGACTATCACAAAAACGATTTTGAGAACCAGGTAGTATTTCTCCTTTAATAATGAGAGAGAAAATGAATTGATTTTGATAAATATATTCAAAAATAGCTAAATGGAGTCGTTCATCTGTAGCTGAAATTTTACCAAGCGCTTGATAACTTTCTCTAAAATAAGTGAGTAGTTCTGTAAGATAGTCATCAAAGATTGTACAAAGAAGATCATCTACATCTTTATAGTGGGAGTAGAATGTGACACGATTACACGTAGCTTGTTGTGCAACTTCCATTACTGAAAGTGAACGTAAATCATGTCCTTCTTTTAAAAGATGGATGAGTGCAGCTTTTAGTTTTTTCTGTGTGCGTAAAATTCTACGATCTTGTGAAGAAGACATCAAATCATTCCTTTCATAATGTCATTATGCCATTATTTCCATTTAACAGAAAGTTTATAATTACCTAAATTAAACTATGTGTAAATAAGTTGTGTTATAATTAATTTAAAATTAAATAGTTTATTATTAAAATATTTAACGATTTTCTATTGATGTTATGTATGAAAGTTTGTTAATTTACAAGTGTAGTTTATTTCTGAAAGATTTTAAGGAGGAGTTTTATAATGGCTCGTTTAGAAGGTAAAGTAGCAATTATTACAGGTTCAGCTCAAGGTATGGGAGCTGCACACGCAAAAAAATTCATCGAAGAAGGCGCGAAAGTCGTTCTTACTGATTTAAATGAAGAAAAAGGTAACGCACTTGCTGCAGAACTTGGCGAAAACGCTATTTTCGTAAAACAAAACGTTGCAAACGAAGAAGATTGGAAAAATGTTGTAGCGAAAGCTGAAGAAGCGTTCGGTCCAGTAAACGTACTAGTAAACAATGCTGGTATTACGATGGCTAAATCAATCACTGATACTTCAGTAGAAGATTACCGTAAAATCGTTGAAATCAACCAAGTTTCTGTATTCTTAGGTATCAAATCAGTTGTTTCTTCAATGGAAAAAGCTGGTCAAGGTACAATCGTAAACATTTCTTCACTTAACGGTTTAGTTGGTGGCGCTGTAGGTTACACCGATACTAAATTTGCTGTACGTGGTATTACAAAAGCAGCAGCTCTTGAGTTAGCTCCTAAAAACATCCGCGTAAACTCTGTACACCCAGGCGTAATCGCTACTCCAATGGTTGTTCAAGAAGATACAAAAGCTGCTGTTGAAGCATTTGCTAAACATATTCCACTTGGTCGCGTTGCTGAATCAGAAGAAGTTTCTAACTTAGTTCTTTACTTAGCTTCTGAAGAATCAAGCTACTCAACTGGTTCAGAATTCATCGTTGATGGCGGTATGTCAGCACGTTAATTCGTTTTACCAAACATTTATAGCTTCTATTGATTTTTTCCTATTGTATCTTGTGGTATTAGCAGGTAGAGAATCTTTAAAAAGAGGGATTGCGCATTGGCGTAGTCCCTCTTTTTATATAAAAATATGTGTTTGACATGATGATAAGAAGTCGTTATATTTATGCGGAACCGATACCATATAAGTTTCAAGGGAAATGAAAAGATACCGACAATTCGAAATATGGCAAAGGAAGCGGGTGTGTCTTCAACTCTTGTTTCACGTTATCTAAATAAAAATGGGCATGTAAGTGAAGAAGCGAAGAAATCCATTCATACGGCAATTGAGTTACTACATTATCGCCCTAATGAAATAGCACGTTCACTTGCGACGAAGAAAAGCCAACTGGTTGTTTTGCTTGTTCCAGATATTACGAATCCTTTTTTCAGAATTAGCAAAAGCAATCGAAGAACAATGCTACCAATATGAATTGTTAATGATTCTTTGTAATATCGGAAATGAACGAATAGCAGGATTTTATTCTTGCGCACAAACATTACAAACAGACGAAGTAATCAGTACGTATAAAGTGGAAGTGGTAAAAAATTCTGTGTTCGAAAAACTACAAAATCGAACATATAAAGCAATCTTTTCAAGTAGCGATGTGATAGCAGTTAGCGCGTTAAAAGCGATTCAACAAATGAATTTACGTATTCCAGAAAAAATTCAGTTGATTGGCTATGATGGTATTCGCATGACGGAATGGACAACACCAACAATTACAACGATTGCTCAACAAATTGCACAAAACGGGCAACGGGCTGTGCGCTGTTTATGGAAGCAAATGCAAAATGAGGATATTCTAGAACGTCACCAACTTATAGTACTTATTTTAATAAAAAGAAATTCAACTAAAGGAGAGTAAAATTATGATTACAGTCATTGGTAGTATTAATATGGATGTTGTTGTAGAAACAAATCTATTTCCGAAACAAGGAGAAACCGTTTTAGGGGAGAGCTTTCATACCGTTCCAGGAGGTAAAGGAGCAAATCAAGCGGTGGCAGCAGCTCGATTAGGTGCGCACGTACATATGGTAGGCGCACTAGGTAACGATGCTTTCGGACAAGTGTTACGAAATTTATTAAAAGTAGAAGGCGTGCAAGACCAGTTTGTAGAGACAACATCGACTGCTACAGGAATTGCCAATATTATTTTATTCGAACAGGACAATCGAATTATTGTAGTACCTGGTGCAAACCATGATGTTACAAAGGAGTCAATCGATGCAGCGCGTGAGCAAATTGCTAAAAGTGAGTTAGTCATTATGCAATTAGAAATCCCTCAAGAAACGGTAGAATACGCACTTGATGTGTGCCAAGAATTGGGTGTAAAAGTACTGTTAAATCCAGCGCCAGCTGAGAATTTTAAAGAAGAGTGGATGGACCGTGTCGCATACTTCACGCCAAATGAAACAGAGTGTGCAGATATCTTTAAAGACGATGTAGAAAATGCACTTGAACGTTATCCAAACGGTCTAATTGTGACACTAGGAGCGAATGGTGCACGTTATTATGATGGTGAAAAACATGTTATTGTGAAAGGTTTTAAAACAGTACCAAAGGATACAACAGGTGCGGGGGATACATTCAATGGTGCTTTTGCTTATGCTCTAACTACAGGTGTAGGAATCACAGAAGCGGTAAAATTCGCGAATATTGCAGCTTCTTTATCTGTTGAAAAATTTGGTGCACAAGGCGGTATGCCAAAAGTGGAAGCAGTGCAAGCTCGTTTAAAAGAAGCAAGATAGATGAGAAGTGATGAGGATTAAACCTCGTCACTTTTTTATATGAAATAAAAACACAAACCATGCAATTTCATGTTCATACTTTTTACTTCAGTGTTATAATGTACGTTGAAACTTTTGAAAAAGAGAGGAGTCAACAATCAAATGCAAAATGAACAAATGAGGCTCCAAGCGTGGGTTGAAAGTGGGCAAGTTACTGTACCACAATTATTTTTTAAGCATTATAAAAATCTTGCATTAACAGACGAAGAAGCATTATTGTTACTACAACTTCATTCCTTTATAGAGCAAGGTGTTGATTTCCCGTCACATACTGATTTAGCACAACGAATGAATGTAAAAGAACAACAAATTATGTTTTGTCTACAAGGGCTTTTACAAAAAGGTTTGATTCAAATCGAACAAAAGACAAATCAAGACCATATTTTATATGAAAAAATAAATTTATTTCCACTTTGGATGCGTCTATTAGATTGTGAACAAAATACACAACAGCAAATCGAAGTGAGTCAGGAACAAATGGAGGAAGGGCAGTTATTCCAAATGTTTGAACAGGAGCTAGGTCGTCTATTATCACCGATTGAGATTGAAACGATTTCGATGTGGATTGATCAAGATGGACATACGCCTGATTTAATTCGTCAAGCTTTAAAAGAAGCAGTACTAAGTGATAAAGTAAGTTTGAAATATATGGATCGTATTCTTTTTGAATGGAAAAAGAAAAATATTACAACGACGAAAGCGGCTTTGCGACACGCAAAAGAGTATCGTGAACATACAATTAAAACACCGACTAGAATCGATGAGGATGTACAGCCAGTCGTGAAAAAAGCGCCGTTTTATAATTGGTTAGAGGAGAGAGAATAGCGATGTTAACAAAAAAACAATGGCTTGAATGTTTGGATAAAATGGACGACATGTATCCAGATGCGCATTGTGAATTAGTGCATGAAAATCCATTTGAATTAACAATAGCGACGTTATTATCTGCACAATGTACGGATGTTTTAGTAAATAAAGTGACGAAAACATTATTTCAGAAATATAAAAAACCAGAAGATTATTTAGCTGTGCCTCTAGAAGAACTAGAACAAGATATCCGTTCTATTGGTTTATATCGTGCAAAGGCTAAAAATATTCAAAAGTTATGTCAGCGATTACTAGAGGTATATAATGGAGAAATTCCAGACCAGAGAGAAGAACTGGTGACATTGCCAGGTGTTGGACGAAAAACAGCGAATGTTGTATTGTCTGTTGCGTTTGGAGTTCCAGCAATGGCTGTAGATACACATGTAGAGCGTGTAACCAAACGACTTGGTTTATGTCGTTGGAAAGATAGTGTGTTGCAAGTCGAAGAAACAATTATGAAAAAAACACCGATTGAACGTTGGAATAAAGCGCACCATCAGCTTATATTCTTTGGACGTTATCATTGTAAATCGCAACGTCCAGGTTGTCATGCATGTCCATTATTTGATGTGTGTCGAGAAGGTCAAAAACGTTTTAAAAAGGGGTTAGTGGAACAATGATTCAATGCAATCAAGAAAAAATTCAAAAAGAACAAGTGGATACATGGTTCAATGAATGGAAGTCACTAGCCGAAAAGATTCATGAAGCACATGATCGACGCGATCGTTCGGCAGGAGATTATATGGAACAAGGTATTAACCTATATGAGACGTTCATTTTACAAGCTTCGAATCAAACACATTTTGATGTAAAAGAAGAATACGAAATATTGCCGATTAATGCAGGAGAACGATTAGCTTTTATTAAAAGAAGACCCGGACAATACGCATGTTATCGTCAATTAGATGAATTATTTCTGGAAACGAAAAAACGATGTGCACGTTTACGCTTAAAGAAATAGATGAACGATTAAAGAGCTTGGGACAGAACAAAATAATATGTCTCAAATGCGAATGATCAAATCAATTGAACGCGTAGAAAACGACTCCTGCGGGAATAGCATGAGCTGAAAACCCCACAGGAACGCAGTGACGAGGAGTTTGAAGCCATGCCCGAACGCTACGTGATGTAGTGGGGCAAGATTTGCAACAGGATGTTGCGTTCTTTTCTTGCCTACCTCTATTCGTTTTTCGAAGCGGAAATTAATCTGAACGAACAAATCCCGTATGATTTTGAAAAATCATACGGGATTTGCTATGTTGAAAATACTTTTGTCTAGACATTAATTTCCGTTACCTTGATTATTTTCAGCAGCCGGTTCATCTGTTTCGGGTTGGTCTGGTTCAGCAGGTTTTTCAGGTTTAGTTGTATTTCCGTTATTGGTATCATTCTGATTTCCATTGCCGTTATTCCCATTGTTTCCATTATTATTCCCGTTATTATTGTCATTCTGATTGTCACCTTGGTTATCACCAGGTTGATTTGTTTCAGGTTGATCGGTTTCAGGTGTTTCATCAGGCTGGTCTGTTTCAGGTTGATCTGGCTCATCTACTGCTGGCTCCTCCGGTTCTTCAGCAATTTTTACAGTAGCAGAAGCACTAGCACTTTCTTTGCCATCCACAACTGCTACAACGCTAAAGGTTAGAGAAGTAGCGCCTCCAGGAACACGATAAGAAGCTTTTGTATCGCCTGTTGTTGTAATGGTTTTGCCATCTACAGACACACGATATTTAGCACCATCTGTATCACTTTTATTCCAAGATAAAGATACAGTTTTTGAATCTGCATCATACGTTGCGCTTAAACCTGTTGGAGCAGAAACTTTCTCGTCTTTTTCTTCTTCTTTTTCCACAGGTGCTTGTGTGCCACGAACATATAATTCAGAGCCTGAGGAGATCACAGAGCTTGGTTGTTTAAAGTTCGGTGTATTTTTACCTGCAGAAATTTGGCTCATAATGATGCGGAATAAATTTTGAGCTAGTTGTCGTTCTTGAGGGGATACAATCCCTTGTTTACGACTAGAATAGCCTGTCCACACAGACATCGAGTAGCGCGTTGTGTAGCCAGAGAACCATGAATCTGGTACCGCATTACTTGGTAATCCGTATTCTTGTAACTGTTCACTTGTGTAGTTAGTTGTCCCTGTTTTACCTGCAATATCTAGTCCTGGTACAGCTGCAGCCCCACCAGATGCACCAGATTTTGAACTTACAACATCACGCATCATATCTGTTAGCATATAAGCTGTATAGTCACTCATCGCAGCTTGTGGTTCAGGTGTATATGTTTTCGCTGTGTTTCCATCGCGGTAAACAATCTTTTTAATTGAATAGGCTTTTGTGTAAATTCCGTTATTTCCAAATGAAGCATAGATTGCTGACATATCGATTGGTGAAAGGTTTACTGAACCACCACCGATTGCATCAGATTCATATAAATCATCAGGTTTTAAGCCAAAACCACTAATAAACTCTTTTACTTTAGAAGTACCTACTTCTTTAAAGGCTTTAATCGCTGGGATATTACGTGAGTTGTATAGTGCTTCACGCATCGTTAATGCACCTTTAAACTGGTTATCGTAGTTGTTGATTGCTTGTGATGTTCCAGAGTAGTTCATCGGTTCATCGACAAGTATGTGTCCTGTACTCCATTTTAAATATTCAATCGCTGGACCGTAATCCATGATTGGTTTCATTGTTGAACCAGGTTGACGTGTTTTCAGAGCTTGTGCATAGTTGAAGCCACGTTCTGGACCGTAATCACGAGAACCGCCAACTGCAGCGATTGCCCCTGTTTCTGTATCAACAACCGAAATTCCTGTTTGAATATCTTTTGTTGGGAAGTTTGCATCGTTGTTAATTGTTTTTTCAACAACTTTTTGTGCCTCAGGATCAAGTGTTGTATAAATATTAATACCATCTTCTAGCGCTTTTTCATCGCCATTTTCAGCTAATTCTTTTAATACGACATCGATGAAGGCATCATATTTTGAACTATTGTTCGCAATACGTTTGCTCTCTGGAAGTAGCCCTTGTTTTACACTAACTTTCATTGCAGCTTCCATTTCATCTTTTGTAATTTTTTTATTGTTATACATTAATTTTAAAACGGTATTACGACGCTTTTCAGCTAAGTCTGGATTTTTAAATGCATTATAGTTATTTGGCGATTGTGGCATACCAGCTAATAAAGCCATCTGTGGTAATGTTAATTGATCAATATCTTTACCGTAGAAATACTTAGCTGCTGTACCAAAACCATAAATACGTCCACTCATTAATACTTTATTAAAGTACATTTCAAAAATTTCATCTTTGTTATACTCACGTTCTAATTGAAGTGATAAATACGCTTCTTGTGCTTTACGTTTAATCGTTTTTCCATTATTAAAGAATGAGTTTTTAATAACCTGTTGTGTAATTGTACTCGCACCTTGTGAACCAAAACCATCGCGGAAATTGGCTAGTACAGCTCCACCTAAACGATAAAAATCAATCCCATGATGGTCGTAAAAACGTGCATCTTCTGTAGAAAGAATCGCATCTTGCATTTGTTTCGGGATATCTTCAAACTTGACATGTTCTCGTTCTTCCGTTCCCATTGTATAGAATTCTTTTCCGTTCTTATCGTAGAACTTCGAAGATACAGGATCTTTCAATGTTTCTTCATCTAATTTAGGTGCTGTTGCTGCATAATAAGCAAACAACCCCCCGCCTAGTAGTAATCCAATTACACCTAAAGCCACAACAGCTAATACAATTCGTTTTAGCCATGACTTTTTAGGCTTTGCTGATTTCACTTTTTTAGAAGATGAACGACCTCTACTTTTTCTTTGTTCATTTTCTAATCGTTTTCGTTCTTCTCGTGAATTATATCGTCTATTATCCACAAAAATCTCCTCTCTTTCTCACTTCCTATTATAAAGGAAGTAAAACTGTTACAGCCTTTAAATAATCAAGCTGTGGACTGTAACTTTCTTTTATTTCAATTGCATCTTGTTCGAAAACATCAAATGGAATCGATTTACGCCCACCTTTTTCCATCTCTGCCCATGCAGCGTTCAAAATAGAAAATGGCAATACAAAAGATCGATTTAAAATGGAAAAGCGAATGAGTAAAAAACAAACCCCACCTTGAGCTGTTACTGCACGCATATGTGTCACTTGGTGTAGATGCACATTTTTCAGTGGGAAAGATGTTTTATTTTTTGTTTCTTTCGCATCAAAATCGATATAATGCCCTTTATATACACCATTATAATCCGTTGTAGAAGGGGTTCTGAAATAAGCTTCACGTATTACAGCAGCGCTTCTCGACGGATATTCTACATTGACGATTTGAATAGGAACAGGTTTCTTATGGATGACTGCTTCTTTAACGGTTAAATAATAAGCATTTGCTTCATCAATCATATCTTCTAACGTTTTCCCACGATTGCTAAAAGTTAGGTCTTTTTTGACTTGTTTTTTAGAAGATGCTTTCTTTTCTGTCGCAGGTACATATTTTTTGCCATTAGGATATCGAATCGCCAAAAGATTCACCTCGTTCTTTACAAACATTGAGAAGTTCACAATGCGTAAATTTAAAACACTACCCAAAGATAGTAGCAATAACAAGCATATTTTGCAAATGGTAAAGTGAGATAAATGAACGAAAAAGGAATATTCGTTCGCCTACGTTAGTAGTGTAAAGCGTATGAATTTGTTAAAATAGAAAGAAGATGCGAGAAGGAGATAAAACAAATGCTAAAAGAATTAACAACAGCACTTTATTTAGAGTGTGATCGAAGCTATGAACGTTTTATGAATATACGCGAACAACAGCAAGATGCTGATTTTTATACAGAAGTAAAGCCTTATGCAGATGAAGTTCATGCAAAGCTAAAAAAGTGGAAGGAGTTATCTAAACAATTTATAGAAACAAATCATCCAAAGTATTTACATATGTCGCAAGTTGAACATGCGAGTGATGCAATGGAACAATTTGTCGTTCAATCTTTTTATGTGAAAACGAGTAAAAAAAGATTCATTCAATCGATTCAATCGACGAAATTTACATTTGAAACGTATTTGCGCACATTGGAGGAGGTGCAACATGATTCGAGAAAGAAAGACAGTTAAAGAACTAATTGAACAATGGCAGTCTGATCCGAAGATGCAAAATCGTGTACAACATGTGCGTGTCTTACCAGAACGACCAGCAAGCTATGCGACATTTCCTAAACAATTACATTCATCTATAAAAAAAGCGCTGCAATCAAGAGGGATTGAACAGCTCTATACCCATCAACGCGAGGCATTTGATTATGCAATGGAAGGAAAGTCTTTTACAGCTGTCACACCAACAGCTTCAGGAAAGTCGCTTTGTTATCATTTACCTGTGTTACAACGAATCTTGGAAGAATCAAAAACACGTGCGCTTTACTTGTTTCCAACGAAGGCATTAGCACAAGACCAAAAGTCAGAAATGAATGCGATGATTGAAGCGATGGATGAGGAAATTTTAAGTTACACATATGATGGTGATACATCACCTAGTATTCGACAAAAGGTGAGAAAAGCAGGGCAAATCGTCATGACGAATCCAGATATGTTGCATTCGGGGATTTTACCGCATCATACAAAATGGGTTTCGCTTTTTGAAAACCTTCAATTCATTGTCATTGATGAACTCCACACGTATAAAGGGGTATTCGGTTCGCACGTTGCGCATGTACTAAGACGATTAAAGCGAATTTGTGATTATTATGGAAGTAACCCAATCTTTATTTGCACTTCCGCAACAATTCAAAATCCAAAAGAATTAGCAGAGAATCTTACGAATACAAAACATCAGCTGATTGCGAATAATGGTGCACCAGCTGGAAAGAAAACATTCCTATTCTATAACCCACCAATTGTTAACGAGACATTTGGTGTTAGACGAAGTGCGATTTTAGAAGTAAAGGATTTAGCACGTAAATTATATGAATCTGAAATTCAAACAATTATTTTTGCAAAAAGTCGTGTACGTGTGGAGATGCTTGTAACGTATTTAAAATCATTAACAGCACAAAATATTCAAGATGAATCCGTGCGTGGTTACCGAGGTGGCTATTTACCTTCTGAGAGGCGGAAGATTGAAAAAGGACTACGAGACGGGACAATCCAAACGGTTATCTCGACGAATGCACTGGAACTAGGTGTTGATATTGGTCAATTACAGGCATGTATTATGACAGGTTATCCAGGGAATATTGCAAGTGCTTGGCAACAGGCAGGACGAGCTGGTCGTAGGCAAGATGATGCACTTATTATTTATGTAGCGCAGTCAACAGCACTCGACCAATATATTATTCAACACCCAGATTATTTACTCGGTAATAAACCAGAAGAAGCGCGTGTGTATCCAGAGAATATGCTGATTTTAATGGATCATTTAAAATGTGCGGCATTTGAATTACCTTTTAAACAAGGAGAGAACTATGCGGAGTTTGATGTAGATGATTTATTGGAATATTTAGCTGAGGAGAAAATTTTACTAAAGACAACCGATACATGGCACTGGATGACAGACAGATTCCCAGCGCATGATATTAGTTTACGCTCGGCATCACAAGAAAATGTTGTGATTATTGATCAAACGATAAAAGGGAATACAACAGTAATTGGTGAGATGGACCGCTATAGTGCGATGACATTATTACATGAAGAAGCCATCTATATACATCAAGGCACACAATATCAAGTTGAAAAGCTTGATTGGGAAGAAAAGAAAGCCTATGTAACAGAAGTGGATGTGAATTATTTTACAGATGCAAATTTAGCAGTAGAATTAAAAGTGATTTCAGAAGATCGTGTGCGTCAGCTAGGAAAAGCAAATGTAGCTTTTGGTGATTTAATGACATTAGCGAATGCAACCATCTTCAAGAAAATTCGATTTAATACGCATGATAATATCGGTTCAGGTCCAATTCATCTACCGCCAGAAGAATTGCATACATCAGGCACATGGTTACATTTCAAACAGCCAGATGATTGGACAGACGATGACTTAAATAGTGCGATGCTAGGTGTTGCCTACGCAATGAACAGCTTTATTCCACTGTATATTCAGTCAGACCGTTCGGACGTACATGTTGTACCACAAGTGAAAGCTATTCATAATGGTGAACCAACTTTCTTTATTTACGATCGTTATCCAGGCGGTATTGGACTGAGCGAGCGTATTTATGACTTATGGGAACAATTAATTCAACATGTATATGAACATGTCGAGGGATGTTCATGCCAAATTGGCTGTCCAGCATGTATTGGTGCTCAAGATCAAACGGGAAATACAAAAGATCAAGTACTTCATTTTTTACAATCATTTTTATTAGAGGAATTGATGGACGATGTCTTACGAGAAGAAGATTTTGCAAATGAAGCAAATGTTAAAAAAGGGTACGAAAACAGCGAAGACTGAAAAAACACCTTATCAAAAACCTCTTCCGCCTTTTTATACAGAAAAGTGGGAGAAAGCTGGTTTAAGTCAGATTGAAAATGATTTTGGAACGGTTTTTTTACGAGAAACACATTATGCGTTTAATCACCAACATGGCAAGTATCGGCTTGGCCAATTTTATGAAGCACTTGAAGCGTGGGAAGTCTATGAACAAGAACATCCTTTGAAAATGACATCAGATGAAAAAATCGTATTTTATGATACAGAAACAACCGGCTTGAAAGGTGTCGGAACACATATCTTTTTAAATGGGTTACTTGAAGAAACTTCTGATGGGTTTGTGTTGAAACAATATATTTTAGCAGACCCGGCGAATGAAGCGGCTTTTTTATTCGAATCGAAATTTTGGCAAGCAAACCAAACGATTGTGACATATAATGGAAAGAGTTTCGACTGGCCACAATTACAAACGCGTTGGACATTAAATCGAGAACATTTGCCACCATTACGTGAGCATCAGCAAATTGATTTGTTCCACAGTTCAAAACGTATTTGGAAAAATGATTTAAGTCGAATGAAATTGACAACGGTTGAACAACAAAAACTTGGTTTTCAGCGTATTGACGATTTACCTGGTCATTTAGCACCCATGGTCTATTTAGATGCAGTTCGAAGTGGTGACCATGACATGCTTTTTCAAGTGTTACGTCATAACGAATACGATTTACTATCATTAATTACACTATTTATTCAAGCGACAGAACTCGTATTCTCAGAAGCAAATCAAGAGCACGCAATTGTGCATACGAATATCGGAAAATGGTATCATGACTTAAAACAACTTGATTCAAGTCAGAGCTTATTGGAAAATGTGACAGAAAATTATGCAACAAATGAAGCGGCAGAAGCGTACTATTTATTAGCCATTCAGCAAAAAAAGCAAAAAAAATACGCCGAAGCGGCTGAAAGTTATGAAAAAGCTTTGCCATATTTAGAAGAGCGTCAGTGGATTGAAGCGTCCCTTGGACTCGCAAAATTATATGAACACCAACTACATGATTTAGAAGAAGCCGAAAAACATACGCTCAACGCATTATTTCGAGTAAGACAGTCTTTATTATTTAAAAAAGATGTGCAACAACGAAAAAGAGAAGCGATTGAAAAACGATTTTTGCGCATTCGAAAAAAACAAGGTATGAAATAGAGAAACCCCTTATTTATCCATGATTTCAAAGAAGTATATGCTATAATGGAATTACTTATTACAAGTTGAAAGGATTATGATTATGGACATTAAATTATCAGCTAAAAAGATTTTAGATAAAGATTTTAAAACAGGTATTCGAGGATATAGTCAAGATGAGGTCGATCAATTTTTAGATGAAATCATTATGGACTATGAAAACTTTGAAAAAGTATTATTGAAAAAACAAGAAGAAATTAATTTATTAAAACAAGAGCTTGAACAAGCCGAAAGTACAAGAAGAAATTCACCTACAACAGTTGCACCATCTGGTATGGGCGCAACAAATTATGATATCTTAAAGCGCATTGCGAATCTTGAAAAACATGTATTCGGGGATAAATTATATGATTAATGCGTGATTTCCTTAAAAACATAGTTTAAATATTGAATTATGCTGTTTTTGCGCATATAATGTAAATAGCATCAATAAGCGAATGAGTAATCGCTGCAACGCTTTGACGTTGTTGAGGAAAGTCCATGCTCACACGATTCTGAGATGAACGTAGTGTTCGTGCTTCGCGAAATCATAAGCGGAGGTAGCAGCAATGCTAACGGCGAAAGGAAAACCTAAGTTTTCGGATATGGTTGAAACTTTCTGAAAGTGCCACAGTGACGAAGTCGTATAGGAAACTTTACGAGTGGAACGAGGTAAACCCCACGAGTGAGCAACCCAAATTATGGTAGGGGCGTTCTCCTGAAAGAAATGAATGGATGGAGAGATAGGTATGCTTGCATATCTATAGATAGATGATTACTACCCGAGTAGTACGAGGCTTTTAGCTGTTTGAGTACGAAGGGCACAAAACATGGCTTACAGTTCCTTATGATGTTCTTATAACATGATTAGTCAGGCTCTCCGATTTTATAGTTGGAGAGCCTTTCTTACTAAAATACATAGATAGATTTCATATATGGATGCGGGGATCAGGATGAAAAAAAAAGACTGTTTATATAGCGAAAAATTAGATGGTAATAGCCCAATCTGCCCTGAAACAATGTGGGCATTATTTGACCATTTATCAGAAGGTGTCATGATTACAGATGCAGATAAAGTGATACTTGCCATTAATCCAGCTTTTGAATTTGTAACAGGCTATAGTGCAGGGGAAGCATTAGGGAGCAAACCGCACTTGCTGCAGTCGGGAATACATGCAAAAAGTTTTTACGATAAGATGTGGAAAGAGATTTATGCAACAGGTAAATGGTCAGGAGAAATTTGGAATCGTCGCAAAACAGGTGATGTCTATCCTGAATGGTTGACAATTATTGCAATTAAAAATGATGATGGGGATACAACACATTATTGTGGTATTTTTGAAGACCTTTCGGAAAAGAAAATTGCAGAGCGTGAAATTCAAATTCAAATGAATACAGATACATTAACGGGTTCTGAAAATAGCTATTCATTTATGAACCGCATGAATGTGCTCTTAGAAGCTTCTGAGAAGAAAAATTTTGAACATGCATTGCTATTTTTAGACATGGATCGTTTTAGTCATATTAATGAATTAGGTCATTCGATTGGTGATAAATTATTAACGGAAGTTGTACAGAGGTTGACACCGTTTATTCGCAACAAGGATATACTAGCGCGTTATGGCGGTGATGAATTTGTTATTACTTTGGCACACATTCACCATCCGAAAGAAGCAGTTCAACTAGCAAGCAAGATTATTGAAACATTTGAAGAACCGTTTTTAATTGATGAACATATACTCTACACAACGGCCACAATCGGGATTAGTTTGTATCCAGAAGATGGACATAATACTGAAATTCTGATTAACAAAGCAGTGAAGGCAATGGAATATGCGAAGAAGAATGGGCGTAATCAATTTGCTTTTTATTTTGACGAACTGAATATTGGAACGAATCGCGGTTTATTAATTGATCATGAATTACGTAGAGCAATTAAAAATAAAGAATTTATTTTACATTATCAACCAAAAATTGATTTAACGACAAATACAATCATTGGTTTTGAAGCATTGGTTCGCTGGTATAACGAGACCCTTGGCTTTGTACCGCCAAATGATTTTATTCCGTATGCAGAAGAAGTGGGATTAATTATTCCTCTAAGTGAAGTCATTATTGAAAAAGCATGCCTAGATTGGTTAGCCTTAGAACGTGCAGGTTACGGTCATATTCCAATCGCTATTAATATTTCAAGCATTCACTTCCATCAACCAAACTTTATTGAATCGATTCAAGAAATTTTACAACGCAATAATTGCTCTCCAAGAAATTTTGAAATTGAATTAACGGAAAGAACGGTGATGAATAATGAAAAAGAAACGATTCGTCGACTAATTCAGTTGAAGCAATTAGGTTTTAAATTATCGATTGATGACTTCGGCACGGGGTATTCATCATTGTCATATTTAGTACAGTTCCCATTAAACCATTTGAAAATTGATCGTAGCTTTATTCAATTAATTGGTTCTGTTAATGAGAAGCAGGCAGTTGTTGATGCCATTATTCAAATGGCACATCGTTTGCATATGAAAGTCATTGCAGAAGGTGTGGAACAAAAAGAACAAGTGGAATTGCTAAGAAATATGGGCTGTGATATGATTCAAGGATATTATTATTCTAAACCGTTGCCATTAGAAGAGGCGATTGATTACGTAGAATTTTGGAAATTGGAGATAGAAGGGAAATAAGCATGACAAAATTTAATTTAGTAGCTACAGCAGCTATGGGACTTGAAGCCATTGTAGCAGATGAACTAAAAGCCTTAGGATATGAAACACGTACAGAAAACGGAAAAGTGTACTTTGAAGGAGAAGAGCGTGATATTGCACGTACTAATTTGTGGTTACGCGTAGCAGATCGTGTAAAAATCGTTGTAGGTTCTTTCCCAGCAAGAACATTTGATCAATTATTTGAAGGTGTTAAAGCATTACCTTGGGAAAAAATTATGCCAGTTGATGCAGAGTTCCCTGTAACAGGTAAGTCTGTAAAATCAAAATTATATAGTGTGCCAGATTGCCAATCAATTACGAAAAAAGCAATTGTTGAGCGCATGAAAAAAGTACATGGCCGTTTAGGTATGCTAGAAGAAACAGGACCGAAATTCAAAATTGAAGTATCAATCTTAAAAGATATGGCGACACTAACAATTGATACATCAGGCGCTGGTCTTCATAAACGTGGATACAGAACAGAACAAGGTGAAGCACCATTAAAAGAAACATTGGCTGCAGCACTTGTATATATTTCAAAATGGACACCAAATCGTCCATTCGTAGATCCTTTCTGCGGTTCAGGTACTATTGCACTTGAAGCAGCGATGATTGGACAAAACATTGCACCGGGTTATAATCGTGAATTTATTAGCGAAGAATGGCCATTTATGAAACAAGAGATTTGGGATGAAGTACGTGATGAGGCAGACCGAGCTGCAAATTATGACCAACCACTTCAAATTTCAGGTTCAGATATTGATCACCGCATGGTAGAAATTGCAAAACGTAATGCACTTGAAGCAGGTTTTGGCGAATTGATTGACTTTAAACAAATGCAAGTGTTAGACTTTACAACACACGCTGAAGATGGCGTTATGATTGGAAATCCACCTTATGGTGAACGTATTGGTGAAGTGGAAGCAATCGAACAAATGATTAGTGATATTGGTCATATGATGAAAGCTTATCCAACATGGTCTGTTTATATGCTATCTTCGATGGAGAATTTTGAAGAGCTATATGGTCGACGTGCAACAAAAAAACGTAAATTGTTCAATGGTTTCATTCGAACAGATTATTATCAATTCTGGGGACGCAAATCACAGAAGAAATAAAAACAAGAGAGGTTGTCTATTTAGACAGCCTCCCTTTGTGTTGAAACATAGTAGATGAGAGGGGTAGATAGTATGCGACAATCACTACCATTTGAATTATCAAAAGAACAATCATTCTTTGATTCTTTAGGCGACTGGATGGGTGACGTATTATACGATGAACTTCCGGAAAAAGGATTGGAATGTCGTGATGAGCAGATTTTTATGGCTTATCAAATAGAAAAAGTATTACGTGAAAAGTCTATTTTATTCGCGGAAGCAGGTGTAGGTACAGGGAAAACTATTGCGTACTTATTACCAGCTATTACGTATGCTCGTTATACAGGTAAACCTGCATTAATTGCATGCGCAGATGAGACGCTAATTGACCAATTAGTTAAAGAAGGCGGCGACATTTATAAACTGCAAAAATTATTAGATTTAAATATTGACGTACGCTTGGCAAAATCGCGTGACCAATATTTATGTCTAAAACGCTATGAAGAAGCAGAGCAATTCATGGATGGAGAATACCTAGATGAGATTGCTGTCTCGATTCCAGAAGGCGTGTATGGTGCTGGTGGATTAGGACTTTATGGTGCACGCAGTGATTATCCAAATATTTCAGATGAAGAATGGCAACATGTGAATTATAACTATATCCAACAATGTCAGGTTTGTGATGTCCGTAATCGTTGTGGTCAAACATTACATCGTGCACATTACCGCGAAGCGACGGATTTAATTATTTGCTCACAAGATTTCTTAATGGAACATACGGCAACGAAAGAGTCGCGTGAACGTGAAGGGCAATTACCGTTATTACCAGAAGTATCGATGATTGTATTAGATGAAGGACACCTTCTTGAATATGCCGCGCAAAAAGCAATGACGAACAAAATTCAAGATTACACAATCGTGAAATTATTAGATCGTTTAATGGTTGATGGACTACGTGAAAAAACTTTATTATTGATGGAAAAATTACAAGATGGTCATGAATTATTCTTTGACCAATTACGTGATGATGTAATTGATACGGATGATGAGCGTAAACGAATTAAAAAAAGTCCAACGCTAATGAAGTTAGGTCAAAAAGTGATTGAAACAATTGACGAGTTAATGGAAGAATTCGTTTTTGAATCTGAAATGTATGTTATTCCAGAATACGAGCTACGCATGGCAGAAGAGTTTTTAGACCAATATGAAGCTGCAATGCGCATCTTTGTGTCGCAAAGTAATGCGATTGACTGGTTAGAAGAAACGGATGGCGAAGAAACATTAGTTATCATGCCACATTTAATTACAGAAGTATTAGAGAAGAAACTATTCTCTAAAAAAATTCCATATGTCTTTTCTTCGGCTACTCTATCCATTAATAAAGACTTTAGTTATATTGCGTATAGCTTAGGAATTAAAAAATACAACTCATTCTCTGTAGAATCACCATTTGATTATGAAGAAGTAATGAAGATTCATGTTCATGAACTTGAACAAGCTGAAAAAGTAGCGCGCGTTGCCTCTTTATTAGAAGAATCAACGGAGCAAACTTTATTATTATTCAAATCAAAACAAGCGATGCAAGCGTTTAAAGATGTTTTAACGGATGAACAAAAAGCAACAATTGGTTTTGAAGGTGATCGCGAGCTATCGTCATTAGTACGTGATTTCCAAGCAGGTAAATTACACACGCTAAGTTCATACCATTTATGGGAGGGACTCGACTTACCAGAAGAAGCATTAACACGTGTGATTATTGTAGACTTACCATTCCCACCGAGTGATCCATTATTTGATGCGAAGCGTTCATTCGCAGATGATCCGTATGTTGAAGTGGAATTACCATTCATGCTTCTTCGCTTGCAACAAGGTATGGGCCGTTTAATTCGTACAACAAATGATCATGGTACAATTCATATTTTAATGAATAAAGAGGAATTGAAAAACCTACCTGAGATTGAACCGATTTTTGCAGTAAAACCGACTTTTGAAAAATAGAAAAAAGGCTTTGACATGTACTAACTTGTCAAAGCCTTTTTCTATGTTACAACATGTATGAATGAATATGCGTTTTAAAAGTGAAAAATATTTATTTTTAAATTGGTGTGATTTCTGTTTGCTTTTTAAGGTTTTATTACTTTATAATAGAAAACCCAAGCGATTAAGAAAAGAGTGATGGGTATGGAAAATCGAAAAGTACGTCTTTTTATTGCGTCAAGTTTAGATGGCTATATCGCAACAAAAGAAGAGTTACTTGATTGACTAGAACAGGTGGAAGGTAAAGGAGATAATGGGTACTCACAATTTTATGAAACAGTCGATACCGTTATTTTAGGCAAAAAGGCATTTGATTGGTTAATCAGTTAATTATTATCTGAATGGCCTTATACGAAAAAAGTGTTATGTTTATACGTATCAACAACTTCAAGATATTCACTTTACAAAAGAGCCTGTAGCATCACTTATTCATACATTACGACAACAGCCAGGTCAAGATATTTGGATTGTCGGTGGAGGAGAACTCATCTATTCTTTTTTAGAGCAACACTTAATCGATGAGATTATTGTTACAATGGCGCCAATTTTATTAGGAGAAGGAATTCCTCTTTTTAAACCAGGTTTCTCACCCGTAGAATTAATATTACAGCAAACAAAAACATATGGTCAGTTTGTAGAATTACATTACAATGTAAAAAAGTATAAAAAAAGAGCGCTATAAAGTGCGCTCAAACAAAGTAGAATAACTAAGTTACATATAGACTTCTTTATACGAATTAAGATCTTCCAATAAATTTGTTTCTTGGAAAACTTCAAGTGAGTATTGTGTCTTTTCTGTAATTGGTAATTCTACGAAAATATTCATATCAAAATAAATTGGTAGTTCTTTAGAAGAATGTAAAATCGATTGTGCAGCACATTCTAGGCAATTCCCCACCTCTAAATGTTCGTCAATAAATGTAGCCAAATTGATTGTTTCACGATTATTTTTCACGTCAAATAGAATTTCTAAATCGCCATCAATCATAACGGATACCATTTCTGTTAATAAAAGAGCGTTCATAAAAGAGCTGCCCTTCTCAAGGCGATTGATATCGTGAATAATGTGGAAAGTTGGATGTTCGTAAATAGCTTTTAAAATTTCTGCAAGTACTTCATTTGAAAAATCTACCTTCTCGCTAAACTGAACGACTTCGTAAGGTTGTTCAATCATAAACCAGATATCTCTATATAAGGTAGGGTAGTATGCACTTGTTGTGGTCTTCTTTTTTAAAATTTCTTCTAATAATGGAACCTCAACAATATTCATATAAAAGAGTTCTTGATAATAATCGCTTACATAAAGAGAGCTATTATTCATCTTCTTATATTCATGGATCGTTGTTTGCATGTAAATCTCCCCTTTTAAAAAATTGGTTAATACTGATGGTGATTCTCAAAAGATGATATTTTGAGTTGCAAAGTATTTCAACTTCACATTGTCCAAAAAATAATGGACTCGTTTGGCTGGGCTATTTCGAAAAGTTTCTCACATGACAAAAGATGACGACAAAATAAATAAGTTATCTATATTTTGAGTCCCTGTGAAATACATGCTATGTATGATTTTGCTGTGCGTTTTCCGATGAAGAACCTTTGCCTATAAGTACATACTAGAAAAAAGCAATGCAATCAATAGAGAACTGCCATTATACAAATAACGTTAATATTTAGTGAATTATCTCTTTAAAATTTTACTAAAAAATTACCATAAAATAGATATTACACCTATTTGAATTAGCATTTTTTGTCATAAAACAGCGGGAATACAACAAATTCACGCTTTTATATTCACTAAATCGTAACATAAGTCTAAAGGTAAATCATGAAAAAATCAAACTTATATTAGAATATCATTCGAACGAGCTAGAAAATTACCACAATTTATATCCCTTTGAACCAAGTGGTGCATTTGAAATAATATCGTAAATTGGATATGAATAAGCAATTAATAATAGCGCAATTAAAATGATGATCCATAGTTTAAAGTTTTCTAAAATAGCAGGTGTTTTTTGAGCATGATTTGCAACTTCTGCTACTGGGAATACTTCAAAACCTTTCGGTGCGAAGAAAAGCATTTGAACAAGTATATACATAAATAATAAAATGGCAATAAATAGAATAGTCCCACCAACAGCTTGTGCGATTTGGTAGCCAATCCATGTTTGTGCAATTTCAGCACCTCCATATACTGAGAATGCAGAGCGTCTTGGTGCGCCAAGCAAACCAGCAATATGCATCGAACCTGACATAATCAACATACCAATTGCCCATAAAACTGTTTGGATTAGACCAAGTCTGTTTATTTTTTTTGTTAATTGTCGACCTGTTAAATGTGGAATTAAGAAATAAGAGGCCCCAAAGAATGTCAATGTGACCGTTGTAGCAATTGTTAAATGAAAATGCCCTGTCACCCAAATGGTATTATGAATTAATTGGTTCATTTGATAAGATGCATTAACAATTCCTCCAGCACCGCCAGGAATAAAGGCAAGCATACCGATAAAAGGTGCTAAGAAACGAGCGTCCGACCAAGGTAACTTTTTTAACCATCCAAAGAGTCCTTTACTCCCTAACTCACGACCGCGTAGTTCAAATGTAGCGAATAGTGAAAAAGCAGTAAGTAAAGAGGGAATGACAACCATCATCGTTAAAATAACTTGTAAAAACTTCCATGAACCACCGATACCAGGTTCAGTTAATTGATGGTGTAAGCCAACCGGTACGGAAAATAATACGAATAAGATGAACGAAAGTCTGGCAAGTGCATCCGAAAAAATCTTTCCGCCGATAATTTTTGGCACGGCGATATACCAAACCATGTAAGCAGGTAAGAGCCAAAAATATACAAGTGCATGACCAAATGACCAGAAAAGTGTACGCGATAATAACACATCTACACGTTCCATCCAACCAAGTGACCATGGAAGTAATTGAACTAATAATTCAGTTGTGACACCAATTGTAGCAACAAACCACATTAAATTATTACATACGACCATAAAGCTGAGTAGCGGTGTAAGCTGTTTTGGATTTTCTTTTTTCCATTGTATGTAACGATGAGCTTGTGCAAATGCTGCAATCCAAGAGCCTATCATGACAAGTGAAAGTCCAGCATAAAAAACCCAATGTGCTTGTAGTGGCGCATAAAATGTATAAAGTACAGATGCCTCATTTAATAAAACCATTGTAGCAGCCATAACTGTCCCAGTAGACATTACCCCGAAACCAATCCAGCCTAAACATCTTTCTTTAAAAGAAAATATTCCTGTTACACGACTCATAGCGGCTGTTTGAAAACCAAAAATGAAGAAGGTTGTAAAGACAAGTGCTAGAAGAACGCCATGTATAGTTAATACTTGATAATAGCCAATAGAGTAGGGAAGTTCGAGTGCGCCACTTCTCACGAATACTTGTACTAAACCGGCAATCCCACCAATTAATAAAGCAGCAAAAGCGAAAAGAAGGTAGGCAAGTGCTAGCTTACAATCGCGTAAATTGATTTGTAAAGATTTCATTTAGAATCCACCACCTTTAATGCTGCATGCATTTCAGCATGTCCCATCCCGCAGTATTCATTACAAACAACTAAAAATTCGCCCTTTTTATTGACGGTAGTTGTATATTCAGAAATATGTCCGGGCTCTAACATCATATTAATATTTGTTTTAGCAATTTCAAATCCATGCACAACATCTTTAGAGGTCGCAATAAACTTCACTTTAGAATTCACAGGAATTTTGATTTCCGATGGTTCATATAAAAAGGCAGATGCTACTACCACCACTTCATAATCCCAATCCTTTCCTGCTACTTTATAGACACCTGGCTTATTAAATGGTGCGATTTCACTCACTTTTTCAGGATTAATTGTTTTTTGTGAATTAGGTGTTTCATGACTATTATTTAATGCCATTAGACCAGTAATTAATAGAAAAATAATTAATGAGCCAATACCAAACATGAGCCAATATTTTTCATACTTATGCAAATACATGGGTGTAAACCTCCTCTAGATTAGAAACGATTCATAAAAATAGCGAAGCATACAAACCAAATGATGATTATGATGATACCGACTGTTATAGAGAGATAAAAAGTTCCTTTTAACTTTGAATCGGATGTATTTTTTTCTTTATGCATAAAAATCTCCTTTCTGTGTATGCTTATCCATAGTTTAGTCAAAACGACATAATATAGATGTGATTTTTATCACATCAAAATAAGAGAATGTGAAGTAAATGTGAAATTGTTTTGAAAAATGTAATAATTCAGTGTGTAAAAGAATAGAGATATTTATTATAATTAATATTTTAATATTAATTCGTTTATCGAAATAAAAGAATAGATCTACAAAATAAGACAAAAGGACTTGTACATATTTTGTACAAGTCCTTTTAGGGAAAAGAAATTTCATCGCTCTCATGTATGTCGACTTAAGAAGCTTCAATAGATAAAAGCATTGTTACATGACCAATCTCATCCATTGAGATTGGCAAAGTGAATGTTTGTGTAGATATTGGTAAATGTGTCTCACTTACCATGACAGTTGGGGTAGTAATGTCTAACTGAATATTGTGTTCAGCACTATAAATACATAATTTACCAGCAACCATATTTCCAAATTCTCCAACGAACGATTCTAAAAGTTCGCCATCAATCTGAAACCCATATAATGACTCACATAGTTTTTGAAATGAATTGTGATTGCTGTCAATAATCATACGTGCTTTTACATCACCAATTACATTGATCAAAACACTATATTCTAGATGCATATTAGGTGCAGTAAATGAAGAGGGAGACTGAATTGTAACTTGCTTTGGTGAAATTTCTTTGAAAGCGTGAATGATGCCGTTAAATAGTACTTGGTATTGAGCCGAAATACTCATACATACTCCCCTTTCTTCATGACTTTTAATCTATGATACACCGTTAGTTTAAAGAATACAATAAGAGAATTAATTGAGAAACTATTTCAATTAGATTGACAAAATAAAAAAAACTCGTTATGATAATGATAATCAATGACAATTAGAATTTAAAAATAAAAAATTATATTATCAAAAAGGGAGCGGTCATCATGCTTTTCGCACTTGTTGGAATGACAATCGTCGCTTGTGGTGTCACAGTTAAATACGTTTTATCAGAAACAACCGCACATTTGAAATAAATAAAATGATACTTTTGTTGCCGAATAGCTCGCTTAGAGTTATTCGGTTTTTATATTTTTAAATAAATTTAATTTTTTCACGTAAAAAAAATAACATAGAAGAAACGTAAAAATAAATAACTAAAATCTTCTGATTTGGAGCAATTTTTGTTTTTCCTTTTACAGACACATGATAGAATGGGATGAGTAACTACATATAGAAAAAGGAGATCGAGCCTTTCATGACTGTTTTTGAAGAAAAAATCCAATTATTATTGAAGAAAACTGCGTTACAGTACATGGTTTATAAAAAAAACGAAGACCATGAACGACTAGCAAAAACACAGCTTTTTGCTGAGAAGTTAATTAAGAAAGAATATGCAATTGGTTTTGCAGGTCATTTTTCTGCTGGTAAGTCGAGTATGATTAATGCGCTTACAGGTGACCAACTACTACCATCTAGCCCAATTCCGACAAGTGCTAATGTAGTTAAAGTGCATAAGTCAGAAGAAGATTATGCAATTGCTTATTTAGTAGGAGAAGATCCTGTTCGCTTTAACTCAGATTATGATATTAAAACTGTAAAAGAATTTGCAAAGAATGGTGCGTTAGTATCACAAATTGAGATTGGACATAGCCAGTCTGTATTACCGATGGGTGTTACAGTGATGGATACACCTGGAGTCGATTCCACAGATGATGCACACCGTATGTCAACAGAATCAGCACTTCACTTAGCGGATATTGTTTTTTACGTGATGGATTATAATCATGTGCAATCAGAATTGAACTTCCAATTTACGAAAACATTAATGAAGCGTAACCCGAATGTGTATTTAATCGTGAACCAAGTAGATAAACATAAAGAACAAGAATTATCATTTGAAGAATTCAAACAGTCGGTTGCAGATTCATTTGCAAACTGGGGTGTTTATCCAAAAGGTATTTTCTTTACATCATTAAAAGCGAAAGATTTAGCTTATAACGATTTTGACCATGTAAAAGAAATTGTTATGAACAGTATGGATGGTTGGCAAGAGCAATTAATAGAAAATGCCGAAAATACATTAGCACAAATGCATGATGAACATGGACAATTTTTAGAACAAAATAAACAAAGTATTATGGAAAGCAATGAAGATTTACTATCTCAAAATGATTGGGCACGTAAGTTAGATATTTTAGATGAGTACCAATCTGTAGAACGTCAACTTGAGTTATATTCAGTTGAGAAATGGGAAATGTCTTTCAATAATCAACGTGATGAATTACTTGAAAACGCTGTCTTAATGCCATTTGAATTACGTGATCGTTTAGCAAGCTATGCGGAATGTATGCAAAAAGACTTTAAAGTAGGTATGTTCTTTGCGGCGAAAAAGACGGAAGCAGAGCGCGCTCGTAGACGTGAAGACCTATATGATCGCTATAAATCAGTTGTTCAAAACCAAATTACAGGTCATATGTTGAACTTAATGAAGAGCTCTTTAAGAGAAGTTGGTGCTTTAACAGATGAATTATCACTTGAAATTGATGAATTCAAATTAGATATCCCATTCTCTGTTATTGAAGATGAGATGCGCATTGATGCAGTAGCAGGAGACGCTTTACTGAACTTCGCAAATCGTGTTGTTTCGGCTACACGTATGTGGTTCAAACGTGCAACAGATGACTGGAAGCGTGAGAAAATGGCGTATATTCAAGAATTATCGCTTGTAAAAGTAGAACCTCTGAAAAAGAAAAAAGCAGCGATGACTGAAAAAGTAGCAATCATCAATGATGTACTTCATATTGAAGAACAACAAAAATACTTTGAAGTTCAGAAAAATGTCGATGTACGTACACTGAATAAAGAAGCAGATGGTTATATGGAGCGCTGGATTAAAGGGGAAAAAGAAGCGCGTAAACATATGCGTGTATTCGATCCATCTATGATTGCTGTGGAAGAAAAACAAGAAGAGGAACAAGCGGATGACGATGTATCACAATCTACTTATAATGTTCAGCTAGACCAAGCAATTCAAAAAGCATTAAAAACAGCACATGCAGTAGAACCGATTGCTGGTTTCCAGGAAGTATCAAACTACTTGAAAAATAAAGTCGCACGTTTAGAAGAAAAAGACTTTACAATTGCTTTATTCGGTGCATTTAGTGCGGGGAAATCTTCTTTCTCAAATGCTTTAATGGGTCAAAAAGTGTTACCTGTATCACCGAACCCAACAACAGCAGCGATTAATAAGATTCGTCCTGTATCACCTGACCATCCACATGAAACAGCAGATGTAAAATTAAAAACAGTCGAACAAATGACAGAAGATATTGTGGCCTCTTATGGTGCAATTGGTGTTCACGTTACATCTTTAGATGATGCCTATGCAAAAGCACAAAAAGCACTTGATGTGGAATTAACAGATGAGCGCTTACATGTTCATAAATCATTTGTACGTGCATTTGCACAAAGTTATGAAGAATTTAAAGACGTATTAGGCACAACAATTCGTACAGAGCGCGAAGAATTCGAACGCTTTGTTGCACAAGAAAATCGTAGTTGTTTCGTTGATTCAATTGATTTCTACTTCGACTGTGAATTAACACGTCTAGGCGTTACGTTAGTTGATACACCAGGAGCAGACTCAATTAACGCGCGTCACACAGGTGTTGCTTTTGAATACATTCGTAATGCGGATGCGATTCTATTCATTACGTACTATAATCATGCTTTCGCAAAAGCTGACCGTGAATTCTTAATTCAATTAGGGCGTGTAAAAGATGCCTTCGAATTAGATAAGATGTTCTTCGTCGTAAATGCGATTGACTTAGCAGCAGATGAAGAAGAAGCAGAAGATGTAAAAGCGTATGTACGCAACGAATTATTACGTTTTGGTATCCGTAAACCACGTCTATTTGGTGTGAGTAGTCTACTTGCTTTACAAGAAAAAGTGGAACAGACAGAACTTGCTTCTGGTATGCCTGCTTTTGAGGAAAGTTTCCATCATTTCTTATCAGAAGAATTAATGGCTCTTGCAGTTCAAGCTTTAGTAGAGGAAACAGATAAGACGATAGAGCGTTTATCATCACTGATTCGTCAAACAGAGGAAAACTTATCGCGTAAAGATGAGCGTCTAAAAGAATTAGACCAAATTGAACAATTTGTTCGCTCGTCTATGGAAAAAACGGCAGCTGCTGTAATTGAACGTGATGTGGCACAAGAGCAAAAAGAGTTACTATACTATGTATTACAACGTGTATATTTCCGTTATACAGATTTCTTTAAAGAATCGTATAACCCAACGGTATTTAATACAAAATCAACATCAGATGCACTTGAGTTTGCACTCACTGAATTAATGCAAAGTCTAGGCTTCGACTTTGAACAAGAGATGCGTGTAACAAACTTCCGAATTTCAAAAATGATTGTGACAAAAATTTCAGAACGTTATACAGCAGATGTTCGTCGCCTACGTGATGTCAACGAGAGCTTCAGCTTCACACCATTTGAAGTAGAAGACCCAGCTATTTTAGATTATACAGGTCCATTTAAAGACCCATTCAAATATAAAGCTGTCAATAAATATTATAAAAATCAAAAAGCCTTCTTTGAGAATAATGATCGTATTTTATTACGTGATGCACTTGAAGAGATGTCAAAACCAGATGCACAAGCTTATTTAGATGAGCAGTCTGCACGTATGACTACGTGGGCAGAAGAACAGATTCAAGCGATTGCGGAGCAATTGAAACAACATATTGAAAATCAAGCACTTGAGCAACTTGATACAGAACGTTCGCTGCTTCAAGAAGATAGTAAACTAGCGGAATGGAAATCAATCTTTGAAGAGCTTGTAGAAGCAACAGTATAAATAAAAGAAGAACGCATGCGACTATAAAGCATCCATTGATTCCACAATTTCGTCTAATGATAATAGATTGAGGTGATCAAATGAGAAAATTATTCGCATGGGTTCTCTTTTTTGTCTTAATTTTAGGTTCCTATCAAGCTATTCAATATGCGCTTGATCGACCTGAATTGTCGAGAATGTTTTCAGAAGTAAAAGAAACAGTGGATCAATCTATTGATACTTTCTCAGATAAAAAAGAGGAAAAAGCGAAAAATATTGTATTGAAAGATACAACAGGTAAACAAAAAGGAACATTTACCAATGAATACGGTGAGCAATGGCAAATGACGCACAATGGTTATGAGCAATTCACACTTGAATCATCCAATGGTAAGGGCGGTTATATTGCAGGACAGGGGCGTACATTATTTAACACAACAATTGGTGAGACGACATATGGAGAGGCGCAAAAACAATACGGTGCACCTTTAGAAGAAATTCGTAAAGGCAATAAGATCTTTAAAATGAATGATGATAATAAAAAAGAGATGTTATTATATGAAATAGATGGATACTACGTGACGTTTTTTTTTGATGTTCATAATGCCAATCGCTTACGTGCAATTCAATATATTCCATATAATGTAGAACAGAAAAAAGAAGGATTTTATGGTCCTTCATCGAATGCTTTACGTACGGGGTTTGAACAGTTGATGATTGAACTGATGAATCAAGCACGTGTAGAACATGGATTAAAGCCACTTATTTATGACAAGGGATTAACAGCTCAAGCACGCGCACATAGTCAAGATATGATTGACCAAAACTATTTTTCACACACAGGAAGTAATGGAAGCACACCTGAATCACGTATGAAAAATGCGGGTTATTTGAACGAGCATTTCTATGCAGAGAATTTAGCTTATGGGCAGTACAGTAGTATTTTTGCTCATGAAGGTTTGATGAATAGTTTAGGACATCGTAAAAATATCTTAAACAAAGATCTGACACATGCAGGTGTGGGTGTTGCATTTGATGCTGAAAATGTGCCGTACTACACGATTAATTTTTATACACCATTTTAAGGGGGACTCTGTATGGGACACGTATTTATTCAAGCAAAGGATATACCAGCAAATGAACAAGCTGTATGGATTGACGCACGCTATGACTTAGCAGATAGCGTATATGGTCGTGCGCAATATGATATAGAACATATTGTTGGTGCGGTACACTGGGATTTAACGAAAGATTTATCTGACATGACAAAAGAAAAAAGTGGACGTCATCCGATGCCAACTAAAGAACAATTACACGACCTATTTGAAAAAGCCGGTATCACATATGAAACACCTATTTACATCTATGATGGTGGTGGTGAACCATTTGCTACGAGAGCGTATTGGTTATTACAATATGGTGGTTTTACAAATGCGCGCGTCATTGCAGATGGTCTAGAAGGCTTAAAGCAAGCAGGTTTTGAGACAACAACCGTTGAACCGAATCCAGTGCGTTCTAATTTAAATATTGATTGGCAAGATCAAATTTATGTAGATCGTGCCTATGTTAAAGAAGTAACAGAAGGTAAGCATGATAAAGTGTTAATTGATGCGCGTGCTCATCGTCGCTATATTGGTGAAATCGAGCCACTTGATCCTATTGCAGGACACATTCCAACTGCACGAAATTTTGATTGGGAACAGCTAAAAAAGGGGAATACGTTATTTATAAATGACGAAATAAAAAAAGTTGCTTCCAAAGATGAAAATATTATTGTGTATTGTGGTAGTGGTGTATCTGCGTCGCCACTTTACGCTGTATTAAAAGAATTAGGATACGAACATGTTCAACTTTATACAGGGAGTTATAGTGATTGGGTGATGCATTATCCAATTGCGACAGGAGAAGAATAGTCGATTTTTTCCTTTTTAAAACGCTAAAAGAGGCGTACAATAAAGGAAGTAACTGTAGAAAGAAGGAACAACATGGATATCGAATTTCTATCCAAAATTTTATCCATCATCTTACTTGATTTAGTATTAAGTGGAGATAATGCGGTTGTTATTGCGCTCGCAACTCGAAAGTTGAAGCCTGAACAACGGAAAAAAGCAATATTGATTGGTACAGGTGGAGCAATTGCTTTACGTGTTATTTTAACAGTCATTGCTGTTCAATTATTAGCGATTCCATTTGTTAAAGTGGTCGGTGGTTTATTACTATTCTATATTGCATGGGATTTACTGAAGTCAAACGGAGAAGATGCAGATGTAGAGAGTGGTAGTACGTTATTCGCAGCTGTACGTACAATTATCGTCGCTGACTTCGTTATGAGTTTAGATAATGTTCTTGCGATTGCAGGTGTAGCAGATGGGCATGTTGGTTTAGCAGCACTTGGACTATTAATTAGTATTCCGATTATCATTTTTGGTAGCCAATTAATCATTAAACTGATGAATAAATTCCCGCTACTTATTTGGCTGGGGGCGCTCTTGATTGCCTACACAGCAGGCAGTATGATAGTTAGCGATCGTTATGGTAAGTATCTAGTTGACTGGACATTCCCGGCGATGACACAATTAATTCCAATTATTTTCTGTATTTTATTAGTATTAATTGGTGTTTGGACAAAACGTGTACAAACAAGAAAATACCGTTCATAAAAAACTTGAGTCACTTATATGTGGCTCAAGTTTTTTGTGCAATTACTTATAAATGGTGATTTATCAACCAATGAATTCCGTGCATAGTTAAACATTCAACTGCAATTGATAAATTTTGCGTGGTCGTCCTGTTTGACGGGGGCATTCTTCTACAACCACTTTTGCAAGCCCTGTCATTTCAAGTTCATTTAAAATACGGCGCGCACTACGCGGTGTCATGTGTAAGTATTGAGCGAGTTCATTAGCAGAAAATTGTTCTGTACCATGCTTATGAATAATCGATGATAATTTTTGCACAGTAAAGTGAGAGACTATATATAAATTGAAAGAAGGGGATTACTACTATGCAATCCTCTTTCATTTTACATAAAATTAAATATTAAGAGATAATTACTTCTTTTCGTATGATTTGATGGTTGTTATAGTTTTTTTCTTGCAATAAGTTCAAAAGAGAAGGAGGATATAGATGAAAAGGATACAACATCTATTTTAATGAATTAAGAAAGAGGTATGAAAATGGCTGTTTATCATAATTTTGAATTTGTTAATGAAAGAAATGATTGTATGATTGCAAAAATTAATATAGAAGATATTTTTTTAGATTATGTAATAGAACAACAAGCATATGAGGTTGATCGTCTTTATAATTTGATCCCATCAATTAATCCTAGCTATGTTAAAGAATCTTATAGAAGTAAAGTCCCAAGTGATAAGGGGCTCAATTATTGTGGGATATCTGTTATTAATCATTATAGTTTTGATTACTTGAAAAAAATATTTCTAGAATGGATAGGTGTATTAGAAGAACTAGATGATGAATATTATTATCCTTATTTAGTTGATTTGAATGAAGATCAATTAGTTGAGATTTCTTTTGAAGAAATGAAGAGATTAAAAGAAACGTTTTTTGTTAAGTCTGAAGTTCTGAAAAAACTAAATATATGTATGCATTATCTAGAAATAATGAATTCTGCTGATATTGTAATTTATTATTATGGAATTTAATGTGAATGTACTTTTTTATTCATGCATATGTAAGACGCCGACCACTTCTGAAACATATGCTTTTTTAGTAGCTACGCATTTTTTCTGATGAAAGACGTAGGCATAGACCTCATCAAAAAAGTTTTTAGCACTTTCTTGTGAATACGTTCTAAAAATTAACATTGCTTGCGGGACATTGCACATCTTTTTGACATGTTGAAGTAATTTTTCAATGCGTTGATCGTTTCGAACATTTAAAATGCCGATTGCATGCATGGGTGAAAATTTACGTTTACAAAATAATTTTTCCAATGTTTCCATATCTTTTTTAAAATAATTTTCACGTTCTAAATGTAAAATAAAATCGTGCCAATATGTACCGTCAAAACCATCCCACCAAGTTAAATCCATCGGGCGATTTAAACCATTGCACGTATCTTCCGTATAGGCATGGTATCCGAGCATCGAACCAAGTCGTGAAAAATATGCTATTTCTGTCATTGTAAAAGAGTGTTTACCGTGGTCGACTGTTAAATGGAATGTATGATAATTTCCCACATACCCATCAAATAATTTCATTAAATCAAATTGCATTCATGTTCCTCATTTCATAAGAAAAAAATCGTGCGATGATTGCACGATTTTTTCTGTCTATTAATCACCAATTTGTTCAGTTAGTTCTTCTAATTGTGTAATTAATTCACCAATAAAGGCGATTGTATCTTGTAGTGGTTGGTCTGTTGTTAAGTCAATACCAGCCATTTTTGCTAAATCAACAGGTGATTTTGTACCGCCTGCTTCTAATGTGCGAATCCAATCTTGTACCGCAGTATCACCTTCTTTTAGAATACGTTGTGATACTTGTGTTGAGATCGTTAAGCCAGCGCTATATGTGTAAGGGTATAAGCCCATGTAATAGTGTGGTTGGCGCATCCATGTAAGTTCGGCACCGTCATTAATATCAACCGCATCACCCCAGAATTCTTCTAAAACCGAGCGTTTTAAGTCATTTAAAATCGAAGCAGATAGCGATTGACCTGCATCAATTTTTTCATACACTTTGCGCTGGAATGCAGCTTCTAGTAAATGCGTTACAAAATTATGATAGTATGTGCGTGCAACAATTGTTGAGATTACCCAGCGTTTGAAACGTGGATCTTCTGAGTTTTGTAGCAGGTGATTCGCCATTAACATTTCGTTCATAGTTGATGGTGCTTCGACAAAGTAAGTCGATGATTCACTATTTAATAGTGATTGTTCACGCTGTGCATATCGGAAGTGTCCAGCATGACCTAATTCATGTGCTAGAACGAATACTTCATTCATACGACTTGTCCAAGAGATTAAAATGTATGAATGTGAACCATATGGACTTGCACAGAATGCACCTGTTGATTTTCCTTCATTTTGCGCAAAGTCAATCCAGCGCTGCTCGAAAGAATCGTCAATCATTTGAAGATAATCTTCACCCATTACACCAAGTGCCTTCTTCAAGTATTCTTTTGATTCTGGAATCGTAATACTTGGTTCATAAGATGGATCTAATGAAATTTTTAGGTCAGCGAATGTCATGTTTTCTAAACCATGTACTTTTTGAAGTAACTTTGCATAACGGCGCATATGCGGTGCAAGTTCTTTCATTGTTACATCAATTTGACGGTTATAAAGTGTGCGGTCAACTTCCTGCTCATCAAGTAAATAATCAATAACTGAATCGTAACCACGTAAATCAGCCATCGTTTTTTCAGTTTGTACATGTGTTTGATACGTTTTGGCAGTCGTGTGTAAGTAATGACGCAGTTGTTTTGAAAAAGCATCAAATGCTGCACGACGAACCGGAGTATTACTCTCTAATTCCCAATCGCCTTCAAATAAATTATAATTTAGCGGATAATTTTCACCATCTACTGTGAAGTCAGGGAATTTTAAATCGACTAATTTCGTTGTGTTGTATAGACCGTAAGCTGCTTGGAATGTACCTGACAGAGAAGCTAGAACACGCTCTGTTTCAGGGCTAAGTTGATGTGCTTTTTGGTCGATTAAACGTTTAATATAATGCGCATAAGTAGGTGCAAGTTGTTTTGCTTCTTCTAAAACTTCATTTGATAAAGCAAGTAAATCACTCATCACAAATGATAATTTTGCATCGATTTTTGCCGCCATTGTTGAAAAATCACTTGCACGAATTGCAGCAGCTTCGTTTGTTTGATCTGTTTCAACATCTAACTCGGCATAAGAGCCAATGATATATAAATCAGCTAAAACTTTTTCATAATCAACAAATAATGTTGATAAATCTTCTGCTTTTTGAATATGATTTGTCCATTTTTCTACAAAAGCATCAACATCTTGTTGGATTTTTGTAATGGCAGCATCATATGCAGCATCATCTTGGATTAAATAACGTAAGTCCCATTTTTCTTGTTCTGGAACATCTTGACGAAGTGGAAAACTTTCGTACATAAAAAAACCCCCTTGATTCTTCGGTATTCGAAGTAATAACTTTAGTATATAATACTTCGAATAATTCGACAATTATTGTTCGAAAAAAAAGACCCTATCTCTGAGTTGAGACAGGGCAATGCGTATTATTCAGGAGCTAACATAATTTTTTCAAGTTCAAGAGGCTCGATATATTCAGTTCCGCGGAACGCACGCATGTTACCACCTGAAATTTCATCAATTAATAAAATTTCATTTGTTTTCGCATCGCGACCAAATTCAAGTTTAATATCATATAACTCAAGATCTTTTTTCGCTAGTTCATCTTTAACGAAAGACGCAATTTTTTGTGTAGCTTCTTTTAGCGTCGCGTACTCATCTTTTGTTAAGATAGCAAGTTGTGCAAGTGCATCTTCTGAAATGGGTGGGTCTAAACGGTCATCATCTTTAATCGTTACTTCTACAAAAGCATCAAGAGGTTGACCTTCTTCAACATATGCACCGTAACGTTTTAAGAAACTACCAACTGCGCGGAAACGACAGATCACTTCAAGACCTTTACCAAAAACAGTTGCAGGTTTTACCGTCATTGTTGCCTCATCCATATTTGAAGAAACGAAGTGTGTTGGTACACCTATCTCATTTAATTTTTCATAGAAAAATGTTGTTAAACGTAACCCAGCAAGACCTACACCATCAATTGTTAAACCAACTGTATTAGCGCCTGGATCGAATACACCGTTTTCACCTGTAACATCATCTTTGAATTTTAATAAAAAGTGACCATCTTCTAATTCGAAAACATTCTTTGTTTTACCTTCGTACTTCAAAAACATGATAAATCCCCCTGATGTTCGTTTATTATCTCTAAAAATCTTTTTAAAATACATTTAGTTCGTTTTTAACGCTTTTAAAACGATTATTTATAGTTATATTATAATTTATAATTCGTATTTTGCGAAGGGTGCATACCCATTTTTTAACTCTTGTTAGGTCATGAAAAGTTAATCGCTCATTTTAACCGAGTGACCCGTTTTTGCCCTCGAGTGACCCAAATAGATGGGTGAATGACCCGATTGTTAGAGCGAATGCCCCAATCACTTCGACGAGTGGCCCGTTTCGCCACCCGAATGTTCGATTTCACCCAATCATAGTGAAATGAAGTCCTCTTGAATTACTCAAAAGCCTTGAAGAAAGTACAAAAGTGAGTAATTAAGGTTTTTTAGGCGAGTGACCCGTTTTCGCCCTCGAATGTCCCGTTTGAACGGGTGAATGACCCGAACCGAGGAACGAATGCCTCATTTGGAAATACGAATGCCCCGTTTTGCTACTCGAATGTTCGAATTCACACAATCATAGTGAAATGAAGTCCTCTTGAATTACTCAAAAACCTTGAAGAAAGTGCAGAAAGTGAGTAATTAAAGTCTTTTAGGCGAGTGACCCATTTTCGTCCTCGAATGACCCAGATAGACGAGTGAATGTTCCAAACTAACATCCGAGTGACCCGTTTCGTCGCCCAAATGTTTGATTTCGTCCTAGACAAGGTAACTTAAGACGCCCGAAACCATAAAAAAACAGAAATCGTTCATACCGATTTCTGCTTTTTTTCTTTATAATTAGATGATGCCTTGTGCGATCATTGCATCGGCAACTTTTAGGAAACCAGCGATATTTGCGCCGATTAAAAGGTTGTTTTCGTGACCGAATTCTTTTGCAGCTTCACGACTATTTTTATAAATGTTACGCATAATTTCATGTAATTTTGCATCAACTTCTTCAAATGTCCAGAACATGCGCATGCTGTTTTGTGCCATTTCAAGAGCAGATACAGCTACACCGCCAGCATTTGCAGCTTTTGCAGGTGCGAATAATACGTTATTTTCAAAATATAAATCAATTGCTTCCAATGTTGAAGGCATATTGGCACCTTCGCCGACAGCTTTAACACCGTTTGCGATTAATGTTTTCGCAGCATCTGCATCAATTTCATTTTGCGTTGCACATGGAAGTGCGATATCACAAGGAATTGACCAAATGTTTTCGCATCCTTCTACATAAGTTGCTTCTGGATGTGCGTCGATATATTCTTTAATACGACCACCGCGAACTTCTTTAATATCTTTCACTGTATCTAACTTGATGCCAGAAGGGTCATGAATGTAACCATCTGAATCTGAGCAGGCTACAACAAGTGCACCGAGTTGTTGCGCTTTTTCAATTGCGTATGTTGATACATTACCTGAACCAGATACGACAACTGTTTGGTTTTCAAATGTTGCATTGATTTCTTTTAACATTTCTTGTACAAAGTAAACTGTACCGTAACCTGTTGCTTCTTTACGTGCAAGAGAACCACCAAAACGAGGTAACTTACCTGTAATTACGCCTGGTAAATAAGAAGCTTTAATACGATTGTATTGTCCGAATAAGAAACCAATTTCGCGTGCACCAACACCAATATCACCGGCAGGAACATCTTCGTGTGGTCCAATATACTTGTGTAATTCTGTCATAAACGCTTGGCAGAAGCGCATGATTTCTGAATCAGATTTTCCTTTTGGATCGAAGTCCGATCCACCTTTAGCACCGCCAATCGGTTGGCCTGTTAAAGAGTTTTTGAAAATTTGTTCGAAACCTAGGAATTTAATGATGCTTTCGTTTACAGAAGGATGGAAACGTAATCCACCTTTGTAAGGTCCAATCGCTGAACTGTATTGTACACGGAAACCACGATTTACTTGTACTTTACCATTATCATCTTCCCAAGCAACGCGGAATTTTACAACACGTTCTGGTTCGATAATGCGCTCAAGTAAACTTGCTTCCATATATTCTGGACGTTTTGCGAAAACAGGTGCTAGAGAATAGATGATTTCTTTTACTGCTTGTAAAAATTCTGGCTCATGTGCATGTGTTGCTTCTAAGTTTTTATAAACTTCATCGATATAATGCATTGCTACTTGTTCTGAATTCATTGTTACCATAAATTAAAAACCCCCATGTGTTATTCTTGTATTGGCATAACTATAGCGAAATTTTTAATTTTTTTCAATTGTCCGATTTTTATAATTATGCAATATTAACGTATTTTTATTCATGTAAGCGTTACCGAATGAATATGCCAAAAAGAGATTGATTTCATCTCTTTTTGTAATTTAAAAGGAAAGGAAGGATTTTTTTGTTAAAAGTGCATATCGACGCAGATGGTTGTCCAGTTGTTTTATCGACAGTCAACATCGCTCAAAAATCTCAAATAACGCCTATCATTTATTGTGATACATCGCATGAAATTCGTGTGGAAGGAGTAGAAACGAAAATCGTGTCAAAAGGCATGGATGCTGTAGATTTCGCTATTTTAAATACCGTTTCAAAAGGCGATATTGTCGTGACACAAGACTATGGTTTAGCGGCAATGGTACTGGCTAAAGGTGCTTATTGTATCGATCAAAACGGACGTGAATTCACGAACGAAAACATCGATCAATTATTATTTACACGTCATGTTGGACAAAAGATTCGACAAGCGGGAGGACGTACAAAAGGACCGAAAAAACGTCAAAAGGATGCAAATGAAATATACGAAAAAAAATTCAAACAACTTTGTGAACGAGCAAAAATACAGGCTGAGAAAGCATAATTGATATCAAAAAGAGATAAGACTAATCGAAAGGGAATATATATTTATGCATTTTCACTTCTAAAAATATATTCGGTCAAAAGACGAAGAGGTGTTGAATAGGAATCATGGCATTTGAAAGGGACAAAACCGCGCGCGAAAGGGAATCTTGGCGTTTGAAAGGGACAAATGGTCGCGCGAAAGGGAATCATGGCATTTGAAAGGGACAAATCCACGCGCGAAAGGGAATCTTGGCGTTTGAAAGGGACAAAACCGCGCGCGAAAGGGAATCTTGGCGTTTGAAAGGGACAAATGGTCGCGCGAAAGGTCGCGCGAAAGGGAATCATGGCATTTGAAAGGGACAAATCCACGCGCGAAAGGGAATCTTGGCGTTTGAAAGGGACAAAACCGCGCGCGAAAGGGAATCTTGGCATTTGAAAGGGACAAAACCGCGCGCGAAAGGGAATCTTGGCGTTTGAAAGGGACAAAACCGCGCGCGAAAGGGAATCTTGGCATTTGAAAGGGACAAAACCGCGCGCGAAAGGGAATCTTGGCGTTTGAAAGGGACAAATGGTCGCGCGAAAGGGAATCTTGGCGTTTGAAAGGGACAAAACCGCGCGCGAAAGGGAAACTTGGCATTTGAAAGGGACAAATGGTCGCGCGAAAGGGAATCTTGGCGTTTGAAAGGGACAAATGGTCGCGCGAAAGGGAATCTTGGCGTTTGAAAGGGACAAATGGTCGCGCGAAAGGGAATCATGGCATTTGAAAGGGACAAAACCGCGCGCGAAAGGGAATCTTGGCGTTTGAAAGGGACAAATGGTCGCGCGAAAGGGAAACTTGGCATTTGAAAGGGACAAAACCGCGCGCGAAAGGGAATCCAATCATACAAAAGCCTGATGTAAAACTTCGCATCAGGCTTTTAATTTTCTTTATTTAGTTGATTCATCAAGTGCAGCAACAGTTTGTTCTACTTCTTGGCGGGACATTTTTTCGTGTCCTTTTTTCATGGCATCGAGAGTCTTATGTGCAAGTGCTAATGGAATTTTACAGAACATGAGGATACTGCGTTTTTTGATTGAACGGTTGTATTTATCGCCTTTCGCTAAGTTTTCTTCTGCGTAAGCGAATAGGTCATCTCGTGTCCAACCTTCTGGCAGGAAGCTTACACCACGCTCTGCATCCTCATCTTGATTGCGTAAGATGTTCACTGCTTGTAAGCCACGACCGTAGCCAATTGCTAAATCGCGATCTGTTTCGATGCCAGATCCCCATAACCAAATGTCCGAAAGCATTGTGCCGACAAGACCAGCTACATAGTAAGTGTAATCGTCTAAATCTTCTTTTGTTTTACAAATCCAGTTTTTACGAGCCCATTTCGCCATGCCAGAAGCCATCTCACTTGTTGAAGCAGCAACTTCTGGACGAATGCCTTCTGGTGTTAAAGCTAACCAGTCATTTAAACGTAATGATACTTCGGGTAATAGATGACGGTAATCTTGAATAACTGCTTCATAAGCTTGTTCGTCGAAAGAAGGTTGTAGTAAAAGTGCCGCTATTGCATCAAGCATTTGTGCTTTTGCTTCGTTCTCGATTTCTTCGTGATCTTCAATTTCATCAATTGCGCGCATACATAGGTAAGCCATCGCTACCGTTGTTTTTAAATCTTTCTCTAAAAAAGTAATTGGAATAAAAAAAGTACGGCTTGTTGCTTTTAAAATGGCCATTGCTTCTTTATACATTTTCTTTGTGTCAGTCAAAGTATAGACCTCCATTTAATATAAGTAGATAGTTTCTATTCTATCGTACTTCAAGTAGAAGGAAAATAAAAATTAAAAGTACATGGGAAAGCTTCTCAATTTTTTGTTTGTAATGTGTTTTTTTGTTGTGTATTCTATATGAGAACGGATTCATACTTTAAAACGAATCAAACTAGTTAAAAGATGTACATAATTTACGTACGCTAAGGAGATTATTATGGTAAGAGCAATCGGTATTGATGCGGGTGGTACATTAACCAAAATCGCCTACATAAACGAGGAACAACAACTAATCTTAAAACACGAACCATCGACAAATTTACAAGAGGTTGCGGCATTTATCGATGCACATCCAGAAGTTGAAAAAGTAGGTTTGACAGGTGGACGTGCAGAGCAATTACGACAGCTCGTCACAGCAGAAAAAGAATTTGCTTATGTTGTGGAATTTGAAGCGACACTAAAAGGAGTTCGATTCTTATTAGAGCGTGAAAATATCGATTTAAAGCGAGCGATTATTACAAATATCGGTTCAGGAACGTCGGTTCATTATATGAACGATGATACGTATAAGAGAGTAAGCGGTACAGGAATTGGTGGTGGTACACTGATTGGCTTGAGTGCTTTATTAACAGGTGTTTTTAACTATAATGAAATGAGTGAGTTGGCTCAGCAAGGTAGTCGAAAGTCGATTGATTTAATGGTAGCAGATATTTTTAAAGGACAAGAAATTCCAGCACCCCTTCATCCAGATTTAACTGCGAGTAACTTTGGGAAAGTGGGGATTGATTTACGTTCAGATTATAAACAAGAAGATGTCCTCGCGACTGTTGCCCGTTTAGTGGGAGAAGTGATTACAACATTAAGTATTCAATTAGCACAACAATATGAAGTAGACGATATTATTTATATCGGTACGACATTAAAAGATCATCCGGTTTTACGCGAAGTAATTGCAGATTATACTGTGATTAAACAGAAGAATCCGATTTTCTTAGACGATCAAGGTTATAGTGGTGCAATTGGTGCTTTAAATAAAATGCGTACAATGAAGTAGCAGTAACATACTGCTGCTTTTTTAAAACAATCAAACAATTATTTACATAGGTAAATAAATACCGTACAATAAAGTAGATGTTTACCTAAGTAAATTTATCTTTGGAGGTCAAAATGAATTTATTATTCCATGAACTATTACAAAAAACACGCGAATTTACAAATGGCATGAATGGTGTCTTAAAACATCATGGTATTTATAGCAGTCAATGGACAGTGCTTTTCATCGTAGAACAACGCGGAGAGATGTCACTTACATCGATTTGGAAATACTTAAATGTAGAAGCGCCAACTATTACAAGAACAGTTGCACGTTTGGAACAACTAGGACTTCTTCAACGAAAAAAAGGGGACGATTTACGTGAAAAAATCGTTTCGCTAACAGAAGAAGGAAAGAAAAAATTCGAAGAAGTAAAAGTAACAGTTTCTGCATACGAAGATCAATTTGCGAAAGGTCTAACAGAAGAAGAGCAAGAACAATTGAAGGGATTGCTCAGAAAAATGAAAGGATGACCTTTTTTGAGCCAGAATCAGAAAATCTGGAATAAACAATTTCTTAGTTTATTTTTTACAAATATGAGTGTATTTTTTGTTTTTTATGGGTTAGTCAATGTGCTACCGATTTATGTAACAAGTGGATTAAAGCGTGGGAGTGAAGATGCGGGGTTACTATTAACCATCTTTTTACTCTCTGCCATTGTTGCAAGGCCGTTCATCGGTAAGATTTTAGATGTGGTCGGAAAACGAAAGATGCTCGTCATGAGTATGGTCGGTTACTTTGTAACGACGATTTTATATGTTTTTATTAAACCTTTTGTACTTTTATTAGTATTACGATTCATTCAAGGGATTTTCTTTAGTGTATTAACCACTGCAAATAATGCGATTGCAGCTGACACAGTTCCGATGGAAAAACGAGGTCGAGGTCTAGGGTATTTTGCAATGTCACAAAATTTAGCCATTGTTTTAGGACCTTTTGTAGCGCTTCTACTCATTCAATATGTATCGTTTGATGCTTTATTTTGGGTGATGTCAGCTATTTTACTTATTGGAAGTGCGCTTGTTCTTACACTTCGTATAACAGAGCATGAATTCCCAGAAGGAAAGCCAAAATTAACATTTAAAATGAGCGACTTAATTGAAAAAGGTGCTGTTCCATTTGCATTAATCGGTTTATTCGTAGCTTTTTCTTATTCAGGTGTTCTATCGTTTTTAGCTGTTTATGCAAAGGAAAAAGGTGTGTTAGCAGTTGCAAGTTTCTTCTATGTCGTCTTTGCAGCAGCAATGCTCTTATCAAGACCATTTACAGGTAGAATGTTTGATACAAAAGGGCCGAACAGTATTATCATGCCTGGTTTTATCTTATTTGCAATCGGTCTACTATGCATGGCTTGGATGCCAAGCGCGTTCGTCTTTTTACTAGCAGGCGCATTGATTGGATTAGGATACGGTGCGCTTGTTCCAAGTTTCCAAACGCTTAGTGTTCAAAAGTCACCAGCCAGAAGAACGAGCTATGCAACAGCTACATTCTTCACTTTTTTTGATATAGGGATTGCACTAGGTTCGTTTATTCTAGGTTCGATAGCAGCACATAAAGGTTATGCGACGATTTATTTAGTAGCAGGTGCAGTGATTCTGATTGTAGGTGTTTTCTATATTTTAAACACATTGCGTAAAGGTAGAATAGCGACTAAACAGCAGCATATATAATTAGAAAAAAGAGGAGGCTAGTATAGATGCTAGCCTCTCTTTTCACTTGTGTTCATCAAAATAGCTTCACGCGCTAATCGATCTGCTGCTTTATTTTGATCGTCAGGAATCCACTTAATAAAAAATAAATCGAAGCGATCAATTAATGGAAGAGCTTCATCTATAAAGTGCGCATAATGTTTTGCATATCGCTTTTCAATAGAAGAAACCACAATTTTTGAATCAGAGCGAACGGATACGAGAGAAGAACCTAATTTTTGCGCTTCTTTCAATCCACGAAGGAGTGCATGAAATTCAGCAGTATGATTATCCATCATACCGATTGGTTCACTAATTCGTATTTGATGTCCTTCTCCTTTAATGAAAATACCGATGCCACTCGGACCTGGGTTTCCAGCGCTTGCACCGTCAATATAGACTTCTAACATAGATGATTGCCTCCTCAATTTCTTTACTTGCAAGAAAGGTTCTATTAATAGTAGAATAGACGAATGCCTAAAAAAAAGCTAGATGGATGAGAAAAAGAGGTGACGTATTACATGATCGATTTCACAACCATTGTACAAGATATTGATGCGTTAAACGAAAAGTATTGTGAAGGCTGTTTTGTAAAACAACAACTTCGTAAAGATCGTGGAAAAGCTGCAGCACATCGCTTTTGTATTGAATCATGTACAATTGGTGAGCAACTTCAGTTTTTGGGACAGGAATTATTAAAAACATCTAAGCGTTCTTAGAATAGTAACTCATATAAATAAAAAGTTCGATTTGGAAAGAGAAGTTGTGTTCATACGCAGTTTCTCTTTTTATATTTGTCTATTTTCTTTTAAAAATTTAGAATATTCTTCTATTTTTAAAAATTTCGTGATAAAGTACGTAATAATATTGACTTGAAAACAAAAAATTTGTACACTGTGAAGAAACATTTGTTTTTCTTGTAAGTACAAAACAACTAAAATAGATTGGGATGGATAAAGATGAAAGTATGTAAATTTGGCGGTACATCTGTAGCAAGTGCAGAACAAATCAAAAAAGTAGCAAATATTATTCAAGCAGATCCGACACGTCGTATTGTGGTCGTTTCTGCACCAGGTAAACGTACATCAGAAGACATTAAAGTAACCGACTTATTAATCGATTTAGCGCATACGGTCATCGGTAAAAAGCCTTATGAAGAAAAAATTGCAGCAGTTGTATCACGTTATGAAGATAATGCGATTGGTTTAGGTTTGGATCACGAAATTTGTGACATTATTGAGTTAGATTTAAAAGCACGCTGTGAGCAAGCTAGACATTTAACAGATGAAATGTTAATGGACTCCTTAAAAGCAAGTGGAGAAGATAATAATGCCAAAATGGTCGCTGCTTATTTTAACAGCATTGGCATCCCAACACGCTATGTAAGTCCAAAAGAAGGGCTAGTAGTGAATGATGTGCCAGAACGTACAATGGCAATTGCAGAAGCATATGAACAATTAGCTTCATTAAAAGATAGTGATGAAATTATTTTATTCCCTGGTTTCTTCGGTTATACAAAGTCAGGTTTATTACGCACATTCGATCGCGGAGGCTCAGATATTACAGGTGCGATTCTTGCGGCAGCAGTTGGCGCTGATTTATACGAAAATTTTACAGATGTAGATTGTGTATTCAGTGCGAATCCGAAAGTAGTCAACAATCCAGCGGAAATTACAGAAATTACGTATCGCGAAATGCGTGAATTATCGTATGCAGGTTTCTCTGTATTCCATGACGAAGCGTTGATGCCTGTCGTAAAACAAGGAATTCCTGTAAATATTAAAAATACAAATAATCCAAGTGCGCCTGGTACACGTATTGTAGCAAAGCGAGAAGAAAGCAAACGCCCTGTTACGGGTATTTCAGCTGACTCAGGCTTCTCAATTTTATATGTATCGAAATATTTAATGAACCGTGAAATTGGTTTTGGACGTAAATTACTACAAATTTTAGAAGAAGAAGATATTTCATACGAACATACACCATCGGGTTTAGATGATATCTCTGTTATTATTCGTAGCTATCAATTAGACGATGAAAAAGAAGCGCGTATTTTAAACCGCGTAACGAATGAATTGCATGCGGATGATGTGAATTTCCGTCATGGCTTCTCAATGATTGTGGTTGTAGGTGAAGGAATGAAGTATAAAACAGGTTTAGCTGCAAGTGCGGCAACAGCAATTGCACGCACAGGAGCGAATATCGAAATGATTAACCAAGGTTCTTCAGAAGTATCATTATCATTTGGTGTATTACGTCAATATGAAGATGTGATTTTAAAGGAGTTATACAATGAATTTTTCACAGCTGTAACTGCTTGAAAAATCCACATATTCATAATTAGCGATTAATTCCATAAAAGGATTTAAAAAAATGAATGGAAAATTTATAAAATTCATACTTATAAATTGCTTTTTGGAGTAAAAATCGTATAAATTTAAAGTATATTAAATTTGGGAGGTGAATTCTTTACAATACCCGAAAGTACGAACCGTATTGTAAAGGACATATTTGGACGTCGAGATAGCCATAAAACTTGTGTTATTTATTTTGTTAATCGCATTTACCGCATTCTTTGTAGCAACAGAGTTTGCGATTGTAAAAGTGCGTACAACACGAATTGATCAGTTAATAAGTGAAGGAAATCAAAAAGCGATACGTGCGAAAACAGTGATCACGCATTTAGATGAGTACCTGTCTGCGTGTCAGCTTGGGATTACAATTACAGCGCTTGGACTTGGTTGGGTAGGGGAGTCAACAGTGGCAACATTGTTACATCCACTATTTGAATTAGTAGGACTTGAAGGAAAAGCTATTACTGTTGTTTCTTTCGTGATTGCATTCTCTGTTGTGACATTTTTACACGTTGTTGTCGGTGAATTAGCACCGAAAACACTCGCTATTCAAAAAGCAGAAATGGTAACATTACGTTTTTCAGGACCGTTAATTCTGTTCTATAAAATCATGTATTTACCAATTCGTTTATTAAATGGTTCAGCAAGATTACTTGCACGTTTATTTGGATTAAAAATGATGTCAGAAAATGAAGAAGTGCATAGCGAAGAAGAGCTACGTATGATTATGTCAGATAGTTTAAAGGGTGGCGAAATTAATACTTCAGAGTACCACTACATGAATCGTATCTTTGAGTTTGATGATCGAATCGCAAAAGAAGTCATGGTTCCGCGAACAGAGATAAGTAGCTTTGAAAAATCAACGAAAATCCATGAAATTTTTGAGCGTATGAATATTGAACAATATACACGTTATCCAGTGTACGATGGCGATAAAGATCATATTATTGGTGTAGTAAACATGAAACAGATTTTAACTGAGATAGTGAGAGACGAATCTGTTCGTGACGAAGAAGTAAGTAAATTCGTACAACCTGTTATTCAAGTCATTGAAACATTCCCAATTAGTAAGCTACTTATTAAGTTTCAAATGGAAAGAATTCATATGGCCATCTTATTAGATGAATATGGGGGCACTTCTGGCCTCGTCACAATTGAAGATATCATAGAAGAAATTGTCGGCGAAATTCGTGATGAGTTTGATGCGGATGAATTACCGGAGCATCATAAATTAGGCGAAGGACACTACAATGTTAGCGGGAAACTTTTATTAGACGAAGTGAATCAATTGCTTGATTTAGACATGGAAGATGAAGATGTTGATACCATCGGTGGATGGTTCATGGCGAATAATGATGATATTGAAGTTGGTTCACAAGTACGCTACGAGAATTGTGTATTTACAGCAACAGAAATCAATAATCATCAAATCGTTCGTTTAGATATTTTAAAAGAAGAACCGAAAGAAGAAACTTCTATGGATGAAAAAGAAATAGAATAATTAGAATGAGAGAAGTAGGATAATCTTGCTTCTCTTTTTTCATCGACAAAATAAAAATCCAAACTCGTATTAGTTTACAGAGCGTGGATTTTCATTTACATGATGCATCATCTATTTATGGATGAATTACAACCACATGTGAGGCTTGTGGTCCCCGGTTGCCTTCTACAATTTCAAATTCAACGAGCTGATTGTCTTCTAAATTTTTAAATCCGTCTCCGACAATCCCTGTAAAATGAACAAAGACATCATCGCCATTTTCCGATTCGATAAAACCATATCCTTTTACCGTATCAAACCACTTAACTTTGCCTCTATGCATGAGAATCCCTCCAAGTATCATCTACCTATAAATGAAGTAATTTGTCTTTACAGGTGAATAAACTATAGCATGAATTTTAAAAAAATGTCAATTATTCAGATATTCTGAACTAAAAGACACAAATTTTGTAAAAAATTAAAATATTTTAGAAAAAAGTACTTTTTAGAATTGAAAGAGTATTTCCTTTTGTAGTAATGTAAAGGTAATCATCTCATAGATAGGAGACGGAATCATGTCACATACAACGAAGCCAAAAACAGATTTAGAAATTGCACTTGAATCACCAATGCAACATATTACAGCAATTGCTGAAAAAGCGGGTATTCCAGAGGATGCACTTGAACTATACGGGAAGTATAAAGCGAAAATTGATATAACACAGTTGAATCATTTAACAGCTGATGCAAAGGTCGTACTTGTTACAGCGATTAATCCAACAGCAGCAGGAGAAGGGAAGTCAACTGTAACAGTAGGTCTCTCTGACGCTTTAAACCAATTGAATGAGCGTGTAATGGTCGCACTACGTGAACCATCTTTAGGGCCTGTGATGGGTGTTAAGGGCGGTGCTACAGGTGGTGGATATGCACAAGTATTACCGATGGACGATATTAACTTGCACTTCACAGGTGACTTACATGCGATTACAACTGCAAATAATGCACTAGCAGCTTTTATTGATAATCACATCCACCGAGGAAATGAATTAAACATCGACCCACGCCGTATCATCTGGAAACGTGTTCTTGATATGAATGACCGCTCGTTACGTCATGTCATGGTCGGTTTAGGCGGTCCAGCACAAGGTGTCCCACGTGAAGACGGTTTTGATATTACGGTTGCTTCTGAAATTATGGCTATTTTCTGTTTAGCAAAAGACTATCAAGATTTGAAAAAACGTCTCTCTGAAATTGTGATTGGTTACACATATGATAAAGAACCAGTATTTGTCAAAGATTTAGCAGTGGAAGGCGCGTTAACACTATTATTAAAAGATGCATTCAAGCCGAACCTTGTACAAACGATTGAAGGGACACCAGCGATTATTCACGGTGGCCCATTTGCAAATATTGCACATGGTTGTAACTCAATTCAAGCGACACATACAGCGCGTAAATTAGCTGATATTGTTGTGACAGAAGCAGGCTTTGGTGCAGACTTAGGTGCCGAAAAATTCATGGATATTAAATCTGTACAAGGTGATTTTCATCCAGATGCGATTGTTATTGTCGCAACGGTTCGTGCATTAAAAATGCATGGTGGTATGGATAAAAAATCACTTCAACAAGAAAATGTAGAAGCTTTAACAATAGGTGTTCAAAACCTTGAAAAGCATATTCAAACAGTGCGCGAATTCGGAATTGAGCCTGTTGTAGCACTCAATCGTTTTATTACCGATACAGAAGCAGAACTTCAAACAGTCATTGCATGGTGCGAGGTACAAGGAGTCGAAGTAGCCTTAACGAATGTATGGGAACAGGGCGGTGCAGGTGGTTTAGAGCTTGCGAAAAAAGTATTAGATGTATTAAAACGTCCAAACCAGTTCAGCCCATTATATGATGCAAAAGATTCGATTGAACAAAAAGTAACGACGATTGTTCAACGTGTATATGGTGGTAGTGGTGTTCAATTTACAGATCAAGCAAAAAAACAAATGAAAGAAATTGAAAAATATGGTTGGGATCAATTAGGGATTTGTATGGCAAAAACACAATATTCTTTAACAGATCAACCTAATTTATTAGGTCGTCCAACAGACTTTACTGTAACAATTCGTGAGATTATTCCGAAGTTAGGTGCGAAATTCTTAGTATGTTTAACCGGTGATGTTATGACGATGCCAGGACTACCAAAAGAACCAGCAGCTCTTCGCATGGATATTGATGAACAAGGTCGGCCTGTAGGATTATTTTAATTAAGTAAAATGCACTACTGTTGCTAGTGATATTTAGCAACTGTAGTGTATTTTTTTGTTTATAACTATTCTAAAACCATTAAATTCCTTTTTTTATAGGAAATGACTTAGAATATATTAAGATAGAATAGTAAGGGCGTACATTAGGAGAAAAGAGGTTATATAGATGGGGGAAATCTTAGGACAAAAAGTAGTTGTACGTTTTACATTTTTCATATGTAATTCCTCCCTTGCTATTTTTTAATAGTATAGCGAATAAAAAGAAAAAAATGTATGAATATTAAAATACTAATATTTTTCGAGTTTATTAGCATCTTAATATTAAAAGATATTCACCATCATGAAATATATCGTCCTGTTTTTTCAAATAACCTTCAACTTCTAATTGTCGATAGGCGCTCATTACATCGGAATAAGATTGTTTAATTTGAATGGCTAGATCTCGTGGTGTTGGGAAAATTTTTATGTTTTCAAATTCTTTGTTTCGAATAATATTTTTTAAGTGGATGTAGATTTGTTCATCAACTGGTGAAAAATTATTAATTGGAAATTTAAAAACATTCACGTGATCCCCCCTTTTGCTTGAATCCATTATCTTCTACTCTATACCCATTTCACATGAAAACAATGAATGTTCGTTACGTTTTTTTATAAGTTCGTTATACTAGAGGTGAATTGAAAGTAGGTGGCAATAGATGAAAAAAATAATAGTGTTATTCTGTTTTTTGATGGCAACTTCTTTTGTATCCATTGCATGTGAGGCAAAAGAGGTCAAAACGATTTACGTAGCAACGAATGGACAAGATACATGGAGTGGTACGAAAGAGAAGCCTTTGAAAACATTAAAAAAAGCAGCTACAAAAGCGACAGCAGGAATGACGATTATCATTCGAAAAGGAACGTATAAAGAACCACTCATTATTCAACATAGTGGCACGAAACAAAAGCCAATTCGCTTCCAAGCAGCTCCACACGAAAAAGTAGTGATTAGTGGAGAAAATGTAAAGTCTGTGAACGGTGAAAAAGCTTTAATTCATATTAAAAGCAAGCAATATATTACAGTTAAAGGATTAACCCTTCAAAATGTTACAACGAAAAAAACGAATGAAACACCAATGGGGATTTATGTGACAGGTTCAAGTAAAGCAATTCGTCTACAACAAAATCACATACACCATATTCAAACGAATGCTAAAAATGGTAATGCACATGGGATTGCTGTGTATGGTACAGGTGCGATGAAAGATATTCGCATTCAGCAAAATACAGTTGAAAATCTAAAACTAGGTGCAAGTGAAGCAGTTGTTTTGAACGGGAATATTGATGGTTTTGATATCTCGAAAAATATAGTACGTCGAAATGATAATATTGGAATTGATGTTATTGGATATGAAGGTGTAGCGACGAATAAAAAATACGATTATGTTCGAAATGGTACGATTACAGCTAATACAGTCTCAAATATTTCATCTTATGGAAATCCAGCCTACGGTAAAAATTATGCGGCAGGTGGTATTTATGTGGATGGTGCAAAAAATGTACGTATTGCAAACAACCGTGTTTACCAGAATGACTTAGGTATTGAGGCAACATCAGAACATCGCGGGAAATATGCAGAAAATATTACGATTGAGCATAACATGATATATTATAATCGTTATACAGGTATTTCGGTTGGTGGATATGATGTAAAAAGAGGCGGTACAAAAAATACGACGATTCGCTTGAATACACTCTATCAAAATGATACGAAAAATTTATATGGTGGTCAGTTGTTGCTACAACATTATGTAGAAAACAATCGAATCGAACGAAATGTTATGACGCCAAGTCGTTCACGCTTATTCATTGTAAATGGTGCGAAGACAAATAAGAAAAATCTATTGAAACGAAATGTTTATGACCAAACGGATCAAAAGAATGGATTATGGATGTGGAAAACAAAAGAGTATGATCGATTTTTAGATTTCCAAAAAGCAACGAAAAGTCAGGATTCACTTTATACGAAAGTGCAGTATCGTAATGTGAAAAAGCAGGATTTTCAATTGGTAAAAGGCTCAAAAGCTGAAAAGTGGATTCAGTAAACAAAAGTAAAAGAGAGCTTTGGCATAGATAAATGCCAAAAAGCTCTCTTTTTTAATTAATCTTGTTTTTCAACGTCTTTTACAGCGTCGTAAATTAAGTGGAACATTTCTTCGATATCTTCTTCTTCGATACAAGAGAAAGCAACGCGAAGATCTGTATCACTTAATGAGATTGTACCAACACCGTATTTTTCAAGTGCAACTTGTCGTACTTGTTCAGCGTTTGTTGTTTTTAATTTTAAGCACATGAAGTAACCAGAGTTGAATGGGTAGTAATCCCATGCATCTTCAAATTTAGATGAATCAAGCACTTCTTTTACTTTGTTCGCACGATTTTTCATAATGTCGAATTTTTCTTGTCGTTGAGTCACGAATTCAGGACTCTTTAGTGCATCGAGTAAGAATGTTTGAGATGGGTGTGGACCTGAAGAAATTGTCGCACGAATGATGCCAATGGCTTTTTCTTCAAGTGCTTTTAATAACGCTTCTGATTTATTACCGAATGTAATGAAACCAACGCGGAATCCCCATACATATTCTTCTTTTGTTGCACCGTCTACTTTCACAGCAAGAACGCGCTCATGAATATTTGACAACGCACCGAATAGTGACTCAGTTAAAGAATCTTCAAAGAATAGTGAGAAGTATGCATCATCTGTAATCGCTACAACATTTACCCCTGCATTTGCACCATCAAGAATCGCTTGAACGATTGAAGCGCCTTCTTGTGCGTTTGGTGTGTAACCTGTTGGGTTGTTTGGGAAGTTTAATAGCACGATTGCCTTACCATGACCTTTTTGTGCAAGAATTGCTTCGCGTAAGCCGTCCGCATTGAAAAGACCGTTATCATCGTATAGTGGATATGTTGTAATCGTTGTACCACGACGAATATTGAAGACCATATCGTAGTTTTCCCAGTTTTGATCTGGAATGATTAATGTATCGCCTTTTTCAGCAAATAAGTCAGCTGTAATACTTAAACCATGCGTTAAGGCATTTGTAACGATTGGGTTACTAAATGTTTGACCTTCAAGTGCAGGGTTATCAACTAACATCTTTTTACGCCATTCTTTACGAAGTTCTGGTTTACCAGCAGGTGGTGCATACGGATATAAATCAGACGGATTGTATGCAGAAAGCTTATCTTGAATAACTTTCAGATGCATCGGTTTACCTTTTTCAATCGCTGTACCAATGGTTGCGTTAAATTTGAACGCTTTATTTTTCGCCTCGGCTGATTGACTTAAAATCCCTTCAGTCGGGAAGTACATCTGTTTACCAAGATCCGATAACATCTCAAATACATGTGGGTTTTCGTTTTGAATGATCTGGTTTAATTCAGTTGCTAATTTGTGCATGTTTTTCGCCTCTTTTTATCATATTTTGAAGGAGAGTTGAACTCCTGTTAGAGAAAAAAATAACAATGAATGAAATCTCTAACTTCATTCTAGTAGATTATGAGAGTTTTGGAAATAGAGAATACAATGATTCTTTTCTATATTGTCCATTTATCGTTATAATAGATAGAGGTCAAGGAGGAATACAGATGAATCGTATTGAACAGTGTGAACAATTAGTCGAAAAAATTTACAATCAATTTGACGCAAGTCATGATTTTCAACATATCCAGCGCGTACAAATGAATGCGCGTGCCATTTTAGCAGAAGAACCAACTGCAAATCGTGATATTGTTGAATTAGCGGTATTACTACATGATGTAAGTGACCCAAAATATACAACAGATAAAGAAAATGAACGTGTCATTTTAGATGCGCTACAAGTAACAGAAGAAGAACGTCTACATATCCAAGATGTCATTGCTTCTGTATCGTTCCGTGGTGGGAATGAGCAACCGACGAAAACAATTGAAGCAAAAATTGTCCAAGATGCAGACCGTTTAGATGCATTAGGCGCAGTAGGAATTGCGCGTACATTCGCATTTGGTGGTGCAAAAGGACGCGCACTCTATGATGATGCAGAAGAAGTGCGCATGAATATGTCTGAAGAAACATATCGCTCGAAATCAACAGCAAGTGTCACACACTTTTATGAAAAATTATTCTTATTAAAAGATTTAATGAAAACAAACAAAGGGAAGGAACTAGCGCAAGCACGCCATGAATTTATGGAGCAGTTCATTCACCAATTACAGTTAGAAAGAGATGGGAAGTTATGAGTCATTTAATCGTTTCCAATTTAACGAAAACAGTCGGTGAAAAAACACTGTTTAAAAATATTGAATTTACCATTGTGGAAGGGGAGCGCGCTGGATTAATCGGGATTAATGGTACAGGGAAATCAACACTCCTTGCGATTTTAGCAGGTATTCAAGATGCCGATTCTATCCATTTAGACCATCCGAATAAATACCGTGTGGCCTATTTACCACAGGACCCCCAGTTTGAAAAAGGGCTAACCGTACTTGATGCAGTATTTGAAGGAGATTCACCAAGCATTACATTGAATCGTCAGTATGAGGAAGTGGTGCGTGCTTTATCAGCAAATCCAACTTCTGAAAGTCTACAACAGCAAATGTTCCAATTACAGCAACAGATGAATCAGGTAGATGCTTGGGACGTCAATGCACTCGCTAAAACAGCTTTAACTAAATTAGGCATTGACCAATTCGATGCAGAAGTAGCTTCTCTTTCAGGTGGTCAGCAAAAGCGTGTAGCGCTAGCTCGCACGTTAATTGAACCAGCAGACCTTTATTTACTTGATGAGCCAACGAACCATTTAGATGTCGAGTCGACAGAATGGTTAACTGATATGGTTAAACGTCTAAAAGGCTCTGTTATTGTGATTACCCATGATCGTTACTTCCTAGACGCGGTATCCACGCACATCTATGAAATTGCCGACCAAACTTTATATAAACATAGCGGAAACTATGGTGATTTCTTAGAAGCAAAAGCGATGCGCCAAGAGATGCAACAAGCAACAGATGCGAAACAACAAAACCGTTACCGTTCGGAGTTGAAATGGATTCGACGTGGTGCAAAAGCACGTTCTACAAAACAAAAAGCACGTATTCAACGTTTTGAAGAATTATCAGATTCCCTTCAAAAAGATAATAGTCAAACGTCACTTGAGATGGGACTAGCTACTTCACGTCTAGGTAAAAAAGTTATCGAAGGCGAAGGCGTTTCGAAAGCATTCGACGAACGTGTTATTTTAGAAAACTTCTCCTTCTTATTACAACAAGGTGACCGTATTGGTATTATTGGACCGAATGGTGCTGGGAAGTCGACATTACTTAATTTATTAGCTGGCGTTTTAAAACCAGATGCTGGACAAATTGAAGTCGGTTCAACGGTAAAAATCGCACATTTTACACAGCACTTACCACAGATGAATACGAATGAACGTATGATTGAATATGTACGTGAATCAGCGAATGATATTGTGGATGTAGCAGGTGAACATCATTCAGCAGCACAAATGTTAGAACGCTTCTTATTCCCACTGCATACACATGGTACACAGATTGGTAAACTTTCAGGCGGTGAGCGTAAGCGTTTATATCTATTAAAATTATTGATGGAGCAACCGAACGTTCTTTTACTTGATGAGCCGACAAATGATTTAGATATTGATACATTGTCTGTACTTGAAGACTTTATCGAACATTTTGCAGGTGTCATCGTGACGATTTCACATGACCGCTTCTTCTTAGATCGTATTGCGAAAAAGTTGTGGGTTTTAGATGGCAAAGGACATGTTGAGGAAAGTCTCGACATTTATACAGACTTCTTAGCAAAACAAGAAGAACAACAAAAGCTTGAAAAAGAAGTCAAAGTCGAGAAGCCAAAAGTCGAAAAAGTTCGGACAGAGAAAAAGAAACTATCTTTCAAAGAACAAAAAGAATGGGAAACGATTGAAGCAGATATTGAAAAAATTGAGATGGCGATTATGGAACGAGAAGAAGGAATCGCAACAGCGGGTTCTGACTTTACACGTCTACAACAATTAACGAATGAATTAGACGAATTGAATGTGCAATATGAGCATTTGATTGAACGTTTTGATTATCTAAGTGCTATTGTAGAAGGGAAAGCGTAACAAGGAGGAAATCGTATGCAAATTAAATCAATCGAACCAACACCGAGTCCAAATACGATGAAGGTGATTTTAGATCAAGAACTACCATTTGGTACGGCGCATAATTACCGACCAGATGCTGCTGAAGATGCACCAACAGAGATTCAACAAATTTTAGCGATTGACGGTGTAAAGGGTGTATATCATGTTGCTGACTTTTTAGCAGTTGAACGAAATGCTAAATACGATTGGGTAACGATTTTGGCATCGGTTCGCCAAGTATTTGGCGAAGAAGCAGGAGAAGCAGCGCAACAGGCGAAAGAACAAGACCATTATGGGGAAGCGTATGTACACATTCAAATGTTCAAAGGCATTCCACTTCAAGTGAAAGTATTTGATTCAACTGAGGAACAGCGCTTTGCACTTGATCAGCGCTATGTGAATGCGTTCCAAGAAGTTCTTGGTACTTCGGATGACGATGACTTTATTTTACAACGTAAATGGGTTGATTATGGTGTTCGCTATGGTCAACTTGATGAAATCGGTCAAAGTATTGTTGCGGAAATTGAAGCAACTTATCCAGCAGAACGCTTGCAAGAACTTGTACAGGCAGCAACTGAACAGCGTGAACAAGTTCAATTAGATAAAAAACGCATTACAGTTGCCGATTTAGCACATGAAGATTGGGAAGTGCGTTTTAAATTACTCGATCAAATTCCTGACCCAACAGTAGAAGATCTACCGATGTTGGCGAAAGCATTAGATGATGAAAAGATGTCCATTCGCCGACTTGCGACAGTGTATCTTGGCATGATTGAAGATGTAGCGGTTGTACCCTACTTAAAACGTGCATTACAAGATAAAAGTGCCTCGGTTCGTCGAACTGCGGGAGATTGTATGAGCGATTTAAGCTTGGTAGAATTCGAGCCTGCAATGATTGAATCATTATCGGATAAAAATAAATTAGTACGTTGGCGTGCAGCTATGTTCCTTTATGAAAGTGGGACGGAAAAAGCATTACCTGCATTAGAGGCAGCACAAGATGATTCAGAATTCGAAGTAAGTTTACAAGTGAAAATGGCAATAGAGCGTATTTCACAAGGAGAATCTGCTAAAGGTTCCATGTGGAGACAGATGACGGAAATGCGTAAGCAATCGAAAGATTAATTAGAAGGTCGAACACACTAAAAATTTACTGTGTTCGACTTTTATTTTTGGTGTATAGTGTTTAAATAAGTATTAAAAATGACGATAATAGTCATGATAGAGGTGATTAACGTGATTTGTGGAAAATGTCAAGCGAATAAAGAAGCGGTGCTTATTACACAACAATATCAACTACAACAGTCTCTTGTAACTATTCATTATATTCCAGCGACTCGTTGCAATTGCCAAACTTATATTTCAACTACAGTGCAACAAGAAATTCAAGCATATTTAACGGAAAATGCTAATTTAACTCAACCAAAAGTTTTAGCCTATTCTGAAGTGTAACAGTAATTTGAAACAATGAAGTTTGTTAAAAACGATAATAGCGTATGTGAATAAGTTATATAGTTCATATGTATATCAAAAAACTGGGACATGCGTGTAAAAATACTATCCCACATGAGCATAAGAAAAACTGGAATCGCGTTGTTGTGCGGTTCCAGTTTTTCGTTGCGAACACTAAAAAAGAAAGTGAAATGTTTTGTCCTAGACTATATTTCATATATTCCTTTAGTTTATTAAGAACGTTTTAAGGAAGAAGTAGCAATTGCATGTTTTACTTGTGGTTTAATTGTATTTTGTTTTTCAGTAGCTTCACGATAAATCGTGAAAGCAGATTTTCTTTTCGTGCGCATTAAAAGTAAGGTACCTCTAAATAATCCATAAGCGATATAAAGTCCACCAAGTGTATAAAGGGCGTAGGGGATGATTGCATTTGAAAAAGGAGCGAAATAACCAACAACAATAATAGTTGTACCGACTAAGTAATAGAAGAGGATCGTATTTACATCTTTCATCATGTCTTTTCCCTCATTTCAATACGTGATTAGTATGTAGTATTCCTACTTTTAACATATTCAAAACATATCGAGTAAATAATGTTATTTTATTGGGAAAAGGGTATAGTTCCAAATAAGGTTATCATTCGAAAGCGTTTGTCTAAAATAGATGTCATCTTTAGTAAAGTATTTGCGTTCAGAATATAAAAAGGTTCTGTTGTAGATGACTTAACAATGAAAGCGATTTATATACAAACAAAAGTACAGATAAAATAGTGATACAATAAAATTTTTAGCAAGAAATTAGAAGTGTGTGATTAGTTCAGTCGGGTTCATTTATACACCAATCGGGGTGTTGTTGTAATAAAGCTTCTTTTGAATGGCTCCCCCATGTAACAGCGCACGTATGAACCCCAGCAGCCTTCCCCATTTGTAAATCAAAAATAGCGTCACCAATCATAACCGTATTCTCCAATTGAATTATATGCTCTTTTGAATTTGAAAAATACTCGCGGGGTCTGGCTTATAGTGCGTTACGCGGTCAGAACCAATTGCGTCTTCAAAAAAAGTATGGATTTTTAAAATTTCTAAGTTGCGCTTTAAAACAGCAGTTTTCTTACTCGATAAAACAAAACAGCGTTTCTTTTGTTCTTGTAATGTTTGCAGTACCTCTTCAATCTTCGGGAAAATACGTAATGTATCTTGTTCAATCTGTTGATAGATACTTCTAAATGTTGTTAATAATTCGTCTAAAGTAGTAGAATCAACTGTTTCACCAATCATGAGCGGGAAAGACTTTTCAATCGATACACTCATATAATATGTAATTTGCTCCGCATTAGGCACTTTATACCCTTGATGTTGAAAAGCATATTGTGTAGCTATCATATTACATTGTTCTGAATCAGCTAATGTTCCATCAAAATCAAAAATATAATTCTCCATTTCCATCATTTTCATTCCTATTTTTTTCATAAAAACAAAGTATATGAATATAAAGTTTGAACATTTTGTGACAATTGCGTATAATAAGCATATCAAAGAAAAAAGGAGCTTGCAGATGAACAGAGATTTAGAAGACAGTATTTCACCATACAATCCCACGCAAGTTTTGAGGAGTGTATGGAGCATGTCATTCGAAAAGATAGAATTAATAAATAAGATGTAGTGTTTTACAAAAGAACGATTGAAAAAATTTTGTATAGAAAAATACATAAACATACCATTCGTGCATCTTTTGTAAATTCACATACCGCCAAATCATCAGCAAGCACATATTTTACGATTTGGAGGGATTAAGATGCAAAAAGTATACTTACAAAAATTAGACATTTTCTATGCAGAAAGAATGTCACAACTAATTAGCGAACTAGCAGTAAGAGAACCACTCGGCTTAACAGAAAATGAAACATCTGTTGCGTCAATGATGGACTTCATTCGTGAAATGCAATTAGAAGAAATGATGGGAAATCATGTTGCACGTATGATTATGAATGAGGATTTTGAGTTGATTGGTGTCATTACATTACACAATATAGATGAAGAGATGCAAACAAGTCATATGAGTACTTGGATTGGTGAACCATACTGGGGAAAAGGGTACAATCGCTTAGCAAAAGAGAAGATGTTTTATCATGCTTTTATGGAACGTCATTTACGTACAGTATTTGCAGGTGCGCGTGTTGAGAATTTCCGATCACGTAAAGCACAGCGTAAACTACCTTATATGCGTTGTAATGTAGAGCGTATATATCCAGAAGAGTTACTGCGATTAGAACGTCGCGAACAAGCATATTGTATTCTTAATGCAGTTGAACGAACAGATTTTTTAAACTGGTATTATCAGCGTGTGGCAATCTAGTTGGAATGTCACACTTTTCAGATTCCCTTTACTTCAATGTAATTCCTATTATAAAATGGAGAGAGCGTTGCAATGAATAGGGAGGATTTTATGAAGATGAAAAAAATTGCAGCCATTATTGTAGGAAGTATTCTATTTCTATCAGTGGCTGTTTTTATAATGCTCAAGTTTATGAATCCAACAATTGGCAAAGAAACAAACGAAAAAGAATATGAAGGGCAACAATTTTTAAAAGAGCAAAAATTAGGATTTTATATTTCAAATGAAGCAAAATCATTAGAAGAGGATAAGACAAAGGGATATGTTTTATTCCTGGACAAAAATAATGATATAACAGAACATGAAATTCAACCAGTTGAATACGGTGGCATTACTTTTGCAAATAATCGTCTGATGATAGAAGAGTCGAATCAAATGACTTTGACCGAATATATTACGAAAAAGACAACATTTGAAAAGCCAGATTATCGCGGTATGCATAATGGTTATTTACCGAAAACAGAACAGTACTATAGTTTATGTAATAGTGGATTAAGTGAAAAGCATGATTATAAAATGACGGTTCGTTATGCAGGAGAAGATGGTCAATTTAAAAAGTTCATTATTCCCAAATTTGTATCGACAGCTGGTGAAGAGGGTGACCAAGTAATTGTCCTGACACAAGATTTAATCTCAGGTGCCTTTCAATTACAGCAAACACCACTCGAAGAAAAAGCAAAACTACAAAAGATTACAGATTTAAATTTAAAAAGTCCAATGGATTTAGATGCGATTGCACCTATACTCGTTACAAAAAAGGCATATTATCTCGTCATGTCCCGTTATGTTTCAGAATCATATGAGGACATTATAGTGTATGAAGTGAATCGCAAAACAAAGGATGTTAAAGCAACTGTCTTAGCGAAGTATCGCTCAGAAAAAGAGACAACATCAAGTCTACCACTTAGCTTTAATGATAGTGCGATCATGTACAAAGGTGGTTTATATTATTTAAATGGTATGGGACAAGTTTATCGCTATGATTTAAAAACAAAACAAATAGAAAAAATTTTAAAATTAAAGGACCAAGCAAAAGATAAGAATCATATGCAAGCTGTTTTCTATGAAGGTAAATTGCATATCGTATATGTGAAAAATGGTAATACATATTATGATCAATATCATTTAAAAAAGAAAAAACGCGTGCAACATCAAGAAATTAAAAATATTGAACGCTACTTGAAAAATGATGCGATGATTTCAGATTTAACCATCATAAAATAGTGAGAATGAGAAATTGTAGAATAGGACAATTTCTCATTTTTCGGCTCTTTGTCAAATGACGTTGGTGAGACTATTTAACAGAATAAACGAGTCGGTTTTTCGAGCGAGCTGTGTTTCATTTATGAAACGCAGCTCGCTCTTTTCAATTTGAAATGAATGAAGATTCGTTGACGGTAGTTCGTGAAATTACGATACCCATAGGCAACACGATTTAAGACTTTGATTTTATTATGGATGCCTTCAATTCTTCCGTTATTGAATGGATACATAAAACTGTTTTCAATGGAACTTAAGTGATGTTTTAGTGTGCGTATACTTCTTCTAAAATCAAGTGAAATTTCTTCGTGTAAAGGCTGTTTTAAGAGCGTTTGTAAGGCGTTTATATCTTTTTCTTTCATGGCGTTTAATAGGGATTGATACAGTGTATAGTTGACTTGTAAACGTTCATCATAACTCAATAATGTATCGACAACGGTCCTGTCAAGTCGTTTGCCCAAATAACCCAAACGGTTTATAAACGGCGTAGGTTAGGTCTTTTTCGTTTTTTAAAAGTAGTTTCCAATATCTTTTCAGTCGACGATATTTCTTCTGATCTTCGTTGTGCCCGCGTCTAAAACCATTCATGACTTGGATTCGCAGTTGATTCATCGAACGACTGATCAATTGAACGAGATGGAATCGGTCGATGATGATCTTCGCTTTTGGAAACAGTTCTTGTATGAGTTTTTCATATCCGGCATTCATATCAATCGTAATGGTTTTGACCGAACAGCGTTCACGATAGCTGTAACGCGTGTAGAAATGGTTCTTAATATGAAAACTGAAGCGACTCGGTAAAATATCCAAAATCGTGCCTGTTTGGGCATCAATATATTGAAAAGCCATGCGCCCTTTGGCATATTTAAATTCATCGAACGACAGGTTTTCCGGTAGTCGATTCGTTGGTTTCAGGCATTCATTCGCATACGCTTGAATAAAGCGTTGCACAGAAGACACCGAAATCATCGCATCTTGGGCAATCAACGTGATGGATTGCGCTTCGGTCGCTTTCATCGTAACGCGTGCTTTCGTTTGATTGGAAATAAAACAATGGCGATCGACAATAGACGAACGCGCCACGAAAGTACATGAACAGCTTTTACAAAAGAAGCGCTGTTTTTTGAGTAAAAGGAAGGTACGATGCACCCCCGTGAGTGGCAACGTGATGCGGGATGTTTGTGTCCCGTTTTTAATCACGGAAAAATGTTCATTTTTCATACCACAAACCGCGCAATGGGTCGGTATATAGGTAAGTGTAGCGGAAATAAATTTACATACCTTTCCTCTATCTTGCTTTATTTCCACACATGCATCGGAAAAAGTGATGTTTGGGTCTTGTATATCTAGTAAATTTTTAATATCATGAGTAGTATGCAAGTGAGTCTCTCCTTTAGTATGGGTTTTAGTCGACTTTTATTCTATCGGGAAACTCACTTGTTTTCTATGGTTTTATATAAAAAAATAACGCAAGTGAAGTTCCAGCACCGATCTCATGTGAGTTCGGTGCTTTTTTCTTCACCAACGTTATTTATTGTAGAGCCCATTTTTCATATAGAAGGGTTTGAAGTAATTGTTTATTTGTATTCATGCACATCATTCAAATCAGAAGTGGATGGACGCCGTATTACCGGGCGATTAATTACAGTATGTTGTCATCGGAAATTTACTAGCATGCACAGAACGTCTGCAAGTAGAAAAAAAGGTATTTGAAAAGCTAGAAAGTTTATGTGAGAATCAAAAACCAATTGCTATTTTTATTACATGTGAGTTAATTTCATAATTCCAATCCCTTTGTTATCAAGGGGTAAAATTAAATAAAAATGAGGCACCTCCCCAAATTCGGTATAATGGTAGCGACTAAACAACCCACCCGAAAGGAATGATGCCTCATGACTATTGTAAAACAAATTAGCCTGTTTGACATCCAAGAATTATTCGAAATGGAAAGTTCGCACCGATTTGATGCCATTTTCTCCACTTTCGATGTACAACCTATCTTTCATCTCTTTTCTAAAAAGACAATGCGTGGTGCTCCACGCGAATGTAATTACGGGGCCATGATTCAATCATTAATAGTACGTATCGTCGAACGTATTCCAACAATAAAGGACTTAGTCAAACGTTTAGTCAACGACCCTTTATTCCGTTTGGATTGCGGATTTCTTGTTTCGGATTCAGTTCCGTCAGAAGCGTCATATTCTCGTATGATTGATGTCATTAGTCAATCTGATGTACTAGATTTCATGCAGGATCAACTTATCCTAGCCGCTTTGACGGAAGGATTTCTCGAAGACGAGTGTCTCGGTTTTGATGCAACACACTTCGAATCACGTGATGCCTCAAAGCCTTCAGAGAAAAAAGAAGCAGCTCCACCAAAAAAACGTGGTCGAAAAACGTCTGAAGAACAAGCGATTTGGTTAGCTGAACAATCTGAGATTGAGGTCAATCAAACAACCTATGAAAAGAAGCTAGAAGCTCAGTTGACGATTCCGACGAACACACTTTGGCAAGATATCCCCATTGAACCGAAGTGGGGAATTAAGAAAAATAGTAATGGCAAAAATACGTTCTGGTATGGCTTTAAGGGACATTTAGCTGTTTCAACTAAAAGTCAATACATTGTCGCTCGCATCATGTCCTCAGGGAATTTAAGCGATAGTAAAGCAGCTATACCCTTGTTGAAAAAAATCGCAGACTTCTTGCCAAATCATTTCGCTACCGCAATTTTTGATGCAGGATATGATTACGAGCCAATTTACCGTCAAATATTAAATCAAACAATGCGTGCTGTTATTCCGTATAATGTCCGACGAGAGAGCGAAGTAATTGGATTTGACCAACATTTCCGCCCAACCTGTGTGCGCGAACATAGTTATCGTTATGACAGCTTTGATGAAAAATATCAGACACTCAAATTCACAAGACCAAAGGAATGTGAAACTTGTCCATTACGCGATGATTCCCTATGTCAAAAGGTTTTCAAAATAAAATGCGAAACAGATATTCGTAAGTATACGTCTCCAGCACGTGGCTCAGATTTATGGAAGAAACTCTATAAAGAACGTACGGCAGTAGAACGTGTAAATGCTTATTTAAAGCAATATTTCCAGTTAAATAACATCCGTCACAGAACAGGTCGCAAAGCAAAATTGCATTTCAATCTAGTGACGTTTATTTATAATGCCTGTAAGTTAGCAGTTGACCGCATCAATTCGCAATTAAGTCATGCAAAAGTACCTGCATAAATTTTAAAAACGATAGTTTTTACATCGGAGCAATCTAAGCTCTTGAAAAAATCGAATTATGAAATTGATTCATGTACGTATTTTGCTGCACATCTACCAAAAGAGTATAAAGTACTGCTCATTCCATTAGATGCTTTATTATTTGAACAACTAGCTATATTACTCGCTATTCAAATCGTCTTTACAAATCCTGGGACAGTTGAACCAACAATGGCTAGATATCAATCGTGGCAACCAGAAAATCAGCAAGTAACTGTACATGTAATACCTAACGTATTTCAATATATTGAACAAGAAAAGTGGGAAGAATACGCACAGAAAATTACGCAGTTTGTAGCTAATTTACCACAGGAAATTCCGACTGCTTTTGCACAGCTATCAATGGAATGTGCCATTCGTACAGATGACTATAGTTGCTTGACAGCATTGCCTAAAACCGTTCAAAAATTGAAATCTTTTGCATAGAAACAGAACAAGGAATCATCTATACTAAGGTGGATATAAAAGAATCATAAAGGAGGATGTTCTAATTGTCAGTAAACATCACGCTCTATGCATCATTAGAAAGTCCAACAACGATTTTTGAAAAAATAATGGAACAAAAACAAGATCGTTATATAGTAGAATTTGGGGAAGAAACACTCCAAATTTTTAAAAAAGGTCTATTTAAAAAGAAATTAATTGGACAATTCACACATCGAACTCGACAACAAGAAGATGCCAATCAATTTACACAAGGTTTAATCGGATATATTCATCAAGAAATACATGGTGATGAAGCAATTAAACAAAAGTTGCTTATTCAAGGCGAACATACGAATGTTATGCTCGGTTGCATGATTGAAGAAGATGAAGCAGAAGCATTTTTCCCTTCGTATTTTCAATTCATTCAACAATTGAATGGTTTCATCTATGTACCATCAGGCGATATTATTTCGGTTGACGGACAAGAAATTGCAAATGGTGAAGGGCAAATTGTTGCTGAAGATTTCACCGTACAAGTAGCAAAACGTGAATTGAAACCATTATTTGACGTAACAGAAACAGTTGAAAATCAGGGAAGACGTGTAGCCACGATTGCTAAAATAAAGGCAAGACATATTCCTTATACGGAAAATCTCTCGCTATTACCAGACTCAAAACAAGTGCGCATGCGCTCAGCAGAAGAAATTGCGAGACGTGCTGTAGTCGTGTTAATTCTTATTCAATTTGTTCGTGAATTATTAGATGAAAAAGAAGAAACGAATTTAAAAACGTCAAAACGCATTGCAGAAGTCTTTTTAAATCGCTACGGTGTAAAGATGAATTTAACAGCTGAAGAAGAAGCTTTTTTAGCGCAAGAAGACTATACACAACAAGAATTAATTAATAAAATGTGGCTATATGAAGCCGTATGGGTGATGTTATGGAGTATTCATCTAGTTGAAGAATTAGTTGAGCCAACACAGATTTGCGATGTAGAACACACATTAAATCTTTTAATGAATTACACAAATATTGGTGAGTTATTACAAGATGCGGAAGCACGTGACGTAACAGAAGTATTAAATCGTATGGATGAAAACTATTTATATCACTGGGCATGTACAGAAGCACGCTTACAAGGTAAAGAATCACCAGCTGATTTAGATGATGGTGTTGTACTTGAACGTCAACGGGCATTCAATTGGATGACACAATTACATGAAGAACAATGGGATGATGTAACTGTTTATTCTTAAGATAAAACAAGGTCTATTTTGTTAGCGAAATAGATCTTGTTTTTATTTTGTTTAAAAAGAAAATCAACTAAATAGATGACTTGTATTGTATAAGTAATCAAGGTTCATTAGTTTTCCTTTTATTTCAAAATAATGAATTTCACGATTTAAAGCGTTGAATTGAAGATAAAATAAAACATATATTGTATAAAAACCTTTTTATACAATATATTTAAAAAGTTGGCTTTTTTTGTAAAGATATTGTAAAATAAAAACAAGAATTTTCAGAAAATTAAATCGGGGGCTACTTACTATGAATAATGAACCGAATGAATTGCTTAGAGTCCACAATTTAGAAACGACTTTTTTCACAGATGATGGTGCAGTGCCAGCAGTAGATGGTATTTCATTTACATTGAGAGAAAGAGAGATTCTTGGGATTGTTGGAGAGTCTGGCTCGGGAAAAAGTGTGACATCTCTTTCGATTATGGGATTAATTCCTTCACCACCTGGCAAAATTACAAATGGTGAAATTCAGTTTGGTGGTAGAGATTTAACAAAATTAAAAGAAAAAGAGATGCGAAAGATACGAGGAAATGATATCGCGATGATTTTCCAAGAACCGATGACATCACTCAACCCATTATTTACAATCGGTAAACAATTAAACGAAGCCATTTTATTACATAATAAAGGGTGGTCAAAAAAACAAGCGACTGCACGTGCCATCGAAATGATGAAATTAGTTGGATTACCGCGTGCTGAACAATTAATCAAAGAATACCCACATCAACTTTCGGGTGGTATGCGTCAACGTGTCATGATTGCGATGGCGTTAGTTTGTGACCCGCAAATTTTGATTGCGGATGAACCGACAACCGCACTTGATGTAACGATTCAAGCGCAAATTCTCGCGTTAATGCGCGACTTAAATGAACGTCTAAATACAGCAGTTATGCTCATTACCCATGATTTAGGTGTTGTAGCAGAAACATGTGAGCGCGTTATTGTCATGTACGGGGGACAAATTGTTGAAGAAGGTCCTGTAAAAGAGATTTTTGAATCACCGCAGCATCCTTATACAAAAGGATTAATTCAATCTGTTCCGGATATGCGCTATAAAAAAGAGCGATTGTATTCGATACCGGGAAATGTACCAAAGCCAGGTTCGATTAAAAAAGGCTGTCGTTTTGCAGCACGTTGTGAATATGCATTTGAGCGTTGCTTAAATGAAAATCCACAAATTTATCATACGAATGATCATCATATTTCAAGATGTTTCCTTGCAGAAGAAAAGGAGGTTGCACTGAATGACTGAACCATTATTAAAAGTTAAAGGATTAAAAAAATACTTTCCCATTAAAGCAGGTGTGATTGGTCGTCGTGTTGGAGATGTAAAAGCAGTCGATGATGTTTCTTTTGAAATTATGGAAGGTGAAACACTCGGTATTGTAGGAGAATCCGGGTGTGGAAAATCAACAACTGGTCGCTCCATTATGCGCCTCATTGAGCCAACTGCTGGTGAAGTTTATTTTGAAGGAAAAAATGTTTCGACAATGTCAAAAGAAGAATTACGAAAAGCAAGACGTGACATTCAGATGGTCTTTCAAGATCCGTATGCGTCGCTTAATCCTAGACATAATATTCAGAAAATTTTGGAAGAACCGCTTAAAGTGCATGGCATTGGTAACGACAAAGAGCGAAAAGAAAAGGTCGCAAAATTGCTCGAAATTGTTGGATTGAGTAGCTACCATGCAAGTCGTTATCCACACCAATTTAGTGGTGGACAGCGCCAACGTATTGGGATTGCACGCGCCTTAATGACAAATCCGAAATTGATTATTGCAGATGAACCTGTTTCAGCACTGGATGTATCGATTCAGGCACAAGTATTAAATCTAATGAAAGATTTACAACAAGAATTAAAGCTAACGTATATCTTCATTGCCCATGATTTAGGCGTCGTTCGCCACATAAGTGACCGAGTAGGTGTCATGTACTTGGGTAAAATGATTGAAATTTCTGAAAGTGAAGCGCTATATGAAAAGCCATTACACCCATATACACAAGCTTTACTAGCCGCAGTACCTGTACCTGATCCTGATTTTATGCGAGAAACGCAACTTTTAACAGGCGATATACCGAGCCCAGCGAATCCGCCAACAGGATGTGCGTTCCATACGCGGTGTCCTTTAAAAATGGAGCATTGTGACCAACGTGTTCCATTATTAATCGAAGTTGAACCTGGTCATTCTGTTGCATGCCATCTCTATACAGAGGCATTCAGCAATGATAATAAATAGAAAAGTTTTGGAGGGAATTGTATGAAGAAAAAGAGTTTTGTGTTCGTCCTACTCTTAATTCTCGTTTTATCAACTGCTTTAGCAGCATGTGGCGAGAAAAAAGATAGCGGTTCAGACGGCGACAAAAAAGAAAAAGTTCTTGTCTTTGGTCGTGGAGCTGACTCTGTAAAATTAGATCCAGCTGCTGTAACAGATGGTGAGTCACTGAATGTAACAAAAAATATTTTTGAAACATTAATCAATTTTGGTGAACAAAACACAGATTTAGTACCTGGACTTGCTTCAAAATGGGAAACATCAAAGAATGGCTTAGAATATACATTCGAGCTACAAAAAGGTGTTAAATTCCAAGATGGTACAGATTTTAATGCTGAAGCAGTTGTGAAAAACTTCGAGCGCTGGATGAATGGTAATGCTAAAAAGTTCCCATACTTCCAATCGATGTTCGGTGGTTTTAAAGGCGATAAAAATGCCGTTATTAAAGAAGTAAAAGCAGATGGTGAAGATAAAGTTATCATCACATTAAATTATCCGCAAGCACCATTTTTAAAGAACTTAGCGATGACGCCGTTTGCGATTGCATCGCCAACAGCACTTGAAAAAGAAGGTAAGAATTTCGAAAAGAAACCAGTTGGTACAGGTCCATTTACATTTGTTGAGTGGAAACGTAACGATTCCATTACATTGAAGAAGAATGAAGATTACTGGCAAAAAGGATTACCTAAACTAGATAAAGTCATCTTCCGTTCTATTCCAGATAACTCAGCACGTCTAAATGCTTTAACATCTGGTGAAATCGATTTAGCAGACGGTATTAACCCATCAGATGCAAAAATGATTGAAGATAATCCAAATTTACAATTATTCAAACGTCCATCTTTAAATGTTGGATACCTTGGTTTAACCGTAACACGTAAACCATTTGATGATAAAAAAGTACGTCAAGCTGTCAACTATGCAATTGATAAACAAGCGATTGTTGATACGTTCTATGAAGGACAAGCGGATGTAGCGAAAAATCCAATGCCACCAGTTATTAAAGGATTCAATGATTCGGTTGAAGACTATAAATATGATCCTGAAAAAGCGAAGAAATTATTAGCTGAATCAGATTATAAAGGTGAAACAATTGAACTTTGGGCAATGCCAGTGCCACGTCCATACATGCCAGACGGACAAAAAATTGCTGAAGCAATTCAAAAGAATTTAGAAGATGTTGGAATGAAATCTAAAATTGTCAACTACGAGTGGGGCACATATTTAGATAAAGCTTCAAAAGGTGAAGCAGATGCCTTCTTACTTGGTTGGACAGGTGATAATGGAGACGCTGATAACTTCCTATACACACTTTTAGATGAAGATAATATCGGTAGTAACAACTACACATTCTTCAAAAATGCTGAAACACACAAATTATTAAAAGAAGCGCAAAAAGAAGTAGATGAAGAAAAACGTGCGAAATTATACGAAAAAGCACAAGAAATTATCCATGATGAAGCACCTTGGGTAGCGATTGCTTACTCAACACCTTTATTGGCAGGTAAAAAAGAAATTACTGGTTTCAAAGCTCATCCAACAGGCTCTGACCGCTTTGACACAATTGATTTTAAATAAGTAAACATGCGCTGTCGCACAGAGTTGAACAGTGTGACAGCGCATATTATTTTAGGAGGTAACGTGTATGCTACGCTATACAGGAAAACGACTTTTACAATTAATCCCTGTCCTCTTTGGTATGACATTTATTGTGTTTATGATTGTACGAGCTATTCCCGGTGACCCAGCGAAAATCATCCTCGGTCAACAGGCAAGTAAAGAAGCTGTGGCTGCATTACGAGAAAGTTTAGGTCTCGATAATCCATGGTACATACAATACTTTAATTATCTAGGACAATTATTTACAGGTAACTTGGGAGAGTCGATTAAAACAGGTGAAGCTGTTAGTGCAGAAATCTACCCATATTTAGCCGCAACAATGGAATTAGGCTTTGTTGCAATGGTTATTGCTATTGTCATTGGCGTCAATGCAGGAATTGTGTCTGCATGGTTCCAAAATTCATGGTTTGATTATAGTGCGATGATTTTAGCACTAATTGGTGTATCGATTCCGATTTTTTGGTTAGGTTTATTAGGACAGTGGGCATTCAGTGTTGAACTTGGTTGGTTACCAACTTCCAATCGATTTGATCCACGAGATCCTGTTGAAGCCATTACGCATTTCTATTTAATTGATACATTAATTGAAGGGCGTTTTGATCAATTTTTAGATGTTGTGAAGCATTTAATTTTACCAGCGACTGCTTTGGCTACAATACCAATGGCAATAATTGCACGTATGACACGTTCAACAATGATTGAAGTGATGCGTTCGGACTTCATTCGTACAGCACGAGCGAAGGGACAAAAGATGTTTTGGGTTGTTTATAAACATAGTTTAAAAAATGCAGTCATTCCCGTATTAACAGTAATTGGTTTACAAACAGGACTTTTACTTGGCGGGGCTATTCTAACGGAAACCATCTTTAGTTGGCCAGGTATTGGACGCTATATTTATGATGCGATTAGTTCTCGTGATTATCCAGTTATTCAATCAGGTATTCTAGTTGTAGCATTCTTATTCGTCATGATTAATTTACTGGTTGATTTACTTTATAGTGTGATTGATCCACGTATTAAATACGATTAAGAGGAGGGAACAACATGACAGGTATTACACCCGAAATACAATTACCAGAAGAGAAAAGTAAGGCACGTAGTCCATTCCAAGATAGTCTACGAACTTTTCGGAAAAGTAAAGTAGCTGTAGTAGGCACAATCATTGTTGCTTTCTTCATCTTACTTGCTATTTTCGGTCCGTGGATTGCACCACAAGGGATTAATGAACAAAATTTAAAATTGCGACTCTTACCACCTTCTAGCGCACATTGGTTTGGGACGGACGTATTTGGACGCGATATTTTCTCACGCGTTATTTTAGGCGCAAGATTATCTTTACTAGTAGGTTTTGCGTCTGTTGCACTTTCCATTATTATTGGTAGTATATTAGGAATTTTAGCAGGTTATTACGGAAAATGGGTAGACACTATCATTTCACGTTTCTTTGATATCCTACTTGCCTTCCCAAGTATTCTACTGGCAATTGCAATTGTCACAGCACTCGGACCATCTTTATTCAATGCGCTACTAGCGATTGCGATTGTCAATGTACCAAATTTTGGTCGTCTTATTCGTTCTAAAGTATTAAGCATTAAAGAAGAAGAATTTATTACAGCTGCTCGTGCAGTCGGAATGCGTGATACACGTATTTTATGGGGACATGTATTACCTAATTCCATGACACCGATTATCGTACAAGGTACGCTCGCGATTGCCACAGCGATTATTGAAGCAGCCGCACTTGGTTTCTTAGGTCTTGGCGCACAAGCACCACAACCTGAATGGGGTAAAATGTTAGCAGATGCGCGTATTTATTTAATCAATGCACCGTGGACGATGATTTTCCCAGGTCTTGCGATTATGCTAACTGTACTCGGATTCAACTTAATGGGTGATGGTTTACGCGATGCTTTCGATCCAAAAATGAAAAATTAATACGAAAAAAGGACTTCGGCATAATCCGAGTCCTTTTTATTTTTAGAAAAAGTATTTGAAATATAAAAAGATAATCGCTGCGTACACTGCTGTCGCAATAACCATATGTAATGGATCTTTTGAACGGAAGCCTATAATACGGTTATACCATTTACGGTCGACAACGATTAATTTTACTTTATCAGGTAATGCAGAACGAAGTGTCGCAGAAGATACCCATGTTTTAACGATTAATTGTTCACCATTTGGACGTGTAAATGTGTAGCGTTGTGATAACGAAAACTGATCGTATTTCACCGTCTCAAACTCAGAAAATTTATAAGATGCTAATTCTTCAATCGCTAAAATTTTATCCGTTGTCGGTGTATCACGTGTTGGTTCAATAATCCGCACGAATAAAAAACGATCGACACCTGCTTTAAATAGTAAATGACTGGCACCAGGAACTTGTTTTGAATCCGTTTGTGCCACTTGATAACCTTTATATTGTTTATTTTTATTCATAAACTGTAAAATTTCATAGTTATTAATCATACATGCTGTCTCCTTTTCAATATACCTAGCGTAACATAGTTGAAAGCGAGTAAAAAACCCTCTCCTTCAACTTTCTATAGCATTTTTGTGAAGGTTTGAATTTCCTCAAATAATGTAAGGACAGAACCTGGAAAACGACGATTTTTTAAATAATATAAAAAAACAGGACGAGCTAAAATATTATCTTCAATCACACGATAGTCGAGTGTATCGGGAAAGGCATTTTTAATATAGTTTTCAGGCAAAATACTAATACCAAGTCCTTCATTCACAAGAAGTTTCGCCATTTCAAAGCGTTCAATTTGATAGTCAATTTTAGGTGTTAATTGTAATTTATCAAAAGCACTTAAAATCTGTTTACATGTTTCAAATTTCGGCATCCCTGTAATAAGAGAATCATCACATAAATCTTTCAATGTGATATGTTCTTTTTTAGCGAGTGGATGCTCCTTTTGAAAAATAACAACAAAGCGTTCTGTATAGAGCTGAATCCCTGTAATAGAAGGACTTTGAATGCGATGATTCGAAATCGCTGCGTGAATATGATATTTCTCAAGAGCTGTTACAACACGTGTGTTATACAGTGTATCAATCACTGAAAATTGAACAGCTGGATATTTCTTTGCGTAATCATACATAACCTTTGTAAACCAGCCATGTGCCGATTCAATCATGCCAAATACAATCTCGATTTCCTCTCCATGTACAATATCTTGAATTTCCTCATTCATAATTGAAAACTGTTCAAGTAAGGAAGTCGCACGTTCAAGTAGTAACTCACCTGTATCTGTTAATTTTAATTGTCTAGTCGTTCGTTCAAATAAAGAACTTCCAATCTCTTTTTCTAAATTCGCAATGGAATTACTAAGAGAAGGTTGTGAAATATGTAGCCCGAGCGCAGCTTTTGAGAAACTAAGTGTTTTGGCTACTGTCACAAAATACGTTAATTGCTTTAAATCCAAGTGAATCATCCCTTTCATTTATAGTTTGAAACTATAAATATATACAAAATCAGTATTAGTAATTATATATAACAGAAATTATACTAAGAATACGCTTTCATGTAAAAGTTTTAAAGGGGGAGAGTCTATGTATGATTCGAAAGTATCAGCTTATTGGAATGGACGTGTTGATAGCGAAATAAATGAAGAGAGTTTTCGTTTACATCAAGTTGTCACACAGAAGAAAATCGATGAGCTTGAACATAATGCAGCAGACCTTGTTCTAATGGGGTTTGTTTGTGAAGAAGGAGTAAGACGTAATCAAGGAAGACTTGGCGCAGCACAAGGGCCAAACGCTTTACGAAAAGGTCTTGCAAGCTTACCGAAGAATGACCAACATATTCAGAATATTGTGGACGTTGGCAATATTGTGTGTGAAGGACAAAAACTTGAACAAGCACAACAACAATTAGGGGACGCTGTTCAACAAGCACTACAAACGAATGCGAAATGTATCATTTTAGGCGGTGGACATGAAACATTATATGGACATTATTTAGGTGTACGTGCAGCATACGGTCAAGATGCTAAAATCGGTTTAGTTAATATTGATGCACACTTTGATTTAAGAAGTTACGATGAACAACCTTCATCTGGTACAATGTTCAAACAAATTTTAGATGAAGATGCAAATGCTTCTTACTTTGTTTGCGGTATTCAGCGCTATGGTAACACGAGAGAATTATTTAATCGTGCAGATGAGCTAGGCGTGACGTATTTATATGAAGATGAGATGACATTGGCAGATGTTTCGGTAGAATTCGACCGTTTTGCAAATGAATGTGATATTGTAATACTTACGCTTTGTACAGATGTGATTGAATCGGCACATGCACCAGGGGTTAGTGCGCCGTCACCATTCGGGCTACATCCGAAAATGGTTCGTTCTATTATTCAACTCGTTACACAACATAAAAAAACAACAAGCTTCAACATTTGTGAGGTGAATCCAGCACTTGACTCAGAGGGGATTACAGTTAAGTTGGGAGCCTATTTAACAAATGAAGCGATGATTGGAATTACAAGGGGGAAATAATATGTTAGAAGTCAATCAAATTACAACATTATTCATTGCGGTAGCGATGTTTTTATTAGGTACATTTTTAGTTCGTAAAGTCGGCTTTTTAAGTCGCTTCTGTATTCCAGCACCGGTTGTTGGTGGTTTAATTTTCGCAATCATTGCGACAACTTTAAAAGCAACAGGCGTTGTCGAAATTGCATTAGATACATCATTACAAAGTATCTTTATGATTACATTCTTCACAACGATTGGTTTAGGCGCAAGTTTTAGACTGGTACGCTTAGGTGGCAAATTATTAATTATTTATTGGATTGCTTGTGGTTTCTTAGCACTTATGCAAAATGTTATCGGCGTTAGTTTCGCTAAATTATTCGGTTTAGAGCCATTATTAGGTGTAATGGCAGGCGCGGTATCAATGGAAGGCGGACACGGAGCAGCTGCAGCATACGGTGAAACATTACAAGGATTAGGCGTTGACTCAGCGATTTCAATCGGTTTAGCAGCCGCAACACTTGGTTTAGTTGCTGGTGGTTTAATCGGTGGTCCAGTTGTTCAATATTTAGTGAAAAAATTTGATTTAAAACCAGTAGAAGTACCAGAAGAAAAATATGTTGAACAATACGAACATCCTGTAACTGAAAAATCTTTTATGAATCAAGTATTCTTAATTACATTCAGTATGGCAGTCGGTACATATTTAGGCGAATTATTCTCAAATACGACGGGCTTTGTATTACCAGGTTATGTCGGTGCGATGTTTACAGCTGTTATCTTACGTAATGTAATGGACCGCGTAAAACCAGGCTTTATTAATATGAAAGAGATTAATTTGATTGGCGATATTTCATTAGGTATTTTCTTATCCATGGCTTTAATGAGTATCAAACTTTGGGAAGTAGCAGGTGTAGCACTTCCAATTATCGGTATTGTATTCATTCAAGTCGTATTCATCACTGTTTTTACGATTTTTGTGTTATTCAGAGCGCTTGGCAAAGACTATGATGCAGCCGTTATGGTTGCTGGTTTCTTAGGACATGGGCTTGGTGCAACACCAAACGCGATGGCAAACATGTCAGCAGTTGTAAAGAAATTCGGCCCATCTCAAAAAGCATTTTTAATCGTTCCAATTGTAGGAGCATTTTTGATTGACGTATTTGGTATGCCGATCATCATTGCAACGATTAATTTATTCAAATAAAATGAAAAGGAAGCGCATCGTGGTGCGGTTCCTTTTTTGATTACTGAATGAAAGGGACAAATCTGAGTGCGAAAGGGAATTCTGCTCGTTGAAAGGGACAAAAGTCGGCGCGAAAGGGAATCCTGCTCGTTGAAAGGGACAAATCCGCGCGTGAAAGGGAAAGTGGTTCGTTGAAAGGGACAAAACTGTGTACGAAAGGGAATCCTGTTCGTTGAAAGGGACAAATCCGCGCGCGAAAGGGAAAGTGGTTCGTTGAAAGGGACAAATCTGAGTGCGAAAGGGAATTCTGCTCGTTGAAAGGGACAAATCTGAGTGCGAAAGGGAATTCTGCTCGTTGAAAGGGACAAATTCGAGTGCGAAAGGGAAAGTGGCTCGTTGAAAGGGACAAATCTGAGTGCGAAAGGGAATTCTGCTCGTTGAAAGGGACAAATCCGCGCGTGAAAGGGAAAGTGACTCGTTGAAAGGGACAAATCTGAGTGCGAAAGGGAATCCTGCTCGTTGAAAGGGACAAATCCGAGTGCGAAAGGGAATCCTGCTCGTTGAAAGGGACAAATCTGAGTGCGAAAGGGAAAGTGGTTCGTTGAAAGGGACAAATCCGCGCGTGAAAGGGAAAGTGGTTCGTTGAAAGGGACAAATCCGCGCGTGAAAGGGAATCCTGCTCGTTGAAAGGGACAAAAGTCGGCGCGAAAGGGAAAGTGACTCGTTGAAAGGGACAAAAGTCGGCGCGAAAGGGAATCCTGCTCGTTGAAAGGGACAAATCCGCGCGTGAAAGGGAAAGTGGTTCGTTGAAAGGGACAAATCCGAGCGCGAAAGGGAAAGTGGTTCGTTGAAAGGGACAAATCCGAGCGCGAAAGGGAAAGTGGTTCGTTGAAAGGGACAAAAGTCGGCGCGAAAGGGAATCCTGCTCGTTGAAAGGGACAAATCCGCGCGTGAAAGGGAAAGTGGTTCGTTGAAAGGGACAAATCCGCGCGTGAAAGGGAAAGTGGTTCGTTGAAAGGGACAAATCCGAGCGCGAAAGGGAAAGTGGTTCGTTGAAAGGGACAAATCCGCGCGTGAAAGGGAAAGTGGTTCGTTGAAAGGGACAAATCTGAGTGCGAAAGGGAATTCTGCTCGTTGAAAGGGACAAAAGTCGGCGCGAAAGGGAAACGTCGCTGTTGAAAGGGACAAATCTGAGTGCGAAAGGGAATCCTGCTCGTTGAAAGGGACAAATCCGAGCGCGAAAGGGAATTCTGCTCGTTGAAAGGGACAAATCTGAGTGCGAAAGGGAAACGGTCGCTGTTGAAAGGGAATCTTAACTATGCATAATACAATACACAAAAAAGAGAGACACCATGATTCGATTATTCCAAGAAAAAGATCGTCAGTCGCTTCAACAATTATTTTTAGAAGTACGAACAAAGCATTTCCTTTGGGAAGATGGGGCATCTTTTGAGCTACAAGATTTTGATTTGCAAACACAGGATGAAATTTTACTTGTTGCAGAAGATGAAAAAGGTATACTTCAAGGATTTTTGGCAATTTATGAACCAGATCAATTCATACATCATCTTTTTATTGCAAATGATACGTAAGGAAAAGGAATTGGTAAACAACTTATTGATGAAGCGGTTAAACGTTTCTGAACACCACTTACATTAAAGTGTGTAAGCAAAAATACAGCCGCCTTACAATTTACTTAAAAAACAACTTTTATAGAGTGGGAGAAGTTGATGCGAATCTACCGTATCATTTAATGCGCTTAGAATAAAGGAATTGAGCTGCTTTATGTAGAATACGAACAGTAATACGAATAGCGGTTGGGGGAATGTGGTTATGCTTCGTAAATTATTCGGAATGGTGCTCATTGTGTTACTTATTTATTTAATTATAAATTATTTACAAACTGGCGTATAATCAAAAAAGACTTTAGCGCGCGCGCCAAAGTCTTTTACATAATTATTCTTTTACTTCAAATTCCCAGTAAATATCTTTGGCATCTAATGTATTAGTTGGAACATACTTCACTGTATATTCCCCAGCGCCTTCCACATCATATTGAACTGCACCGTTTACGTCTGTACCTTTTTCGTAGTCACCACCAAGCCGCTTGGCCCCACCATAGAAAGCATCTAGCTCTTTGCCGTCTTTGTATAAACGGAATGACATAGATGAAATATACACTTTACGATCAAAGTTGTTTTTACGTTAAAATCAAGTGTTAAGATTTTTCGGTTTTCGGTTTACCCCAAGGGTCACTATCTGATAATTTCGCTGATTTTAATGGGTAATGGAATTAATAATTTTTTCATGTACATGACCTTCTTCTAATTTATCCCTCATTTTCTGAATCTATAAACATTTCTTTTATTTTCAAGTAATTTTTTACTAAATATGATAAATTAATAATAATTAAATGTTAGGAGGAAGCGTATGAAGAAGTTATTATTAACACTATTTTGTATGACGGTGGTTTTGTCAGTGTATGGAACAAAAGCATTTGCAACGTCTGTAAAGTCGAGTGATTATTTACCAAGTACACAAAAAAGTCATTACAAAGAAGGTACAGGTTATTATTTAGACAATTATCGTTTTAAATATAAAACGGTATTTAAAAAAGGATATTGGCATACATATGAATATGATTATAAAAAGAAAAAATATAATACATATATGTCTTCAAAATTAAAATATGTTGTGAAAAAAGATGGTATTCACACGATTGATTATCAAAAAAATTATGGCGAAATTGATCGTATGGAGAGTAAGGTCTTACCAGCAACATTGAAAAAAGGAATGAAGTTTACAACGTATGCTAAACTGAAAGGTTATCCAACAGCTAAGTATCATAATGTAGTTGCTTCAACAAACGTAAATATGACGATAAAAGGCAAGAAATATAAAAATGTCGTAAAAATTGTTCAAGCCAATAAAAAAGAAAAACTAGTGCAGTATTGGGCAAAAGGTAAAGGGATTATCAAACATACGTATACGAATGGTGAAAATGGTGCATCGAAAATGCGCTCAACGTCTTATTTAATCAAATAAAATGATAAAAGTTCATAGAGTTTCTTCTATATAAATAGCGTGCTATAATTATAGTGGAAACGATGTAAATAAATTCGTTTGATTTACAATGTAGAAATGAGGAAATCAATATGTCAAATGCTTATGAAGAATATATGCGCGGAATCGTTGCGCCAATGCGTCAAGAATTAGTAGATGCAGGTTTTACACAATTATTAACTGCTGATGAAGTAGCAGAACATATGCAAGAATCAAAAGGTACATCCTTAATTATGATTAACTCAGTATGTGGTTGTGCAGCAGGTCTTGCGCGTCCAGCTGTTATTGAAGCAGTACAGCAAGTAGAGAACAAACCAGACCACTTAGTAACGGTGTTTGCAGGTCAAGAAAAAGAAGCAACAGAACAAATGCGTGCATTCTTTGAAGAAGTGCCACCAAGCTCACCATCGATTGCTGTTTGGAAAGATGGTAACCTTGCTTACTTCATTCCACGTGAACAAATCGAAGGACATATGATGGAAGAAGTTCGTGACCATTTAGCAGGTGCATTAGAACAAGTATGTGCAAAATAAGAACTGTTGCCACTACAGGTGGTAGACCAGACGCGCTTTCTATTGAGAAGGCGCGTTTTGTTGGTCATACGTTACAAATCGATGTTGTGCCGCGCGATAAAAAATCGGTTCAAAAAATAGCAGAACGATACGAAGCAAATGTGATTGTAGCAGGGAAAAATCGCTATGAGTATTATGCTTATGGCACAAAAGACCCTTTCTTTTTCCATCCGAGTTCGGCTGCTTTTCGTGTGAAAAGACTTGCAAAGGGACAAGCAGATCCACTATTGGAACTTGCGGAATTGAAGCAAGGTGATTCATTTTTAGATTGTACGTTAGGACTTGGAACGGATAGTATGATGGCAGCAGTAGTAGTTGGAGAAGAAGGTCGCGTAGTAGGCTGTGAAGCGAATCCTAACGTAGCTTTTGTTGTGGAACAGGGTTTACAACACTATGATTTCGAATCAGAGGGTTTATCACTTCTTCGAAACATGCGTCGTATTGAAGTCGTTTCGCAAAATGCAGTAGACTACTTAAAAACCTTACCAGACAATACCTTTGATGTGGTCTATTTAGATCCAATGTTTGAAGAAACAATCGAAGAATCCGTTCATTTTCAGCCACTTCGCCAAGCAGGTGTTCATGATGTGGTAACAGAAGAGTGGATGACGGAAGCAAAACGAGTGGCAAAAAGAAGTGTGGTTTTAAAGGCACATTACCGTTCTACTTTATTTGAAGATTTCCATTTTCAACGAATTGAACGTAAAAATACAAAATTTCATTTCGGGATTTATAGAATAGGATGAAAAATATAATATATAATTACTACGTATGTGTATGAAATTGTTCATTTGTTTAAGTCCTGAAGATTATTTATACTAAATATAATCATATGTAAAGAAAGGAAGTTTTGGCTTGGAGTACGTACAGCACCAAGTTCTTCGTAAAGGATGCAATGGACATAATGATGTAATGGTAATTTTATGTTCAAAGGACTTATCAAAAGAAGAACGTGAAGAGATTGTAAAAGAAAATAAACAGAGAGATTGTTTTTCTTTTTCCATCTAACACAGCAGACTTTCGCGCAATTTTTTACAGGCATAAAAAAGAACAAGATTTATGCTTTTTAGGGTTAACGGAAACTTTGCAAACACTACTTCAACAATATCCCTCTTATAAAGATTATTCGAAAATTATAATCGAAACAAATGTAGGACCTTTCGAAATGGATCATGTCACGAAAGAATTTTCGTTAAAAGATTATCAACTATATGAAAAAATTAAAACAGCCGTAAACTCAGAACAAACGCTATATTGGACGAACGATGTTCCACACTTAAATGAATATCCTAAAGAATGCTTTTTGTTAGATGTTCCTGAACCTTCGTTTGTATTAAGTGAACCGAATACAGAACACTATTTTTTGAAGTCGACACTCGTACGTCGAGAAGATATAGATGAAAGTTTTGCTAATCTATTTTCGATTTTTGATCAATTAAAATATCGACTACAGGTGAAACGGCATACACATCAGGTAGGAGCCATTTTTGTTACGCTCGATATTCAAAATTTAGCAACAGGAAGTATGCTTCGACTGGACTCGTTAAGTTTAGAAGCTTAAATAGAAGTAAATGAAACTGTAAGCAAACCGAATGAATCAGTTTGTTTACAGTTTTTTTATCGTAAGGAGGAAGCGATGCAGCAAGCTATTATTGAATTATTTCAAACAAATCCCCAAGTAGCGATTATGATTAGTCTACTTTTAAGTATAGCTATTAGTATATTAGGTGTAGTGCCGAGTGTATTTCTAACAGCAGCCAATTTAATTGTATTTGGTTTTTGGGGTGGTCTCTTGTTATCCTTCGCAGGAGAAGTATTAGGTGCGACCGTATCATTCTTCTTATACCGCAAAGGTTTTAAACGATTGAACGATACACGTGCTTTTCAATATCCCAAAGTTCAAAAATTATTACAGGCCAATCAAAAAGAGGCTTTTGCTCTCATTATTTCTTTGCGTATTTTACCGTTCATTCCATCAGGGCTTGTGACATTTGTCGCGGCAGTTGGACAAACGACATTTTTTACATTTTTTATTGCGAATATGATTGGGAAGATTCCTGCCATTGTGATTGAAAGCTTATCTGTTTATCAACTGCTTCACCTATCATTTGAATGGAAAATTGGTGTCACGATTCTAGGCTTAGGCGTTCTCATGTATATAATGAAAAAAGTAGGTGTAGTTGGGCGAAGTTCATAAAGTTTACTAGAAAAATCGTCAGTAAATTGCAACTTTTCTGTAGAAAAGTGCGTTCTAAAAAGTATTGAGGGTTTTTCTTATAAATATTTTTCAGTCTATTGTACAATAGAGACAAATCAGGTGAACGACTAATAAAAAAGAGGGTGATTTTATGAAGAAATGGATTCAAAAGTTCCTTGTTTCAGCGGTAGCAGTAGTAACATTAGGTGTTATTACACCAAGTCATACCATTTGGAATAATATTTTAAGTGATGAACAGGCAAGTGCTAAGTCACAAAATATTGGCGAGGATACACAACACTCCACCTACATAGAATCGACTTTTGAAGAACCAACACAACCAGAAGTTGATTTGATTGTGGAAGCCAAAGAACAGGCTTATCAAAAATTCGGTTCTCGTATCGGACCGAAAATTCAGGAAGACTTTGATACACATATTTTTCCGAAAATGCAAGAAGCCATTGATCAAACTGTAACGAACGCAGAAGTACAGCAGCTAGCAATTACCGAAAATCCAAGTGGCAACTATGCTGAAAAGATGTTCAATATTTACGATGAACAAACCGGCAAAGACTTAATTCGATTCCACGTGCGAACAGAAAATCGCCCAGGAGAAGGGTATTACTACAACTTCCACTACCATACAGCTGAAGATCAATTTGCAACACATCATAATCTTGGGGATGTTTATTGGAGTAAAAATACGCCACCTAAATGGTTATCTTAATAATAGAAGAAAATACTGAGCGATTCATCGCTTGGTATTTTTTTATTGCTAATTTTAAGTTATTAATATATAGTAAGTTACATAAAGTAAGTTACATAAAGTAAGTTAATGAGAGAGGGATTTATATGCCAACAACATTTCATCAAAAACCAAATTTATTTATTCAAAACGTTACATTAAAAGTTTCAAATCTTTCGCGTTCGATTGATTTTTATACGGAGATTATTGGTTTTCGTGTTTTACAGCAAGAAGAAGGACGAGTTACGTTAACAGCAGATGGTCAGCACGCACTGATTACATTAGTAGAAGTACCGAATGCTCAGTTTGTAAGAGGCGCAACTGGTTTGTATCATTTTGCATTATTATTGCCAAGTAGAAAAGATTTAGGAAACTTAATTCAGCATTTTATTCAGAAGAATGTTCAGATTGGTGCTGGAGACCATGATGTGAGTGAGGCACTTTATTTATCAGATCCAGACGGTAATGGCATTGAAATGTATATTGATCGACCAACTGATACGTGGAAGTGGGATTCGAACGGACAAGTTTACATGACAACAGACCCTGTACAATTCCAATCTGTATTACGTGAGGCAGATGGTACGTGGAGTGGTTTACCAATAGATACAGTAATGGGACATATTCATCTATCTGTGCGCAATCTACAAGAGTCGGAAGATTTTTATACATCGTTATTAGATTATGCCGTTGTTTCACGTTACGGTGGACAAGCGTTATTCATTTCTACAGGTGGTTATCATCATCATATTGGTTTGAATACATGGCATAGTGAAGGAGCAGAGGCTTTACCAAAAGATGCGGTAGGTATTCAATCTTATACAGTTCAATTACCGGATCAAGACTATGCGGTAAACTTAAAAAAACGTTTTGTTGAGCAAAATATGGAAATAAAAGAACAAGAAAACATTTTTTCAATCATTGAACCAAATGGAATTGAAGTTAAATTTACAATATAAGGATAAAATAAAGGCTCTTTGTAACAATTGGGCATTTATAAACAACATATTTTCATTTTAAACGTGTATTTCGATAGAAAATACACGTTTTTTATTTATTTATTTTGTTGAAAAATGTCGAAAAAACAAATATAGATACCAAAAAATGGAACACTTAAAATATTGATATAACGCGATTTATGAAAAAAATCCATTAAAATTGCGAAACTACATCCATTTTATACCATGGTATGTAACATTGCTGTAACATGCGTGAAAATGAACTGACATCTGATTGAAATTTATGCTTGGTATAGTAGTGACAGTTAGAAAAACCGAGGAGGACATTTCACATTATGAAAAAACAAATTATCGCACTGACAGGTGCCATCGCATTATCAACAGCAGCATTCGCAGGTACAGCGTCAGCGAAGACAATTACGATCCAATCAGGTGACACACTATCGAAATTAGCAGCAGAGCACAACACAACAGTGCGTACGCTTCAAAATATGAATCATATTAAATCAGCAAACTTAATCTATGCAGGCGCTCAACTAGAAGTTGGTGACGGCAATGGCAACGCAACTTACCAAGCTCCTGTAAAACAACAAACAACACAATCAACATATAAAGCACCAGCGCAACAACAAACACAAGCAAAATCAACATATAAAGCGCCAGTACAACAAAAACAACAAGCACAAACACAAACAAAGTCATATCAATCAACACAAAAAGCAAGTAATGCATCATCATACCAAGGTTCATCATCTTCAGCGAAATCATGGATTGCACAAAAAGAATCAAGCAACTCATATGAAGCAAGAAGTGCAACAGGTAAATATATTGGTAAATACCAATTAGATAAATCCTATTTAAATGGTGATTATTCAGCAGCTAACCAAGAACGTGTAGCGGATAACTATGTGAAACAACGCTACGGTTCATGGGAAAAAGCAAAACAATTCTGGGTTTCAAACGGCTGGTACTAAGATTTTTTAAAACAGTGAACTAAAGAGGGGCTGCTACGCGCAGTTTCTCTTTTTTATTAGGTAAAAATCAGATTGAGACATGAGTGTAAAAATACCCTCCTATATGAGCATAAGAAAAACTGGAATCGCGCTGTGACGCGGTTCCAGTTTTTCTTTGTGAACGCTAAAAAAGAAAGTGACATATTTCATCCCAGTCTGATTTTCTATTTTGGCAGAATGATTTGCCAATCAGCTGCTTTTTGAATTTTTTTAGATTTTTCATCAAGAACATCTGTTGTCTTCACTTGGATTGTTCCTGCTGACTTTTCATGTAAAATAACGCCTAAATTACCACGCTTTATTTCACCAGGAAGATAAGTACCATTCAAATTATCTAAATAGACTTCTTGCTCATGTGTCCACATCTGTTTTCCTAAAGAAGCAACAGCAAATGGCGCAAACTGAATTTTTTTCTTTCCGGTATTTTCGATTGTCACAAATACTTTCGCAATCGGAAAAGTAGTACGGTCTGTTAATCCATGAAAATAATCAATCATACTGTGAGAAGGTGTCAGTTGTAAAATTTTTGTTTCGTGAACGGTCAATTTTATATCACCTAAATTATACGTATCTACTTTGAATGAAGCATTCTCTAATGTAGCAACACCAAGGCGAGAACGAACGGTATCTTCTTGTTCTTTTAAATTCGTATCATCGGGTACTTGAGGGTTGACCGTATAATCTGTCCGATAATCTTCTTGTTGTTTTTCTGGTTTTGTTTCAGCTTGTGACGTGCAACCTGCGAGTAATAAGCACAAAAATAAACTACCATACATCCATTTTTTCATATAAGCCTCCTATGTAAAACAGAGACAATTCATATAGAATTGCCCCTGTATTCCTTAGCGGTCTTTAATGACCGTTTGTTTTTTCGCACCTTTTTCAATAATCTTAAAGATTTTTTTCGCTTGGTCAGTATTATCAAGTAACCCGCGGAATTGGTCTGATCCTGGTCCATATGCATAAACGTTTACATCTTCACCTGTATGTCCACCTGTTGTCCAACCGGTATTTGAGCGCTGATTGACAATTTTTTCGATAGCGTTATCAATCGTTGTTACATCTTTTTCCTTTACAGTGACAACAGATTGAATTTCTTCTTCACTTAGAGGGAATTGAATGTATTTTTTTAATACTTTTTCAGGTGCGACACCGTCTGTAATTTGTTCTGCCATAAAGTCAGGCGTTCTTGTAATGGAACGAATCACTTCAGGATTCCAATTATAGTCGCCACCTTGCGCTACTGAGAATCCACCCGTTGAATGGTCAGCTGTTGCCACAACTAATGTATGTTTATCTTTTTTAGCGAACTCCACAGCTGCTTCGAAAGCATCTTCAAAATCTGCCATCTCACTCATAGCACCGACAATATCATTATCATGTCCAGCCCAGTCAATTTGACTGCCTTCTACCATTAAGAAGAAACCTTTTTTGTTTTTAGATAATTGTTTTAATGCTGCATTCGTCATATTACCGAGAGAAGGAGTCGAACTATTGCGGTCGATTTTTTTATCTAATCCACCATCTGCAAATAATCCAAGTAGTTTTTCATTTGTATTTTTTTGAAGTTGATCTTTTGATGTGACATAACGATAACCTGCTTTTTTAAATTCCTTTGTTAAGTCACGGTCTGTTCGTACAAAGTTCGCTTTACCACCACCAAGTAGAACGTCTATCTTATGTTTACCTTTAATTTTTTCATCAAAATAATCATCCGCAATCCCATTCATATTCTTACGCGTTTCATCATGAGCGCCAAAAGCAGCTGGTGTTGCATGTGTAATTTCAGATGTTGCAACAAGACCTGTTGATTTGCCTTGTTCTTTTGCGGCTTCTAAAACGGTTTTCACATTTGAACGGTCATTGTCAACAGCGATGGCTGCATTGTATGTTTTAACACCAGCAGACATGGCAGTAGCTGCACTTGCAGAATCTGTTACATTTTGCGCTGGATCTTCAGGATATGTCATCTGTTGCCCAACTAAATAGCGATCAAATACACTTTTATCGACGAACTTAGTCGATGAGCTATTTTGTAAGTAACGATAAGCAGATGTATAGGATGTTCCCATACCGTCACCTATTAAAAAAATGACATTTTTAATTTCGGGTGTAGCTGGTTTTTTCTTTGTTGCAGCAGAGACATCAGACGTTTGTCCAGCTGCAATGGTAGAGAATGCTATTGCAGATGCAGCAAAAGTAGAGAGTAATTTTTTTGATATGATTTTCAAGGGTAAATCCTCCTTTAGTTTTATAATTTTACTATACAGAATAATTGTAAAGGAGGATTGTTCTAAATGTAAAAGTATGTAAAAATAATAAAATGATTGTCTTTTCTATAAAAATACTTTTTTAATATTTTAGTAAAAACTAGCAACCATGTTTAAAGTATTTATTTTTAGGATAAGATAATAAAAGAGTCTTGCTGTAAGGAGGAAGCTATATGTCAAAAATATCGTTTATTCTACCGGCATACAATGAAGAAGAGAATGTGCCGCGAATTTACGAAGCGATTGATCGGGAGGTTCGAGAGTCCAAATACGACTACGAATTTATTTATGTCGATGATGGGAGTAAAGATCGAACGCTAGAACGTATCAGAGAACTACAGCAAAAAGATAATCACGTGAACTACGTATCTTTTTCAAGAAATTTTGGTAAGGAAGCGGCTATCTATGCAGGTTTACAACATGCTACGGGAGATGCAGTCATCTTAATGGATAGTGATTTACAACATCCGCCAAGTTTAATAATGGACATGATGAAAGGTTTCGAAGAAGGGTATCACCAAGTCATTGCTTGCCGCGATCGTCGTGGAGAGAGTATGGTTTATCGTGGTATTACAAACACTTTTTATCGAATGATGAATAAATTAAGTACAGTAGAATTGCAAAATGGCGCAGGAGATTTCCGTCTATTAAGTCGCCAAGCAGTTGATGCACTTTTATCTTTAAGTGAAAATAATCGCTTTTCAAAAGGGCTTTTCGAATGGATTGGATTATCAAAAAAGAATATCTACTATGAAAATGTCGAGCGTCAATTTGGCGAAACGAAATGGTCCGTTAGTATGTTATTCTCGTACGCAGTAGATGGTATTTTATCCTTTAATACAAAACCGCTTCGCATCTGTCTATATTTAGGGTTATTGACGATGCTTTCAGGGATTGCTTATATCGCAATTATGCTTGGAGGAATCTTTTTCAAAGGAATTGACGTACCTGGCTACTTTACAACGATTTCTGCCATTCTTGTGCTGGGAGGTTTACAGCTGATGAGTTTGGGCGTAATTGGCGAATACATCGGACGGATCTATTGTGAGGTAAAAAGAAGACCACACTATATTGTTGGCGAAACGAATGTGAATCGTGCATTACGTGTTGTAAGTATGGAGAAAAGTAAAGTCAAATCAAAATAGAAAATGAGTCATGCATATGAATACTAGAAAAGAATATATCAAATTTATCATTGTAGGTGTTCTGAATACAGGCCATTATTACTTATGGTATCTGCTACTCTATACAGTATGTGAATGGCCTTATCTCCTCAGTCATATTGTGGCGACATTTAACAGTATGATTGGTTCATATTTTATGAATGTATACTTTACGTATGAGGAAAAACCATCATGGAAATCATTTTTACTCTTTCCATTAACACAAGTAACGAATATCGTCATTCAAACGATTGGTATGTTTGTATTTGTGGAATGGCTATCTGTATCACCTTATTTTGCACCGATTGCAACAGTATTAATTAGTATTCCGATTACTTTTGTTGTGACAAGGAGGATTATCCGTGTTTCAAAAGAAGCGTAGAAGGGTCAACGGAGTTGTGCTAATAAGCATGCTCATCATCTCTTTATTGGCACATCTTTTTTACATAATTACCTGGCAACAAGGTACTGTAATGAAGGGGATTAATGATGGCTTATCACAAATGCTGCCTTTTAAACAATTTATTTATAATCAATATGCAGAAGGACGTTTTTTCTATTCTGCTGATTTCGGACTAGGTGGCGATTTTTTTAGTTCGCTCGCTTATTACTTCACAACGAATCTCTTTTTCTTACCATGGGTTATAGGAACATGGTTATTCGCATCAATCTTTTCCTTTATACCTGATTTTGATTATTGGGCAATGCTTGTACTACCAATGAGTATATTTAAACAAACAGTCATCATGTTTGTTGCGTATATATTTTTAAAGCAAATCTTACAATCCATTCGCGGGGCATATGTTGGTGCAGTTTTTTACGCACTAAGTCCATTTTTCTTCCGGCATGAGATGTACTGGGATATTTTAACGGATGCGATGTTCTGGCTACCGCTTATTTTAATTGGTGTTGAGCGAATTATACGTAAACAGTCACTATTCGTATTTACACTATCAGCAGCACTCATGATGATTAGTAACTTTTATGTATCCTATGTTGTCTTATTAACCGCAGTAATCTACATGATCGTACGTCAATTTATACATCTAACAGATAATGAAAGAAGCGCTTTTGAGCAGTTAAAGCGATATATCGCAAGTGGCATCATTAGCTTTGCTCTTGCTTGTTTTGCGTTTATACCAGCTGCTTATGGATTTATAAATAATGTGAGACCGCCATTTCAAGACCCAATCAAAGGTTTTGAAATCAATGACGCCATCATCATGAGTCCGCGTGTTTTATGGTTACCGATTTTTATCTTTATTTTATTCTTTATCAAACCGTTATATCGTCATCGTACATTCCGCTTCTTTGCAATTTTTGCAGGGGGAGGAATCATTGCGCACTTTATTCCATATATCGGCAGTATCTTTAATGGTTTTTCAGCACCACAACAGCGCTGGGAATCGATTGTTATCTTAAGTTTTGCAGGGATGCTTGGTGTAGCGATTAAGTATTTTGAAGAATGGCGTCGAGATCGTACGATTGTTTATGGAGTCATTGGCTTCATAGCACTATGGAGTCTCTTTATATGGCTCATACCACAATATGAATCATCTGTGCCATTACTGATTACCACAGCTATATGGCTTGTTATTTTCGCTATTACACAGTGGTATCGTGCACCACTCATTTGGTTTTCAGCAAGTATTCTCGTGTTTAGTATAATTGAAGCCAATATTTTTTCAGAAGATTTAACAAAAACAGGTGTTGCAACGAAGTCCTTTATCACATCAGAAGCGTATCATTCGAATGAGCAACAACAAGCAGTTGAATGGATGCAACAACGTAAAGTTTCAAAAGATGCACGCATTGATTGGATGGTACCTTATCGTAATAATACACCGATGGTTCAAAACTTCCGAGGAACGAGTATTTATTCCAGTATTCTAAATGGAGATTTACTATTATGGTATTTACGTGACTTGCAAATTGATATGGCACGTGAAAGTGTTAGTCGTTATGGAACGCTTGGTAATCGCACAAACTTAATGGCGATGCAGCAAGTTCAATTTTATATGCGTGAAAAGTCGAATGAAGCAGTACCATATAATTACCGTCTCGTAAAGGTAAATGAAAATACGCAAATTTACGAAAATGACCAATATTTACCTGTATTTCGTATTGCGACAAAAACGTATCGTCAGTCTGATTTAGACGATGCACCGGTTCTTGCGAAAGAACATGCAATGCTAGATGGCGTTATTATGACAGATGGTAAGGAAAAAGCACCGAAAGTCAAAAAACGTAAGATTCTAAGCAATACGGTACAAGGTGGGCATTGGGATGGTGAGGAACTAATTATTGATCAAGATAAAGGTCGTGTAGCATTCAGTCTTGCACCAATTATGGGTGCTAAAACAATGTATGTACAGATGTATATAGAAGGTATTCGGAATTACACAGGCTTTACAATGGAAGCAAATGAATACCGTACAACACGTAAAAAATCGAATTCCATCTATCGTACGAATTATAATCATATCACGCTCGCAGTCGATGCTTCTGATCAATTACTCATAGAATTACCAAAGGGAACGTATCGTTTAAAAGATGTAGCGATTTATGATGAGGATTATACAACATTAAATGCAGCTTATAATAAAAAGAATGAAGCAGATGTCTCGTGGAACCACGGCGAGGCGAGTGGTGAAGTAAATGTGAAAAAAGACGATGTACTCGTATCGTCGATTCCTTACGAAAAAGGATGGCATGCTAAAGTAGACGGAAAAAAAGTAGCAGTCGAAAAAGTGAACTATGCTTTCGTTGGTGTTCCAATGGAGGAGACAGGGAAGCATGAAGTCGAACTATACTACCGTCCACCATACTGGCCATATGCCTTATGGGTTTCGGTTATAACATGGATAGGATTTTTACTCTATTGGTGGCGACAACGACAAAAAATACCGAAATGGCAACGTGTTTAAAAGAAAGCAAATTAAATAACCCCTATCAAATTTATATACGATTTGATAGGGGTTATTTTTATTTGTAGTTCTTACTTAAAAAAGCTTTTGTTCGCTCGTGTTGCGGATTGTCGAAAATTTCTTCAGGTGTTCCTGCTTCTACAATCTCACCATCTGCCATAAAGACAACACGATCGGCAACTTCACGCGCAAATGCCATCTCATGCGTTACGACAATCATCGTCATATCTTCACGCGCTAAATCTTTCATTACTTTTAACACTTCACCTGTTAATTCAGGGTCTAGTGCAGAAGTCGGTTCATCGAATAATAGTAGTTCAGGGTTCATCATTAATGCGCGCGCAATGGCGACACGCTGCTTTTGACCACCTGATAGACTATTTGGCATCGCCTCAGCCTTATCTGATAAGCCTACTTTTTGTAATAGTTCGCTACTCTTTTGACGAAGGGCTTGTTTCTCTTGTTTTTTCACAAGACGAGGTGCCATCTCTAAGTTTTCTTGAACCGTTAAGTGTGGGAAGAGGTTAAAATGTTGGAACACCATACCCGTCTTCGCTGTAATCGCACGAATATCCTTTGCTTTCGGATAGTGACCATCTTTTGCAAGATATTCGCCGTCAATGACAATCGAACCACCATCAATTTTCTCTAAATGTACAAGACTACGAAGCATTGTACTTTTACCTGAACCAGAAGGACCAATCACTGCTACAACTTCATTCTTTTCAACAGAGAACGTAATACTTTTTAATACTTCATTTTGACCAAATGATTTTTTTAAACGATCAATTTCAATAATAGCCATGAAAATCCCTCCTATTCAAATGAAAATTTCTTTTCGAGTAGTTTAAAGATGAATGTTAAGACTGCAGTTAATAATAGATAGATGACACCCGCAATAACGAATGGGAAGAAGTTTAAATCACGATTTACAGCTGTCTGTGCATAGTGTAATAGTTCAGGAACTGCCACTGCGTATAGAAGTGCTGTATCTTTCATTAATGTAATCGACTCATTTGCAAGTGCTGGTAGGGCAATACGGAACATTTGAGGAATGACAATACGTGTTAATGTTTGGAATTTATTAAATCCAAGTACCTGTGCTGCTTCGTATTGACCTTTATCAATTGATAATACGCCACCTCTAAAGATTTCTGCAAAGTAAGCTGCATAGTTTAAAACGAATGCAATTCCTGCCGCTGTGAAACGATCTAATACTAAATATTCGCCAATACCTGGAATGACAGGAAGACCAAAACACACAACAATCAGTTGTAATAATAGCGGTGTACCACGCATAACATAAACGAATGTATGCGCTAACCATGCAAGTGGCTTAAATGCACTTTTTTGTGCCAACATGACTAAGAAGCCAAGTGGAATCGACAAAACAATCGTAATAAAGAATAACAGCAGTGTCATTTGAGCGCCTGTCAACATAGGTTTTAGTACAGACATAAAATAATCAAAGCTCATAAATAAATTGTCCTCCTCATTTCTTGTAAAAAGCTCCTTTGTAAGTGTATCGTGTTCACAAAAAGTCGACAAGTGTCAATTTCTCACACTTGTCGATGTGTTACGACCTTTTTACTTTAATACTTTACTTTCACCGAACCATTCTTTTGAAATCTTTTCAGCTTCGCCATTTGTATTCATTGTATCAAGTGCTTTTTGTAACTTGTTTAATAATTCTTCATTACCTTTTTTCACACCAATACCATATTGTTCAGGTGCTAAAGATTCTTCAAGTAATGTGTATGTGCCTTTTTCTTTTTTCATGTAGTAATCAATAACGACTTCATCAATAATGACTGCGTCTGTACGGCCTGATTTTAAATCGTTTAGTGCGAGCACATTATCTTTATATTCGCTCACGTTTTTCACGTCTTTTTTAATTGGGTTTGCATTCAATGCCTCAGAAGCTGAAGATTGTGCTTGTAAACCGATGTTTTTACCTTTTAAATCGGCTAATTTTTTAATTGGTGAATCCGCTTTTGTTACGATTACTTGTGCATTTTCTAAGTAAGGTTTAGAGAATAATACTTTTTGTTTACGTTCATCTGTAATTGTATAACCGTTCCAAATTAAATCAATACGTCCACTTTGTAATTCAGCTTCTTTTGTTGACCAGTCGATTGGTTGGAATTTCGCTGTATAACCCATTTCTTTCGCTGCTGCTTTTGCGTAGTCGATATCGAAACCAACTAGTTCATTCTTGTCATCTCGGAATCCCATTGGTGCAAATTGATCATCAACACCAATTACCAATTCTTTTTTATCTGAGCTATCTGCTTTTGATGTGCCACAACCTGCTAAAATAACTGACAAAGCAAGTAGTAGCGTAAAAATAAGTCCCATCTTTTTCATATGTATTCGCTCCCTTTTTTAAGTAAACACTTTAGTGTGCTAATGTATTAGTAAGTGAATATAGTATAACATTAAAAGACGAAATTAGACAACAGCTTTTTACGAAAAATAATAAGAACTTTTGGATTTACATTTACAACCAACTACCATTTTGTTACTGTAAACGTACAGTCAAAAAAGAGGAGGATTGTATGAAAAAAATCGTTACAGCTAGTTTATTGTGCGGTACTTTACTATTAACTGGTTGTACAGAATCGGCAGACAACAAAGAGTATACACGTACAGAACAACAAGCCAAAAATTATACATTATCAAAAGATTTCATAATGAATGAGATGAAATATAAAAGTTACACCATATATATAGAAGAAAGTCAAAAACAAATAGAAAAGACCATCGCAAGTTATGTAAAAAAAGAAGGCTTTAATGAAGAAGGGTATGACAAAGAAGGGTATGATCGACGTGGTTATAACCGGAATGGTTTTGATCGAGAAGGTTATGATCCAGATGGTTTTAACCGTTTAGGTATAAATAAAGAAGGTACTACACATGAAGGTAAACCATCGCATTTTAGAGCGCCATACGACCGTTATGGTTATGATGCAGCAGGATATGATGCAGATGGTTATGACCGCTATGGTTATAATCGACAAGGCTTTAATGAAGATGGTTTTAATAAAGAGGGAGACTATAAAGATGCGAGTGAGGAATCAATTCAAGCCTATAACAAACGAGAGTGGAATGAGATTCCGAAAGAAGAACAATTTCAGCATGCGCTGTATTTTCCATTAGTTCAAAATTGGATGAAAAAACAGCCGAAGCTTCAAGAACAATATTACGAACAAGGCGCACATCCATTTAGTGAAGCAGCCTACCACTTGAATTTACTTTATAATACGCAACCAGCACTGTTTGATGATTTACTACCATTTGTTCGTATAAAAGCAGTTGCACAGTTTCAACCAAACCATTTAAATAAGCATGATCAAAAAATTCGACTAGAAGCAAAAGACGGAACGATGTTAACGCTAATACAAGATGATGCACTATTACCGAAATATTTAGAGCGTAAATGGTCGACTCTTGAATCTGTGAAAGAGGGGCAAACCATCACATTAGATACTGAAGAAGGAGTAAGCGTAACTTACGAGGTAGTACAAGTGACAGATTTAGCACCAACTGAACAAATCTATATCGATGTAGCTCGCCAAGCCATTCAACAGTCAAAAGGCAAGTGGGCAGAAGCACAGTATCGTTTTGATGAAGCTTTTTATAAAGCAGTAGATGCAGAAGAAAAAGAGATTGCTTTGAATCAAGCTGTTTTAAATGAATTAAAAAAAGAGCGCGAAAAATCATGGCCTAAAAACTATCTACATGATTCTAATGAAGAAATTGAAGTATTTAATGAAGAAGCAAGAGAACAGCTGATTACACAACTCATGCATGATGTGAGTGGCTATGATTTGATGAAAAAAGAATTGAAGTAAATAAAAAATTGGAACCGTGCTGTGGCGTGGTTCCGATTTTTTGTTACGAAATGACATATTTTGAAGGTTTCATTGTTATTATTCAAATACAGGCTTATATGTAAAAGTTGTGTACCCACCAAGAATGCCAACCCCTTCAATAAGAAAAGCCTTCCTTTTTCATCTTCTAATTTAATACTTTTTTTTATTGAAGAAAAAATAATCTTCCGACGTTCTACTTACTACTTTTTCACCTTCTGTATTCGACACACATGCTTTTTCTTGGCAATCGAATGGGTGTTGAACGGCTAACCAATCAGTGAAAGAAGCATTAGATGGTTTTGCCAGTGGTAATATAAAAAGAAATATAATAAAAAGTGACCAGATAATGAGACTACTATGTTCACGTTTAACAATTGCTATCGTACCTATTACGAATGCAGCTATTAATAGAACAATTCCTAAAAACATTACGATGAAAGATTGTTTGATACCAAGAAAAATAATTATAATACCTAAAAAACCAAACAATAATGATAAACGTGAGTAACTTTTCTTCATAGTGATCCTCCAATTTCGCTTGAATTCTGATTTATTAAGGTTAGAGAAGACTTCTTTACTCAACATAAGAATAAGAGGATGCCTTGATGTAAATAGAGCAAGTATATAAGTTTAGATCAACACCTTCTACCTTACAATCCATTAAATTCGGCACCCACACATAAGTTGCTTGCTATTTTATAAAAAAGTCATACAAAAAAGAGACTGCGTAGGCAATCTCTTTTTCTATAAAAAACAACATGAGTAAAATGTGTTTCTATCTATTAAAAGGAATTAAGCGTTTTTTGGTTCGGCTGTAACAGCGGCTTCTTTTGGAGCTTCTGTTGTAACAGCCACTTCTTCCCAAGCGCCTTGAGCAAGTAATTTTTTCTTGCCAACCAATGCCCAGATAATTAAGAAGATGTTAATTACTAATAAAGCAAGTACTACGAATAGTACAGAATTATAAGAACCTGTTAAATGGAACATGAAACCGTATGCTGGTAACGCTAAGATCCCTGCTACTGCAAGACCAATTGCAGCTAGAGAGTAGATTTGAGCATAATCCTTCATACCAAATAATGAAGAAGTTAATAACGGTCCTAATGTACCTAATGAAGATGTTATAAATCCAAAGATTGTTACACCTACGATGAACATAGCAGGGCTTTGTGGAACTAATAAGAAAATGATAATTGGTACAACACCTAAAATCATTGCAAAAATTGCTGTGTTACGAGCGCCAATTTTGTCGGCTAAAATACCGAATGAAAGTGCACCAACTACGATACCAAGTTGCATGATACCAAGAGCAGTACCCGCGAATTTGATTGAGTAGTCATTTGTCATAGCGAATGGTGCTAAATGCTGACTGAATGAAGCGATTGACGTAATAATGAAGAAGAATAAAAATAACGCGATGAACGCAGTTGATTTTTTCGCTTTTGCGAAAGATACGCCACTGATTACTTGTGGTTCACTGTTTCCTTGTGCATTTGTTACTTCTTCAGCACCTAATGGTTGTAAACCTTTATCTTTTGGAGCAAAACGAATTGTTAATAAGATAATTGGAATAACGATTGCTGCAACTCCACCAGCTAAGATGAAGTAAGTGTTACGCCATCCAACGTCTGCGATTAAGTTACCAGCAGCAGGTTGTAAGATTGAACCGATAATACCACCAGTTGCTACCATGATCCCTAAAGCTAAACCGTTGTGTTTTTTAAACCAGTTGTTTAATAGAACAGGACCTGCGATTTGTGTTAAGAATACAGAACCGATTGACATTGGGATACAGAAGATGTACCAACCTCATACAGAGTTCATTAAACCGAATGCTGCAAAACCACCAGCTTGTAATAGCATAGCTACTACTAATACAACGCGAATATTATATTTCGCAATAATTTTACCTGCTAAAGGTAAGAAGAACATCGTTACAATTGAAGCGATTGAGAAGTATAGCGTTAAGCTACCCATACCAATACCTAAATCAGTTGTAATCGGTGTTAGGAATAAACCACCAATTGTCGATAAACCAGCTTTAGTTAAACCGACCATTAGAGCTACACCAATTAAAATTACCCAAGCGTAATGAAGTTTTTTCTTTGTTTTCATTTGATGGATCTCTTTCTATAGTCTCTGCTTAAATTTGTAAAATGTTAAAAAAATGATATTTTGATTTTTAGTATGAAAGCTAAAATATGATGTATGAATGAATCATTTTTAAAACTGAGAGACCTTTTTTATTTTTTTAAGTGCCGCAGCAGCTGTTTGCTGTACAAATATTAACGGAAGGTTAGAAATGTGTCAACACTGTGAATTGGCTGTAAATCGCTATTTATAAAGAAAAAAGTAGCTGGGAAATAGGTCAAAAAAGTATTGTCATAATTTAGAATAAAATATTTTAGTTCTAAAATATTAAACCTTAATACAATGGGTTTTTTAGAGATGTGTTAGTAGCGTGTCGAAAAAGCTCGATAAATAGATGAAAAAGAATTATTATTAATAATAAAAGATTGATTTTTGAGACTTTCTGGGAAAGAAAATAATAACGTGTAAAACTTTTAAAAAATCAACCCCTAAATTCGTGAAAAATTTTTTATTTTTAGCGTTTTGCGCTCGTTTTTTTCCAAAAATTACAAGTTTTTTTATAAATAAAAGGATATTTTTTGAAAAATATGCACAAAAAATTCATCTTAAAATTACTCTAATTTGAGTATTTTTTAAATAAATTCTCAATTAAATACGTTTAATTTATAAAATATTCCATATCAAAAATGTTATAAAACAGAAAAAAGGAATGTAACAGCTGTTACATTCCTTTTTGTAGTAAAGTAAGTTGTTTTCTAGTTCTCGATTTGGATATGAGTATTATTCAACGCCAAGTGTAACGCCCGTTTTTTTCAAGTATTGGCGATATGCAATACTTAATCTGTCGAATTTTAGCGATAATTCAGCTTGTAAATCAAGTGGTAGTTCTTCAGGTTTTTGATTTTCAACAATTGGCTTATCTTGTGCGAAGATCATATCTTGGAAAGCAACAATCTCCTCATCTGTTTGTCCTGTTTCATAATTGAACGACAAAATACCGTAAGCAACCGACTTTAATTCCTCAACTGGTTTGATTGTTAGAAGGATTGTCATCTTCGTCCCGTTATTTGGTTCTTCTTTTGTGAAACGAACGGTTAAAGGACGTAATACTTCATATGTATAGTACACGTTCTTCGATTGTCCAGAACCATCTGGATCAGGTTGGAAGACATCAATTGGTGTTGTGTAAATACGTTCGTCTTCTGTAATCACGCGATAATCACCAATAACAGGTTTGTCTTGTACACCTAAGTAGCCCTCGTGTACGAACGCTAAGTGACCAACATCTAAGAAGTTCTCTACAATACGTGGTGGTTTTGCTTCCACAGATTGTGGTCCCCATAATACATTACGGAACTCACCGCCCGTAACTTCTTCATATGGGAAGAAATCAGGGTTATTATTATTTAAATTTACCCATACAAAGCCATAAGCTACTTTACAACCATATTTGAATGCCTGTGCTTTTTGCGAGATTTGTTTGCCTTCAGGTAATTGTGGAATCTTCGTACAATGACCTTCATCATCATATTGCCATCCATGATATGGACAAACTAATTGGTCGTCTTTTACACAACCAAGCGATAATGCTGCCCCGCGATGAATGCATAAATCTTTGAATGCATGAATTCCTTTACGGTTACGGAATAATACAATACGTTCCCCAAGTACGATTTGTTGTAATGGCTGTTCTTTTATATCTTCCTCTTTGCAAACGACAATCCAATCGTTACGCAAAACTTCATCTTTCATCAATGTACATCTACTCCTTAACTAGCTAAATGGTATAGCTTTATTCTATAGGATAGAGAAAGGAGTCGTCAATATAAAACACGAACATTTTAAGTTTAAAATTTTAATAATGTTTGTATTTTGGTGTTTACAATTCAAAAAAACGTTTGTATAATGCAAATATAGTTTTGAAAGGGAACAATCGAATCCCTTTATTTTAAAAGATGTACATACAACTTGTTAAGACGTAAATTGAAATTAAAGGAGCAGTTCAAGTGGAGAATCCAAAGGAAAACACGAACAATTTTATTGGGGTGAATGAAAAGATTGGATGGGGGAGAGCTTTTTTACTTGGCACACAGCATGTATTAGCCATGGATTTATACATAGCACCGATCATCATCGCGAGCTTACTTGCATTAGGCAGTGATACATCTTTCTTCGTACAAATGTGCTTTTTAGCAGCAGGGATTGCAACACTGATTCAAACGGTTGGGGGACTAAAACTACCTGTTGTTCAAGGACCATCATACATTCCAGTTGGTGCCCTTGCAGCCATTGGCGGTAAATTAGGTTTAGGAGCTGTATTCGGTGCATTATTACCTGGTGCATTGTTAATTGCATTACTTGGTTATCCATTAAAAGTATTTGCGAAAACCGTTAAGAAAATCATTCCACCATTAGTGGGTGGGACAGTGATTGTTATTGTCGGTATCTCATTAATGCCGACAGCTTTTACAAGTCTTTATGACGGCGATGTAAAAACAAACTTAATCGTATCGGCAGTAACAGCAATTGTCTTAGTCGTTATGATGTTATTAGGTAGAAAAACGAGTGGTTCAGGTACATTCTTCCGTTTAACGTCTGTTGTTATTGCGATTATTGTCGGAACGATTGTTGCATCATTCTTCGGTTCAGTTAGTTTTGCGAAAGTAGCAGAGGCGAAATGGTTCTCTCTACCGACAGCATTCCCATTCGGTAAACCAGAGTTTAATTTACAAGCTGTTTTAACGATGGTATTCATTTATTTCATTATCTTAATTGAGACAACAGGTACATGGTTCGTTGTATCAACCGTAACAGGCGAAAAGTTGAATGAAAAACGCTTAAATAAAGGAGCAGTTGGTGAAGGTCTTGGCTGTTTCGTTGGTGGAATCGCTGGTGGTACACCAATGACAGGTTATTCATCAAATGCAGGGATTATCGCAATTACAAAAGTAGCGAGTAAACGCGCAATCATTGCAGCAGGGATTATTTTAGTCTTACTAGGCTTAATGCCAAAATTAGCGACAATTATTACATGTGTACCACTGACAGTTATTAATGCTATTTTCGGTATTGTTTGTGTGGCGATTATCATGAACGGTTTAAAAGTTATTCAAAAAGTAACAATTAATGACCGTAATATGATGGTCATCGGGATTCCAATCCTTTTAACAATTGGTACAATGGGGATTCCAGCAGAAGTGATGAGTAGTGTACCTGACTTCGTGAATTACATCTTATCATCAGGAACAGCTGTTGGTGCAATCGCAGTACTAATTTTAAACTTAATTATTCCAGCTTCAAAAGAAGATCAAGCAGAGGCAGCAAAACACGCTATTACAGAATAAAGTAATGGAAGGAATCGTATGAAGGATGGTACGGTTCCTTTCGTTTTGTTATAATGAAACACAAACAGTTTTAAGGAGAATGACAATGAAGAATCACGTAGATGAGGCGTATTTAAAGCTTTGCCAACATATATTAGAAGAAGGTCATGCAAAAGGAGACCGTACAGGTACAGGTACATGGAGTACATTCGGTTATCAAATGCGCTTTGACTTACAAAAGGGTTTTCCACTTTTAACAACAAAACGTACTGCTTTTCGCTTAATTGCGACAGAGTTATTATGGTTTTTAAAGGGCGATACGAATGTTCGTACATTAATCGCACAAAATAATCATATTTGGGATGAGTGGGCATTTGAAAAATGGGTGACAAGCGAGGAATACACAGGACCTGATATGACAGATTTCGGACGTCGTGCTGTAACAGACGAAGATTTTGCGCCAGTTTATGCGGAACAGATGCGTATATTCCAAGAACGTATTGTAGAAGATGCGACATTTGCTGAAAAATATGGAGATTTAGGACCTGTTTATGGTAAACAGTGGCGCTCATGGCCATCAGCAGATGGGGGAACGATTGACCAAATTAAACAAGTCATTACGTCAATTAAAGAAAATCCGAACTCTCGTCGTCATATTGTGAGTGCATGGAATCCAGCCGAAGTAGATGACATGGCATTGCCACCTTGTCATACATTATTCCAGTTCTATGTAGCAGACGGAAAATTATCGTGCCAATTATATCAACGCTCAGCAGATGTTTTTTTAGGAGTACCATTCAACATCGCTTCATACGCACTATTAACGCATTTAATCGCAAAAGAATGTGGTTTAGAAGTAGGCGAGTTCATTCATACCTTAGGTGATGCACACATCTATAAAAACCACCTAACACAAGTGGAAGAACAGATGTCACGTGAACACCGCGCATTGCCAACACTTGTATTAAATGAAGAGAAGTCCTCTATTTTTGATTATGAAATGGAAGATTTAAAAATCGAGGGGTATAATCCGCACCCAAGTATTAAAGCGCCAATTGCGGTGTAATACAAAAAGTCAGCTAGATGTTCTGCATACTAGCTGATTTTTTAGTTATGATTTGAAAATGAAAGTCCAGGGCATGCTTGTATAAGGAGGAATAGTTAGTTTAGGAATCGTAAAGATCCCCTCTAAATCACCAAAGCGGACAAAACGTTCTTGGAATGTAATGGTGTAATCTGTTGTATTATGAACAAGTAATGTGACAAGTTGTTCATTCTTGTGGTTCATCGCTGTTCGAATATGTGTATAGCACACATCCTTATTACAATATTCGAAAATTTGTTCAATTAATGTGCGATCTTGATGTGAAATGGTTCTATCCCAAGTTTGTTCAAATAGTAGTTTCATTTACTCACTCCCTTTTTTTAACAGTAGCAAAAAAAATCGAAAAACAAAAGTTAAGATTGTGTGAAAAGTTACTATTTTTAGTATGTATTACTCATTATAGAGAAAAAGAGTGAAATCCAATGTTTCTTCTATTAGAATAGAGAGGATAGAAAGAGAGGTGTAAAGAGATGATTTCTTTAATTGTAGCACACGATAATAATCGTGTAATTGGTCTGAATAACGAAATGCCGTGGCACTTACCAGGCGATTTAGCGTATTTCAAAGAAAAAACAATGGGAAAACCAATTATTATGGGACGCAATACATTTGAGTCAATTGGTCGTCCACTCCCGGGGCGTCGTAATATTATTATTACACGTAACAAGGCATACGAAGCAGCAGGAGCAGAAATTGTACATAGTTTAGAAGAAGCACTTGAGCTGACAAAAGATGCAGAAGAACAGATGGTGATTGGCGGCGAGCAAATCTTTAAAGAGGCATTGCCATTAGCAGACCGTCTATACATTACAAAAATCGACTATTCATTTGAAGGCGATACATTTTTCCCATCATATGAAGATTGGGTAGAAAAGACTACAACGGAAAACCATGAAGCGAATGGTTTTACTTTCCGTTACACAATTTATGAAAAAAGATAAGCACTGTACTACTATTGTAGTATAGTGTTTTTTTAGTAGGAGGAAATAGGATGCGAAACACATTTAAGCAAGTTCTATATGTTGTACTATTTGCGATGTTGATGACATGTACAATTGGTACAGCTGCACAAGCGGCAACAAAGCCAGCAATTAAAGGGGCAACAACAAAAACAATTACACTTGGAAGTACATTTGATCCAAAAAAAGGTGTAACAGCTGTTGATGCAAAAGGTAAGAGCCTTACAAAGAAAATTAAAATAACAGGCAAAGCCAACACAAATAAAGTTGGGACATACACATATATGTATCAAGTTACTATTTCAAAAAAACAAACTTTGAAAGTAAAAAGAAAAGTAATCGTTAAAGCCAAAAGTTATAAACTAAAAGAAGATACAAGACCTTTCACGGTAAAAGGTGGTTATGGTCGTCATGCACTGAAAAAAGCGGGTACGACTCTATCATTAATTGAAAAATCAACAGGCGGCTGGTATAAAACATCAGCAAATCATTGGATTAAAACAGGTCTTGTCGGGGACTATGTATTTATTCATGAAACAAAGCCAGTCTATGCAACATCTTCTACCAAAATATCGAGTGGTGTAGCTACATATGGTATTTCAAAAGTAGAAGGTACGTCGATTAAAAATAAGCGTATTAAAATTGCGAGTGGTTGGATTACAGCACCACCGTATATCGATCCTTTTGTATCAAAGGGAATTCAGGCACAGCAAGACGAAATTTTAAAGATTATGAACGCAGAACGTGCTAAAGTTGGCGCACAACCATTAGTGAAAGATGAAACATTATCAAAAATCGCCGTACTTCGTGCATATGATATGGTGACACATCGCTACTTCTCACATTATGCAACAAGTACGTATGGTCCTTACTATACACTTGTAAATCAATGGAATTACTGGTGCTGGGCAAGTGGTGAAAATATTGCAGCAGGAGCGAGTTCAGCAGCGCAATATATGAATATGTGGATGAACTCACCAGGACATAAAGCCAATATTCTCAATAAAAATTACAATCGCGTAGGCGTGGGCGTAGTGAAAAGTCCGACAACTGGTTGGTATAGCTCTGTCGCAACGCAAGTCTTTGCACAGCAATAATATAAGTAGAAAAGAGAAATCTCATTTGTATGGGATTTCTCTTTTGGGTATGGATAGGGGCAGTGACCCCTTTTCGCCCTCGAATGTCCTGTTTGAACGAGCGAATGTCCCGAATTGAAGGACGAGTGACCCAATTTTTTCTCCGAATGTCCCGTTTCGCCGGTCGAATGTCCCGAATCGAACAGCGAGTGCCTCTCTACATCTCTCTATCCCAAAATAAAAAAGATTGGATATTACTCCAACCTTCTCAATTAAACATATCCAATTATACAAATGAACATCATCGCACTACCGCCTAAAACGAATAGGTGCCAAATAGCGTGGTTATAAGGAATTTTTCTATTCGCATAGAAGTAAGCACCAACAGTATATAAAATACCGCCTGTTAATAGAATCCAAAACCCGTTCATCGTAATATGTGAGATGACGGGGTTGAATGCGAAAATAATGACCCAGCCCATCGCAATATAAAAGATGAGCGATAATGCTTCAAAGCGATGAATGAAGAATACTTTGAATACTATGCCGATGATTGTTAAACCCCATTCTAATGCGAAAATCGCCCAACCTAATTTCCCGCCGATTGCAAGTAGCGCAAATGGCGTATAAGTTCCTGCGATTAAAATATAAATGGACGAGTGATCAATAATCGAACAGATTTTTTTATAGCGCTCTGGTACGCTATGCAATAAAGTGGAAGCTAAAAAGAGAATCATCATTGAAATCCCGAAAATCGTGAAGCTCATCATGTAGAGGGGAGATTCCATCTTTTCTGCTTGCAAAATAAGAAGAATACAGGCAGGAATCGCGAGAATGAATCCAATACCATGTGTAATAGCATTCCAAAATTCCTCTCTCTTTGTTTTGTAATCATCTAGTGCACCATTCATGATGCATCCCTCCTTAAATTTGAACAACTTGTGATAATTCCATTATGAAACAATTTAACTTTAAAAAGAATTGACATTTGTCACATGTATAACATGACAAAAGAAAGTAAAATAGAAAATAAGAAAGCTCATTGTGCAAAAACACAACAAGATGCACGAAGGCAAATTTTAAAGGATGTGCTAGAAATGGGACGTATTCATATCGTAACCGATTCAACAAGTGGAATTACAAAAGAAGATATAGCAAAGTATGATATTCATATTGTACCGTTATCAATTCAATTTAATGGACAAACATATATAGACGGTGTTGATATTACACCTGAACAGTTTTTAGAGCGTATGGGAGAGTCAAAAGAGTTACCAAAAAGCTCACAGCCAGCAGTAGGTGTATTCGAAGAATTATTTAATGAGCTTGGTAAAGATGGCGATGAAGTATTAGTCATTACGATGACAGGTGGTATGAGTGGTACTGTGAAATCTGCAGAGGCAGCCGCAGCTATTTCAGATGCGCATGTAACGGTTGTTGATTCACGCTTTACATCTGGAGCGCTAGGGTTCCAAGTATTAGAAGCAGCAAAAATGGCGCAAGAAGGTCAACATTTAGATGACATCTTAGCTCGTATTGAACATGTAAGACAAAATACATACCTTTACGTAGTAATTGATACATTAGAAAACATGGTAAAAGGCGGACGAATCGGTAAAGCGACGAGTCTAATCGGTTCTTTACTCAATATTAAACCAATTGCGAACTTAGAAGGTGGCGAATATAACCTTGTGACAAAAGTTCGTAGCTACAAAGCCGTTACAAAGTATTTGTTTAAGCAATTTGAAGAAGATACGACAGGCAAAAAAGTACTTGGCGTGACGATTGAACACGCAAATGGTATGAAGATGGCCGAACCACTTGCCGAACAAATTCAAAAAAGTGGATTCAATGATTTAAAGCACAGTTTTACCTCACCAATTATTAGTACACATACAGGTCCTGGCGCAATTGGTTTTTGTTACTATACTGAATAATATCCCTTTTAAATAAAAGAAAACATTGTTACAATAAAAGGAAGTTAAGACGTTTTGTATGTGTTTTCAATCGATGAATCGTTTATTGAGAAATGAAAGAGATGAGAATCGCACAACAGGGCGATTCTCTTTTTCGGTTCAGAAAGGTGGAACGTGTTTGAAAAAGTATCATATACTTCTACTCGCCTTCATGTTACTCGCGTTGACAGGCTGTAGCGCAACGGAAGCAATTCGTGATACAGGGGTATTTAGTCGAGAAAAAGTATTACCTAAAAAAGAGATTGAACTAGTTGCATTAGGTGACTCCTTAACTGTAGGTGTTGGAGATGAAAAAGATGCAGGTGGTTATGTGGGGCGTCTTGCAAAAGAGATGCCTGAAAAAATGGATGGCGTTGAGAAAGTTAACATTACGCAAACTGCTAAAAAGGGTAGACGTTCAGATCAATTACTCACGCAGTTAAAGAGTGGTGAAATCAATGATGCATTAAAAAAAGCAGACATCATTACGATGACGATAGGTGGAAATGATTTGATGAAAATTTTAAGAGAAAATTTCACCACTTTGGAAAGACAGCATTTTGATAGAGAACGCCCGAATTATGAAAAACGTTATATAGAAATTTTTAAATTAATTCGTGCGCAAAATCAAACAGCACCAATTATTGCTGTAGGCGTGTATAATCCTTTAACTGTATATGCAGAAGACACATCTGAGTTTGAAAAAATTCTAGATGAATGGAATCAAGATATGAAAAATATCGTAGAAAAAGATGCATATGCCATTTTTGTACCAACTGTAGATTTATTTCATACAAATAGAGCAGAAGTTTATAGCGATGACTATTTTCATCCGAATGCAAAAGGATATACAAACATGAAGAATCGTATTTTTGAGACATTGGATACAGTAAGTGTCTATAAAAAATCAAACGGTCGCATGAAGATGAAGGGAGAAACAGTAAATGAATAAATGGAAAGTGGCATTCCTTACACTTTTAACATTAATTATACTTGGGTTTGCTGCACTTATTATTTTAATGTTAAGTGGTAAAGAAGACATGCCAAAACCAGAAGCGATTAATCGAACAGGTAGTAGTGTTAATATTTCAACAACACCAAAAGAATTCGAAGATTTGGCGAATACACTCATTCAGAATTCAAATGATACAAAGAATATTCAATTATGGTTAGAAGTAAATAAGGAATTGATTTTAAAAAGTAATGTAGAAGTATTAGGTGTTATAGTACCTGTTACGCTTGCTTTTGAACCAAAAGTAGACGATAAAGGGAATTTAGAGTTATATCAAACAAATGTAAAAGTCGGAATGCTTGATTTACCATCTCGAACAGCTTTACAATTGGTAAGAGATAGTGGTGGCTTACCCGAATGGTTGACAATTCAACCGAGCGAGAAAACAGCTTATATTGACCTATCTTCATTCAATTTACCAATTGATGGTGTAGGAACAGCGCATTTACGTGCGAAAACCTTTAATCTAGAGAAAAAAGAAATTACGCTACAAATCGTTATTCCTAAAAAATAATGAAAAGGAGTGAAATCGATGGCTACTGAAAAAGCAATTTTTGCAGGTGGATGTTTTTGGTGTTTAGTAAAGCCTTTTGATAAAGAAGAAGGGATTATTCGAGTCCTATCAGGTTATTCTGGAGGACATACAGAAAATCCAACATACGAAGAGGTATGCCTCGATTTAACAGGTCATTATGAAGTGGTGGAGATTGAATATGACCCAACAGTGTATCCCTATGAGAAATTAGTGGAAACATTTTGGACATTAATCGACCCAACGGATGAAGGCGGGCAATTCTATGATCGTGGCTCATCTTATCGAACAGCTATCTTCTATACAACAGAAGAACAAAAACGCATTGCAGAGAAGTCAAAAGCAAAGTTACAAGCCTCTGGTAAGTTCGGACATGAGATTGTCACACCGATTTTACCAGCGAAAAAATTCTATTTAGCAGAAGAATACCATCAATATTATTATCGTAAAAATCCAGAGCATTATGAACGCTATCATGTCGGTTCAGGACGCGCTGCTTTTCAAGAGAAACATTGGGGGACTCAACATGAGAAATAAAGAAGAACGTTTAAAAGAATTAACACCATTACAATATCACGTGACACAAGAAGAAGGAACAGAGCCACCTTATCAAAATGAATATGATAATCATTTTGAAGAGGGAATCTACGTGGATATCGTATCGGGTGAACCATTATTTTCTTCAACAGATAAGTACAATTCAGGTTGTGGTTGGCCTGCTTTTGCCAAACCAATTGATGAAACAGAATTGACAGAATTAGAAGATCGTCGCTTACTTAGTGTTCGTACAGAAGTGCGTAGTAAGGAAGCAGATTCACATTTAGGACATGTCTTCCCAGACGGTCCGAAAGAATTAGGCGGCCTACGCTACTGTATCAATTCAGCGGCACTTCGCTTTATTCCAGTTGCTGACTTAGAAAAAGAAGGTTACGGTAGATATCTAGTACTATTTAATAAATAAAATAATGAAGAGGACCTCAGCTCACGCTGAAGTCCTCTTTTTCTATTTATACAGTTACTTTTGCTTTTTCAAGTGCTTGTGAAATATCTGCAATTAAATCGTCAACATGTTCAAGTCCAACAGATAGACGAAGTAAACCATCTGTAATGCCACGTTTTTCACGTTCTTCTTGTGGAATGGCGGCGTGACTCATCGTAACAGGATACGAGAGAATCGACTCGACACCACCTAAACTGACAGCGAAGATTGGGATTTGCATGCTTTCTACAAATACTTTTGTGAAGTCACGAGTTGGTAGTTTAAATGATAGAACGGCACCTCCAGAAGTACTTTGACGCTTATGGATGTCATAACCAGGATGTGTCGGTAATCCTGGGTAGTAAACATCGACTACATCTTCATGTTGTTGTAAAAATTCTGCGATTTTTTGTGCATTACGTGACGACATCTCAAGTCGTGCATGTAATGATTTAATTCCTTGAATGACAGAGAAGCAGTCATGTGGTCCAAGAATACCGCCCATCCCGTTTTGAATCGCGTAAATCGCTTGACCGAGTTCTTCGTCTTTTGTGACAGCGAGCCCTGCAATGACTTCACTATGACCACCTAAAAACTTCGTCGCACTATGCAGTACAACGTCTGCTCCTAAGTCGAGTGGTTTTTGATAAAGAGGTGTCATAAATGTATTATCAACGAATGTTTTTAATTGGCGCTTCTTCGCAATTTTAACGACACCTTCTAAATCCGTAATCCCAAGCAGTGGATTTGCAGGTGTTTCAGCATAGAGTACAACTGTATTCGGCTGAATCGCTGTTTCAATCGCTTCTAAATCCGTGAAGTCAGCGAAGGTATGCGTAATCCCGTACTTCGGTAAAAGCGTTGTTACAAAGCGATAAGTACCACCATATACTTCGTTCGTTACAACAATATGGTCACCAGCATTTAATGTAAGTAAAGCTGCTGAAATGGCACCGATTCCTGAAGCAAAAGCAAAGCCACGTGAACCATTTTCAAGCTGTGCAATTGTTCGCTCAAGTGCATCGCGCGTTGGGTTACCAGAACGACTATAATCATATGGGCCAAAAGCATCGAAATGCTCTTGGTCAAAGGTAGAAGAAGCGTAAATCGGTACATTAACAGCCCCAGATTTTGCTTCGTAATCATGTTTTGTAGCACCTGTAATTAACGTTGTTTCAATTTGTTCTTTAGTCATGTACAACAGCCTCGCTTTCTAATACGTTAAATACGTTTTGTAAATCCGCAATTAAATCTTCTGCTTCCTCAATGCCAACCGAGAAACGAAGAAGTGAATCATCTACGCCACGCGCATTGCGAATTTCTTCCGGAATGTCTGCATGTGTTTGCGTTGTTGGGTACGTAATAAATGATTCAACACCGCCTAAACTTTCAGCGAAAGCAATCAGTTTTAAATTACGTAAGAATGGATCAATCTGTTTTCCAGATTGCAGGCGGAAGGATACCATGCCACCGCGTCCAGCATATAAAACGTCACGTACATGTGGCGACTTCTGTAAAAATTCTACAATTACTTGAGCATTTGCTGTATGTTGTTTCATACGAAGGTGTAGTGTTTTTAAACCGCGAAGTAGTAACCAGCTATCAAAAGGTGAGAGTGTCATACCAATCGCATTATGTTGTAAGAAAAGACGTTCACTTAGTTCAGCACCTTTTGACACAACCAGTCCTGCTAATACATCATTATGTCCACCAATATATTTTGTGCCACTATGCATAACAATATCTGCACCTAACGCAATTGGGCGTTGATAGTAAGGTGTTAAAAATGTATTGTCGACAATCAATAAAATGCCATGTTTTTTCGCAATTTTCACACATTCTTCGATAGAAATTTCCTGCATTAAAGGATTCGTCGGCGTCTCTAAGAAAATCGCCTTAACAGGATGTTCAATGACAAGTTGTTCCACCTCCTCAAGAGATGAAAAGTCGTTAAAGATTGCTTGAATACCATATTGTGCTTCATATTGTGTTGCCAGTCGGTATGTGCCGCCATATAAATCTTCCGGGTAAATCACTGCATCACCTGTTTTAAATAGCGAGAGGATTAAATGAATTGCAGCCATACCGCTACTACAGGCGAAACAAGCATCTCCGCCTTCTAAACGTGCAAATTCCTCCTCTAATACCGATCGCGTTGGATTTTTTGTACGCGTGTAATCAAAGCCTGTTGATTCTCCAAGACCTACATGGCGGTAAGCAGTTGAAAGGTAGATTGGGGCGTTGATTGCACCTGTTTTTTCATCTGTATGTGTTCCCACCTGAGTTAAAAGTGTTTCGATTTTTGTCATTGTCCTCATCCTTTTTTTGTGTAATAAAAAAAGTTTTCTTCTAATAGTAAGAAGAAAACTCTAAGTAAGAGTGATTCTTCTTATCTTCAAGAACTGCGTCTTACTGGATTTAGCACCTGTCCCTTTAAAGAGGGGGTTGCTGAGATTTCGTCGGGCCATGTCCCTCCATCTCTCTCGATAAGAAAACCTATTTAATTAATCGATTATTAGTCAATTAATGGAATCTTACCATGCAAACTGCAAAATTTCAAGCTAAATTAAATAATTATTCAGAATTTAGAGAAGATAAAAAAAGAACCGTAGTCTAAACTACGATTCCCATTTGATTATTTTTTTGTCATTGTTACAAAGTCTTTGTAGACGTAATTCTTTTGACCATTGAAGTCGAACTCAACCCAACCGAATTTACTTGTAGAATTCACATGAATTTTCGTACCTTTTTTCAAAATACCAAGTGATTTTCCTTTTGTTGAAGCTGTTTTATAGTAATATACATTCGATTTAATTGTCGCATTTGCAGCTTTTTTTGAAGGAACTTTTGATACAAGTGTGTCAGTTGCTGGTTTTTTAGTTGTTGTCGGTTTCTTTGTTGTTGTTGGTTTCTTTGTTGTTGGTTTTTTCTTTGTATTCAACTTCACGTGATCTTTTGAAATATAAGCCAATTTATTATTGAACTTCACTTGGTACCAATATGTTGTTTCTTTATAAATCGTAACATTTGTTCCTTTTGTTAATGTACCAAGATTTTTTGATTTTGGTGTAGATGCCGCACGTACGATTACGTCTTTTGACACAACACCTTCTTTTTTTGTGGTAGCAAAAGCTTCCGTAGCAGGTAAGGTATAAGGTAGAGTAGCACCTGTTAACATCCCAAATGCTAATACGTATTTTGTTAATTTCATTTTGAATCACTCCTCGATTGCTTATACTAGCACTTTTTATCAAAAAAGAATAGGGAATATCCGTTTATGTTGCTGGAAAAATGTTATTTTATGAAAAATAGGGCGTTTGATATGGAAATAAAAAAACAAAGACTAGGACAGAAGCAAAGTAAATACTTAGCTAGCCTAGTCTTTGGTCAGATTACATTTTAAACTGTTGAACTAAATCGCGTAATGAATCTGCTTGGCGTGACAATTCTTCTGAAGATGCATAAATTTCTTGAATAGATGCAGAGCCTTGTTCAGCCGCCGCTGCCGATTGATCTGCTTGATGTGCTGTATGTTCAGCCATCGAGTTGACTGCGATGAACGACTGCATAACATCTTGACTGACATTCTTCGTCTCAGCGATTCGCGTTACCATGTTTTCAATAATACGAATCGTTTTCTCTGTCTCGCGTGTAATGGCATCGAATGTTTGAATCGTTTCATTCGTAATTTCGACCCCTTGAATGACTTTCGACACGCCAGCCTCATTTTGCTTGACCATGACCGAAATCTCGTCTTGAATCGTGTGTACAATCGTTGCTACTTCACTTGCAGCGCGTTGTGATTGTTCTGCAAGCTTTCGGACTTCATCTGCTACAACCGCAAAACCTTTACCATGTTCACCTGCACGTGCCGCTTCAATCGCCGCATTTAAGGCAAGTAAGTTCGTCTGTTCAGCAATACTCGTAATCGTTCCGATAATCGATGTGATCTCTTCAGAACTTTCACCAAGACCTGTGACAGTTTGGTTCGTATTCGCAATAACTTCTTCAATCTCCATCATTGATTTTGCAGACTGTTGGATTTTATTTTGTCCTTCTTTTGCTGCTTCACGCATTGTCGCTGAAGTTTGACGTAAATCCTGTGCATCATCATTCAGTTGCAGTGTTGTTTCTTCTAGATGTGACATTTTGTTAGATGATTGCTCCATTGAACGAATCGTCTGTTCACTGCTCTCTGCGATTTCCGCAGTTGAGTTCGCAATCTGTTGAATTGTTGTCGCGTTTTCCTGTGCAGAAGCAGTCAGTTGTTGGCCACTTGCAGATACATTCTCTGTTAAAGCACTGACTTTTCGCACTAAATTCGCAATCGACTCAATTAATGTGTTTGTACTAGCAGAGATTTGACCAAATTCATCGTCATTTTTAATTTCAAGACGTTTTGTTAAGTCACCACCTGCACTTGCCATATCCAATAATGAACGATTAATTTTGTGCGTATTCACTTTAATTGTACGGAAGATCGCTGTACCTGACATAAATACGAGAATAATCGATAATAGTGTTAAAACGAAGAAAATAATCATCGAAACTTCCGTGCTTTTTTCTACTTTTTTAATTTGCGCTTTTGTATTTTTAGCTAATACCTTATTCATCATGTCTATGTGGATATTTACATACGACATAGCTTTAGCGCCTGTTCCAATCTGAACAATTCGTTGTGCCGCATCTAAACCACTCTCTTTACGAACATCAATGACGCGTTTAGAATAGGTTAAATAGTTATTATAAAATTGATCAATCGAATCAATTCGGTCACGCGCATCACCTTTTTTATTAAAGACTTTATGTAAATCTTGAAGTGTTTTATCAATTGTTTCTTTTTGTTCTTCATATTGTCCAAGATATACATCGCTACCTGTTATAATAAAGCTCTGTTCTAAGTTGGATAGTTGTGCAATTTCACCAGCGAGTAAATTGACGCGCATTTGCTGATTTACATTTTTACCCGTCAGTGTTTGGAGTTCATCTTTCAAGCGTTCTGTATTATTGTAAGATACAATAAGCATCGCTACTAAAATAATGGAGAGGACTGCGAAAACAAGTACTACACGCCCACGAATTAATTTAAGAACCTTGAACGATTTTAAAAATTTTTTGGGAGTGGCATTGTTTTTAGAACTTTTCTTACTCCGTTTCGTAGCTTTTTTAGAAGTGGGTACTTTCTTTTTTGTCATAACCATCGTGTCACCTACTTTACGTAATTTGAAATTTTCTATCTATTCTATATATTACGGAAAAAGAAGTAAAAAAGCCATACAAAAATTTCAAAAAACCAATTCTAATTTACTAGTTAAGGAGAATATATATGCGACATAGTTTCTATCAATTTGCATTAACTTACAGAGGAGGAGGTAAAAATGATGTTTTTGCACGATTTGCAGAAGCGATGTTTTTAGATCATACCTTTCCAAAACAATCGGAGGACTTTGATGAACTTTCTCGTTACATTGAGGAAGCCGCAGACTCTGATATGACAGCGATTACGTTCGATGATTTTTGGGTATTATACGTAGAGCGCGAAAAATAAGTTTTTAGATTGTCAGATGTCAGACATTAAGTTACAATAGCATAGAATGAAGACTTCCAAGCGAGTTAAAAAGAGCATTTGTTTTCAAAAATATACAGGAATGGTGAGGGAAAAACATGAGCATACACATTAACGCTGCACAAGGCGAAATCGCAGAAATCGTATTATTACCAGGAGACCCACTACGCGCTAAATTTATCGCAGAGACATTTTTAGAAGACGTAAAACAATATAACGACGTACGTAACATGTTCGGTTACACAGGTACATATAAAGGTAAACGTGTATCTGTACAAGGAACAGGCATGGGCGTTCCATCTATCTCAATCTACGCAACAGAATTAATGAAAGATTATGGCTGTAAAAAATTAATTCGTGTAGGTACAGCAGGCGCATTAAAACGCGACGTAAAAGTACGTGACGTTGTCATCGCACAAGGTGCTACAACAGACTCAAAAATGAACGAAATCCAATTCGGTGGCTTAGACTTCGCACCAATCGCAGACTTCGATCTATTATTAAAAGCTTACAATGCAGGTAAAGAAGCAGGCTTAAACCTACGTGTAGGTAACGTATACACAGCGGACCTATTCTACGGCGACAAAAATCCAAACGAACTACTAGCAGACTATGGTGTACTAGCAGTTGAGATGGAAACAGCAGCACTTTACACACTAGCAGCAAAATACGATGCACAAGCATTATCAATTCTAACAATCTCTGACCACCTAATCACAGGTGAAGCAACATCATCAGAAGAACGCCAAACAACGTTCAAAGACATGATGGTTGTGGCACTTGAAGCAGCGATTCAAGACTAATAGGATTTATATGAATGAACCACACACGACTGAAGGTTGTGTGTGGTTTTTTGTGTGGTGTTTATTTTGAAAGTTATGAATAACTATCTTATGGTTTGAAAATGACCTGTTACATTTATGTGTGCTAATGGATATAATGAGTATGTAAAGAGCTATTTTATAAAAGCTTAATTTAATAAAAAGAGGTACAAACCACATGATTAATTTCCAAGACAAAGTAAGCTTCATTTGGTCAATTGCAGAGATTTTGCGTGGACCATATAAGCCAGAAGATTACGGTAAAATCGTTTTACCATTAGCAGTGTTACGACGTTTTGACTGCGTATTAGAAAGTACAAAAGAAGAAGTATTAGCGAAAGCTGAACAGTTTGCGACAATGTCCGAGGAAGCACGTGAGCCGATTTTAAATCGTGTATCAAAACAAAACTTCCACAATACTAGTAAATATGATTTCAAAAAACTGTTAACAGATTCAGATAACATCGCAGACAACTTACGTGACTACATTAATGGCTTCTCAAAAGTAGCACGTGATATTATGGAGCACTTCGATTTCGACCGCCAAATTGATAAGTTAGATCAAAATAACTTGTTATATTTAACGATTAAACGCTTCAGCGAATTAGATTTGCATCCAGAAACGGTATCAAATGTTGAAATGGGTTATGTATTTGAAGAATTAATCCGTCGTTTCAGTGAACATGCAGAAGCAGGGGATCACTATACACCACGTGAAGTCATTCGTTTAATGACACATTTACTGTTCTTACATGATGATGCCAATATTTTAACGAAACCAGGCTTAACGCAAACGTTATATGATGCAGCAGCTGGTACAGGTGGCATGGGGTCTGTAGCACAAGAATACTTATTAAATCTTAATCCAACAGCGCATTTAGAGTTTTTCGGTCAAGAAATCAATCCAGAATCATATGCCATCTGTAAAGCAGATTTATTAATTAAAGGGGAAGATGCAACGAATATTCGTTTAGGGAATACATTATCCAACGATAAATTCCCGACAGATAAGTTTGATTACTTAATTTCAAACCCTCCATACGGCGTTGACTGGAAATCATACGAGAAACCAATTAAAGCAGAGCATGAACAACAAGGCTTTGACGGTCGTTTCGGTCCAGGGACACCACGTACAAGTGATGGACAGTTATTATTCTTACTACACTTACTTTCAAAAATGAAAGATGTAACGCCAGAAAACCCACAAGGCTCTCGTTTAGCGATTATTATGAATGGCTCTCCTTTATTTACAGGGGATGCCGGTTCTGGTGAAAGTGAAATCCGTAAATATGTGTTAGAAAATGATTTAGTTGAAGGTATCGTCGCATTACCGAACGATCTTTTCTACAACACAGGGATCGCAACATATATTTGGATTTTAACGAACAACAAGGCACCGTTATCAAAAGGAAAAGTACGCTTAATTAATGCGGTCGATTTCTATAAAAAAATGAAAAAATCAATGGGTAGTAAACGTAACGAAATTAGAGAAGATCAGTTAAATGAAATCGTTCGTTTATATGGCGATGCACAACCAAATGAATCTGTGAAAATCTTTGATAATGAAGATTTCGGGTATGCGAAGATTACAGTAGAACGTCCATTACGCTTAAACTTCCAAGTAAGTGAAGAACGTCTAGCACGTGTCGTTGAAGAAAAAGGATTTGCGAACTTAGCAACTTCAAAGAAAAAAGGTGACGCAGCGCACTTTGAAATAGAAGAAGGTAAAAAACTTCAAGCGCAAATCTTGCATGTCTTACGCACATTAGAAAGCGATGAAGTATACAAAAATCGTGAAGTATTTACGAAGATTTTAAAAGATGCGTTAGCAGAAGCAACTATTAAACTCGGTGCATCTGTATTAAAAGCGATTTTAAACGGTTTATCTGAAAAAGATGAAACAGCCGATGTATGTATGAAAAATAAAAAGGATATTGAACCAGACACTGACTTACGTGATACAGAGAGTGTGCCATTGAAAGAAGATATCGAAGAATACTTCGCACGTGAAGTATTGCCACACGTACCGGATGCATGGATTGATCACTCGAAAACAAAAATCGGCTATGAAATTCCTTTCACTCGTCAGTTCTATAAATATACAGCATTACGCAGTTCAGCAGAAATTATGGACGAAATTCGTACATTAGAAGTGGAGATTGCTGAGCAGTTGAAGAAGGTGATGGGATGAGTAAGATTAAAGAATTAGATGTGCCATGGTTAGGTGATTTACCAGAAAATTGGAGAGTGTTAAAGCTGAAATATTTATGCGAAATTAATACAGGAAGTAAAGATACTCAAGATAAAATACCTGATGGAAAATATCCATTCTTTGTACGTTCACCGCATATTGAAAGTTTAAATGAATTTACACATGATGAAGAAGCGGTTATGACAGCTGGAGATGGAGTGGGTGTGGGGAAAGTATTTCATTATTATGAGGGTAAATTTGCTGCACATCAACGAGTATATGTTTTTACAAAATTTAAAAATGTATTAGGTAAGTACCTATACTATTACGTAATGTCTAATTTGAAATTTGAAGTATTAATGGGTGGCGCAAAATCAACAGTTGATTCACTGCGAAGACCTATGCTCTCTGAGTTTCCAGTAGTATTCCCAATGATAAATGTTCAAGATAAAATAGTGAAATATTTAGATCGAAAGGTGAAACAATTAAATTATCTAATTAATTCTAAAGAAAAATATATCTCATTATTAGAAAAACAACGCCAATCTATCATCACAGAAGCAGTAACAAAAGGTTTAAATCCAAATGTGAAAATGAAAGATTCAGGTGTTGAGTGGATTGGTGAGATTCCTGAGCATTGGTCAATATTACCTTTAAAGTATATTGCCAGTGAAAAGAAAAATTCATTTGTAGATGGGCCGTTTGGTTCGGATTTAAAAAATGAAGAATATGTCGACTCAGGAGTACCAGTTATTCAATTAAATAATATTAAGAATGGCAAATTACGAATTAATAATATGAATTATGTAAGTGAAGAAAAATCAGAACAGTTAAGACGGCATACTGCATATCCAGATGATTTAGTTATAGCGAAAATGGCTTCTCCAATCGCTAGATCAGCAGTTGTACCTAATATGTTCCAAAAATATGTTATTGTTGCAGATTGTGTTAAATTAAAATTAAAAGAAAATTACTCTAATGCCTACATTAATTACGCTATGAACACCCCTTTTACTATCGCCCAAGCAGAAGCTTTTGCAAATGGTACAACACGTTCAAGGGTAAATTTAGGCATTATTAAAAATTTGAAAGTACCTATTCCACATTTTGAAGAACAAAAAGAAATAGTTAGTTATTTAGAAGGTAAAATATCAGAAATGGATAATGTAATAAAATCTGTTGAAAAGCAAATTGAAAAACTAAAAGAATACCGTCAATCTTTAATCTACGAAGCTGTAACAGGTAAAATTGATGTACGTGATATGGAACTTGATTAAGTGAGGTGAAATGGAATGGCAGTAGATACGTCTGAAAAAGGATTTGAAACGAATATTGAACTAGCATTAATTGGTACTGGTTATAAGAAGCGTGTATTAGCAGATGAAGCGAGTCAAGCGTTTAAAGAGCATGCGATTGATGTTGAAGAACTATTTGCTTTTTTAGAAGATACACAAGAAAAGCGTATGCGCACATTAGAAAAATCATACGGTCCTTCTTATAAAAAAGAAGTGCTAAAGCGTATTAAAATGCAGCTTCATAAACAAGGTCTAGTGGAGTGTTTGCGTAAAGGAATTAAAGACCGTGGTGTGACGTTACAGCTTGCCTATAATAAACCACCAACAGATATGAATAAAACATTGAATGAGCAATATGCGAAAAATCGTTTTAACGTTGTACGTCAAGTTTATTACAGCGATAAGCATAACAATAGCTTAGATATGGTGTTATTTTTAAACGGTTTACCAATCGTTGTGATGGAGCTCAAAAACCCATTAACGAATCAAACAGTAGAAGATGCGATGAAGCAATTGAAAAAAGACCGGGATCCACGTGAGCAATTGTTTAAGTTTAATGAACGTGTCGCTGTTTATTTTGCGGTAGATCCAGATGAAGTATTTATGACAACGAAGCTGGATAAAGAGAAAACATACTTCTTACCGTTTAATAAAGGCAACAATGGCGGGAAAGGGAATCCGTTAGCTTATGGTGATAACTACCGTACACATTATTTATGGGATGAAATTTTAACGCCAGATAGCTTATTAGACATTTTATATCGTTTCGTTTTCGTGAAAAAAGACGATATTAAAGACTCGAATGGTGAAACAATTGGAGAGCGTCAAATGCTTATTTTCCCACGTTTCCATCAATTAGATGCAGTGCGTAAATTAGAAATAGATGTTAATGAAAAGCAAGTTGGTCAAAACTATTTAATTCAGCACTCTGCTGGTTCCGGGAAAACGAACTCGATTTCATGGCTTGCACATCGTTTAGCGAAATTGCACAATGCAGATAATGAATCGATTTTTAGTAGCGTAATTGTCATTACAGACCGTCGTGTATTAGATAAACAACTGCAAGATGCAGTGTATCAGCTGGAACATAAAGCGGGTATGGTAGCGCCGATTGATAAAGATTCTGAGCAGCTTGCACGAGCGCTCAATAATGAAACTCGCATTATTATTACGACGCTTCAAAAGTTCCCATTTGTATTAGAAAAGGTCGCAGGATTAGAACGTAAAAAATATGCGGTTATTATTGATGAGGCCCACTCTTCACAAGGTGGGAAGGCATCTACTGCTTTAACGAACGTATTATCTGATAAAACACTTGAAGCAGCATACGAAGAAGATCGTATTGCGGAAGAAAACTTAGATGATGTCGATGAAAAAATCGTTGAAACGATTATGAAAAGTGGTAAGCAAGATAATGTATCGTTCTTCGCATTTACAGCTACGCCGAAGCCGAAGACGCTTGAAAAGTTCGGTACGATGGGCACAGATGGAAAACCACATGCATTCCATCAATATACGATGCGCCAAGCGATTGAAGAAGGCTTTATTTTAGATGTACTTGAAAACTATACGACGTATCAAACGTTCTGGAAAATTGCGAAGACAGTTGATGATGATCCAGAAGTATCGAAAAAACAAGCAACGCGTACGCTATCAAAATATGTTTCCTTGCATCCACATAGCATTGCGCAAAAAACAGAAATTATTATGGAGCATTATCGTAATTTTGTGCAACGTAAAATTGGTGGTCGTGCGAAAGCAATGGTCGTCACAGCAAGTCGCCTGCACGCTGTTCGTTATAAGATGGCGTTTGATAAGTATATTAATGACATGGGCTATGATGATTTAAAAACAGTTGTAGCCTTCTCTGGTACTGTAAAAGATAACGAAATCAATTATACAGAGCCTGATATGAATGGTTTCTCTGAGAAAGAGCTACCAGAGAAGTTTAATTCAGACGAATATAAAGTGTTACTCGTGGCAGAGAAGTATCAAACAGGGTTTGATGAACCACTATTACACACGATGTATGTAGATAAGCCTTTAAGCGGTATTAAAGCGGTACAAACATTATCTCGTTTAAATCGTACATGTCCTGGTAAGGAAGATACGTTTGTGCTTGATTTTATTAATGATCCAGCTGTCATTAAAGAATCCTTCCAACCGTATTATGAATCGACAAGCTTATCTGAAGTAACGGACCCGAATATTTTATATGATATGCAGGCAGAAATCGAACCCTATCAAGTATTTACAGAAGATGAAGTTCAACAAGTGAATGAAATCGAAGTTGCAGGTGGTGTCACAAAATCAACGAGGGCACAAACAGCTTTGAATGCTATTCTTGATCAAGGTGTTGAACGTTTCAAAGACCTTTCCGATGAAGAACAATTTGCTTTTAAACAAGTCGCAACGAAGTTTACACGTACGTATGGGTTCGTGCTGCAAGTCGTCACGTTTATTGATTTAGACTTACACAAGCAATACATTTATTTGACGTACTTACTGCGTAAACTACCACGTGGTAAAGGGGATAAAGATGTTTATATCGCAGATGATGTGGCATTAGAATATTATCGTAATCAAAAAGTATTCGAAGGTAGTATTGAACTTGAAAAGACAGGTGGCATTGACCTAGATCCACAAAAACATGGCGGTGGCGGTCAGCAAGAAGATGAAAAAGTGCGCTTATCAAGTATTTTAGATAAGTTAAATGACCGATTTGGTACGAACTTTACTGAAACAGATTTCCTTTCACGTGAACAAGTGAAAGAGGATATGTTGAATAGTGAAGAAGTACGCCAGCAAGCAAAAAACAATACAAAAGACAACTTTAAATTTGCTTTTGAACGTTCATTTATGAATTTTGTCATTGATCGTATGAATACAAACCAAGAATTCTTCATGAAGATTTTAGAAAACGATGAATTTAAAGCATATATCATGAGTGACATGATGGATGAAGTTTATGGAGAAGTGAATAATTAGTAAAAGACATTGAATCTTTGGATGAAGAGTAAAAATGAATATAATATGTTGAAACGATTTTTTATTCGTGATATGATATTGCCATAAAAGATCGATTAAAGGCCGCAGGTTAATAAACCTCCGGCCTTTCTGTATTTTTAGAGGAGGTATATAATGGAGAAATATTTTTCATTACCTAGTGAAAAAGTAAAAATACTTCGAAGTCGTGGTATAAACATTCCAAATGATGGGGTTCAAAAGGACTTGTTAAGTAAGAGAAACTATTATAATCTCGTCAATGGATACAAAGATCCTTTCTTAATTAATAGAAAAGGCTCTCCAGAAATATATAGACCGAGTACACAATTACAAGAATTAGAATCTTTGTTAAAATTTGATTCAAATCTTAGGTTGTTATTTTTAAGAGAAATTTTAAAGTTAGAAGAAATATTTAAAAATCAAGTAGTGCAAAGTTTTTATACATATCATTTATATCAAAATAACCAGCATTCTAAAGAAGAAATAAAAAATTTACATAGAGATAGTGAATACTTGAGAAGGAAGTATTATGATTTAACGCCTCTTTACACTGAACATTCTAACGATTCTTTTGGAGTGATCAGCACAAAAATTACAACAACTAGACCACAAAATAGATTTACTACATGGGATAGACAATCAACATATGATAAATATATTGCTACTGTATATCAAACACTGGGACAACAAAGAAAAAATAAAAATAAATCTATAAAAGCTTATTTAGAGCAACATGGGTATATGCCCATGTGGGTATTAATGAATGTTTTGACATTTGGGAATGTGAGTCATCTATTTACTTTACAGAAAAAAGAGGTTCAATTAAATATTATAAGAGAAATGAATTTAATAACATTGCCGTCAATTTCAAATGAAACAGCTATTGTTAATACCTCAAGAATAATACAAATTTTAAGTATATATAGAAACATATGTGCACATAATGAAAGGTTTTATAATACAGAGATTAAAGTACCGATTGACGATTGTTTTATGGGATTTGGTAAAAAATTGCCTAACTACGTAGAGCCAGGAGGTAGGATTAGGTTAAATCAGGCTCAGCGAAATAAAAGATTGAATGCTAGAAAAGGTATATATGTATTGATCTTTATTATTTCTTTATTTATGGATAAAAAAGAATTAGATGGTTTTGTTAATGAAATCTTAAATGAATTTAAAATATTAAAAAAGAGTCTAGATAATGATACTTATAACGAAGTTGTAAGATTAATGGGACTAAAATTCGATTGGTATAAATTGATAAAAAATAATTAATTTATGTGTAAGTGAATTTTTAAGAGAAATCATTGAATTTAAAACCGTAGTTAACGCTTGTAATGAGTAGCTAAATTTTCTGGTTGAAAAAGATACGTCCTCACTTCTTTTTTATAAAAAAATAACGTTAGTGAATTTCCAGCGCCGGTCTTATGTGAGTTCGGTGCTTTTTTCTTCACCAACGTTATTTATTGTAGAGCTAAAAATTATACAGGATTTTATTGTTCAAAATACTTTTGTATCAAGTTTTTTTATATTTTAAAACGTATTATACGTTTTTAATTGAAGTTTTTTGCGTTTAATACTATAATTAAACTAACATAAAAACGTATTTATCGTTTAAAAGGTGGTTAGTGATGAGGCTTTTAAAAATGAAGTTGAATGAATTATTATTATTTGAAGGTGGGATTGAACTTGATTTTGTTGCACAACAGCGTGTAACAGAATTGAATGATGAGGGTTTAACGCATATTAAAGGTAATGTGTATCGTCAAAATGTTTTGGGGATTATTGGTATTAATGCTTCAGGAAAGACGACTGTATTAAAAATACTCTCTTTTATATTTGATTTGTATTTAAAACAAGGAAAATTAAATGGTGAACAGTACAGTTTTTTAGCAAATGAACAAAGTTTTACAATAGAGGCGTACTTCCATTTTAATGATAATCAGTTAATGAAAATTGAATCAATTGTTACGCGTAATCCTTATAATCAACTGGTGTTTCAAGAAGAAAAAATCTGGAAGAAGACAATAAATAAAGTAAAGAAAAGTCTATATTCCTTCACTGATAAAGATTTACAAGCTATTCGTACGGAAGAAAATTCACCCTATTTAGCTGACGATATGAGTATGATTATTGCTTATATGAAAAATCAACAGCCCCTTGATATAATAGATTTAATTAGCGAAACAAATAAGAATGTCATGAAAAAAGCAGGTAGAATCCCATTGCAGATGGTTGGTTTTCTTGATAAAAGTATTGATTATTTATATGAAGAAAAAGATAGCAATAATCATTTGATGATTCGCTTAAAATTTAAAGGACAAGACAATGAAATTTATTTAAACAATCATCAACATTTAGAAGCTTATTTATCTTCTGGCACAATTAAAGGTTTAAACGTTTTAACAGCCGTTGAAAAAGTATTTAAAAGTGGGGGTGTTCTATTAATTGATGAAATTGAAAATCATTTTAATAAAGAAATTGTTCGCACCATTGTTAATTTCTTTAAAAGTGAACGGACTAATCCACAAGGTGCGACACTTGTATTTACAACGCATTATTCAGAACTGTTAGATGATTTTGAGCGTAACGATAGTATTTACCTATCATTAAAAGAGGATAAGTTACGCTTCAACAACTTAAATGATTTATTGAATCGCAGTGATTTTAAGAAGAGTGAAGTGTACCAAAGTAGTTATGTAGGAACAACAGCACCTTCATATGATGCATATATGGAGTTGAAAAAGTATTTCCAACAGGTGCATAAAGAATGACAAGACCTGACTTAATAGCGTGTTTATGTGAGGGGTCTATGGAAAAAGCAATTATAGAAGTTTTACTTGAAAATAATTGTCTTATTTTCGAACGTGAGCAACTTTTAGAGGAGGAAGTTTTGCGATGTCGTAGCGCAAAAAATTTCGAACGGAATTACTTAAATAAAACAACAAATGAAATGATTACGGTATATCGTATATTAGATTCAGCGAATGAAAATTTTAAGTTATCAGGACCTTATTTAAAACGTGTAACCGTTGTGAATATCATTACAGCACCAGAAATTGAAATGCTAGTAATTCATGCGGAGGGAAAATATGATGATTATGTCCGTAAACGCATGAAGCCGAGTGATTATGTGAAACAATATTTAAAATTAGGTGAAATTAAATCTTATAAATTTGCGAAGCGATATTTTCATGATGTCGATGTATTAGTACAAGCGATTCAACAATATAAGCAGAAATCAGCTAATAAAAAAGGAACACTTGCAGATTTATTGAAATAATTGAATGATCAATAGACAGTCTATTTTAATTAGATAGGCTATTGAATACAAATATTAATCGAACTGCCAAACAAAAAATCATGAACAAGAGCTAGCCTCTCGTTCATGATTTTTTATTCCTCACACTAAATACGCTCTAAAAACTCTAGGCGATTTCCGCAAGGGTCATTCACATAAAAGCGAATCGCGTTTTCAAGTGGTTCATCTTCAATTGTCTCGATGTTGTGTGCGTGTAATGTTTCTTTGAGCATTGCTAGGTCTTTCACGATAAAGGCTGGATGTGCTTTCGTTGCGGGGGTAAAGGGTTCTTGAATACCGATATGTACTTCATGTTGTCCGCACTTGAACCATACGCCGCCTCGTTTTTTTAGATTGTCTGGTTTTTCTATTTCAGGCATAACTAAGATATCATGAAAGAAATGTCTATAAGCAGCTTCACTATTTTTCGGAGCAGCTAATTGGATATGATCGATGTCGATGAACATGGTTGGTTCCTCCTTATATACGTTTTCCACGTAAATTAATGAACATTGCAAAGAAAATAAGGCTAAGAATTAAGAAAATAATAATGAAGAAATTCGATAAGAACGGGTTATGATCGGGTTCGGTTGGATAACTGCCTGTGAATACTTGGGCGAACCAATAAATCATCGTAGCAATGTGCTCTAAACTGAAGACAATGCCACTCGCTATTAAAAAGCTTGCGCTTAATACGATACTACTTTTTTCTGTCATAACGTCACCACCTTCCTAAATATTAGTATAAAGTAAAAAAATGGAATTAAAATAGTTTTTGTGTAAGTTTTCGAAACAAGTGGTAAAGAGAAGGGAGTTGAAGGGAGCGGATGATGTGAAAGGAACGGTCTTTGCGATTATTTATGTCATACTAGGAATTTTAATCATTTTAGCGCCGTCGATTATTTCTGGACGTGGTTATGATGAAGCGAATACGTTGTCGTCCTTTTTGACAGCCGATTATATCGTGCGAATCATCTCGTTTATTGTAGGGATTTTAATTATTGTATTTGCGGTGCGCGCGTTCCAAAAGAAATAATAGTGTAACAAACATTGAAATAGAGAAAACCCCTAAAGTTCTTATTTTACACGAACAAATGTGATTTATGAATATTGAATATGTTCTGACAAAAGAAATTCATCTTTTTGTCAAATACTATAAGAGGTATTGTGCCTATCTCGTGAACATTTAAAAAGTAGGATTGATTTTACATGTCCATATGATAGGATAAAAGCGTAATCAATATTCATTACAAATTAACTAGAACTTATTATATAGGAGATGTTTTCATTATGTCATGGGCATTACTTATTACGCTTGTACTTGGGACAGTAGTCAAATTACTTACAGCACCACCAAATATCGTGGTTGTTTGGTTGACAGAACGTTATGCGATGCATCAAAAGTTGAAGTCAGAAGAAGTAACAATTACATTTGATCAAAAAGAGTTAACAGGACAAGAGAAAGAAGATTTCATCCAATCATTTAATGAAGCCGCATTTTTAGTACGTAATCCAATTTTTAAAGGTTTTGAAGATGAGGTATTAAATCCGGATACAGACATCGTACCGTACGTAATCGATGTGAATAAAAAAGGTAAGCATTCAAGACTATCTGTTTATTATGCGGAAGACCGCGTAAATGTAGTAAAACAACGCAATAAAAAAGTAATCTCTTACAGCTTAAACTCAGAAGAACTATCGAATACAACATTAAAAGGTCAAGCAGCTTGCAGTAAACAGATGCAACTTGTTTAATGTGATCAAACGAATGATTGAGCGAATCAATCATTCGTTTTTTTTTTATTACTTTTCGTTACGCTAAGAACCTGTTAAAATAGAAATAGTGTATGTACACGTGACGAGAGTGAAAGTGGTGAAAGATATTGGACGAACAGAAAAAGCAAGAGGAACAGCCAGAAGTAGAACCGAAAGCCTCGGAAGAAACGAAGCCTGCTGGTAAATACATTCGCCTGAAGCCCTTTACACTAATTATGATGATTATTGTATTAATTCTTGCGACATCAGGTATCACAATTTTTGCTTTAACGGTTGGGGAGAAGAAGGTAGTCGAAGTACGCACACCAAACCATGAAGAATTTCAAAAAGTATTTGATACATATGATGAATTAAACAAATCGTACTATGAAAAAATAGATGAAGATGCGCTTGTGAATGGTGCGTTAAAAGGGATGATTGAGTCATTAGGGGATCCTTATTCAGACTATTTAGGCAAGGAAGAAGCAACACAATTTAATGATAGTATCTCATCTAGTTTTGATGGGATTGGTGCAGAGATTCAAGAAAAAGATGGTCAGGTTATGATTGTCTCGCCAATTAAAAACTCACCTGCAGAAAAGGCTGGCTTACGTCCAAATGATATTATTAAATCAGTTGATGGTAAATCAGTTGTAGGAAAAACAGCGACAGAGACCGTACAAAAAATTCGTGGTAAAAAAGGTACGAAAGTGACGTTAGAATATCAGCGTGGAAAAGATTCGAAACTGCATAAAGTGACAATCACACGCGATGCAATTCCAATCGAAACGGTTTATGCAAAAATGACAAAAGATAAAATTGCACATATTCAAATCACAACATTTGCGGACCAAACGTATCAAGAATTACTGAAGAAGCTGGATGAGATGGAGAAGAAGGGTATGAAAGGTCTTGTACTCGATGTGCGTCAAAATCCAGGTGGTATTTTAACAACGGCGGTTAATATTGCGAGTCTATTCGTAGATGCGGGTGAACCAATTATGCAAATTGAGCCGAAAGATGGTCAAAAAGAGATTATTCGCGCTCAAAATGGTCGTAAAGTAGATGTGCCAACTGCGTTACTAATTGATGGTGGTAGTGCTTCTGCTTCTGAAATTCTAGCAGCAGCGATGAATGAAGATGCACATATTCCGTTAGTTGGTGAAAAAACATTCGGTAAAGGTACGATGCAAACAGCGAAAAGTTTAGAAGATGGTTCTACGTTAAAATATACAACAGGTAAATGGTTAACACCTGAAGGTAAATGGATTCATAAAAAAGGAATTCAACCAACTGTCAAAGTAGATTATCCAAGTTATGCTTCGTTACCATATTTAGATCCTTCTAAAACAATGAAATTAGGGGATGTATCAGAACAAGTGAAGGCAGCAGAAAAAATGCTGAAAGCACTTGGTTATAATCCAGGCAAAATTGATGGATTATATGATGAGTACACATCTTATGCGGTCAGTCGTTTCCAAACGAATAATAAACTAACAGTAGATGGTATATTAAAAGGCAAAACGACAAATAAATTAATGGATGAATTACGTGAGAAAATCCGTAAAGATGATCCACAATTATTAAAAGCACGCAAAATGGTTTTAAAAGAATTGAATCAATAAGTAAGAAGGGGGCAGCTGATGAGTTGTCCCTTTTTTCATAAAGGAGTGTTATATATGAAAGATGTATATTTATTAAGTGGATTTTTAGGTAGTGGTAAAACAACATTACTCGCGAATATGATTGAATCATTAAAAGAACAGGGGTTAAAGCCTGCAGTTATTATGAATGAATTAGGGGAACTAAATTTTGATTCACAAGCAGTTGAAGAAGGCATTCCGTTAAAAGAAATGTTGAATGGTTGTATTTGCTGTACAGGTTCTGAAAATACAGAAGCGCAAATTCAAGGGTTACTAGCAGAGAATGATTTTGATGTCTTATTAATTGAAACAACGGGTGCTGCACATCCTGTGGAAGCATTCGATGCAGTATATTCACCACTTTTTGCAGATCAATTGAATATTAAAGGCATCGTAACCGTAGCAGATAGTAAGCGTTGGTTGATGCGTCATGAGATGACACCACAAACACGTTCTTTATTTTTAGAGCAAATTCGTCATGCGCATTTATTATTAGTAAATAAAGCAGATTTATTAACAGAACAAGAGTTAGGGCAAGTCACATACGAATTACAAGCACTAAATCCGAATGCTTTAATCGTTCAAACAACGAATGCAAAAGTACCATATTCATTTTTAAATAAAATTCAAGCGACAGCGCGTCCAAAGGATATTGAAAAAGCAGATATTGGACATCATTTGCACCTTAGTTCTCGCTTAGTTGATTTTACAGACCAAGCATTTACGCAAGAGGAGATTGAGGATTGGGTGCGCTCATTACCAGAGACAGTGTATCGTATGAAAGGGTATTTGCCGATTAAAGGAAATAGTAAGCCGATGTTATTCCAATACGCATACGGTTTAACGCAGTGGATGCCTGAATTCATAAAAATGCCGCCGAAGTTAGTGATCATCGGCGACGGAGTAGATGCGATTCCTTTACCCACTACTACTTTGTGATTGAGCACGCTTAAATTGAATATAGTAGATGAGAAATGTTACGACTAGAATGACAACAAAAGCGACGAATTCCCATATACCTAGATGAATCGTAATAATATCGAGTGCAAGAAACACATTTTTCAACATAAGCCATGTAAGGAAAAGTGAGAGTTCATTTTTTAAAAGACTAGTCATACGAGAGAGAATCATATGCTGTTCTTCTGATGCGAGCCGTTGATCGGGTTTTGGAAGGTGCATGAATTGTGGTTTTTGTTCCATATAACGTAGGAAACTCCAAAGAGCGATACTGAGTGTGGAATGAAGAAAACAAACCAATGATTTGCGTAGCAATCAGGTTCTCCTAAAATATTATAGTGACTTGGAACTTCTGCAGGAAGGCGATTGAAGAAAATGATGAGTAGCATAGTTGTGGCGAACCAGAGCTAAAATAATGGATACGATGATTCCTTGTTGGACGGTAAATGTTGCCTCTTTCATTTTTTTTGCGCCGACTGATTGTGCTACAATAGGGGTAACAGATAGTAAAATACCAGAAATCCCTACATAGATTGGCATCCAGATGGACGAACCGATGGAGACACCGGCTAAATCAGTTGTTCCGTATTTGCTTGAGAATAATACATCAAAAAAGGTAACTAAATATAGTGCAATTTGTGTAACTAAGATGGGTGAAACAATGACAAAAAGCAACTTCCACTTTTGTCCGTTCGTAGTCGTTTCGTACACAGAATCGCCTCCTTTCATAAAATTAAGTCCATTGTGCCTTTTCATGGATGGGTTGGTATAGTACAATAAGATATTATTTTTATACATGTAAAAATCGTATAAATAGAATGGAGTTTATTATACAAATGAATCAGAAAACAGTTGTATTAACTGGTGGCGGAACAGCAGGGCACGTCTCGCTCAATCAAGCTATCATACCATCATTTTTAGATAAAGGCTATGACGTTCATTATATCGGTTCTAAGGACGGTATTGAACAAGAAATTATTTCAGAAGCGTTTCCCAATTTACCGTTTCATTCAATTTCAAGTGGGAAGTTACGTCGCTACTTTTCGGTGAAGAATTTTACAGATCCGTTCAAAGTGCTGGCAGGTGTATTCCAAGCAGTCGGTCTACTACGTAAATTAAAGCCAACGATTGTCTTTTCAAAAGGTGGATTCGTATCGGTACCGGTCGTTATTGCAGCGAAAGTTTTAGGTATTCCTGTTGTTTCACATGAATCTGATGTTACACCAGGCCTTGCGAATAAGATTTCATTACCATTCGCATCACATATTTTCACGATTTTTAAACAAACATTAAAATACTTACCATCTGAAAAATCAAGTTGTACAGGTTCAATTATTCGTCCAGAATTATTTGAAGGTGACCGCACAAGAGGGTTAGCAATGTGTCAATTTACAAATGGTAAGCCGACCATCTTAATTATGGGTGGTTCACTTGGCTCGAAGTTCATTAACCAAGCAGTACGCAACAACTTAACAGAATTACTTGTACAATACAATATCATTCATCTTTGTGGTAAAGGAAATATCGACGAGGCATTAAATGAAATGCCAGGTTATCAGCAGTATGAATATGTGACGACTGAATTACCTGACTTACTTCATGCGAGTGATTACATCGTATCGCGTGCTGGTTCCAATTCGATTTTCGAATTTTTAGCGCTAGAAAAGCCCATGTTATTAATTCCATTATCAATGGCGCAGTCGCGTGGTGATCAAATCGTCAATGCGAAAATTTTCAAACAACAAGGTTTAGCAGAAGTGTTGCAAGAAGAAGAATTGACACCTGAAAGCTTCATGCAGGCACTGCGTACATTAAAAGAGAACGAAACGGCTCTACGTCAAAATATGATAGAAGCAGAATCACCAAAAACACCAGACGAGATGGTGGCACTGATTATGCAATATGCGAAAAAATAATTAGTTAATCGGGAGAGTCTTAGGATTCTCTCGATTTTTTTACACACAAAACCCCTCCATTTAAAAATGAAGGGGTTGTTTTATTACATCGCTTGTTCTGTCTCCTGTGCTTGGCGAGCAGTGTACAAGTAGAAGTTATCTCGTTCGATTTTGAACAATTCGAATTTTTGTTCACCTGCATTGATTTCTTCGTATAGTGCTGGGTGACTTTCTTTCGCATCACACGCATACTCTAATTTCGCAGCAGCACGTTGAGATTTAATGTTCTCTTTTTTAATTTTCATAAATACAGTTTGAAAGTCTAGTTCAAAAAACAGTTCATTGAAGAAGTCTAGTTTTGCTTGTTGGTTATAACCCTTACCTTGATAAGGTAAACCAATCCAAGTGCCTAAAAAACCAGCCTTATCTTCAATATCGTATAGTGTAATCGTCCCGATTGGGTGGCCCCACTCGTCAAGTATTGTACGAGAAACAACAAGTCCTTGCTCTTCTTCCTCCATAAGCTGGCGAGTCATAAACCATAATTCATCTGCTGTCTTAGCCTTTTGACGGACAAAAGGGAAGACAGATGGGTGGCTTAACAATTCAAATAATTCATTACTCTCGTAAAGATCACGTTGTTTAAGCATACCTAACGCCTCCTTTTGGGTGGACCTTCAAACATACATACCATGTTCGCTCCACCTTCGAAATTTTTCATAAGTGTTGCATAAAAAATTTCGGGGTGGGAATCGAACCCACTAGAACCAGAAAACTGGTGACGCACCATTTGCCTTCCCTAAAATCTACTATTACGAATAGAGATTCATTTATGAAATTATTTTGCAATTTAAATATACAAGGAATTACATCATTTGAAAAGATAAAAATGCGAAATTTTTATCTTTTTTTAAAAAATACCTTACCTAATGATAAAAAATCTTAAAAATTGTCTAAATCGTGTCTATTCGTCTTAGTAAATTTTAAATAAGGTTTTACTATATACCCTCTTTTAAATAAAAATATGCCGTTTTAAAGCAAAAAAATATTTCAAATAAGAAAAAAATATCAGAACAAATGTATGATATTTGATATAATTTATACAATTTTTCGTTAAAAAAGTATAAAATTCTCAAAAAAATATAAAATTCTCAAAAAAATAAATTATGACTTCAAGTGCACAGGGTTGTAACCATAAAAAATAAGAATTATGATAGAATAGACAGGAAATGTAGGGGGATTTAACGATGAAATACGATGTATTAAAAGTTCAAGGTTCAGGCAATACATTCTTTTTAATAGAAGGTAAAAATGACGAGTTGAATTGGTCAGAAGTCGGTAAATGGTTATGCGACCCAGTACAGTATGGTGGAGCAGATGGTCTACTTGTTGTGTTACCATCAGTACATGCAGATGCAAAAATGCGTGTCATTAATGCGGATGGTTCTGAAGCGTCTATGTGTGGTAATGGATTACGCTGTGTTGCACGTTATGTATTAAGTAAGATTGGTAAAGATCAAGGAATCATCGAAACGATGAAGGCAGATTTACATGTTGCACGTCATGGTGAATTAATAGAAGATATTCCTGCTTTTTCAGTAGAGATTGCACCTGTGTCATTCGATTTAGCTTCTTTACCAATGGTCTATAATGCACAGCACACATTAATTGATGAACAGATTGCTGATTTTTCAACAGAATTACGTTATACAGCAGTATCTGTACCAAATCCACATTTAATCTCAATTGTACCTAAAGCATATATTGAAGATTTTAAACATCAGGAGCAATTAGCGAAGCGCTTAAATGACGAAAATAATTATACGCCAGATGGTGTGAATGTTAGCTATGTATATCCAATCTCATCATCAGAAGTTTTTGTCCGTACATATGAACGAGGTGTTGGATTTACCAATGCATGTGGTACAGCGATGACAGCCTCATCGTTAGTTGCTTCACTTTTACACATTGTGGACGAAAATATGGTTACAGTCTATAATCCAGGTGGTTTCGTTAAGTGTCACGTGCAGCAAAGCGGAACAGAAACAAAATTATCTTTAATCGGAAATGCAACATATATCGCATTATATGAATTGAACATTGATGACGAAAATCATCTTTATATAAAGGAAGAATTAACGGAGCAAAGTGAGTATCTACAAAAAATAAAAGAAGTGTGTATTGCTTTTTGAAACGTGAGAAAAACAAACTCGGGGGAGTGGAAGAAATTTGAGAAACGAAATAGAAGCATCAGTGAACCAATTGCATACTTTATTTGAACATTGTGCGGATTTCGTTTTTTACATGGAAAACGTAGATGGACAATTCATTTATCGTTATGTTAATCCCGTGGCACTTGAAAAAGTATTTCAACAACAATCGCCAATCAATCAAACATTACAACAACATGTTCTAGTTTTAGAAACGCTACATGTCATTGAACGCCACTATAGACAAGCGCTTGAGACAAAAGAACAAGTTGTATTCCGAGATTTTTATTTGTTTTCAAATACACCCACAACGAGCGAAACAACTGTTATTCCATTCGGGAATGGAGAAGCGGTCTTAGCTATTACAAAAGAAGTTGATATCTTAAAAACAATAGAGGAAGAAAATCACTTTTTAAGAACATTGTTTCAAGAACAGATGAATCCTATTTTGGTGTTAAATACAGAATATGAAGTGATTAAAGCAAATAAGCGTTTTTATGAAACATTTGGTTTCCAGCCCAATATTCTTAGTAGAAACTTTTTTGATATAGCAAATTTAGATGAAGAAAAAAGAGTAGTCTTCTTTAATGCTCTGGCGAATGCACGCCGAGGTCGCCGTACAATGGTTCGGCAAAAATTGATTAAGGTACGACAAGAGACAGCAGAATTTATTTTGAGTTTCACACCTGTTTTACTGCATGAACGTGTTGTCGCAATTTGCATTCAAGCACAGGAATATACACGTAATATTGCGCTTCAGGAATCTTTAGATGAAGCAAGTACGATTTTGAAAGCGTATCAATACGCTCTAAATGAAGCTGCTAATCTATGTATGACGGATGCAGAAGGTGTTATTGAATATGTTAGTCCAGGATATGAAAAGATATCACAATATAAAAAAGAGGAATTAATTGGACAGACGAATGGTTTACTTAATTCAAGACAGCACCCGAAAAGCTTTTATAAAGAGATGTGGGATACGATTAAAGCGGGTCAGCCTTGGCGTGGTGAGATTTGTAATCGAACACGTCTCGGAACGCATTTTTGGGTGGATACAACAATTGTACCCATGTACGGATCAGATGGCGAAATCGAACACTTCTTGTCGATTTGTTTAGACATTACAGATAAACGTGTGATGATGACAAATTTACGCAATATCGAACGCACCTTCCGTTTAATTACAGAAAATACAAATGACTTTATTGTCATTACGAATGAAGATGGTATTGTACTATATGTTTCGCCTAATCATGAATCTCGTTTAGGTTATGAAAAAGAGGAGTTACTTGGACAATTCTATTTAAGTGTTTTAACAGAAGAGAGTAAGATGGTATTAAGTACAGAACTCGATGCACTTTTAGAAAATGAAGGCGAATCACAGTTAGAATTACAATTATGTACGAAGTCAGGCGAACGTGTCTGGATTGAAGCCCATATTACAGCTGTAGAAGATACAGAACGTTCTGAAGTGTATCAATTTGTTATTATTGCCAGGGAAATAACGAAGCGTAAACAAAAAGAAGATGAGCTTCGATTCCTTGCGTATCACGATAGTTTAACGCTCTTACCGAATCGTCGTTACGTGACACTAGAGTTTCCGAATTTAGTGAAGCAGGCGATTACATCGGGGACTGCACTGACGCTACTCTATTTAGACGGCGATAATTTTAAACGTATTAATGACTTATATGGACATGACATGGGGGATGACTTCATTCAAAACTTTGGACAAGCTTTACTACAAAGTGTACGCGATCATGATATTGTTGCGCGTATTGGTGGTGATGAGTTTATCGTCATTTTATCGAATATGTCATTAGATGATGACAAGCGAAATCGTCAAACGCTACAAGCAATTGAACGTATTCAAAATACACTGCGCCGTGGTTGGATGATTGGAAGTACACACTTCTCACCAACATCTTCAATCGGTGTAGCGAGCTATCCGAAAAATGGAGAATCTATTAATGAATTAATGGGGCATGCGGATGAAGCGTTATATGTGGCAAAACGTATTAACGGAAAAGACTCATATCATATTTCAGAAAAGTATTTTCAGGAGGATGTGTAATGAAAAAAATCTTATTGGTAGAGGATGAAAAAAGCATTGCACGTTTTGTTGAATTAGAGCTACGTCATGAACAGTTCGATGTAATCGTTGCATATGATGGTCGCAGTGGACTGGACTATGCTCTTAACGAGTCATTTGATTTAATATTACTCGATGTCATGCTACCTGAATTGAACGGTATAGAGGTGTGTAGACGCATTCGAAAGGAATCGGATATACCCATCTTACTCATTACAGCGAGAGATGCTGTTATGGACCGCGTAGCGGGATTAGATGCAGGAGCGGATGACTACATTGTAAAGCCTTTTGCGATTGAAGAATTATTAGCACGTATTCGAGCAGCACTTCGACGTACAACGACAATGAAAGATGTGGAATCGACGATCCTTCGTTTCCGTGATTTATTCATTGATGAACAAGCTTACACAGTCACAGTTGAAGGACAGGTGCTTCAATTAACAAAAACTGAATATGATTTACTCGTGTTACTCGTTCAAAATCAAAATCGTGTCTGTACAAGAGAACAGATTCTTGTAGCAGTATGGGGGTATGACAGCGAGGTAGAGACGAATGTAATTGATGTATACATTCGTCATTTACGTGCGAAGTTGCCGCCAGACTATAGTCATGCAATTGAAACAGTAAGAGGAGTGGGGTATGTGATGCGCACATGAAAATCAAACAACAATTGATGCAGAAGTGGATGCACCAATCGTTAAAAACAAAGTGGGCGTTCATATCTGCTTTTGTCATTTTTATTAGTTATTTATTTATTTGTGTCGTGATGTATGTATCATTACAATCATGGCTACTCTCAGACGAAAAACAGTCTGTCACACGTTCGATGAATGACCTCACATCCTTCTTTGAAAGTCGTGGTCCTTACTTAACGCTTGAAGAAGTCCAGCGCAACGGAAATTTAATCAATGGCATTGTCGATAAGAATCAAACAGCACGTATTTTAAATGCAGATGGCGTCGAAATTCTTCGCATTAATAATACGACAAAAGAGATTCCAGCTATACCATCTGATGTACCGAGCCGAGGCTATGCACTTGAAACATTAAAAGTGGATGGAGAAAAAAGTTTTGTAGCAACTGCAAAACTACGTCTAGGCGCGTTTGAAGGATATATTCAATTAACGCATCCTTTGAGTTCCTATGTATCACTCATGCGCTATTTATTAACAGCGATGATTTTAATGGGTGTGATAGCGCTTGTGTTATCATCAGCTGTTGGTTACACGTTGGCAACGAGGCTGTTGCGACCACTTGACCGTTTACGCTTTGAGATGAACCGTGTATTGAAAGAAGGTTTTGAAGCAAAAATTGAATTGCACGAACAAAGGCAGGATGAGATTGGTGACTTACTTGATGTGTACCGTAAGATGATGGTGGAGCTTGAAACTTCTTTTTTACAACAGCAACGGTTTATTTCTGATGCTTCCCATGAATTACGTACGCCGATTCAAATTTTAGAAGGTCATTTAAACTTAATTAAACGATGGGGAAAAGATGATCCAGAAGTATTGGCAGAATCACTCGATACGTCTTTACAAGAGATTCATAGAATGCGCTCTTTAATCGAAGAATTATTAGACCTTGCAAGACGTGAGAAAAAAGATATTCAAAATGGAGTAAATTTAATAGAAGAAACTAAAAAAGTAATAAATGAAACAAAACAATTACATCCAGAAGCGGAAATCATACTTGTGAGTAATGAAAAGGATACCTTGAATGCAGCAATATCAAGGGATGCTTATAACCAAATTGTACGAAACCTATTACAAAATGCTATTCGTTATACCGAAAAAATTCCAAATATACGAATAAGCTTGACAAATGCGGCTGAGTGTCACAAAATCGAAGTCGAAGACAATGGTATCGGCATTCAATCAGATGCCATTCCACGTATATTTGATCGTTTCTTCCGAGTGGATGAAGCACGTTCGAGAGAGTATGGAGGAAACGGTTTAGGCCTAGCAATCGTCAAGATGCTTGTTGAAAAGTATGATGGACAAATTTCAGTATCAAGTAAGGTAGGAAAAGGCACGAAATTCACTGTTGAAATTCCTAATTTTAACAATAAAGATGGAATAAATTAAGTAATTACGTGTTTCAAGTCCAAATTTGCTGAATTTGATAAAAAATATTGTATTTTTTGTGAAGAGTAGTAAGATTGAAGGGGAAAAAATATTATATCTAATTGCTAAAAGAATTCGCTTACATGCAAGCAGATATGATTGGTAAAATATACAGTGGATTTTCATATTATTATTATAACTATTGGAAAGATGCCACTAGGCAAAAAACTTGGAGGTTATTCTCATGTCAAACAACGTTTCACCATGGGCTGCTTTTTCAGGACCTAACCTTGGCTATGTGATGGATATGTATGACCTATACTTAACATCACCAGAGGAAGTAGATGCAGAATTAGTAGCATTATTTGAACAATACGGTGCGCCAGTTGCTCCAGCAGCACAAGGCGGCTCAGAAGTAGCAGCAGTTGCTTCAACAGGTAATATTACAACAATTCTTACAGCGGTTAAATACGCTGATGCAATTCGTAACTTTGGTCACTTAGCAGCAGACATTTACCCACTTCACAATCAAGCAAGAGATACGAAGCGTATTGAAGCAGCAACTTACGGTCTTACAGATCAAGATCTAATCGAAGTTCCAGCTTCTGCACTTATCAAAGAAGTACCTGCAGGTGTACGCAACGGTTTAGATGCAATCAACTACTTGAAAGAAATTTACACAGGTAAAATTGCATTTGAATACAACCAAGTTGTTGGACAAGAAGAAAAAGAGTGGATCCAATCTAAGATTGAAAGCGGTTCACTCAATGGCGCATTAACTGCGGATGAGAAAAAAGCTGTATTAAACATGTTAAACAATGTTGAAGGCTTTGAACAATTCATGCACAAAACTTTTGTCGGCGTAAAACGCTTCTCAATCGAGGGTGTTGACTCTTTAGTTGTATTAATTGATGAATTAATCAAACGTTTTGAAACAAAAGGTACAAACGATGTTCAAATCGGTATGGCACACCGTGGTCGTCTAAATGTGTTAACACATAACGTTCACAAACCATACAAAATGATGTTGGCAGACTTTGCACACGTACCAAGCGATTTATTCGTACCAGAAGACGGTTCACTTGTTGTAACAAAAGGCTGGTCTGGCGATGCGAAATATCACTTAGGTGCAACATATAAAGCAGACAATGGTAGTCGCGTATCATTAGCTTACAACCCATCACACTTAGAAGTTGTATCACCTGTTGTAAACGGTGCAACACGCGCTGTTCAAGAAGATACATCAAAACCAGGTTTACCTGTACAAGATACTTCTAAATCTGTATCAATCTTAGTGCATGGTGACGCAGCGTTCGCTGGTCAAGGCGTTGTAACAGAAGGTTTCAACTATGCAAGAACAAAAGGATTCACAACAGGCGGTTCTGTACACATCATCGCTAATAACATGATTGGTTTCACAACGGAACGCTATGATTCTCGTTCAACTGTTTACTCTTCAGACTCTGCAAAAGGTTACGAAATCCCAGTATTACACGTAAACGCTGATGCACCTGAAGCTGTAATTCAAGTTGCACGTTTCGCAGTTGAATACCGCGCGAAATTTGGTAAAGACATCGTTGTTGACTTAATCGGTTACCGCCGTTATGGTCATAATGAAATGGATGAACCAATGATTACAAACCCAGAAATGTACAATATTGTTCATAATCACGATACAGTGCGTGCATTATACGGTAAACAATTAGTATCTGAAGGTGTTGTAACAGATTCAGATGTACAACAACTACAAGCAGATATTAAAGCAACATTACAAGCAGAATTAGACGTTGTAAAATCAGCTGGACAAGGTGCAGAACCAGATCATTCAGTACCACAAGTTGTACTTGATGGATTCCCAGAAGTTGATACATCCGTTGAAAAAGAACGCTTAACAAAAATGAACGCTGAATTACTTCAGTTCCCTGAAGACTTCAACGTATTCAAAAAGTTAGGTAAAATCTTAAGCCGTCGTCAAGATCCATTCGAAGGCAAAGGTAAAATCGATTGGGGTCATGCAGAAACACTTGCATTCGGTACCATCATCCAAGACGGTCACCCAGTACGTATTTCAGGTCAAGATGTACAACGTGGTACATTCGCACATCGTCACTTAGTATTACACGATGAGAAGAATGGTAACGAGTTAACAATGTTACACCACATCTCAGGTGCGAAAGCTTCATTCGATGCAATTAATAGCCCATTATCAGAAGGGTCAATTCTTTCATACGAATTTGGTTACAACATTCAAAATCCAAACGCCCTAGCAATTTGGGAAGCGCAATATGGTGACTTCGCCAACATGGCACAAGTTATTTTCGATAACTTCATTTCAGCTTCACGTTCGAAATGGGGCATTAAATCAGGTTTAGTTATCTTATTACCACACGCAGCTGAAGGACAAGGTTCTGAGCATACATCTGCTCGTTTAGAACGTTTCTTACAATTATCAGCAGAGAATAACTGGACAGTCGCAAACCTTTCAAGCGCGGCGAACTACTTCCACTTATTACGTCGCCAAGCAGCAATGTTAAATACAGAAGCAATTCGTCCACTTGTATTAGTATCACCTAAATCACTACTACGTAACCAAATCGTAGCAGCTGATGTAGATGAACTAGCGAATGGTAAATTCGAAACGGTCATTGAGCATCCTGTAACAGGTAAAGATGTGAAAAAAGTACAGAAACTTGTCTTTGCATCTGGTAAAATGGCGATTGATATTGCAGAAAAAGTAGGAGAAGGAAAAGGATATGAGCACTTACACTTAGTACGTGTTGAACAGTTATATCCATTCCCATCTGAAAAAATTCAAGCAATTATTGAAAAATATCCAAATGTAAAAACACTTGCATGGGCACAAGAAGAACCGAAAAATATGGGTTCTTGGTCATTCGCTGATCCTTACTTACGCGAGTTAGAAGGCGATCATGAAATTCGCTATGTAGGTCGCGGGGAACATTCTTCACCAGCTGAGGGAGATCCAGATTCATTCAAAGTAGCACAAACAAAAGTGATTGAAGAAGCAGTATCTAAATAATCGTTCATCATATTGAAGGAGGAAATTTAAAATGGCTGACATTATCGTACCAGAATTAGCAGAATCTATTACAGAAGGTGAGATCGTACGCTGGGTAAAACAAGTGGGCGACTCTGTAGAAAAAGGCGAATTCATCGTTGAACTTGAAACAGATAAAGTAAACGCTGAAATCATCTCAGAAGAAGCAGGTGTTTTAACTGAAATCCTTGCACAAGAAGGCGATGTTGTAGAAGTAGGCGCTGTTATCGCACGCGTTGACGCAAATGCAACAGGTTCTGCTCCAGCACCAAAAGAAGAAGCGCCAAAAGAAGAAGCGCCAAAAGAAGAAGCAAAACCAGAAGCACCAAAAAAAGAAGCTCCTAAAGCTGCTCCAGCACCAGCTGCACCAGTAGTAGAAGAAACATCTTCAAACGAACGCATTATCGCTTCACCAGCTGCTCGTAAATTAGCGCGCGAAAAAGGAATCGATCTTGCTGCTGTATCACCAGTAGACCCACAAGGTCGCGTACGCGTACAAGACGTAGCTGCACACGGTACAGCTCCAGCGGCTCCTGCAGCACAAGCTACACCAGCAGCTCCAGCTCCTAAAGCTGTAGATGATTCTCGTGTAGAAGCAGTGAAAATGACACGTCGTCAACAAACTGCTGCTCGTAAATTATTAGAAGTATCACAAAACACTGCGATGCTGACAACATTCAACGAAATCGACATGACAGCAGTTATGGCACTTCGTAGCCGCAAGAAAGATGCTTTCATGGAAAACCATGACGGTACAAAACTTGGCTTCATGTCATTCTTCACAAAAGCTGTAACAGCAGCACTTAAAAAGTACCCAGCTGTTAACGCTAAAATCGTTGGTGACGAAATCCACTACAACAAGTTCTATGATATAGGTGTAGCGGTATCAACTCCAGACGGTCTTGTAGTACCAAACGTACGTGACACAGATCGCAAAAACTTTGCTGAAATCGAAGCAGACATTGCTGAGTTAGCAGTAAAAGCACGTAACAAAAAATTAGCATTATCTGACCTTGAAGGTGGTTCATTCACAATCACAAACGGTGGTATCTTCGGTTCATTAATGTCTACACCAATCATCAATGGTGACCAAGCTGCAATCCTTGGTATGCACAACATCGTAAAACGTCCAATCGCTGTAGGCGACGAAATCGAATTACGCCCAATGATGTACGTAGCATTATCTTACGATCACCGTATCATCAACGGTAAAGAGTCTGTTGGTTTCTTAAAAATGGTTAAAGATTTAATCGAAAACCCAGAAGATTTATTATTAGAAGGTTAATCACTGCCGACGGATGAAGGTTGGTCAAGCCTTGCAAACAGGACGTTTGCGCACTTGGCTTGACTACCATTCCAAGGGTTTGAGTGACTTCGGAAAATGAAGATATAGAGAAAGCCTCCGAGAAATCGGGGGCTTTTTTTGTGTTGTTTTTCTAATTTGATTACATTTTTGACCACAAGAGCTATAAATAAAATTTATATAATTAGTATGTTATAAAAGAGGAACTTGGTTTTTCAATCTAGTCTAATTGAGACACTTGATTCATATTCTAAGAATGATGAGTCTGTTTTTATATATTATTGAACAGTAAAAAAGAACTGATTTTCTTAATTCGCTTACAATTTGATAATTAATTGTTTAATATAGTAAAAAATACTATATAATAGATAATTAAATGATAACGAATTTTATGTAAACATATCATTTATTAAGTATGCTATATGGAAAAGAGTGAAGTGTATGCGAATGAAATTTGAAATTGAACCTTATGAAGATATGCTAGATGAACCATTTGAAGTACGTAGTTATTTTTTGGACCGAATCAATATGTACATAGAAAAAAATAATCGTATGGAAGAGTTTTGTACATCGACGTTTCATGCATCTATTTTATTAGATCTTGCGGAGGGCTTAGTTAACATGTATGAGCAGAATCAACAACCATTTGTGATTGAAATGTATGAAAGTACGCTTGAATATACGTTTACTTATTTCCAAAAGCTTTTGACGATTACTCGTTATGAGGGATACAACGGAGAGACGATTGAGATGATGAAGTGTCGCTTTGACGATTTTGTGGCAGCTTTTGTGACGGAATATGAGAGATACCATAAGGCAATTTTGAAGCAAGATTGTCATGCCTTTGACAATGAGCATTACTGTATGATGCGTGACCAGATTAATATTTTGAAAAATCATGTGAACGGTGTGATTTAGGAGGTGGAAATTCATGCGAATGAAATTTGAAATCGAATTATATGAGGATATGATGGGGAAACCATTTTGTTTGGATACGTATTTTAATTGTCGAATGAATATATTGATTTCTCAAAATGGTGTAGAGAAAGAGTTTTGCACATCGACTTTTCATGCTGCAATCTTAGTCGGAATCGCAAAAGGTTTAATCGAAATATATGACGATGAAAAATCGAAATTTACAGTTGAAATGTATGAAAGTACACTTGAATATACGTTTACTTATTTCCAAAAGCTTTTGACGATTACTAGATACGAAGGATATAACGGAGAAACAGTTGAGATCATGAAGTGTCGCTTGGACGATTTTGTGGAAGCCTTTGTGAAGGAATATGAGAGATACCATAAGGCGATTTTGAAGCAAGATTGTCATGCTTTTGAAAATGAGCATTACTGTATGATGCGTGACCAGATTAATATTTTGAAAAATCATGTGAATGGTGTGATTTAGAGGGCGATAAGCATTAAATCTTAAAAAAATTCATTTCCTTTTATATTTATACGTTTCTGTAGTACAATAGAAGTGGAGGGGATTAAATGCTTACTAAAATTAGAAAAGTGAAATTCGAACCCGCAACAAAAAAAACCGTTTACCAAGTCATTATGGAATGTCCAGAAGGGCAGCAGTTATATATCAAATTTGATTATACACAAGCAACAGGAAACTTTTGGCCGCTACAAGTAATCTACAACAAAAAAGGCTATGGCTCTAAGTTAGCATGGTACACGCAAAAAGTTGAAAAAATGCCTGTTCAAGAATTTTTAGGCAACATCTCGGCAAAGATTAATCGCAAGTACGATTTTACATTTAAAGAACCTTTAACAAAATAACGAATTACCTATTATTCTAGGAAGGCGGGGCTTCATTCATCACGAGGCGACTTCGCTTGCCTTTTTAGTTTAGAGGGATTTTGAAACAGATGTAAACAATGGAGGAGACTTCGTTGTTTTTTATTTTTAAAAAAATTAAGAGCTGTGCAAAATTTTGCACAGCTCTTTTGGTATATTAACCACAAGTTCAGATAAAAATAAAATAGTGTTTATTAAAATAAACGCTTTAAATCCTACAAATTCAGATTTACCTACAGTATAACTTATCTGGGTGAGAAAAAAAAGATTCCAAAAGGCTTGATATAATTTTACAGGTAATATATACTCTTTTTAAGAAATTGATAATAAAAGAAACGAGGTGCAAAAATGAGAATTGCGTTACAGCTCAAAGTCGAAAAACTACCTATTCAATATCGGATGATTTGTCTGGCTTTTGTAAAAGAGATGATTCGTCAAGGTGATGAAGAAATGTATAATCACTTATACGATAATATTAAGAAGCCGAAGCTTTTAACATACAGTATCTATATGCGTAACTTTAAAGCTTCACAGACACATTATGAAATGGAAGGTGCAACCTTTATATTTTCTTCCTCTGATCCGATGATTGCGTTAGCTTTTATTAACGGCGTATCAACAACGAAAAAGTTCGAACATCAAAATGTATCCATTGAAATTGAACATGTTCGAATCGTACAAGAAGCGATTATTCGTGAACAACAAGCAGAGTTTGTTATTTTAAATGCGCTGTTAGTAGAAGATGTACATGGAAAACCTGTTTTAATTGATGATGAAAATTTTGAAACAGAGTTAAATCATATTATGAATGCTAAGTTTCAGTACTTATATGGTAGAACCTTAAAACAACCGTTAAAAATTGTGAAATATCGTTTGAAAAAAGTAGTTGTAAAAGAAACAAATCGTCATGCCAATGGAAAAACATTATATTATACAGGGCAAAAAGGAAGACTTGTTTTAAAAGGACATCCAGAAGATCTACAAAATCTTTATTACGATGGGATTGGTTTACGAACGTCTAGCGGTTGGGGGACTTTGGAATTTATAAAGTAAGGAGGGATGAATATGTATGAACGTTTGTATATTCATGAATGGATTTATAACGCTGGTGCAGTTGCTATGCTCCAGCTAGATTCACAGCAGGAAATTAAAGTGAATGCGAATCGTTTAGATGTACCTATGGAGTGGATTGAGCAATTACCACAACGTCTTTTTGATTATTTGATAGAAAGCTATTCACGCGCGCAAAATACATTGGAGTGGCTACAAAAAACAATGAACTATGCGCGGAAAAACGTGGATGAAAAAGATAAAAAACAACAGACTGCTTTTAAAATGTCTATTGATCGATTTAAAAGTACTTTAAAAGATAGTTTAGCAAAAGTGAAAAAATATTTTGAAGAAGAAGCTATCGAAGCGGAACGATTAGAAAAAGAGAGTTTAGAAGCTTTGAAAGATAAAAATTTCGAATTATTAGAACACTTAATGCGTGAAATTCAAATTTTGTTAGAAAAGAAAGAAGTAGATGAAAAAATCACATTAAATTATGTGAAAGCTGTTATTTTAGCACCTGCTTCTGGTCAAGTTTCGTTTTTAAACGTTACGAAAAATGCAGCGACACGACAAGAACAACAACAAATTTTCTATACAGATTTTGTTGAGCCAGTATTAATTGAGCTACGCCTACGCACATGGATTGAACAGCAAGATGAAGAACAATTATTTTCTTTTTTACGAGAGAGTGAATATATAATCGCAAAAGAATGGCGAAAAGCACATAAGAAGGCTACAGCAATTGATTTTGAATGGTTTGAACAATATCCCAAATGTACAGCATTGCCTAATCATTGGGGTACACTACCATTCGAAGAAAAAATCTTTATGCCACTTGCTTCCACAAGTCTAAATGACCGTTGGTTTGGACATAAAGATCATATTCAAGTAATTAGTCCACTTGCACGTTTATTGCTGTTTTTATCGCCGCTTGGTTGTACGCGCTATCGTAAAAAAACAGCGAATTCAGAAGAAATGGTATTTGCGTTTTTACATGTAGAGGGAGACTGCGAAGAAAGTCTACAACGTAATCGTGCTTTTTCAAAAATCATGCATAATGAAAATTCACTCATTGAGGCTTTAAGAGGAACACATGAAAAGCAACAGCAGATTGAAAAAGCGAGAAGAGAAGTAACCGTATTAATTGAATGGTTTACAGAGAGTAAAGCGAAAAAGACATTACTGGAATATCGCTGGATTGAAGAGCGTTTTTACAAATATGTTCTCAATGAAAATTATATTTCGCAAGTTTATCCGATGGAATTTCGAGAGGCAATTGTACAACAACATTTACGAAACTATGATACAAAAATGTTGATTCAACAAGAGCTATATGAACAATTAAAAAAAGATATAGGACGTAACACGTGGGGTGTATACCAATGTTTACGTATACGTGAACTTATGATGGGAGGAAGTACAGTGGAACAACAAAAGTCTCTAACAGATCGCATGTACGCTACAGGTCATGCGCTAAGATTATCACTAACGAGTAATGATGTAAGTAATAGCGGGCAAAATGAATACAAAGCATCGAATAGTAAGAAGTTAGATGCATCGATTTATCGTATTTTAAATGCGGCTAAATCGGGTAATCGCACATTATTTTTTGAATTGGTTATTCGATTAAATATATTAGCAGGACGAAAAATTAGTAAGGAATTTGCACAATGCCTTGATCGAGAAGTTGTGAACGATGCGAAATTTGCAACAATGTCACTGGCATTTGTCGCAGGGTTAATGGCTGTCCAAACAAAAGAGGAGGAGAAAAAAGATGGGGAAAACAATTAGTCTATCAACTGTAGTAGAAGCAAGTCCGTTAAATTATGGTGAAGGTTTTGGAAATGTATCGGAAATGAAAAAATTAAGTCGTGGGGATGGGAATACGTACCCATTTGCCTCGCGCCAATCAATTCGCTATGACATCGTTCGCTTAGGCAATGAATGGTTCGGATGGAATTTAGATACTGTATCAAAAACAAAGGGAACAGTACAGTTTAAAGATGATGTAACGATTGCCGATTCAGTTGAAATGGATTTATTCGGTTATTTAAAAACAGGGAAAAAATCACTTAAGCGTGCGGCAGTTGCTCGTTTAAGTCACGCAATTGCGTTAGAGCCGTACACAGGAGATTTTGAGTTTCTTACAAATATGGGTTTAGCTGAACGTATTGACGATACTGCAAACTTAGCAAATATCGAAAATCATTTAAGCTATTATACCTACACGGTTACGATTGATTTAAGCCATATCGGTATTGATCAAAACGATTCGCTAGAATTATCAAATGATGAAAAATATGAGCGTGTAGCACAACTACTCGATATTATTAAATTACTTTCTCGTAATATTCGAGGTCGTCAAGAAAATCTAACACCAAAATTTATTATTGGTGGTCTCTATCCAGTAGCAAATCCTTTCTTTTTAGGCAATATCAAAATGAATGTAAAGGCGTTAGAGCTTGCGCCGCTAAAAGATACAATGGCATTAACATTTGCTGGACAGTCAATCGGTGAATGTACACAGATTGGACTGACACAAGGTACATTTTCAAATGAAGCAGACGTAGTGGAGCAGTTTGCAGGTCAAGTGCATACAGTGGAACAATTCTTCCAACAACTTTCAAAAGAAGTCGCACATTACTATGGTGTAGCACATGCAACTACTCAAGATTAAACTATTTCAAGAAACCGCATGCTATTTGAAGCCTTTTGCTTTTAAAGTAGGCGAAACATACCCCCTTGCACCGTTTTCAACGGTCAAGGGCATGTTACATGCTATTTTAAATGCGAAAGAGTATATTCCACTGCAACTCTCTATTCAAGGTGAGTTTGAAAGTATGTTCGTTGATTATCAAAAGAAATATATGTATAAGAAGTCAGATGTACCGGCACAATTGATTACAGATGGACTAAAAGAACAAGTTGAAACAGATTCGAACCTTGTTACAACGATGCCTATGTATCAACACTTATTATTTAATGTCACGCATGTCATTCATGTACAGGCAGAACCAACTATTTTAGAAGAACTCTATAACAAGTTTCAAAACCTTTCGACAACCGTTAGTTTAGGTAGATGGGAAGACTTAGTAAGAGTAGACCAAGTTGAATTGATAGAAGTACAAGAAGAAGGAAATGACGTAACAAAATATACACAATATATTCCAGCTACTTTGCGTGAAGAGTATGAAATGGGAGAAAATAGCCCGTTCTATCATTTACCACGAAAATACACGATTGTACGAGGACGTAGACAATGGGATTACATCGAAGCGATGCTAATACCTAAAGAAACAGATATATCTCTACATGATTGTTTTGATGAAGAAGGATTACCGATTTTTTTAATGGAGGGATAACAATGTATTATGCAAAATCAAAACCAACTACCTTGACGATTAAAGAGCATACAGATGATGTGGTAGAGGCTGTTCGTGTTTTGAAAAAAGCTGTGGAATCTGATCTTATATTTTGTCCTAACCAATGGGAGCTGCTTGAAATAGCAGCTCTTTATCATGATATTGGTAAATACAGTACAGGATTTCAACAGCGCATTCAGCAAGCACTACAACTACCAATCAATCAACAAAACCAACTGCGTAACTACCCACATAATTATCTTTCTACGATGATGTTGCCATTAAAGTCACTTAGTAAAAAAGGATATCCGAAAAATGATTTAATCATTTTAACGTTAGCAATTGGTTATCATCATGAACGAAGTCAAGTTCCTCACCTAGATGAATTAAAGTCAATTTATGAAGAACAATTAGCACCTTATTTACAAGAGATTCAACAAGATTTTCAACAAGAAATTGGTCCACCAAACAGTGGTTTTTTGAAACACTTAATTAATCGTTCACTCATCTATCAACAATTAGAAAAGAAACAACTACACACCAACTATATTTTACTGAAAGGACTGTTACAAAAAACAGACCGTGCTGCCTCTGCTAAGTTGCCAGGCGAAGATATTACACATTATATTGAGCGCGCAACACACACGAATGTTGGTAAACAAACGGAAGCTTTTATTGTGGAAAAATACAATCAATTACGTCCACTTCAACTTTTTGTAAGTCAGCATAAAGATAAAAATATTATTTTAATTGCACAGACAGGGAGTGGTAAGACGGAAGCAGCGCTCATCTGGATTGATGCACAAAAAGGCTTTATTACATTACCGCTGCGAGTTAGTTTAAATGCATTATACTTGCGTGTAACAAATAAAGAAGGTATGAATTATCCGCATGTAGGTTTATTACATTCCACAGCACTAGATTATTTAATTCAGAGTGAGATGGACCATGAACAAACGTCGTATGAACAATTAGTTTTGCATACACAACATACCGAGAGACTAGCAGAAAAATTAACCTTCTCTACGGTTGATCAGTTATTCAAATTTCCACTATTGTATCAATCATTTGAAATTGAACTCGCTACGCTTGCGTATTCAAAAGTAGTAATTGATGAAATTCAAGCATATGATCCGAAAATTGTCGCAATTTTACTAAAAGGATTAAAAATGATTGATGAACTAGGTGGTAAATGGATGATTATGACAGCTACAATGCCAGCGATTTTTTTAGATAAAATGCAAGAGCTAGAGTTATTAGGCAAAAACACCGTTCAAGAAACGATTTTGTTGAGAGATGACCGAGATTCAAATCCTGAAGTACCAAGAAGACATTATGTCGAAGTGAGAAATCAATCCATACATGATTTTTTAGATGATATACAAGAAAAAGGTAGGAAATCCAAAGTATTGGTTGTCGTAAATACGGTAAAACAAGCTTTAGCACTTTATAAAGAATGCAAAAAGAATCAACAAATTCAAACGAATCTACTGCATTCACAATTTACACCATTACATCGTACAGCAAAAGAAAAAGAAATTTATAAATTTGCGCAGTTATCAAATGAAGAAGCAGGTGTATGGATTTGTACGCAAATTGTAGAGGCTTCTTTAGATGTAGATTTTGATTATTTATTTACAGAAGCTGCGACAGCAGATGCATTGTTCCAACGCTTCGGACGTTGTAATCGTGCAGGAAAGCGTTACAATGGGGGCGTTCCAAATGAGGCGAATATTTTTATTGCGGCTAATTTAGAAGAAGTGAGCGGGATTGACTATATTTATGAGAAAAAGATTGTTGAAAATAGTCTACAAGAATTGACTCAGTTGCCCTCACCATTAGTAGATGAGCAACAAAAAATTCAAATTGTAAAAGATGTATTTAGTCAAGAACAGTTAGAAGATACAAAATATTTACAAATATTCGAACAGACTTTTGAGGATTTAGAAGGGTTACGTCCATTTGAATTAAAAAAAGAAGAAGCTCAAAAAATTTTGAGAGATATTACAACAGTTCCGTTCGTCGCAGGGCAAAAAAATTATGAAAAAGTGATTGCATATATTGAACAATATAATGAAGCGAAAACATTGAAGCAATATAACCAAATGAAAAAAATTCAAATTGATATGGAACGATACTTGATTACAGTAAATCCGTATCGTTTAGAAAATCAAAAGAAAAACGAAAATTTTCAATTAAATAAATTTGCCTATCGAGATTTTGAACATATTTATTTTTCAACAGACGTATCTTATTCAAAAGAACAGGGATTAGACCTAGTGTTAGATGAGACAGTGGACAACTTTTTTTAAAGAGGTGAGTAAATGGATCAGACAGTAGGGGGTTTACATGTACAGTATTTTGCGGTTTGTAAGCGGAAGTTATGGTTATATAGTAAACAAATTGGATTTGAAACGGAACATGAAAAGGTAATAGAAGGAACTGTGTTACATGAAAATTCGTATAAAAGAAAAAAGAAAGAATATAACATTTCAAATCATGCAGTAGTAGATGTAGTAGATCAAGAGTATATTCAAGAAACTAAATTATCGAGTAAAATGCAAAAAGCAGATGAACTACAATTATTGTATTATTTATATTTATTGAAATTGAGAGGAATAGATAAAAAAGGAAGGATTGCTTATACAAAAGAAAAGAAAGTAATCGACGTAGAATTAACAGAAGAAAAGGAAAAAGAAATTAAGCGTATTTTAGCTGAAATTCATACCATTTTGGAAGAACCCTTTGCCCCTAAATTAAAAAAGAAACCATATTGTAAAAGTTGTGCATATTATGACTTTTGCTATGCATTAGAAGAGGAGTGATTCTATGCAACGTGATATTTATATGTTTGCAAATGGAACAGTTAAAAGAAAAGATAATACAATTTATTTAATTTCAGAAGATGAACAAAAAAGAGCATTACCAATTGAACAAATTGAAAACTTACACTTATTTGGAGAAGTGAATTTGAATACATCTTTTTTAAATTATGTAGGACAAAAAGATGTAGCTATTCATATCTATAACTATTATGGCTTTTATTCAGGTAGTTTCTTGCCACGCGAAAAAAAGGTATCTGGTTTAGTAACAGTAAATCAAAGCGCGCATTATTTACAACCAGAAAAAAGACTATATCTAGCAAAGGCTTTTATAGAATCGGCAGTATTTCATATGATTCGCTTTAATCGAAAAAAGCACAATCAAGATTCTTTATATGTAAAAGAAATTCAAAAATTACGTGAAGGAATTGGAAATGCGAAAAGTGTAGCGCAATTAATGGGATTAGAAGGTATGATGAGACAAAACTATTACCGAGCATTAGATGAACTAATTCCAAAAGAGTTTTCCTTTATGGAACGCACAAAACGTCCACCTAAAGATGCTTTTAATGCACTCATATCTTTTGGTAATACAATGATGTACACGACTATTCTAAGTGAAATTTATAAAACGCAACTGAATCCAACGATTAGTTATTTACATGAACCTTCCCAAAAACGCTTTTCATTATGTTTGGATTTAGCCGAAATTTTCAAACCTCTTTTTGTAGATCCTTTAATCGTTTCTCTTGTGAATACGAAACAGATTCAATTAGAACATTTTGATTTTGAAGAAGGTTTTGTCTACTTATCTGAACAAGGACGTAAAATCTTCATTCAAGCATTCGATAAAAAATTAAAAGATTCAATTCAGCATCGTCAATTGAAAAGAAAAGTAACCTATCGCTACTTTATTCGTTTAGAGTGTTACAAATTAATTAAGCATGTCATTGGTGATACAAGTTATAAACCGTTGAAAGCGTGGTGGTGAAATGTTTGTCATTATCACATACGATGTAAATGTAAAAAGAGTAGGGAAAGTTTGCAAAAAATTAAAGGAACATCTTACATGGACACAAAATTCTGTATTTGAAGGAGAAATTACAAAAACACAATTTTTAAAGTGTAAACAAGCAATCGAGTCTATTATTGACCCTGCACAAGATAGCTTATATTATTATGTGGTAGAAAATCCACGACATATAAAAAAAGAATTATTTGGATATGAAAAAGGAGATATGGATTTATTTTTTTAATTGGTGCATTCTGGTATAATATTAGCAAATGCGAATGAAGTGTTGATATATTAGTGTTTGTGATATTGTTTTAAGAATGTTACTTTACACGACTAGAGGTTCACTGCAAAACCGCTCTTAAAAACATTGGTATTATCATGTTTTGGGTCGGTATTTTATCTGAACATAGAGGGATTTAAAGTTGCTTGTATCAATTGCTGATGATGTGAATGTTCTTATTTTATCTGAACATAGAGGGATTTAAAGCGCCATTCGTTCGCGCACTCGCCTAATTCCACCAGATTTTATCTGAACATAGAGGGATTTAAAGTCTAAATAGTGAAAAATTTAAAGAAATAATTGGGGATTTTATCTGAACATAGAGGGATTTAAAGAAAATCGATGGTGGTGTGAAAGTTGTAATGAATACATTTTATCTGAACATAGAGGGATTTAAAGCTAGAAGAAGTAGTAAAAGAATTACAACGAGATAAATTTTATCTGAACATAGAGGGATTTAAAGGCAGGAAGTTCATCCGTTTCGTATTCTACATAACCATTTTATCTGAACATAGAGGGATTTAAAGGGTGCTGTTTGTTTAACGATGTTACCTGAAGTATCAATTTTATCTGAACATAGAGGGATTTAAAGCCAATAACGCGTCGACTTCGATTTTGCCGTCTTTTACGAATTTTATCTGAACATAGAGGGATTTAAAGAGCAGAAAATACAGAAGAAAACGGTCTAAGAGTGCTTGTATTTTATCTGAACATAGAGGGATTTAAAGTTAGGGCTGGGCAATTGCCCAGTCTTTTTTTATTAGATTTTATCTGAACATAGAGGGATTTAAAGGAGCAATATGGTGATTTTATACAATCACTTACTGCCATTTTATCTGAACATAGAGGGATTTAAAGGTAAATGTGATGATAGTCTAAATTATGGACACAGTAAATTGGGAGTTTATAAAGTATAATAGTCTCAATAATTTACTAGGAGTGTCTAAAATGACCAATCGAAAAAGTTACGACAAAGAATTCAAATTAGAGGCAGTACAGTTAGTTGAAAGTGGCAAGAGAGTTGCGGAAGTTGCACGTGAGCTAGACCTTGCGGAACAAACGTTACACAACTGGGTTAGAAAATTTGGTAAAGATGGAGAAGCTGCTTTTGTTGGTAGCGGAAATTTAAAACCAGAGGACAAGGCAAATAAAGAGTTACAAAAAAGAATCCGTGATCTAGAAGAGGAAAATGCCATCTTAAAAAAGGCTATGAGCATCTTTGCAAAAGACCAGAAGTAATTTATGACTTTATTCAACAGCACCGACACGAATACCGTGTGGCAAAGATGTGCGAAGTATTAGGTGTTTCAAGAAGTGGTTACTATGAGTGGCTGAACCGCCCAAAAAGTAAGCAAAAAGAGCGTAAAGAAAAGTTAACAAGCCAAATAAAACGAGTGTATTTAGATTCCAGAAGAAATTATGGTAGTCCTAAAATCACAAAACAATTGAATTCGGAAGGAGTCCATGTATCACAAAAAACAGTATCGAGAATTATGAAAAATGAAGGAATACGTTCAAAAACAGTGAAAAAATACAAAGCGACGACGAATTCAAAACATAATCTACCAATCTATTCGAATCTATTAGACCAGCAATTCAAAGTAGACCGACCTGGGAAAGTATGGGTAGCGGATATTACGTATATATGGACAAGTGAAGGATGGTTGTATCTAGCGACAATTATGGAGCTGTTTTCAAGGAGAATTATCGGATGGGCGATGGATGCGAGGATGACAAAAGAGTTAGTGATTCTTGCCTTAAAACGGGCAATTAGAGCTCAATCTCCAACTTCTGGACTTATTCATCACTCTGATCGTGGGAGCCAGTATGCATCGAAGGAATACCAACAAGTATTACGAACTAACGGAATCATCACAAGCATGAGCAGAAAAGGAAACTGTTACGATAATGCATGTATTGAGTCGTTTCATAGCGTGATCAAACGAGAACTAGTTTTTCACGAAAAGTATAAAACGAGAGATCAAGCCAAGAAAAGTATCATTGAATACATCGTTAGTTTCTATAACTACAAACGGATCCACTCATATACAAATTATATGTCGCCAGTTGCATACGAAAAGCAATATTTCGAAGTTTTACAGAAAGCTAGAGTCATATAATCTACCCCTTTTAACCTCACAAATAATTTAAGGGTTACGCCCCTTAAATTATTTGTGAGGCGAGCAAGCGATAGCGCGATAGATTCAGAGCGAAATCTCAATTTCCTCTGTCCATTTTCTTGACATAGTATCAGATTCAATTGAATAAAGATTCATTTTATCTGAACATAGAGGGATTTAAAGTTCGAATTCAATGCAATATCGGGATTAGCATTTTGATTTTATCTGAACATAGAGGGATTTAAAGATCAGACCAGTGTTAGACGTGAGTGTAAACTTGGTGTATTTTATCTGAACATAGAGGGATTTAAAGGTTGCAACACTTTCGATAACTGCATTCTCAACGCCATTTTATCTGAACATAGAGGGATTTAAAGGAAATACCAAACCCGATTGAAGCGATTAAGGAAAATGATTTTATCTGAACATAGAGGGATTTAAAGATATTCGACAGTATTTACATATATTCGACAAATATAATTTTATCTGAACATAGAGGGATTTAAAGTTTGAAAAGTTGAAACTGTTTTATTTTGAATTACCTATTTTATCTGAACATAGAGGGATTTAAAGTGATTTAATTGTGAATGATAAAGTAGATGTTTCTAATTTTATCTGAACATAGAGGGATTTAAAGTTTTATTATGTATTAATTTATATATAGCCGATTGAAAATTTTATCTGAACATAGAGGGATTTAAAGCTATATTGTCGTGTCGGACACTCGTGGGTAAAGAAATATTTTATCTGAACATAGAGGGATTTAAAGTGTGATAAGAGATTGTAAGCTTGTGATGATGTAATACATTTTATCTGAACATAGAGGGATTTAAAGTCTTTTTTGTACTGACGATTTACAGCAAGTGTGAAAATTTTATCTGAACATAGAGGGATTTAAAGTTTGCCATAAGACCGTCCAACGCTGCTGTTGCAAGATTTTATCTGAACATAGAGGGATTTAAAGTTTGAATAGATGCCATTAACTGTATTTGAGTGTTTAATTTTATCTGAACATAGAGGGATTTAAAGGTGAACGGTGACAACTAATTGCATAAGCTAATGAGATTTTATCTGAACATAGAGGGATTTAAAGAAATGTTAAAAGCGTTGTGAAGTTTTCTGCTTTGTCTGCATTTTATCTGAACATAGAGGGATTTAAAGTTTTTTCGTTCGGTGGTTGAGCGTATGGACCACCAGCATTTTATCTGAACATAGAGGGATTTAAAGGCGCTAATGGAAAAATTTTTGTCTTTTTAATACTCATTTTATCTGAACATAGAGGGATTTAAAGAATGGTACACAACTTATTCTAGTAGGTGATATTGGATTTTATCTGAACATAGAGGGATTTAAAGTTAAGTATGACTAAACGTATTGGTGAGTTAGCAAACTATTTTATCTGAACATAGAGGGATTTAAAGATCTGTTGATAGAATAGGCTTATTAAAGGTTACTATAAATTTTATCTGAACATAGAGGGATTTAAAGTTTTAGAGTTAGCGCTATATCATTGTTTATGTGTTTACATTTTATCTGAACATAGAGGGATTTAAAGTGCTCATCGCCGTTGGAATCGATACCGCCGATATACATTTTATCTGAACATAGAGGGATTTAAAGAGTTCTGATTGTACTTGTGATCCGATAATATCTTCATTTTATCTGAACATAGAGGGATTTAAAGCGTGTTGAGGATCAACCACCAGCACCACGAAAACAGCGATTTTATCTGAACATAGAGGGATTTAAAGTTACTCATATTGCGCCTCGGTATCGTCGAGATCTGTATTTTATCTGAACATAGAGGGATTTAAAGGATTGAGAAATACAACGTAATGTCGACGCCGGTACTCATTTTATCTGAACATAGAGGGATTTAAAGACAGCTACGCAAAGGAATTCAACAGAACCAAGAAAATTTTATCTGAACATAGAGGGATTTAAAGAATGGTGTTTCAATCGTTTTACGCGATGGATTTTCAATTTTATCTGAACATAGAGGGATTTAAAGTTATTTCAGTTCTATGTAGAGATTAATAATTTTAAAATTTTATCTGAACATAGAGGGATTTAAAGACTATCGGAGTTAATAAAAATCCAGTTTGGCAAGAATTTTATCTGAACATAGAGGGATTTAAAGAACGTTTAACAGAATTCTGGTTACGCTTTACCGCGACATTTTATCTGAACATAGAGGGATTTAAAGTGCAATACCTTAATACCGTTAATCGAATTGGACGAAAATTTTATCTGAACATAGAGGGATTTAAAGGATAAATACGATGCGTTTGCATCTGAGGGATATTATATTTTATCTGAACATAGAGGGATTTAAAGTTGCCTTCCACAACGTTCGCAATTTGTTTAATTTCATTTTATCTGAACATAGAGGGATTTAAAGACGACTTAATACATCACAGTGAATTACAATAGCGTTATTTTATCTGAACATAGAGGGATTTAAAGTGATATGACTGACTTTTTAACGATTGGGTTACGGAAGATTTTATCTGAACATAGAGGGATTTAAAGTTCTCATACATCTGATATATTCCAAAGTATTACCTAATTTTATCTGAACATAGAGGGATTTAAAGTCAACAGCTTCAGAATCAACTTTAAAGCCACATGATATTTTATCTGAACATAGAGGGATTTAAAGTCTTTTTTGTTGCAGCCGAAGTTTCGGAAGAACGGATTTTATCTGAACATAGAGGGATTTAAAGTTTTTATAGTTTTTTAGGTCAATATGTCAGATAAAATTTTATCTGAACATAGAGGGATTTAAAGTGATAATCAAGTGACACACCATCTGACTTTTTGATAAAATTTTATCTGAACATAGAGGGATTTAAAGTTAAAAATGATTTTCGAGCCATTCGGAAAACGTATTATTTTATCTGAACATAGAGGGATTTAAAGTATTTTTTCTAATATGCTTTTTTACGATTCGAAACAATTTTATCTGAACATAGAGGGATTTAAAGGTAGTAAAAGCGCACTTAGAAGCACAACAAGCGCATTTTATCTGAACATAGAGGGATTTAAAGGTGGCTTTCTGTCGATTGGCTTATATAAATCATCAATGATTTTATCTGAACATAGAGGGATTTAAAGTTCGATTTTGTAAGACCGATTACTTTCACTACATCACCATTTTATCTGAACATAGAGGGATTTAAAACACTCTTTATGAGTAAGTGGATTGAAATATATCATTCACTCATGCTAACGTAATTCTTTCCGCTTCACCAAAACAAGCAGGTAAATCAATACGATTTACCTGCTTGTTTATTACATACTCATATGAAGTTTTTTCATCTCCACTACATCTCGTCATATAGTGGTTTTTTTGAGTTGTTCGAGCTGTGTATGGAGATTGCTTGCGATGGCGCTGTGCGTGTGTGTATTTAGCCAGTCGCACCAAGCGATACCTGCTTCATATAACGCCTCCACCCATACATTCATTTCTGCTTCCACTGTTTGTTCGTCGATTGTGCAGCGAATCGTACGTGCACGTTGTTTTTCCATCTTGATCATAACCGGTGTATTTGGAAAATATCTTTCTGCTGTGCCATGTGCTACACATTCAGCAAAACCATCTACAATATATTGCCAGAGTGTATGCAATTCATCGGGTACATGTTCGGTTGAGAGGTGTTTGGTAGCTGTTTGAATGGTGAGAAAGCCTTCAGCATTTGAAAAGCCACCCTGTAAACGGACATGCTGCGTTTGATGAAGCAGTTGTGGTTGATTTTCTTCATCATAGACATATGTTTGGATCTGGATTCCCTGTACCTCCTACACGAGCGTGGTTTGTCGTTTCATCTTCTCCCATAATTGTACACGACTACGCGGGTAATCGGCGAGGTTCTGAATGCCTAGTTCTTTCGCTACTTCAAAGAGTAGCGGGCGTTCTAAGTGTGCTGCTTGTAAAATCGCCTGTTCTTCAAAGAGGGCGACAGGATTCCCCATATACGTCATCTGTCCGTCTTGCATAACGAGTACGAGGTCAGCCCATTCATATGCGAAGTCTACGTCGTGTGTCGATAAAATAATCGTCCGTTCTTCCGTATGAAAGTCATTTAAATGTTTCATAATTTGAGTGGCATAGTAGCGGTCGAGTCCTGCAGATGGTTCATCTAAAATTAAAATATGGGGTTCCATTGCGAGAACACCTGCAATCGCCACGCGTTTTTTCTGTCCCAAACTTAAAAAGTGAATGGGCTTTTTTCGTAATGATTCGAGTTCAAGTTGCGTAATTACGTGTTCAACCTGTGCATGTATTTTGTCAGAAGACCAGCCGAGGTTGGTCGGGCCAAATGCGATGTCTTGTTCAACCGTTCCAGAGAAGAGCTGTGCGTCTGGATCTTGAAAGACGATACCGACCTGTCCACGTAATGCTTGAAGTCCTTTTCGGTTATATTGATAGGGCATATTATGCATAAAAATTGTCCCAGTCGTTGGTTGAAATAAGCCATTCAGATGTTTAAATAGTGTGGATTTTCCCGCACCATTATTGCCAAGTAGTGCAATTTTTTTCCCTTGCGGTAACGTGAATGATAGGTCGTGTAATGCGATTGTACCGTCAGGATATTGGTACGATACATGGTCAAATGTAATCATAAATAAAAACCTCCTAGATAAACTGCGCCGAGTAGGCATAAACTAACGCCAATACCAAGCCAGTTTCTGCGTTCGGTTTGGTACGTTACATAATGGCTTGAAATATCTTCGTTGTAGCAACGAGAAGCCATCGCCTCATGAAGTTGTTTTGAACGTCGAAAAACATCTTTAAACATGGCCGTCACTAAATAACCGACAGATTGAAACCAGCGGCGCTTTTTTTGATAACCAAGACGGGATTGCTGGGCTTCATAAATGGCCTGCATACTTTGTAAAAAGACAAAAATAAAGCGATATGTGAGTTCACATAGTTCAATAAAAATAATCGGTATTTTTAATTGACGCATCGCATATGTGATGGCACTAATCGGCGTTGTGAGCGCAATAAAATAAAGACAACTAATACTTGCGAGCACCGAGAAAAAAAGGTGAAACGCTGTATCGACACTCGCTTTTCCGATAAAAAGTTGAACACTTCCAAATGACATACTCCAATAGTGAGGGGGAAGTGTGGCCGTTGTAAATGAAATAAGAATCGAAAAAATACTTGTCAGCAAAAAGAAACCCGGCAAAAGAAGTAATTTACAATAGAGTGATAATGGTATTTTAGCGGCAAATAAAATAAAAGTACTCATTACGAAAAACGTAATGAGTGAAATAAGTACATCCTTTGTGATGACAGCGAATAGCAAAAAACTCAGTGCCAATACCATCTTCTCTAAAGGATGTACGTTGCTTAAACGATTCGTATAAGCATATTGATCAATTGGAATCATGCGAAACCTTTTCTTTTTTCGTACGACCACGCATTAAACCGAAGAAGTAGCCGATAAAACCTGCACCAATTGCCGCTTGTAGTGCAAATAATAAACTTTCGATTTCGCCACTTGGTGGTTCCCAAATGCTCGAGAACCATGGTTCATAGCTTTTGTCGATTTCAGTAATGGCTGCTTCTGCTTCACCATCCGCACCGCCAAATTCAGCACCCTTTTGAATAAATAAAGGGAAGATGGCAAGGGCGATGACGATGAAAAGGAAGAATAGATTCTTTTTCATTATTCAGCTGCCTCCTTTTTCTTCGTGAAAATATTTAACATACGCAACTCTGCAACATTGTATTTTCGTAAGAAGTTCATAACAATGACCGTTAATAAACCTTCACTAATCGCAAGTGGAATTTGTGTGAATGAGAAAATACTTGCGAATTTTGCGAATGAAGCAAGCATGCCACCCGCTTCAGAAGGGAAGGCAAGTGCTAATTGGAATGATGTAATTGTATATGTACCGAGATCACCAAGCATTGCGGCTAAAAAGACAGCAACGGAGAATGACCAACCTGCTTTTTGAGCGCCTTTGAATACATACCATGCGATAATTGGACCAGCAACTGCCATTGAGAAGGCATTCGCGCCAAGTGTTGTAAGTCCGCCATGTGCAAGTAGTAGTGCTTGGAATAGTAACACGATTGAACCGACAACACTCATCGCCAGTGGTCCGAATAATACAGTACCTAAGCCGACACCTGTTGGATGTGAACAACTACCTGTAACAGATGGAATTTTTAACGCGGATAAGACGAAAGCGAAAGCCCCAGATAATCCAAGCATCATCTTCGTTTCAGGATGTTCTTTTACAGTTTTTCGAATCGAACGAATCCCCATAATGATGAATGGTAGGGAGATCGCCCACCAAAAAATCGCCCACTCAATCGGTAAAAAGCCTTCCATAATGTGCATCGCATTCGCACGATTTGGCACGATTAAGAGAATGGGTAAAAAATAAACTAGCTTTAATAATTTCTTCAACACGTTCAAACGTCCTCCTTTTTCTTTGAGAATGTGCACAAAAAAACCTATTCTATAATATAGAATAGGTTAAAAAAGACATAGCAAAAAAAGCTGTCTTTCATACGCCTATCCTCGTAGGGTGAAATCAATCTTCGGTGGCAGGTCTCCTGGCTTCGCCTCATCATGTATGAACACCTTCCCGTTCATTGAACAGTGGCATATCGTTCATACACTCCGCTTCACAGTTGCGGGACAGCATCGGATTTACACCGATTTCCCTTTTAAGTAAGTTCATCAAAAACTTACACCATCGAATCGTTAAAATTATTTGATATTTCTAAAAAAGCTTATCATAAAACGCTAAATTTTGACAATACGTATTTTTTTTAACAAAAATTTTTTAAGTGAAAATTCTGGATAAATGCAGAGATTTCAGTGTTTTTTCAAGGTGAATAAACTTTAATAATATTTTATCAAAATGAATTTTCAGAAAAGTGTCTTGAAAGTTAGACAAATTATGGTTATGATTATAACCAAGATTTTGAAATTACATATAACGATTGTATTTTAGGAGTGCCTATTATTTTTTAGGTTAAAAGGGAAAATGGTGAGATGCCATTACAGCCCCCGCTACTGTATAAGTGTCGAAACAGTCAGATCCATTGGCGAATTGCTGAGAAGGGACTGCGTTCGGATACACTTGAGTCAGGAAACCTGCTTCTAAAATCGGACAAACTTTTCGGTGGGAAGAGATTTGGACAAACTAGTAGTTGGGCTACGCTTATTTCGCTATGCCAATTTTTAGGATGTTCAACCTCTATTCGCCTAGAATAGAGGTTTTTTGTTTGCGCAAAAGCGGATCGTTCGGATACATACGAGGGGGATGTTAGAGATGACAACTTGGAATTTGAATGGTGTGCAATCACACGTATTAATTTGTAATGGTAGTAGCTGCATGCGTAAAGAGGGAGAAGAAATTACACAAAAAATTCGTGCGGAAATTACAGCGCGTAACTTGGATGAGCAGATTCATACATCACGTACACGTTGTAATGGACGTTGTAAAGATGCATGTGTCGTTGTGCACTATCCAAAAGGCGATTGGTATAGCATTACGTCGGAAGAAGAAGCGACACGTTTTGTAGCGCAACTTGCAGGCGAGCAAAAAACGGTTGTACCGCGTATTACATTTGAAAATGGCACGTTCGTTCGTAATGAAGATACACCAGCGATTAAGGGGATTTCAAAAGTGAAGGAGGAAGTTTAATGACACAACAAGGAAAATTGTATGTCGTTGGCTTCGGTCCTGGAGACTTTCAGCATATTACGAATCGTGCAGTAGAGGTATTAAAATCATGTGACGTTGTCATCGGTTATAAAACTTATGTCGATTTGATTCAAGATTTAATTACAGCGACAGCCGTAATTAGTACAGGGATGACAGAAGAAGTGTCGCGTGCGCAAGAAGCAGTAAGACAAGCAGAGGCAGGTAAGTCCGTTGCCGTAATTTCAAGTGGCGATGCAGGTGTGTATGGTATGGCAGGGCTTGTGTACGAAGTGTTAATTGAACAAGGTTGGACGGAGAAAACAGGTGTACCGATTGAGATTGTACCAGGGATTTCAGCTATTAATTCATGTGCATCACTACTAGGCGCACCCGTCATGCATGATGCTTGTACGATTAGTTTGAGTGACCATTTAACACCATGGGATTTAATTGCAAAACGAATTGAAGCAGCTGCGATGGCAGACTTCGTTATTGCGTTTTACAATCCAAAAAGTGGTCGCCGTACACGTCAAATTGCGGAAGCGCAGCGCATTTTACTGATGTATCGTCATCCAGATACGCCTGTAGGTCTAGTGAAAAGTGCTTATCGTGAGACACAACAAATTCAGATGACGACATTACAAGATATGTTGGAACACGATATTGGGATGTTGACGACTGTTGTTATCGGGAATTCGTCGACATTCATGTATGACGGGAAGATGATTACACCGCGTGGTTATCAGCGTAAATATACACTTGGTGAAGAAAAACAACCGTTAAAGCCGCATCAGCGTTTGAAAAAAGAAGCAGAACCATGGGCGATGGATCAGGAAACAGGAAAGTCATACGCGCCGCAAGCGATTGCTACAGTGGAGCCGAAAAAGCCTGAAGTAGATACTCTAGCACTTGCAGAGGAAGCGCTTGGCTATCTTGGTGGAACCGTTGTTGAACCGAAACAATATGTTCACCAGAAGATGGAGGCAATTTTCGAGTTTGCGGTCAGCCCAGGCGTAGCGAATAAGAAGATTACACCACAGCAAATGCTTGTGTTAGCCGAAGTAGTGGGTGAAAAAGGTTCGATGGAATATACGCCAGACCATGAATTTATTCTTCGTATTCCAACCACATCACCTGAACGTATTACCGATCGTTTACGAGAAGTCGGTCTCATAATCGCACCGGTTGGCGATGTTGTGAAAATGAAGGCATGTGATTTCTGTGATGGTGAAAAAGCCGATGCGATTCCATATGCCGATGCTTTGCAAGAGGCATTTGGTGGAATGAGCCTACCGAAAACATTAAATATTGGTTTTAATGGCTGCGGAATGGCTTGTTATAAAGCAGTGATGGATGATATCGGAATTGTTTACCGAAAAGGTGCATTCGATGTCTTTATCGGCGCAAAACCTGTCGGACGTACGGCGCACCCAGGTCAACCTGTAGTTGAAGGACTAGACAAAGAACAATTAGTACCTCTTGTAGAATCAATTATTCAAGAATATAAAGCAAATGCGCATCCGAATGAGCGCTTATTCAAATATTTTAAACGTGTGAAGAAGATTGGAAACTTTATTTATCAAGATCTCACACCAAAAATCAAAATTGCCCCTGCACCTTGTGGGGATTAGGAGTGTTGAAGATGAAAACAGCAGTATTAATCGTCGGTCATGGTAGTCGTCTACCAGCAGGAAATGAAGAAGTACGTCAATTTGCAAAGCGTATTGAAGCGCAATTACCAGAACAATTATTAGTGGAAACATGTTTTTTAGAATTTGAAAGTCCAAATATTGCACAGGGAATGAAGGCGTGTGTCGAGCGCGGCGCACAAAAAATTATTACCATTCCAATTATGCTTTTACAAGCAGGGCATTCAAAAATTCATATTCCAATGGCGATTGATGAGGCGAAAGAATTGTATCCGCATGTATCGATTACATATGGTCGTCCATTAGGCATTCACCCAAGTTTAATTGATATTTTAGAGTACCGTTTAGCAGAGAGTGGTTTTGTAAAAGACGAACAAGATGAAGATACGACGGTCTTATTAGTAGCACGCGGCGGTAGTGACTTAGATTCAAATAGTGATGTTTATAAAATCGCGCGCTTATTATCAGAGCAAATTGGTGTGCGTAATGTGGAGCCTGCGTTTATGGGTGTGACCTATCCAACAGTGGATGAGGGGATTATGCGTTGTGAAAAATTAGGTGCGAAAAAAGTATATATGCTACCGTACTTCTTATTTACAGGTATCTTAATGGAGCGTATGACGGATTGGAAAGCGCGCTATGATACGGAATACGATATGGATATTACATTATGCGAATACTTTGGCTACCATTCATTACTTGAAAAAGTGGTGATTGAGCGTATTGAAGAAGCATTAGCTGGCGATGTGAAAATGAACTGCGATACATGTACATATCGTATTAATGCATCTGAATTTGTCGACCATCATCACCATCACGACCATGATCATGGGCATCACCACCATCATCACGATCATGACCACAGTCATGACCATGCGCACGACCATAAGGAAGTGCATCAATAATGTTTTTTCTAGCAGGAACGAGTGATGCGCGTGCGCTAGCTGTTCGACTGAATAACCATCACGATGTTTTAGCAACAGTAGTGACAGATTCAGCGGCTGCGAGTTTGCAAGCAGAGGGAATTGCGACACATGTGGGGCGCTTAACAGCAGAAGAAATGGCTGAAAAAGTGACAGCACGCGGTGATCAAATCATTGTCGATGCAAGTCATCCCTATGCAGAAGAAGCATCAAAAAATGCACAACAAGCGGCACAGTTAGCAGGTGTCCCGTATTGTCGCTACGAACGGATGTCTGAAGATTATGAAAACGACTTAATTACAGTTGTTGAAACATATGAAGAAGCAGCGCTTGAAGCGAAAAAGCGTAAAGGGAATGTGATGTTGCTGACGGGGAGTAAGACGCTACAAATTTTCACGAAGCATTTACTTGGTGAAGAAGGCATTACATTAATCGCACGCATGTTACCGCGTATTGACAATATGGAAAAATGCGAAGCACTTGGTTTACCGCAAAAGCAAATTATTGCGATGCAAGGACCATTTACAGCAGAGCTAAATACGGCGTTATATAAACAATACGATACGACATTGATGGTTACAAAAGAGAGCGGGAAGGTTGGTTCGGTTGATGAGAAAATCACGACAGCTTTAGCACTTGGAATTGAAGTGATTTTGATTGCACGTCCGAAAATCGATTATCCGAATATGTTCCGTAACTTTGATGATATTGAGCAATTTATAGGAGGCATTTGATCATGACAAATGAGCAACAGGAAAAAGAATTATTTATTAATACAGACAACTTTAATACGGATTTCACACCGTTAACAGTAGAGCCGAACCGTATTTATGAATATAGTTTTGAAACGATTTTAGAAGAATATGGTCCACATGACTATTCAGAAGATGAGTGGTCAATCATTCGTCGTATCGTGCATGCATCAGCCGATTTTGAATTAGGAAAAAGTGTCATTATTCATCCAGATGCGATTCGTGCAGGCATTGAATCGATTCGTGCTGGGCGTCCTGTCATTGCGGATGTACAGATGATTCAAAGTGGCTCAGGTCGTAAACGATTCCAAAAACATGGTGGCGACTTGTATTGTCATATTGCAGACGAAGATGTATCGAAAATGGCGAAGGAACATAATACGACGCGTGCGATTATTTCGATGCAAAAAGCAGCGCGCTTACATGAAGGTGGTATTTATGCAATTGGGAACGCACCAACTGCACTACTTGAACTAATTCGCCTCATTCGTGAAGGAATTGCAAAGCCCGATTTAATCATTGGTATGCCGGTTGGTTTCGTGTCAGCAGCTGAATCAAAAGAGGAATTATCGAAAGTGACAGAAGTGCCTTTTATTACGAATTTAGGTCGTAAAGGCGGTAGTACGGTAACCGTTGCGGCACTAAATGCAATCTCGATTTTAGCTGATCGCCAAGACTAATGGAAAAGAAGAAGAAAAAAGATCCGAAAGATATGCGCCATGGTTATACGACAGGCGCATGTGCCACTGCAACAACGAAAGCAGCTCTAATTGCTTTACTTTCGGGTGAAGAACAAGAATCGGTGACGATTTTTTTACCGGTTGGAAAATATGCCACATTTACGATGGAGCATACCGTACGAGAAGGAGAGGCTGTTCGTTGTGGCACGATTAAAGATGCAGGAGATGATCCTGATGTGACGCATTTAGCACTGATTGAATCGACTGTATCTTTTATTGAAGGTGATGCCATCGTTTTAGATGGTGGTGTCGGTGTAGGACGTGTAACAAAACCAGGGCTTCCTGTACCTGTTGGAGAAGCAGCGATTAATCCTGTGCCGCGAAAAATGTTAGAGGAAGTTGTGAAAGAGACACTCGAACATTTCGGCGTGAAGCGAGGTGTGAAAGTCGTCATCTCGGTTCCAGCTGGTGAGGAGTTGGCGAAAAAGACATTGAATGGTCGCTTGGGAATTGTCGGTGGTATTTCCATCTTAGGAACGAGAGGAACCGTTGTACCGTTTTCAAGTGCAGCTTATATGGCGAGTATTGCTGAAGCTGTTAGTGTTGCACATGCAGCAGGACAAAAACATTTGATTTTAACGACAGGTGGACGGAGTGAGCGCTATGCGATGGCGCTTTTTCCTGATTTAGCTGAAGAATGTTTTATTGAGATGGGTGATTTTGTCGGTCATGCATTGAAGCACTGTAAAATACACGATATTCCGCAAGTGACATTGGTCGGTATGATGGGGAAATTCTCAAAAGTGGCACAAGGCGTGATGATGGTTCACTCGAAAAGCGCGCCAATTAACTTTGAGTTTTTAGCAGACCTTGCAGCAGAGAGTGGTGTACCGCCCGCATTACAAGAAGAAGTGAGGCACGCGAATACGGCTTCGCAAGTAGGCGAGATTATGCTAGAACATGGCTATCAAGCCTTTTTCGATCGTCTTTGCATGGCATGTTGTCATGCGTCGATTCAACATGTGAAAGGAAACATCAATGTGAGTACCTACATTTATTCAATGAAGGGTGAGCAATTAGGAAGGGCTGAACAAATTGACAGCATCGATTAAATTAATCGGGATTGGTGATGGGGGAAAAGCTACCTTAAACCAACAAACAACTGAATGGATTGAACAAAGTGATGTATTAGTCGCAGGTGAGCGTGTTCTTGCCTTTTTCGATACATATGAAGGACAAAAAATCGTCATTAAAGGCGGTTTAAAACAAGTTGTGGAACAGATTCAAGCAGCTACAGGTAACATTGTCGTACTAGCTTCAGGCGACCCTCTTTTTTACGGAATTGGGCAATATCTTTCGAACAAAATGCCATTAGAGATTTATCCGCATGTGAGTTCTGTTCAACTTGCATTTGCACGTTGTCAAACGAGCTGGCAAGATGCAAAAGTGATTAGCTTGCATGGTCGTTCAATAAAAGGTCTTGCTCAAAAGATGAATGGTGAAAAGAAAGTGGCGCTTTTAACAGATGACGTGAATTCACCGAATGCCATTGCACAGTATTTACTTGATTTTGGCTTCCATGAATATCGTGCTTTTGTCGCTGAAAATTTAGAAGGTGTGGAGGAACGCTGTCGTCATTTCACATTAGATGAGATGAAAGAAGCAGCGTTTTCGCCACTGAATGTGGTCATTTTAATCGCACAGGAAACACCGCATGTATGGCCGCTTGGTATTGAAGATGAGGAATTTTCACAGCGCAAGCCAGATAAAGGGCTGATTACGAAAAAAGAGATTCGTGTGTTATCCATTCAACAATTAAATGTGAAGCCAGATTCGATTATTTGGGATATTGGTACATGCACAGGTTCGATGGCGATTGAAGCAGGACGTATTGCAAAAGAAGGAGCAGTCTATGCGATTGAGAAGAATGAACCTGATTTAGCAAACTGTCTTGAAAATCAGAAGAAATTTCGCGTAGATGTGACGGCAATTCATGGGAAAGCACCTGAGCGTTTAGACGAATTTCCGAATCCAGATGCGGTCTTTTTAGGCGGTACAGGCGGAAATATTCGTGATTTATTGACGATTTGTTCAGAACGCTTAAATGAAGGTGGGCGCATCGTTTTAAATGCGACAACAATTGAAAATTTAGCAAAGGCCGTTGAGATTTTTAAAGAATTGGGTCTACACGTACATATTATCCAAGCGCAAATCGCACGTAGTAAGCCGATTTTGGATATGACACGTTTTGTTCCACTCAATCCAATCTTTATTATTACAGCGAGCAAGGGGGAAAATTAAGATGGCAACATTGTTCGGCTTAGGGGTAGGTCCAGGAGATCCAGAATTAATTACAGTGAAAGCTTTTCGTGTGATGAAAGAGTCACCTGTCATTGCCTATCCAAAGAAAATGAAGGGCAAAAAAAGTTACGCACAGCGCATTGTTGATGTCTATGTGAATGGCATGGATAAGGAGATGCTTGGGCTTGTGTTCCCTATGACAAAACATCAGGAAACACTAGACCGCGAATGGAATAAAGCAGTTGATGAAGTATATGCGCGTATTGCGGAAGGAAAAGACGTAGCATTCGTAACAGAGGGCGACCCAATGCTCTTTAGTACGTTCATTCACTTGATGACATTGATGCAAGAACGTCATCCAGATGTCGACATTCAAATGGTTCCAGGGATTTCATCATTTAATGCCTCTGCTTCAAGATTAGGTATTCCACTTGGTGAAGGAGACGACCATATTGCGATGATTCCAGCAGTTGATGATTATGATGCGATGCGTCGCGCGATTGAAAATCATGATGCCATCGTCTTTATTAAAGTGGCAAAAGTAATTGATTTAATGCTTCAAGTGTTACGTGATTTAGACTTATTAGACCGCGCACATGTGGTCACAAAAGTAACGTCCGATGAAGAAATCATTTGGAAAACATCTGAACTTGATGGTGTCGAGCTTGAATATCTTACATTAATGGTGGTGCGTAAATAATGAAAAAAATTTATATTGTGGGCGCAGGTCCGGGAGATCCTGATTTAGTAACAGTAAAAGGATTACATATTATTCAAACAGCTGATGTTGTGATGTATACAGATTCTTTAGTGAATCAAGAGTTAATTGCGAAGGCTAAGCCAGAAGCGGAAGTTGTGAAAACAGCAGGTATGCATTTAGATGAGATGGTGCAAGCGATTGTTGACCGTGTAAATGAAGGAAAAGTAGTAGCGCGTGTTCATACAGGCGATCCAGCGATGTACGGTGCAACCATGGAACAGATGGCGATTTTACAACAACATGATATTACATGCGAAATTATTCCGGGTGTGAGTTCTGTATTTGCATCTGCTGCTGCAGTAGGAGCCGAGTTAACAATTCCTGATTTAACACAGACACTGATTTTAACGCGTGCAGAAGGACGTACTCCTGTACCTGAATTTGAAAAATTACGTGATTTAGCAAGTCACCATTGTACGATTGCACTATTTTTAAGTGCGACATTAACGAAGAAAATCGTGCGTGAATTACAAGATGCAGGTTGGTCGGATGATACGCCAATCGCAGTAGTGCAACGTGCGACATGGCCAGACCAAAAGATTGTACGTACAACATTAGTGAATTTAGATGAAGCAATGCGTACGAACGGAATTCGTAAACAAGCAATGATTTTAGCGGGTTGGGCATTAGACCCACATATTCATGAAAAAGATTATCGTTCGAAATTATATGATAAAACATTTACACATGGTTTCCGTAAAGCGGTGACAGAGTAATGGTGATCGAGTTACGTGACGATGTATTAGCGCCAATTGAAGTGAAGCATCCGTATGCGATTGTCGCAATTACTAAGCATGGTGTGGAGATTAGTCGTAAACTACACGCGGCATTGCCAAACACAGATGTCTATTATATGAGTAAGTTTGAACGTGGTGATGAGCGCGCGCATAATGTTCAATTATTTAGTGGTAGCGTGCGTATGTTATTCCCAGCATTATTTAAGCATTATCAAGGTATTATCACCATTATCTCACTCGGTGCAGTCGTACGCATGATTGCACCTGTGTTAGTCGACAAAAAAGTCGATCCAGCTGTCGTTGTGATTGATGACCGCGGTGAGAATGTCATCAGCATGTTATCAGGGCATCTTGGCGGTGCAAATGCTCTGACGCATACGGTAGCAGAAGCTCTACAAGCGAATGCGATTATTACAACAGCATCCGATGTTCAAAAGACCATTCCAGTCGATTTATTCGGTGCGAAATTTGGCTGGCAGTGGGATTCTGATACACATTTGACACCTGTATCGGCTTCAGTTGTCAATGAGGAACATGTGGCAATTGTACAAGAGACAGGTGAAAAAGATTGGTGGATGCATGATACACCGATGCCGACGAATCTAAAACAATATGACACGATTGCAGAAGCGATGGATGCAAAACCACAAGCAGCACTCGTAATTACACATCGCCTCTTACAACCAGATGAACTGATTGAAAATGCGGTCGTCTATCGTCCGAAATCATTAGTTATTGGTATGGGTTGCAATCGTGGTACATCAACAGAAGAAGTAGAGCAAGTCATTCAAGAAACATTACAAGAACTCGGTTTATCCATCAAAAGCGTGAAGGCACTTGTGACATTTGAACTAAAAAAAGATGAGCCTTGCTTCCATGATGTTACGTCAAAATATGATTGGGAATTTAAGTGGTATTCAAAAGGCGAGTTGAATGCAGAACAAGTGACAGCACCTTCGGATACGGTCTTTAAATATACAGGTGTTTACGGAGTAAGTGAACCAGCTGTACGTCGTTATAGTGGGAACAGTGAACTATTATTAGTGAAGAAAAAATCAGGAAATACAACCATTTCGGTTGCGGAAATTGTTTATGAGGATGTGAGAGAATGAATCGTTTTGTCATCGCAGGGACGAATAGTGGTGTAGGAAAAACAACACTTACGATTGGTTTAATGGCAGCATTACAAAAAAGAGGTTTAACGGTACAGGGATTTAAATGTGGTCCCGACTATATTGACCCATCATTCCACCAAGCTGTAACAGGTAGAACATCGCGTAATATTGATAGTTTCATGTTTGAAGAAGACGTTGTAAAAGACATCGTCATGCGTGCAACTGCATCAAGTGATGTCGCGATTATTGAAGGTGTTATGGGATTTTACGATGGGAAAAATCCATTGTCAGACGTGGGTTCAACAGCGGACATTGCAGCGATTACAGAATCGCCTGTTATACTCGTTGTGAACTGCGCTGCGATGGCAAGAAGTGCAGCAGCAATTGTGAAGGGATTCCAACTTCTATCAAACCAACCGAAGATTGTTGCGGTCATTGCGAACCAAGTGGGAAGTGCGAGTCATTTTCAAATTGTGAAAACAGCAATCGAAGCAGAATGTCGCATACCGGTCATTGGCTATATGAAGAAACAGCCTGATTTACATATGCCAAGTCGCCATCTAGGGCTAATTCCTGCTTTAGAACGTGGTGAGATGCAAGATTATTTTGATCAATTAGCTACGCTTGTAGAAGAAACGATTGATCTCGATCAATTATTAGATGTAACGAAGGCCGCGCCATTAGCTGTAACATCTTCTGTTTTTACAAAGCAAACCGAACAGACTTGTACTATCGCAGTTGCAAAAGATGCAGCATTCAACTTTTACTATGAAGAAAATTTAGAGCTTTTACAGGCAAATGGAGCCAAGCTCGTTTATTTTTCACCTTTAGCAGATGAGGAAGTGCCAGTAGAAGCAGATGGTTTATATATTGGCGGGGGCTTTCCAGAAGAATTTGCGGAGAAACTTTCAAAGAATGAACGCGCAAAACAATCCATTCAATCATTCATTGCTTCAAAACGCCCAACTTTTGCTGAATGTGGTGGCTTTATGTACTTAACGGAAGCGATTGAAACATTGGACGGAGAACGTTTTGACATGGTCGGTGCCATTCCAGGATGTACGAAGATGCAAGGAAAACGTGTGGCGCTCGGTTACCGAGAAATCTATGGTAAAAAAGATAACTTTTTAATTAAAGAAGGTATGGTTGCAAAAGGACATGAATTCCACTATTCAACATATGAAGGGGAAAGTGAAAACCATGCATATGATACGAAGGGGAAATTCAAAGCAAAAGGCGAAGGTTATTTACGTGACAAGATCGTTGCAGGCTATACACATTTTCACTTCGCGTCAAATCCAGCAGTAGCAGCACGCTTTGTTAGTGCATGCTCGGAAAGGAAGGTCTTATGTACGGAAAAGTCTATTTAGTAGGTGCGGGGCCTGGCGATTTAAAGTTAATTACCGTAAAAGGGCTGGAATGTGTACAGGAAGCAGATGTCATTGCATATGACCGATTAGTAAATAAAGAGTTATTGAAATATGCTAAACCAGGTGCTGAATTGATTTATTGTGGTAAAGAACCTGGTCGTCATCATTTTATTCAAGAAGAAATTCATGCATTACTCGTTGAAAAGGCGAAAGAGGGAAAAGTAGTAACCCGTTTAAAAGGCGGTGATCCATTCGTATTCGGACGAGGAGCAGAGGAAGCGCTTGTACTAAGACAAGAACAAATTCCATATGAAGTCGTTCCAGGTATTACAGCGGGAATTGCAGCGCCAGCTTATGCAGGAATCTCAGTGACACATCGTGAAATGGCATCAAGTTTTGCGATTATAACAGGGCATGGGCGTGATTCAAAAGGACAAGATACGATTCAGTGGGAACATATCGCAACAGGTATTGATACACTTGCTTTTTATATGGGTGTCGGGAATTTACGTTATATTTCCGAACAGCTAATAAAGCATGGTCGACCTGCTACAACACCGGTTGCCATTATCGAAAAAGGTACAACAGCTGAACAGCGTACGATTGTATCCACATTGGAATGTATTGCAGATGAAGCAGTCGAACAAAATATTAAAAATCCAGCGATGGTGCTCATTGGTGAAGTAGCAAGCTTACATGAAACACTCGCATGGGTAGAGGAGGAACAACAATATGTCAGTCATTCAGTCTATTAAAGAAAGACGTGCGATTCGAAATTATACAACACAACCTGTAGAACGTGAAAAAATCGAACAATTAATTGAAGTAGGAACATATGCACCAACGGATCGTTTGCGTGAACCATGGCATTTTTATGTTTTTGGTGAAGAAAAGAAACAAGCATATGAACAACTAGCAACAACATACTTAGAAGAACGTTTTCCAACAAAGCCACATTTAGTTGAAAGCTCACTAAAAGTCGTGCGTACAACACCGGTTGTCATCGTTGTGACATCGAAGGCTGTTAAAGGCGATGCAGATGCGACAACGGACGACCTTTGTGCAACAAGCTGTGCCATCCAAAATATGTGGTTAGCGGCATCTGAGCTTGGTCTTGGGTTTGTATGGCGTACACGTGGTGTCGGTCTTGTGCATGATGAACGTTTACATACATTTATTGAAGCTTCGTCTGATGAACGAATCATCGGGACGATTTTTATCGGTTATCCAGAAGGTGATATACCAGAACCGACAAAACGCACACCAGCTAAAGAAAAGACGACGTGGTTATAATGGCAAGACAGGGATTATTCTTACTCTATACAGGTGATGGCAAAGGGAAGACAACTGCCTCTTTAGGTGTGACATTACGTGCGATTGGTCGTGGATTAAGCGTTACGTATTTACAATTCATTAAAAATCCAGACCGTACATATGGCGAAAAGCTCGCTTTAGCGAAGCTGGGTGTTGAGATGAAGCAGATGGGCATTGGTTTCACATGGACGAAAACACCAGAAGAACATCGCGACGCACTGAAAAAAGCATGGGCTTTGACAAAAGAGAAGCTACAAGATGATACAATTGATGTACTCGTATTAGATGAATTAAATAATGCACTCGCAATTGACCGTTTTCCGATTGATGACGTACTACCACTTGAAGAAGTCGTCGAAGCGATTCAAAATCGTCCGAAAACGATGCATCTTGTCGTAACAGGGCGCAGTGCAAAGCAACCATTAATTGATTTAGCTGATCTTGTATCTACAATTGAACCAACAAAACATTATTATGATGAAGGTATTCCAGCAGTGAAAGGACTTGAATTTTAAAGGGGGAATGACGATGCCAGCAAAAGCAGTCATGATTCAAGGAACGTCATCGGATGTGGGAAAAAGTATGTTGGCGACAGCTCTCTGTCGTCATTTTTCAAATGCAGGTTATCGCGTCGCACCATTCAAATCACAAAACATGGCACTGAATTCCTATGTAACTGTGAGTGGTGGCGAGATTGGTCGTGCGCAAGGGGTACAAGCAGAAGCAGCGCGCGTCGAAGCGACAACGGATATGAACCCGATTCTGTTAAAGCCAAAGCAAGATATGATGTCTGAAATTATCGTACATGGAAAACATCATCTCAATATGACAGCTAAGTCGTACCGCAATGACTTTGTTGATGAGGCATTACCCATTGCAGTAGAAGCAGTGCAACGTCTAAAAGAATCCTATGATGTCATCGTTTTAGAGGGTGCTGGAAGTCCAGCCGAAATTAATTTAAAAGCACGTGACATTGCCAACATGAAAATGGCACATGCGGCAGATGCAGCCGTCATCTTAGTCGCTGATATCGACCGCGGTGGTGTATTCGCCTCAATCGTCGGAACACTCGCATTACTTGATGAAGACGAACGTGCGCGTGTAAAAGGCATCATCATTAATAAGTTTCGCGGCATGAAAGAATTACTAGATGATGGTTTAGAATGGCTGGAGCAGTATACAGGTATTCCTGTCCTCGGTGTCGTTCCATATATGGATGTACAGATTGAAGCAGAAGACTCACTAGCACTCTCAGCGCTACGTTTAAAACGCCCGAAAGATAATGAGTTCGACTTAGATGTTGCAGTCATTCAATTACCACGCATTTCGAATTTCACAGACATCGACCCGCTCATGGACGAACCAGGTGTTGGCGTACGTTTTGTGAAAACAGTCGCAGAATTGAAAAATCCCGATGTCATTATTATACCAGGAACAAAGAATACGATTGACGACCTCACATGGCTACGTGCGCAAGGTTTTGAAGAAGAACTAACGACGCGTGATGTCGCCATTGTCGGGATTTGTGGTGGTTATCAAATGTTAGGGCAGTCTTTATACGACCCTGATTTTGTGGAGGGGGATGTAGACTATACAGAAGGTCTTCGTTTATTACCGATTGAGACGACTTTTATCGGTGAGAAGAAGACTGTTCAAAATAGCGGCATTCGTTTTGGCACAAATGAACGTCTAACAGGCTATGAAATTCATCTCGGACGTACAAAACATACACATCTCTGTGAGCCATTTCTTCTATTAGATGATGGACGAACAGATGGCGCAGTTGTTGAACGTATTCTCGGCACGTATTTCCACGGAATCTTCCACAATCGCACATTCACACGCCAAATGGTCAATGAATGGCGAATTTATAAAGGACTTGCGCCACTCGATGCAGCTGTAAAATCAGAAAAAGAATTACGTGAACACGCCTATAACGTAGCAGCAGAACAATTCGAACAAGCAGTCGATTTAGAAAAGCTGTATGAAATAATGGGGTTAGAACGTGTTGCTACAATAAGTGAATAAAGATGTAACCAGAACAAAGTTCAATGTGTTCTGGTTTATTTTTGTTATTATTTTGATTTATTTACGTGTATTTAAATGAAAAATGGTATGATAAAAAAACTTGTACAAAGGAGGAAGAAATAAATGGTCAAAAAATGGGTTTATCGATGGTTTTATTCATCATGGCTACATTTATTTTCACACCAAAAATATTTGCGAATGAAGTAGACTATACATACATTATGGAAGAAGTTAAAAAATGATTATCGAATACCCCGTAAAGCAAATGTTTCATTATATAAAATACAGTGCAGTACAAAGAAAACCTTTAGTAAGAAATATAAAAGAACGTTAAATTCAAATAAACCACTTGTGTATGTAAGTGATCCAAATAATAAAAAAACGTATGATGTACGTGTTCAAGCTATCAAATATTATAAAGATTGACAATATGTGAGTACGTGGAGTCAAGTATAAGTATTAAAAAAATTATCATAGAGACTCGTATAAATCTAATCATTATACGGTTTTTTATATATACAAATATAATGTTAAAGTCTTCAAAAATCATAAAAATACTATATAAAAATAGGTATAAGTTGAAAATGACTAAAAAAAGAAAAATTTGCTAAAAATGAAACAAATACAGGTTTAAAAACGTTATATAACAGGTATGAAAAACAAAATAGTAAAAACGTTAACTATATAAGTATCACAAAAAGTCGTTTTTTCAATACATAGTTGTAAAGTGAATGTAATCGAAATGTAAAATTGCGCTACAAAAAATCAAATCAATAATGATATAATATGATGGATTAATTATAATCTTATATAATTATTAATTTTATATGTATGGAAAAATGACGTTTTGTTTGAAAACTAGGAGAGATTAGATGTTTATATTAGAGCAAAATAAAAACACCTTTCATATTACATTAGAAGAATTATCACAAGGTGCTTATCAATATATACTTTTAAAAAATCGTGAGTGTGTCATCACGATTCCAATCACTTCTTTACAAGTGACGATTGAAGAAAGATATTTTGAACAATGGTTTGAACAATATGGCACAACAGATGCTGTTTTAACAATTGCATATTTATACCCTTTAGAAGACGAGGAACAGGCTTTACGTAAAGATCGTGTGGTTGAAGTAGATGGCGAATTATTTGAACAACGTTATCGTTTATTTAAACCTCATCGCATGCAATTGGAGTTAAAAGACTTACATACATTTCAGTTGAATGGACATACAATCGATCCGCACTTTACAAAAGAAGGTTACTTAGTCTTTTCTTTTGATGCAAATAAGCGTGCAACAGATTATTATGCAGCGCGTAAACTAACAAAAATTCACCCAACAAAAGATTATTTACATCTACAAGCTCAGCTCTCTGTTCGTAACTTACCGCTGACTTCGATTGAATTAGAATTACAGTCGCGTAATACAAGTGAGAGTAGTTTTGTAGGTGTGGAAGCAAAGCTTGTAAAAATGCAAAAGAAAAAAAGTGGTTATGTCTATCACTATGAATTAAATGTGAAGGCACAAGAGAGTATTCGAACTCTTTTAAAAATAGTTAATGCGCAGTTTGATGAAGATGTATGGGATTTATGGTGGGTGTTACGCCAAAAAGATGTTCAAGATGTAGCACGCGTACGTTGTGGTATGCCACGAATTATTGTAGAACAGTTGATGAAAGGGCAAATTAATATTGCAGATAGTCAATATGTACATAATTTCGTCCCATATCTAACAGTAAAGGGACGCAATCTATCGTTCTTTTATAATCAATATACAAAAGAAGAATTTGAGATGTATCAAAAAGTATTGAAAAAAGGTCGCGTAAAAAAAGCGAATGAGCGTCCAATTTGGATTGTTGGGGAGCGTCCGTACAAAGCGCAAGATAATGGTTTACGCTTCTTCGAGTATTTGCGAACACAGCATCCAGAGATTGATGCGTATTATATCATTCGAGAAGATTCGCCAGAACGCGTGAATGTAGAACCATATGGTAATTTACTTGACTATCGTTCAAAAGAACATTTTGATTTACTTGTAAAAGCAGATTATATTTGTGGAACACATCATCCAGATTTCTTGTATCCAAATCGTTCAAAAGAGTTTATGAAGTGTATTCGTGCAAAGCAAATCTTTTTACAACATGGTGTATTAGGTGTGAAAAATATTTCAGGATTTTACAGTAAAAAGATGAAAGATTTCCAAACCGATCTATTTATTACATCATCTGAACGTGAAAAAGATATTGTAGTACGCGATTTGAACTATGAAGAATACGAAGTAGCTGTAACAGGCTTACCTCGCTTTTCACGTCTTTTTACAGATGATATTGAAGTGAAAAAACAAGTACTAATCATTCCAACTTGGCGCGATTGGCTGACGACGAATGATAAATTTTTAAAATCTGAGTATTTAGAGCGCTATACAGAACTACTTCATAATGATCGACTACTTGCACTGAAAAATCAGGGAGTAGAATTACTATTCTGTTTACATCCAAATATGCAACAATTCGTTGATTACTTTGATATACCAGAAGAAATTACAGTTATTCGTCAAGGAGACCGCTTAGTACAAGATTTATTAAAAGAGAGTGCGCTATTAATTACCGACTATTCGAGTGTAGCATTCGACTTTAGTTTCCTTCATAAACCTGTTATTTATTATCAATTTGATCGCGATCATTTCCTCGGAAAGTATCCATCGCATCTAGATATTGATGCGACATTACCGGGATTTATTACAGATGATGGTGAAGAAGTGGTAAATGAAACATTGCGTTCATATGAAGCCAATTTCCAAATGTCAGATCATTATAAAGAGTTAGCCAATCAGTTTATTGCAAATCGTGATGTGTACTCGAATGATCGAATTTTTGAAGCGATTCAAAAAATGCCAAAGAAAAAACCAATCTATGACACGCTTAAACATCATCAAGTATATGATGCGAGTATGAGGAAATTTAGAAAAAGTAAGAAGTATTTTTCAGCAATGCGCAAAATGTATAAAGTGATGTCGAAAACACTGAAAAAAGATCCGAAACTCATTTTATTTGAAAGTGGCGTAGGAAAACAAATTTCAGATAGCCCTAAAAATATTTATGACGAGCTAGTAAAACGAAACTCAGATTATCGTTATATTTGGGTATATAATGGTAAAGATGAATTTAAAACATCACATACGAAAGTGATTAAACGTTTAAGTCCTGAGTATTTTTATTACTTAGCGAAAGCGAAGTTTTGGATTAATAATCAAAACTTCCCGAGCTATGTAAAGAAAAGCTCAAAACAGATCTATATTCAGACATGGCATGGTACACCACTGAAAAAAATGCAAAATGATGTAGAGGACTTTAAAGGCAAAGATCCTGGTTACTTAGCACGTGTAAACCAAGCAGTGAAGCAATGGGACTATTTAATTTCGCCAAGTCCATATGCGACAAAAGCTTTTCGCAGTGCTTTCCAATTTAAAAAAGAAGTTTTAGAGGTAGGTTATCCGCGTAATGATATTTTTTATCATCCAGAGGAGCAGAAACAGTATATTGAAAAAGTACGTTTGAAATACAACATTCCAAAAGATAAAAAAGTATTACTGTATGCACCGACATTTAGAGATGATGATTTAGATGAGAATGGTAAACATATATTTAATATGCAGCTAGATTTGCAAAAACTATACGAACAGTTTGGCGATGAGTATGTTATTTTAATGCGTACACATGTTATTGTAGGGAATCGTTTACCAATCCCACTGGAATATCGTCATTTTGTTATAAATGTATCACGTTATCATGACATTCAGCATTTGTATTTAATTGCAGATGTATGTATGACAGATTATTCTTCTGTTATGTTTGATTTTGCGCATACACGCCGTCCACTGCTATTCTTTACGTATGACTTTGATCATTATAAAGAGAATTTACGTGGTTTCTATATGGACTTTGAAAAAGAAGCACCGGGTCCTTTACTACGTAATACAGATGATTTAGTAGATGCACTATCGAATATAGAAGAAATGACGAAAACGTATGCAGAAAAATATGCAGCTTTCCATGAAAAATACTGTGGTCTAGAAGATGGACATGCAGCAGAGAAAATCGTAGATCGTTTTTTCCCAGATGCACGTAAACAATAAAAGAGCTTGGGACAGAACAAAATAATATGTCTCAAATACGAATGATCAAATCAATTGAACGCGTAGAAAACGACTCCTGCGGGAATAGCATGAGCTGAAAACCCCACAGGAACGTAGTGACGAGGAGTTTGAAGCCATGCCCGAACGCTACGTAATATAGTGGGGCAAGATTTGCAACAGGACGTTACGTTCTTTTCTTGCCTACCTCTATTCATTTTTCGAAGCGAAAATTGATCTGAACGAACAAATCCCGTATGATTTTTCAAAATCATACGGGATTTGCTATGTTGAAAATACTTTTGTTTCAGGATCTTTTTGTTGTAAACTTTAAAAAGAGTGAAATGTGCTCTATTCACAAATTATTAAAAACGTTTATAACCTACAAAGTGTGATTGCCAGTAGCTATTTGTAATATCATCAATTTGAACATGGTCACCAGAAGCGCTAACCATTTTTCCATCGCCAATGTAGAAACCTACATGTGAAATACCTGATTTATATGTTCCTTCGAAGAATACTAAATCACCGTATTGTGGAGTTGTTACTTTTGTGCCAAGTGTATAATAACCAGCAGCAGAAGTGCGACCGTAATTGAATCCAGCTTGTTTAAATGCATAATCAATTAAACCAGAACAATCAAAACCTTGACTTGGAGAAGAACCGCCAAATACATATGAAACACCAACTTGTGTTAATGCCGCTTTAGTTGCTGCAACAAGTGTACTTGATTGGCTCGGTGCTTGTTGTGTTTGTTGATTGTTTTGCTGTGTACTTTGTTGCGTATTTTGTGTTGAAGTTGTTGGGTTACTTGTTTGTACCACTTGGTTAGATGGTGCTTGTGATGTTGAAGTACCACGTACTTTTAATGTTTGACCTACATAAATCATTGTAGAAGAAAGATTATTTGTTTCCATTAATTGTGTGTAAGTTGTATTGTGCGCTTGCGCAATTTTAGATAATGTATCACCTTTTGCAACTGTGTATGTACCAGAAGTTGTGTTTGCTGGTTTTGAAGCAGTTGGTTGGTTATTCGTTGTCGTTTGTTGTTTTGAACCACTTACTTGTAACGTTTGACCAGGATAGATCATTGTAGATGAGAGGTTGTTTAACGACATAATTTGTTGATACGATGTACCATATTTTTGTGCAATTTTAGATAATGTGTCACCTGATACAACTTTATATGTATCTTGCGTTGTTGTTTTTTGAGCCGTTTTTTGAGCTTGCTTCGATGGAAGCGTTTTAGAAAGTTCATATTGTAAGGCTTGCTTTTGAACTTGTTGTTGTTGCTCTTGTTTCATTTCTTGACTGCTATTTGCCATTGCATTTGCATCAGTTTGACCTGTTAGTGAAGATATAAATAAAGTTGAGCCTAATGTTAAAGAGGCTACAATTGTTTGCTTTTTCATTGAAAATAAACACTCCTACTTATTCATTTTTTGGAACAACTCTATCTTAACAGGCAAATATAACAAATAGATGATGTAAACATGTTATTTTCATAACTATTATATTAAAATAATACTAAAATATAAAAAATATAACAAAAATATATCTTTTTTAACAAAAAATACGCGAAAAAAGCAACATAAAGTTATTTAAATAAAATAAAAAATCATCGGCATAAAGAGCCAGATGATTTTTTTAGTTATACAAGTGTTTGTTGTCCATCTTCTTCATCAATTGTTGTTTCAAATAGTTCCATGTCATCGTGAGAAAGTGCCACAGGTTCGTCGTCTAAACTCGCTTCTTTTTCGGTTTTACCGCCTAAATAATTACGTCCATATGAAGCGTTTGTTTCGAGTAAGTCTTTAATGTCGATCCCAGTGGTTTCTTTTAATGATTTTTGTACCATCGACATAACGCCAACTGTGTTTCCAGCAACGCCTTGCACACCGCCACCTTCACCGCCAAAGTCCATTACTTGTACATTTTTAATAGAAGCAAGTGGTTCTGCAACTGCGCGAGCAAAATCAGGAAGGGCTTTAATGAACATTTCAGCAATTGCCGCTTCACCGTATTCTTTCATAGCTTCAGCTTTCTTTTTAATAGCTTCCGCTTCCGCAATACCTTTGTCACGAATCGCATCAATTTCAATTTGATTTTTACGTGCAATGGCGTCGTTTTCTACTTTTAATTGTAACTCTTTTGAACGAGATTCGGCTTCAGCTTGACGCTCTGCAATACGTGCTTTTGCATCATTAGCGATGACTTCTTTTTCAGAAGCAATTTGTGCGTCAATAATTGCTTGTTGCTTTGCTAATTCTTTTAATTCTAGTTGTGCTTTTTCACGTTCACGCTTCGCCTGTGTTTCTTTTTCAATTAAGTCTAGTTCTAGTTCAGCTTGTTTTTTCTCATAGGCTTGTTTTGCAATCGCTCGTTGTTCATTCAATTCACGTTCACGTTTTGTTTTTTCTAGCTCTAAGTCATTTTGTGATTTCGTCTGTTCAAGTTGTAAATCGGTATGCTGACGTGTAATTTCAATATTCGATTCACTTTTTGCACGTTCTGTTAACTGGGCATTTGTCGCCTTGTTTTCTTCAATTTGACGTTCTGCATCTGAGCGGGCGTTTTGTGCTTGTTTAGAAGACTCTGCTAGTTTTGTAATCCCTAAATTCTTTAAAAAACCGAGTTCAGAATCGTATTCGTCTGCATCGAGTACGCGGTCAAGAGAGAAATTGACCACGTTAAAGCCCATAGATTGTAAGTCGGATTCTGACTTTTCTTGTACAACTTGAATAAAGTTTTCGCGTGCATTATTTACTTCAAGTGCGCCTTGTTCAGCTACTGTTGTGCGTAATTTACCTTCTAAAATAACACGTAATTCTTTAGAAATTTCGTCAGGTGCTTTTCCCATGAACTGCTCAGCAAACTTAATGACAGCTTCTAGTTCATCGGCTACTTTAATCGTAGAAGTTGCATGAACTGTAATAGGCACTTCATCTTTTGTGAGAATGCCTTCTGCTTTTAATGGAATTTGGAATGAATTGAGAGAAATCGTATGTGCAGATTGAAAAGGAGTAACGAGAACAGTGCCACCACGTACAACACGCAGGCGACGTCCATCTCTTATGTAGACACCAGGATCGCCTTCTTTTCCGACGTTTTTCCCTGAAATAATGAGTGCTTCATTTGGTGCAACTTTTTTATAACCAAATTTAAAAACCATACAAGAACCTCCATAAAAAGTTTTTTAAGGAAAAATTATCCTCACTATAAGGTTAGTGTAAGAAGAGAGGGACGTCAACATGAAAAAGGCACCTTTTTACAGAGTGCCTCGTGTTGTTATGATTGTGTTTGATGATAAGCTTCTAAATCTGCGATTGCTTGTTTGTAAAGCTCTTTTGTAATGGGGTATGGTGAGCAAGCGATATCAACCGTTGTCATTGCTTTATCTAAAATACGCTCAACTTCTTCTTCATTTTTCACACCAATTTGTTCAAGTGATACAGATAAATCAACACTACGCATGAAGTCATATAAACGATTACGTGCTTCAATTTGTCCATCCATTGTTAAAAGAAGTAATACACCGTAACATACGATTTCACCATGTAAGTGTGATTCACAGCCTTCGACCACAGTAGAACCATAGTAAAATGAATGTGCGGCATTTGAATTGTAATCGTTGTCGACTAATACCGATGTTAGAGCAGTTGTCATTAAGATATCCAAAGCCACTTGTTCTAAAGCGAAAGATGTTTTGTTTTCTGTACAAGAATCAAGTGCATCTTTGCCATATGTCATTAAGCGATCCGCACTATTTTGTGCCACTTGAACGCCAAGTGCATCGGTATAAGCAAGTGTTTTACCGCGCGAAGAAAAAGCAGATTCATATTCTTTTGAAATGGCATCTGCAATTCCAGCCCACAAATAAACGCTAGGTGCTTCTGCAATAATCTCTGTATCAATGAAGCAATGTTTTGGCGGGGCATTTAAAAAGAATAGTCCATCCATTTCACCAGTTGCTTTATACATCACTGATACAGCAGTATTTGGCGCGCAATTTGAAGCAATCGTTGGGAATGTGAAAATAGGTTTTGCCATACGTTCAGCAAGCGTTTTTACAGTATCTACTGCACGCCCCCCACCAACTGCGAAGATAAAGTCTGCTTCTTGTACAGTCGGGATTGCTTGTAACCGCTCGACATGTTCATAGGTTGCATCGTCACCATAAACTTGTACATCCGTTAAAATAAAGTCAGTTTTTGCTAATGAAGCTTTGATTTTATCAATACTTTTTTCTAAAGCCGTTTGACCACCAATAATGGCGACCTTTGTTCCAAATGTGTGACAGATTGCACCAATTGCATCATATGCATCTGTTCCAATCGTATAATTTGGTAAAAATACGCTATTTGCCATCTGAGTTGCACTTCCTTTTTTTATTAAGTTATATCATCATAACATAAAAACAATTGAATTTTCAGTATTTTTAAAAAATAAGATATATATTTCAACTTATGGGTATAGTTTATTTTAGCTTTAAAAGACCGATATAAATTTTGTAATACACTATTACACGAAAGAAAGAGAAGAGCATATGAAAAAATTTTTAGCAGTTGGACTTGCAACAACGTTATTGTTATCAGCAGGTGCACAAGTAGATGCCAAACCAAAATTTATTGATAAAAACAAAAATGGCATCGAAGATAAGTGGGAAAAGAAGTACAAATTAAAAGGTAAAAATGTCGCAAAATTAGATACAGATAAAGATGGTCTAAACAACTTTGTTGAGTATAAGTTAAGTTTAAATCCAACGAAGAAAGATACGAATAAAAACGGTGTAGCAGATGCATTAGAAGATACAGACCGCGATGGAATCAGTAATGGCACGGAGCTTGAACTAGGTTTAAAACCTTATACAGCTTACAGCAAAAGTAAAAAAGTAAAAGATGGTCACTTAAAAGATACAGATGGTGTGAAATGGTCTGAAAAAGTACGTGAACTTGAAATCTCTGTTGAGTCAGGCAAAAAAGAGTTTGAGCTAGAGTACGAAAAGAAAAAAGGCAAAGCGAAAATCAAATTAAAACAAAAAGGTTATAATTTAGATCAAGCGACAGTTCGTGCACTTGTAACGGATTTACAAAAAGCAATTGATGATAACTTAACAGAAGACCAAATTTTAGATTTAATTCAATCACGCTTTGAGTTAACAGGCACATATGAAATTGAAGTAGAACTTGAGTACATGAATGGCGATGAATTCGAAATCGAACGCGAAGTTGAAGTGGATGATGAAGACGACGCAGATGACCAAGACGATGAAGACCAAGATGTAGTGGTAGAAGTACCGGCTGTTTAATAGAAGATAAAACAGGGGTTGCATATATTGCAGTTCCTGTTTTTTAAATTTTCGCAATAATTTTATTTGAAACGATAAAAGAGTGGTACAGAGATAGTAAGCGCTTTAAAGTAGTTAATAGTACATATTTGATTTTTTAGATGGATATTTTGAGCAATAAAATGTTTTTTTACTCAAAAATCCGATATACTATAGATATTAAATAAGTACAGTTGGAAAGAAGTGTTATAACAGATGACAAAAGAAATTTTGAACTTTGTTGATGAAATTCAAAGTCAATTGATGTATGACTTAGTAGACGGTGAATCGAATTTAGAACAGATTGCACAGCGTTTAATGGAGTGTCACCAAACGAGCACACGCGATATTTGCCAAGCTTATGAAGTCGTAAAACATGAGTTAGTCGGTACATTATAAGTACGTCGAAAAAGCAATTTCAAATGAGATTGCTTTTTTATTATGCTATGATTATAGTACGAATTGAAAATATACAATGAAGGTGAATAGAATGCCAGCACTCACGATGGAACAAGTTTTAACATTGGATGCACATCAAGTGTACACAGTAGAACCCAAAAGAACACTTTTTACATTAGAAAGAATTCGTAAAGAGTTTTTCCAAGAGGAACTGGGTGAGTTGATGCAAGGAATTACAGAAGCCTCTTCAAAAGCAGCAGCGATTTCGCATCTATCTAAAAAATATGCACAGTTTATCACGATGCAATTTTATATGCTGACAGCGTATGATGAGATTTGGGACGGAGATGAACGTGATTTACAATTTGATGTAACAGAGGTGAACGAGGTCTTCACTGTCTGCATGTTCGCAAATCCTAATGATTGGCGCTATGTACAAGAGGGCGACCGAGCATCCGTCATGAAATGGATTTTGTGGAAACAATGCTATGAAATTATTCAGGCGCTACGTAATACGACAAGTATTTCACCAAAAGTATTATGGGATAATCTTTTTGTCCAATTAACGATTACATATGCAAAATTACTGGAAGACCCGATGCTAGCTGATCGTGCAATGGACGATTTAGAAATGCTAGAAAGCGCAGAAGTATGGTCCATTTTCACAGACCACTCACTTTATTTGGATTATACCAAAGGACGAGCACCACAAGATTTAGTCGGACAACCGATTCGCAAAAGTTGTTGTCTGTCAAAAGATATTCCGGGTGTAGGGGAATGTGGCTATTGCCCACTTGCCAATTAAAAGGAGCGTAACTACATGATTCGTAAAGAAAAAAATAAGATGCAGAACAAATTAGCGTCTTATTGCAACGAGCATTTCAAACAGAGCCACATAGTAATCAGAAAGAGCATGAACTCGTTGAAAAGTTGCGTGTAACGGATGCCTATATCGATGATTTAGCACTCGTGTATGTTGAACAAGACAAAATTATTGGATTTATTACGTATACAGAATGTTTTATTGGTGATTTTCCAGTACTCGCTTTAGGCCCGCTTGCTGTCTTACCAGAAAAACAAGGACAGGGAATCGGTACACAGCTAATGGAGGCTTCATTAGAACGTGCGAAATGGAGTGGTTTTGCTGCAGTTGTTGTACTAGGACATGCCGATTATTATGCGCGCTTTGGTTTTGAACGCGCCGATTGGTATGGTGTTCAAGCGCCATTTGACGTACCACTGGAAAATTACCGCGTACTACCATTATATAAAGGTGCATTAACAGACCTATCAGGTGTGGTAACATACGCGAAACCATTTTATAAAGAATAAAGAGTTGGGGAAACCCCAACTCTTTTGTTTTGGAAAAAATGAAAATTAATATTGCTGAAAGGGACAAATGGTCGCGCGAAAGGGAATCGCCGCCGCTGAAAGGGACAAAAGGTCGCGCGAAAGGGAATCGCCGCCGCTGAAAGGGACAAAAGGTCGCGCGAAAGGGAATCGCCGCCGTTGAAAGGGACAAAAGGTCGCGCGAAAGGGAATCGCCGCCGTTGAAAGGGACAAAAGGTCGCGCGAAAGGGAATCGCCGCCGCTGAAAGGGAATCGAATCTTCCAAATTAGATACGGAAAATAATAAATGATTGATTCCTTGTATATGCATCAGATCCCTCCTTCATAGGAAACAGTATAACAAATACAACAACTCGACATAATAAACAAAGAAAATTAAATATTTTCTGAAAATTAGTTGACTTTGCTTTTTTAATGGTATATTATTCTAAACAATCAGATAATTTAAACAAGCGAAGATTGAAAGTAGTAGAGAAGTGTTCCATCTTTAGAGAGCTAACGGTTGGTGAAAGTTAGTGATGTACATTCTTGAACTCGTTCATGAGCACATAACCTGAACAATCGAGTAAGGTTATACGGATTCCTCCGTTATCAGGATTAAGATGAGAATCTTAAATAAGTGGGATTGTGTGATGCAATCCAAGTAGAGTGGTACCGCGAGTAATGTCTCGTCTCTAGTAGCTAGCGATAGCTATATAGAGGCGGGACTTTTTTTATTATACAGAAAAGAGGGAAAAATTATGTCGAAAAAAATCTGGCTATTTGATACAACATTACGTGATGGAGAACAAGTTCCGGGAGCGAAATTGAACTTATACGAAAAATTAGAAGTAGCACATCAATTAAAAAAATTACAAGTAGATATTATCGAAGCAGGATTCCCCGCTTCATCAGAAGGCGATTTCAATGCAGTAAAGCAAATTGCACAAAAAGTTGGTAACACAGACGATATTATGATTACGGCATTAGCGCGTGCAGTGAAAGCGGATATTGATTCAGTTTACAATGCTGTAAAATACGCAGAAAACCCAATGATTCACATGGTACTTGGTACATCGGATATTCACGTAGAGAAAAAATTCTCAAAATCAAAAGATCAAATTCTACAAATTGGTGTAGATGCAGTAAAATACGCAAAAACACTTTTACCACAAGTCCAATATTCAACAGAAGATGCATCGCGTTCTGATTTTGAATATTTATGGAAAACAATTGAAGCCGTAATGAAAGCTGGCGCAACGATGATTAATGTACCAGATACTGTTGGATACGCAGTGCCAGAAGAATTCGGTGAAATGATTGGTAAATTAAATGACCGTATGAAAAACTTAGATGATTCTGTATTACTAAGCGTTCACTGTCATAACGACTTAGGTATGGCAACAGCGAATACACTTGCGGCAATTAAAAATGGCGCGGATAAAGTAGAGTGTACAATTAACGGAATCGGTGAGCGTGCGGGTAACGCAGCACTTGAAGAAGTCGTAATGGCACTATCTACACGTTCAAACTATTTCAATGCACATACACGAGTCAATAAGAAAGAGATTATGAACACGTCGCGTATTGTTTCAAGCTTAATGGGACTTGATGTACAAGTAAATAAAGCTATCACAGGCGATAATGCCTTTGCGCATTCATCTGGTATTCACCAAGATGGTCTATTAAAATCACGTGATGCTTATGAAATCGTGAGCCCAACAGAGGTTGGTTTAGACGATATGGAATTAGTATTAACAGCTCGTTCTGGTCGTCATGCGGTGAAAAATGCACTTGAAAACTTAGCGTTAGGCAACTTAACACCAGATCAATTTGAAGAGGTTTTTGCGGATTTCTTAAAGTTGGCTGATACGAAAAAAGAAGTGTATAACCACGACCTATTCATTTTAGTAGAAAATTATTTCAAACGTACAAATGAAGATGCAAAAGTTGCGCTTCATAGTGACGCTTTCTACCACTTAGAAGACATTCAAGTGATTTCGAATCAAATCTTCCCGTCTGCAAGTGTGAAGGTACGTCGCGGTGAGGAAGTACTGAAAGCAGCGACAGTTGGCTCAGGTTCAATTGATGCATTGTATTCAGCGCTACAAGAAGTAACAGCATTCGAAGTAAAGCTACTTGAATATAAAATTTCAAGTGTGACACGCGGTAAAGAAGCTATCGGTAAAGTGAAGTTACAAGTTGAATATGAAGGCGAAACATATATTGCAAAAGCTTCTGATACAGATGTCATTAAAGCGAGTGCACTTGCTTATATTAATGCGATTAATACGATTGTTGTCGATCAGTTCATCTCGATTCCAGAACCTGTTTAAAAAATCGCTTGACTTTCCAATTGTTGTCATAGATGATAGGTATGTACTAACAATTAAATACACAAACAATCACTACTAGGGGTGCCATATAGAATTGGCTGAGAGAGCAGTAGCTTAACCCTCTAACTTGATACAGTTCGCACTGTCGTAAGGAAGAAGTGACATTTTTAGCATATTATTTGCAGGTCATTCTCTGTCTTTTACGATTTTCGTAATGCGGTGAGTGGCCTTTTTGTTTCCTTCGTGTTTGTGAAAAGGGAGAGAAAAAAGATGAAGTTTTCAGAGCAATTAATTGAGGAAATTCGACCGATTTGGCGTGCAAATCACGCACATCCATTCGTACAAGGAATTGGTCACGGAACATTAGAACCAGAGAAATTCCGTCACTACATGATTCAAGATTATTTATATTTAATTCAATATGCAAAAGTATTTGCGATTGGGATTCAAAAAGCACGCGATTTAGATGTTATGACACGCTTGTCAGCTTCAGTCCATCATACGCTATCAATTGAGATGGCCTTACATCGTAAATATGCAGAGCGTTTTGGGATTTCAGAGCAAGAGATGCGTGAAGCAAAAGAAGCGCCGACAACGATAGCTTATACTCGTTATATGTTATCAGAAGCGCAGAATGGCTCACTTGCGCATGTGATCGCAGCTATCTTACCATGTGCTTGGAGCTATTTAGAGATTGGACGTGAACTCGCACAAATTCCTGGAGCTGTCGATCATCCACTTTACGGTGACTGGGTGCGTATGTATAGTGAACCGGCATTTGAACATAGCGCACAAGATATGATTGATTTGATGGATGAGTTAGCAGCTGATTTAACAGGTGATGAACTGGCACATGTTAAAGAAATTTTCTTACAAACAACTCGCTTTGAATATTTGTTCTGGGAGATGGGAAACACAATTTCTCACTGGCCTCAGGAACTTCAAGCTGACAAAATCAGTTCTATATAATAGAATGAACACCCACTGAAATTTATTCGGTGGGTGTTTTTTGATGAATAAGTAGTAATTTTATAAGAAAAAGGGAATAACTAACGGAGGTAAAGGAGGGGCGTAAATGAAAAAATGGTTTGTATCACTTTTATCATTCTGTATACTTTTTATGACGTACGCTCCGATGAGTTTTGCTACCACAATGACAACACATGATTTTCGTCATTCAAATTACGATACTTTTTATGAAAATTTAAATGGAAACTGGAACTTTATACGTGGTGAATTATTTGATCCACAAGATATGAAAGAAGAAATTAAGCTTGGAAACAGCGATATTGTCAAAGTACCTTATATGCTAAATCAGCGTTTAAATATTGCCTCTGATCGTGCGACTTATAGTACAACGATTAAAGTTCCTGAATCTTTTGTTGGCCGCTATTTAAAATTTTATATACCTTTTCAATATAGTAGCTATAATTTATATGTAAATAATGTACTTATCAAAGAGAATGGAAGCCTCCTAAAAAGTAATAAGACAGCTGTACAACAAATGAAACCACAAATACCTGGTTTTCGCGTAGATCAAACGACGCTGCAAATTACGTTTCAAGTGATTAGTTTTGAGAATGTAAGCGGTGGTTTGAGGAAAAGTATATCTATCGGTAATGAACAAATTATCGTAAAAAAACAACAGCAACATGAGTTTTGGCAAGTCTTTTTAATTGGCTATATTACATTAACCGCATGTATTTCATTGCTTTTTTATGCATTTAGAAGAAAACAAAAGGAATTTTTAGCTTATGGCATATTTTGTGCAGCAACAAGTCTATGGGGTTTTTTTACAGACTATTATTTATATACAGCCTTTTTAAACCAACTAGACTGGAGTCTGGCTCTTCGTCTGACATTCATTATGCCTGAAATTGTTATGTTGTTCTATGTAGGTTATGTATCTAAAATGTTTAGCGAAGCGATCCCGAAAAAATTGATTACTTTTTATAACGATATAATGATTGTAATTATTTTCTTTACGGCATTTTCTTCTACGGTCATGTATCAAAAATTATTTAATATTATTTTGATTTTTATGTATGTTTTTTATCTCTTTTTACTTGTAAGTGTTATTAGAAAAATAAATTGGCATGATTTGACACAAGTGATTACACTTGTGGGGATACTATTAGTATTTGTAGGGGCCATACATGACATGATTCGCATTTCGGCAGCTGGAAATTCAATTCATCTTACTTTTATCATGTTAGGCATTTTTATTAGTATCCAATGTATACTATTTTGTCGGAAATTTGCTCTACAATGGTTACAAGTTGAACAATTAAATAAAGAATTGATTTCTCTCAATGAATCTTTGGATGAAAAAATTCGCATCCGAACGAAACAATTGGAAGAAAGTAATGAAAAATTACGTGAACTAGCTTTATTAGATAGTCTTACAGGAGTTTTTAATCGTCATTATTTAAGTAGTAGTTTAGAAAAGTTATATAAACACTATAAAGACACGAACATACCTTTTGCTATTTTAATTTTAGATGTCGATGAGTTTAAAAAATATAATGACTATTATGGTCATATTTTAGGTGATCAATTATTAAAAAATCTTGTAAAAATTTTAACAGATGCGTTACCTGATCGTGCGGAATTAACGCGTTATGGTGGAGAAGAATTCGTTGTGTTGTTAGATGCTACGACTTATAGTGAAGCTTTCGATATTGCAGAGTATATGAGAAATGCAGTTGAAAAAGCAGAGCTAGAACATTTAGGACGTGAATGTAAAATTGTAACAATTAGTGTAGGAGGAGTTGCGTTGACAGAAGCGCGATTTACTAATACAACTGAATTTTTAAAAATAGCAGACCAACAGTTATATGAAGCAAAAAATGCAGGGCGCAACTGTGTTCGAGTAAAAAATTTACATTAGCAAACACAACTTATAGTGTGAGAATTCATGCTGTAAGTTGTGTCTTTTTTAATTGACAGTATTTTTAATCCATGTTATCTTTAATTCAAGATATTTTAATTCGAGATAAAAGGAGTGGATAAAATGTCAAAAGAATTATCGCTAAAAGCATTGACGGTTCTACTTCGAGCATCTCAGACAGTTGAAGAAGTTTTGCGAAAGGACATGCAACGTTATCAACTGAACTTAACTGAATTTGCGGTATTAGAACTACTTTATCATAAAGGAGATCAACCGATTCAACGCATTGGTGAGAAGATTTTAATTACGAGTGGCAGTATCACATATGTTGTTGATAAATTACAACAAAAAGGCTATGTCGAGCGCGTAGCCTGTCCAACCGATCGACGCGTCACATTTGCAGCACTTACAGAAGAAGGACGCTCATTTATTGAACGTATTTTTCCACAACATGAAGCATTAGTGGAAAAACTATTTGATGTGGTAGATGAACATGACAAACAACAGCTTATTGCAGCCTTAAAAACAGTAGGATTACACGCCAAAAATATGTAATTAACGGAGGAAATAATCATGAATCAACAATTAAAAGGTATCCATCACGTCACAGCTATTACAAGTAGCGCAGAAAAAAACTATGAATTTTTTACGAATGTATTAGGTATGCGTTTAGTGAAAAAAACAGTCAATCAAGATGATATTCAAACATACCATACATTCTTTGCGGATGACCGTGGTTCAGCTGGAACAGATATGACATTCTTCGACTTCCCAGGTATTCCAAAAGGAACACATGGTACAAACGAAATTTCACGTACAGGTTTCCGTGTACCAGATGACGCAGCACTTGAATATTGGGCAAAACGCTTTACACGTTTAGGTGTAAAACACGACGGTATTCAAACACAATTCGGTGTCAAAGTATTACCATTTACTGATTTTGATGATCAACGATACCAACTTGTATCAGATGAACATAATGAAGGGATTAAAAGTGGTACACCATGGCAAAACGGTCCAATCCCACTTGAATATGCGATTACTGGCTTAGGACCAATCGAAATTACCATTGCTGATTTTAAATATTTTAAAATGATGCTAGAACAAGCACTATTATTTAAAGAAGTCGCACAAGAAGGAGACTTTCATCTATTTGAAGTAGGAACAGGCGGAAATGGTGCGCGTGTTATTGTGAAACACGATGAAACATCACCAAATGGTCGACAAGGTTTTGGAACTGTTCACCATGCGGCGTTCCGAGTAGAGGACCGTGAAGTGTTAGACTACTGGACAAAACGAATGGAAGAAATCGGATTTAATACATCGGGTTATGTGAATCGTCACTTCTTTGAATCACTTTATGCACGTGTAGCACAAGGCATTCTATTTGAGTTCGCAACGGACGGTCCAGGATTTATGGGAGATGAACCTTATGAAACATTGGGTGAAAAATTATCACTTCCACCATTCTTAGAACCAAAACGTGATTATATCGAAAGTGTTGTTCGTCATTTTGATACAGTGCGCTCAACAAAAACATTTGAAAAAGAATACGAATAATGAACAAGCGAGGATCATCTTTATAGGTGATTCTCTTTTTTTATATTAAATTTCTTCTGAAAGGGTAAAGGTATAGCAGTTATAACCAAATAGCGTTTTAATCCCGAATCCAATCGGGTAAAAGGTTATAGATTAGAGTATTAAAAAAGAGATGGAGGGGGGATTCGATGATTTACACTGTTACATTTGCACCGTCAATTGACTACATTCCATATGTAGATGATTTTCAAGCGAATACGTTAAACCGTGCAAAAGAAGTAAGTTATTACCCTGGTGGTAAAGGCATTAATATTTCACGTGTATTAAAACGAATGGAAGTAGACGCTACAGCACTTGGTTTTGTCGGTGGATTTACAGGTGATTATATTCAACAGTTTTTACAAAGAGAACAAGTACCTTCTGCATTCATTCAAGTAGATAGTGTAACGCGGATTAATGTCAAAATTAAATCACAGCAAGAGACGGAACTGAATGGCCCAGCACCCACACTGCAAAGTCAAGAAATAGAGCAACTACTACATTTTCTACAATTACACGCAAAAGAAGATGATTGGATTGTAGTCTCAGGAAGTATTCCAGAAACGGTGACGGATGAGTTCTTTGAACAACTTCAAAAAAGTTGTGCATTAACCGGTGCAAAGTGGGTACTCGATACGTCAGGACCACGCTTAAAACAACTTTTACAATATCAACCGTACTTTATTAAACCGAATCAGCACGAGTTAGGTGAATTAGTAGGAGATACAATCGACACATTGGAACAAGCTGTAGCACATGCAAAAAAATTAACAGAACAAGATGTATCACTTGTAATTGTATCGCTTGGTGGTGAAGGTGCAGTATGTGTGAGTAGTGACACACAATTTCTGGCAAAAGCTCCTAAAGGACAAGTTGTCAATACAGTAGGAGCTGGCGATTCACTTGTGGCAGGTATGGTTGCTCAATTAGCACAACAGCAAAGTTTACAAGATGCATTCTGTTACGGCGTTGCTTCAGGTAGTGCTACAGCTTTTAAAGAAGATTTATGCCATAAAGAAGAAGTAGAAAAACTCGTTCCACAAGTCGAAATTCAAACAATTTAAGAGGTGAAACGCATGAAAATTACAGAATTGATGCCTCTCGATACGATACAATTATCGCTGTCAGGTGGCACAAAAGGAGAAGTACTTGCAGAATTAGCAGATGTACTCGATCATGCAGGAAGGCTAAATAATCGAGATGACTTTTTAGCCGCAATTTTAAAGCGTGAAGAAGAAAGTACAACTGGCGTTGGTGATGGTATTGCGATTCCACATGCGAAAACAGCCGCTGTAAAAACTCCGACAATTGCTTTTGGGCGTAGTAAAAAAGGTGTGGATTATGCTTCGTTAGATGGTAAAAATGCGGACTTATTCTTTATGATTGCAGCGACAGATGGTGCAGGACAATTTCATTTAGAAGCATTATCTCGCTTGGCAGGGTTTTTAATGGATGCTAACTTTACAACTCGTCTACGTGAAGCGAAAACGAAGGAAGAAGTTTTATCGATTATTGAAGAAAAAGAAACAAATGAAGAAAAGCCCAAGCAAACGACTACTACTTCAAGTGAACAGCAATCAACAGGGAAGAAGGTTAAAATTCTTGCTGTAACAGCCTGTCCAACAGGTATTGCGCATACGTATATGGCAGCTGAAAAATTAGAAAATGTCGCAAAAGAAAAAGGAATCGACATTAAAGTTGAAACAAACGGTTCAAGTGGTGCACAAAATGTACTTACAAAAGCCGAAATTGAAGAAGCAGATGCGATTATTGTAGCCGCTGATACAAAAGTCGAAATGGCTCGTTTTGACGGTAAAAAAGTAATTCAAGTACCTGTTTCAAAAGCGATTTATGAAGCAGATCAATTACTAGAGCGTGCAGTAGAAGGAAATGCTTCTATCTTCCATTCCGACTCAGGAAAATCAACAGATGAACAAGACGGCGATGAGAAAAAAGGAATTGGATCTCAAATTTATAAACACTTAATGAATGGTGTATCGAACATGTTGCCATTCGTTGTCGGTGGTGGTATTTTAATTGCTTTATCTTTCTTCTGGGGTGTTAATTCTGCAGATAAAGATAGCTCACAATTTAACCAATTCGCCTATATGCTAAAAACTATTGGTGGCGATAATGCCTTCTATTTAATCGTTCCAGTCTTAGCAGGATTTATCGCAATGAGTATTGCAGACAGGCCAGGTTTTGCACCAGGTATGGTAGCAGGTTTACTTGCTATCACAGTTCAAAATAGCGAAGGAGCCAACTCAGGTTTCTTAGGTGGTTTGATCGCCGGTTTCTTAGCTGGTTATGTAGTAGAAGGCTTGAAAATTGTATTCAAAAAATTACCGAAATCTTTTGATGGATTAAAGCCAATTTTGCTATATCCAGTGTTTGGTATCGCAATATCCGGTATAGTCATGATGTTACTAAATCCACAATTAACGAAATTATATACCGCATTCTCGTCATTGCTTAATTCGTTGAATGGTTCAAACGCGATTATTTTAGGAATGGTTTTAGGTGCGATGATGGCATTTGACTTAGGTGGTCCACTTAATAAGGCAGCTTATACATTTGGTATTGCTATGCTTGAGGCAGGGAACTATGAGATTATGGCAGCTGTAATGGCTGGTGGTATGGTTCCGCCACTTGGCGTCGCTTTAGCAACAACAATCTTTAAAAATAAATTTACAAAAGCGGAACGTGAAACAGGTAAAACAAGTTATATTTTAGGTGCTTGTTTCATATCAGAAGGTGCGATTCCTTTCGCAGCGAGCGACCCACTACGTATGATTCCATCGTTCGTTGTCGGTGCAGCGATTACAGGTGGTTTATCGATGGCATTTAATATTGGATTACCTGTACCACATGGTGGGATTTTCGTTATTCCACTCGTTGAAAATGGTGTCGGCCAAATGTTGTTATATGTAACAAGTATCATTATTGGTGCAGTTGTATCTGCAATGATGATTGGACTATTAAAGAAAAAAGCAAAAACAGTTTAATAAAAAAGAGTGGAATCATAAGGGTTACCCCTATCTGATTTCACTCTTTTTTAATTCTTGTCGCCACAGTGTCCCTGTTCCCAATGGTTGAAAAAAAAGCGATATTCTTATGAAAATCTTCTTCATTTTTTTCATGTAAACAATGAGCAAGTGTCTCTAAATAAGGGGTCGGCTGATCAACTAAAGAAGCCACTTCTAATAATTCATCAATCAAATAAGCATCTTGATTGGAAGGTATTTTTTGATAGGGAAGTAATAACTTTTAAACAATTGGCATTATTTCGTTTTTTTGGTATCAGAATCAATCATTAATGCGGCATAATCCAGTTCAGGTGTCTGTGCTAAAGGAATGTTGTATTTTTTAGCTATCCGTACAATTTCATTTACTAAATGAATGGAGGATTGTAAAGCGATAGGATGATGTAAAATATCGCCATATAAACAATTTAAAGCACTGGCTAATCGGTCAATTGCTCCAGAGAAGATAGCTTGTGTCCATTTAATATCAAAAGCAGTACGTACAATTTGTGTACAGCCTATGGTATCTAATACACTTTTTACTTCTTCTGCATAATAAAAGTAAGATGGATGACTATCGTATAAGTCAAAAGCAACTTGGTTGAGAGAAGCGTGCGGTGAAGTGACGACAACTTGGTGATGCTGTTTGACATACGTTTCAAATTTACAAACAGCTGAAAATAATGGAAATTTTCAGGATGATTGAATTAACTCCCAATCCGAAAGATTTTCTTGAAATGATACGATAAAGCAGCTTTCATGTAACGTAGACTTTAGAATAGGTAAAATATTTTTATTATAAAAAGGATGGACAAATAAAAATACGAAATCATAATCAGAGGCACATGATTCAATGGGTTTTACAACGAAATTTGTAAGAAAAGTTGTACTTGAGTAAATCGTAACTCTACGTGACTGAATTTGCTCAAGCGGTTCCATTGGTACGTCGAGAATTGTCACGTCTGGATAAATTTTTTGTAAATAGGCTGCAACAGTTAAACCTTTTCCTGTAGCGCCAATGATCACAATTTCCATCTAAAATCTCCTTTATCGCTTCATTAATTAGAGAAAAGAAAAACTGTCTGAGCTATCAGTGCTGCAGGCAGTTCTTTAGAGCGGTGGGTTATCGTTGAGTACATCTTCACTAACGCCTTCGTATTCCGCTTCTACATTATCTTCCGAATCGTCGTCATTTACGACGTCATCGAGCACTGTATCATATAGTTCCATATCTTTATCATATACGCGTTGTGGATTTTCTTTTAAAAGCGGTTCGTCTGGTAAAATATCTTTATCTTTTTTCATGATGAAAACTCCTTTCATATAGAGTAATTCCCCAAAAATTTAAAGATAAGCCCTGTATTTGTTGTTTTCCTTTGATATAATATAAGAACAAACATTCGGAAAGGTTGGCGTATATGCAAGTAGAAGAATTATTAAATGATTTAACGATGCGCGCGATGAATAATCAACAGCAGCGTGTCTCCATTAAATGCCGTACATTTATGAAAAAGCTCGGCTACCAAACACGTTCGAAAAAGCGAGTGGAAGAAGTAGAACAGGCAATTCGTGCTTCTAAGTTGACATTACGTTTACCAGAAGAAGTAGAGAGTTGGTTAGCCATTTCTCCAGATGATTCACTTCATTTTTACATAGAAAAACAAGTACAAATGATGCGAAAAGCGCAGCACACACCACCACTTCCATATGCTTTTCAGGCGGAAGCTATTCACCGTTTACATCAAATGCGAAAAAAGACTTCTTTTAAGGGGCTTGTTGTACTACCAACAGGTGGAGGAAAAACGACGACTGCGGTTCGCTGGCTATGGGAAGCTGCATTAGTAAGAGGGAAAAAGGTATTGTGGCTTGCGCATCGCCATGAATTATTAAATCAAGCTTATGCGACATTTTGTCAATACGCTCAAAATGATCTAACATATCGCATAATATCGGGTGTTCATGATGCTGCACGTCTCATTCAGCAAGAACAATTACTCATTGCGAGTAAAGATAGTTTAGTACATCATGAAGCAATTTTAAGTCGTTGGTTAGCCGACGAACAAGAGGTTTATGTCGTAGTCGATGAGGCACATCATGCGACCTCTACAACATATAAAACATTACTCTCACATATAGAACGTCAAGGTGCTCGTATGTATCTACTCGGGCTTACAGCGACACCATTTCGAACAGCCGAAAGTGAACAAGGTGCATTACGTGCTTTATTTACAGATGGTATTTTTTATAAAAAAGATTTGAAGTATTTAATTGCCAATGGTATTTTAGCAGCACCACATTTTCATTCATTGCAAACAGATGTGACAGTTCAAACAGTATTGAACGAAGAACAATGGCGAACGCTTCAACAACTAGATCAACTACCTGAATCAATTATGCAGCAACTTGTAGCGAATCAACCACGAAATCACATGATTGTACAACAATATGTTCAACGTCAAAAACAATACGGTAAAACCATTCTATTTGCGATGAATCGATTGCATGCTTTAACTCTTGCACAAGTTTTTAAACAATATGGCGTAGATGCACGTGTCGTCATTTCAAATCATGAAACATCCGCAGAAAACCAACAGACAATTCAAGCATTTCGGGAAAACGTATTTCCTGTTTTAATTAATGTGGCGATTTTAACAGAAGGAGCAGATTTCCCAGATGTTCAGACTGTCTTTTTAACACGTCCTACTGTATCTGCAATTCTGATGACACAGATGGTTGGAAGAGCGTTACGAGGTGTTGCAGCAGGTGGAACAAAAGAAGCGTATATTGTTAGTTTTATTGATGAATGGGCTGAGAAAATTGCATGGTCTAATCCGCGCGTATTACTAGCTGGCGAAAATTTAGAGCCGATTCCATCTGAGCAGCTACCACTTCAAATGACACAAATGATTTCAGCAAAAATGGTAGAACAAGTGGCGCAGAGACTACAAGATCAAGCGCCAATTGAAGAACGAACATTTGAGCAAAGTGTGCCAAAAGGTATTTATTCATTACGTTATATTCATGAAGAGAGCGCGATTTCAGAAGATATTTTAGTTTATGAAAGTGATGTAGAAGACTACGAAGCGATGTTTCGATTTTTACCTACGTATTGTGTGCAGCAGGGGCTACATGCAAATTTAGAACGCCGCGCATTACGTGCATATGCTGAAGAATTAGAAATGCAATTTTTCATTCAAGACCAATTAAGTCCGATGTATGATATTTGGGACCTTGTCACGCTCATCCATTACTATTTAGTAACAGGTGAATGTCCGAAACTACTAGCGTTTAAAGAGCGACAACAAATTAATGTGACAGATTTAGCTAAAAAAATTATGAAACAAAACATGAGCTACCGAGAACAGCAAGATTATGTTCTTGAAAATTGGAAGCAGCACCCATTCTTGCGCATCTTTTTCGATGACCAATTTTTATACTATAAAAAATGTATTCAAACCGAGCTTATTTTATTAGAATATACCCAACAAAACATAGATGAAGAAACCTTTCAAGACACACCACTTACCCAATTGAAACGACAGCATCATGCCATTTGGCGTAAAATCGTCTATCGTGTTTTTGAAGAAAATCAAAAACAATATGGTCAATATACATGTGTGAAAACAGGTTATGCAAGCAATGAAAAAATCGATTTTCATATTGCGTATAAAGTCTCATTAAAAAGAGGTGGCACAACAACCGTTGATAATTTAACGCTCGTTCATAAAAAATATATACAAGAAAAAAGTTCGAGACGCACGTGAAAACGTTGCTCGAACTTTTTTTATTTGACGAATGATCCGTTTGAGTGGGCGAGTACCCCATTTTTGTGCTCGAATGCCCCGAATCGAGTAGCGAGTGCCCCAGCACCTTCAGTGAATGACCCGTTTCGCCAGTCGAATGTTCGAATTCACACAAACCAAGTCAAATCAAGTCCTTAATTTTTCAAAACCATGTGAAAAATTCTTTTTCCGAGATAATCTGAATGGGAAATCCTTGTTGCTGTAAGTGAATGGCTTTTGTCCATTTGGAACTTTGTTTTTGTGTGTCGTCATACTGTTGTTGGCTTCGTTCACTCACAACGAGTACATCCACTTTTTTGGTCATCGTATTACTAAAGAATCCACCTGCTTGCATGACTTTTCTAGCAGCTTCTGATCTTGTTATTTGTTCTAAAGCGCCTGTGAAAACGACTGTCTTTTGAACAAGAGATTTGGTTGCAACTGTTTCAAGGTGCGTGAGAGCTTGTTTGTTTTTGAGAGCCTGCGCAATTTGTACAATGCGTTCTGCATCATTTAATGCCTCTTTTGTCTGTACTTTTATATGAACATCATAGAGGGTATAGGAAGAAAGGGTAGGCCACTGCGCTTTCATATCGCTCAATAAATTTTTATGTGTAAAGAGCGGCATTAATTTTCCGCAAGCCTCAAAACTTTCTTGTAAGCAGAGGTGATCGTACGGTGCGAAATAAGAGATGACGGTTTGATGTTGAAGCCATCGTTCAAGTATGGGAATCAGTGATTCAAATGTAGGAGCTAATTGTACATCATTTGCTTCAATTCCATGGATACTTGTATAAAAAGGGTCAAACGTTTGTAGCGTTTGGACATATGTACTAAAAGAATCAACAATTGTATTTTCTTCCATTCTTATTAATTCAATTGCACAAATACTATCAGGCCATTGATTGGCTGCTTTCACTGATAGTGTCACATAATTCATGTGAATCAACTCCTTGTTCTTTCATTAGTGTAAGGGAATAGATATAAAAAGTACAAGCGTATAAATGGGTAAAATAGTCGTTATATGGTAAAATAAACAAATCAACCATTAGGAGGGTTTTTTATGATTTCAGAAAAACTTCATGCAGCATTAAATGATCAATTAAACTTTGAATTTTATTCAGCACATGCGTATTTAGCAATGGCAGCTTATTGCACAGATCAAGATTATGATGGATTTGCAAATTTCTTTTTAGTACAAGCAGAAGAAGAGCGTTTCCATGCGATGAAATTTTATAATTTCCTAAGTGATCTAGGTCAACGCGTTACAATTAGCGAATTCCCAAGTGTTAAAAATGATTTCACATCGCTTTTAGATGCTTTTGAAACAGCATTAAAACACGAAAAAGAAGTGACACGCCGCATCTACGAATTAGCAGATATCGCACTTGATGAACGTGAACATGCGACAATGGCATTCTTAAAATGGTTCATTGATGAACAAATTGAAGAAGAATCAACATTTGATACATTAATCACAAAGATTGCACGTATCCAAAACGATGCAAATGCTATTTTCATGTTAGATGCAGAGCTTGCGACACGTTCTTTCAAAGCACCAGCAGAATAGTAAAGTAGTGATGCAGGAGTTGTTTTATAAACAATTCCTGCATCTTATTTTTATTTTAAAAAATATTTTAAAAAAGTAGTTGACCGTATTCGATATTCTATGATAATATATTTTTTGTCAGTAAGAGATGCGGAAGTAGTTCAGTGGTAGAACACCACCTTGCCAAGGTGGGGGTCGCGAGTTCGAACCTCGTCTTCCGCTCCAAAATGGAGATATACCCAAGTCTGGCTGAAGGGATCGGTCTTGAAAACCGACAGGCGGGTCAAACCGCGCGGGGGTTCGAATCCCTCTATCTCCTCCATTTTCAATTTTATACGTTTTTGCGGAAGTAGTTCAGTGGTAGAACACCACCTTGCCAAGGTGGGGGTCGCGAGTTCGAACCTCGTCTTCCGCTCCAAAAACGGAGGTATACCCAAGTCTGGCTGAAGGGATCGGTCTTGAAAACCGACAGGCGGGTCAAACCGCGCGGGGGTTCGAATCCCTCTACCTCCTCCATTTTTAATTTTATATTTTGCGGAAGTAGTTCAGTGGTAGAACACCACCTTGCCAAGGTGGGGGTCGCGAGTTCGAACCTCGTCTTCCGCTCCAAAACGGAGATATACCCAAGTCTGGCTGAAGGGATCGGTCTTGAAAACCGACAGGCGGGTCAAACCGCGCGGGGGTTCGAATCCCTCTATCTCCTCCATGAAGGGTCGGTAGCTCAGTTGGTAGAGCATTAGATTGAAGCTCTAAGTGTCGGCGGTTCGATTCCGTCCCGACCCATATTAAGCTCGTAAGTAGTATGACTACTTATGAGCTTTTTTCTATGCCTATCAACAGAAAAGAGACTGGATGTATTTCCAAGTCTCTTTCTTTTTACATAAAATATAAAGTTTCTTCGACTAACTTTCGTGTTTCGAGTAATTGTTTAGTCAGCCATTCAGTTCGTTCTTCTGTTAGTGAAAAAGCTAGAACACTTAAACTAATCACATGTAACAACTCTTGATTCTTCGTAACAATCGGTGTCGCAAAAGAGACTGTCTCTTTTTGTGCATCGTCCATTAAAACAAATCCATCTACAATGATTTTCTGTAAAAATGAAGTATCCACATTAAATACATTTTCTTTTTTCTCTAAAATAATACGATGCGCCAAAATGATATGGTTAGCAGCACCTTCTGGCATAGCAGTTCGTAAACCAAGTCGATCAACAATATGTATACGACTATTCGGGCTATCCAAACGCTCAACAATCATTGATTCGTCTTCCATTGGTTTATGCATATACACACTTTCTTGTGTGAGCTCGGCTAAGTCATCTAAAATCGGACGAATTTTCGATACATAATCAAATTGATCATATACTTGTAATCCGTATTGCATCCATGCATCACCTAATGTGTAACGCTTCGTTGTTGCATCGAATTGAATAAGACGATGTTCCACAAGTGAGTGTAAAATGCGATGTAATGTAGCAAGTGCGAGTTCGGTATGTTCTGTTAATTGGCTGATGGTAACGCCTGTCTGGTTGTGTTCAGAGATGGCCTTTGTGATCATCATCATGCGATCAAGGGCTTGCATATGAAACACTCCTTTTAAAAAATAATAAAATACATCTATTGACATTATAAAGTATGGCGATTATATTTGGAATATAAATTTTTCATATAACGGAATTGTTTTCCGTCTAATGAAAAAATAAAAGGGGTGTAGCAGTTGTTTACAGACACAATGTACAAAAAACTTGAAAAAGTGATTGTAAAACATCCGAAAGATGCTTTTATTAGTCAAGAACATCTACGAGAGAATTGGATGAAATATTTTTATTTATCTGAACCAAGCTACGATGAGGCATTAAAAGAGTATGAGAATTTTTTAACGCTTTTAAAACAGCATGTAGGGGAAGTTTTGTTTTTAGAACAAGATGAACGTGTCGGTTTAGATTCGATTTATGCGCATGATCCGGTGAAATTTACACCGCAGGGCGCAATTATTTTAAAGTCAGGTAAAGCATTACGTCAGCCAGAAGCAACAGTGTATCGTGAATTTTTAGAAAAGTATGACATTCCGGTTATCGGTCAACTGCAGGGGGATGCAGTATGTGATGGCGGCGATATTGTCTGGTTAAATGAGAAAACGGTTGCAATTGGTCGCGGCTATCGTACAAATGATGAAGCGATTCGTCAATTAACAGAGATGTTAGAACCGATGGTAGATGAAATCAAGGTCATTCAATTACCACATGATTTAGGGGAAGAAGCATGCCTCCATTTGATGTCATTCATTAGTATTGTAGATAAAGATTTAGCGGTCGTTCATTCGCGTTTAATGCCTGTCGCACTGAGACAGTGGTTATTAGCGCAAGGTTTTACACTTGTGGAAGTACCAGATGATGAATACGATGCACTGGGTTGTAATGTATTAGCATTAGCACCGAGAGTTTGTATGATTCCTGCTGGAAATTCTGTAACAACAGCGCGATTAAAAGAAGCGGGCGCAACAGTTTACACATATAAAGGTGATGAAATTACTGTAAAAGGTACGGGTGGACCAACTTGCTTAACATGTCCAGTCGTTCGTATATAAAAGGGGGAAAATGAAATGTTCAATCATGTCATCGTTAAAAAACCAGGTAAAAGTTATGTAGAAGGTCTTACAACATCTGATTTAGGTGTTCCAAACTATGATGAGCTATTAGTACAACACGAAAACTATGTTGGTGCATTAAAACAATGTGGTGTGGAAGTAGTTTATTTGGAAGCAGATGAGCAATTCCCAGATTCGACATTCGTAGAGGATACAGCCGTTTTAACAAAAGAATTTGCGGTCATTACAAATCCAGGAGCAGACAGTCGTAATGGTGAGGTCGAAGCGATTCGTCCAGCTGTATCAAAATTTTATGACAAAATTTATACAATTGAATCGCCAGGCTATTTAGATGGTGGTGATGTATTACAAGCAGACAATACATTCTATATTGGTATTTCGGAGAGAACGAATGAAGAAGGAGCGAAACAACTACAAGCCATTTTAGAAAAAGAAGGCTATACAGCGCATATCGTACCATTAAAAGAATTTTTCCATTTAAAAACAGGTATTGCGTACTTAGGTGATAATACGATGGTATTAGCAGGTGAATTTTTAGAAAATTCATTATTCGATGAATATAAAAAAATCATTATTCCGAAAGAAGACGAGTATTCAGCGAACTGTATCTTAATAAATGATTATGTCATTATTCCAGAGGGCTATCCAAATACAAAAGAAAAATTAGAGAAAAATGGTTACCAAGTAATTGCGTTACCAATGAGCGAGTTCCAAAAGCAAGACGGGGGATTAAGCTGTTTATCATTACGATTTTAAAAAGGTTGTCCACTGCGTGAGTGCGCGGTGGACAACCTCATTCGCATAGAACAAAGGGGAGCGGATTACAATGCATAAACAAGACACAACACCGCAATTAAATCGGACGATGAAAAGTCGTCACTTAATGATGCTATCACTTGGTGGCGTTATTGGAACAGGGCTCTTTTTAAATGTTGGTTACACGATTAATCAGGCAGGACCTGGTGGAGCCATTATTGGTTATTTAATCGGAGGCTTTATTTTATACATGGTTATGACTTGTTTAGGGGAGCTAGCAGTTCATATGCCAGTGACAGGTTCATTCCAAACGTATGCGACCAAGTTTATTCATCCAACAGCAGGCTTCTCGTTAGGATGGATGTACTTCGTTGGATCAGCTGCAACTGCAGGGGTGGAGTTTACAGCTGCTGGTATTTTGATGAAGCATTGGTTTCCAGATATGCCAACATGGATTTGGTGTGCGATTTTCATCGTATTATTATTCTCGCTAAATGCTCTTTCAACAAGAGGTTTCGCAGAAGCAGAGTTTTGGTTTGCAGGCATTAAAGTATTAGCAGTTGTCTTCTTCATCATCGTAGGCGCAGCAGCTATTTTCGGTATTGTACCAATGGCGGATCGCGTTGCACCACATTTGACTAATTTAGAACCGACCTTACTGTTTCCAGCAGGCATCATTATTATCTTTGTGACGATGATGAATGTTATTTTCTCGTATCAAGGTTCTGAATTGGTTGGGATTGCAGCAGGTGAGACAGAAAATCCACAAAAGACGATTCCAAAAGCGATTCGCACAATCTTAGTTCGAATCATTGTCTTTTATATTGCATCAATCGTCATTTTATCAGCGATTTTCCCATCATCTGAGCTTGGATTATTAGAAAGTCCGTTCGTAACATTACTTGAATTAGTCGGTATTCCATATGCTGCAGATATTATGAATTTTATTATTTTAACAGCGATTTTATCCGTTGGGAATTCATGTTTATATGCGTCAACACGTTTACTTTGGGCGATGTCACTTGAAGATATGGCACCGAAAATTTTCAGTAAAACAAGTAGACGTAACATTCCGCTTAATGCTCTATTGTTCACGATGGTCTTTTCATTACTTTCTCTATTAACAAGTGTTATGAAGGCAGATGCGGTATTTGTACTTCTTATGTCGATTGCAGGTATTTCCGTTACGATTTCATGGATGGGGATTGCATTATCACAATTTATGTTTAGACGAAAATATGTAAAATCTGGTGGACGTTTAGAAGACTTACAATATCGTGTGAAGTGGTATCCATTCATTCCGCTATTTTGTATTACATTTTGTAGTGCCATTCTCATCTTCTTACTGTGGGATGAAACACAACGAACAGGTGTATTGTATGGAATTGGTTTCTTACTATTATGTATCGTCTTTTATTCAAGAGTTAATTTCATAATTCCAATCCCTTTGTTATCAAGGGGTAAAATTAAATAAAAATGAGGCACCTCCCCAAATTCGGTATAATGGTAGCGACTAAACAACCCACCCGAAAGGAATGATGCCTCATGACTATTGTAAAACAAATTAGCCTGTTTGACATCCAAGAATTATTCGAAATGGAAAGTTCGCACCGATTTGATGCCATTTTCTCCACTTTCGATGTACAACCTATCTTTCATCTCTTTTCTAAAAAGACAATGCGTGGTGCTCCACGCGAATGTAATTACGGGGCCATGATTCAATCATTAATAGTACGTATCGTCGAACGTATTCCAACAATAAAGGACTTAGTCAAACGTTTAGTCAACGACCCTTTATTCCGTTTGGATTGCGGATTTCTTGTTTCGGATTCAGTTCCGTCAGAAGCGTCATATTCTCGTATGATTGATGTCATTAGTCAATCTGATGTACTAGATTTCATGCAGGATCAACTTATCCTAGCCGCTTTGACGGAAGGATTTCTCGAAGACGAGTGTCTCGGTTTTGATGCAACACACTTCGAATCACGTGATGCCTCAAAGCCTTCAGAGAAAAAAGAAGCAGCTCCACCAAAAAAACGTGGTCGAAAAACGTCTGAAGAACAAGCGATTTGGTTAGCTGAACAATCTGAGATTGAGGTCAATCAAACAACCTATGAAAAGAAGCTAGAAGCTCAGTTGACGATTCCGACGAACACACTTTGGCAAGATATCCCCATTGAACCGAAGTGGGGAATTAAGAAAAATAGTAATGGCAAAAATACGTTCTGGTATGGCTTTAAGGGACATTTAGCTGTTTCAACTAAAAGTCAATACATTGTCGCTCGCATCATGTCCTCAGGGAATTTAAGCGATAGTAAAGCAGCTATACCCTTGTTGAAAAAAATCGCAGACTTCTTGCCAAATCATTTCGCTACCGCAATTTTTGATGCAGGATATGATTACGAGCCAATTTACCGTCAAATATTAAATCAAACAATGCGTGCTGTTATTCCGTATAATGTCCGACGAGAGAGCGAAGTAATTGGATTTGACCAACATTTCCGCCCAACCTGTGTGCGCGAACATAGTTATCGTTATGACAGCTTTGATGAAAAATATCAGACACTCAAATTCACAAGACCAAAGGAATGTGAAACTTGTCCATTACGCGATGATTCCCTATGTCAAAAGGTTTTCAAAATAAAATGCGAAACAGATATTCGTAAGTATACGTCTCCAGCACGTGGCTCAGATTTATGGAAGAAACTCTATAAAGAACGTACGGCAGTAGAACGTGTAAATGCTTATTTAAAGCAATATTTCCAGTTAAATAACATCCGTCACAGAACAGGTCGCAAAGCAAAATTGCATTTCAATCTAGTGACGTTTATTTATAATGCCTGTAAGTTAGCAGTTGACCGCATCAATTCGCAATTAAGTCATGCAAAAGTACCTGCATAAATTTTAAAAACGATAGTTTTTACATCGGAGCAATCTAAGCTCTTGAAAAAATCGAATTATGAAATTGATTCAATTAAATTAAAAAGACAAAAGAGAGAAGCAGTTCAAGTACCTGAAGTAAATGAAGATTTATAAATTAAAAGGAGGAATAAGATATGAATTGGCAAACACCTGAGAAATTGCGCGCGTTATTATGTGAGGTGGTAAGCTTTGGGAGTGAGACATTTACAGAAGGTGAGCGTTTATTTTCGCGTAAACTAAAAGAAAAACTAGAAACATTAGCTTATTTTCAAACGAATCCGTCGCAATTGCAACTTGTCGATGTCGATTACGGACGCCAAGTCGTATCTGCTTTTTACCATGCACCACATTGTCGAGATACGGTTGTACTCATCAGTCATTTTGATACGGTCCAAACAGAAGAATACGGTGAAATTCGTCACTTAGCGACACAACCAGAAGAGCTGACAGCACTTTTAGAAAAACAGCCACATTATGTCAATGAAGCGGCACAGAAAGATTTACAAAAGGGCGAGTATCTATTTGGACGTGGTGTTATGGATATGAAAATGGGGCTATGTTTACACATGCAGTTAATCGAAAAAGCAATTGAGGAGCAGTGGCCGATTAATTTACTACTTATTACAGTACCTGATGAAGAAGTAAACTCAGCAGGTATGCGAAAAGCAGTGGAACATATTGCAGCTTTACGTGATAAACATGATTTACACATCGAGTTATTTTTAAATAGTGAGCCATCTTTTTCACAAGGTCCAGAAGATGTCAAAGAATATATTTATTCAGGTACAATTGGAAAAATTATGCCCGCAGCTTTATTTTACGGAAAAGAAACGCATGTCGGTGAACCATTAAAAGGCATTACAGCACCGTTTATGAGTGCCTTCTTAACAGCTGAGATGGAATTTAATGATCGCTTCGAAGAGACGGTTTACGGCGAGACAACACCACTCCCTGTATCACTTCAGCTGAAAGACTTAAAAGAGCAGTATTCAACTCAAACACCGTACCGAGCAGCAGCGCTTTATAATGTCTTTTTAATGAAGCGCAGTGCAAGTGAGATTTTTGACATTTTTGAACAAGTAACAATAGAAGCGATGGACAAATGTAATGCACAATACGAAAAAATTTGTGCGAAAAAGAATGTAAAGCCTGTTGGCATGATTCGTACGATTCGCTTTAGTGAATTGAAAAAGTATGCCCTTGAAAAATTAGGTGAAGCGAAAGTGTCAGAGTTAGAAGAGGGAATTTATACGAATGATGTATGGGATGACCGAACAAAATCATTGAAGATTGCGGATGAACTGATGATTCATTGTAAAGAGTTAGCACCAGCGACAGTTACTTTATTTGCGCCACCCTATTATCCACCAGCGAATTCGTCAGAGCATCCGTTTATGAAACAAGCTGTATCATACTTATTAGATGCAGCAAAACCATATGATATTCCACTCGAACAAATTCATTACTTTAATGGTATTTGTGACTTGAGTTATTGTCAGTATGTTTTAGACGATGGCTGGCAAAGCTATGAAGAAAATACACCAGTATGGGGCAAGACATATGAAATTCCTTTCGAACAAATTGCGACATTCGATGCACCAGTTTTAAATGTAGGACCTTTTGGAAAAGATGCACATCAAATTTCAGAGCGACTGCATACAAAAAGTGCATTTGAAGAAATGCCTGAATTAATTCAAGGATTGATTCAGCAAATGATTGTTTGGAAACAAGGAAATGGAGCTGTATAAGTAATGTTGAAGAGGTTGGATTACTAGCCTCTTTTTCGTTTATATTAAACAAGTAGGGGGGATTTAGATGAATCATCAAACTTATTAAATAGAACAACAGCTTTTATGTACGATGAGGAAGAAAAAGCCTATGAATATTTTATGAAAGCAGTCGGTTTTGAAAAAGTAAAGAAGATGGTTGAGGAGTTAATAGACGCACTGGCAAAACAATAGGACTTTATTCAATTAGTCGGTTTTAGTGTCGGTGCAACAGTCGCATGGTTATGTAGTGAACATGTTGTTGGACAGAAAGTATTATGCTTTTACGGTTCGCGTATTCGCTCCTATACGAATGTCATACCAAAAGTACCTGTGCAGATGGTCTTTGGAAAGAATGAAAAAGCATTTAGCCCAGAGAATGTAAGAATAGAATTAAGTGAGCATTCTCTAGTAACTTTTGAAATAGTAGAAGGTACACATGGCTTTGCGAATCCGTATGATTAAATGTATCGTGAACAGACTACGAAGCGAGTATTACAACAATGGTTTGATTTGAAATAAAAAGTAAGAAAAAATTTCAGATAATAGTTGTCAACATGTAGTAGTTATGATAATATAATTATTGTCAGTAACAATAAATCACTTAATAATAGTGTGATTTATACATCCATGCCGGGGTGGCGGAACTGGCAGACGCACAGGACTTAAAATCCTGCGATGAGTGATCATCGTACCGGTTCGATTCCGGTCCTCGGCATCTTTTTTATGCTTAATTTGCGGAAGTAGTTCAGTGGTAGAACACCACCTTGCCAAGGTGGGGGTCGCGAGTTCGAACCTCGTCTTCCGCTCCAAAATGGAGATATACCCAAGTCTGGCTGAAGGGATCGGTCTTGAAAACCGACAGGCGGGTCAAACCGCGCGGGGGTTCGAATCCCTCTATCTCCTCCATGAAGGGTCGGTAGCTCAGTTGGTAGAGCATTAGATTGAAGCTCTAAGTGTCGGCGGTTCGATTCCGTCCCGACCCATACTAATCGCGCAAGTAGTTATACTACTTGCGTGATTTTTTATAGTTTTTTATCACATGAAGTTAGTTAGAAACACCAATAAAAAGAATTGAAATTTAGTACGAGTTACGTTTCATTTATGAAATGTAACTCGCTTTTTTATATGAATCGTCGAATTTTTTTGTTTAACATAAAGATAAGTATTCTCAAATTATTAGTGAGCGATCATCTCGTGTGCAATAGTATGTCCATTCATAGAAGAAGAGTAAAATGTTGGCCAGTTCGTTACTTCTTTTAATAAATTTGCACGATTATTTCCTAAGTAAATATGATAGTGAGAAGATGCAGTAGGTGAAATACTGTGGTCACTGAATTGGATATATGTTGGCAAATTTGAATCTTTTTCTACTAATTTAAAGATATAACGGACACCACGATTACCTTTTTCATATGTTAAAATTTCATATCCATCTTCTTTATAAGTACCTGTTGCTTCTTTTCCTTTTTCTGTAAAAGTAACTTGGTTTCCTTTAATTTTGATATGTTCAATAGATGTTTTATATCCTTTTTTATAATATTTTTTGTATGCTTCTGCAGTCATACTATTATCTTTTTTTGCTTTATAAGTAAATACTTCATCTAATGTACCATCAAGTAAATAGGGATAGACCGATTGCCAATCACCAGCCCAATCGCTTAACTTACGCGATTTTACTTGTTCATCTTTAAAGTAACCTGCATAAATTTGTTTTTGTGTTTCACTTAACTTTGTATGATTATGATCGTGTTTCTTTGTTTCTTCTGTTGGTTTCTCAGCTTTCACTTTCTCTTCCTCGGTAGTCCCGTTGCATCCTGTTAGTAATAGACTAAGTGCTAAAATACTACCCCGTGTTTGCTTGTTCATTTGTAAGTACGCTCCTTTAAATAGTAATGATTACACTTTATAATTATAAAGGGATTATTTGTAAGTGTCAACGTAAATAGTAATGATTACTATTTATAAAAAATAGAACAAACTAAATCACAAAGGTTGCAAATGGTTTCCAACAGATGTACAATGAAGTCAAGTTAATAATTGGTTTGAGTGAATGAGAGACCTTTAAAGAACACATGCGATAGCTATGTGCTTTTTAAAGGTCTCTTTTTTCGCGTCTAAAAATAGGAGGAATTTACGTATGAGAGCAGCATCAGCATTCAATCGTCAACAAACAATCGAGGAATTACAACAAACATCATATGATTTATTAGTAATTGGTGGAGGGATCACAGGTGTCGGCATCGCACTAGATGCTGTTACACGTGGTTTGTCTGTGGCATTAGTTGAAATGCAAGATTTTGCGGCAGGTACGTCTAGTCGCTCAACAAAATTAGTGCATGGTGGCTTACGCTATTTAAAACAATTCGAAATTAAAGAAGTTGCAGAGTTAGGTAAAGAACGTGCAATTGTATATGAGAACGGACCGCACGTAACAACACCTGTTTGGATGTTATTACCATTCCATAAAGGTGGTACATTCGGCAAATTCTCAACAAATATTGGTTTACGTCTCTATGACTTTTTAGCAGGCGTTAAAAAATCAGAACGTCGTTATATGTTAAATGCATCGCAAACATTAGCAAAAGAACCACTTGTAAAGAAAGCTGACTTAAAAGGTGGCGGTGTCTATGTAGAATACCGTACCGATGATGCACGTCTAACAATTGAAGTTGCAAAAACAGCAGTTGAAAAAGGCGCGACATTAATCAATTACACAAAAGCAACAGGCTTTTTATATAATGAGCAAGGCAAAATTAACGGGATTGAAGCACAAGATGTATTAAATAATCAATCTTTCAATATTCGTGCAACTAAAGTAATCAATGCAGCGGGTCCATGGGTAGATGACGTGCGTTCAATCGAAGGGAAAACAACAGGAAAACATCTAATTCTTTCAAAAGGTGTTCACTTAGTATTTGATGAGTCTGTATTCCCATTAAAACAAGCGATTTATTTTGATACACCAGATGGTCGTATGGTATTCGCGATTCCACGTAATGGAAAAACATATGTGGGAACAACAGATACATTCTATAAAGGTGATCCAAAAGATATGGAAATCACAAAAGAAGATCGTAAGTACATTTTAGATGCGATTCACTACATGTTCCCAGATGTGAATATTACAGAGCGTCAAATTGAATCAAGTTGGGCAGGGGTTCGACCATTAATCCATGAAGAAGGAAAAGACCCATCTGAAATTTCACGTCATGATGAAGTATGGGAATCTGAAACAGGATTAATTACGATTGCGGGCGGTAAACTAACAGGTTATCGTAAAATGGCAGAAGGCGTGATTAATCGTATTGCATCAAGCTATAATCGTACACTAGCACCTTGTCAAACGAAGCAATTGAAAATTTCAGGTGGTGATATTGGTGGTTCACAAAATCTTGAAAAATTCATCGATATGAAAGTGGCTGAAGGTGTAAAACATGGCTTAACAGAAAAAGAAGCGCGCCATCTTGCACATCACTACGGAGCGAATGTGAATCAAGTATTTGCTTACTTAGCAGAAGCACCAAGTAATTTACCAGCAGGATTGTATGCACAATTGCAATATGGTTTAGCTTATGAGTTTGTACAACATCCAAATGACTTCTTCATTCGTCGTACAAGTGATTTATTCTTTAATATTCAAGAAGTAATTGAATACAAAGAAGTCATTTTACAATTGATGTCTCAACAATTACAGTGGACAGATAACCAAAAAGCGTTATATACTGAACAATTGGAGTTAGAGATTACACGCGCAACAACAGCCAAATAATTTGCTTGAGAGGAGAGAACGACATGAGTTTTCAAAATCAGCGCATTATTCCAGCTGCCAAAACAATTAGTCAAGTCGATTGTGCTTTTTCAAGTCCATTTGAATATGTTGTATTACTGGAAACGCATATTAGTCAATTACGTCCATTAAAAAGAGAAGCAGAACGTGTAGGAAAGAAGTTAATTATACATGCTGATTTAATCAATGGTTTAAAGACGGATAATTTCGCAGCTGACTTTCTATGTAATGAGATTCAGCCAGATGGTATCATTTCGACACGCTCGAACATGATTATGAAAGCGAAAGAGCGAGGAATTTTAGCAATTCAACGTGTCTTTTTAATTGATACGATTGCACTTGAGAAAAGTTATTCTTTAATTGAGAAGAATGCACCAGATTATATTGAGTTATTACCGGGTATAATTCCAGAGATGATCCAAGAAGTGTATGAACGAACAAACATTCCTGTTATTACGGGGGGATTGATTCGTCATGCTGAGGAAATCGAACGCGCTTTGGATGCTGGAGCAGTAGCCGTGACAACATCAGATAAAAAACTTTGGCGAAAATTCCAAAATAATATTGACGATTCACGTGATCCTATTTAAAATGAAAAATAAGATAATATTACGTGGTTGAGATTAGGAGTCCGCATCTATAGCTATTTTTAGTAGCTTATTTAGATGCGGATTTTTTCTGTTTGCCATACAAAAAAAACCAAAGGAGTGAGTTTATGTCTACTTTTACAGCAGAATTAGTTGGTACAATGTTATTGATTTTATTCGGGGGTGGTGTAGTAGCAGGTGTCGTATTACACAAATCAAAAGCTTTCGGTGGTGGCTGGATTGTCATTACATTTGCATGGGGGCTTGCAGTAGCGATGGCTGCATATGCAGTAGGAGGAATTAGTGGTGCACACTTGAACCCTGCTTTAACGTTATCGCTTGCAACAATTGGTGATTTTCCGTGGAAAAATGTACCCGCTTACATTTTAGCGCAAATGATTGGTGCATTCATCGGTGCAGTGTTAGTCTATTTCATGTACTTACCACATTGGAAAGGAACAGAAGACAAGGAAGCAAAATTAGCTGTTTTCTCAACAATTCCTGCAATCAAGCATCCATTTTCAAACTTAATTGCAGAAATGATTGGAACATTTGCATTAGTACTTGGTATTCTAGCTTTAGGAACAAATACAATTACAGATGGTATGAGTCCATTCTTAGTGGGTATGTTAATTGTAGTGATTGGTATGGCTCTAGGTGGACCAACTGGCTATGCAATTAATCCCGCTCGTGATTTAGGTCCACGTATTGCACATGCATTACTACCGATTCCAGGGAAGGGTTCATCGAATTGGTCATATGCATGGATTCCAGTTGTTGGACCGATTATCGGTGGTGTATTCGGTGCATTGTTCTTCCAAAAAGTATTTGAGGGAGAAAATAATCCGTTATTTTGGGTATTTGCAGTGATTATTATCCTTATTTTTGTAGCTGCTCAAATGACTGTAAAGCATGTAAAAGAAGATTAGGAGGAATTTGATATGACAGAAAAGTATATTTTAGCATTAGACCAAGGTACGACAAGCTCGCGTGCCATTTTATTCGATCATGAGGGAGAAATTTTTTATTCACATCAACAAGAGTTTCCACAGTATTTTCCAGAAGCAGGTTGGGTAGAGCATGATCCAGAACAAATCTGGTCTTCTATTCTATCGTGTATTGCAACTGTTTTAGCAGATAAACATATAGAGGCTTCACAAATTGCAGGAATTGGTATTACAAACCAACGTGAAACAACTGTTGTTTGGGATCGTCATACAGGTCAACCAATCCATAACGCGATTGTTTGGCAATCACGTCAAACTGCAGAAATCTGTGAGGAGCTAAAAGAAAAAGGACATGATGAACTTTTCCGCGATAAGACAGGTTTGCTAATCGATGCCTACTTCTCAGGTACAAAAGTAAAGTGGATTTTAGATCATGTAGAAGGCGCACGTGAAAAGGCTGAAAACGGTGATTTATTATTCGGTACAATTGATACATGGTTAATTTGGAAATTAACAGACGGTAAAGTGCATGTAACAGATTATTCAAATGCATCACGTACGTTAATGTATAATATTCACGAATTAAAATGGGATGAGGAATTACTTGATATTTTAGGTGTTCCAGCTTCGATGCTACCAGAAGTTAAAGCATCTTCTGAAGTATATGGTGTAACAGATGCAGCGAAATTCTTTGGTAGTGAAGTGCCAATTGCTGGTGTAGCAGGTGACCAACAATCTGCTTTATTCGGTCAAACTTGTTTTGAACAAGGTATGGTGAAAAACACATACGGAACAGGTTGTTTCATGTTGATGAATACAGGTGAAAAAGCAGTCAAGTCAAATAATGGTTTATTAACAACGATTGCATGGGGCATTGATGGTAAAATTCACTATGCACTTGAAGGAAGTATCTTCGTAGCAGGTTCTGCGATTCAATGGTTGCGTGACGGTTTACGTATGTTCCGTAATTCATCTGATTCAGAACAATATGCAACACGTGTTGACTCAACAGAGGGGGTTTACGTTGTACCAGCATTCGTTGGTTTAGGAACGCCTTATTGGGATTCAGACGTGCGTGGTTCGGTATTCGGTTTAACGCGTGGTACGACAAAAGAACATTTCATTCGTGCAACGCTTGAATCGCTTTGCTATCAAACAAATGACGTATTAAGTGCAATGGAAGAAGACTCAGGTATTCCATTTAAAACATTACGTGTAGACGGTGGCGCAGTCGCAAATGACTTCTTAATGCAATTCCAAGCAGATCTATTAGATGTTCCAGTAGACCGTCCGGTTGTAAAAGAAACAACAGCATTAGGTGCAGCATATTTAGCTGGTCTAGCAGTTGGTTTCTGGTCTTCAATGGATGAAATAGCAGCACACTGGAAGTTAGAACATAAGTTTACACCAGAGATGGAACAATCACGTCGTGAAGAATTATATACAGGCTGGAAAAAAGCAGTAAAAGCAGCACAAGCTTTTAAATAATCTAAAAATCGGAATCGCGCTATAATGTGGTTCCGATTTTTTGTTGTGCACGCCGTTTTAAAATATAAAAAGTATATTTGCAAAGAGAAATCAAACCATCTGAATTGTTTCCACATGATTTATTACAAGGCGCGTCATCTGGTGGCGTAACAATTAATGGAATCATTATGCATAATGTTCATCCAGTCTTACCATTCGGTGGTGTTAATAATTCTGGAATTGGCAGTTTCCATGGTATTCATGGTTTCAAAGAGCTATCACACGCACGCGTTGTATATCATATTTTATAAATAAAATTTTATCATAAAAATAAAGCGAGAGTATGAACATTACATATGTCATACCCTTTTTTCAATGTTGAAAGGATTTACGCATGAAAAAGCGAATGCTGTATATACATGAATATTTTTCGATTATATAAATAATGGGTTATGGATAAATAAGAGAGGGGTATGAGACTATAAAATAAATATAAAGGGGTGGCAGTGTGAGAAAAGCGTACGTCGGAATCATTCTTCTTATAGGCATGCTTCTACTAGGGGCATGTAATGAAGCAACAACGTCACACTCTATTCAATACGGAAAAATCATTCAAAATGACGAAGTAGCATTAACACATACATTACGCAACGAGCAAGTATATGAAAAAATACACGACATTTTAAAAGAAGCTACAAATGTTGGGATGTCTGAAGATGAGCTCAGTCATTTTTCATCACAATACATTCAATTTAAAAATACACGACAAAATATGCTGATTGCGAATTATTATCTCTGGGAAGACCGAAAAAATCAGCGTTATATTTGTCGCCCTTTTTATGAATCCAAGTATTTATTTTATGAAGTAACGGCTCACAATTATCGAGAACTAAAAAAACAAATAGAGAAAGTGAAAAAGAGTAAAGAGAAATTAGATAAAGATGAAACGGTCACTAAAAAACAACCTGAGCAAACACCGAATTTATTAGGAGATTGAAATAATAAAATGAACTCTCCATTACGTTAAATCGTATGGAAAGTTCGTTTTTTTTATTATTTGTGTTTAAAATATAGTCTTTTAGGGGTATATAAAAAACATACCACCTTAGATGTAATAGGTATAGTAATTTTTAAAGCCAACTCCTCTTGCTTTAAAAATACTACAGTCTCTTATTACCTCATAACTTACTTTGACCCTTGCTCGTAGGGTCCTTTTTTATGATTTAGACTGCGGATAGAGTGCATCGACTAACACATAGATAATGGCTGTTATAATACTCACGATTAAAATAGGTGAACCGATAAAAGGTAGTGTGCCTGCGATTAAATAAAGTAGCACACGGATCAAAATTTTCACGACTTGATAATCGAAAATAGCAGCGATTCGTTCGATGATATACGATGCAAGCAAGCCATACGTCATTAATAAAATCATAATGAGACAAAAAATAAACCACACACGACTCGGCTCCATTGAATTCCAATAATAAATCTTCGTTGCAATGGTTGATAAAATACTAGTAATAATCGTAATGATTATTCGCTCACGTAAAGAATGCAAGAGCATCAACCTCCCATCTTCTATTATACGATAGAATCCTTTCAGAATCATCACAACTTTATCTTCCATATTGTACTTCGAATCATAAAAGTGTAAACTTATTTATTGTATCAGTTTACATAAAAGGGGGGGTGCTTTTCATGATTCATTTAAGAGGACATCATTTACTTTGCTTAGTCGGCTACAGAGGAATGGGTTATTCAGAAGAATATGTAGAAAATATGACACGCATTCATCGACAACTGCGTGCAAGACCGACGACACTTGTTCGATTAGTAAAAGGCATTGATCATCTATGCGAGAAATATCCAAATAGCGGTGAATATCATTGTTTAAGCGAAGAAATTTTTAATCAAGATGCATACATTGCAGAAAAGTTGGGCATTCAAATTGGACAACTCGTACCATGGTTCGAAGTGGAAAGAAGATTGAAAAAGTATATTCAACCGACAGACCTTGCAACAATCTGTGAAACTTGTTCTTGGCGTTCCTACGGAGTTTGTGAAGAAGGAATGGAGCGGATTCATAAGGGAATTTCATTATTTGATGTATAAAATATAAAGGAATTAGCACTTAAATTATGGATAAATATTGTAAAACAATAGATTTTAAACTAGTCAAAAGTACTCTATAGAATAGAGTGAAAATATGCGATAATAGAATACGAACATACGTTCATTTTCATATTATATTGGAGGTTTAGTATGACAACTTTCCTTTTCAAACGCTTAAATCAATTATTTGGACTGAAAAAATATATTGTTGTTGCAGTAGAAAAAGCCAGTGGACAATCAAAACAATTCGTTGTGGTATCACGTAAGCAACACGCAGCAGTTTCAGAAGTGAGTAAACAACTTGATTTACAACAGTACGACGTAATAGCTTATACAAAAGTGCAATATGCACATATGTTAAAATTAAAATATTAAGAAAAAAGAGATTCTTTTAAGTGGAATCTCTTTTTTGTTACATATAAAAATGGAATAATAGAGGGTTTTTAGTGAATAGTGTTATGATACAGTGGGGTGAGAGTTATGAAGTGGGTGAAACGCTTTTTAAAATGGTACATAGGTTTAAATATTATACTCATTGTAGGACTAATTGTCGCAACAGAAGTATCACCAAAACCTGGTACAGCGATGATTCGCTATGTTTTTAATCGAGAAGTACCGATTAAAGACGTCGGAAATTTTAAGAAAAGTGAAGAAGTAGTAAACATACAAAAAAATATCAATTATAATTCAAAATATCCACGTAATACATTCGATTTATATACACCAAAAGATGTGAAAAAAGATGAAAAGTTACCTGTATTAATTTGGCTACATGGTGGTGGTTACTTAGCAGGGGATAAGTCACTTGCAAAAGAGTTTGCGACATATGTTGTGACAAAAGAGCGAGTTGCGGTGATTTCCATGAATTACGAATTGGCTCCTGAGCTACGCTATCCAGGGCAAGTTGTACAAGTGAATGATTTGTACAAGACACTTGTTGCTTCACCTGAAAAATGGGCAAATTTAGATTTAACAAAACTTGCATTTGGTGGCGATTCTGCAGGTGCGCAGATTGTGGGGCAGTATGTTGCGATTCAAACGAATCCAACGTATGCAAAAGAGATGAACATGAAGCAACTTGTACTGAAAGAACATTTAAAAGCTTTCATTTCCTATTGTGGTCCACTCGATTTGCAGCAAATGAAGGATTTACCGAAAAAAGAGATACTAATGAAATTTTTCGCTAAAACGGTAGCATGGGATTTAATTGGCGATAAAGATTGGAAAGATAGCCCGGTTGTGACACAAGCTTCATTGACTGAGCATGTGACATCTGATTTTCCACCAAGTTACGTAACAGACGCGAATGGTTTTTCTTTCTTATCGCAAGGACAAGCTTTCGTAAAAGAGTTAGTGGAACAAGATATACCTATTCAGTCGCTATTTTATGCGAATGAAGAACAGCCGATTTATCATGAATACCAATTTAGCTATGATACAAAAGAGGCGCAGCGCTGTTTAGCAGAAACACTCGCATTTTTAAAAGTAACTTTAAAAGATTAAGAAAGAACAGAGACATAAGTGTACGAACATAAAAAAACGGAATCACGCTATCGAGCGGTTCCGTTTTTTTCGAACTCTAAAAAGAGAACTGAATAGCCTCTTTCATTTTATAATTCATCTGCATAGCCGAGCAAGACGATACCGATCAGTATAATCCATATAACAAAATATTGACGACCTGATAATTTTTCTTTTAAGAAAATGCGCGATAAGATAATAGAGAAAATACAAAATGACGAAATTAGTGGTGCAGCGCCAATTGCGTAAGCAGCAATGGCATATACATAGAAGAATTGACCAGCTGTTTCGAGTAATGCCGCAATTGTTCGATCTCCTTGTTTGAAGATGTTTACAACTTCATTTTTTACAACTGCTAAATAAGCCCAGTAAATGACTGCTACGATGAAGAATGTATATTCATAGGCGATTAATGCTGCATCTTCTGATAATAACTTTGCTTTTTCTAAAACAACACCATCTGCAAATGTTCCTAGACCATCTAATACAGCGTATAGTAATGGGAATAGTAAGGCGAAAAAGCCGAACTTATATTTTTTCTCGATGACAACGCCAGATTGATGGCGAATTAAATCATCTTGTTGTTTTTCAAGTACAGCAATCCAAATAACACCGATACAAATAATCGAAATACTTACATAGTGTAACCAGTTATTATCACTTGGATAGAAAATAGATAGTAAAATGACGGTAATTGCGCCTGAAGAATTTTGAAGTGGTGCGACAATTGATAATTCCAAATAACGTAAACCAACATATCCAAACACCATCGAAGAAATATAAAGTGCAGAAACAGGTAAATACGTAATCATATCATCAAGATTTAACGATAAACCTTTAACGAGCATATAGATGGTTGCATGCGCACCCATGACAAGACCGACCATGATTGTAATTTTGGCATGACTATTGCGGTCGGCAGGATCTGACCCTTTTTTGTAGAACAAGTTGGCTGCGCCCCAACATGCCCATGTTAACATTGCATATAAAAACCACATAAATAAAAAAGACCCCTCTATCTCAATAAAATAAACGAATGCATGAAGAAAGTTACGACATGAATTGTTTTTTCAGTTCGACGGTTAATTCATCAATTGTTGTACAAACATAGCCATTTTGCTTAATTAGGCCAACAACGAATAAGTTGCGATAGACGAATTGATTTTCAACACCGTCTGCTTGTAGTGCTTCAATTTTCTTCATGTTGTCGCGCCCTTGTTGTCTTGAATCTGTAAATACAGCGAAAATAGGACGATTTAACATCGAAAAAGCACCGATTTCTGCGGCAACACCACTGTCGATTTCAACACCATCAATGACGGCTATTAAAAAGTCACTCATTTTTAATGCTTCAATATCTGCGTATGCAATCTGCTCACTATTTGCAAATGCTGTTTTATCATTAATTGCATCATTTTCTTGTGGTACGTATAAGTCGACGTTTGGTAACGTGTGACGAACTGCTTTTGCAATCATTTCGTTCACTAAACGATCACCTAAACTAAATAATCCGTTCGCTAAATAACCTTTCAACATCTTGCATAACCTCCGTTCTGTTCTATTGTATGTTATTGTGTAATAAAAAAACAAGCATCTATGCAAATTTTGAATTGAAAGAAAAAGAGAGACACCAAAAATGGGGTCTCTCTGTGTGATGATTTACAATTTAATAAAATCAAACCTTTATCTTGTATGTAATTGGGCGTGAATCGTCGCTGTTTTTAGTTTACTCATCACTTCAGGTGATAAGCCAATTTCATAACCTTCTACTTCGATAATATAATCCATATCAAGTAGCGTATCAATATCTGCTCCAATCGTAAAATCACCCGACTGATAAATACCATAAAAACGTAATTTTAAGGTTTCTTCATTTGCGGTGGCTTTTGAATAAATGTTTTTCCTGCCTCTGTCAATTTCAACGAGAAGTCACATTTTTTTCAAAGAAAAATTATTTTACACTCTTTTTCCACTGAAAAGATAGTAATAAATCTTATTTGCGTGTCAGCCATTCTGAAAAAATGAAAAATAGAATGATGAATGAAAAAGCGATAATGAAGAACCAAGTTGGAACACTACCAAACATTAATAACATATTGAACCTCCAAAACCATTGTTTTATCTAGCATAGCATGAAATGAAAAGGGCGTAAAAAAATTAACACATTTCTCTAAAAATGAGTTAGAATAAGAGAGTAAATGCGAGTAGAGAGGTTGTTTGAACATGATACATTTAAATTGGAAAGATGCACCAACAATTAAAACGGTCAAATGCGAACATACAAATGCAAAAAAATATTTAGTATCGAATATGCTAACAGTAGGTAAAGAGTATGAAGTGAAAAATGAAACAGACGAGTTTTATTTTGTAGTTGATAACTCAGGCCACGTCGGTGGTTACTACAAAGAATATTTCGCATAATTGAGCGATTTACAGAAAACAGCTCCTCCGTCTCATCGGGGGAGTTTTTCTTTTTTTAGAATAGGGGGAAGCGACGATGCACGAACTGATTGAACAAGAAATTGTAAAGCGTACGAAAGATCATGAAAATAATGAGTGGCAATCACTTATTCCAGAAGGTGGTTATAAATCACCAGATGCTTATTTATACGAAGATATTCTATTAAGTGTAGTACTGAAAAAAGCGATTTTACTAAAGGGACCTTCTGGTTCAGGGAAGACGAAATTAGCAGAGTCGATTGCGGCATTATTTGAACAACCGATGCATAGCATTAACTGTTCGGTTGATTTAGATGCAGAGAGTTTACTTGGTTTTAAAACAGTTGTACAAAAGGAAGGACAGACATGGATTGATTTTGTGGAAGGTCCTGTTGTAAAAGCGATGAAAGAAGGACATTTCCTTTATATTGATGAAATTAATATGGCAAAACCTGAGACATTACCGATTTTGCATAGTGTATTGGATTATCGCCGTATGTTGACGAATCCATTTACAGGTGAGGTTATTCAAGCGCATCCAAACTTCGGCGTCATTGCCGCAATTAATGAAGGGTACATCGGGACAACACCGATGAATGAAGCGCTGAAAAACCGTTTTGTTTCTTTTGCGATTCCATATATTACAGGTGAACAATTAGCGGGATTAGTGGATGAATACTTCCCGAGGATTCAAGCAACTTTAAAAAATAGTATGCTGTCACTTGCGACAGATTTGCGAAAACAAGCAGAGAATGGTTTAGTGAGTGAGGAAGCAGCGTCGATTCGAAGTTTATTAGATGCGATTGAGTTAGCGCAATACATGTCACCAATTCGTGCAGTGCGATATGCCATTGCAGAAAAATTAGATGATGCATCAGAAAAGCAGTTAGTTATTGAATTAGCAAAAACATGGATGGAGTAGGTGATTCGATATGGCAGAGATGAGTAGATTTATTCAATTTAATAATGAACAAATCGATGCAAGACAGATGATTACCTATGAGAATTTAGCACAGGCACTTTCGGGAAATCCACATATTCATCTAACAGAACGACAATTAATGGAATTCAATCCGAAAGAACAAACGATGTCCATGTCTGTATTTTGGCGTCATCGAACAGCTGAACAAACACATTTAGGCCGTTTATCTGATATTTTTTTACTAGCAGAGGGGTTTTGGCGTCATTTTTCACAAAGAGCTTGGCATGAATTTCAAGAAGAAATAACAGAGCTGAACTATCCAAAGTTTTTTGAACAACAGCTTATTATGGCAGAAGAATTTCGTTTGATGGAATCTGTAGCCAAAAAACGTCCAGGTACAAAAAAAGCTTTTCGATTGCGTACACAAGCATATTTAGTGACATACCGACATCAAATTCATGTGCACCATCAAAAAGGATTTCTAGCAGAAGCATTATTAAATTATTTTTATATCGCTCTACATGAAGGTAGTTTACGCTTACCGACAGGTGGGATATTCGATACATTTAGCGATTTACTATATAAATGGCAGCGCGTATTTGATAGTCAATCGACAGAGGAAACGATTCGTATTATTTGGACGCTTGTACCGCAGATTGAAGAAATTCTAAAAAAAGATATTCAGTTGGATGTCTACGCTTTACTAGATCAGTTGGAAGTAGCACCTTTTATTCCAGATCATGAACATGATGGTGTTTGCGGGGGAGAAGAAGGCAGTGGTGAAGCTAAAGAAACAATCGAAGAAACTTTTAGAAGTTGGCATCGTGAATCACAAGATGATACAGGGACCCATCTACGCTTTGAGTTAGAGCGGGGAAACGAAGGGAAATCTTTATCAGATGAAGCAGTGGAAGGACAGGATGGTCAACCACCGACAGAAGTTGGAACTGGCGGAGATGTAGACGCTACTGTTAAACCACAAAAAGAAGAAAGTCTCGCGACAAAATCATTAAAAAAGAAATATACCAAGTCTGGTAAAGTATTTGGACGTGAACATGAACAAGTAATCTATCAAGAGAAGATGATTACTACACATGGAGAAGAGGTTACACCAAAATCTATCATGGAAAAGTGGCGTCTACAACAAGAACCAATGGTACGTGCACTTGTTCAAGAATTACGAAAACGCATGGCACAAAAGAAGATGAGTCGACGAACGCATCTCAGTTATGGTCGTTTAGATTCAAAACAACTTTTATCATTTGTTACAGAGAATCGCCCGCGTCCCTTTTATAAAAAAGATGCACCTTCTAAGCCACTTGATGCTGTATTTGGTCTATTAATTGATGGTTCGGCTTCTATGATGGATAAAATAGATGAAACAAAACAGGCCGTTCTATTATTCCATGATGTACTGCGTTCACTTGAAATTGCGCACGAGATGACTTTATTTTATGAAGATGCGTATGAAGCGACAAAAGAAGTGCAGCCGAATATATTTGAATGGATTCATCGTTTAGAGGACGGGGCAGTGGATGCTAGTGACAAAATTGCAGCGATAACATCGCATGAAGATAATCGAGATGGCTTTGCGGTTCGCTGGATGACAGAGCGTTTAAAGAAGCGACCTGAAAAACATCGCTTTTTACTTGTTTTTTCCGATGGGGAACCTTCTGCTTTTGAATATGCACAGAATGGTATATTAGATACTGCTGAAGCTGTTATTGAAGCAGAGAAGCAAGGGATTACCGTATTACATCTATTTTTAAATACATCCGAACCGAGTGAAGAACAACTTCAATTATTTTCAACCATCTATGGTAGACAGTCTATTGTCGCAAGTGATGTAGCGCAATTTTCAGATATGACACTTCGCACGTTACGAAAAGTTTTATCACTCGTTGTACAAAGTATGTAAAAAAGGAGCCGTTCCTCTATGATGGGGAATGACTCCTTTTCATTTTAATAGCCTTGTTGTTTTGTTTGAATCGAAAGTAAACGCTGTTTTAAATCTTCTTCCATACGACCAATTTCAATTTCAGCTTCACGACGTTTTTGACGTCCTTCTGCTTGAATTTGTAAAGTTTCTTCAATCGTTGAAATTAAGTTTTCTTGTGTCGCTTTTAATGTTTCGATTTCTACGATACCACGTTCATTTTCACGTGCTGTTTCAATCGTGTTCATCTTCAACATTTCAGAGTTCTTTAATAATAAATCATTTGTTGTCGCAGTTACTTGTTTTTGCGCTTCGACTGCTTTACGTTGATTATTCAATGTAAGGGCGATGGCAATCTGATTACGCCAAAGCGGAATCGCTGTCATAATCGAAGATTGAATTTTTTCAGCTAATGTTTGGTTCGTTTGCTGAATCATACGAATTTGTGGAGCAGATTGAATCGTAATTTGACGTGATAACTGTAAGTCGTAAATTCGTTTTTCTAAACGATCGACGAACTGTGCTAAATCATTTACTTCTTGAATCGCCATTTGGTCATTCGATTTTTCAGCTTCTGCACGTAATTTTGGCAAAATATCATGCATGATTTCATCGCGCTTTAATTCAGCTGCAGCGATATAGACATTTAATGCTTCAAAGTACGTTTTGTTTTGTTCATATAATTGGTCGAGCATTTGAACATCATCTACAAGACCGCGTTTTGAATGTTCGAGTTGAACGCCAATACGGTCAATCTGTGTACTCAGTTTTTGATACTTCGACATCATTTCTTGAATCGATTTTTGCATTTTACCAAAAAGTTTACGTAAGCCTTTTGGTTTGTCTTGATGTAATTCTTCAGGGTCAAGTTCATTTAATTTTGTCATTAAATCTTTCAAAATATCGCCGACAGGCCCAATATCTTTCGCCTGTACATGGTCGAGCATTTTATTTGAGAAGCTCGATAAAGCATTTTGTGCATTTGCACCATACGTTAAAATTGCTTCATAACTACCTGTTGGAATTTGAGAAGCTAATTGACGTGCTTTTTCTTGATCTTCAGGTGTTAAACGATCTAATTGGCGAACCGGTGCATCTTTTTGAATTTCTGGTTGAATCGTTTGTTGCTGTGGCAGAGGATTCATCGTAAATGGATCTGCCAGTAAATCATCGACTGATTTATTTGACTGATTTTCTTGCATAGATTAAGACTCCTCCTTCGAGCTGCGCTCACTTCGTCGCGTCACAAAATCAAGCTCGACTTTTAATTCTTCGATATCAGCTGCTAAAATTTGACGAAGATCTTTTTCTAATGACACAAAAAGATCTTCAAGTGCATCACGTGTGCGTTGGAGTGCAAGATGCATCTCCGTATCTTTAATCGGCTGTTTCGATAAATAAGCATATTTCTCCGTTAATTCAGTAGCAGAAGGTAGGTGAGAATAAAAAAAGATTTCTGCTTGATAGAATTTCGGAGGGTTTGCACGCACAATTGAAATAATGCGTTTTGATAAACGACTCATCTCAAATAAATGTTTAAAACCTGAAATTGAACGAACGCGTGTCGCCATTCGGTTAAAGTTGTAAAGTGATTCTCGCGCCTCTTGAATCTGCGCTTCGATGTGATTATATTCTGATTTGGTAAGACCAAATTGTTTTCTTTTCTTGTATCGTTGATAGACTTTTATAATAAAGTTGCTCGCCATGTAAACGAGCGCGGCGATTACAAGACTAATCCAAAAGCCCAAATGGAATCCTGACATCGCAATCATAAATGTAACAGGTATCGTTACAAATGAAATGAAGTAGCGTAATGCTGTATGTCCAGCGTGTAACATGTAATTCCCTCCTTACACTCTTTTGTTAATATACGTTTTAAAATGTAGAAGGTTTCAATTCAAAATATTTTCTTTTGAAATAATTTGTCGAATTATTGACCACGTTGTAGTTCAATCTTGTGAATGAGTTCGTCAATTAATTCTATCACATATGATGATGCTTCTTCTAGTTTAGACAAGCACTGTTCAGCTGTACGTAAGTCGTTGTGTGAATAAGCAGTTGCAGCTTGTTTTGCTAGTTCATGTACTTGTGCATGATACGTATCTAATTGTTGATATGCGGGCTCATTCGCAAAACGAGCACGTGCTTTTTCTGAGTTGTACCATTTACCTAAACGACAATCCATGTGCGAAGACACATCTTCAGGACGGATATGTTCTAAACCTAAGAACATATTATATACTTTCCATTTCCATAAAATATGATCGGCTTTTGATAATTGCAACAGAGCATAGCTTGAAAGCTGTACATTTGCATTATTGACAACACTTAGACGGAATGCATCAATCTCTTTACTTAATTGATGTACACCAACAGAAGTCGATTGTCCAAGTTCACGAATATCTTGTTGTAAATCGGTAATCTGTACCATACGATTAGATACGTCATCAATCGCAACAGACTGTTCTTCAGAAATTGAAGCAGTGGTTTTAACTGCATCGTTGATATCTGAAATCTCGTCGACAATTTGATTTAGAAGTGGAAGTGACTCTTTTGCTTCAGTAGTAGCTTCTTTAATAATTTTTGTTGTACTTGTAATCGATTCTTGAACCGTATTTGAATATGATTTTAAATGCTTCACATTCGTGGATACTTCTGTTAAAGCAGATACCGTATTTTCTGCAAGCTTACGAACTTCTTGTGCAACAACTGCAAAACCTTTGCCATGCTCACCTGCGCGCGCTGCTTCGATTGATGCGTTTAGTGCTAGTAAATTCGTTTGATCAGCGATTTCATTAATCAAAGTGACAACATGTTCAATGTCACCGACACGTTTTTGTAATTCGCTAAATGACTCAACAATTGTAGAGAATGTTTCACCTGTTTTCATAATTTCATTTAAAGCACCACCAATTTCATTTTGTGAATGAAGTGCATATTCAACTGATTGGTTTGTTTTTTCTGAAATTCGGGTAGAAGTACGTGCAATCTCTGCAATCGAAGCAGTAATCTCTTCAGTTGCAGCAGTAGAAGATTGAATCTCGTCTGTTTGGCGATCTAGACTATAAATTAAGTCTTTCATATACATGATTTTAGAGTTTGTCTCAATTAAACGGACAATTTCAGATACGGATCTTTCAAGTGTGCGCTCTGTAAAAGATTCAAATAATAATTCTTGATCGACATTCACTGCAGATTGAAATGAGCGCATTAAGTCGAATGCTTTGGAAGGTTTAAATCCAAAGTTGTATAATACGTGTGTTGTCACATAGAATGCGAATTGATTGAAAATCACAATCGTTTTTCCAGGTTCAAATTGATGTTTTCGGAACTGATCAAAGAATCGTAACGTCTCATTTACATAGTGTTCGTCGCGATCAGCTGTAAAAAAGTTTACAAGATAATGTTCAATCATCTCTTCAGCAATTTTATGGTGGCTATCAGGAGATAATTCTGTTAAATATTGTGTGAAAATTTCTTTCATAGATGGAGTTGAACTAGCCAACGTTTCATATAAATAACGTAAATTTTTTTCGTCGTTTGATGTAAAATGATTGAATGCGAGCGTTTTTTGAAAACGTTCAATTGTTTGAATATCAGTACCACGTTCTAATAATTGATTCATTTTAAGTTTTGGGCGAAGTGAAGAAAACATGTATAAACCTCCATTTTTTGGTTAAAGCTTTTTTAGTTATTTTAGCATATTTTAAGAGGATAGTGTAGTAAAAAAGATATATTGGCACATAAGTAATTTTTTTAGAAAGTAGGAATATTATGTATAAAGTGATTTACATGAAAGCAGACTACGAGCCATGGTGGCAGTTTGAAGGTTGGGAAGAACATGTCGTGACAGAAGTCACATATGATAATGAACAAGAAGCAAGTCAATATTTACAACAATTAATTGAAGAGTTTTCAAAAAAATATATGAATATGATGCATAAAAAAGATCGCTTTTGGGCTTTTTGGTCCGATGATGAAAGAGAATACTGTGAAAACTGCGCAGACTGTTTACCTGTTTACCATGGGGTAATATGGGAAGTAGTAGAAGGAAATGTAAAAAAATGAAAGAAATTATTGTCAAATATATTCAAATTTATTGACAACATAAAGTGGTATGTTATAATAAATTTAACAAATGAAACTTGTATTACCGGTACTTCTATTCACATATTACAAAAAGTGATCGGGTTTATGTCGGTACTTATTGTAATATGTGAATTTTTGCAAAGGTATAATTAGATTCATATGTTCACTTTTTATTTTGGAGGTTTTTACACATGAAACAAGGTACAGTAAAATGGTTTAACGCAGAAAAAGGTTTTGGCTTTATCGAAGTTGAAGGAGAAAACGATGTATTCGTACACTTCTCTGCAATCCAAGGCGAAGGATTCAAAACTTTAGACGAAGGTCAAGCAGTTGAGTTCGAAGTTACTGAAGGTAACCGTGGACCACAAGCAGAAAACGTTGTAAAACTTTAATTTACAATTACAGGGACTAGCCTAGGCTAGTCCCTTTTCTATTTCATTTTTTATTTTCTGAATTATTTGTTATTATGGATATAATGAATAGTATGGAGGTTAGATAAATGGAACAAGGTACAGTAAAATGGTTTAACGCAGAAAAAGGTTTTGGTTTTATTGAATCAGAAGAAGGAGCAGATATTTTTGTTCATTTTTCAGCGATTCAAGGTGATGGGTTTAAAACATTGGATGAGGGACAAGCTGTAGAATTTCAAATTATCGAAGGTGAGCGTGGACCACAAGCAGCAAATGTCATGAAAAAATAGTGTACAAGAGAAAATCTTTAAATTAAAAAGAAAACACATAAAAGCGATGTTGTTTTCTTTTTTTAATGTAAAAAAGAGAATTGAATATTATATCATCATAGTGATTAAAGGTATATTTTTATGACAATTAATAGTAGTTTATGATACAATTGGTTTTAGGATAGAAGTTATATGGGGGAATATACATGGGTGCAAAAACAAGAACGTCCAAACGACGTCGAAAGAGGCTGCTGCATGGTTCTTTATGGTTGTTAGTCCTTTGTTTAGCTGTTGTTAGTAGCTACCTGATTTATTCAGTGATATCTGTTAAAGGGGCATTGAACGATTCCAAAGTATCACTACAACGTGAAGCAAATAAGTCAGATTTGAGAGAAAAGGAAGTTTCATATAGTGATGATCCCTTCTCCATTCTATTGCTAGGCATTGAAGATTATGCGAAAAACACAGAGACAGCACGTGCAGATACACAATTAGTCGCAACATTCAATCCAAAAGAAAGTAAAGTGATTTTAACGACTGTACCACGTGATACACGTGTTCAAATTGACAATGCGGGCGAATATACGGGTGTACATAAAATTAACGCAGCAATGACATATGGACAGATTAATTCGTATGGTGGAGAGAAATTACAGTTGGAAACAACCGAAAAATTATTGAATATTCCGATTGATGCTTTTGTAACAGTGAATTTTGATGGATTTCGTGATGTAGTGGATGCACTAGGTGGTATTAATATAGACATCAAATATCCTTTCTGGGAAACAAATGTCTATAATAAAAAGCGCATTGATTTCAAAGCTGGCGAGACTCGTTTAACAGGAGAGGAAGCACTTGCCTTTGTGCGTATGCGTAAGCGTGATGTCAATGATGTTTATTCACGTGAACAGCGTCAACAACAGTTTATTCAAGCAACTGTTGAACAGTTAAAATCTGCGAATACATTATTAAAAGTAGGGGAATTAACAAAAATCTTCGGTAAAAATGTGAGAACAAGTTTATCGATTTCAGATTTATTTGCTATCCAAAATCAATATTTAAAGATGGAGAATCTAAAAATCGAATCAAAAGAAATTGAAGGTTATGAAACGCGAATTAATGGCGTTTCGTATTTTGTAGCAGATCAACAGAAGTTACAAAACTTAAGCAAAGAATTGCGTACAGAGTTAAACTTGAATCCAAATGAACCATTCAAGACAAATGCGTCATTTGGTGCTTATTAAATCAAATTTTAGAGTGCATACTTTCGGGTATGTGCTTTTTTGTATAAAAAAGAAGAAACCACATCATTGTGATTTCTTCTGTATTTTAAATTAATCTAATTTATTTGTTGCTTTCCACTCTAGGAATTCATCATATGTTAATTGCTTATCTAAAATTGAACCGTCTTCGCGGATTTCAATTACACGATTTGCGATTGTTTGGATGAACTGATGGTCATGAGATGTGAAAATCATCGCGCCTTTAAAGCTTGTTAAGCCTTCATTTAATGCTTGAATTGATTCAAGATCTAAGTGGTTTGTTGGTTCATCTAAAAGTAGTACGTTTGAGTGTGATAACATCATACGAGATAACATACAACGCATTTTTTCGCCACCTGATAAAACAGAAGGTGATTTTTTCACTTCTTCACCAGAGAATAGCATACGACCTAAGAAACCACGTAAGAATGTTTCTGTTTCATCTTCTGGAGAGAACTGACGTAACCAATCAACTAATGTTTTTTCAGAACCTTGGAAAAATTCTTCGTTATCTAATGGGAAGTAACTTTGAGAAGTTGTAACGCCCCATTTGTAAGAACCTTCAAAATCTTCATCTTCACCAGCGATGATTTTTAATAAAGCTGTTTTTGCAATTGGGTTACCAAGTAGAACAATTTTATCTTCACGATTCATTGAGAAGCGCATATCTTTAAATTGTTGTTCGCTGTCTACAGATTTACCTAAACTTTCAACTGTTAATACGTCATTACCGATTTCGCGTTCCATCGTAAAGTTGATGAATGGATATTTACGGCTAGATGGACGAATGTCATCTAACTCGATTTTTTCTAACATCTTTTTACGAGAAGTCGCTTGTTTTGATTTCGAAGCGTTCGCAGAGAAACGAGCAACGAATGCTTGTAATTCTTTGATTTTCTCTTCTTTTTTCTTGTTTTGATCTGATAACATACGTTGTGCTAATTTACTTGATTCATACCAGAAGTCATAGTTACCTACGTAAATTTGGATTTTAGAGAAGTCAAGGTCAGCGATATGTGTACATACTTTATTTAAGAAGTGACGGTCATGCGATACAACGATGACAGTGTTCTCGAAGTTGATTAAGAACTCTTCTAACCATTGGATTGCTTTTAAGTCTAAGTGGTTAGTAGGCTCATCCAATAATAGAACGTCTGGTTTACCGAATAGAGCTTGCGCTAATAATACTTTGACTTTTTCAGAACCTGTTAGTTCAGACATTGTCATATAGTGCATTGAATCGGGAATTCCTAAACCTTGTAGAAGGATTGCTGCATCTGATTCAGCTTCCCAACCATTCATATCTGCGAATTCACCTTCTAATTCAGCAGCACGAATACCGTCTTCATCTGTAAATGGATCTTTTGCATAGATGGCATTTTTCTCTTGCATAACTTCATACAATTTTTTATGACCCATCATAACTGTTTCAAGCACTTGGAATTCTTCATATTCGAAGTGATTTTGTTTTAAGACAGCTAAACGTTCATCTGCCCCCATGCTTACATGGCCTTCTTGTGGCTCGATTTCACCAGAAAGAATTTTTAAAAATGTTGATTTACCAGCACCGTTTGCACCGATTAGGCCATAACAGTTACCAGGTGTAAATTTAATATTAACGTCTTCAAATAGCTTACGATCGCCGAAACGAAGAGCTACATTACTTACTTGAATCATGTAAGTACCTCCTTTTTCACAATACCTCCATTATAACACGTCTACATAGGTACGACTATAGGCTAGATGGAACTAGACAGGAAACTGACATAGTTTCTTAGAAAATATCGAGAGAAACGCGAAAATAAAACAAAAGGGAGCGGGCATAAAAAATACGAGCATCCAAAAGGAAACTCGTATTTGAAGTGACTCTTATTCTACAGGTTGATTTTGTTTTTTCATTGAACCTGTTTTTTCAAGATTGTCGTACATTTCGAATGCACGGTTTAATAAATGTGGAGTTTGTACATTGCCGTGTTTTTCAACTGCAGCATTGTAGTATTCCCATAATTGTTCACGGAAATCAGGGTGTGCACAGTTTTCAATGATTAATGGAACACGTTCTTTTGGTGCAAGACCACGTAAATCAGCAACACCTTGTTCTGTAACGATTACATCTACATCATGCTCTGTATGGTCAACATGTGTAACCATAGGTACGATTGAAGATACAGCGCCACCTTTAGCATATGATTTTGTAACGAAGATACCAAGACGTGCGTTACGTGCGAAGTCACCTGAACCACCAATACCGTTCATCATTTTTGAACCTGAAACATGCGTTGAGTTTACGTTGCCGTAAATATCTGCCTCAAGAGCCGTATTGATTGAGATTAATCCTAAACGACGGATTAATTCTGGGTGGTTAGAGATTTCTTGTGGACGTAATGTAATCTTGTCTGCATATTTCTCTAAGTTACCATATACCTTTTGTTGTAATTCTTCAGTTAATGTAATTGAAGTAGCAGCTGCGAAGCGTACTTTACCTGCATCAATTAGATTGAATACAGCATCTTGTAATACTTCTGAAGCAACAACTAAGTTTTCAAATTCTGCGTCTGCGAAACCATCTAATACAGCATTTGCTACTGAACCAACACCTGATTGTAGAGGCATTAATTCATTTGTTAAGCGACCTTCTTTAATTTCGTTACGGAAGAAATCAAGTAGGTAGTTCGCCATTGTTTGTGTTTCTTCATCAGGAGGCACGATTAATGAAGGTGCATCAGGTTCTTCAGAAACAACGATTGCTTTAATTTTTGCTGGATCAACTTTAATTCCTTTTTCACCGATGCGTTGTGTTGCATCTGTCATAGGGATTGCTTCACGCTTACCTTGCTCACCAGGAATATAAATATCATGAATACCGATTAAAGTTTCAGGATGTGTAATATTTAATTCAATGATAATGTTTTCAGCTACTTCACAAATGATTGGTGAGTTACCAACTGAAGTTGTTGGAATGATATAACCATCTTCTGTAACTGCTACGGCTTCAATAATCGCATAGTTTACTTTACCGAAGATATTTTGACGGTATTGTTCAGCGTTGTGCGATAAGTGCATATCTGCATATAATACATCGCCCGAGTTGATTAGTGTACGGATTCCGCGGTCACCAATGAATGGTCCACGTTTACGAATACCACCAGCAGTTGCTAAGTAGTTATCAACTTCAGGGCCTAATGAAGCACCTGTGTAAACATCAATTTTGAATGTTTCATTTTTCGCGCGTTCTGCAAGAGCCATTGGTACAACTTTTGCATCTCCAGCACGTGTAAAGCCTGACATACCTACTACGTCGCCGTTTGAAATTAATTTTGCCGCTTCTTCAGCAGATACAACTTTATTTGCTAGTTCTTTTAACCCTAAACGTTTTTCGATTGTTGATTCCATTCATAATTCCCCCTAAAAATAATAATCATGTAAATAATTGTTTTGTAAGCGTTTAACAAAATAGGCACATGACGAGTGAAAAAATCGGTCGGTCATATAATTATACTAAATCACATTTCTCTGTACTATTACAGGGGAATGATAGCGCTTTATTATATTCCCATTTGAAATAGAATTTGGTTTCGATTTCTAACTATATTTTTACACGAAGTAGATAAATTAATCTAGTCTTTTCTCTTAAATTTTTTATTTTTTTTATTCTATGGAAATTTAAGACTTTGAAAATGATAATTTTTTGATTGAAACTTATGCGTAGTTTAAACTGAAAAATGAATGAAATCAAATGTTATGTGTTAATGAGGGTAAAAATACACATCAAAAAAGTGTTTAATAAAAAAATAAAGACATAACTCGCTTATTCGCGAATTATGTCCAATATGTTCAAGTTATGCTTTTTTTTGTGCCTCGAAAATAGCCGAGATGAAGTCCATACCAAGTGCAGATAAGTCACATCCAGATGCATTTGGATGACCGCCACCATTATATTCTTTCGCAATTTTTGATAAATCAAGTTTTTGTCCAATTGAACGTAGCGAGACTTTATTTTTTACTAAAGAGACAATGAAGACACAATCAATTTCTTCTTCAAACTTCTCAGCTAAATGATTGCCAAGTTCGCTAAAGAATGAATCTGTTTCAACAACACCAATATTAATCGGTTCATCATGTCCTTTTAATGTGTAATTTTCAATGATGATCATTTGTTTTGATTTTTTCTTTAAAATTTTACGTAGTTCATCTTTTGAAAAATCAAGATACTGTTGGTCGGCCTCTGTGAACAATGAGTCATTTAAAATGTAATTCATACGATCCTTTGCGAATTCGTGGCGACGACGTGCGTAGAAAATCGTATTCAGGTCGGCAGCTTCCTGGATCGAAAGAGCGTGCCAATCCCATGTATCATATAGACGAACATTTTCAACAAAATGCGTAACACGTGTTAACATCGTGTCTTTTTCTTTTTGTGTATATTCAGGGGTGGCGATTGATTCTTCACCATCTTCTTGCTCGATTCGTTGAAGAGGTGCCACTTCAAAACCAGCATTGAATAAATTTTTGAACATTAAAGTAGTCGCACTCATTTTAATGCCATTTTTTTCTGGAATAACTTCTGCCCAACCATAATCATTTAAATAGAGTGCAGAAGCATGGTGGTCAATTAAAATAATATGACGGCCATTCGGTTCTTTATTAACAGCAGAAATCGCTTCAGCTGTTTCTTCGTTTACAGATAAGTCTGTAATGATTAATAGTTCTTGATCTTGCAGCTCAGCGATTTTTTCAATCACAGCCTCATCAATTTTACGCGTCTCTACATAATAAGGAATATGCGGAATACCAAAAGCATCTAATACAATAGAAGGACCGATTCCGTCCAAGTCTGTATGTGTAATTAAATGAATTTGAGCATATTGCGTTAGTTTTTTCGGTAATTTTTTAAAATTCATATCGTCAACGCCTTTCTAAAACATCGAACCTCATTATAGCATTGAGTGGTTTCATAAAAGAAGGGGAAAGCACGAATTTATACATTTTACTTGGCTGAAAGGGAATCATATTGCGTTGAAAGGGACAAAATCACGCGCGAAAGGGAAACGTCGCCATTGAAAGGGACAAAATCACGCGCGAAAGGGAATCATCGCCATTGAAAGGGACAAAATCACGCGCGAAAGGGAATCATCGCCATTGAAAGGGACAAAATCACGCGCGAAAGGGAATCATATTGCATTGAAAGGGACAAAATCACGCGCGAAAGGGAATCATCGCCATTGAAAGGGACAAAATCACGCGCGAAAGGGAATCATCGCCATTGAAAGGGACAAAATCACGCGCGAAAGGGAAACGTCGCCATTGAAAGGGACAAAATCACGCGTGAAAGGGAATCATCGCCATTGAAAGGGACAAAATCACGCGTGAAAGGGAATCATCGCCATTGAAAGGGACAAAATCACGCGTGAAAGGGAATCATCGCCATTGAAAGGGACAAAATCACGCGTGAAAGGGAATCATATTGCATTGAAAGGGACAAAATCACGCGCGAAAGGGAATCATATTGCGTTGAAAGGGACAAAATCACGCGTGAAAGGGAATCATCGCCATTGAAAGGGACAAAATCACGCGCGAAAGGGAAACGTCGCCATTGAAAGGGACAAAATCACGCGCGAAAGGGAATCGCTGCCATTGAAAGAAACAGATCCACCTGATAAAAAAACAAGGAAGCCTTAAAGGGCTTCCTTGCTTTGCTTTTATTTTGTTAATTGGATAAACGTTTTACCTCGGTCTTTTGTTTGGATTAGTCCTTTATTTGGTGCGTAGTAGTAGGTCATTTTGCCATTTTGGGTCACAACGACATTTTTAAATGTGCCAGCTTTTGTTTTAGCAGTGGCTTTTGTTTGCGTAATTTTTGTTTTTTGACCAAGTTCGCCAGACCAGATTAAATTCTTTTTAATTGGGTATTTGATAGAAAGGGATAAATATCCATCTTCTATATCACCTGTATAAAGCCCTTTGCTTGTATCATATTCTGTAATCCCGAACTGTGTTGGTGAAGATTTATAGAACCAGAAGTTTGTAACTGCTGGACTCGGTTTGTAGGTTTTTAAGAAAGAAGCGGTAAATGTACGCGCATAAATCGAACCTGCATTCATTGGTACGTCGTAGCGATATTTTTTAGAAATATCTCGCGCGTAATGTGTGCCTGTTTTAGAAGAAACTTTTTTCAACGCAGATGTTTTTACATAGGCATATTGGAATTGATAACGAATTTTTGAGAATCCGTTCTTCGTTTGTCCTGTAACAATGACAGCACTATTCTTCGGTAGTTTCACATATTTTTTTGAATTAGCAGAAGGTTTACTGAAAATATGAACGGTTTTATTCGGTTGAACTTCTCTGAATTGTTCAACGGAAACCGTTTTATAGGTGCTCTTGGCTTGAGAAAAGGTAGGTGTTAACGTCAAAATACTAAATGCGACAGCAGTAATTGTGATGAATGTACCTGTTTTTTTCAATGAATAAGACATGATGAAGACCTCCTCTTTTCCACCTACAAGGATGAAACGTTATGTATAGGTTGGATATTAAGCTACGTATTCCCTAAAAAATCAGAAATAAACGGTTTTTTAATAAAAAAACCTCACGTATCTATTAGACGAAGCGTGAGGGTAAAAAGTTTTAAACTCCTAAGAAAAATAACACAATCGGAATACTGATGATACTCAGTAATGTTGTCACTAATGTTGTGAACGAAACGAGATCAGGCTTTGTATTAAATTGTAGTGCAAGCATTGTCGTATTTGCGGCAGCTGGCATCGCAGCTTGTAAAATTAAAACCGATTTTACAAGTGGAGGTAAAGGCATAAAATAAAGAATAGCTGCTGCAATAAGTGGTGAAGCGATAATACGAATGATTGTTGTTGCACCCATTGCTACATAATTGACACGTTTTCTTGAAATCACAGCTAACTGCATCCCTAAAATAAGCATGACCACAGGAATGGAAGCATCTGCGATTAAGTCAACAGCATTCATGACAGATTGATGTACTGGTACATGAATTAGTTGTAAAACTAAACCGATGACAGCACCCCATAAAACGGGCATTTTCAACGCTTTTTTAAAGGATGCGTTTAAGCTTGGGGAGTCGTCACTACCCACAGAAGCAATAAAGATACCAAGTGTATTCATAAAAAGGGAGTGAATAACCATAATAATGACAGCAATATGAAAGCCTTCGTCACCAAATGCAAATAATGCAACAGGCGCTCCGTAGTTACCACTATTCATGAAGACAGCTCCAAGCATGACAGCAGATGTTTCTGAACGGTCACTATGTAAGAGGCGTGTAACAAGGAATGTTACGATGAACAGTAGAACACACAATAAAATCGCAAACGAAAAAATATACATGTAATCGATATTAATCGGTGTCATATAAAATGTTCGGAACGCTAATACGGGTGACATGACGTAAAGTGTTAAAGTGGAGATGTTTTTAATATTAAAATGGAGAATACGTTGACCAATAAAACCTGTTAAAAATACGAGTAGCACAGGTAATATAACAAGAAATAAATCCATAAAGTCACTTCTTTCTACCAAAAAAACAATGAAATAAAATGAGAACCTTTTTTATACAATAACGTCACATAGACGTATCTTCATCCCAATGTGATGAAATGAATTCATCGCGCCCAGATTGCGCACGGTCTTCTTTATATTCTTTTGGATTCTTTTTATAAAAGTCTTGGTGATAATCCTCTGCGATGTAAAATGTCTCAGCTGGTACAATTGGTGTAACAATCGGCTTTTTAAATTTACCAGACTTAGCCAATACTTCTTTTGATTGTTCAGCAAGTACACGCTGTTCTTCATTATGATAAAAAATCATTGCACGATAATTTGAACCGCGGTCTTGGAATTGACCTTCGTCGTCAGTTGGATCAATTTGTTGCCAAAACAATTCCAAAAGTTGTTCATAGCGAAATTGTGTAGGGTCATAAATGATTTCAACCACTTCTGTATGACCTGTTTCACCTGTTTTAACTTGTTCATATGTTGGATTTTCAATAGTCCCACCCATATAACCAGATATAACAGATTCGATTCCATCCCACTCGATGAATGGTTTAACCATACACCAGAAACAGCCACCGGCGAATGTTGCTTTTTGTAATGATTGATTGGACATAAAAGACCTCCTAAAAGAAAGATGTAAAATATTTTTTTAATATAATAACTACTCAAAAAACTGTAGAGAGCATGTTACTATTATAAAGAAGAAAACGATGAGACGAAAGGAGAATTTAAACGATATGGCACAAACACGAAAAAGAAGAAAAAAAGGTAAATTACGTAAAGGAAGAATCTTTTTTACAGTATTATTTTTACTTGCAATCATCGGTGGCGTTTATTTTTACCTACAATATAAATCTGGAGAACAATTGGCTGTTGGAGAAGAAGCTCCTGAAAAAGCAACGTTGGAATTTAATGGTGATCCACAAAGTAATAAGGATATTGAGAATATTCTATTAGTCGGTGTTGATTCACGTGGTGAAAAACAATCACGTTCCGATACAATGATGTTAGCTTCATGGAATAAAGCAACAAATGACGTCAAATTAGTTTCATTCATGCGCGATATTTATGCGGATATTCCAGGTTATAAAAGTTATAAATTAAATACAGCTTATTATTTAGATGGAGCTGATTTATTGAAAGCGACATTGAAACAAATGTTTGATGTAGAAATTAATCACGTAGCGGTGGTCGATTTTAAAAACTTTGAAAAAGTAGTAGATGTTGCTGCTCCGAATGGGGTAGAAGTAACTGTACCACATGACATGTCAAAAAATATTGGTGTCAAATTGAAAAAAGGAACACAACGTCTAAATGGTAAAGAACTACTTGGATTCGCACGTTTCCGTTATGATGCACAAGGCGACTTTGGACGTGTTGAACGTCAACAACAAGCAATTGAAGCATTGAAAAAAGAAGTTCTTCAAGTTGAAAATGTGAAAAACTATCCAAAATTACTTGGTGTTGTGCAAGGATCTATCCAGTCAGATTTAACGAAGGGTGATCAGTTGAAGATGCTATTAGGTGCTGTAAAAGGCGGCGATGTAAAAATCGAGAAATTAACAATTCCTGTTGAAAATAGTTATACATTTGCGAATGTACCCGGTTCAGGATCAGTCATCCAAATCAATTTAGAACAAAATATCCAAGCACTGGATAAATTCTTACGCTTTAACCAATAAAAGGTGTATACTGAGAACAATAGAGAAATAGAAAGAGTTGGAGGTGTGCTATGGAACCGAATAAAAGAGATTTTTTTAACACACGGTTTATTCAGTTTTTAGGCGGTAAAAATTTGCTTTTTGGATTAGTCACATTAATTTTAATGGGAATTGCTTTGTATCTTTACACAAAGGTCTCATTCATTTTTGAACCAATCATCGTATTCGTCCATACAGTACTGCTACCTGTTGTATTAGCAGTGATTGCCTTCTATTTACTACGACCAGTCTTAAAATTATTAATGAAGTGGCGTATTCATCGCGTATGGGCAATTCTCATCATTTATGTTGCACTCGCAGGGTTGATTACATTGCTTGTGACGCTTGTTGTACCATTTTTACGCGAGCAATTTATGAATCTAATTACAGAATTCCCTCAATATTTTGTTCAGTTCTTAGATACCATTCAAAAATTTGTTGAAAGTTCGAAAGTTGCAGCAATACTTGATAAGTATGACCTGCGGCTTGACCAAGCGATTAATAATACAACAAAAGAAATTAGTGATTATGTAAAAGATGGAGCCGGTCAGTTAGGTAAAGGACTTGCGACAAGTATCACAGGTTTTTTAACGACATTAACAGGCATTGTATTAGCACTTGTAACTGTTCCATTCATTTTATTCTACTTATTAAAAGACGGTGAAAAATTACCACGTGCTTTTATGAAATTATTACCACCATCTTTACGTGGCGGTACAGAGCATGTATTAAAAAATGCGGATCACCAAATTAGTAGCTACATTCAAGGACAAATTATCGTGTCCTTCTGTATAGGTACGATGGTGACGATTGGTTTCTTAATTATCGGACTTGATTATGCTGTACCACTTGGTTTTTTAGCTATGATTACATCTGTCGTACCTTATCTAGGACCTATCATAGCCATTACCCCCGCAGCCATTATTGCGATTGTAACGGCACCTGTCATGCTATTAAAATTAGCAGTAGTTTGGACGATAGTGCAGTTAATTGAAGGGAAGTTCATCTCACCACAAGTAATGGGTAAATCATTACATGTGCATCCGATTACAATCATTTTCGTTCTGTTAACAGCTGGTTCATTATATGGTGTACCAGGAGTTGTGCTCGGTATTCCAGGATATGCTGTGTTAAAAGTAGTTGTATCGCATTTATGGAACCTGTTTAAAAAGCGTTTTAATAAATTCCATGATGATCACGAACAATATGAAGTGATGGAATGGAAAGATGAGCAAGACGAACAACCGAAATCATAAATAGAGACATTGAGTGAATAAAGATACATGGAAATGTATGTTTTAAATCGCTCAATGTTTTTTTATGCACGAATAAAAGAAGCAATTTAACGAATACAAGCTCATTTATAAAGAAAGAGAGGATATAAATTGCGTGAGAACCTCTTTTGTAAAATAAAATGCTGAATTAAAACGGAATTTTCTAAAATTTTCAAAATAAATAAAAATACATTTGACATTATAAATATACATTTATATAATATGAATATCATATGAAAGAGGTGATTCGATGAAAGTGGGCATCATTGGTGCAACAGGTTATGGAGGATTAGAACTCGTTCGGCTACTAAGCAGTCATCCAGCAGTCCAAGAGATTCAATTATTTACTTCTTCAGAAGAAGGGATATCATTCTCAGCAAAATACCCGCACTTAACAACATTATATGATCAGCCGCTTGAAGCGATTACGAAAGAAGCCATAGCACAATTAGATGTGGTCTTTCTTGGAACGCCTTCTGGCATATCGGGTCAATTAATTCCGGAAATCTATCATGAGCAAACAGTCTTTATCGATTTATCAGGAGATTTGCGATTAAAGAATATTGAAAATTATGAAAATTGGTATGGTAAAAAAGCTGCCCCACAAGATTTAGTCAATCAAAGCGTTTATGGTTTATGTGGTTGGAATGATGCAGCAATTAAAGAAGCACAAGTGATTGCGAATCCGGGGTGTTATCCGACAGCGACGTTACTTTCTATTCTACCTTTATTGCAAAAGGGGTTAGTAAAGCATCACAATATTATTATTGATGCGAAAAGTGGTGTATCTGGTTCAGGTAATAAGCCATCACAAATGACGCACTTTACAGAAACAACCGAAGCTACAACGATTTATAAAATTAATCAGCATCAACACATTCCAGAAATTGAGCAAGCGATTGAATTATTTACAGGAAAAGTTGAGCCGATTACCTTTTCAACGCATCTTGTTCCAATGATTCGAGGCATTATTACGACGAGCTATTTACAAGTTGAATCAGGGGTAACGGAAGAACAGTTATATAGGGCGTATGAAGATGTATATGCAGATGATCCATTCATTCGAATCGTACCAAGTGTACAAAAGTTAAGTACGAATCAAGTGCGTGGAACGAATTACTGCGATATGACGATTAATTTAGATGCGCGAACAAATCGCTTAACCGTTGTTGCGGTGATTGATAATTTAGTGAAGGGTGCAGCAGGACAAGCAATTCAAAACATGAATAAAATAATGGGATATGAAGAACAGGCAGGACTAAAACAAGTACCGCTGTTCATCTAAAAGGAGAGCATAGTATGGCACAAATCATCGAACCAGCAAAAAGATTAACAAGTGAAAGTATTATTGCACCAAAGGGGTTTAGTGCAGCAGGTATTCATTGTGGACTAAAGCATAAAAAGAAAGATTTAGGCATGATTGTAAGTGAAGTACCAGCGAGTGTAGCAGGTGTATTTACAACGAATGCGATTAAAGCAGCACCGCTTGTATTGACGAAAGAAACAGTCTATACGAATGAAAAGATGCAGGCAATCATCATTAATTCAGGTAATGCCAATGCATGTACAGGTACACAAGGTATAGCAGATGCACTACAAATGCAGCAACTGACAGCAGAGAAGTTGGGGATTTCACCGCAACTTGTAGGTGTAGCTTCAACAGGTGTTATCGGTGAAATTATGAAGATGGACAAAGTAGTAGCAGGCATTGATATGATTCAACCAGGACATACACTTGAAAATGCGATTGACTTTGCACAATCGATTTTAACAACAGATACGGTTATGAAAAATACAGCGTATGCAGTCGAGATTGATGGACAAGAAGTCATCATTGCAGGTGTTGCAAAAGGTTCAGGTATGATTGAGCCGAATATGGCGACAATGCTTGGTTTTATTACGACAGATGCGAATATCGAACAAAAAGAGTTACAAGCATTATTAAAGAAAACAACGGATACGACATTTAATGCGATTACAGTAGATGGTGATACATCAACGAATGATACGGTTCTTGTATTAGCTAACGGTTTAGCTCAAAATAACCCATTAACACCAGAACATCCACAATGGTCGATTTTTGAAGATGTTTTTGTCAAAGTAGCAGAAGATTTATCAAAAATGATTGCACAGGACGGAGAAGGTGCGACGAAGCTAATTGAAGTAAAAGTTGAAGGTGCAATTACGGATGAAGAAGCACGTAAAATTGCGAAAACAGTTGTTGGATCACCACTTGTAAAAACAGCCGTATTCGGTTGTGATGCGAACTGGGGACGTGTTATTTGTGCCATTGGCTATAGCGGCTGCACAATTGATCCGACAGATATTCTAATCAAAATCGGTGATACAACGGTTGTTGAAAAGGGAGAACCGATTCCTTTCTCTGAAACAGAATTAACAGCGTACTTAAAAAATCATGAAGTGAAAATTTATGCGAACTTACATCAAGGAGATGGTGTAGGAAAAGCATGGGGATGTGACTTAACCTATGACTATGTCCAAATCAATGCCACATACAGATCGTAAAAAAAGAATGGTCATCAAATTAGGTGGAAGTATGTTAGAAGGTTTGAATGAAACATTCTTTCAACACTTAAAAGAAGTGCAACAAACATATGATGTCATTATCGTTCATGGCGGTGGTCCAGCGATTAATGAGGCACTTGCGCAGGCAAATATAGCCACACATAAAATTGACGGTATTCGTGTAACAGATGAACAAGCCGTTCATCTCGTAGCAAATACACTCATTGGTGAAGTGAATCCAATGCTAGTTGGTCAACTCAATCAAGCAGGTATCAAAGCGATTGGATTGAATGGTCAAGATGCGAAGTTATTACGGTGCCATTATTTAAATAAAGAAGTATTTGGCTATGTAGGGGAGATTGATACAGTCAATATGGCAATATTAGAGCAGTTACAAGCGCTTAACATCCTACCTGTCGTTGCATGTATTGGTGCGACAAATATAGGGCAACTTCTCAATATTAATGGAGATACTGTAGCTTGTGATGTAGCACTTGCCAATCAAGCTGATGAACTATTATTTGTGACAGATGTAGAGGGCATTCGTATTGAAGATGCATCGATTCAGCAGACGACTGCACAGCAAATTCAGGGGTGGATTACGACGGGGGCAATTTACGGCGGCATGATTCCAAAAGTAGAAGCGGCGATGACATGTGTCGATGCAGGAATTCCAGCAGTGAAAATCGTTGGTGCAACGCTACAAGGAACGACTATTTTAAAAGAGAAGGTGACACAATGAGTGCTTTATTTCAAAACTATCATCGAAGACCTGTTCATCTTGTGGAAGGTAAAGGGACGTACGTATGGGATGACCAACAAAAACGCTATTTAGATTTTACTAGCGGTATTGCCGTCTTGACGTTGGGGCATTGTCCTGAGGAATTAGTTCAAGCGATGAAAGCGCAAAGTGAAAAATTGTGGCATACATCAAATTTATATACAAGTCATGCACAAGAAAAGTTAGCGCATGATCTTGTGAAAGATACACACCTTGCTCACGCTTTCTTCTGTAACTCAGGAACAGAAGCGAATGAAGCCGCAATCAAATTGGTACGTAAACATACGAAAAAACATAAGATGATTACATTTGAACAGTCTTTTCATGGACGTACTTTTGCGGCGATGAGCGCAACTGGACAAGCAAAGGTTCATAGTGATTTTGGACCGATTGTTGATACATTTGAATATGTACCATTTAATGATGTGGCAGCACTTGAAGCAGCAGTAGACGATGAAACCGCCGCAATCATGTTAGAAGTCGTACAAGGAGAAGGCGGTGTACACGTTGTCACGCCTGAATTTGCCGAAGCGATTCAACATATTTGCGACGAAAAAGGGATCTTACTCGTAGTCGATGAAGTACAGACTGGTATTGCGCGTTCAGGTACACGCTATGCTTTTGAACAGACAGCTTTAAAACCACATATTGTCACACTCGCAAAAGGACTTGGTGGTGGGTTCCCAATCGGCGCTATGCTTGGGACAGCGGAATTATTCGATACATTCAATGCGGGTACACATGGTTCGACATTCGGTGGAAATCCGATGGCGATGGCAATCGCACAAACCATTGTAGATGTAACATTCAATGATCCATTCTTAGAAAAAGTGAAAGCATCTTCTACCTATTTTAAAGAACAACTCGCGATTCACTTACCAGAAGTAGAAGTACGTGGTATGGGATTACTACTTGGAATGGAATTAACACAACCGATTCCAGAAGTTGTTGCGGCATGTGAAGAAAAAGGTTTACTCGTTGTCGGAGCAGGTGCGACTACACTAAGGCTCTTACCACCACTAAATGTAAGCCAACAAGAAATTGATGAAGCAGTGCAGATTTTAAAACAAGTAATGCTTGTAAATGTCTAATTAATATACGTGAATTAATGTGTTCAGAGAATCACCATTCACGCTGTATACCTCTTAAATATCTGTGATTTGTCATAGACGGTGCGGAACAGGGACCAAACCGTCTGTGAAAATCACACCTAATTCACTTCCTAATAAAACTAGGGAGATTTTTTTATGTATATATTTACCTTTTTATATGTTAAAATGGAAGAAAGTGGGGGTGTTAGAGTGACGGTACATACAATCGAGGGGAAAATAGAACAACTTCAGATGGAAAAAACATATATTTACCTACAAACAAAGGATTTCATTATGCATCTACCGATTACAACAGAAGTCATAGATTGGGAAGCAGGTGACACTATTTCGCTACATAAAATACCTGCTCAAAGTTATTTTCGCCTCTATCGTTTATATGGACAATATGTATTATTCATTTCTGAAAAATCGACTTTTTATGGACTATATGAAGGAATCTATGATGAGGTGACATCGTGTATTAGCGACGTTTGTATGATTCGTCATAGCGCACAGACGAAAAAATACGGCGCACGTCTAACGGACGGAGCGTATGTCATTGCACTTTGTAAAATCACGACACGCAGTATTCCACCGCAGTCGACACCAACTGCCTTATTCGTATTCCGAAAAAACACATAGGAGCGTGAACAACATGAAAGCAAATCGTACGGTTTTAACGATTGTCGGTATCATTGTATTAGCTGTAATAGGTTGGGGCGTTTATATGATGAATGAAGTCGTTGTTGCTGAAGAACGTATTGAACTATCAGACAAGAACATCATTAAAAAAGATAACCATCAATACATTCAAATCGAGAGAAAAGACTATGAACTTACAGACTCACTCGCGAAAAATATCGATTCTACAACAGAACGCGAATACGTAGTAAGCTACCGCTACAACAAGCTATTCAAAAACAGCGGCGAAATGACATCAATTCGTAAATACGGTCTACAGAATTAGAAGGTTTATAGATTTAAAAAGTGAATACGCCTCAATGCCTATTCCATGAATAGTTAAAAAATACATTTGATTGAAAAAATAGTTAATAAATGTTTAAAAAAGGCAGGGTAATTGGAAAACCTTTATAAACGAGAAAAAGTTGTTAGTTGCTTTAAATAGAAAATAGCCTTTTCTTGTGAAATGTTGATTTATCAAGCTTTCCTGTGTGTTAAACAAAGCTACTAAATAAAAATACATGTTGAAAATCTTAGATTTTAAGGAGAAAACAGCTGGAAATTTTGAGGTTTTAGATCAATGTAATTTTAGATAGTAGTAAAACTGAGTGCAATGTTAGGGTGGCGACAAATTGAGTTTTAGATCAATGTAATTTTAGATAGTAGTAAAACTTATAATTGTAAATTCTTATGTAATGTTAAGTTTTAGATCAATGTAATTTTAGATAGTAGTAAAACTAATTACTATATGAATGATAACGATGAATAGTTTTAGATCAATGTAATTTTAGATAGTAGTAAAACATTGAATTATCGAATGAAAGAATTGTTTGGGTTTTAGATCAATGTAATGTTACATAGTAGTAAAGTGAGTATATCGACAGAGATACGTCGCCGAGCATTTGAATATATTCAAAGACAGTGTGTCCTTTTAAAAGGACATGCTGTTTTTTTTATTTTGAACATAAAAAAACCACCATATCGAGATATGGTGGCGAAGACTCCTGAGGTCAGCATATACGCTTTAAGCTTATTTTAACGTATCAATGTAATGTTACATAGTAGTAACACTTATAAATTTACAGTATTATACATCTAAAGTCAACAATAAATTTCTTTTATGTAAAAAATAAGAAGTTTGACTTTAGTTCTTTTTCCATATAATATTAATGGTAATATTTACAAAAAAGAGAGGAATGAACTAGATGAAGCGAGATTATACGATTGGTTTAGATATTGGTACAGCAAGTATTGGTTTTGTCGCAGTCGATTCAAAACAACAAATTTTACAATATAATAATCGTTATGCTTTTGGGACACATGAATTTTCGACAGCTGAAACAGCTGAAACGACTAGATTAAAAAGAGGAACCAGAAGACGATACAATCGTCGAAAAAAGCGAATCCAGCTAACACAACAATTATTTGCAGATGCCATGAAAGAACATGATTTTTTTACCGAGAAAGCCTCTAAACATTTTTGGCGAAATACAAATGATTTTGAGAATCGTACATTATCGGAAGTGTTAACGAAGTTGCGTATAAAGCAAAATACATACCCTACCATTTATCACTTACGTCAATCATTAATTGAATCAAAAAAGAAAGTTGATTTGCATTTAGTCTATTTAGCTATACATAATTTAGTGAAGTATCGTGGACATTTTTTACAAACTGGTGAGTGGACATCGGCATCTTCAACACAGCCGATTTCATCACAATTAGAGGAGTTATTCGATTATTATAATGTGACATTCTATAATCAGCTATTGGATTTAGAAAATGTAGATTATCGAGCATTAGAAGAAAAATTAGTGAATATTAATTTATCAAAACAACAACGTATTGATGAAGCAAATGAGATTCTAGGCACAAAAAAACTAGAATTTTTGAAATTGTTAGTAGGTTTAAAAACAAATTTAGATAAATTATTTCCATATTCAACCGATTTGGAATTGAAGAAGAAAAAGTCAATTCAATTGTCGAAGCAAGAAGTTACAGATATTGAAGAAACTTTAGTAGATGAAGAAGCTGAATTATTCGAATTCTTACTACCTATTTACCAGTCCATTCAACTATTTGATTTATTGAAAGGACAATCTTATGTAGCAGCAGCTAAAGTTAAAGAATACTATCAATTTGGAAAAGACTTAGATGACTTACAATCTGTATTTAATAACTACTTAGATGAAACGGCTTATCGGACATTCTTTTTAACATCTAAACATAATAAGCGTTTATATGAAGTACAACCAAATAAGGCCAATCTTGAAAAACTATCTATCTTTGATCGTTTCTTATTACATGAGAAGTATGAAGAAGAATTTCATAAGCAATTGAAGAAGTATTTACAGACAGCCAAGCAGCAAGTAGCAGGAACAGTTGATGAACAAAAAATCGACTTGTTGTTAAAACGAATCGGTGATCATGATTTCTTGAAAAAACTAAAATCAAAACAAAATGCTGCAATTCCGCATCAAAATAGTTTGTATGAAGCAAAGCAGATTTTACGTAATCAGCAAGCATACTACCCATTTATTACAGAGGAATTCATTCAAAAAGTAAAACAAATTATTGCATTCCGTATTCCATACTATATTGGACCTTTAAGTAAAAATGATGCGTCACGTTTTGGTTGGGTTAGTCGAACGAACCTAAATGAATCAATTACGCCTTTTAATTTTGAACAGATTGTTAATAAGAGTGAATCGGCAGAGCGGTTTATTCGTAGAATGACGAATAAATGTACGTATTTACCAGAGGAAGATGTATTACCTAAATGTTCCCTTTTATATGAGGAGTACGAAGTAAGAAACGAATTGAATGTTATTCAAATACGTACAAGTACAGATCAAAAAAATAGTAAGTTTCGATTTTCTATTGAAGAAATCGACTGGATTATTGAGCATGTCTTTAAAAAGATGAAAACTGTTAAAACAAAACGTTTGGTAGAAGAATTGAAAAAAAGCCCATTTGACCGTTTTAAAACAGATGCACCTCTACAAATATATGGAACACAAAAAGAAGATCAGTTTGCGACGAGTTTAGCAATGTATATCGACTTAGAAAAGATTTTCGGTGGAATTCTGGAAGAACATGAACATATGTACGAGCAAATCATTGAATGGTTAACTATTTTTGAAGAACGTTCTATCTTTGAATTGAAAATGAAGGAACAATATCCTGAAATAACACATGAGCAAATTGAACGTTTAAGTCGTTTGAAACCAACTGGTTGGGGAAGATTTTCACGAAAACTATTAGTTGGATTACCGATTACCGATTTAAAAACGGGTGAAATTACATGTGTAATGGATATGTTAAGAACGCAAACAGTTAACTTCATGGAACTTATGCGCTTGACGGATTTAAAAGAAAAAGTAGAGAAGTTGCAAAAGAAGCGTCATATGACAAAGAAAATTAGTGTAGCTGATATTCAAGAGCTACCTGGATCTCCTGCCTTGAAAAGAGGAATATGGCATGCCATTAAAATTGTTGAGGAATTAACAAGTATTTTCGGTGAACCAGCACATATTGTATTAGAAGTTGCGAGGTCTGATGAGGAGAAAAAGCGTTCAACTTCACGTCAACAACTCTTAAAAGAGTATGAGCAAATTGCCAAACAGTTAAAAGACCAAGAGATTCAATCGTTTTTAAAAAATCATCTAAAATCAGATGATAAAAATTTACAGAATGAACGTTTTTGGTTATATCTAACGCAACAAGGGCGTTGTATGTATAGTAACGAACCACTTGATATTCAATCATTGTCTTCTTATCATATCGATCATATTTTGCCACAAAATTTTGTGAAAGATAATAGTATCGCAAATAAAGCGCTCGTAAAAGAACGATATAATCATGAAAAGGGTGGCAATCAAACACCACTTCAAATCATTAAAGCAGAAAAACGAAATGAGATGTTAGCATTTTGGGCACGATTGAAAAAGATTGGCATGATTTCGCCTAAGAAGTATGAGTCTCTTTGTAAAGCGAAATTTACAGATGAAGATAAAGAAGGTTTTATCGCACGTCAGTTAGTCGAAACAAGACAAATTATTAAAAATATTAATCTACTATTGGAAGAACGTTTTGAAACAACGACAATCCATGCAATCAAAGCAGGAATGGTTTCTAAGTTTAGACAAGCGATTGATTTACCAAAAGTGCGCGAAGTAAACAATAAACATCATGCAATGGATGCTTTATATGCTGCTACATTTGTACAAATGATTATCGAAGCATATGGAGAAAACTTCTTTGAGTTTACGTTTGAAAAACAAGCATTACGCGATAAATGGAGTAGGGCAGCACAAACGAATAAAGAATTCTTCTTATTTGAGCAGATGAAAGAAAAAGAGCTGTTAAGCCCTTTAAATCAGAAAAAAGTAAGTGCACATGTTTACTATCGAGAGGTATTTGATGAGGTTCCGTGGAATACTACGAAACAAAAGCGTTATGGCGAAAAAATGTTCTTTAATGAAACAATTGAATCACCCAAAATATCCACTGCTAAATATGAGTCTGGAAAAAATAATATTGGTGTACATCAATCGATTAAAAAACGCTGTTCATGGGTGATTTCGTTCGAAGAAATTTCAAAAACAGGTAAGACGAAGAAAATAGTAGGTATAGTTGATGTACCAACTATCTTTTACGCACAGGCAAAAGAACGACAATTAACAAAGCAAGAAATGGTTGAAGCTTTAGTGAAACAAAACGCTAAAAAGCCAACTCAAAATGTAAAATTTTTATATGAATTGCAAAATTATCATAAGGTATTAGAAAACGGCCATCCATATTATTTCATGTCTTCATCTGAAAGACATGTAGGAAAGCAATTTATTGTATCAAGTAAGCTTTTGAAAAGTTTGCAGCAACATATTTCATACGTTACTGAAAATCAAGAGAAATGGATTACACAAGCAAAAATACTATTAAATCAAGTGAAAGAACAATTTGTAACACAGTATCCATACTTTGGAGAAAAGATGTTTATGAAAATTGAAAAAGAAATTGAAAATGTATCAAATGTTGATGATTTTAAAAAATTAATTAATGAAATTTATAAAAGCGCGCAAAACTCTGGAACACGTTCAGATGTATTAGATAGTCGCTTAAAAAATAAATTCAATACCGCGACATTACAAATAATTGAAGAATCGATTACAGGGTTACTCTACAAGAAGCCTAAAAAAGTAGTCGCTTTATAAGGAGAAACTATGAGCTGGCGAACCGTTATTTTATCGACAGAATCAAAAGTTAGTTTACGCATGAATCATTTAGTAGTATCGGGTGAAAAGGTAAGCACCATTCCATTAGAAGAAATCAATGTACTATTAATTGAAAACCCGAATATTGTGTTAACAGGACATATTTTAAATGCTCTAACAGATAAGCAAATCACCACGATTTTATGTGATCAAAGACATTACCCAACAACTGTTATTCAGCGTGTATTCGGTCATCACAGACAAACAAAAAAGATAAAAGAACAATTCAGCTGGTCACTTGCGAAAAAAGATTTTCTCTGGGGAGAAATGATTAAACAAAAAATTAAAAATCAACAAAAGCTTTTAGACTATTTCGATTTACCAAATGCGGATTTCTTTACGACGTATATAAACGAAGTAGTACCAGGCGATTCAACTAATCGAGAGGGTGTAGCTGCAAAAACCTACTTCCTCTCATTATTTGGTAGCCAGTTCACGCGCTCTGAAGATGATATTCAGAATTGGGCGTTGAACTATGGCTATGCCATACTTCATTCATTATTCTCGCGTCATATTGTCGGAAAGGGGTTATTAACAGAAATCGGTATACATCACTCAAATGAATATAATGCACATAATCTATCAAGTGATTTTATGGAATTATTCCGTCCACTTGTCGACTTCTTTGTCTATCAATATATTCGTGGAGACATATTTGAAAAAGCCGAACGCAGAAAAATAATCAAGATGTTAGAAGTGAAAGTCTGGATTCGAGATGGTCACTATTATCTTGATCAGTGTGTTCAAATATATTTAGATAAAATGATTTTATATTTAAATACAGGTGACGAAAAAGAATTAGTTTTCCCGAATTTTGATTTTAGCCAATATTACTAGGAGTTGAGAGGGTGCATCGAATTATGAGAATGATTATATTTTTTGATTTACCAGTAGAGACCGCCATTCAAAAGAGACATTACCGTCAATTCAGGAAATATTTAATCGAAAGTGGTTATTTTATGATGCAATATTCAGTGTACTCGAAGATTATTTTAAATCCTCAATCCATGCAATATCATCGTGCCAAGTTATTAAAACAGTTGCCACCACACGGATTAGTAGAGGCACTCGTTGTAACGGAAAAGCAATATGCGAACATTGAAACATTAGTAGGAAATACAATTGAGCGAGATGAAAATCATTCGACGAATCGAACAATGGATTTATGAAAATATATACAAACCAGATCGACCCAATTGTTTTACAAGAATCTAAAGTAAATGTGGCATCTTTTGAATCGAGTGAGATGCAGCGAGAATTTCGAGAGTTATTACTTTTCTTTTCAATTGGGAAGAAGAAGGAACATCCCTATTTAATTTTTGAGCAAGAAAAAGAATTAACAAATCGAACAATGAATATTCTATTTTTAAATGGTGGAGACTTAAACTATTTAGAATCTAAAGACTATGTAAAGCTGATCCAAAACATGTTATTTGAACAGTTCAAAACAATCCCTGCTTTAACAGAAAAATGGATGCACTTTGAAAAGACATGTCAAATTCAATTAGAAAATTTATCACATCATTTTTCGGATTTTTATATTGATCTTGAATTTAAAGATGTTGTAATAGATCAAATATGGAAAATGTTAGAGCTTCACATTGTCAATGATGAGACGGAAACGATGACAATTTTAGATTTTCGGAAATTACAAATTGAAAGTTGGAAAAAAATAATTAATCAAGATTTACCAACAGTCATCATTTATCAATTTCCAGAAGCAGATGTAACCATACAAGAAATGAATCAACTAATGACTCTTTTAAATGATATAGGATTAACAATTCTATGCATTTCAAACAGCTATCAATTAATTGAGAATACTTCAAAAGACAGCTTGTTTTTAATAAAAGAGCGTGGCAGTTTATATAATGTGGAGCAGTTAGAAAGAGAGCTAGAAAGTTTCGAATTTAACACGACAAGTATAACCAATGAAAGATTAGCATCTGCCTTAGCATTTCATGATTTTACAAATCAAACAATGTTACTAGACAGCAGATGGAAAAAATTCTTAGATTCAAGTAAATATTAGTAGTTATAGATTAGAATAAAATGGTAGTATATAGAAAAGTGAATACGCCTCAATGCCTATTCCATGCATAGTTAAAAAATACATTCGATTGAAAAAATAGTTAATAAATGTTTAAAAAAGGCAGGATAATTGGAAACCGTTTATAAACGAGAAAAAGTTGTTAGTTGCTTTAAATAGACAATAGCCTTTTCTTGTGGGATGTTGATTTATCAAGCTTTCCTGTGTGTTAAACAAAACTACTAAATGAAAATACATGTAGAAAACCTTAGATTTCAAGGAGAAAACAGCTGGGAATTTTGAGGTTTTAGATCAATGTAATTTTAGATAGTAGTAAAAGGGAAAAATCAGCAAAAGCAGTAGCAGCCGGTTTTAGATCAATGTAATTTTAGATAGTAGTAAAAGTGCAGCCTTTGTGGATGTGTTAATGGAAAGGTTTTAGATCAATGTAATTTTAGATAGTAGTAAAAGATACTATACTTAGTTGTGGCTGTTGCGAAGGTTTTAGATCAATGTAATTTTAGATAGTAGTAAAAGATAAATCGCGTTGTCCCGTTAAAAATGTCTGTTTTAGATCAATGTAATTTTAGATAGTAGTAAAAGAATTGACAGAATACGTGAAAAAATATAAGCGTTTTAGATCAATGTAATTTTAGATAGTAGTAAAAGATTACTACTTATTGAACGGCCACTTCGCAAGTTTTAGATCAATGTAATTTTAGATAGTAGTAAAAGTATGGCGCAGAGATTGTTGATATTGACGATGTTTTAGATCAATGTAATTTTAGATAGTAGTAAAAGGAGCATGGGAATAAGTCAGGAAGAAGCATTGTTTTAGATCAATGTAATTTTAGATAGTAGTAAAAGTACTCGCTTAACTTATGTAGGTAGACGTACGTTTTAGATCAATGTAATTTTAGATAGTAGTAAAAGTATTTGGTTTTAAGTAGTAGTCAATAGCTGGTTTTAGATCAATGTAATTTTAGATAGTAGTAAAAGTACATCGTAAGCATACGTTTCTGCACCTGCGTTTTAGATCAATGTAATTTTAGATAGTAGTAAAAGGACACTACGATTGTGGGCAGGTGCGTTTGCGTTTTAGATCAATGTAATTTTAGATAGTAGTAAAAGTTATACGCTGATAAACGTAATACTGTGACTGTTTTAGATCAATGTAATTTTAGATAGTAGTAAAAGGATGTGCTGACCGTTTTAGACACTTCTTTAGTTTTAGATCAATGTAATTTTAGATAGTAGTAAAAGTAAAGGTTCAGATAATCCACTTATGGACACGTTTTAGATCAATGTAATTTTAGATAGTAGTAAAAGATCGCATTGTACAACTTGATTTTACTTGCAGTTTTAGATCAATGTAATTTTAGATAGTAGTAAAAGGGTTTTGTATCGATTGGCGTAACACAAAGTGTTTTAGATCAATGTAATTTTAGATAGTAGTAAAAGTACATCGTAAGCATACGTTTCTGCACCTGCGTTTTAGATCAATGTAATTTTAGATAGTAGTAAAAGGACACTACGATTGTGGGCAGGTGCGTTTGCGTTTTAGATCAATGTAATTTTAGATAGTAGTAAAACAAAGGTGGCGTTCGTAAACGTGGCGCTAGTGTTTTAGATCAATATAATCTCCGTCTATTTCCTATCAAATTTAGAGATAGTGATTTCGGAGGAGAAATCAAAAATCTGTGCCAACATCGGCGCAGATTTTTTTAGTTGGCAGAATGTCTACAGGAAGCATTCATCCTTGGTGTGTTACAATATTTAATGAAGTGAACTTCTAAAAACAATTGAAAAGAGTAAGGTACAGATGAAATTAAAAGGTTTCATAAACATCATGATTGTGATGTGGGTTGTCCTCAATTTAAAAGATATGCAGTAGGATAATCCACATATTTTTACGAAGATTGTTGTGATGGTAGCCGTTTTATGGCTATTAGGTCATGATTTTTTACGATTTGAACAACAGCAAAAACATGAGAAAATCGGACGTACGGTCTTCCTAGGTGTTTTGATTGGCTACCTTTTTTACGAACTCGAAGGCTATATACTTACATACTTCTTTTGAACACTTTACACTTTGTCTAATTCTCGCTTTTGAATCATTACGCATCGTGCAATTTTTCTGTATCTATTATATGGTAAATTATGTGTAAGTAAAAGATTACTAGCAGATGAAGGGGTGTTTTAGATGACAGTAGAACAAAAAGTACAGCAGTTACATCATTATGTGAATGGTGAAAAAGTAGCAGGTAAGAGCGGTGATTATTCATCGGTTTACAATCCGTCTAAAGGTGAAGAAATTGCGCGTGTACCGCTGGCGACTCGTGTAGAAGTACGCGAAGCGATTGCGACAGCGAAAGCAGCTTTCAAAGGGTGGCGTAATACGTCAGTTGGTAAGCGTGTTGAAATTCTCCATCGTTTCCGTCAATTACTTGTAGAACATGAACAGGAATTAACAGAGCTGATTTGTACGGAGAGTGGGAAAACACGTGAAGATGCAAAAGGGGAAATCACACGTGGTTTAGAGTCAGTAGATATGGCGATTGCTGCACCGCAAATGTTAAAAGGAGAATACTCTGTTAACGTGGGTGGTCAGATTAATGCCTTTTCTCGTAAAGATGCACTCGGTGTTGTTGGAACGATTGCACCCTTCAACTTTCCAATTATGGTGCCGCTTGCGATTACAAGTATGGCTGTCGCGGTAGGAAATGCGGTCATTTTAAAGCCATCTGAAAAAGTGCCCATGTCGGCATTATTCCTATGTGAGCTATGGGAAAAAGCTGGTCTACCAAAAGGTATATGGACGGTAATTAATGGTGGTAAAGAAGCAGTAGATGAGCTACTTGAGAACAAAGATGTACAGGCCATCTCATTCGTTGGCTCAACACCAATTGCAGAGTATATTTATGCAACAGGTACAAAACATGGTAAACGTGTGGCAGCATTCGGTGGCGGTAAAAACTTTATGGTCATCATGCCAGATGCGGATTTAGACCAAACAGCGAATGCGTTCTTAGGTGCTGCATATGGTGCTGCTTCGCAGCGTTGTATGGCGATTTCAGGTGCTATTCCAGTCGGTGAAGACACTGCGAATCGTTTTGTGGCGATTTTAAAAGAAAAAATCTCACAACTAAAAGTCGGCGATTATCAAGAAGTCGGCATTGATTTCGGGCCTGTTATCACACAGCAATCAAAAGATGTTGTCATCGAATCAATCGAGCGTGCCATTTCAGAAGGCGCAGAAGTTGTGGTTGATGGACGTGATTGGGATATTGTAAAAGAATCAAAAGGATTCTTCGTAGGTCCAACATTACTTGATCATGTACAGCCAGGCATGCATGCATACGAACAAGAAGTCTTCGGTCCTGTTCGAATCGTGACACGCGTCTCAACATTACAAGAAGCAATCGATTTAATTAATGCACATGAACTAGGAAATGGTGTAACGATCTTCACGAATAATGGTGGCGCAGCTCGTCACTTTGAAGATGAGATTGATGTAGGTATGGTCGGTGTCAACGTACCGATTCCAATTCCTGTTGGTTATCATAACTTTGGTGGCTTTAAACGCTCAAAATTCGGTGAAGGGCATATGTTTGGTCCAGATCAAGCGCGCTTCTTTACAAAAACAAAAACCATTTCTGAAAAATGGCTAACAGCGGATGAGCATGCGACAACAGCGTTCTCATTCCCAAGTAACCAAGATGCGTAAATAAATGATTGAGAGAAGTAGGTGTTCGTACCTGCTTCTCTTTTTTTCGAACAGAATTACTTTCTTTTTAATCGTTAAAAAGAGATAATAGAGAGAATAAATGGAAAAAGGGGTGATGTGTACGTGAAAAAAGTTTGGATCAACGGCACAATTTACACAATGGAATCAGAAGGCGATACGATAGAGGCGGTTTTAACAGAAAATGGGCGCATTATAGCATGCGGCTCTACCGAAGATTTAAAAAAAGAAGCGGATGAAATCATTGATTTACAAGGGGCAGTGATGTATCCCGGCTTCGTTGATAGTCATTTACATATGATTGGCGTAGGACTACAGTTAATGCGACTCGACTTATCGTCCGTCCAATCAAAAGAAGAAATGTTATATTTACTCACGATTGCAAGCCAAAATATACCGGAAGATAGTTGGCTCATTGCGGAAGGTTTCAACGAAAATCAATTTTTAGACCCGACGATTCCGACATTACAAGAACTCGATGCAATTCGTCAAGGACCGATTGCAATTAGTCGTATATGTCGTCATGTCTATTTAGGAAATACAGCTGCATTACGCGCCGCTAATCTAGAAAATTACACAGATTCAGATAAGGGGTCTGTCGGACGCGATGAACAAGGGAATTTAACAGGGCTTGTCTATGAAGCGGCAGCAGAACAATTGCGTGATGCTCAAATTCAAGAGGGTGAGCAATATGTGAATGAATTAAAAAAAGCTTTGAATGTCGCAATGGATACAATGTTATCAAAAGGATTAACAGCAGGTCATACCGAAGATTTCGCTTATTATGGACCTTACCAAGAACCGTATCGTGCGTACCGCGAAGTTTTAGCTGAACGACAAGATTTTCGCTGTCATCTACTTATGCACTACTATGTATTTGAAGAAATGATGGAAGCGAATCTTACGTTTGATGAACCATTTATGGAACGCGGTGCAATGAAAATTTTTGCGGACGGTTCATTTGGCGGTTCAACAGCGGCACTGGTTGAAGATTATGCAGATCAATCGGGATGGAAGGGAACACTCATTCAAACAGATGAGGAGATGGCGAAATTATTCCAGCTCGCACGAAAATATGACGCGCCCATTGCGGTTCATGTCATTGGTGACGCCGCAGCAGAGCAAGTCGTAACGATGATGGAACGTTACCCAGCGGCTGAAGGTGTGTGCGATCGATTGATTCATGCGTGTTTAGTGAATGAAGATTTATTAAAGCGCATCGCAAAACTGCCTGTTGCAGTCGACGTTCAACCGACATTTGTGACATCAGATTTTCCTTGGGTAGCCGATCGACTTGGTGAGGCACGTTTACCATATGCTTATGCATGGAAGTCATTACTTGAACATGGAATCCCATGTGCAGGAAGCAGTGATGGACCGATAGAGAGAATCGACCCGCTACTTGGAATTGAAGCGGCTGTCACACGTAAAAAAGACGGTGTTGTATATGGTGTAGAACAATGCATCAGTCGTTTTGAAGCGATTCAAATGTATACACGTGGCGGCGCAGAAATTATTGGGAAGTCACATGAGCGTGGAATGATTAAAGAAGGATTTGTAGCTGATTTTAGTGTGTTTGACCGAGATTTATTTCAAGGAACGATTTCAGAAGCGCAAGCAGTCATGACGGTTGTCGATGGACGCATTGCTTATCAACAAGGTTGATTATACAAAAAGTTTAGGTGTATGAATGCCTAAACTTTTTTATTTGAAAAATCTAAATTTTAAGAAATAAATCAAAAAAGTTATAGAATTCCGACAAAACTACATTATAATAGATAGCATAAAAGAGGTGAAAATGTGCAAAATTTACAATTACAATTAGCAGATATTTTACAATACGAGCAATTTCAATCGGCAGAATGTATGACGGGAAATATCAATCGACTTGTGAAGTGGGTACATATTATTGAAAATTCAGCTGTAGGTCATCTCATGAAAGAACATGAACTCATTTTAACAACAGGAATGGGGATTCATAAAGATGTCGATACATTTGAACGTTTTTTAGATGAACTCATCGCCAAAAACTGTGCAGGGCTATGCATTGAATATGGTCGTTACGTTCAGTCAATTCCAACAACCATTCTACAAAAAGCGAAAAAACATCAATTTCCGATTGTTGTTTTTCATGAAGAGGTGTCTTTTAGTGATATTACACAAGAAGTACATCGCCAAATCATCAGTCATCAGTACCAATTAATTGAGCGACTGGAAGCCTATACACATACATTGAGTAAGGCATCGCTCACATCGAATCGACCAGAAGCATTACTTGAAGTATTAGTCGAGGCAATTGGTGGACAGTGCATTTTACAACTAACAGATGAAAAAGCGGTCTATTATCCAAAATGTGATGCAGCGAAAAAAGCGCGTCTTGAAAAAGAAGCGCCTTTAATAAAGGAGATTTTATTATTATCCCAGCAATACGGTCAATTGAAATGGTATGGATTACATAGTGGAAGTGAGTCTTTGTTTTTAGAGAGAACTGCACTATTTATCGCACAAATTATTTTAAGGAAGCTGTATTCAATTGAGAAAGAAACGGTAGCACAGCAACTTTGGAAACAGGATTGGCTTGAAGGACGATTATCGAAGTCGGAAATTTTGCAGCATCTTGAAAAAGAACATGAACGTATTCGTATAAAGCAGATGACCGTTTTGTATGTGAATGTAGCAAATGGTCAGCTGGAAGGACAAGAAGGCTTTGATGATGTGTACTTTACATTATATGCCCGCAATGTTTTTGAAAAACGTGGCTTTACAATCTGTACAACGAATCATCAGGAGCATTATTATATGATTATTTTTAATCAGCGCGATGAAGCTTCAATGATGACGCGGTTACGGGAGGCTGTGTTAAAGATTAAAAAGATTTTCAAAACAGACACCGTTACACGCATTGCGACAGGTAAAACAGTTGAATCAGTGGAAGATGTACCGACTGCATATGAAACTGCCAGAACAACGATGCATATTCGAAAAGTATTGCAGACGACAGATTGTTTGTATGAAGATGTGTTATTAGGGCATATGATTTTAAATTTACAACAAACAATGGATGTAGAGCAGGTGATGACGCAATATCTCGGACCATTAATTGCCTATGATGAAAAACATTCATCGGAGTTAATCCCAACATTGCGCGCTTATTTAGCAACGAATTGCTCCAAACAGGAAACAGCTCAAAAATTATATATTGTGCGTCAAACATTATATCATCGTTTGAAAAAAATAGAAGAATTAATCGGAATGGATTCGAGTGAACCACATCATCGTATGATGTTTGAGATGATGCTATACGTAAAAGAGTTTATAGAAAAATCTTCGAAAATTCATGAATAAGCTAACTTATGTAAAAATATTCTGTTAATTATTTTACATTATGTAACATACATTTCTTCCTTTCATGTCAGATAATACAAGTAAGAAAGACAACATGAATGAGAAGGAGTGGTTGATGTGTCTAAAACACAAACAGAAATGAACGCAAAAGCAGTAGATGAACAATATCTTTGGCATGGGATGAAACCGTATAATCCGCAAGCAACAATGATTATAGAAAAAGCACATGGTGCACGTATTCAAGACTCAGATGGTCATGAATATATCGATGCGATGGCAGGGTTATGGTGTGTAAATGTTGGTTATGGGCGTGAAGAAATCGCAAAAGCTGCTTACAATCAAATGGTGAAAAATGCTTATGCGCCATTATCGCAATCACATCCACCAGCGATTCAACTCGCAGAGAAAGTAAATGAATTACTAGGTGGTGGCTATGTAGTATTCTTCTCAAATAGTGGTTCGGAAGCAAATGAAGTCGCTTTCAAAATTGCACGCCAATATTATGCGCAACAAGGAAAAGCATCTAAATATAAAATTGTGTCGCGCTATCGTGCATACCATGGAAATTCGATGGGATCTTTAGCAGCAACAGGTCAAGCAGAACGCAAATACAAATACGAACCGCTTGCGCCGGGCTTTTTACATGTTGCACCGCCTGATGAGTACCGTCAACCAGAAAAAGCATCTGAACCGACTGCACTTCCTTCTGTTCAAGCAGTCGACCATGTCATGACATGGGAGATGGGTCAGACGATTGCAGCTATGATTATGGAGCCAATTATTACAGGTGGCGGAGTGATTATACCGAATGAGCAATATATGCGCGGTATAAAAGAAGTATGTGAAAAACACGATGCATTACTCATTGTTGATGAAGTAATTTGTGGTTTTGGACGTACAGGAAAGCCGTTCGGACATCAACACTACGGTGTAAAACCAGACATTGTAACGATGGCAAAAGGGATTACAAGTGGTTACTTACCACTATCTGCAACTGCTGTGAAGCGAGAAATCTATGAAGCATTCAATGGGAGTGAGATGTATGACTATTTACGACATGTCAATACATTTGGCGGTGCAACAGCGAGTTGTGCAGCAGCGCTTAAAAATATTGAGCTAATGGAGCAAGAACAGCTATTTGAACGATCATCTATTAAGGGAGCAGAAATCTTACAAACACTTCAAGAACAGCTTGAAAATCATGCACTTGTTGGCAGTGTACGTGGAAAAGGTTTATTAATTGGTATTGAGTTAGTAGAAAATAAAGAGACAAAACAACCTGTAGCCGTTCAGGTTGTGAATGACATTATTGCAGCGTGTAAACAACAAGGCATCATCATTGGGAAGAACGGTGCAACTGTTGCAGGATATAATAATGTCCTAACATTATCACCACCACTCAATACAAGTGATGAAGATTTACAAATGATTGTCGATACCGTTGTGAAAGCCATTTGGGATAAATAGCAAAGCATAAAGGGGTGTTGTAGATGAATGAAGGTCAGTCGTTACAAAAGGGGTTAAAAAAGAGGCATATGACGATGATCGCCATCGCTGGTGTTATTGGCGCGGGACTCTTTATGGGGAGTGGTTCAGTTATTCACTTAGCTGGACCTGGCGCCATCTTATCGTATGTGATTGCAGGAACCATTGTTGTCCTTGTGATGCGCATGTTAGGGGAGATGGCAGCTAAAAATCCGTCGAGTGGCTCATTTGCGATTTATGCAAGTCAGGCACTTGGAAAATGGGCAGGATTTTTAGTCGGCTGGCTTTATTGGTTCTTCTGGGTAATTGCCATCGCGCTAGAAGCAACTGCAGCAGCAGCCATCATTCAATATTGGTATGATGGGATTCCGCTTTGGTTATTAAGTTTAATCTTAACTTTAACATTAACTGTTACCAATTTAGTATCGGTTAAGGCTTTTGGTGAATTCGAGTACTGGTTCTCATTAATTAAAGTAGTTAGTATTATTGCATTTTTAGCAATCGGTGCATTTATTATTTTTGGCATCGTACCAGGCTTTTCATCAGTTGGCTTTACGAACTTAGTAGGGCAGGGTGGGTTCTTACCGAATGGTTTTGGCGCAGTCATGATGGGTGTTGTCATTGTCATCTTCTCATTCATGGGTACTGAAATTGTGGCGATTGCAGCAGGAGAATCTGCTGAACCGGTGAATGCCGTACAAAAAGCGACGAATTCAATCATCTGGCGTGTACTGATCTTCTTCGTCGGTTCGATTACCGTCGTTGTGACATTGCTTCCATGGGATTCATCGAGTATTTTAACAAGTCCTTACGTTGCAGTACTCGACTATGTCGGTATTCCAGCAGCAGCGCAAATTATGAACTTTGTCGTTTTAACCGCTGTATTATCTTGTCTGAATTCAGCACTGTATGCAACATCTCGTATGTCTTTTGCTTTAGCAGAAGAAGGACAAGCACCGAAAATTTTCTTGAAGTTGAATAAGCGCGGCGCACCTGTTTATGCCATTTTAGCGAGTACATTCTTCTCGTATATTGCCGTAATTATGAATTATGTATCACCAGAAGCGGTCTTCATGTTCTTAGTCAATTCATGTTCAGCGATTACATTAATTATGTATTTCATCATTGCAGCTTCTCAGCTTGTTATGCGTCGTCGTGCGATTAAAGAGGGAACAGAACATGAACTCGTACTACGTATGTGGTTATTCCCGTATTTAACAATTGGCACGATGATTATGGTAGGAGGACTTGCAATTGCGATGTTCTTCATTCCAAGTATGCGCTCTCAAATTCTCTTTACAGCAGTCATTGTAGCGGCAGTCATGCTTATGTATTACTTTACACAACGTAAAAAAGCACCTGTTGACCTGTTACAACCAGAACCTGAAACACCGCTTGAATAATAAAAAGTCTGAATCCTTATTGATGATGGGATTCAGACTTTTTCTGTTTATAAAGTTGCGAGTCTTGTAACAGCTTCTTGTAATAGTTTTTCATCTTGAACGAGTGCGATACGTACATGGTTTCTGCCCGATGCACCGAAGATTGAACCGGGTACAAGTACAACGCCTGTTTGTTCAATAACGTGATAGACAAATTCTTTGTCATCCATCTGTTGTTGCGGATACTTCGCATAAACGAACATACCACCAGCTGATGGTGCGAGTTCCCAGCCGATTGCTTCAAGACCTTCTGATAGTACACGATGTCTTGTCGAAAAAATGGTACGCAATTCATCTGTAATTGATTCCGCATTGTCGAGTGCAACACATGCCGCATCTTGAATTGGACGGAATGTACCATAATCAAGGTGTGATTTGAGTTCGCCCAATGTTTCAATGATGGAAGCGTTTCCAACGATATACGCAATACGAGCGCCTGCAAGACTAAAGCTCTTAGAAAGTGAATTAATCTCGACACCCACTTCTTTTGCACCTAGTACTTCCAAAAAACTAAGCGGCTTTGTACCTTCAAAATAGAATTCTGAGTAGGCGGCATCGTGAATGACGATTAAGTTATGTTTTTTCGCAAAAGCAATCGCTTTTTCAAAGAATGCGACAGAAGGCATTGCTGGAACAGGATTCCCTGGGAGATTTAAGATGAGCATTTTCGCACGTGCACAAATATCTTCTGGAATGGCATCAAAATCAGGTAAAAACTGATGTTCAGCTGTTAATGGCATCGCATACGCTTCACATTTTGCGAGATGAATGCCTGCTGCATACGCTACATAGGCAGGGTCCGTTGTTAAGACGATATCTCCTGGATTACAAAATGCGAGCGGTAAATGCACAAGTCCTTCCTGAGAGCCCATCGTTTGAATGATCTCTGTTTGTGGATCTAATTCCACGCCACTACGACGTTGATAATAGTTGGCAACTGCTTCATGGAATCGCTCCGTTCCACCGAGCGTATAGCCATAACTATCAGCCTTTTCAGCTTGTTTTGCTAATTCTTCTCGCACAATTTGAGCAGGTGGTAAGTCAGGACTTCCCAAACTTAAATCAATAATTTTTGTGCCTGTTGCCGCTTTCTTTTTTGCAGCAGCTTTTAAACTACCGAAAATGGCTTTCGGAAATTGATTCATTAATGTTGAACGATGCATCGTCATCATGTTGTGTCACTCCTTTAATTCGCTTATTTCTTCTTTATTTTACCATATTGTATTTGGCTAAAAATACTATTTACGTTTTTTAACGAGAGATTTTATTGAATTATCAGAAATGTTTGCTATTAAAGGATAGTTCTGCTATGATAGTTAATAATTCAATATTGTCTTATCAAGAGAAGCCGAGGGAATGGCCCGATGACGCTTCAGCAACCTCTGTTTAAAACAGAAAGGTGCTAATTCCTACAGAAGCTCCATTATGCTTCTGATAGATAAGAGTCGGATACATATGTGTAGCCTCATTCTTATCAAAGAGTGAGGTTTTTTATATTTAAAGGGGGAGTTTGATCATGCCAATCAATATACCAAGTGGGCTACCAGCAACTGAAATTTTAAAAGAGGAAAAGATTTTCATTATGGACGAAGTGCGTTCGACAAGTCAGAATATTCGTCCGTTAAATATTTTAATTTTTAACTTAATGCCTGAAAAAGAAAAGACCGAGTTACAACTACTGCGTCTTTTAGGAAATACACCACTTCAAGTAAATGTTACGTTTTTAAATACGGCGACACATGAATCAAAAAATGTTAGTAAAAATCATTTAGAGTCATTTTATACGACGTTTGAACATGTAAAACACCGTAAATTTGACGGTATGATTATTACAGGAGCGCCAATTGAATTATTTGAATTCCATGAAGTTGATTTTTGGGATGAGATGGTCGAGATTATGGAATGGACGAAAACAAATGTCACGTCTGTTTTGAATATCTGTTGGGGCGCACAAGCGGCACTCTACTATCATTATGGTATTGGAAAATATACATTACCGTCAAAATGTTCGGGTGTGTTCGATCACATCGTGCATGATAGTACCGTTAAGTTAATTCGCGGATTTAATGATGTATATACAGCACCACATTCACGTAATACCTCTGTTTCAAGAGAGGCTATTTTAAACCATCCTGATTTAGAACTCGTGTCTGAATCAGACGAAGCAGGGGCATTTATTATCGTATCGCGTGATGAAAAACAAATTATGATTACAGGTCATTTAGAATATGATGCAGATACATTAAAGCAAGAATATGACCGTGATGTTGCAAAGGGCATCGAACCGCAAGTACCAAAACACTATTTCCCGAACGACGACCCAACGAAAAAACCGTTGAATCGTTGGCGTTCACACACGCATCTATTATTCTCCAATTGGTTGAATTACTATGTGTACCAAGAAACACCGTATGAATGGGAATAAACAGCAAACCATCTTTTTTCGTGTATATTCGAAAGAAGATGGTTTTATTATTGGACATGATATAATTCATAGTAGAGACGCTTTGATAAGAAATGAGGAAAGATAATGAAGAAAACAATTGGCATTTTAGCGCATGTAGATGCAGGGAAGACCACCTTTTCAGAGCAATTACTTTTTCATACGAAAAGTATTCGCACCATTGGGCGTGTCGATCATCAAAATGCACATTTAGATTTGCATGAGATTGAACAACAGCGTGGCATTACCGTTTTTGCGGAACAGGCCACTTTTACATATCGAGAAAATGATTATACGGTGATTGATACACCAGGACATGTCGACTTCGCGGCAGAGATGGAGCGTTCGATTATGGCACTGGATGGGGCAATTCTTCTATTAAATGGAACAGACGGTGTACAGGGACATACAGAAACAGTTTATCGTTTACTAAGAAAATATCGTATTCCTACACTGTTTTTCGTTAATAAAATGGATTTAATTAGTGCCAATGCAGCAACAGTGACAGAAGAAATTCAACAAGAATTAATGGAATATGCACTACCATTTCATGACTGGGCAACAGGAATAGAAGAATTTGCAGGACGAGATGAGCAATATTTAGAAGACTATTTAGAAGGAAGTTTATCCGAAAGCGAATGGCAAAAAAGGCTTTCGAAAGCTTTCATGGTACAAGAGTTTTCACCGATTTTATATGGCTCAGCATTAAAAGATGAAGGCATCGATTTTGCATTAGAAGTGCTAGATACATTGCTCCAGCCACAGCATAAATCGGGAGAGTTACAAGGAATGATTTATAAAATTCGTCATATTGAACAAAATCAACGTATGGCCTTTATAAAAATTCATCAAGGTTCGTTGAAAGTAAGAGACGATGTACGCTGTGGTGGGAATTGGTTTAAAGTCACACAAATTCGTAAATATCACGGTAAAAAATTTGAGGAATTACAACGAGCGGAAGCAGGTGATACGGTAGCGGTAATTGGTTTGAAAGAAGCAACAGTTGGTATGGGAGTAGGTGAATTTACGCCTTCTTATGAAATAGATTTGCGTCCAACCATGCGCACACAAATTGTTTATGAAGGCGCCTTACATCCGAAAGAGTTACTAGCATATTGTCGTCTGTTAGAAGCAGAAGATCCAGCACTTAGTGTGACGTGGCAAGAAGAAATACAGAAAATAACACTTCATATTATGGGGGAGATTCAATTAGAAGTGCTACAGCAAATTTTTGAAGAACGTTTTAGCGAGCAAATTGCATTTACAGAACCGACAATTATCTATAAAGAGACGATTCAACAGACGGTACGAGGATACGGCCATTTTGAACCGTTAAAACATTATGCAGAGGTGCATTTACAAATCGAACCAAATGAACGTGGAGCTGGAATTGAAGTAATGAGCAAGTGCCACCCGAATGATTTAGCAATCGGACTGCAAAATATGATTCAACAATCATTGATTGAAAAAAAACATCGTGGTATTTTAACAGGTTCTGAAATCACTGATTTACGTGTAACGATTTTAACAGGACGTTCGCATCCGAAGCATACAGAAGGTGGTGATTTTAGAGAAGCGACATTACGTGCCTTGCGTCAAGGATTAGAACAAGCTGAAAATCAATTACTTGAACCGTATTATTCATTTTCATTGAAGGTGCATCATGAACTATTTGGACGCATTGTCACAGATGTAACGAATCGTCATGCACAACTAGATGAACCACAATTTATGGGTGAACAGGTATATATGACAGGTCGTGCACCAGTTGCAACGATGCGTAACTATCCAATTCAGTTTGCTGCTTCAACGAATGGTCGAGGTAATCTGCAACTCCGTGTCGATGGCTATGATGTGTGTCATAATGTAGAAGAAGTGATAGATCAAATTACCTATCAAAAAGACGCTGACCCTGAGTACAGTTCAAATTCAGTATTTTGTGCAAAGGGAAAAGGCTATTCCGTTCATTGGACAGAAGCCAAAGAAGCGATGCACTGTCCAATTAATGACTAAAAGAAGAGTATATTTGGAAAATTAAGCTAAATTCCGAATATACTCTTTTCTTGTTGTTTAAGCTTAATCATGTATATTTTAAGAAATCACTAGATAAATGTTTTATATCTCAAAAAAATAAATTTTACCTTCAATCAAAATGCAGATGGAAAGCCGATTAAATATACAGTAAAAGAAGTTACAGAACTGAAAGATTATGAAGTATCCGTCGACGTAGAGAATAAAGGGAATATTGTCATCAACAATCTGTTATTGAACGTATTGAAATCCCCGCTCATATCAGTAATTTACAACAGATTATAGAGCGAGAAATTGTCCCAAAAGAAAGAATGCTTAAAATGTATAAAACAGAAACAGTAGAAGAAATAAAGACGATTGTTATAACCTATTCGACGAAAATAGATGCAATGAAAGATATTCTTTACTTTCCAAATGGACACGAATGAACAGAATCATATCACCTAGAACGTCGTGTAATTTACCATGTCTGTTTAGCAGAATTCAGTCGTTTAATTCAAATAGATGCGTGGATATCCATTTAACTATAAATAAAATGTAGAGAAATCTATGAATAAATGATTAAATTCGTATAAAAATCAAGTTGTTTTTTTAAAACATTCAGTAAGAAGAACTTCATTTTTATTATAAACAACTAAAAGGAATTTTCTTTATTTTCAAAAAGAAGTATGTGTATTTCAAAAAAAAGGTATAATGAAAAGAAGTATATGGAGGTGTTTTTTTGCGACAACAAAAAGCCATTTTCATTTCTTTTTTTCGTTCAGGTATACTAGGTTTTGGTGGAGGCCCTTCGGTTATACCTTTAATTGAAAGAGAAGTAGTGAAAAATTTTAAATTGATGGATTCAGATGAGTTTGCGAACACGTTAGCGATTGCGAATACGTTACCAGGTCCGATTGCAACAAAAATGGCAGGGTATGTCGGTTACCGTGTAGCAGGTATTACAGGCATGCTCAATGCACTTGTAGCAGCGGTTATACCGACTGTAGTAGCTGTTATTCTGTTATTAAGTAGTTTACAAAAGTTTCAAGAAGTACCATTTGTTCAAGGTATGACAAAAGGTGTTATACTTGTCGTATCTGCGATGATGTTTAGCTTGATGGTTGATTTTTTGAAAAAATCTTACTATAAGCTAGGAATTCTAACGGGTTTAGTTTTATTAGCGATTAGTATCATTTTAATGGTTATTCTCAATCTACATCCAGGGATTGTTATTGTATCATTCCTTGTATTAGCGTTTGTTCTTCCAGTTCGTAAGGGAGGCAAAAGTACATGATTTATTGGCAATTATTCGTTGTATTCCTCTATACGAATTTGATTGGTTATGGAGGAGGTCCTGCAACGATTCCATTAATGGAAGAAGAAGTGGTGCAGCAACATCATTGGATGACGACAGAGGAGTTTAGTAATACAGTTGGTCTGGCGAATGCTCTACCAGGACCGATTGCAACAAAGATGGCAGGGTACATTGGATATGAGCAGGCAGGTATTATTGGAGCCATTATTTGCCTTTTTGCAACAATTATGCCATCATTAATTTTAATGATAGCTCTTTTAGGGCTACTAAATAAATTTAAAAAGTCACAACGTGTACAGCGACTTTCCACATATGTCTTACCAGCAATCGCTATTTTGATGGGGCAACTCGCATATAGTTTCTTAAAAACATCGATGGATTCCTCGGGTATTTGGTTATCCATCATATTAGTCGCAATTTGTTATATTTTGATTGATATCGTAAAAATAAATGTTATTTTTTTAATCGTTTTGAGTCTTATATTAGGTGGTTTTTTCTTATAAAAGGAGGTATAAGACAGTGGATAAATTACGTAAGCATTCTTCACACTAAATTACATTTAGGAGGAGAATAAAATATGAAAGTAACTTTTTCAAAACAAAAACAATTTTCAAAAGAACAATTAGCAGCACTATATAACGATGTCGGTTGGTTTGCTTATACGCAAGATTTACCACAACTACAACAAGCCATTGAACAATCCCTTTATGTTGTAGGCGCTTATAAAGGGGAAGAATTGGTTGGTTTAGTTCGTGTTGTCGGTGATGGTTTAACAATCATCTATGTCCAAGATATTTTGGTAAAGGAAGCTGAACAAAATCAAGGAATTGCCTCGCACTTATTAGAGGATGTATTACACACATTTGCTTCTGTACGACAAAAAGTATTGTTAACGGAAGAAGCACCAGACGTTCGTCACTTCTATGAAAAGCACGGTTTTACATCTTGTGATCAAGGCGAAACAGTCGCTTTTGCAAAATTCACATAAACGAAAAAACACTTTGGAATCATTTCCAAGGTGTTTTTTTAGTTCAAATAGAAGGAATTCGATTATGAAACAGTGAAAAGGGAATAAGAAGAAAAAGTGTAAAGTAGGTGAAGAGATGGGAGATTTAAAAGCATTTATTTGGAAAGTGAAAAAATCGATTTATGCAGAGAATGCAGATCACTATGTACAAGGTGGATTACGCCATACAACATTCAAAGATGGTTTCTATCACTTTGAAAATCAAGAAATTGGCCATCGCTACTATTCTGGGCATGAGGTCATTTATAAAAAAGATGAACCTATTTGGACAATGGTTTATTCGGGTGGCATTTTAAATGATGATATAGGTGAGAAGCGACTATTATCTTTTTTATGCCGTGCCCTTGTAGAAGAGGAAAGGACCAATATATTACGTGGCCCGAGCTTCTATCAAGAGGAACATTTACTTTATTTGAATGAATTTTACGGTGGTATTGATCGATTTTCTGGACGTGAATATATCCGTTTTGGTACACATATTATTTATGAACTTCACTATAGCGGTGGTTTAATCGACTAAGTCAAGTAAACGCACATCAAGATGGTGCGTGACAGTCGCCATCTTTTGTAATGCAGCCGCATCTTCAATGATATAAGTACGACCTTGTTTCGATAACTTTTTCTGTTCAATGAAATGTGCAAAAACATGGAGTAAATGGCGATAAGAGACACCGAGATATTCACATACTTCGGTGTGCTTTTCTTTGTAAATACCTTCATGAGAAGAGATTAAAATAAATTCAGCAAGTCGATTTTCAAGTGGGAAGGAGAGTCCCTGTGCAAAGCGAGATGAGTGCATTGTAGCTTTTCGACTGAGATAGGCGCAAAGAAGACGCAAGAAATGTGCATCTTGTAGTAAGAGAGAGTTTACTTGTTGAATGGGAATCGCAAAACACTGTAAATCCGTTAATGCTTGTACTCCTTTTGAATAAGTGGCATCTTGTAACAATTCGAGTTCACCGATAAAAGCACCTGTTGTAATAAAGTTAAGTAATGCGACTTTACCATTCGGCTGCGTTGTGAAAATTTTTGCACGCCCTTCTAATACATAATAAAGATAATCAGGGGTATCGCCTTCATGAATAATCATGTCACCGCGCTGAAATGTTTGAATAGATAAAAAAGGTTCGATTGGAAAAGAAAATAGTGTATGGATAGGATGTATCTGTAATACCTGTTTTATGTCGTCTGTTTGTAAATTTTGCATCATTTACCACCTTCAATATGAGATATCTCACATTATTGTAGAGAAATACGTGCTAAACTGCAATAAGAAATGGAGTGAAAACATGAGAGAACAAAAGTGGATGGCACAACATTATTTTATCTTCTTCTTATCATGGGGGATTTTTCTACCGTATTGGACAGGGTATCTCGTACATGAAAAAGATGTAGCGATTGAATTAGCAAGTATGATGATGAGTGCAGGGTTAATATTACGCGGGATTTCGACGATGTTCATCTTTCCGGCGATGGCAAACCGCTTTAGTCAAAGTACAGTACTGACAATTTTTATTTACGGCTCATTTTTAACGAGCGTATTATTTATTTTTACAAGTGATACAACGCTATTATTTATTTTAACGTGTTTACTTAGCTTCTTCTTACCAGCGATTATGCCTGGTTTAGATAGTACAGCAGGGATTTTAGTACAAAAATATAATATTCATTATGGACGTAGTCGTTCATATGGTTCACTCGGTTTTATTGTATCGGTTATTATCGTGAGCCTTGTGTCTGCTCTTTACGGCGATCAATCGATGTTATGGCTTATGATAGCCTATACACTACTACTCATAGTAGTCAATCTGCAACATGTACCAGAAGCATTAAAAGAAAAGCCAAATAAAAAAGGGAATAATGTTAGTTTTAAAGCGATTTTTAAAACACGCCATTTCGTTTTTATTTTAATTTTAGTTACATTAATCCAAGGTTCACATGCAGCCTATTATAATTATGGCTATTTATACTTAGAGCATTTAGAAGTACCCAAGTATTTGATTGGTATCGTGATTAATGTCGGTGTTGGATTTGAAATCTTTTTATTTGCGATTGCCGACCGCGTATTTTCAAAGTGGAGTCCTGCTAAATTACTCGTCTTAGCATCTATTGGTGCATCACTTCGCTGGTTACTTGCCTTTGCTGTACCAAATGCATGGATATTTACTGCGTCACAAAGTTTACACGCTTTATCGTTTGCAGTCTCACATTTTGCCTTTATAATGTATTTAGCAAAAGAACTGGAATATACACAGATTACAAAAGCACAAGGAATCTATTCCGCTTTTGCATTAAGTTGGGGAACAGCGATTCTAACGGTTATTAGCGGTTATTTCTATAATACCCAACCGAATTTTGCATTCGCTGCTATGTTTGTTTTCACATTACCAGCACTCGTTGGTTCACTTTATTTATATAAGAAGACGAAAGCAACCGAAAACATGTAAAGGAGTAAGAATTTGAAGAAATATATCATATTATTTTTTGCTATGTTATTGCTTGCAGGATGTAATATACAAGGGAAAACTGCGAAAGAACCACCGACTGTTAAAATAGAAGCAGACGGTAAAAGTTATGATACGATTCTTGGGACGTTTTGTTGGAATGGGAAGTGCGAGGATCATGCAGGACCTGTTGAATTAATGAAGGATGAAGTCACATTACAAGTGAAGGCGGGCGAAAAGCTTCAATTGAAGCAGAGTACGACGAATCTTCCTACAACTTCTTTTTTAACAGAACTTAATTCCATTGAACAAGGAAAAGATTTACCGTTAACAGAAGATGGGACGTTTACAGCGCCGACACAACCAGGAACATATTACTATGGTTATACGGCTTCTTGGCGTGATGAAAAGAAAGATGTATCAATTGGCGATGCACAGTATGCCTTCGCTTTAAAAGTATTACCATAAGAAAAAATCTCGAAATCAATTTGATTTCGGGATTTTTTTACTTTATTTAAAAATAAAGGTTGAAATATTCAGAAAAATAGATTATATTAATCCTACAGGAATACTAGGTTAAAGAAGGAGTGAGAAAATGATTCAAATGGTAGGAACAGGGTTACTATGTGGCGCACTACTTGGTTTCGTCTTACAAAGAGGACGCTTTTGTTTAACAGGTGGTTTTCGAGATTTATATTTAACGAAAAACACACGTATGTTTAATGCTTTATTACTTGCGATTGCGATTCAAGCAGTCGGTGTCTATGCACTTATTCACTTTGATTTATTAGTATATGAAGCAGGAACGTATTCATTCGTAGCTGTAGCACTTGGCTCATTTATTTTTGGAATTGGCATTATTCTAGCAGGAGGTTGTGCAACAGGTACATGGTATCGCGCAGCGGAAGGATTAGTCGGTAGTTGGATTGCACTAATTTTTTATATGTTAACGAGTGCCATGATGAAGACAGGAGCATTCAAACCAATTCATGACGCTCTCCAAAGTATGCAAGTACGTGATAATTCGATTGCACGTACATTCGGTGTCAATGTGTGGGTACTTATTATCTTTTTCATCGGTGTTGTAGCACTCATTCTTGTAAAAGAAGCACGCAAACCGAAGATTTTTATTCCACAACTAAAGCCGAAAAAAACAGGTATCGCGCATCTTTTATTTGAGAAGCGCTGGTCAACTTATGTGACAGCTTCCTTAATCGGTGTGATTGCGATTTTAGCATGGGTATTCAGTGAAGCAAGTGGTCGCATGTCGGGTTTAGGTATTACAACACCATCTGCCAATATCGTACAATATGCTGTAACAGGTGATGTACAGTATATTAACTGGGGTGTTTTCTTAGTACTTGGTTTATTGATTGGTTCATATATCGCCGCAAAAGGAAGTGGCGAGTTCCGTTTACGCGTACCCGATCCTAAAACCATTGTTTCTAGCCTATGTGGTGGTGTATTAATGGGGTTCGGTGCAAGTTTAGCAGGCGGTTGTACAATCGGAAACGGTCTTGTACAAACAGCGATGTTCTCATGGCAAGGTTGGATTTCACTTGGTTTCATTATTCTAGGAGTTTGGACAGCGACTTATTTCGTATTCGTTCGTCCAACAATTAAAAAAACAGCGCAACAACCAACTGTTGCACAAACAAATTAGGAGGAATTTTACATGGTTAAAGTATTAGAAACAGCAGGGCAAGTTTGTCCATTTCCATTAGTAGAAGCGAAGGCGGCACTTGAAACATTAACATCTGGTGAGGAGTTAGAAATTCGCTTCGATTGTACACAGGGAACGGATTCGATTCCACGCTGGGCAGCAGAAGAAGGGCATACTGTAACGAATTTTGAACAAGTGGGCGATGCGGCTTGGACGATTACCGTACAAAAGAAATAGCCACTTGTTTACAGAATACATTTCCTATGGCATCATACTAATGACTCTATAAATAAAAAGGTTGATGACAATGGAACAAAAATTCAAAGTGAATCAAATGCTGACGAATCGTCAAACAGGTCACGTCGAAAAAATTTATGCGACCACACCAGACGGTCAACCATTTGACTTACTCGAAATTAGTATTTTAACGCATTATGAAGTGATTACATTAGAAGCGTTAGAAGAAAAGTTACAACAAGCAGGCATCACATATGAATTAGTGCCTGTTGGTCGCACATATCTTCTAACTGTCGCAACAAAAGAAGATGCAGAACGCTTCATTGAACAAATCGCACCGCTTTATAATGAAGTACTACAATAAAAAAAGAGGAATTTCGTCAAATACATGATAAACTGGCACCTATGTCAAGGACACAATAAAAAAAGAGATTAAGCAACTTGAAGGTGATTCCTATATTGAATAGGAGTCATCTTTTTTAAGTTCCACTGATAACGATAGTTGTTGTAATAAACCATGTAATGATTTATTTTTGTCTTTAATTCTTGTAATGTTTTACTCGATTGATAATCTACTTCGTCCTTTAAATGTCCAAAGAACGATTCTTGAGGCGCATTATCCCAACAGTTACCTCTTCTAGACATCGATTGACCTAAACCATATTGCTTTAATAACTTTTGATATCGAGGACTTGTATAATGGCTTCCTTGATCTGAGTGGATGAAGGCATCTTTATGGAGAGTGACTTTCTTGTTGTTGACTAACTTATGGATGGTTTGCGTTGCGATGTCTAAAGTGATTCGATCTGAAACATGATAGGCTAGAATTTCATTGGTAGAGGCATCTTTTACGGTCGACAAATACGCCATACAATTACCGTTATATGGCAAGTAAGTAATGTCGGTTAATAATACTTTTCCGGGAACACCTTGCTTAAATTTTCGGTTTAATTGGTTTGAAACCACTTGATGTTCCTGTGTAGCTTTCGCCATTTTTTTATAAGGATTCGGCTTTCGATGAGGGCAAATGATGCCGTATTTCTTCATAATTCTTTGGATTTTTTTACGACTAAAGATAAGATGAAAGTCATTCTCCAGAATCATTTTAATGGAACGAGACCCTTTCTTATAACCACGTCGCTCAAAGGCTTTTAATATGATTTCTTTCGCTTCTACGTCGCGTTGCTCTCTGGCTTGACGGCTAGAACGGGCTTTTAGGTAACTGTAATATCCAGAGCGTGAGACGTCTAAAAGGGCACAGAAATAAGCCGTCATTCGCTTCAATTGATTCTGTTCCACCGTTTCATAAATCAATAGATAGATACTACTTGGATTTAGGCTTTCTCTGGCGTTTAGCAGCCTCCTTTCGGTCACTTCGAGCTTTTTTAATAACGCTACTTGACCTTCTAATAGTTTAATTCGAGCCTCTTGTCTTTCAATGATTTCAGTTGATGTCAGTTCACGGATTAAAGGTCGACCTGAATTACTTTTCCTTGAATCTGTAAGTCCGATTGAACCATCCTTTTCATAAGCTTTCTTCCATCTATAAGCAGATTGTTCAATACGCTTCATTCCGATTACTTCTACATCAAAACCATTTTCTTCAAAAATATGACGTGGCAGTTTCCCCGCTAAATAAGCATCTAAAAATGTATGTTTAAAAGCATCTGTATAAGTGATAGAACGCTCGCTAACACGTGCTACATTCGTATTATTTTGAAGTGTTTCGATCTCTTGCTTTGTAAATATGATTTTACTCATGACGTCGCCTTCTTCCTATAGCTTGAATGTAAAGTATATAAAAAAATACCTGTGATTAAAACACTCTTTTTATCGAGTGTCCTAACTACAGGTACCATACTATGATGAAATTCCTCTTTTTTTACTTTTTAAAATACTATGCCTGTGCATGCAATATGAGAATTTCATATGCTGTTACTTTAACATTTTAAAGCATTGTCAATCATTTAAAAATCTTCATTTAGACATATCCTATGTACGCCAATTTTTACATACGTCCACCCATTCAATACTTTGTGCATAGCGTTCTAATTCTGGAATCGTTAATTCGATGGCGGAATTACTACTACCACAAGCTGGGAATACCGTCGTGAATCGTTTAAGTGACTCATCTAAATAGACGCGTACTCCTTCATTAATACCGAATGGACAAACCCCACCAATCGCATGACCAATCGTTTTTTCTACTTCTTCTGGTTTTAGCATGCGTGGCTTTAACTGAAAAGTTGCTTTAAATTTAGCATTATCAATTTTCGTATCACCAGCCGCTACAATTAGAATCGGCTGTTCTACCCCGTTAAATGATAAAGTTTTCGCAATACGCTCAGGCTCACAACCAAGTGCTTGCGCTGCTTCCTGTACAGTAGCCGTACTTGCATCAAATGTTTGAATCTGCTCTACTAAATCAAATTGTTCAAAGTATTGTTGTGCTCGTTCGAGTGACATCTCTTGCTCCTCCTTTGTTATTTGCATGATATAATGATAACGTAATCAATTGAGAAAACCAACGTAATTGTTTGAATATTTCATTTATTAAGGAGAGATTAGAATGGACGGACGTAAGAGAAGTACGATTCATAAAGGACTGGCAGTGGCGATTGTCTTAAAACAAGATCAGCGCACAGGAAAAGAAACAGTGGGGGTTGTCAAAGATATTTTGACGAATAGCCCATCACATCCGCACGGTATTAAAGTGCGCTTAGAAGATGGTCAAGTAGGCAGAGTGTGTAGAATTCTTGACAATGCATAGATTTTTAGACATCATTCTCCATTTATGAATTGCCCAAACAAATCTTGGTTGGTACTATAGAATAGTATGAATATTTGTATAGAGATGAATAGGTAGGGAAATGCACATGAGAATTTTAAATTTCATCATTATTTATGTCGTTGTATTAGCACTTGGTATGGGTGCAATTGCACTAGGTGTACCACAAACGGCAGCACTTTGGTTCTTCACCATTGCCGCAATCGTGTTAGTAATCGGCTACATGTATGCGATGACATCAACGAAGAACACAAAGTTAACATTATTTGCGATTAAGTTTCAAAAACGTTCGCCAATGTTTGCGTATGTCTTTGCGATTAAAGACGGTACATTAGAAGACGAACTAGAAGCGATTGAATTAGTGAAAAAGAAAGTGAAAAATCCTGAAACCGTTTATGACTATGAATTTTTAGGTTATATTCGCCAAAAGGATCTAGTAAATGCGTACGAAATCATTAAAAAGATGAAATCGAGTCCACGTAAACGTTTAAATATCGCAATTTACGAAGCAGAAGCTGGTAAATATGGTATGGCGCGTAGTCACGATTTAGACTTCATCTGGATGGAAGATTATATCGAAGCATATGTCGCAAATCTTCAAGGTAATAAAGAACGTTATGAAGAATATATGCAAAAGGCGATTGAAGGTACAAAGGGTTTACAACGCCTAACGAATGAAGCCATCTATGCACGCGATTTACGTGAATGGGACGAGGCACATCAAAAGAAGAAAAAGAAAAAATAATGAAGGAGCTGTGTACGCAGCTTCTTTTTTTATATAGAATGAAAAAATCTTTTATTTATGGATAAAATTTCAATTTTTTTCTAGAATTATTACCTTAGCGAACTAATTTATGCAAAACTGATTGTATGCAGATGTGTCTAAAAAGACTACAATAAAGATAAGAATTTAAATATTTAGGGGATGGAAGGAAAAAACTTAAGTATTTAAGTGCTATTTATGATAGGAGTGAGATAATATGCAACTATTCGAAGTACCTGTAGGAGCGAGAGAAAAGTTTTTGAATTTATTAATCCTTGCAGATGAGGATGAAGCAGTCGTTAGAGAATATATGAATGAAGGTAGACTATTCGAAATCACAGAAAAGATGGAGAGAGTCGGGGTTATTCAAACAATTGAATGCGACGGTTATTCCGAAGTGAAGAATATTGCCATAACTCCAGAGCGTCAAGGTCAGGGGATTGGAAAAAAAGCTTTACGCTTCGTTGAAAAGATTTTATACGACGATGGAGCTCAGATCATGAAAGTTGGGACAGCAAATTCATCTATTAGCAATATCGCTTTTTATCAAAAGGCAGGTTATCGCCTAGATTCAATTCAGCATGATTTCTTTTCAAATTATAAAGAACCGATTTTTGAAAATGGAATTCAAGCGATTGATTTATTATACTTCTCAAAAGAATTATAAGAATTTACAAAATAGTATGATGTAGCTTGATGAAAGAAAACACCTTCTTGTGAAGACACAAAGGTGTTTTTTTATATGGTCAAAAGAACTACGATTGTATTGTAAGCCGATAGAAAAGCATGTATGTGTCTGGAAATATCAAAAAAATAGCATAAAAAATATACAATTTCTTTCTTGTACTATAACAAAAATGATTGTATCAATACAATAAAACGTGAATTTTCTCTTTTAAATTATTATTTTCTGTTTTGAGTACCTTTTTTGCTTATTAAATCAATTCTTTTACTTATTTATGAAAATATTGGTTCTTTTTTGATGTAAACGGTTATATTTTACTTGTAACAGAAAATAACGTACATAAAGTAGGGGGAATGAACATGAAACAGGTTCAAGATATTCGAGTAACAGCAGCAGATCCATCTGGTATCGGTCTATTTGGTTTAGCGATTGTCACATTGGTGGCATCAACGCAGAAGCTGGAATGGACAGAGGGATTAGGCTTTGTTCTCCCATGGGCAATCTTTTTAGGGGGTTTTGCACAATTATATGCTTCAATGATTGATGCAAAATTAGGAAATACATTTGGCGCAACAGCATTTGGTGCATATGGCTTCTTCTGGTTAGCTGTAGGCGGTGGCTGGTTAATTCAAGCAGGCGTGTTAGGCGAAACACTTGCTTCTCAATTAGATGTACACCAACTCGGTGTTGTATATTTAGGCTATTTAGCATTTACAATTTTCATGACAATTGGTGCATTAGAAACAAACAAGGTATTATTCTTAATCTTCTTCTTAATCAATTTCTTATTCTTAGGTCTAGGATTAAGTTCACTAGGTATCTTAGAAACTTCAATGCACAATATGGCTGCAATTTCTGAATTATTAATCGGATTATTAAGTGTCTACGGTGCAGGCGTAAATGTTCTAAACCGTCACTTCGGTTTTGAATTCTTACCACTAGGCAAACCATTCAACATCATTGGTCGCCGTCGTGAAAAAGCAAAAGCTTCAGACATGGCAACACACTCATAATAGTAAAAGGGAGTCGATTCGTGAATCGGCTTCTTTTTTTATCTTTCAAATCTAGCATAAGTATTCTTTTATGGTATATACTAACAACAGGGTCAGCTTCAAAAGGAGTAAATTAACATGACAACACAAACACAAAAGGTATACTATCCAACAACAGCGATTAGTGACGGACAACATGGTGAAGGGTTCGTTGCGGGTGGCATTCGCCCAATTCGTGAAGATTTCACGTTATTCGGTAAAGCGATTACAGTGAAGTTACCTGTTGGAGAAAACGGGGCAGTATTAGAAGCGATTGCACAGGCAGAGCGCGGCGATGTACTCGTTGTCGATGCGAAAGGCGATTTGAATCGTGCAATTGCAGGTGATTTCGTGATGAGTATGATGAAAGCAGTAGGCATTGCGGGACTGGTTGTTGATGGTGTTATTCGTGATGTTGAAGCAGCACGCGCATTAGACTTTCCGGTGTTTTGCAAGGGGACAACAGCTGTTGCGGGTGTGAAAAATGGTGGCGGACGTGTACAAGTACCTGTCGCAATTGGAGAAGTCGCAGTAGAGCCAGGTGATTATATTTTTGGTGATGCAGATGGTGTCATCGTCGTGCCGCAGTCAAACATTGATAAAGTGTTAGAGCGTACGCAAGCGAAAATCCAAAGTGATGCAGAACGAGAAGAATCTGTATTACAAACGGAAGAGACTGTACGTGCGTACTTAGCGAAAGTTACAAGTAAGTAGTAGTTGAAGAGAAGAATCGTGTAAACGATTCTTTTTTATATAGATCTAGAGATAGAGTTAACTTGATTAGAAGTGTATTGTAAACCTATGCTTTGAACGTCATTTAGTTATGTTCGTAATATGTATCGTATAGTGGCTTAAATGCTTTTTTTAACATTTGTATATTTTCTGTATTATTTGAAATGATATCGATTACATCAGCGTTTACATACAACAAAAAATTATCAGAATAGAATACTATATATGATTCAGGGGTTCCTTTTTTAATAGAGAAACAGTAGTTATATACATCTGTACAATTTAGTTTTTTTAGTTTCGTTAAAATAACTCGAACATCTGGAGTGTGGTATAGATTTTCGGTGATTTCTTGCCAATTTTTTAATTGAATGACTTTTCCAATCCCTGTTTTAACATATATATTTTTATTTTGAAAAATATAACCGGAAATAAAAATTGTTTGTATAGATTTAGTTTTGAATATTTTTTCTAAAATGGATTTCAAGTTTTTTAATGTGAGTTTATCTAAAATGAATCTTATTCTTTTATGATGATGCGTTTGAAAATAAGGCGTTTCTTTATTGGGTGTAAAGTCAATATTAAATCTTTTTAGTTCAACCATTAATAGAGTCTCCAATCTTTTAATAATCTTAATTATGAAATTCGTTTGTAAAATAATCAAGAAAATAAAGGGTTTTCCTTTTGTAGCTCGAATATGAAAAGTGTACGACTAATCAAAGGAGTGGATTTAGATGTCGAAAAAAGTGTTAATCATTGCAGGAGATGCAGTAGAGGCTTTAGAAGTGTACTATCCATATTATCGTTGTTTAGAACAAGGGTATGATGTGACGATTGCAGCGCCAAGCGTGAAAAAGATTCAAACTGTGATTCATGATTTTATTGATGGCATGGACACATATGTTGAGAAAACAGGCTATGGTTTAGAGGCAAATGCAGCTTTCGAAGATGTAAATCCAGATGAATTTGATGGTTTAATCATTCCTGGCGGGAGAGCGCCTGAATATTTACGTTTGAATGACCATGTAGCGAAGATTGTCCGTCATTTCTTTGAAGCAGACAAACCAGTTGCGGCTGTCTGTCACGCGGCACAAATTTTTGCGGTGATTCCAGATGTTATTAAGGGACGTGAGCTAACAGCTTATATCGCTTGTAAACCAGAAGTACAGGCAGCAGGTGCAACATATGTTGAAGAACATCTGCATACAGAAGGAAATCTTGTATCAGGACATGCATGGCCTGATTTACCAGGATTAATGAAAGGCTTCATTCAATTACTTGAAAAATAAATAATTCTAATGAGAAACGGCAACAAATGCTGTTTCTCATTTTTTGTAGAGATAGTGTGATAACGCTTCACTTAAAGCCATACTTCAAAATTATGTGGGGATGCACTTCGCTGTATATAAAAATTGCGTGTAAGATGAAAAACATCGTACACGCGCTTTTTTTAAATTCCTTTTCGATTAAAGAGAACAATAGCAAGCAGGTGGCAGGCGATTATACAAATAGTTGTTGTAATCAGAACACCTGTATAGTCGGACCAGACGTATTCACCGTGGAGTACTAAATTATTTTCAGAGATGAGACGAATGAATGATAGATCTTTTAATTTCTCGAATAGTGAAATAATAAAAAGAACGATGAGAATGCCAACCGCAAATAATAATGTGCCAAAGAATGAGCGGAATAAGACATTACCTAAAATTAAGACGGAAACGACGAAAATACCGAACAGCCAGAGTAAAAAGACAGATAAGAATAAATGCTGAACATCTTCTTTCGGCCAGTAATAGATTGTATAAGCATAGACAACTAATACGGATAATACGTAAATTACTGTCCACATGATCATAGAGAATAATGATTTGACGAGGATGACAGATGTACGTGACAGTCCTTTCGTTAATGGAATCACGAGTGTACCATGTTGGCGCTCATTTGATAAGCTCGCACCGAAGATTAAGACGAAAACGAATAAGCCAATTTGTGAAAAGTTTTTAAAGAATTGTTGCCACGAATCGAATGCTGTCGGTGTCGGGAACGAGTCTGCTACATCTTTTGGTAAGAAGTTCCCTAAAATTTCAGGCATGAATTTTGCAGTGAGAGGACTAGAAAAGGCAAGAATGAAAAAGACGGTTGCTAGAATGAGCAGTCTATAGTTACGGAAGAAGTCTATCCATTCTTTCTTAAAAAGTGCCGATACTTGATTCATGATTGAATCACCTCCAAAAAGACATCTTCGAGTGTCGATTGTTCAATCTCAATGGATTGAATGGCAATCTGTTGCTGAATGCATTGTTCGAAAATCTGTTGTTGTGTTGCAAGTAAATTCGTCGATGGAATCGTGAATGTTGTACCGCTCTGTGTCGCATTCATTAGGAGCGGCTTTAGTTTTTCAGCGTCAGCCATTTGCTGTACGACAACGCGTAAAATCGGTTTTTGATGTTGTTTTAAAATATCCGATACTTTACCGCTCAATTGGAACGTACCATTGTGTAAAAAAGCGACGCGGTCACAAATTTTTTCTGCATCACTTAAAATATGCGTTGAAAAAATAACGGTGGTTTCATGTTTAATCCTTTGCAAAATCTCAATCATTTCGCGGCGACCTACAGGATCAAGTGCGGAAGTTGGTTCATCACAGATGAGTACTTTCGGTTGGTGAATGAGTGCCTGTGCAATACCAAGACGTTGCTTCATACCGCGTGAAAACCCGCCAATACGCTTACGATTGAAGGGAAGACCCACTAAAGCTAAATATCTTTTTGCTCGTTCCACGCGTACTTTTTTATCTAATCCTGTAACTTCACCACAAAATAGTAAATATTCATAGGCTGTCATATACGGGTAGAATGAAGGAACGTCGGGTAAGTAACCGACATGTTGATTCGTCGGTGTGTTACCAAAGCGTACAGATTCGCCTAGAATTCGCACATCTCCCTGATCGGCTTTTAATAACCCCAGCATAATCTTCATTAAGGTTGTTTTACCTGCACCATTTTGTCCAAGTAATCCAAAAATTTGACCTTCTTCTATTTTAATTGAGATATCATTTAAAACAGTATGTGTACCAAACTTTTTATGAATATGATCAATATGAATCATCACGTTCACCTCTTCCAAATAAGAAATAAACAATTGGTCCAATAATCTGGATGAATAATACGATGAGAATCCACATGATGCGGTTACCAAAGCGATAGTGTGGATGGCGAATAACATGAACGAGTGCAACAATCGCGAGCGTCCATTCTAAAATAATAAGTGGAATTAGAATCGGTAATAGCTCTCTGACTTGATTCATTATGCATTCACTCCTAACATATGTGTTAAATTACTTACTAGCACTTGATAACGTGCATCTTGTTTTAATGGCTCAAACATCGGGTTTTTTTCAACAATATCTAGCAGACTTTGACGTAGAGAGGCTTCATCGCGTGGCATTGTCTGACCTAAATCAAGCTCGCGTAATAGCCATTCATCTACTTTATTAAAGTAATCGTCTCCATGTAATGTAATCGGGAAAGGTGTTTGTTCAATTACATGTAAGTAGCGTTGTAAAGCTTCAAATGCTGCGTCCATTCTCCCTTGAATGGTATAACCTTGAGCCGCGCCAATATACATAGAAATACATGAGTTGATATGAAGCGTATCAAGTTGGAATAAACGAATTAAGCCAAAGCCGCGTTCCACCGTCTCTTGAAAACGTTCTTCATCTTGTAATTGCATTTGTAAATAATTTGCGAGAATAAAGACATTACTCACGATTTTTTGAAATAATGAAATTTGATATGTTTCTTCTGCCTTGTCACCTTGTTGAAGCTGTAAATAAGCGCTCGCAAGCACTAAATCATTCCCCGCATAGGCTTCTACTTCCTCACCAAAGAGTGCAATGACTTGTTGTGGTTCGTTTTTAATGAGTGCAATTTGCGCTTGTAATGAACGACAAAGTTGTAACAGACGTAGGTCGCTTGATTGTTGTTGAATGCGAATACAGAGCGATTCAGCTAATGATAAAATTTCTTTCGTGCGTTCCCCTGCTAATTGGGTATAATTAAGTAGTAAGACAGAAATTTGCATTAATAAAGGGAAGCAAGCATAGTATTCTTTAATAATGTTTTGAATTTCAGCATATACCTCATCAAATGGTTTTTGTTGAAAATCATTGGCTAGGCGCATATATAATTGTTGGATGTGTTCTTTTGACATTTGCGGTTCATAACCGAGTAAGTCATCAATCGAACAATTAAAATACGTAGCGAGTTTTGGGAGTACCGACAAATCAGGATAACTCTGATTCGTCTCCCACTTTGAAACAGCTGCAGTTGATACACCCACATAATGTGCGACATCTTGTTGGGTTTTGCGTTCTTTTTTTCGTAGCGTTACTAAGCGATTTGATAAATCAAACATATGATCAGCTCCTTTACATAAAGTATAAAACTAAAAAAGGGGAAAATCGAACGACTTATATTTATATTTGATTAAAAAAATCAACTATTGGTTGAATAATAGAGAAGGAGTGACGAATTACGTGTCACTGACGGAACAACTAAGAGAAGCTGGGCATCCAGAATTAGCTCAGTATTATGAAGAAAAAAATAAACAAGCGATGATTGCATATATGCGTCAATTTGATGTGGTCGCATATCATACATTGTCACTATTACTTGCGCAATTAGAAGCTGTAACAGAGACAACGAATGAGACAGAAAAGATTTTTTGGCAAGATCTAGACATTGCCATTGAAGAATTTTTAATAGCGGAAAAGGAGACGGATTTTCCATATGTTATAGAAGAATCTCTCGTTACTACTTATGCGCAGGCGATTGCTGGAAATTCAGAGGCGATGATGCAGTTGGCTAAGTACTATCAAGACCAAGAATTATATGAAGCTGCGTATGATTGGTATGCGATTGGTATGCAATTAGAAGTAGGAGAAGCTTACTATTGGCATGGAAATTATGCCTTTTTAGGTCGCGTTATTGAACATGATTTAAAAGTAACGTACGAAGCATATTTACACGCTTCACAGCTTGGTTATCCAGATGCTGTAAATAATTTAGCAGACATGTATTTACGTGGTGAATATGTGGAACAAGACGACGCAAAAGCGGCAGAAATTTTTAAAGAAGCTGCCAAATTAGGTGTGAAGGAGTCCATGTACACACTTGGCTATTTATATCATCATGGGAGAGGTGTTCCGAAAGATGAAGAACTCTCGGCTTATTGGTATCACCAATCTGCAATACATGGTGATGTTTTTGCGATTAATAAACTAGGGCACGAGGCATTCGCAGAAGATGATGGGGAACGTGCACTTAGTTGGTATCAAAAAGCAGCAGATTTGCAAGATCCTTATGGCGAGTATAACGTCGGTTTTTGCTATGAATCGGGTATAGGTACACCAATTGATTTAAAAAAAGCGAAAATATGGTATCAAAGAGCCGCATTGCATGGTGATGAAGAAGCGAAAAAGCGTTTAAAAGAACTCGCGAAAGGATGAAGAATGTGCTAGAAGTGATTGTGACAACCGTAGAAGATGCAATTATTGCAGAAGCAGGAGGGGCTGACCGTCTCGAGTTATGTATTTCCATGGAAGAGGGAGTAGCACACCCAGTCTAGGCAAGATTAAAAATGTCATTAGTGCAGTAAGTATTCCAGTGCATGTAATGTTGTGCCCACATAGTAATAGTTATCACTATACAGTCGAAGATTTTTCAGTTATGTTAGACGATTTACGTGTCATCCAATTATTTGGTGCGCGCGGTGTCGTACTTGGCGGATTAACGAAAGAAAACTTCATCGATAACATTCTATTACAAGATTTATTGCCCCACTGTGAAGGACTTAATGTGACGTTTCACCGTGCATTTGATGAAGTGGAAGATCAAATTGAAGCGTTACACCAACTAAAGAAATATCCGCAAATTAAGCAAATCTTAACTTCAGGTGGTCCAGGGACAGCGCTTGATAATCTAATACAAATAGAGGCATTACTTTATGAAACATCGCATGAACGAATGCATATTTTAGCAGCTTCAGGAATTGACCCAACGAATGTAGCACAATTACTTGAAATTGGTGTAACGAATATTCATGTAGGCTCGGGCGTACGTTTTGGGAAAAGTTTTCATCAGCCAATTAATATCGAAATGATTCGTAAAATAAATTCTGCCTGGTACATATATTGCATTTGGTAATGACCAAAATGATTGTCGTATGTTAGAAGAGGCAAAAATATCTGTTTGTGTAGGTGGAAATGAAGAAGTAAGGAAGTATGCGACGTATGGATGTGACGAACAACAAGTGGCGCATATGATGAGACAATTATCGAATGAATGGAAAGAAATTAACATATAGATTATATAAAAAAGCATAAATTTCTTTAAGTTTATGCTTTTTTTATGAAAAAATGTCAAAAAAGTGAATTTATTTTATCTATACTATTCTAGGATTAAATGCATAAAAATAGCATGAAATACTAATGAAAATAAGTATTTATACTCATTATAAAAGGTATAAAAAACTAAAAATTTTGAAAATTAAACAATTTACTATAAAGATTTTAATTTTTCAATAATCAATTCAAATGACTATAAAATGCTAAGTATTGTACAAAAATAGCTCGTTCATGTTAACATGAAATTACTAGTGATAGAACAACTAGAATTTTTCTAATGGGAAGTGATTATATGTTAACTGTTAAAATTTCAAGAGAAGATGTAAGTTACGTAGTTGAAGTTATGACACAAGCAACATTAGATGTAAAAAGTATGACTGTAAAATCTCTGCATGATATGGTATATACATTAGGCCGTCTTGCACATATTAATGACGTTCATTTTTTTATTCCAAGTGATTTAGAGACCTCTCTAGTCAAGTCATTACAAGTCGAGTATCCAGGAGAAGTGTATGAACATCGAATTACAGTCCAATAATGCAATGAGTATTTACATGAAAAAGGAGGCGACATCCAATTAGTCGCTCCTTTATTTTTAACTGAAGGCGCATTGAAAAGTAGGGCGATCTTCCTCTTTTTAATGTGTTAAAATTTTTTCATAAGCATAACATGGGATATTTTCACCATAAGAAACATTACCGACATACTGGTAATGATTTTTTTTTTGCCACGCGTTGCATCGGTATATTCTCTGTATGTGTATCAAGCCGGATTTGTTTAAACCCTTTGGCGAGAACAACTTCCTCAATCGCTTGTAAAAACTGTGTACCAATGCCTTTTGCAGCTGTTTCTTTTGCAACCGCCATGCGATGAATCGCAATATATGAATCATTAGACGACCATTTGCCATTTAATGCATCGTAAGCAGGCTCACCGTCTTCGTCCAAGCAAACTGTTCCAATAATTTGCTGTCCATCCATCAATACATAACTTTTCTGTTGTTCCACATCTTTTTTCATCTGTTCTAGGTCAGGGTAGCCATTTTGCCACTGAGGTAGACCAAGCTGTTTTAAATTCGCGCGTCCATCTTCAATAATCTCCATAATGCGTGTAATGTGTTCTTTTTTTGCTTGTACTAATCGCATCGTATCACCTCTTTTGTAGTATAACGTAAAAATGTTATTCTACAAATATTTAGAATATTTAGGAAAACGCTTGACTATAACAGATAAATTATTTATATTGTGTTATATAACAAATTAAATTGAACAGGGGTTGACGATATGAGAAATAAAGAATTACTATTAATTCCAGGCCCAACACCAGTGAGAGACGACATTTATGATGCACTTAGCCAAGAGACAATGGGACATACAGATCCACGATTTGCACGCATTTATAAAAATTCAATCGAAATGACAAAGGAATTATTTAATCATCCTGCAGAAGCATATGTTATTTCAGGTTCAGGAACACTGGCGATGGAGATGGCAATCGTCAACACTGTTTCAAAAGGGGAACGTTTATTAGTAATTAGTCATGGCTTCTTTGGGGACCGTTTTGTACCACTTGCAAAAGCTTTCGGCATTGAAGTCGATGTGATTCAAGCAGAATGGGGCAAACAGATTTCAAAAAAAGCTGTTATAGAACAATTAAAACAGCACGAATATAAAGCGGTTACAGTAACGCATGTCGATACATCTACAGGTGTTGTAGCAAATGTTCAAGAATTAATTCCTGTTGTTAAAAGAGCAGGTGCATTATTCATTTTAGACGGTGTATGTGCAACGACAGCGCTAGAAGAAGATATGTCAAAAGAGTATGGGCAAGAAGGCGCGAAAATTGATGTAGTCTTAACTGGTTCACAAAAAGCGATTGGTGCACCTCCAGGGCTTGCGATTATTGCATTTTCAGAAGAGGCGGTTGCCGCACGTGAAGCATTAGAGAATGTTCCAGCTTATTACGCAGATATTCATAACTGGCGTAAAGTAATGGACGACCCAACAGCTTATTTTGCAACACCACCTGTTAATTTGATTTATGCATATGAATGTGCAATGAAAATTGTACTTGAAGAAGGGATGGAGGCGCGCGTGGAAAGACATGAAAATTACGGTGCAGCGATTCGTCGTGCACTAATTGCATACGGTATGAAGCCATTGGCAAAAGAAGAAGCAGCTGCTCCAACATTAAGCTGTATTTTATATCCTGAAGGTGTAGAAGATCATGTATTCAGAGCGAAACTAGCAGATCGTGGTATTATCGTAGCAGGTGCGTTAGCGCATTTATCTGGCAAAGCATTCCGAATCGGTCATATGGGTAACACAACACCGCAAATGCTTGAACAGGCGATTTGCCAAATCGGTGAAGTATTAGAAGAGATGGGACATAGCGTAACAATTGGTGCCGCTCTAAAAGCATTTAGAGAAGTATTAGGTAGTAAAGCAACGATTTCATAATCATAGAATAATCTGACTTGTTTTCGAACAAGTCTTTTTTTATATGAAAATAGTCATACATATTGCTTAAGTATATTAAAAAGATGTATTCTGTTAAGTAGGTTTATGAAAACATAAAAAGGAGCGTTCACATGAAAAAACAGCATCATCTGTCTCTATTTATTGTATTTAGTATGATTATGGTCTTTTTAGTACTAAATACACAGATGGAGGCAAAAGCTAAAACACCTACTTACATAATTACACCGAGCAGTAAGCCATACAATGTAACGTATAGTAAATATAGTACATATAACCAACATACAAAACATTATTATGTATTACGTTCCTATTTAGAACGTTTTGAAAAAACAAAAGGTGGAAAACTCATCTTAAAGAAGGGAACATACACAATTTCTAATACACTCTATGTTCCTTCTAATGTGACCATTCAACTTGAAAATGGAGCAAAGTTAGTAAAAGGAACAAAGACAGGTACAAGCCAGTTTAAGGCGGCTAGTTCCATGTTCCAATTAATTGCACCTTCAAAATCAGGTAAAAAAGGTGTTTACGGTAAATATAATGGAGAGAAAAATATTCAATTCATAGGTAAAGGTACCGCAACAATTGATCTAAATTATGTTGAAAAAGGTATTGGTATTATTATGGGGCATAATCAGAATGTTTTAGTAGACCGCATTCAATTTCGTCATATGAATTATGCGCATTTTATTGAAATGGATGCTTCCAAAAATGTAACAGTAAAAAATTCAACATTTAAATATGCAAAAGACCCACTTTATTCTGTAAAAGAAGCAATTAATCTGGATACACCAGATCGTTCAACAAAAGGATGGAGTCAGGAGTGGAGTAAATTTGATGCACAACCAAATAGTCATGTATTGATTGAAAATAATACATTTGAGGATATTCCACGTGCTGTAGGTACACATAAATATTCGTATAAAAAATTACATGACCGTATAACAATTCGTCAAAATAAAATGGTGAATTTGCGTAGTGACTATATTCGTGTGCTCAACTGGTCGAATGCTGTCATTGAGAAAAATACATTTACAATGAGTTCGAAAAATAAGCGTAATGAAGTAGTAAAAGGGATTGCGGCGAGTGGAACAAAAAATCCGATAATCCGCAACAATACATTTAACTATATGGCCATCTCGATGATGTTCTTCACATTCTCAAATACTGGTGGAGGCACAACGAAAAAAGTGTTTGCAGATTTATCGAAAGCCAATAAAGAAGCATTGATGACGAATACGTTTAAAAACTTAAAAACACCATATATCCAGATTCGTGACAATATTCAATCAAATGGTTCACGTAAAACAGAAACCATTCGATTAGACGATTCAGTTTTACGTTAAGTGGGGGCATTCACATGAAGAAAAGTGTAAACATAATTTTAAGTATTTTTCTTATTTCAAGTATTTTCCTGACGAACCCTAAAAATAGTTATGCAACAAATACAGTAAATATTACTTTTGATGATGGAACTAAAAAAATAATAAAGAAGTATAAAAAAAATACGACGATTTCATTGAATTACATGCCTAAAAGTCCTTTTAAAGATAACAAGTATCATTGGTTTTCAGGCTGGTATACAGATAAAAAATTAACGAATTATGCGTATGATGTGAAATTAAAGAAAAATAGAACTTTTTATGGAAAATGGTATACGCTAAATGCTCCTAAAATTGCAATTAGCTATAGTAAAGATCGTCACCCAATTATTAAAACAAAAAAAGATAATAAATATATTCGAGAATTAACGATTTATCGCGCAACATCTAAAAATGGTATATATAAACAAGTAGCATATAATAAAACATCCTTTACAGATCGAGCTGTTAAGAAGAATGGAAATAAAACGTATTACTATATGGTTTCATCTGCAGTCTTTACAGGGTTAGAATGGAAATATGCACATTCAAAAATTTTAAAAGTAAAATAGTTTGATGGTCATTTAGTTATATAACGAATTCATAATAAAAAACGAGATAAAAGATTTTAAGAATAGAAAATACTGTATGATTTTTAGACGTCACTTTAAATCATGCAGTATTTTTTAATATTTAATGTAGCATGTTTTTTCTTATACGGAGCTTAATACATATATCTACTCTTTAAAAAATTAATTATTTATAAAAATTCAAAAAAATGTATAATATATACAAAAGGAGGATGAAGTATGTTAGAAGTAATGATTCATGGGATGTTACTGGCATTCGGGTTAATTTTACCATTGGGTGCGCAGAACATCTTTTTATTTAATCAAGGGGCTATGCAACCGAAATTTATTTATGCATTTCCTGCTTGGATTACCGCCGCACTATGCGATACACTCTTAATTTTACTCGCAGTTTTCGGAGTATCCGCAATCGTTCTTCAATTTGAATGGTTACGTATTACGATGATGAGTGTCGGTGTTTTATTTTTAAGTTATATGGCATGGAGCATTTGGCGCAGTGAGCCGCCACAAGATGTACAAGGTTACTCGATGCCAATGAAAAAGCAAATGCTATTTGCGGCATCTGTATCCTTATTAAATCCACACGCCATTTTAGATACAATCGGGGTGATTGGTAGTAGTGCATTAGCTTATACAGGCGCAGCGCAGTGGTATTTTGCGATCTCTTGTATTGTTGTTTCATGGGGTTTCTTCTTAGCGTTAGTCATTCTTGGTGCGATTTTTAAAAAGCTTCAATTACCGCGTTATGTGTTTGTCATTATGAATAAACTATCTGCTATTTTTATCGCTTTCACCGCAATTTACTTAGTTATTACATTATTTGCTTAGTCACTCGTTGTCATTTTCTTTTTGAATTGTTAGAATATACATATATTGAATGAGTATTCAGTTGAAGGAAGGGGATGGAATGATGTTAATGAAAGATGTATTAAAGCAACATGCTGAGGAGTTAGGCGATTATCAAGCAATTGTGTATCACGATGTTGAATGGACGTATCGCACTTTTTATAATGAAGTCACTTGTTTAGCAGGCTATTTACAAAGCTTACCACTTCAAAAAGGCGACTTCGTCGGTTTATTAATGGAGAACACGGATCAATTTCCAATCGCTTATTTTGCGATTCAATTTGCAGGGTATGTCGTCATGCCAATCAATACAAAATTAGCACCACCTGAAATTGCCTATATTTTAAATCATTCAGAAGTGAAAGTATTGATTATGGATGAAGTTTTCCAAGAAACATATGAGAAAACGGAATACATCTGCCAACAAGTTATTATGACAAGCGATTTACACAATTTAGCATTGATGGCTCCGCAGTATCGTGATGTGACGATGAACCCATCTGATGTGGCGGTGATCCTTTATACATCTGGCACAACAGGGCATCCAAAAGGTGTTATGTTAACGCATCAAAACATCTATATGACAGCGGAACTCTGGTCTGAACCGATGGAATTGACGTCAGAAGATCGTTTATTTATTTGTACACCACTATTCCACTCGGCTGGCGCGCATGTCTTTATGGTTCCATGTTTTTATGTGGGTGCTACATTAATCATTGAAAAAGCATTCTCACCAAAACAAATTATGCAACAATTAAGTGATACAAAAGCGACATTCTTCTTTGGTGTTCCAGCAATGTACACACTTATTTTAAATCATGATTTAGACGAATCACACGATGTTTCATCCCTTCGTCTATTCGGTTATGGTGCAGCGCCGATGCCTTACGAACTCATTCGACGTTTAAAAGAAGCTTTCCCAAATGTTAAAGTACAAAATTTCTATGGACAGACAGAAAATTCACCAGCTGCCACAACATTATTAGATGATGATGCACTAACAAAAGTGGGTTCTGTTGGTCGTCCACTCGCACACACAGAAATTCGGATTGATGACGGTGCTGGTGACGCGCTGCCAAATGGCTATGTCGGTGAAATTGTGGTCAAAGGTCCTCAGTTAATGAAAGGCTATTTAAAAAATCCTGATGAAACGATGATGGCACTTCGTGGTGGTTGGTTATATACAGGCGATTTAGGGCGATTAGATGAAGATGGCTATTTATATATTGTTGATCGTAAAAAGGACATGATTATTCGAAGCGGCGAAAATATTTATCCAATTGAGATTGAAGAAGTATTATATCAAATGCCAGCTTTATTTGAAGCAGCTGTTGTCGGTGTTCCGCATCCTGTTTATGGAGAAGTTCCGAAGGCATATGTTCGCGTAAAAGAGGGGAATACTGTATCGGAAGAAGAAATTCTAGCCTACTGTGCGACACAGCTCGCAACGTATAAATTACCGTATGAAATTGAATTCATTGATGAATTGCCGCGTAACGCTTCAGGAAAAGTATTGAAGCATGTATTGCGTCATTAAGGAGGAACAAGTATGGAAGATGTGTATCTAATTGAAGGTGCGCGAACAGCCTTTACTGCGTTTACAGGATCTTTTGCGACTGTATCAGCTACTCAGCTCGGAACAGTAACAGCTGTTGAAGCATTGAAGCGCTCGAAAGTTGGACTAGAAGATATTGATGCAGTATTTTACGGGAATGTCATCGCGACAGGTAAAGATGCAGCTTATACAGCGCGTCATATCGCGCTACTTACAGGGCTACCAGAGGAAGTACCTGCTCTCACATTGAATCGATTATGTGGTTCAGGATTACAATCTGTTATTTCAGGCGCACAGGAAATTCAACTCGGTGAATCACAAATCGTTTTAGCAGGTGGCACAGAAAATATGTCACAAGCTCCATTTTCAAATTTTGAACAACGCAGTCAATCATCAAAAATGGGGAATATTCAATTTGAAGATATGCTACAAGCAACTTTAACCGACCAATACACTGGTATGGGCATGGGAATGACAGCTGAAAATTTAGCTGAAAAATATGCGATTACGCGAGAACAACAAGATGCCTATGCAGTATTATCACATGAACGTGCAGCAGCTTCACAACAAGCAGACGTATTCGCACGTGAGATTGTTCCTGTTCAAGTGCCAACACGTAAAGGAACACGCGTAATTGAGCAAGATGAACAAATTCGTCCAGATACAACCGTTGAACAGATATCACAGCTCCAACCTGTTTTCAAACGTCAAGGTACTGTTACAGCAGCAAACGCCTCAAGTATTAATGACGGTGCAGCTTCAATCGTACTTGCAAGTGGGCAAGCTGTAGAAGAAAAAGGATTACAACCACTCGCAAAAATCATTTCGTATGCTGCTGTTGGCGTGGATCCGAACTACATGGGAATTGGTCCTGTACCCGCGATTAAACGCGCTTTAGTACGTGCAAATTTAACAATAGATGATATTGACTTATTTGAGATTAATGAAGCTTTTGCAGCACAATATTTAGCAGTTGAACAAGAATTACAACTAGAGCGTAATCGTGTGAATGTACATGGAGGAGCAATTGCACTGGGGCATCCAGTCGGTGCAAGTGGCACACGTGTATTATTGAGTGCAGCACATACATTGCGTGAAAGACAGGAACGCTACGCAGTTGTAAGCCTTTGCATAGGAGGAGGTCAAGGAATTGCGATGATTATTGAGCGTGTATAGGTATAAAGAATCAAATATGTTAAAAGTATGGTTAGAGGTAAAACATCTCTTCCATGCTTTTTTAATTTAGGATATGATAGTACTTGCTGATTTAAAAAAGAATGGAGAATTGATTTTGTTTATACGCGTCTACATGCAAGCTTCTACTGAAGTGGAAGCGACAACTTATTTGCAGAAACTATTGAATTTAGGTGAGCGAGTAAAATTATCGCTAAAAAAAGAGAAGTGTGAACCATTCTTAGATACGTTTGCAGTTGAATTAGAGGCAAAAGCAGCTTCCGAAAAGCAAGTGAACGAATTACTAGAGAGTATCGCACCAAAATGGAATCAACTACCAAACAGCTTTATCGCTACAGAAAAAGAGACAGAATTACATATTCATCACATAGAAATGATTGAAGTGTATCCTGAATTTTAATCTTTGAAGTTCGCTTACGAGAGCGAGCTTATTTTTTTGCTTAAAATGGAACTTTTCTCCCGAAAAATCGTATAAAAAAGTATATATAAAGACGGAGGTTGGTTAGATGGGTTTATTAAAAGCTGGAATCGGTGCCATGAAAGGCGTTTTAGAAGATCAATGGCGTGAATATATTTATTGCGAAGGACTTTCAAAAGATGTGTTAGTCGTAAAGGGGCGTAAACGCTCAACGAAGCGTGGTTCGAATAAAGGGAATGACAATATCATTTCAAACGGTTCGATTATTGCAGTAAATGAAGGACAATGTATGATGATTGTCGAGCAAGGAAAAGTAGTCGAAGTCTGTGCAGAACAGGGTGAATACGTCTATGACATGTCGACAGAACCAAGTGTCTTCTATGACGGTGATTTCATGGAAAACTTAAAAGAAACATTTAAAGAAGTCGGCAAACGCTTTACATTTGGCGGTGAACCTGCAAAAGACCAACGCGTATATTTCTTTAACACAAAAGAAATCGTCGGGAATAAATACGGAACACCATCACCTGTACCGTTCCGCGTAGTAGACCGTAATATCGGATTAGATGTCGACATCTCGATTCGTTGTCACGGGGAATATTCATATCGCATTGTCGATCCATTATTGTTCTATGTCAATGTTGTAGGGAATGTAGAGAATGAATATACACGTGATGAAATTGATAGCCAATTAAAAACAGAATTGATGACTGCGTTACAACCTGCTTTTGCAAAAATTTCAGCGCTAGGCGTTCGTTACAGCGAAGTACCCGCACATACGATGGAATTAGCTGATGCGCTCAATCAAGTATTATCTGAAAAGTGGACGGCTTCTCGTGGTCTTGCAATTGGTACGATTGGTATTAGCTCGATGAAAGCTTCTGAAGAAGACGAACAAATGATTAAGACGCTTCAAAAGAATGCGGTTATGCGTGATGCTCCAATGGCAGCGGCACAATTAACAGGTGCGCAAGCAGAAGCGATGGTCAAAGCGGCTGAAAATGAAAATGGTGCGATGAACGGCTTCATGGGCATGAATATGGCACAAAATACAGGCGGTATGAATGCAAATCAACTGTATCAAATGGCACATGAGCAGCGTATGCAACAACCAGCAGCACCCGAATCAAATGAAGCAACATGGACATGTTCGAATGGTCATACAAATACAGGGAAGTTTTGTTCGGAATGTGGCGAAAAAAAGCCAGAAGTTGAGACGTGGACATGTTCTTGTGGGGCTGAAAATACGGGTAAATTCTGTTCCGAATGTGGTCAGAAAAAACCTGTCGCTACAACATTCCATTGTTCCGAATGTGGACATGAAATGTCAGCTACATCTGCTCCAAAATTCTGTCCAGAGTGTGGTACACCTACGGGGCGCTAAGGAGGAAGTAGCATGACGAGTGATGTGAAAGAAGTAAAGCTCGATTTTGATGCGGAATGTCCTTCCTGTGGTGCTTCTGTTGAATTTAATCCGAAAACTGGAAAGCTCTCTTGTCCATATTGCGGCTATGAAGTAGATATTGCGAAACCCGAACAAGAGGAACAACGAAGCGCGCAAGAACTTGATTTTTACGACGCAAAAAATCGTGGAAGATTTGACTGGGGTGTCGAAAAAAAGACTGTTATTTGCTCGGAATGTGCGGCAGAAACGATTTATGATGCGCTCCAAGTAGCAGATACTTGTCCGTATTGTGGTTCACATCAAGTGATGGAAGCAAGTACAGAAGAAACACTTGCGCCGAACGGGGTTTGTACGTTTGAAGTAACCGATAAGGAAGCAGGCGAATCTTTTCATAAATGGATTCGTAGCCGTATTTTCACACCGAGACAGGCGAAGTTAAGTGCGAAACCAGATGCTTTTACAGGTGTCTACTTACCGTATTGGACATTTGATTCACGAACGATTTCGTATTACTCTGCGCAGTATGGGATTAATCGAACGGTACGTGATGCAGAAGGAGAGACACGAATCGTAACAGATTGGTATTCGACATCCGGTGTTTATCAAGAGTTTTTTGATGATGAATTGGTGAGTGCAACGAGAAGATATGATCGCGATATGATGCGCAAAATTGAACCGTTTCGTTTAACAGATAATAAAGGGTACCGACCTGAATATGTCAGTGGTTTTTTAGCAGAACGCTATAGTATCGGCTTAGATGAAGGTTTTGAAGAAGCGAAATCGAGTATTCATAACAAAATCGAACAAGCGATTAAATCAAAAGTTCGCTTTGAACATGGCGCAGATATTGTTGGTCATGTATCGTTTTCGACAACACATGATGACATTACGTATAAATATTTGATGCTACCGATTTGGTTATCTTCTTTTAAATATAAAGATAAGCTCTATCGTTTCATGGTGAACGGTCAAACAGGTCGTGTAGGTGGTAGTGCGCCAATCTCACCTGTTCGAGTGGGAATCGCGGTATTATTATCAATTGCCGTGATTTATATGATTTATCTATTCTCACAATCTTAAATTGAATTGGAGGAATTGCCTAAACGGTGATTCCTCTTTTTGTTATAATAAAGTGACTTTAAAAGAAACAAATGAGAGAGGAAGAGCTCGTTGAATGAATTTTATATGGTTGCAGATACCGCGCGGTTAAAAAATATAAAACCAGAGGAATTAATCCAGCAACCTTTCTATATCGTACCGAAACAAATACCTTGTATCCAGCTACAGTTAGATGCACAAACTATTCAGCACATGTTGACGCATTTACCACGTCAATTAGAGGAGATGAAGCAGTCACTAGAGCAAAAAGTGACACGTTTTCAATCAGCTAGTAGCGTCAGACAGCAATATCAAGCGATTGAAAAAGAGCTAGTAAAACTAGTGCAAAATGAAGCAGTGATTGGACAACCCATTTCAGCAGAAAGCGCACGTATTTTATACGATCAAGTAGCCTATTACTTAGAATGGCTAATGAAAGAAGTCGTATATGTTCAACAAGAAACACTCCTCTCATTCACTGAAAAAAACTGGAATGAAAAAAAGAATATAGACGATTTTTTAACAGTATGTCATACATGGTTTGAGACGATTTTCCATGTAACACCCACATTGAAAAAAGTAGATTTACAACAAGACTGGCTTGGGATTTCAGATGATGGTATCACGTATAACTACCACCTATTTGCAGGATATGACGTACTATACGATTTTAAAACGATGTTTAAAACAGCTGACGTACCAGGATTCATATTAAATCTTTCGAAATTTTTAGTGCGTGATACAACGCGAGGTAAGACGAAAACCGCTCTAACAGAATTTGCTTACAGTCGCGTGATTAAAGGGCTTGGGATTTACCCAGATGAAGACCATCTATTTTGTTATCGCTATAATCCTTTATTTCAGTTAAGCTGTTCTGATTTTGCACTGCCTTATTTAACAGAGCGTAAACGATATATGATTTATGCGATGTATGATTTACGTCAAAATACTACATCTCCATTTGTACAATATGATGAGCGTAAATACGGTGCAACGATTCATGCCGAGAATAACGAGTTGAAAGAAGCCTATGCAAATATCACACCGCGTTTTTTAGCTTGTAGTTATACAGAAAAGGAACAAGAACAACTTGATTTTGACCGTATTCCTATTCAAGCGATGTGGTTAGAGGATGAAGCGGCACTTCGAGATTTTATACAACAAGATTCGCAGTACCCTGCTTTTACACATGTCCTAATCGAACAATTTTTAAAACGAATAGAAGGTGGCAAATAGAATGAAGCCTGAAGTACAAAAATTACAGCAAATTGAACAACAACTAAATGCACACTTTATCGAACGACAACATGAAATTCATGCCATCTTACTCGGTATCTGTGCGCAAAAAAATGTCCTATTGATTGGTGCGCCCGGTGTTGCGAAATCAAATATTGTCGACCAATTCATGCATGTATTACCGACAACTTATGGTACATTCAAGCGACTAATTTCACCGACCACACAACCAGAAGAATTATTCGGATCTGTCCGCTTTGACCGTTTAAAAGAAGGTGTGATGGAACGAAATATTGAAGGACAGCTCCCAACGGCACATGTAGCTTTTTTAGATGAAGTGTTTAAAGCAACATCTGATTTACTTAATAGTTTATTAAAAATTATGAATGAACATCGCTTTGAAAATGGTACCGAAGAATTGACGACACCACTGTTCACATTAATCGGTGCAAGTAATGAATTTCCAGAAGAAGACCGTTTGAATGCATTGTATGATCGCTTTTTAATTCGCCGTGAAGTAGAAGCGATTCAAACGCCTACGCACTTCATGCAGATGTTACAGGGGAATACAGATGAGATTACACTACCTCGTCTAACGGCAGAGGAGATACAGGTTATCCACGCTGAAACAAAAGCAGTTCACATTCCGCAGACGATGATTGAAATGTTGACGGATATTCATTTTAAATTGAAAGATGCAGGGATTGTTGTGTCTGATCGCCGCACGAAGCAATGTTTATCGATCTTACAAGCTGAAGCATATTTACAAGGACGCGACGAAGTGAAGCAGTCGGATTTTCGTGTGTTAGTAGATTGTTTATGGATTGAGTCGGAAGATCGTGAGACGGTACAAGATTTACTTGCACCTTATACAAAAACAGTCATCGACCAATTGTTTGTGCAATTGAATCGTTTGCGTATGGAAGTAGATGCGAAACATGCAGTACTCAAACAAGCAGAGATGATTCAATATGAGGAATATGCACAGTTTGCTTCAGCCGTTTTAATGAAGTGGCAGCAAATCGAACAAGAAATGATGATAGAGTCACCAACAGAAGAAGAACTGCAAAAGTTAAATGAATGGAAAGCACAACTACATGAAAAAATAGCGGAGGAAGTGATGTAGTTGCATAATGAGTTAAATAGTCAACTGATGGATATCGACCGATTTACGATGCAAGCATATAACGACTTACTCACGCATCATGAAGGACTGCAACAATTAGTTGAAAAACAGGAACAATTACCACAATTAGTACGTGATGTATGGTGTATGCTCTACACTGGAAAGACCGAATTTAAAACGACTTCTCCTTTACAAATACTAAGTGAACTACAAGAGTTTCCGCTTTTTTTACAACAAGCGATGGGTGATAAACTGATTACGACGCTTGCGACACTAAGATTTGGCTATTTATTTTTACGTCAACTGGAACAACCGGAAGATGAGTCATTAGAAGATGCATTTAAAAAAGAGATACAGCATGTTTTAGAGCAAGTAGAATATGTAGAAGATTTACTCAGTAGTTTGCAACAACGAAAACAAGAGAGACAGCAAACACCGATTTATGATCAGTTGGCTTTAGCAGATGCACTAGAAAAGCAATCAGAACTACAACAAATGGCTGAATGGGCGAAAAAATTTAAAATTTCAGCGAAACAAAAGCGCGTTCAAACGAAAACTGCTTCCATACTAAAAGGGACTGTAACAACAGGACAAAAAGCAGAGCGTTTATTACCTATTGAGTATTTGAAATCTGAAACACCTGAAGCAAAACTTGATTTTCTTGTGCGTTTTTCAGAAGGAAGAACCCGCATGTATGATTATAAAGAGCGCACGAAAAAAGAAAAGGGCGCACTCATTATTTGTTATGACGAGAGTAGTAGTATGCAAGATTTAGACGTACAAGGAAAAGGTTTTTTAATGGCTTTACTTAGTATGGCGAAACAAGATCGTCGAGATTTTGTGTTTATTCCATTTAGTGGTGATGTGGATTATCAGCAAATTCAGCATTTTAAAAAAGGGAAATATAAAATCCCTCAATTTCTTCAATTTGCACAGTCGTATATTGGAGGCGGAACAAATTTTGAAAAGCCGCTTCAACAAGCCATTCAATTTATGAAGCATTCGACAAAAGGGGAAGTATTATTTATTACGGATGGTGTCTGTCATATTCCGGAAACAGTAATCGAACAGATGAATGCAGAAAAGACAAAAAAACAGTTTTATTTGATGTCATTATTGATTGGACATAACAAACATCCTGGACAATTAGCGGAAATTTCAGATGAAGTGCTTCATTTAATTCATTTTCAAGATATTCATCATACGAGAGTTTTTGAATTATAGAGTAAATATAGGTCTAAAATGTTTTAAAAAAAGAAAATGTGGAAAAGTGCTATTGAAAGGACGTGTACTATTAATGAATAAAAAATTAGCTCTTTATGCAGTTCCATTATTAGCGTTATCGTTGGCAGCATGTAGCACAGATAAGGATGAGAAGAAAGAAGAAACAAAAGTAGAGGAGCCTGCATCAGATACTACAAATGATTCGTCGTCATCTTCATCTTCAACTGACTCTTCAAAAGACGATAGCTCAACGAATGAAAAAGTAGCAGAGCAACCGTACAAAAAAATGGATCTTGATGTTGAGTATGATAAAGGTGACTACACATTTGAATATGAGAAGAAGAGTAATGGCGATGTAGCAGAAATAGAAGATGAGCGTGACAATACGAAAAAGACGGGTGATGAAGCTCTAGGTGAACTGCAACCAATTGTTGAGAAGTTCACGTTTGACCAAAACTCATCAGATGAAGAAGTGAAGAAACAAATCATGGATAATATTAAAATCGATGATAATTACAAGTCTATCAAACTAGAAGTGAAGTTTGATGATGGTAAAGAAAAAGAATATAAATTCGTTAAATAATTGAATGTGAAAAACTAGTATCGTCTTATCAGGTGATGCTAGTTTTTTCTTTTCTAAAAGGATTTTTCACATTAATTGAGAATTTTTATCAATTAAACTTGAAATTGATAATCATTATCATTTATAATGAATGTATTAGTTATGGAGGTTATGTCGATGGATTTAACAATGATGGATGTAACAGCATACTTTGCAAAAGCAGCTGTTTCTTTAACGAATGTCTTTCAAGAGCATATTTTAGCTGAACATAAATTAACACATATTCATACACAATCGAGTGCATTTATCTTCCCAGTAAGCGGAAAAGCCTGGGTGCACAGTGGTCGTGAGAAATTCTTTATTACACCAGGTCGTATTTTACATATTCACGAACGTGAAACACTTCATATTGAAAATTGTGGTGAACAAGATGTACAATTTATCGTTGCACAGTATCAAGTAGCCATTCGATCCGATGATGATTTATATGATGATGCTTTCGTGCTGCGCGTATCAGATACCACAATTTATTTAGAAGATGCCGTTCGATTATTGGATATGCAGGCGCTACCAGGAGCGATGGCAGCACTTCAACGTCGCACGCTCTTTTTCCAACTCATCGAACGCTGTATGGAAGGTGTACGCGATCAACAGCTTCAATCGACGGTAGATGTGATGGAGTCCATCGTTGCTTATATTCAACAACACTATCGCGAGAAAATTAATGTCACAAAAATTGCAGAGAAATTTCAAATTGAGCGTCGTCGTCTTGCTTATTTATTTGAAAAACATACCGGGTTATCACCGAACGCGTATATTACAGCGTATCGCATTTCAAAAGCGAAAGAATTACTAGAACGTGTGGATTTATCCATTGCAGAAGTAGCAGAGCGTGTAGGATATGATGATTGTTTCTATTTTAGTCGTGTATTTAAAAAACAAACAGGTTATGCACCTTCAACTTACAGAAGAAAACAAATCGTCGCATGGACAACAATGTAAAGGAGCAGATGAACATGACAGAGATATATGATGTAACGATTATTGGCGGAGGACCAGCAGGATTATATGCCGCATTTTATGCCGGACTGCGTAATATGAAAACAAAAATAATTGAGTTCCAATCTGAATTAGGTGGTAAAGTGCGTCTATTCCCTGAAAAGAAGATTTGGGATATTGGTGGTCAGCCCCCAATTACTGGTGATGCCTTCATCAAACAACTCATTGAACAAGGTCTAACGTTCCATCCAACTGTGTATGTAGAAACGAAAGTAGAACGTATTGTCGATCAACTAGATGGAACATTCCATATTGAAACAAATAAAGGAACGCATATGAGTCGCTCGGTCATTGTCGCAGTTGGTGGCGGAATTATTCAACCACAGAAGTTACAAGTAGCAGGTGTTCCAAAAGAAGATGTGCAAAATATGCACTATGTTGTACGTGAGTTTGAACAGTTCCGCGATCAAGTAGTACTCATTTCAGGTGGCGGTAACACAGCTGTTGACTGGGCAAATGAATTACATGGTATTGCCAAAGAAATTCATGTTGTCTACCGCGGCGAAACCTTATCTGCTCATGAAGCTCAAGTGGAACAGGTGATGCAGCATGCTACAGTTCATACGCAAACACAGATTACACAAGTTCATGCTAATGAAAATACGAATTGTATAGAAAATGTAACGATTGAACAAGCAGCAGGTGAAAAAATGATCTCCGTTGATCATATGATTGTCAGTCATGGCTTTGATTTAGATCAAACATTACAATATGACGTATCGATTCCGCTTGAACGAATCGACCATGCCATTGCTTCGACTGCTACAGGTAAAACGGATATGCCAGGTATTTTTGTGGCAGGGGATATCGCTAAGTACGAAGGGAAAGTAAATCTATTAGTCGGCTGTTTCCAAGATGCTGTTAATGCAGTGAATGGTGCGAAACTACACATCGAACCAACTGCTAGCCATGTAGCAATGGTTAGCTCACACAATGACCGCGTACAAAAACGCATGGCAGTAGAAGCAAGAAAAAATGAGAAGTCGCTCGTTTAGGCGACCTCTCATTTTTATTTTGGTATTGGATTTGCTTTTGGTACCCACTTCATACAGATTAATAAAATGATACATGTTAATCCTTCAGCAATCGGGAAGGCAAGCCAGATTGTAATGCTTGGCAATGCCATTGGTAGTAAAATAAGTAATGGCATAAAGAGTAGAATACTTCTACTTAGTACAATTAATACGGAAAGGCGAATGCGTTTAATCGCTTGGAAATACTCTGCAATTACTAAATTGAAGCCTAAGAAAATATAACCTGTGAAGTAAAGGAGAATCCCTTTTTCCGTAAAGACGACAACAGTTGGATCATCAACACCAAATAGTTTGATGAGTAAGGATTTTCCGAAAATCCCGATGATGAGTAAGAGCACACCAATAATGGTCGCAGTTAAAATGCCAAGTAATAAAAACGATTTTAAACGATCATAAAGTCGCGCGCCGTAATGATAACTTACAAGCGGTTGAATCGAAGCACCTACTGCAATGAAAATCATTAAAAAGACCGCGTGCAAATAATTGATGATCGCAAATGCTGTGACACCCACTTCTCCTGTATAATGAAGGAAAGTAAGATTATACATCACAACGATGACAGCAAAACTCATCTCGACGACATAACTTGGTAAACCGATTTTTAAAATATCGAGCATACCACGTAGTGAACGAGTAGGCTTTACAAAGTGTAGATGATTTGCAGGTGTACGGAAATGAAGTAATAGAATACATAGACCAATTAGTGTGGCAATACCAGTCGCATATGCGGCACCAGAGACACCCCATTGCCAAACGAAAATAAAGAAATAATTAAGTACGACATTTAAAACGGCTGTGACACCTAAACCCGTCATAGCTAATTTCGGATTCCCGTCATTTCGAATGAAAATACTTAAAATATTTTCAAGTACAAAGACAAAACCGAAAATGAGAATGACCCATAGATAATCACGTACATACGGATAGGTCACTTCACTTGCACCAAAAAGGTAAGCGACTGCTTTAAGTTTCCATAACCCAATCACGATTAGAATGCCTACAATCACTAACGTTAAAATAATTGAGCGTGTAAAGATGGCATGTGCTTTTTGAAATTTATTTTCGCCAAGTGCGATGGAGAATAAGGTCGCACCGCCCATCCCAATCCAGAGCGATACAGCTAATAAAATAGAGAAAATCGGTGTGGCAATATTCACACCGGCAAGTGCCTGTTCACCAACGCCATGACTGACGAAGATGCCATCGACGAGAATATTACTTGCCATGAGTAACATGCCGAAAAGCGATGGGAATAAATAAGATAAAAATAGTTTTTTAGGTGGGCTTGTTTGAAGTTTAAGCGCCATTGGATCTTGTTGTGTTGCGGTTGTCACGATATCAATTCCTTTCGTAGTTATAATGCTAAAGTATATGGTTACCGTATAGTCAAGGGGGAAATGTAGATGGAAAGAGAAAAATTAAAAGGTTTTTTTACAACAGGCGAATTTGCCCGTTTATGTAATGTGCGAAAACAAACATTATTTCACTATGATGAAATTGGTTTATTAAAACCAGAAGTGAAGCTCGATAATGGTTATCGTTACTATTCCTATCAACAATTCGATGTCTTTAGTGTCATCGAATTATTAAAAGAATTGAATATGCCATTGAAGGAGATTAAACAGTTTTTAGCAACAAAATCACCAGAGCAGTTTGTGACATTATTTGAAGAAAAAAAGCGTGAGCTACAACAAAAAATGAAGCATTTGAAGCAGTTGGAGCGCATTGTTGATACAAAATTGGCGATTACAAAAGAAGGAATGGCGACAGATTTTACAACAATTCGTATTCAACCTGAAGAAGAAGAGCGTTTTTTCATTAGTGCAGATGTTAAAAATACAGATGATAAAGCCTTCTTACATGCGATTTCTGACTTGATTGAGTTTGTTTATAATGAAGAATTAGATATTGGCTATCCAATTGGAGCGATTTTACAAATAGAAGAAATTGAAAACGAAGATTACGAGAACTATGTTAATTTATACACAAAAATCGCGCCGACCAAACGTCAAGTGCCGATTCATGTGAAGGAGAAGGGGTTCTACGTAGTTGCCTATCATATTGGGGAAGAATCGAAAAAACATACAACTTATGAGCGTATCCAGCAATATGTACGAAATCAACAAATGCGATTAGCGAGTGATGCGTATGAGGAGTATGTGTTTGAAGAAACAGCTGTTTCAGAATTAGAAAATTATGTCACAAAAATTAAAATACGTGTTGAGTAGAAAAAGTAGGAAGAAGCGAGATGAAATATGCTAAAATGAGGATAAGAGGTGGGGGTAATGGGAATTAAAATCGTACAACGTAAAAAAATTTACGAAGAAGTCGCGGAACAATTAATGGCATTAATTAAATCTGGGGAACTATTGCCAGGAGACCGTCTAGATTCGGTAGAAGAATTAAGTCGTCAGTTTGATGTAGGGCGTTCAACGATTCGCGAGGCATTAACAGCATTGCGTGCGATGGGCTTAATCGAGATGAAACAAGGTGAGGGGACCTTCGTTAAAAATTTTGATGGGCGTACACTAGGAATACCGCTTGCATCTGCGCTACTCATGACGAAAAAAGATATTGCCGAACTGCTAGAAGTCCGTCGTGTATTAGAAGTAGGTATGGTGAAAAGTGCCGCAGAAAATCGGACGATGGAAGATTTAGCTGCATTAAAAGGGCATTTACAAGAGATGTATGATCATACAGATCAACCGAAAATTGCCGAACAAGCTGATTTAGCGTTCCACTATACAATTGCGAAAGCAACACATAATGAGATGTTACAATCTCTTTTTAAAACAGTGAATGATGTGATGAGCGAAGTCATTCATGATACACGTCTCATCTGTTTATATGATGAGCAAGCGACATTTGAAGCATTGAATGCGCAACATTTACATATCTTTAATGCGATTGAATCACAAAATATTGACCAAGCAAACGAAGCGATGACAACACATCTTCAGTTTGTGGAAGACGTATTGAATAGCTATGTGGCAGAGCAAAAAGAAGGATAAATAAAAATAAGAAAGCTTCAGTATTTTATATGCTGAGGCTTTTTAAGTTGTATTAGGATGTTCGTTTTGGGCGATGCTTTTCGCGGGCACGGCTTCATCTCATGTTGGCGATTCATCGCCAACATGGATATTCCGCTCGTACTGTTCCCGCAGAAGTCACGCCCACACGTCCATCTAATGTAAAAAGTAGCTATGTGAACTTAAGTTGTTATTATCGTTTCTTTTTGCTATAGAATGTTTTCGCTAGATAGAAAGGTTGGATTGTTTAAAGTTATTTTCTTAACATAGGGTAAAGGTATAGGAGATAAAACACTTTCAAAAAGCTTGCTGAACTAGATTAAAAAGTATAGAAGTTACTTGCCATGGTATTTATAAATAAAATGTAAATATTAAATTGAATCAAATATTAATTAGAGATACAATAATAAAAGAATAATAAAAAAGTAATAAATTTATCTGAAATCAATGACAATTTTATTAGTAACGCAAGGTTATAAAGTCATTATAAAAAAGATTAAATAGTTGGAAATCAAACTTTGGTTATTTTGAAATATTATTAAAGTATAAAATATAAAAAACGAGGGATGTGAAAGTATGGATTTAGAATATTCTTCGGCGTTAACAGGTGCGGGCTTTATGCTTTATGAAGTGAAGCAAATTGCTAAACTTAAAGAAGCTGGATTTTCAGATAAAGATATCCGTTATAAAGTATTAGATGAAAATATCTTTCAGTACGATAAGCTATCTAGTGTCAAGAGAGCTCTGCCTTATATTTTAAAACGTGTCGATGTATTAGATGGAACATTAAGAAAGTTATTAATAGAAGAAAGTTTTGAAGTAGGGAAAGTTATTAATCTTTACGCCATTATGAAAGCAGATCGTCTCTTCTATGAATTTATGCAAGAAGTAGTTGCTGAAAAGTTGAAGAAAGATAATTATTATATTGATAAAATGGATGTGAACTTTTTCTTTGCAACAAAAATAGAACAAAATACTACGATATCTAATTGGTCGGATTCAACTATTGCTAAGTTGAAACAAGTATTTAAAAAAATATTGTTAGAAGTTGGAATATTAGAGAGTTTAAAAACAGGCGAATTAAATCGTTTGATTGTAGATAGCCAAGTAAGTGAACATCTCCAAAGCATAGGTGAAAAGAATTATGTGAAAGTGATGGGGGAGTGATAGAATGGTGACTTTAAAAGAGCAATTAAGACAAATTAGCGAGCGTATTAAAGAAGATAAATTCATTGAAGGGCGAGGGCTAGGAAATGAAATTAGCTTCTATATTTTTGATTACAATCCTAAAGACGAGTTATTAGTCCGCGAACATGTGATGAATTTGCATAAAGAATTTAAGGATGGTTTATATAATAGAAAAATAATTGAATTCGATTTGTACAAAATGCTAATAGATATCACAAAAGAGAAACGAATTTTTGATCGTATTCCAGAAATGGAGTCAAAGCAGGGTAAAGATGCACTGTTTAAAGCGATGACTACGTTTGCCAAACCAGAAATATTTTTAAATAAAATCGAAGAGCAAATCGAAGATCACAATGTTGTATTACTTACAGGCGTAGGAAAAGTATATCCTTTTGTACGTTCACATAATATTTTAAACAATTTACAAGAAGTATTAGATAAAATACCGGTAATTATGTTTTTTCCAGGGCAGTATGATGGTCAGTCACTACAGTTATTTAATAAATTTAAAGACGATAATTATTATCGTGCATTTCGTTTAGTTGATTAACTAAAATATAGCAAAATTTTGATGAGGCGAAATTGATAAAATGGAGGGACACACATGCAATTAAAACAAATGTTTGTAAAAGATATTGAACGTGATATTCGTGGCGTTATTAAAGTTGGACAAAAAAATGAAGAAGACATTTACCAAGAGCTAGATGAGTATGTTGTAACAAAAGAGTTACATACACACTTTTCAAAGTTTTATGATAACTACATAAAAGGCATTCAAGGCAATACAGATAAAATGGGTGTTTGGATTTCTGGCTTCTTCGGTTCAGGTAAATCACACTTCTTAAAAATTCTTGCCTATCTTTTAGAAAATAGTACGGTTCAAGGGAAAAAACCTGTCGATTTCTTTGAAGATAAAATTAAAGATGCGCTTGTTTACGCGAACATGAAACGAACAGCAGATGTTGATACAGAAGTTATTTTGTTCAATATTGATTCAAAAAGTTCTCTAGATAATAAATCAAAAGAAGATGCAATTTTACGTGTGTTTATGAAAGTTTTTTATGAGCATCGCGGCTATTATGGCGACATCCCAGGCGTTGCAGAGATGGAGAAATATTTAGATGAGCAGGGTGTTTATGGTGCGTTTAAAGAAGAGTTTAAAGTACTTGCAGGTGAGTCATGGGAAGACCGACGCAATAGTTTTTACTTTGATCGTGATTATGTTATTGGTGCGTTAGTAAAAGCAAATAACATGACAGAGGAATCAGCTGGTAACTGGTTTGATAATGGGGTTAATAACTTTGAAATCAGCATTGAAAAGTTTGCGAAAGATGTAAAGTCGTACATCGATAGTAAAGGACCAAACTTCCACTTGGTCTTCTTGGTTGATGAGATTGGACAGTATATAGGTGATAGCCGTAACTTGATGCTCAATTTACAAACACTTACAGAAGATTTAGGAACATATGCACATGGAAAAGTATGGGTAATGGTGACTTCACAGGAAAGCATTGACTCAATTATTAAAGTAAAAGGTGATGACTTTTCACGTATTCAAGGACGTTTTGATACACGTTTATCATTATCATCCATTTCCGTAGATGAAGTTATTAAGAAACGTATTTTAGAAAAGCAACCACACATTTATGACCGACTTCGTGCAGATTTCCCAAATAAAAGTGCTGTGCTTAAAAATTTAATTAGCTTTAAGGAAAATACAGCAGATTTACGTGGTTATGCGGATGATATAGAGTTTGCAGAAGTATATCCGTTTGTACCATATCAATTTAAATTACTGCAAAACGTATTCGAACAAGTTCGTAAACATGGTTCATCTGGTAAACACTTATCAGAAGGTGAGCGTTCAATGCTTTCAGCGTTTAAAGAGGCTGGACTGCAATTTAAGGATGCTGAAGAGGGTGCTTTAATACCGTTCTATGCATTTTATGACACGATTAAAGAATTTTTAAATCCATCGATTACACGTGTTATTGAAGGAGCAAAAATGAACCCAGCGCTTTCCGATGATGAGTTTAATACGGATCTTTTAAAAGTTCTTTTTATGCTTAAATATATTAAAGAACTACCAGCAAATATCGACAATATCGCAACTTTAATGGTCACACATATTGATGAAGATAAACTTGAATTAAAAGAAAAAATTCAACGTGCATTACGAAAACTAATTGGACAAACATTGATTGCTCAAAATGGAGATCATTTTATTTTCTTAACAGATGATGAACAAGATGTTAACCGTGAAATTAAACAAATTAATATTGATGAAGAGATTATTAAACGTGAACTAGCACAATATATTTTCAATGATTTATATGAAGAAAAGCGTTACATCTATTCGAAACAATATACATTCTCTTACAACCAAGTGATGGATGAAAAGACATATGGTACACAGTCTGCTTCGATTAGTCTACAAATTTTATCACCTCTTTCAGATCATTATCAAAAAAGTGAACAGGAATTAATGATGTTATCTTCACGTCATGATGAATTGGTTATAAAACTTGGTGGTAATGAAGGATATATGGATGAGATTGAGGAAGCGCTTCGTATTGAAGAATATCGTAAAAAGAAGAATATCACACAGCTACCGGAAAACATTCAGAATATCTTAAACAACAAACAAGCAGAAGTACGCGAAAGACGTCGCAGAGTACGCGAACTATTAGAGTACGCAATTAAAGAAGGAACTTTTTATGTCAATGGTGAAAAGTTAGAAGTGAAGGGTTCTTCTGTAAAAGAAAAAATTAATACAGCCTTTAAACATCTAGTGGATAATGTATATACAAAATTAGCTTATATTAAAGAATTTGTGGAACAAGAACGTGAGCTTGTTTTGCTATTAGCTAAAGACGATCAACAAGTAACATTCGATGAACAAATGAATAACGGACCAAATAATTTAGCGAAAAAAGAAATAATGGAATATATTAGTTTTCAAGAAGACTTACAGAAACAAATTCGTGTCAAACTTATTTATGACCGCTTTACAGATAAACCTTATGGATGGAAGCAACTTGATATTGCAAGCTTAATTGCACAGCTATTAAAAGAACAACGCATTCGTCTTCGATATAACTCTGAGTATTTAGAACCAGGTCAAGATACAAATAAAATAATCACAGTATTTGGTAAATCAAGTGAAGCAGATAAAGGAATTATCACAAAACGTGTACAAGTAGATGAAGCATTGCTACGAAGAGCAAAAAGTATTTGCCGTGAAATATTCCCACCGATGGACTTTGCAGATGATGAAGATGGTTTTGTTCAAGGTATTCGCGCAGCAATTCGTGAACAAGTATCAGAAATTAACCAATATAAAGCGAACTATGCAACGAAAGTAAAATATCCTGGACTTAGCTTGTTGGATAAAGGATTGGAATATTTCGGACAGTTTACACAGCAATTGGATAATGTTTCGTTCCTAACAAAATTAAAAAATATGGAAGACGATTTAGCTGATTGGAAAGACGATGTCAACCTTGTGAAAAGTTTCTTTAGCACGAATCAAAAAGACTTATTTGAGCAAGGCGTAGCAGCACTTGAAAAATACGAAGAAAATAAACCATATTTAGCAAGTACTGAAGTAGAAGAAGCGATGAACACACTTCGTGACATCGTACAAAATCCGATTCCATACAAAAAAATTAAAGATATTTCAACCTATGTGTATGTGCTGAACAATGAAATGTCGGGTGTATTAGCAGAGAAAAAAGCGCTAGTACAACAGAAGTTAAAGACAGCCTACGATGAATGCATGGTTTATGCAAATCAATATGGTGTATCTACAGAGACAAAGCAACAAATTGAAGCATACTACACAGGATTAAATACGAGCCTAGCTCAATTTGAAGACATCTTTAAAGTAGATGCAATGACTTCACAAAGTGATGATTTTAAAGAAAAGACATTAAAGTCGATTCAGCTAGAAATTGCAGAATGGAAACGAAAAAAAGCGTTGGATCAAGTAGTTGCAGGTGATACAGGGGTAGAACCGCCAATATTTGTTGAAGATAAAATTCAAAAAGAAGTAGTAAATGTGAAACGTCTAGTGGATATAAAAACGTTATCAAGTGAAAAAGAAGTGGATCAGTATATTAATACATTATCTACGAAGCTAAAACAAATTATTAAAGCGAATAAGCAAATCGAGTTTGAAGATTAGGAGTGACAGAAGTGAATAAAAGCGCACTGAAAAAGTTCGCAACAGAAGCACGTAAAGAGTTATTAGAACGTGTAGAACTACAAGCAAGAAAAATTGGGATAACTGCTGACTCCATTCAATCAGCAACAGTCGAAAGTTCGGATGCCGTCTTCATTGACGGCAAACAGCTTTTAGCTGTTGAACGTCGCCAACGTAACAAATTAATTAAACGAATTGAAGAAATTGGCTTTGATCGTGTAATGGAGGAAACAGCGTATACGTGGTTCAACCGCTTTATTGCACTACGCTTCATGGAAGTAAATGATTACTTGCCAACGAAAGTACGTGTTTTATCATCATATAATGCAGATAGTGCAGAGCCAGATATGATGAAAGAAGCTCTGTCACTGGATTTAGAATTAGACAAAGAATATGTTTACGAACTGAAAATGGCAAATAAAACTGATGAACTGTTTAAATATTTAATCAAAGTACATTGTAATGATTTAAATCGTTATATGCCATTTATGTTTGAAACGATTGAAGATTACAAGGAAATCTTATTCCCAGAAGGATTACTTGGAACAGATTCATTTGTACGTCAAATGACAAATCCAGATGTGATTGCAGAGAGTGATTGGGAAAGTGTTGAGATTATTGGGTGGTTATATCAGTATTATATTGCTGAGGAAAAAGATCGTATTATTCAAGCCAAAAAGAGATATAAAGCTGAAGAGTTACCATTTGCAACACAGTTATTTACGCCAGAATGGATTGTACGTTATATGGTACAAAATGCTTTAGGGCGTTATTGGATTGAATCACATCCTGAACATAGAGATTTAATTGGAAACTGGGAGTATTATTTAGAAAATCCAAATCCAGAACCTGATTTCGAAGAAAAAATAGCACCTTATATTAACAGAGAATTAAATGTGGAAGATATAAAGTGTTTTGATCCAGCAATGGGTAGCGGACATATTTTAGTTTATATGTTTGATGTTTTATTTGAGATTTATAGTAGATGTGGTTACGTGGAGAGGGAAATTCCACGTCTAATCATTGAGAAAAACTTATACGGCTTAGACATTGATGATCGAGCATATCAATTAGCAAGTTTTTCAATTGTTATGAAAGCAATGAAACATAACAAACGTTTTTTAAGAAGTATTGACAAAGATGGCTTAACGTTAAACTTAGCATCTTTACAAGAAACTAATGGTTTTACAGATGAAGAAATTGCTTTTTTAGCAGGGGAATCAGATGGTTTATCATTTGAAAAAATGAAGTCATTTATTGCTCAATTTATTGATGCTAAGTCTATCGGCTCTTTAATAAAGATTGAAAATTATGATTTTGATTTTTTTGAAACTCGTTTGAAAGTAATTGAATCTGAAAGTGCAGATTTATTTCAATTAGATATTAAGGATCGTATATTAAAAACTTTTAAAACATTAGTAAAACAAGCATTAATCATGGAGAAAAAATATGATATTTTTATTACCAACCCTCCTTATGCTGGAACTAAGTATATTACACCAGAGGTTTCAAAATATTTAAATGAGAATTTCCCTAATACTAAATCAGATCTTTACTCCGCTTTTGTTGAATATAGTTTCTTTAGAACGAAACGAAATGGACAAATAGCTTTTTTAACACCTTTTCCATGGATGTTTATTTCATCTTTCGAAAAGTTAAGGACAATAATAATAAATGAAAAAAATATTACTTCATTAATTCAATTAGAATACAATGCTTTTGAGCCTGCGATGGTTCCAGTATGTACATTTACATTAAGAAACTATTATGTGGACTTAGACGGGAATTATATTAAACTGTCCAATTTTAGAGGGCATGAAAATCAACCTGTAAAGACTATTGAAGCTATTCAAAACCCTTTAGTATCATATCGCTATATCATAAATCAGAAAAGTTTTATTAAAATTCCTGGAAATCCAATAGCTTATTGGTGTAGTGAACATGCTATTAATAATTTTTTAGAACAAAAATTCAGTGATATTGCAAACGCAAGAGCAGGAATGATTACGGGTGATAATTCTAAATTCACTAAATTATGGTATGAAGTTTCATTTGATAAAGTGGGTTTAAACATTTTTTCAAGGGAAAGGGCAAAAAAATCTCAGAAAAAATGGTTTCCATATAACAAAGGTGGGGGTTACAGGAAATGGTATGGTAATAATGAATTTGTTGTAGATTGGGAAAATGACGGCTATAGCCTTCAAAATACCAAGGATGAAAACGGGAAAGTACCTGCCCACGCTTTTAACTTTGATTATATATTTAAAAAAGCTATAACATGGTCTTCTATTACATCATCCAAATTTTCAGCTCGAAATTGTGAGGGTGGATTTTTGTTTGATGCAGGGGGATCATTTGCTAAGGTAGAAAAAGGACATAATTATATCTTAGGGTTTTTGAATTCTAAAGTAGCAGAATACTATTTGAATTCAATTAATCCTACTTTGAATTTTCAAAAAGGAAATATAGAATCTCTTCCAATAATTGATAGTCATATATATGAGGATCGAGTTGAAGAAATTGTTAGTGAAAATATATCTATATCTAAAGCTGATTGGGATTCAATTGAAACCTCTTGGGATTTCGAAAAGCATCCATTTATTAAATTCTTACCAGGTAATAGGATAGCAGAGGCTGTTCAACATTGGCACAATGAAAATAAAAATCTCTTGAAACAACTTAAGGAGAATGAAGAAGAATTAAATCGTATTTTTATTGAAATATATAAATTAAATGAGGAATTGCTACCAGAAATAAAAGAACTTGATATAACTATACGGAAATGCCAATTAGAATTAGATATAAAATCATTTATTTCTTATGTTATAGGGTGTTTATTAGGTCGCTATTCACTTGACGAGGAAGGTCTTATCTATGCTGGTGGAGAATTTGATGCATCACGTTACAAAACTTTCCCAGCAGATGAAGATAACATCTTACCTATTTTGGATGGTGCTTATTTCGAAGATGACATTGTAACGAAGTTTGTTGATTTTGTTCGAGTTACATTTAGTGAAGAAACATTGGAAGAAAACCTTGATTTCATTGCAGATGCAATTGGACGTAAAAAGTCAGAAACAGCAAGAGAAGTCATTCGCCGTTATTTCTTAAACTACTTCTTCAAAGATCATGTGCAAACATATAAGAAGCGTCCAATTTATTGGTTATTTACGTCTGGTAAAGAGAAGGCGTTCAACTGTTTAATTTACATGCATCGTTATGATGAAACTACGCTGTCTCGTATTCGTACAGATTATTTACATGAAGTGCAAATTCGTATGGATGCAGAGAAGAAGGATTTATTATCAATTATTGAAGGCGATTATACAAAAAAAGAAATTAGTGATGCGAAAAAAGCATTGAAGTCGCTTGATAAGAAAATTGATGAATTAAAGGCTTATGATGAATTACTACATCATATGGCAGATCAAAAAATCACAATTGATTTAGATGACGGTGTGAAGCATAACTATGATTTATTTAAAGGTTTAGTGGCGAAGATATAGTTTTTCTCTCAAGTATAGATTACTCTTTTTGTTTTATGGAATTTCGGCGATAATTTATTGCCAATGGAGAGTTGAGCATAATGAACATCAAACAAGATCAAGTCGCTTTATTATTGAAAGAAGCACATATTGCCTCTTCATCAATACGGTATGGATTAAATGCACTTTGTAGAGCAAATATTTATGCAAAAGGTGACTATTATCAAGCCTTTTTTCAGCTTTCTATAGGTTTAGAACGACTAATGAAGCTTATAATCAACGAGAATTATAGAGGTACGAATAACTCGTTTCCAAATAATAAAGTGTTAAAAGATTATGGGCATGATCTAATTGAAATGTTTGAAAGAATCAATGAAATAGAGCTGTTTCGTCACTCGGACGCGGATATGAATGATATTTTATTTAGCATTTTAAAATGCTTATCACAATTTGCGAAAACAACAAGATATTATAATTTAGACGCTTTAACTGGAAAACAACAAAATATTGATCCACTTATTCAATGGGCAATTATTCAAGAAGAGATTTTACGGCATAACCCAAAGCGCAAAACCTCAAGGGATAATGGAATCCAAGAATTGAAAAGCTATATTAATGAAAACAGCGTGGCTATGATCTTTAACGAAAAAAATAATATTATTGATAATACTGCTGATTTTATTGATAGAGTTGAAATGGATGCATACGTTCAAGAATATGCGGTTTATTATACTTATTTGTTAATTAGCGAACTTGTAAATAAGCTTCTTAAAATAGAATCTAATTTCGAATTATATCCTTATTTGAGTGAATTTTTCAGGGGCTTTTATGGAGGACATACGAAGTATGAAATAAGGAAAAGAAGAAACTGGACGAACTATTAAATATAAGACTTAAGTGGCAGGAGAGGCTATTATTTGATGACAAATGCGATTATTTATGACTTCTTAATGGATGGGATTAGAGGAGATTTAAGTCTTTTTTATAACAAAAAATATAAGCATATCCCAAATCGATTATTTCGATTTGAAAAATTTTCAGATGCAAGACTGGACACATTGAAACAAAATCACATCCGTATGAGTGAAGCAGAAAGATTTAATGATCCATTTGATTGTTTAGGCGTTTTCTGGAATACCGCAACACTTGCTGAATTTTCAAAAACTCAGGGTTTAAGTTATAATGGTGAATCTTTAGATAAAGAAATAGACAAAATGTTTAGAGAAGCTTTAACACCATTAAAAGTAACGTGCTTTAGTAGCGAACTATATAATTTGCCGTTATGGGGGAATTATGCTGAAAGCGGTTCAGGGTTTGCTGTGGAATATGACTTTAAACAGTTAGGTATGAATTCGGATTTTACTAAACTTCTTTATCCAGTCATTTATAGAGAGGAAAGAGAGGATATTACGGGTGTATTGAAAAAGTTAATAGAAGTTGCATCGAATGGTCAATTTCACCCGTTGCTCCGTTTGTTGTTTTACAAGAATTTAATTAAACATATTAGTTGGGCTTATGAAAAAGAATGGAGATTAATTTTCATAGAAAAAGAAAGTTTTATAAAAATGCCAATTAAGCCAACTGCTATTTATATTACTAATCGATGTGATGGTGAAAATGAAAAGCTATTGAAGGAAATTGCATTAGATTTGGAATGTAATTTTTATAAATTGATTCCTACTAAAAATAATAGAAATTTTATTTTTGAAGAGAGCTTGGCAAAATAATTTTATTGCTAAAGAAATTTGAGGTAGAAAGTATAGCAATCTCAGCTATAACTTCTACCTTCTTCGTTATTTAAGCAAAACAAAAAACCCCAGCCCTGCAAAATGGTAGCGGGGAAAGGGTTTTAAAAGAGCTATTCCAGCCCTGCAAATGATAGCGGGGAAAGAAGTTGCTCATAAATTATTATATGATGTCACCATTATATTATGCATGATGTTGAAATGTCAACATTCGCTAATTGGAAATGGAGAGGACTTTATGAACTATAAAATATTTTTTGATGAATCAAACAAATTAGATCAACCTAATGGGATATATTCTTATTATGGAGCATTAGGAATCACAACAGCTACAATGTATAATATTAATAATACCGTAGAAGAAATTAATACTCAATTAAAGACAAAAAGTGAAATTCATTTTGTTGATTATACAAGTGATACACATTTTGGAAAGTACTTTAAAGCGTTAAATTATGTATTAGATCAAGATATTAAAGTAAATTTAATGATTGTAAATAAAGAAGATGCTGAAAAAATTGCGAAGCAAATGGACCTAACAATGACACAATTGCGTGAACTGTTTTATGTAAAACTTCCTGAAAGGCTATTTTATGGTCTGACTCGTGATATAGAAGTAGGCAAGCGGGTTCAAATCATTATTGATGAAAATAGTGAATACGAGAAAATCGACTTAGAGCGTAAATTAGAAGAGCAAATGAACGCACATTCCGCCTATCGCAATAAAGGCTATAAAGTCAGTGATGTAGTTCAAGCTTCCTCTGAGAAGAGTACATTATTACAAATAATTGATGTTTTTATGGGCATTATTATTTTTCTTTTTGAGTCTCAATATAAGAGTGACACTGTTGATGATGATAGTGTTTCAAAGTTAGTCAAAAGTGATTTAATATACCGTACGCTCATTCATAATAATAACTTAGAAAAATTCCATCAAAAAATTAGTTTATATAAATGGGATGGCGAAGACGATAAAATTAAGAAAATCCATATAAGCGATTATACAGGCGCATTTTTAATTTACAAAACTCGTTATGACATACAGGAAATGGGTAAGCTTGAAAAATTAAGATTACAAAATCCAGAACAAGACACAAGATTTTATAGAGAACAGATGGGTTATAAAACACGTCAGCTGAAAACATTGCAGGGCTACATAGACGAACTCAATGGTCTGGGCAGAAATCATTTTTTCAGTAGTTAGATAAAGAAAGTAGTGATATGTATTGAATATCGAACAAATAGCATCTGCATTACAAGACATTTTCAATGAGCCGTTAAGAGACGGCGAACAGCGTAAAATTGTCTTTTGGGTAGATAAGGATGAAGAGTTTATTGAGGAAATTGAGCAATTTGTTTTGGATGGAGTTAAGGTCCAAACATTATTGGATAATAATCAATTTTATATGAAGTATTTATTGGAAGAAGAGGATACAACATCTAACTATTTAATTTACACAAATATTGAATTAGGTTTAGAAAATAATTGGTTAGCGGATATCGTATTTTATTCGACAACATTCTACGCAGATCGGCTATCACTTATTTTAAATGACCTACAAATTGATTCAGCATTACGTGGTGTTGTAAAGAAATACGAGCGTTTCTTCCAGAATAAGGAGCGTTACCGTAAGTTTCAAGCAGTTGATATGGAAGCGTACAGCGAGGAGTCCATTGAGCTCGCGATTATGAGCGTATTATGCAACGTGAAGGTTCTTGACTTCGAAGAGATTTTAAAAACGGTACTGATAGATACATTGGATGATGCTGAAAATAAATATTTACAGCAAATGGGCAAGTTTTTTGATGTTGCTGTATTTTGGCGTTATGTAGCCAATATGTATGGTTATGAACGTGAAAGTCCAACATTAAAAACTTTATTTATTCATTTAGCAGTGACTGCATTTAGTCATAGTGTATCAGAAGAATATTTAACGTCTATAAAGAACTTTATTGCGACTCGTAATAAAACAAATGCATTGGTCTTTATGGATCACTGGATGCATCATAAAGCAGACTATGTATTATACAATCAGTACGTAGAGATGGTAGAGCAGGAAATTCAACTTCCGAAAGTGTTACAGTCAATCCCTATCGATGAATTTAAGCAAGCAGATACATTTCAGTACGTGGATAAGGCCATCATTGTTTATATTGCGAACAGCCTTTTAGAAGGACGAGAAGACTTTGAAGAATATATTAAGCTGATTAAGTTACGAAGAGCGAAACACTTCTATGAATACTATGCTTCGATTTATGATGCTTTATATTACAGCGTGAAAATGCAGGAGTTTTATACGGAGCATCGACAAGGTATCCCTTCTGGTCAAGCGTCTGAAATCTATAAAGCGTATGAAAGTAAGTATTATGTAATGGATACATATTACCGAAAGTTTTATGTAGCGTATGATGCAGAAAGTAACAATGAGATTTTGAAAAAGCTAAAAGATTTAGTAGAGCATCTATATACACATTGGTTCATAGGTGAGTTAAGTACTAATTGGTCACAAGCTGTGAAGACTGAAATGACAGAAGATTGGTCATTGCCTGGTGTGGTGAATCAGCAAGATTTTTATTCATCCGTCGTATCGTCTCATATACGTCAAGGTGAACGTGCATTTGTAATTATTTCAGATGCCTTTCGCTATGAAGTTGGTGTCGAATTAGCGAATCGTTTAAATTCAGAAACACTTGGTTCTTGTACAGTTCAAACGATGTTAAGTGGAGTTCCATCTGTTACAAAACTCGGTATGGCCTCGTTATTACCGCATAAAAAATTGGACTTTAATGAATCTATGAAAGTATTAGTGGATGGTAAAAGTACTGCTGGAATCGAAAATCGTCGAGCAATTATTGAAAATGCAGTTGCCGATAGTATGGCTGTTTATTATCAGGATATGATGAACATGAATAAGGCGGGCAGACGTGAAACCTTTAAAGGTAAAAAGCTGATTTATATTTATCACGATACAATTGATGGTACAGGTGATAAGGCGTCCACAGAAATTTATACATTTGATGCAGTTGAAAAAGCACTCAATCAATTATCGGATATTGTTAAGATGATTCGGGATGATTTAAGCGGGACCAATATCTATATTACAGCAGATCATGGCTTTTTATATCAGCGTGAACCTTTAGATGAAAGTGACAAAATTGAAAAGGTGAAAATCGATGCAGTTGAATTATCAAGACGCTACGCTTTATCAAAAGAAAATGCAGAAATCGATGGACAAATTAAAGTTGATTTAACATCAATTGTGCAAAATGAACATCAGCTTTATGCGTATGTACCAATGGGAACAATTCGAAATCGCATTCAAGGAGCGGGAGTGAATTTTGTGCATGGCGGTACAAGTTTGCAGGAAATTATGGTACCCCTACTATCATTTAAAAATAAACGAGCAGGTCAAAAAGGCGTCCAACAAATTTCTAAAGTCGATATTAAGCTTACAAGTACGATGCGTAAAATAACAAATCGTATATTTAATTTGAATTTCTTCCAAACGGAGAAGGTTGGCGAGAAGTTAAAACCTCGTATCATAATTATGTATATGGTAGATGACGAGAACCAAAGTTTATCAAATGAAGAAAGAGTCATTGGCGACCGTACTTCTTCTAATCCTGCAGAGCGTGAATTCAGATTAAGATTTGCATTGAAAAACATTTCATATGATCGTAGTAAATCGTATTACTTAATGATGAAGGATGAGGAAACAGGGGTAGAAATTGAACGTATTCCATTTGAAATTAATTTGAGTATTGTAAGTGACTTTGATTTTTAGTTGTAAGGAGGGATGATATTGGATAACGTACATGAAGTGAATACAATAGAATTAGATCGGAAACTAAATGAAGTTTTTGCAGGGCGCGTCGTGCGTAAAGATTTAACAAAACTCATTAAAGAGGGTGCCAATGTTCCAGTATATGTGTTGGAATATTTACTAGGGATGTATTGTGCTACAGATGATGAAGAGAGTATTCAAGAAGGGATTCATCGTGTCAAAAATATTCTTTTTGATAATTTTGTTCGTCCTGATGAAGCAGAAAAAATCAAAAGTAAAATTCGAGAGCTTGGTCAATATTCAATTATTGATAAGGTAACAGTACGACTTAACCCAAAACGTGATTTATATGAAGCAGAGTTTTCGAATTTAGGTTTAAAAGAAGTGCCTGTACCAGCATCTTATGTCAAAGACTTTGATAAATTATTAGCTGGTGGTATTTGGTGTATGCTAAAAATTGATTATTTTTTTGATGAAGAACAAAGGAATTTAAGTCCATTTAGTATAGCAAATTTAAAACCTATTCAAATGCCGAATATGGATTTGAATGAAATTATCGATGGTCGTAAAGCATTTACAAAAGTGGAATGGATGGATATACTCATTCGTTCAACAGGGATGGAGCCAACACAATTAGATGATCGTGCGAAATGGCATCTATTACTGCGTTTAGTACCACTTGTAGAAAATAACTATAATATGTGTGAATTAGGACCACGTGGCACAGGTAAATCACATGTGTATAAAGAGATTTCTCCCAATTCTATTTTAGTATCGGGTGGTCAGACGACGGTTGCCAATTTATTTTACAATATGTCTTCTAGAACTGTAGGTTTGGTTGGTATGTGGGATGTTGTAGCATTTGACGAGGTTGCAGGTATAAAGTTTAAAGATAAAGATGGGATTCAAATTATGAAGGATTACATGGCAAGTGGCTCATTTGCACGTGGTAAAGAAGAGAAAACAGCTTCTGCATCTATGGTCTTTGTAGGGAATATTAATCAAAGCGTGGATTCACTCATTAAAACTTCTCATTTATTTGCGCCGTTCCCAGAAGGGATGAATAATGATTCTGCTTTCTTTGATCGTATGCATTATTATTTACCAGGCTGGGAAATCCCTAAAATGCGTCCAGATTTCTTTACGGATCGTTACGGTTTTATTGTAGATTATTTAGCAGAATACTTTAGAGAGATGCGTAAACGTTCTTTTAGTGATGCAATCGATACTTACTTTAAATTAGGAAATAATTTAAACCAACGTGATGTAATTGGTGTAAGAAAGACTGTATCTGGTTTGATGAAGCTACTTTATCCACACAATGAATTCTTGAAAGAAGATGTAGAAGAAGTACTTCAATATGCACTTGAAGGGCGTCGTCGTGTAAAAGAACAATTGAAAAAAATTGGTGGTATGGAGTTTTACGATGTCATGTTCTCATATATTGATAAAGAATCTTTAGAGGAGTTGTATGTATCTATACCAGAACAAGGTGGCGGTAAATTAATTCCAGAAGGTTTAAGTAAGGCGGGGCATGTTTATACGGCTGGTGCTAATGAATCTGGAATGATTGGTATATTTAAGCTAGAAAATCAAGTAGTCTCAGGTTCAGGGAAATTTGAAAAGTCTGGTGTAGGTTCAAATCGTGCTGTTAAAGAGAGTTTAGATACAGCATATCGTTATTTCACAGCTAATAGTAAAAGTATAAGTGCATCCATTGCGATTAAAACCAAAGACTATTTAATGCATATAGCAGACTTACAGGGGATTGGATTAGCACCTCAAGTGTCTGTTGCAGAATTAGTAGGATTATGTTCAGGTGCATTAGAGAGACCTATACAAGAAAGTACAATTATATTAGGGAATATGACAGTTGGCGGAACTATTGAAAAAATCGAAGAATTGCCTAATATACTTCAAGTTTGTGTAGATGCAGGAGCGAAAAAAGTGTTGATACCTGCTTCGTCAGTAGTAGATTTCCAAACAGTACCTTCTGATTTACTAATTAAAGTTCAACCTATTTTCTATGCTGATCCGATTGATGCTGTAATGAAATCATTGGGTGCAATTTAGAGATAGTCATTAAAATAAATAATACACATAATAAAGAGGACTTTAGCACAATTTGATCTGCTAAAGTCCTTTTCTTATTCCGCTGCTAATTCAATCGAGCGTTTTGTAGCTTCATCAATACAAGCTTCAATAGCTTGTTTGAAGTGGTGGTTTTCAAGTGCTTGAATACCAGCTGCTGTTGTGCCGCCTGGGCTTGTCACTTTACGACGTAGTTCGGTAGGTTCTTCGTTTGATTGTTTCAACATTTCAGCAGCACCTGCAATCGTTTGAACAGCGAGTGAGCGAATTGTGCCTTGCTCTAGACCGTATTTCATTCCTGCTTGTTCAAATGCCTCGACTAAATAATATAAATAAGCAGGGCCGCTACCTGAAAGTGCTGTAATCGCATGAAGTTCTTCCTCTTTCACCTCAATTACGAGTCCAATCGCTTCTAACATCTTTTTAAACGTAGCTTTCAACTCATCCGATACTTCTTCGCTAAAAGCCATACCGCTCGCACTCATACCGATTGTTGCCGATGTGTTTGGCATGACGCGTACAACAGGGCGGTTACCTAAAATACTTTGAATCGTCTCAATACTCGTACCTGCAACAACGGATAATACGGCTGTATCTTCTCGTAAATACGGGGCTAAATCGTTCATCCCTGCCATCACATCTTTTGGTTTCATTGCTAAAATAACACAATCTGCTTTGGTTAAAATCGCGCGACGGTCTGAAACAACTTGTACACCATAGCTGTTCGCGAGCTTCGCGAGTTTTTCTTCATTCGACTTGTTCATTACATGAATGGCTGGCGGGACTACAACCTCCTCTTTAACCCATCCTTGAATAATTGCTTCTGCCATTGAACCTGCACCTGCGAATACAATTGTTTGCATACATGTCGCCTCCTCTAAAATAATAAAAATAAAAAAGCATTCTCCATCCTTCTATGAAAAAAGGACGAAAATGCTTGGATTCCGCGGTACCACCTTGATTTACTCTAAAAATAGAGTACGCTCAGACTCTTTATCGCAGAGTATACGGTTCTGTTTTCAGAACTGCTCAGAAGTAGGTTCTAGCTCATTTTGCCATGTGACTCTCAGCCGATGATCACACTCTCTTTTCGCAAGGGATGTCTGCTATACTATTCTTCATCAATGCATTAGTATATAAAAGTGATTATAGTTTCTTTACAACAGGTTGTCAACTGTCATTGGTAGATGACAACCATTCAAGATTTCAGTATAATCATATGAATAACCATTCAGTATGAAGTGAGAGGGGATTGTCACATGATAAAAAGAATTGAAACACCAACACCCTTCGCCGTTGGAAGTGTGAATTGCCATTTATTAAAGGGTGATGCATTATCCATTGTAGACGTAGGTACAAAAACAGACGAAGCACTTGAGGCGATTCGAGCAGGGTTAAAGCAAGAGGGCTATCGTTTAGAAGATATTGAACAAGTAATTTTAACGCATCATCATCCCGACCATATCGGTTGGACGGATGCTTTTCCAAATGCTGAAATCATGGGGCATATTTATAATGATGCCTGGTTGCGTCGTGATCCTGTCTTTATCGATTCGCACTATGATTTTTATATGCATCAACTACAAATTGAAGGTGTACCTGAAAAGTTTTTTGAGTGGCCAAAGCGTATGACGAGACGACCGCATATGATGGGGACAAGACCGCTAACTCGTATTTTAAAAGAGGGCGATGAAGTACCTGGTCATAAAGGGTTGTATGCGATTGAAACATTGGGGCATGCGCAGTCACATCTAGCTTATTGGCATGAAGATACAAAACAATTGTTAGGTGGCGACTTGTTGATTTCGCATACGGTATCGAATCCACTCATTGAACCACCGTTAATGCCGAATAATCCACGTGCGAAATCGCTTCTTCAATATAATGCATCACTGAAAAAAGTATTGGATTTACCTGTAGAAATTGTACACAGTGGACATGGTGCGCCGATTTTAGATGCACATGCACTGATTGAAGAACGATTGGAACGTCAACATCGACGCGCGCTAAAAGTATTACAAATCATTGAGGAATTAGGTCCGATTACAGTTTATGAATTGTCTGCGAAAATTTTCCCAACAAAATATGAAACAGAACTCGGCCTAACATTGTCGCATACAGTTGGACAGGTGGATTATTTACAATCACTCGGTCATATTGTTGAAACGAGCGATGAACGAGGAGTATTACATTATGTCCGCGCCTAAACGAATTTTTATTACAGGTGCAACGTCTGGTGTAGGTTATGAAATCGTAAAACAATTAATTCATACATCGCATGAATTATGGCTGACAGGGCGAAATGAAGCGATTTTAAATGAATGGCAACAACAAGGAGCGCATATTATTCCGGCAGATTTAACAGATGACCACCAACGTAAGCACCTCATTCAAAATGTACCAGAAGTAGATGTAGCGATTTTAAATGCAGGTGTTGGTACATTCTCATATGCACACGAGATTAAAGATGAAGACATAGATGCGATGATTGCACTCAATGTCACAGCACCGATGAAGTTAACGAAGGAACTTCTACCGATTGTAAAAGAGCAGTTCATCTTTATCGGTTCGCAAGCAGGGAAGGTTGCAACACCGAAAGCTTCTGTCTATGCAGCGACAAAATTTGCACTCATTGGTTACACGAATGCACTACGATTAGAACAACCCAATAAAGTGATTACGGTTATTCACCCAGGTCCGATTGATAGTCCGTTTTTAGACCATGCAGATGCGACGAATACATACCGACAAAAGATGGGGAGCGTGCTATTATCAGCTGAAGAAGTCGCAAAAAAGACGATTCAAACGATTGGTACGAAAAAAAGAGAATGTAATATCCCGTGGTATATGGGGATTTCGAGTAAGCTATATGCACTTGCACCGTCTATTGTCGAAACGATTGGCAAACCTTTTTTTAATAAAAAATAAGCTACATTGCTTTTTATACTCTTTTTGGTAATATTAAACAAAAGAGGTGTATAGATGAAAAAGTATATGATGCTATGTGTGGTGTTTTTATTACTTGCAGGTTGTTCGAACAATACAGAACTTGGTAGTAGCCCACCGAAAGTGACAGTAGAAGTAGACGGAGAAAACTATGAAACGGAACTTGGTTCATATTGCTGGCAAGGCGGTACAACAGGTAGTGGCGAATGTGCAGATAAAGCGGGCCCTGAAGAACTATTGAACGGAAAACAGCCGATTGTTGTTCAACCAGAAGCCGAACTAGCGATTCAAGTCGATTTAAAACGCCAACCAGACGAAGTAGCACTTGAACAAGTGAAAAAAGACCAACCAATACCCGTTTCAAACTTTAAAGATTCACGCTTTACTGCCCCAAAAGAAAAAGGCACGTACTTCTATATTCTTCAAGCAGATTGGACGAATCAAAAAGAAAAAAACACATCAGACGGCGACGCTTGGTATGCGTTTCATGTACGTGTGGAATGATTGTTTTTTTCGAAGCAGAACCCAATCAACATAAACAACCCCCGTATGATGTCAAAATCATACGGGGGTTTCTATGTTTTAAATGACTATATTTAATTCTTCCACTTGAACCAGCGCGCGTGACTCTCCGCTTGGTCGATACGACGAATTTCTTCGATTTGATGTTCGTGTAAGAAATCTTGGTGTAGTTGTTCATCATATAAATTATTGTAAATATGATAAACAGGGCGTGTTTTACTAATCGCAATAAGTGACTGCATCAAATTCATCTTCGCTTCAGGAGAGAATTGATTTGCGACATATGTGTGGAATATGACAAGCATTTCTTCTTCAGGTACTTGCGTTGCAATGCGTTGTAATTTCTTCGTTGCATCGCCATCCACTAATTGAATCGGTAATTCACGTGTAATATGTACAGCTTGATTGAGTAGTTGTAGACGATCAGTATGTTCAGGCCAAATGAGTGCTTTCAACCAATCTAAATCTTCTTCCTCATTTACATTCATCGTACGTAAGTCGATACCAATTCGTGTCGCCACTTCAAAAGGTTTGGCAATACTTTTTGGTAAAGATTCTCCGCGATTATCACTTTGTAATGTCAGTGAACTCGTTTGATCGCCAACTGTTGTATCGCCATAACGGAATTGATAATGGTCGATACCGAGCTGTAAACCAGCGCTTGTGCCAACTTCAATGAGTGCGAGCGGCTTTTTATGTTGTTCGAAAATATCGCAAAGCATTGGATACAAGTAAGCACAACGTCTTACTTCATTTGTTTGAACTCGCTTTGTTGCAAAAAGATAAGCAAGTTCTTGTGTATGTGTTAAGACAAAATCTTTAAAATGTGGGAACGCTTCCATCGGTGATTGTACAAAATCCGTAAAACGTGGATAGAATGCACGCAGTGGATGTTCTTGTGTCATCAATAAATATTGAACAGAGGCAAAGAGCAAATTCGGAATGGGTTGTTCTTTTGGAATTTGGGCAGCAATGCGCAAAATCGCTTCATCTTGTGCAATCGCATAAGACAATTGTTCATATAATGGACTTGAATTGTGACACTCTTGCTGGGCAAATTGTTCAAAAATCCCTTTCAAATTTCTTGTCATAAGCTTCCCTCCGATTATTTTTACTACTTTTATAGTAAAATAAAAGAATGATTAATAAAATTAAATATATTTAAATGTTTTAATTAAAAATAGTAAAGAGGTGGCGAGATGGAGTATCGTTGGATTGAAACATTTCTAGTTGCAGCTAAGTATAAAAATTTCCGAATGGCATCGGAACAATTAAACTTATCGCAACCGAGTATTACGGTGCATATTAAACAGTTAGAAGATGCTTTGAATACGACATTATTCAAGCGCGAAAATAATCGCGTAACATTAACAGAGTCAGGGAAATTATTTTTAGTGCAAGCGAAAAAGATGAAGCAGCAGTGGGATGAGAGTTTGCAAACATTTGCTCTGCAACAAAAGGGTGTTATTGAGAAGTGTCAGATTGCCATTACACCGATGATGGTGGAAACGATTTTGCCAAATATTTTATATGAATTTATTAGTACACATCCTGAGTATGAAATTTCGATTACGATTGAAGAGTCGGAGAAGATGGAACAGTTAATAGAAGCAGGAGATATTCAACTGGCGATTGGTTTAGTACAGCCTGGATCAAAACGTGTGCGTAGTCATCTATTTGTGGAGAGCCCATTACAACTCGCTTATCCACTCGATCAATATGACGATGAGACGGGCGTATTTATTGAAGAACATGAATTGTTTCAACAATATCCTCTTTTCACAGGGCATGATCCAACGAACTTTGCTTACATTCAAAAAGAAGTGGCGCGCCATTATCCATCGTGTAAACAAATTCAGTTATCGCATTCATATGCGGTGAAGAAGTTTATTCGCGATGGGTTAGGGATTTCTTTTTTACCAAAACTCATCTTACGAAAAGATATGATGGAGGGAAGGTTGAATATTTACGATTTTCAAAGCTTTCCACTACCGAATGTATCGCTATACTTTCTATATAAAGAATTACGCTCGCTTGAAAAAAGTTTAATAGAAGTGATTGAATCACGTCATTTTGCATAGAAAAATGCAAATATGCATGAATAAACACAAAATATGCATAAAAAGAATAGAGATAAAAAAGGTTTAAAAGTCAATGTTTAAAAGGCTTTTAAACCTTTTTTTAAAACAAATACAAAATACATGAAAATACACTTGCATTCATAAAAATACCATGCTATGATAAGTGCATAAATATAAAATAAAAACGTATAAACATACACAACACGAATCGGAGGAAATAAAAATGAAAAAAGTCGTACTCGCTTATTCAGGCGGTTTAGATACATCTGTTGCAATTACATGGTTACAAGAACAAGGTTATGAAGTAGTTGCTTGTTGCTTAGACGTAGGTGAAGGAAAAGATTTAAAACATATTCAAGAAAAAGCATTAAAAGTTGGTGCAGTTGAATCATACGTAATCGATGCAAAAGACGAATTTGCAGAAGATTTCGCATTAATGTCTTTACAAGCACATACATGGTATGAGCAAAAATATCCATTAGTATCAGCATTATCGCGTCCGTTAATCGCGAAAAAATTAGTTGAAATCGCAGAACAAACAGGCGCAACAGCAGTAGCACATGGTTGTACTGGTAAAGGTAATGACCAAGTTCGTTTTGAAGTTGCATTCAACGCTTTAAACCCAGATTTAGAAGTATTAGCACCTGTTCGTGAGTGGGGCTGGAGTCGTGAAGAGGAAATCGAATATGCAAAAGACCGCAATATTCCAATTCCAATCAACTTAGACTCACCATTCTCAATCGACCAAAATTTATGGGGTCGCGCAAATGAATGTGGTATTTTAGAAGATCCATGGGCAAAACCACCAAAAGATGCATATGATTTAACAGTTGAAATTGAAGATGCACCAGACGTAGCAGACGTAATCGAAATCGAGTTTGAACAAGGTGTACCAACAAAATTAGATGGCGTATCATATAAATTATCAGAACTGATTTTAAAATTAAATGAATTAGCTGGTAAACATGGTGTTGGACGTATCGACCACATTGAAAACCGTCTTGTAGGGATTAAATCACGTGAAGTTTACGAAATTCCTGGTGCGCACACACTACTTGTTGCACACAAAGAATTAGAAGATTTAACACTTGTAAAAGAATTAGCGCATTTCAAACCAGTTGTTGAAAAACAATTAACAGAGCTAATTTATAATGGTTTATGGTTCTCACCATTACGTAACTCAATCCAAGCGTTCATTAAAGATACACAACAATATGTAAACGGTACAGTTCGTGTGCGTTTATTCAAAGGTCATGCAGTAGTTGAAGGACGTAAATCACCGAACTCACTATATGATGAAAAACTTGCAACGTATACAAAAGACGATGAGTTCAACCACAATTCAGCAGTTGGTTTCATCGAATTATGGGGCCTTCCAACAAAAGTTAATGCAATCGTTAACGGTAAAAAAGTAGGTAAAGCATAATGAGTAGCAAAGCATGGGGCGGTCGTTTTCAAAAATCGGCTGAAGCATGGGTAGACGAATTTGGTGCATCGATTGGTTTCGACCAACAACTAGTTACAGAGGATCTTGAAGGCAGTATCGCTCACGTAACGATGCTTGGTAAATGCGGTATTTTACAAGCAGATGAAGTAGATGCCATCTTAAAAGGTCTACACACATTACAAGAAAAAGCAGAAAATCAAGAGCTTGAATTCAAAGTGGAACACGAAGATATTCATTTAAATCTTGAAAAAATGCTCATCGACTTAATCGGTCCTGTTGGAGGTAAACTCCATACAGGTCGTAGTCGAAATGACCAAGTTGCAACAGATATGCATCTATTCTTAAAGAAGCGTGTCACAGAAGTGATTGCACTGATTAAGAAGTTGCAACAAGCGATTGTAGAACAAGCAGAAGCACATATTGATACGATTGCGCCAGGTTACACGCATTTACAACGTGCACAACCGATCTCATTCGCACATCACTTGATGACGTATTTCTGGATGCTAGAGCGCGACCAACAACGTTTTACAGAATCAATGAAACGTATTGATGTATCGCCACTTGGTGCGGGCGCATTAGCAGGTACAACTTTCCCGATTGATCGTGAATTAAGTGCCGAATTAATGGGTTTCTCAGCTGTATATCAAAATTCAATTGATGCAGTAAGTGATCGTGACTTCATCGTAGAATTCTTATCAAATAGTTCACTGCTAATGGCGCACTTGTCACGTTTTGCAGAAGAAATCATCATCTGGTCGACAGATGAGTTCAAGTTTATTGAATTAGATGATGCATTCTCAACTGGTTCAAGTATTATGCCACAAAAGAAGAATCCAGATATGGCAGAATTGATTCGTGGTAAAGCAGGACGTACATACGGTAACCTAATGGGGTTATTAACCGTATTAAAAGGTATTCCACTTGCATATAACAAAGATATGCAAGAAGATAAAGAAGGTATGTTTGATACACTTCATACAGTCGTTGGCTCGTTAAAAATCTTTGAAGGCATGGTTCGCACGATGGTTGTCAATGAAGAAGTGCTACACAAAGCAGTTCATAATGACTTCTCAAATGCGACAGAATTAGCAGATTATCTAGCAACGAAGGGGATGCCATTCCGTGAAGCACATGAAGTAACAGGAAAGTTAGTGTTTACATGTATTCAAAAAGGCATTTATCTACTGGATCTGCCATTAGAGGAGATGCAAAAAGAAAGTACATTGCTTGAAGCAGATGTCTATGATGTATTAGCACCTGTTGCAGCAGTCAAACGTCGTCATTCATTAGGTGGCACAGGCTTTGAACAAGTAACAAAACAAATTCAACACGCCAAAACATTGTTATAAGTAAGACATGGAACGTCTGTTCACAGAGGGGAACGCGAACCATGCGAAATGTCGCACCATTTCACCAAAAGGGATGCCAGAGGGAGAAACTTTTGCTAGCTCCATCGTGTACAATGTTTTGAAATAGATTGGAAGGTAATTCACAGAGGGGAATGAGTTCCAAACGGGACATACATATGTTCCAGAAAAGGCAACTTCCAGAGGGGAGTTGTTTTTTTATTATGGTAAAATATGTGTAATGAAAAGGAGAGGTTACATGAGAGGGTATATTTTCGATATGGATGGTACATTGTTTCAAACGAACTTAATTTTAGCATCAGCACTAGAAGAAACTTTTCAAATGTTGCGTGACAAAGGGTTATGGGAAGGAGAGACGCCATTAGAACTTTATGAAGCGATAATGGGTGTGCCTTTACCAGAAGTATGGCGAACGCTCTGTCCATTACATACGGAATTACAACACCAAGTGAATAATGATTTTTTTCAGCATGCATTAATTCGTTGTATTCAGAATCGACAAGGAGCTTTATATGACGGTGTAGAAGATGTGTTGAGTACATTATCAAAAGTAGATCCGCTATTTATTGCAAGTAACGGTCAAACAACTTATTTACAGGCTATTGTTGATACGTATCAGTTACAAAGATATTTTCAAGCCGTATACAGTATTGATGTCGAGTCATCAGGGAATAAAGCAGATTTAGTAGCGCGTATTATTCGAGAACAGCAATTGGAAGAAGGAGCTGTTATTGGGGATCGATTTTCAGATTTTGAAGCGGCACACAAAAATCACTTTAAAGCAATTGATGTAGCATTTGACTTTGCACAGCAGCAGGAATTACATATGGCAGACGAAGTTGTGACAGACTTTAGAGCACTACAATTGTTATTGAAATAATATTATTTCAAAAGATTGATTCTGTACGTATGTTCGGGGTATGATGAGTTTATACAGGAGGACGCAGCTATGTTCATCATCTTATTAACCCTCTGCATTTTTAGCAGTCTCATCGTACTGTACCATCGACAAAAGCCTTTAGATTCTATCTTTCAAGAAGATGAAGTAGAGGTTGTAACGGCGGAGCAAAGAGGCGAGGCATTAGAAAATGAAATCGTCGAATTTCTTTCACAGTTACCTGGACAATTTGTTTTATACAAAAACTTTTACATTCCACTTCCACAAAATAAATGGACAGAAATTGATGTATTAATGGTTCATGAAAAAGGTATTTTTGTATTTGAATCAAAAAATTATACAGGGGACATATATGGAACAATTCATGATTCACAGTGGACAAAATCGTTTAGCGAAACGTTCGATCAGCGTTTTTATAGTCCTATACGTCAAAATGCGACGCATATTCGAGCATTAACTGCATTAATCGGTTCAGTTAAACCTATTTACTCTGTCATTGTCTTTGGGCGTGATGCAGATGTGCATGTAGATTCGATGCCAGCAGATAACACATATATTTGTAAAATAACGCAATTAGTATTTTTATATGATATTTTACTAGCGCTTCCAAGTCAGATTTCAGTACATGCACTTCAAATTCAACTTGATTCATGGCAACTGACAACAGAGGAAACCAAGCTAGAACATGTGAAAAATATAAAAAGAGCCTATGGGAATAAAGCGATTTCCTAGCCAAACTGTGTATAACTCTTTATTATTGAGGTATATGCAGTTTTACTTGTAAAGTATCAAGAAAATACAATAATTTTTGGAGAATTTGTTTTATAATTGAAGGGAGAGGAATATGAATACAGATTTGAATTTGCTCATTGCGTTTGGAGCAGGGTTTTTAAGTTTCATTTCACCTTGCACATTACCATTGTATCCTGCGTTTCTTTCGTACATAACAGGGGTATCGTTTGGTGATATTAAAAAAGGAAAAGGCTTGATGCAAAAAAAAGCCATTTTACATACGTTATTCTTTTTATTTGGTTTTTCATTGATTTTTATTGCGTTAGGCTTTAGTACAACATTTGTTTCCTCTTTATTTAGAGAATATGACGAGATTATTCGTCAATTCGGTGGGATTTTACTTGTCATTGTTGGTTTAGTCACAGCGGGCATTTTCACACCACAATTTTTAATGAAGGAACGAAAATTTGAATTAAAGAGTCGACCAGCAGGTTATATTGGTTCAGCGCTTATTGGACTTGTGTTCGCAGCGGGTTGGACACCATGTACAGGACCAATTTTAGCAGGGATTTTTGCGCTTGGCGTATCGAATCCAGATGCAGCAATTTGGTATATGCTGGCATATGTAATTGGTTTCGCACTACCATTTTTCTTCTTATCATTCTTTGTCACAAGACTAGGTTGGATTCAGCGAAATGGTCAAAAATTAGTCAAAGTTGGCGGGTACATAATGATTGTACTTGGAATCATTATTTTCTTTAATGCGATGACGATTTTTAATCGCTTATTGTCACCGATTTTTGGCGATTTTATTGGTTTTTAACTAGCTAAAAATAGTGAAAAGTAGTATATTATAAAACGATAAAAGGGGTGGACAGATTGACAACTTTATTAGTAGTAGACGATACCGTTTTTATGCGTGAAACTGTTAAATCACTAGCGGTTGAATGTGGTTTACAAGTTGTCGGAGAGGCTGAGAATGGTCAACAAGCAATTGAACTGTATCGTACATTACAGCCAGATCTTGTTACGATGGACGTAACGATGCCCGTATTATCAGGATTGGATGCTACAAAAGAAATCGTAAATGAATTTCCAAGTGCTAAAATTATTGTCGTAACAGCTCTAGGGCAACAAAAAGTCGTCATTAAAGCACTTGAAAACGGTGCAAAAGATTTTTTGACGAAACCTTTTGATCATGAACAATTTAAACGTATTATTCGTCAAATGATTGTAATTTAGTGTAAAGATAAGGAGAGGGTCATATGTTTAATTCGATTCCTTCTCAATATGTACTAATTGGTTCAACAGTTTTAGTCGTATTCATGGGAACGATGATGATGCTCATTCGAGTAAAGTCAGCCAAAAAACCTGCAACAGTCAAAAAAATAATTATTCCGCCGCTTGGTATGGCAACAGGAGCTTTGATGTTTATCTTCCCATATTTCCGTGTTTCATGGGATCATACTATCACATCTGTTATAGTCGGTATGCTTTGTTCCATTCTATTAATTAAGACGTCTCGTTTTCATATTTTAGATGAGCAAATCTTTTTAAAACCGTCAAAAGCATTTTTCTTTGTACTAATGGGATTACTTGCTTTCCGTACAATTGCGAAAATCTATTTAGGTGGCGAATTCCACTTAGGTGAATTAGGTGGTCTGTTCTGGATTCTAGCCTTTTCAATGATTTTACCATGGCGCTTAGCGATGCTATGGCAATACAAGCGTTTAGAAAAGAAAATACCGCTACATACATTTGAAAAAGTAGAACAATAAAATAATCGAGTTTTTTCGAGCGAGTTATGTTTCCTATAGGAAATGTAGCTCGCTTTTTTTTATTAAAGGGAATCTATCGGTTTGAAAGGGACAAATGCATGCGCGAAAGGGAAAAGTCGCCGTTGAAAGGGACAAATGCATGCGCGAAAGGGAATCTGTGCCGTTGAAAGGGACAAAAGACCGCGCGAAAGGGAAAAGTCGCCGTTGAAAGGGACAAAAGACCGCGCGAAAGGGAAAAGTCGCCGTTGAAAGGGACAAATGGTCGCGCGAAAGGGAAAAGTCGCTGTTGAAAGGGACAAATGGTCGCGCGAAAGGGAATCCATCGGTTTGAAAGGGACAAATGGTCGCACGAAAGGGAATCCATCGATTTGAAAGGGACAAATGGTCGCGCGAAAGGGAATCCATCGGTTTGAAAGGGACAAATGGTCGCGCGAAAGGGAATCTATTGGTTTGAAAGGGACAAATGGTCGCGCGAAAGGGAATCTATTGGTTTGAAAGGGACAAATATAAACCGATTACACTAAATAAAACAACAGCTAAAATATTTAAATCCTGAAGTTGTAATGTATGATCGAAGGGAATTGGTAAAAGGAATGAAAGCAATAAAATAATCGATGTAATACTAATAAAACCGATGAAAAAACGGTCTCTTTTTGTGCGGTAAACCAAGTGATACACCCCATTTTTGAAATATTCTACCCAATATTGTCTCCTTTATGAAACCGGGTTCTATGTAGTGATTGAAAGGAGGTGGTACACATGGCCGCAACATTCAAAAGTGCAAGCTTAAAAGTTCAGTATGCAGTAGGAATGGACGGGGATAAGCAATTAAAACAAACCCGTACATTCGGCAACATTCATGAAAATGCGACGACTACAGAAATTGAAGCTGTAAAAAATGCGATTACATCATTATCAGCGTATGCAGTAGTTCAAGCAGAAATCGTCACAACTAAAACAATCTAATTAAAAGGAGGAAAACACAATGAGTAAAGTATTGAAAATGACGTTTAATTTACTACCCAAAGGAACATTCGTTGTTGCGGTAGATGGCGTAAAAGCAGACGTAACAGAGACAGAAGTCCGCACAGTGATGGAGTCGATTAAAGCAGGCGGTGTATTTAAGCCAAAAGCAGGTGAAATTGATTCTATTGCATCTGCAGAGATTGTGGAGCAAACAACTACACCAGTGATCGTATAAAATAAAAAGGGCTGTGTCTTTTGGACATGGCTCTTTTTTTATAGAAAGAGGTGAAAAATATGCAAGAATGGATGACATTTATACAGAGTATCGGTTTTCCAGCAGTTGTTGCTTTCTACCTCTTACACCGAGTAGAAGCGCGTCTACAAGCGATTCATGATGCTCTTGTTGAATTAATCAAACATTCCTCTTAAGATGATTGCCAGTTGTTGTATGAAATTGTAAGATAGTGAGGGATAAGGGAGTGACATGATGCAAAAATGGAAGATATTAATCGGAATTAGTTGTTTGTGTATATTGCTTGCAGCTTGTGGTAAAACAACAAACTTTAAAGCAGAAAAAGATATTGAAGTGCAGAATTTCCAGTACACAAATCATAAAAATAAGACGGTTACATTAGATGATTTACAAGGGAAACCATGGCTAGCACTATTTATTTTTACGAGTTGCACAACAGTTTGTCAGCCGATGATGGCGAATATGGCAGATATTCAAGACGCCTTAAAAGAAAAAGGAATTGAAGATTATCGTATTGTCGGTTTTAGTGTTGATCCAGAGGTCGATACACCGAAAAAACTAGCGAATTATTTAAAAAATTATAAAGTAGCAGATGAATCGAAGTGGGATTTACTAACAGGCTATACACAACAGGATATCGAAAAGTTAGCGGTGAAGTCTTTTCAAACACTTGTGAAAAAAACAGCGGGCGAGGATCAAGTGACACATGGTACAACCTTTGCCCTTGTGAATCAACAAGGTCATGTCGTTAAAACATATAGCGGCTTTACAGATGTACCAAAAGATGAAATTGTAGTAGATGTCGAAAGTATCATTCAAGATAGTAAATAGTATCTAAAAAAGAATGAATAACGTCAAAAATACCATTTTTATTTTAAAAGATGGTATTTTTCGACTTTTAAAACATCATTTTTGATTCCATATAGACAGTAGAACCGTATTTCTATATAATGACAAATTAATTAAAGGAGGGAGTTTTTATGATTAATTTAAAGCCACATCACGTGAATTACGCTGTTAGAATTCATGAACTTGCATCCGATCCACTTGTAGCAGATGCGCTTGGTTTAGTAAACCAAACATTAGAAAATCGTTTAGAATTTATCCAAAAGATGCAACAAAGTGAAAAGGAAGGTACGACCTGTTCACGACTTGTATTTCATAATTATCAAATGATTGGTGTTACGACTTTAATGTACATCGATCAACAGAAAAAATCATGTCATTTAGGAAGTTGGTTAGGTGTACCATATTGGGGGAGGGGCTATAATGAACGTGCAAAATGTGAGATTTTAAAACTCGCTTTTGATACATATGGTTTAGAACGTGTATTTTTAGGGGCACGTACACAAAATCGCCGTTCACAAGCAGCACAGCAAAAACTTCCGTACCTACGTCAACACGTTATGCATGACTATCCAGAGGAACACCAATTTTTAGAAGAAAAAGAACAACAACCATGTATTTTAAATGTTGTAGAAAAAGATGACTTTTATGCATTTTTAAATATAGCTCGCTAGTCTATAAGAATAAAAACATATATAAAGCATATCTAAATAGAAAAAATCCGAAATCGTTTAACCTTACGATTTCGGATTTTTATTGTGAATGTTAAAAAGATAGATTGAATATTTTATAGTTTACATCCACACTTATTTAAATGAGAACCAAGATCGAACATTAATCGAAATAATTGTTAAGACAATTCCCTGAATTAAGAAATAAGCTCCTGTTAAAATTGTAAAGCTCATTGCCGAGTAGAACGGACGGATAAACATTAATACACTTAAAGCAAGCGCAATAATTGTAAAGGCTAAAATGATATAAAAAGCTGGGCTGCTTTTTACACGGAAATATTTTAACGTAATTAATGTCATAATTGATTCAATTGCAAACCAAAGTGCAAATAAGAAACCAGTAAATAGAATACCAAAATCGGTATTAAAAAATAGCAAGATACCTAAAGCTAAAATAAATAAACTAGAAATTAGACTAGAGGTTTCAGGTTTATTTGATTTTTTACGTGAGAATAGATAATTGAAAATATCAAAAATCCCTTTAATAACTGCAAGTGCAGCAGCGATTAGGACCATAGACTTCAATGCGATTTCAGGTTTTACTAAAAAGAAAATCCCAAATGCAATAAAAATAATTCCTGTAATTAAAGTAAATGTTGTGATTTTTTTCATTTCATAGACCTCCCTTAAAATAGATTACTAATAATAGCGAATAATAGAAGAAACGACACAATTAAGATATTTGTTCTTTTCTTCAATACTATATACCCTATAAACTCACGAATAAAAGCAGTAGGAATATAATAAAGTTTTGTTTTACCACCAATACCAAAAGCTCGAATTCCGAGTTGTTGTGCTAATTTTCCAGCACGTAAAAGGTGGTACGTACTTGTGGCAATAGCAACATTTGCCTTTTTTAAATCTCGCTGATCTTGTTTTTGTACGACTTTTTCAGCGAATTGAATATTTTCTTCAGTCGTTGTAGACTGATTTTCTAAATAAATAGGTAGATCTGATTCATAATTCTCCACAATGTATTTTTTCATCGCTTCGGCTTCCGAGATGTTTTCGTCTGCACCTTTTCCCCCACAAACAATAATCGTAGGTTTTACTTTTTGCTTTTTAAAAAATTGCATGCCTGCATCAATACGTCCTGCAAGTAGAGGCGTTACCTGATCTTTAATTAAACCTGAACCTAATATGAGAATATAGTCGATTTTTTTAAAAGTAGGCATCCATTTATAATAAACAGCTGTAAATGTATAAAGAGAAAAAAGCAAAATAATATAACCAATCGTTGAATGAATAAAAACAAGCATCATTTTTACAACTCGAACATCACCGTAATAATGTTGTAACAAGAATAAAATAAGTTCTAATACAACAAAGCCAATGAGTGAAAATAAAGGAAGTAGATTGCCGATTGAAAAACGTTCTCTTTTTAAAACAGCACGTGTATTCACAAATACCATAATAACTAAAATAAAAAGCCAAAATACAGCTAGTATAAGAAAGAAAATAGCGATAGGAACAATCAGCCAAAAAGTAAAACGTTCAAAATGGTTTAATAGAGTAGCGAAGAAAATTAGTCCAACTGATAAAATGAATAGTAAAATAGCTAAACCTGTAAAAAGACTAGTTGGATTTACGTGGTGAAGAACAAAGCTACAAAAAAATAGCACAAAGGATATGGCTATTAAAAACAGATAAACATCCATAAACAAACATCCTTTCCAAAACAACTTATCCTATATTATGTATAGAGATATTATTCACGCAAAATGAATTTACTAAACAATGAAGGGATAGGTTAGAGTAAATTATAGAATAAAAAGGGGAAGTTGTATATTTATGTTTAATGATAAATATTTCTCGGGACGAAGATATACTAAAAAAGCACCTTCAAGAAGAAGTGTGCTTTTGATAACGCGGGTTGTGTAAAGCGAACATGAGCCAAATAAGAAAGAGGACTAAAATGAGTGAATCACTCTTTTCAAACCGATGATGGAATAGCAGTGTTGCTAAGTCATGACCAACTAACGCGAGGAAGTTCATGAGAACAAGTACAAGAAATGAGTGAATCAAAAGTTTGGGGAAACGAATGGTTGTATATAACATCGTGAATCATTCCTTTTTTATTTTTCTAAAATAACTTTAGAGTGCTTTGTATCTGCCCATGTAAAGACTTTCACTTCATTTGGTGCATCTGTTGTTTCAACATAGACGATATAGTCGTATGGTTCGGGTGCTTTCCCTTTTAGTAAAAAATCATCATGTTCAGTTGTAATAGACTGAATGTCTTTTTCATCGTAACCTAGTCGCTGCAATTCAAAGACTGTGGCAGTGAGGATTTCTTCGCGGGCTGCAAGGTCGTCTAAACGCTTTTGATCATACAGTAATGTCGCATTTAATCCAATTGAGAGGATGAATAGAATGAGTCCAATCCATAAAAATGTTTTTTTCAAAGTGAGAACACCTCCAAGTATGTAGTATACCATTTTATCCATTTACTAGAATAGAAAGGAAAAAGTCCTGTTTCTTTTAAAATGAAGTGTATTTTACGCCCAAAAAGAAGAAATAAAACATTCTATAAACAGACGACAATCGACTTAATGGTATAATGAATGCATACATAGTAGATTAAAGGAGTTGAGCCTCGAACGTGGGACAAGTTGTTATTTTTGCTGAAAAACCATCGCAAGCGAAAGCGTATGCGGAGGCTTTTCCGGTGGCAAGAAAGACGAAACATTTTATTGAATTACAACCATGTGAGACGTTTCCAAATGGTGCGACGATTACATGGGGTGTTGGGCATCTTGTCGAACTGAAGCAGCCTGCTGAATACCATGCAGAATGGAAGCGTTGGAGTTTAAAAGTATTACCGATGATTCCTGAAAACTACGAGTTCAAAGTAGCGAAGGGGAAGTGGGATCAATTCCAAGCAGTGAAGGCGTTATTTAAAGAGGCAAGTATGTTAATTAATGCTTGTGATGTGGACAGAGAAGGATCGAATATTTTCTATTCAATTTTAAAACAAACCAAAGTGAAGTCAAAACCAATTCAAAGACTTTGGATTAATTCACTTGAAGTCGAAGAAATTCGCAAAGGGTTTCAAACATTGCGTGATAATCAACAAGATTATCAAATGTATATCGAAGCACAGACGCGTCAAATTAGTGACTGGCTCGTTGGGATGAATGCAAGTCGCTTGTACACGATGCTGTTAAAAGAAAAAGGTTTGAATGAGACGATTTCAGTTGGTCGTGTACAATCCCCAACAGTCTACATGATTTACGAACGTCATGTTGAAATTGAGCAGTTTCAACCAGAAAATTTTTATGAATTAAAAGGTGAATTTCATTCGCGCATGGGTTCTTATACGGGGAAGGCAGATTTTAAGTCGAAGAAATATGAAGAAGCTTTAGCTGCATTAGAAAAAGCGCATATTCAAGAGAAAAAACGTCTCCCTGCGACAATTCAAAGTGTTGAAAAAAAGCCGAAAAAGGTATTACCTCCAAAGCTACATTCACTCTCAACATTGCAGCAAAAAGCGAATCGTATATGGAAGTATAGCCCTGCAAAAGTGTTGGAAGTAGCACAATCTCTATATGAGAAAAAGCTCATTTCATACCCAAGAAGTGATTGTCAGTTTATTACGGACGCTGAGTTTGCTTACTTAAAACAGAAACTACCACAGTACCAAGAAATGATGAAAAAACCATTTGAACCGGCGCGCCTATCTGCTTCAAAAAGATATGTAGACGGCTCAAAAGTGGAAGAACACTATGCGATTATCCCGACAAAATCGATCCCATCTGCCGAGAAACTAGCAAGTCTTTCGCTCATGGAAAAAAATATTTATGCGGAAATCGTACGTTCAGCGCTAGCAATGTTCCACCGAGACTATATGTACGAGGAAACAAAAATTGTGACAGACGTTCAAGGACTGTTATTCAAAACAGTTGGAAAAGTGGAATTAGATCGCGGTTTTCAAGAGTTATGGCCTGCACCAAAAGAACAAAAAAAAGAAGCACCTCCACTACCGCTTGTGGAAAAGGGAGAAGATGTAGATGCGATGGTGCAAATTCATCAAGGTACGACGCAACCGCCTAAACCTTTTACAGAAGGGCAACTTGTACAGATGATGAAAACATGTGGAAGGCTTATTGAAGACGATGCAGAGAGCGATATTTTGAAGGAAGTTGAAGGAATTGGTACGGAAGCCACGCGCGCAAGTATTATCGAAACAATTAAGCGCCATGGGTATATTGATGTACAAAAAAATATCGTTTCCATTACTGAAAAAGGAAAGGTATTATGCCAAGCGATTGCAGGATCGCTATTGGCTAGTCCAATTATGACAGCGAAGTGGGAAAGTTATTTAAGAAAAATATCTGCAGGTACTGGCACACAACAAGCCTTCCTGCAAAATATTGAAAAGTTTTTGCGTCACTTAATTGAGACAGCACCGCAAATCGTTCAAACAACAGATATTACAGCTGCCGCAGAACTAGCAGAACCAGCAGTGAAAGGGCCAATTGCGAAGTGTCCGTCTTGTCATCAAGGAGAGTTATTAGAGAAAAAAAGTTTTTATGGCTGTTCTCGCTATCAAGAAGGTTGTAAATTTACAATTTCAAAACGTATTGCGAGTAAAAAAATTACAGCAAGCCAAGTACGTGATTTGTGTGAAAAAGGATTAACGAAACCAATTAAAGGTTTTAAATCAAAAAAAGGTTCGAGTTTTTCAGCACGACTAAAATTAACACAAGAAAAAATTGAATTTGATTTTTCAATTTAGAGATTGGCATGATTGCCAGTCTCTTTTTTTATTGAATTAAATTACTCTGTTTGTAGTAAAAAAACGACATATAAGACCGAAAAAAGAAGTGAAATTATATTCTGAATTTTAGAACTTTTTAAATGTTCGATGAAAAATGCGCTGTTTTTTAATGTGAAAGACATCAGAAAACGAGTAAAAAAGATACAAAAAAAGTGAAAAAAATACAGTGTTTTTTCTAATATAAATATAAAAAAGATAGAGTTGTATAAAAAATGTTTAAAGTGAATATTTATACATACGATGGACGAAAGGAATGTATACATGCGAAAAAGCATATCAAAAAACTTTTTGGATTTTTTATTGACTTGTAAAAATAATTCTTTTAGTATTGAACTCAGCATAAAGAATATAGCTCTTATTAATAACCGTTGAGACGAGGGGTCAAAGATACGGTGGCCAAACAATTTTATTCATGCAGGGTAAAATCCTGTGGGCCGAACCTGAGCACAAATGGACATTTGTGAACAATAAGAGGAACAGCAGATGATACTTTTCGAAGCTTTCCTTAACATTGGGTGAGCTTTTTTTGTGCCTAAATTTGCAAAAGTTAGGAGAATTAACAAGAAATTGGAAAAAGTATTATTTACATCAGAGTCCGTTTCAGAGGGACATCCAGACAAGATTGCCGATCAAATTTCAGACGCTGTACTTGATGCAGCACTAAGAGAGGATCCGTTTGCACGTGTAGCATGTGAAGTTTTCACTACGACGAATACGGTCATTGTTGGCGGAGAAATTACGACAACAGCTGTACTTGATTATGAAAAAATTGCGCGTGATACATTGGTGAACATTGGTTACACAGATGATGCATGGGGCATTGATGGACATACATGTGATGTTCAAGTGCTAGTGCACACACAATCACCTGATATTGCGATGGGCGTAGATGCCTCAAGTGATACACAAGATGTTGGCGCGGGAGACCAAGGAATTATGTTTGGTTATGCGACTTCTGAAACAGAGAACTATATGCCACTTGCCATTGAAATGGCGCATGAATTAGTAAAACGTGCTTCGATGTTACGTAAAAATGGCGACTTTAAATGGGCTCGTCCTGATATGAAGTCACAAGTAACAATTGATTATTCAAACCGCGAGCATCCTCAAGTGGATACTGTATTAATGTCAATTCAACACGACGAAGAATATGATGAACAAGCGTTTAAAAACTATGTTAAAGAGCAAATCATTGGTTATGTAGCAGCAAAATTCAATATGAACATGAACTTCCGTATTTTAATTAATCCAACAGGTCGCTTTGTTGTAGGTGGGCCACATGGAGATGCTGGACTGACAGGCCGTAAAATTATCGTCGATACATATGGCGGTGCAGCGCGTCACGGTGGCGGTGCTTTTTCTGGAAAAGACTGTACAAAAGTAGACCGCTCAGCAGCATATGCAGCACGTTATGTCGCTAAAAATATCGTAGCAGCTGAATTAGCAGAACGCTGTGAAATTCAGTTATCGTATGCAATTGGTGTAAGTGAACCGATCAGTATTGCAGTCGAGACATTTGGAACAGAACGTGTAGCACAACAAGATATCATTCACGCGATTCGTCAAACATTCGACTTAACACCGAATGGCATTATCGACATGCTTGATTTACGCAAACCACAATACAATCAAGTTGCAGCTTATGGACATTTTGGTCGTCAAGAACTTGATTTACCATGGGAGCGATTAAATAAAGTTGATGCCTTACAGCAACTTTTAGCAGTTGCTGCGGAGCAATAATGGTCATTGTAGCAAGTGCGGAACAAACACGTTTCGCACAGGCTCAAGCCCAAACACCACTATATGATGCGCTTGTCAATTATGCGAAAAGTGATGTCACACCATTTGATGTGCCAGGTCATAAACGAGGTGTATTACACCCGATGACAGCGACATTAGGTGAGATGACACTGAAGATGGATGCAAACTCGATGCAAGAACTCGATTTATTAAGCCATCCTGTATCAGTGATTAAAGAGGCGCAACAATTAGCAGCTGAAGCTTTTCATGCAGATGCAGCATACTTTTTAGTAAATGGTACAACTGTTGGGATTTTAGCGATGATTTTAGCTACTTGTAAACCGAATGATGCGATACTTGTACCGCGTAATTGCCATAAATCTGTGATGAATGGCATTATGCTAAGCGGAGCTATGCCTGTCTTTATACAGCCAACTGTCGATCAACATTTTGGTATCGCACACAATATCACATTGGAACAAGTAAAAAAAGCGCTGGATGAACATCCAGAAGCAAAAGTCTTACTGATTACGTATCCAACATATTTCGGTGCGATGAATGAACTAGAAGAGATTTGCACATGGGCGCATGAAAGAGGCATGCTCGTTCTTGTTGACAGTGCACACGGGGCGCATCTTTCAGCAATTCAACAAGTTGATGCGATGCAAGCTGGTGCAGATTTAGCCACAATTAGCATGCATAAAACAGGTGGGAGTTTGACACAAAGTTCAATTTTATTACAAAATACAACACGCCTTTCACAGGGAAAGGTGCAAAAAGTATTGAATATGCTACAAACAACAAGTGCAAGTTATTTATTAATGAGCTCACTTGATGTAGCAAGACGTGATTTTGCGCTTTACGGAGCGGAGCAGCTTGAAAAATTGAAGCCACTCTTCATGACAGCAATCCAACGAATTGATGCTATGGCTCATTATGAAGTTTTAACGGAGTCTTATATGCACAAGCAGTTTGGACAAGCATATGATTGGACGAAATTAGTTGTTCGTGTAAATGATTTAGGATTAACAGGTTTTGAAGTGTATAGCCTATTGAAAAAAGAATATGGTATTCAAGCGGAATTAGCAGAAGGATATGTCGTGATGTTCGTCATCACGTATGCTGATACGGCGGAGTCGCTTAATCGTCTAGTTTATGCCTTACAAGATTTGGAGATGCGCTATGCAAAAACGCAGTCGCTTCAACTCGAAATGGTTGTGAATGATGAGATTAATCCCATCATTATGACGCCACAACAGGCAAATTATGCAGCACAGGAAATTATACCGATTGAGCAATCAATTGGTCGCACGAGTGCAGAGACGATTATGATTTATCCACCAGGTATCCCTTTAATTATTCCAGGAGAAAAAATTACACAAAAAGTCGTGACATTATATAACTATTACAATCGGAAAATTGGCAATATTCTGTCAGAAAATGAATTTCCAGAAAAAATAACGGTCGTAAAGGATGAGGATCAATGAGTATTGAATTATCAACATTAGGTAGACATGTATTAATCGAATTTTATGGTTGTCCAGCAGAAATTATCGAGCAAAATAAATTAATTGAGCAATTTATGAATGAAGCAGCCGACTACTCAGGCGCTACAATCGTAGAATCTTGTTTCCACCACTTTAATCCATATGGTGTATCAGGTGCTGTAATCATTGCAGAATCGCACTTAACAATCCATACATGGCCAGAATATGGTTTTGCATCAGTGGATGTTTACACATGTGGTGACTCTGTTAGCCCTTGGAAAGCAGCAGAATATTTAGAGCAAAAGCTGCAAGCGAAAAAGACAGAATCATTCGAAGTACCACGTGGTATGGCGGATAAAATTCGTCAGTTCGCCCAACAAGAGATTGCAGAAATTACAGTGAAACAAGAGCAGTATGTGGAGGCGACAGTATAATGAAGAAGTACTATACAGAACAATGGAGCGAAGATTGCCAATTTTCAATCGCTTATGAAGAAAAGCTGCATAGTGAAGCCTCTCCATTCCAACAAATTGATTTTTATAAAGGCGAAGAATTTGGTACATTCTTTACACTGGATGGCTTAATGATGGTCAACGAAAAAGACGAATTTGTCTATCATGATATGATTACACATCCCGCTTTTGCGACAAATCCGAATATCAAAAAAGTATTAATTATTGGTGGGGGCGATGGCGGTACAGCACGTGAAGTACTACGCTATAAATCCGTTGAAAAAGTTGTAATGGTAGAAATTGATGAGCTTGTCTTCCGACTAAGCCAAAAATATTTACCGATTACAGCAGCTGGTGTAGAAGAAGATTCACGTATGGAAATGATTTTTGATGATGGTTTAGCATATGTTCAAAACGCACATGACGCATCTTTTGATTTAATTTTAGTGGACTCAACAGACCCAATTTCAGTAGGGGAAGGGCTATTTACAACTGCTTTTTACCAAGAATGTCACCGCGTTCTTTCAGCAGAAGGTATTTTAATTAATCAACATGAGTCACCATATTTTGCGGAATATGCAGAGAATATGCGCAAAGCACATACGAAAATTAAGAAGATTTTTGACATTGCAAAAGTATATCAATTCCATATGCCGACGTATCCATCAGGACATTGGTTATTCGGATTCGCTTCGAAAAAATTTGATCCAATTCAAGATGTACAAGCAGAAGTATGGTCAAATTTCGGTTTACACACAAAATATTACAATACAGATTTACATGTAGGAGCATTCATGCTGCCAACATTTGTGAAGGAGAAGTTAGCACGTGAAGAATAAAAATATTAGTACTTTTATTGCATGTGAAGCTGCATACGATGAAGCCGATATCGTGTTATTCGGTATTCCTTTTGATGGTACAACAAGCTTCCGTCCGGGTACACGATTTGCGATGCAAGCGATTCGTCCAGATTCATATGGTTTAGAAACATATTCTCCTTATTTACAGCGTGATTTAGAAGATACGCGTGTATTTGATGGTGGTGAAGTAGAGCTTCCATTTGGTAATACGGAAAAAGCGATGCAAGAGATTTTAGACTATACGCGTCAAGTAGTAGCAGATGGTAAAAAGTTTATGATGGTTGGTGGCGAACATTTAGTTAGTTTACCAACGATTCAAGCAGCCTATGAAAAATATCCGAATTTACATGTGATTCATTTGGATGCACATACAGATTTACGCCAAGAATTTTTGGGTGAAGAATTATCACATGCGACAGTGATTCGTCGTTGTCATGATTTTTTAGGTGATGGACGAATCTTCCAATTTGGTATTCGTTCTGGTACGAAAGAGGAGTTTGGTTGGGCGAAAGAACATACACATTTAGAACCTTTCACAGCTACAACTTTACAAGAGACAATTGAAAAGTTACGTGATGTACCCGTTTATATTACAATTGATTTAGATGTATTAGATCCAAGTATCTTTCCTGGAACAGGTACACCAGAACCGGGTGGCTGGACATATCGTGAATTAATGGAAGCGATTCAATCATTCCAATCACTCAATCACATTGTGGCAGCAGATGTCGTGGAGTTATCACCACAATATGACGTTTCGGGTGGTTCAACAGCAGTCGCATGTAAAACAATTCGAGAAATGCTTTTAACATTAGCGAAATAGTTTCAATCTATAATAGAAGAAAAAAACAGGCTAAGGTTTACGTATAAAAAACGTCAAACTCTAGCCTGTTTATTTTATTCAGTCTTATCTTTTTCAGCTTGTGCGCGTAGCAAGTCGCGAATTTCCTTTAATACATCATCTGTTGTTTCTTTTGGAGCTTCTTCGACTTCTTCTTCCTTCTTTTTAGCAAATTGTAGTTTATTTAACGTACGCACAAAGAAGAAGATTGCAGCAGCGATAATAAAGAAGTCAAATACACTTTGTATAAATGCACCGTATTGAATGCCAAAAGCAGTTAAGTCTTCAAATTGTTTTTCTGAACCCAAAATTTTAGCGAGTAAGGGCATAATAATATTGTTGACAAGCGAACTAACAATTTTACCGAAAGCACCCCCAATGACAACCCCGATTGCTAAATCGATTACGTTACCTTTGAAGGCAAACTGTTTAAATTCGTTCCACATAGGATAAAACCACCTTTTATAAAATAATCTTCTTAACGATACACTAACTGTACGATTGTCTTCAAGAAAAAATTAAAAATAAAATAGATAACCTAACAAAAATAGGGATTTTTGAACGGGATTTGTATTAAAAATAGAAAATATCGTGCTATAATATATATTTATATATAAGCTGGAATATGAAAGGATTTAAAAAATGAATAAAGTATTTTTAGCAGTATTACTCGCTACAGCACTCGCAGCGATTGAAGGAACGATTGTTGCAACTGCAATCCCGAGTATCACAGCAGATTTATCAGGTGTTGAGCTGATTAGTTGGATTTATTCAGCTTACTTATTAGCATCTGCCATTGCCACGATTCTATTCGGTAAATTAGCCGATATTTTTGGACGTAAAAAGATGATTATTATCGGGATTGGTATCTTCGTTACAGGTTCCTTACTAGCAGGAGTATCACAATCGATGGTACAGCTCATTATTTTCCGAGCAATTCAAGGGATTGGTGCAGGTTCAATTCTTCCGATTACATTAACAATTGTTGGTGAACTATTCCCAACAGAAAAAGCACGAGCAAAAGGTCAAGGATATATTTCGATGATTTGGGGTGTCGCAGGTGTTATAGGTCCATTATTAGGTGGCTATTTAGTCGATCAACTATCTTGGCACTATATCTTCCTATTAAATGTACCATTCGGTTTAAGTGCATTATTCTTAATTGCACGTTACTACGATGAAAAAGTGCATAAAAAGAAACACCATATTGACTACTTAGGAGCAGTTATCTTTTCAATTACTGTTGTCACTTTCTTACTATCCATTATTAAAGGAAGTAACACAGGTATTTGGGGTTCAAACGAACAAATTGCGTATTATGCTATTTCACTGATTGGACTATTCCTATTCATTCGTGTCGAGTTACGCGCAAAAGAACCGATTATTCCATTAACACTTTTTAAAAACCGTCGTTTAATGACTGTAAATGGGCTAACATTTATGATGATGTCGATTACAATTAGTGTTTCTGTCTACATTCCAATCTATGGTCAATCCATTTTAGGCAATAGCGCTACACAAGCAGGTTTACTTATTGCGCCGCTTACCGTTATGTGGACAGTTAGCTCTGTATTAGTTGGTACATTAGTCGGACGTTTCTCAAACAAAGTGATTATTCAAGCCGGTACACTGTTACTTGTCATAGGTACAACAATGTTAGCCTTTTTAACAACGGATTCATCGTATGTATATGTGGGTATAAGTACAGCAGTACTCGGTGCAGGAATGGGGTTAATTGCGCCACTGATTATTTTAACGGTTCAAGCAGCAGCAAAACCAGATGAAGTAGGCATTTCAATTGGTTTAAATTCATTTACGAATACCTTTAGTCAATCACTTGGCGCAGCCTTTTTCGGTGTGTTATTTAACATCATGACAAGCCAGCCTTTACGCGATTTAGATAAAGGTGAGATTCAATTGAATGGCTCGTTCGATCATCAATTATTTACAAAAGCTGAAATGAATGACTTACTTCATATTATTACGAGCGGTGTACAAGTGGTTTATATCGGTGCAACTGTCTTTGCACTAATCGCTTTTCTACTAGCGACAATGTTACAAAAAAATAAAGTTCGCCATTAATGGTTTTTATTTAGTAGAACGGTGTTTTTTGGTATAATAAGATTAATCACAGGCGGAAGGGTGAAGGTTCTTGAGAATAGTAGAATTTCACGACTTTGATATATTCAATATTAAATTCGATTTATTAGAAGAAAAAGAATTACTTGAGTTATTAGAAGAAAAACAAGTGGATGTTGACGATGATGATGAGTATCATCTTGTAAAAGACGTTAAAGTGGGTTTCTCAGAAGACTTAGAAGGCGCACAAATTATTGGTCAAATTGATTTAATCGATTTACAATTCCGTCGTCATATTGAAGCAACGATTAGTGGTTATTTCACAATTGACATGGAAGGTCAAATTGATATGGAAGCTGCTTCACAAAAGATGTATGAAGACGGTTGGTATGTATTAAAACAACAATTACGCCCAATCGTAAACTTTTTAACAACGATGGATTCGCGTAAAGCGGTTCATCTACCGTTAGACTTCTAAGAATCAACAAGTATAGAATCAAAAAAAAGGAGCTATATTTCGTTGTTCCTTTTTTTGTTGCGACAAAGTAGATATGGAGAGATGGAAAGTATGAGCTTCAAACATGGTGTGCATCGAATTTCTTGGGTACCGATTATAGCCTGTATAGCTGCTGGTTTATTCATGATAGCACTCTTTTTTATTGTTGGATTTCATATGTCTTTTGAAAAAATGCCCCTTTTCTTAATTGAATGTGGACTAACAGGATTGTTTATTTATTTCGGTGTGTTTTTATAGTATCAGCGATTGAAAAAACAAATGAGACAACATAAACTTCAAAAGATATATGCATTTTATTGGGTTTATTTAGAGAGACCAAGACAACTGCACGACTAAATTATTCAACAGTGATACCATGCACACGACAATAATACAAATCATCAATTAAAATAAATACAGGAGACGACATAATTTTTCATGTCATCTTCTGTATTTTTTATTTTAAAATTAATCATGTTCAATCGTGAAACCAAGACTCGATTGAAAATGTTGCAATGCCCATTCATGTCCTGTCTTATTAAAACTTGCGACACCCTTTGTATAAATAGTGCAATCGTAGCCGAGATTATAAGCGTCGACTGCTGTATGCAAAATGCAAATATCCGTGCAAACTCCAACAAGCGTTAGTTCGCGAATACCTCTTTCATTTAATAAAAGAGCAAGTGGAGTACCTGCAAAAGCACTATAACGCGTTTTATCAATCGAAAAAACATTCGGTTGACTTTTTATTTTTTCGTAAATTGTTTGAATGGAGCCATACAAGAGTCGTCCATCTGTTCCTTCTATATTATGTGGTGGGAATAGAGAAGATTCTGGATGATGTGGATCCTGCTCTTGATGTAAATCATTCAAGAAAAAAATACATTCTCCTTGCGTATGAAAAGTTTGAATCAAGCTCGAAATACATTGTTCAATCAATTGACCAGGAATCCCACACGTTAAAGCGCCATCTGTCGCGACAAAGTCACGTGTGTAATCAATAACAAGTAATGCTTTTTTCATAAAATTAATCCACTCCTTTTCAATCATTATAAGGGAGTAGACAAACGAAGACAAAAGATTGAAAAAAAGTTGTCACAAAATAGACAAAATGTTTTACTTTTTATTTTTCAAGATTTATAATAAGAACAATTCAAAAACAAGGGAGGTTTTTACAATGGAATTTTTAGAAACAAAAAAATTAAATCGTCAGGCTTTACTTTTCTTAGCAATCAATACATTAGTGATTCTCAACTTTGCGATTGATTTCTATGAATTTCATTGATGTATAATATGAACATACACATACACATACACATAATTTACTCCTTTATTTGAAATCTGAACGAATTCGTTTGATTCTCAAATAAAGGAGTATTTTTTTTTCTTGAATGGGTATTTAATGAAATGGAGGTGTTTTTTACATTGAAGAAATATAAAAAAGTTTTTGAAACACTTGAGCGCCCATTTGCGTGGCTCGATTTAGATGCACTGGATGCAAATATTACAACTCTCTCTCTCCAAGCAAAAGAAAAGCACGTCCGTATTGCGACTAAAAGTGTACGGTCAGTGGAAGTACTTCGTTATTTAGAAGAACATGTACCGTATATGTGTGGTTATATGACATATTCAGCAGCAGAAACAGACTATTTAGCACAACAGGGACTCAATCATTTTTTAATTGGCTATCCTGTTTATGAAACAGAAGCTGTTCGAAATTTATGCAAATGGATTAAAAAAGGGAAGGATATCATCTTTATGATTGATGCACTTGCGCAAGCAGGCTGGCTCCACCAAATTGCAAAAGAACAAGAAGTCAAAGTGAATGTGTGTATTGATTTAAATCTATCGATTAAAACACCTATTGTTTATTTTGGCACGCGTCGTTCATCGATTACGACAGTTGATGATGCTTCGTTATTAATCGATCAACTTCAAGCGATGTCCTCACTTGAAATTGTTGGGGTTATGGGGTACGAAGCGCAATTAGCTGGTGTTCAAAATCAGCTGAAAAATAAAGCGAAAGGCTTAATGATCCAACAATTACAGCAACAAACAAAAGAGAAGGTAACGAAGTTAAGGCAACAAATGGTGGCACTCGTAAAGCAAAAAGTAGGAGATTTACAATTTGTAAATGGTGGTGGCACAGGTAGTTTGGCGTTCACAGCGAATAGTAAAGAAGTAACGGAAGTAACAATTGGTTCTGGATTCTATGCACCGTCTATTTTTGATTTTCATAAATCAGTAAAGTTGGAATTGGCTGCTGGCTTCGCATTACGTGTTACGCGAAAGCCGACATCAGATACGATTGTTTGTCATGGTGGGGGTTATATCGCTTCAGGTATTTCAGAACAAAGAGAGCCGACAATTTTAAGTGTAGGTCTCACTTATTATCCAACTGAAGGGGCTGGGGAAGTACAAACACCTTTAAAAGTGAGTACGAAAGAGCATTATGAAATTGGAGATACAGTTTATTTTCGACATGCAAAGGCTGGTGAATTATGCGAACATTTTAAAGCACTTCACCTCGTACGCAGTGAAAAATATAAAGGAGCGTTTAACACATACAGGGGGGATGGACAATGCTTTCTATAAAAAAGATGTGACAAGGACGTTTTGAAAACTGGGCAGGGAATGTAAAAAAAGAAGGCTGCACACCACATGAACCACAGACGATTGAAGAAATATGTACATTCGTTTCACAGGTGTATGAAAAAAAGGGGGTGGTTCGCTCGGTTGGCGCGGCACATTCTTTCAGTCCGGTAGCAAAACCAGAGCAACATCTAGTATCACTTCATCATATGCGTGGTTTATTAGATGTAGATGCGGTAACACAACAAGCGACTTTTTGGGGTGGCACTTACTTACATGAAGTAGGACCGATTTTAGCACGTTATAATTTGGCACTTGAGAATATGGGCGACATTGCAGAGCAAACGATTGCCGGAGCCATCTCAACAGGTACACATGGTACAGGTTTAAAGCTCACCTCGCTTTCTAATCAAGTAGTGAAATGGGGATTTATAGATGGACAGGGGAAGCTACAGGAAGTGACGCGCAGTTCAGATGCACTCTCACAATCCCTCCATCTTTCGCTCGGTCTACTTGGCGTGATTGTCTACGTGACATTCCAAGCTGTTCCACTCTATGCACTGCAATACGTTTCACGTCATGTCGATGTAGCAGATACTTTAAAAAACGCCCATTTAATTACGCAGGCACATCGTCATGCGGAATGGTTCTACTTTCTCGGACAAATGAAAATGCAGTTGAAGACGATGCGACAAGTCGAGCCATCCAATCAAAGCAAACCCTATATTCAGCACCAAATTGATCAAATTTATCGAAAATACATTATTTCAAGCGCTCTCTACGACTTGTAAGTGGTATCCGAAAGCGACGAAATGGGTTAGTGAACTGGCAGCGAATGCTTTTCCAAATGGTTGGAAAAGAGGACTTAGTTATGAAATTTTTCCGTCTAAACGTCAAGTACGATTCGTCGAGATGGAATATGCAGTTACCATTGAACAAATGACAGCTGTTTTAGAAGAAATACATTTTGTACTCAAATCGCATCCGTTTACTGTTCATTTTCCGATTGAGATTCGTGTTGCAAAAGGAGAACGTGGCTTTCTTAGTCCAACGCAAGAACAAGATACAGCCTATTTTGCATTTCATATGTATCAAGGTATGGACGAAGAACCTTACTTTAAGTGGGTGCATACACTCATGAAAAAATATAAAGGGCGCCCGCATTTTGGTAAGATGAATGAACTAGATTATGAGCAGTTACAACAAGCCTATCCACAACTTCTACTCTTTTTAGAAGAACGTCAAAAAGTAGAACCACAAGGTGTTTTTTTAACGCCATATTTCAAGGGATTATTCCAGCTTACGTAGTAGATGCGTCTTATTTGTCTTTTGATTTAGAATTATTAAAGTTTTCTAAAAAATATTGTTTTTTAAGGAATTATGACAATTTCGAGCAGATATAAGGATGAAAACGTATTCAATGAAGATTCATTTTTTAGAATTGTTTAATAATTTAAAATATAGCATTGACGTAACTGGAAAAACGCACTATGATAATAACAATTTAAAAAACGTATTTGAAACGACCAAATAAAATTTTCAAAGGGAAAGCGATGTGAACGAAATGACAGAACAAAAGATATTTTTAGATGGAGAGTTTGTTGCAAAAGAAGATGCAAAAATTTCAGTCTATGATCATGGTCTTCTATATGGAGATGGTATTTTTGAAGGCATTCGCGTTTACAACGGAAATATCTTTCGTTTAAAACAGCATTTAGTTCGTTTATATGAATCAGCAAAATCGATTCTACTCACAATCCCTTACACAATTGAAGAAATGACAGAGATTGTAGTTGAATCTGTTCGCGTAAATGAATTGAAAAGTGCGTATATCCGTTTAGTTGTTACGAGAGGCGTCGGCAACTTAGGGATTGATCCATCAAGTTGTAAAAAAGCGAGTGTCATTGTTATTGTAGAACCACTCGCTCTATTTAAAGAAGAATTATATGAGACGGGCATTAAGATTGTGTCAGCATCAAGTCGTCGTAATCGTTCAGATGTATTGAGTCCAAAAACAAAGTCACTCAACTACTTAAATAATGTACTCGTCAAGATTGAAGCGAATTTAGCAGGCGTTCCAGAAGCGCTCATGATGAATTCAGAAGGATATGTAGCAGAAGGCTCAGCAGATAATATTTTCATCGTGCGAGGCAAAGAGCTGATTACACCTCCTGGCTATGTCGGTGCCTTAGAGGGAATTACACGTAATGCGATTCTTGAAATTGCACGTGAGCAAGGTTATGAGGCGAAGGAAGAAATCTTTACTCGACATGATGTATACGTGGCTGACGAAGTGTTTTTAACAGGAACAGCAGCGGAAGTTATCGCTGTTATTGAAGTGGACGGACGTGTCATTGGTACAGGAAAGCCTGGAAAAGTCACAAACGACCTACTCAAGACGTTCCGAAAAATCGTCGAGCAAGACGGTACAAAAGTATAAACTAACAACTTAAGAAAAATAGGCGGTGTCAGCATGCGTAGTGATATGATCAAATTAGGTGTGGACAGAGCGCCACATCGTAGCTTACTTTATGCTACAGGGATTAAGACAAAAGATTTAGAAAAGCCATTTATCGGTGTATGTAACTCATATATCGACATCATTCCAGGACACAAGCACTTACAAGAGTTCGGTGCGATGGTGAAAAAGGCGATTATTGAAGCTGGTGGTGTACCATTCGAATTCAATACAATCGGTGTAGATGATGGAATTGCGATGGGACATATCGGTATGCGTTATTCATTACCAAGTCGTGAGTTAATTGCAGATTCAGCAGAAACCGTAATTAATGCACACTGGTTTGACGGTGTATTCTATATTCCAAACTGCGATAAAATCACGCCAGGTATGCTTATGGCAGCTGTTCGTACGAATGTACCGTCGATTTTTGTTACAGGCGGTCCAATGGAAGCGGGCGTATCAGCTGAGGGTGAAGCACTGTCACTTACATCTGTATTTGAGGGTGTTGGCGCATACAAATCAGGCAAAATGTCAGCAGAACAATTACTAGATATTGAGGAAAATGCTTGTCCAACATGTGGTTCGTGCTCGGGTATGTTTACTGCAAACTCGATGAACTCGTTGATGGAGATGCTAGGAATGACTGTTCCAGGAAATGCAACGATTGTCGCAACTTCTGAAGAACGTTATGAGCTAATTAAGCAAGCCGCGATTCATTTAGTCGAGATGGTTAAAAAAGACATTAAACCACGCGACATTGTGACAAAAGAAGCGATTGATGATGCGTTTGCATTAGATATGGCAATGGGCGGTTCAACGAATACCGTTTTACATACGCTTGCGATTGCGCATGAAGCAGGAATTGACTACAACATTGAAGATATTAATGAAGTAGCGAAGCGAATTCCTTATTTAGCTAAAATTATGCCAGCTTCAGACGTATCCATGCACGATGTCCATTTAGCAGGTGGTATTTCTGCTATTATTAACGAATTAGTATCCATTCCAGGAGCGATTACAGCCGACCGTATAACGGTTACAGGAAAAACATTGCGCGACAATGTAAAAGATGCTAACATTACAAACACTCAAGTGATTCGCACAAAAGACAATCCGTACAGTAAAGTTGGTGGCTTATCGATTTTATTCGGTAACATTGCACCGAATGGAGCTGTAATCAAAGTAGGAGCTGTTGATCCATCGATTACAACATTCCGTGGAGAAGCGATTGTGTTCAACTCACAAGAAGAAGCACAAGAAAAAATTGATGATGGTACAGTTCAAAAAGGACATGTTGTCGTCATTCGATATGAAGGTCCAAAAGGCGGTCCAGGTATGCCGGAAATGTTAGCTCCAACATCTGCGATTCAAGGTCGCGGACTTGGAAAAGACGTCGCACTTATTACAGACGGACGTTTTTCAGGCGCATCACGCGGTATTTCAATCGGACATATTTCGCCAGAAGCTGCTGAAGGTGGTCCACTAGCTCTTGTACAAAACGGTGATATCATCTCAATTGATTTACCAAACCGTACGATGAATGTGGAACTATCAGAAGAAGAAATGGAAGAGCGTCGTCAAAACTTACCTACATTTGAACCAAAGATTAAAAAAGGTTGGTTAGCACGTTATTCACATCTTGTCACATCTGCTTCTACAGGTGGCGTTATGAAATTCTAAAAATTCAAAATAATTAAATAATATAAAACGTTGATGAGGTTAAAGGTTTTGACCATCTATATTTTCAGAGAGCCGGGTTGCTGTGAGCCGGTAGTATAGCCAAAACTGACATCCCCTCGGAGTGGGTTATTAAACGCTACATTAGTTATTAGATAACCTCGGGCGCATACTTTTGTGCTCGTTAAGTAAAGAGATTGTTCATTCAATCTCAAGAGGCAGATTTTTCTGCAAATAAGGGTGGTACCATGAAAAGCTTTTTTCATCCCTACGTGAAGGTTTTCTTTTGCGTGGATGAAAAAGCTTTTTTCTTTATACATGTGATAATAACAAGGGAGGATCCATAAATGAATGCTCAAACTCAAGTTGAAACAACAAATCAAATCGATACGGGTGTTTCGAAAGAAGTCACACCTCGAACCAAAATGACAGGTGCAGATGTATTTATTGATGCGCTGCATAAGCAACAAGTTGAAATTATCTTCGGTTATCCAGGTGGTGCAGTATTACCGCTTTACGACGCATTATATCGTAACCCATTAAAACATATTTTAGCGCGACATGAGCAAGGTGCGATTCACTCTGCTGAAGGTTATGCACGAGTTACTGGTAAACCAGGAGTAGTTATTGCGACCTCTGGACCAGGTGCTACAAATCTCGTAACAGGTATTACAGATGCGATGATGGATTCACTACCTCTTGTCGTTTTTACCGGGCAAGTTGCTACGACAGTTGTCGGAACTGACGCTTTCCAAGAGGCAGATATTGTAGGGATTACGCAACCGATTACAAAGCATAATTATCAAGTGAAAGATGTTCAAGATTTACCGCGAATTATTAAAGAAGCATTCCATATCGCCAATACAGGTCGTAAAGGTCCAGTATTAGTAGATATTCCAAAAGATATCGCGAATACAGTATTCGATGCAGAACAATTTGATGACGATGCACCGATTCATTTACCAGGCTATCAGCCGACCACACAACCGAACTTCTTACAAATTAAAAAGGCGATTGCGCTATTAGAAGAAGCAGAACAGCCTTTAGTATTAGCAGGTGCAGGTGTTTTAGCTGCTGATGCTTCTTCTGAATTAACTGAATTTATAGAAAAATACAATCTTCCTGTAGTAAATACACTTTTAGGATTAGGTTCAATTGATGGAGAACATCCTCAATTTTTAGGAATGGCAGGAATGCATGGCACTTTTGCTGCAAATATGGCGATTACGGAAAGTGATTTACTCATCAATATCGGCGCAAGATTCGATGACCGCTTAACAGGGGAGTTAGATAAATTTGCTCAAAATGCCAAAATTGTTCATATCGACATCGATCCTGCTGAAATCGGCAAAAATGTTCCGACGGATGTACCGATCGTGGCCGATGCGAAACTAGCACTTCAGGCGTTACTATCAAAAGAAATTCATGTCCAAGATACTTCAAAATGGCAGGAATACTTAGCGCAATGTGTGGAACAATATCCACTTTGGTATGACAAGGAAGCTGCAAACGGAGAAATCCTGCCACAGCAACCACTAGAAATCATCAGTCGAGTAACAGAAGGTAAGGCGATTATTACGACTGATGTTGGTCAACATCAAATGTGGACAGCGCAATACTATAAATTCAAGCAAGATCAGCAATGGGTAACATCCGGTGGACTTGGTACGATGGGATTTGGTTTCCCAGCTGCCATCGGAGCACAATTTGCTTTCCCTGAAAAGAAAGTAGTTTCAGTTGTAGGAGATGCTGGTTTCCAAATGACTTTACAAGAACTTGCATTATTAAAAGAATTTGATTTACCAGTGAAAATTGTTATTTTGAACAATTCATGTTTAGGGATGGTTCGACAATGGCAAGAAACATTTTATGAAGAGCGTTATTCTTCTTCATTAATTCCAGTTCAACCTGATTTCGTGAAATTAGCGGAAGCATATGGTATTAAAGGTTGTCTAATTGATGACCCAGAACAATTAGAATCGCAATTATCAGCAGCAATTTTATCTGATGAAGCCATGTTAATTGATATCCGAGTGAAGCAGTTAGAGCTAGTAACACCAATGGTTGCTCCTGGAAAAGGAATTTCAGAAATGATTGGAGTGACAAAGGGATGAAAAGAGTAATTACCGTGACAGTAATCAATCAAAGTGGTGTACTCAATCGAGTGACAGGTCTCTTGATGAAACGTCAATTCAACATTGAGAGCATTACGGTGGGCCACACCGAACAAGAGGGCATTTCGAAAATGACATTCATCGTCAATGTAGATGATGAGCAGAAAATTGAACAGCTTGTCAAACAAGTTTCAAAACAAATTGATGTCCTAAAAGTGAATGATATTACGGATAAATCAATTGTTATGCGGGAACTAGCAGTCGTTAAAGTTGTTGCTCCACCGAATTTGCGCGCAGAAATTAATGCAATTGTCGAACCGTTTAGAGGAACGATTATCGATATAGGTAAAAGTGTTGTGACGTATCAAATTGTCGGTAATCCTGAAAAAATCGATGCATTTATTGAACTTATGAAAACATATGGTATTAAAGAGTTAACAAGAACGGGTGTTACAGCATTTGTTCGAGAGGCTCAAGTAAAACCTGCACCGCATCTTTCGATTTTATAATAAAACAAACAATATTAGGGGGAATTTACAATGGTAAAAATGTATTATAACCAAGATATCAACGAGGCAATCTTAAAGGACAAAAAAATCGCAGTAATCGGATACGGTTCACAAGGTCATGCACATGCATTAAACCTTAAAGAATCAGGTTTCGACGTACGCGTAGGTATTCGCCCAGGTGGATCAGCAGAGCGCGCTAAAAATGATGGTTTAGTTGTAAAAACAGTTGCAGAAGCAGCGAAAGAAGCAGACGTAATCATGATCTTACTTCCAGATGAGCGTCAAAAAGAAGTATATGAAGCAGAAATCAAAGACGGTTTAGAAGCAGGTAACGCACTTGTATTCGCACATGGTTTCAACGTTCATTATCAACAAATCGTACCACCAGCAGACGTAGATGTATTCTTAATCGCACCAAAAGGTCCAGGACACTTAGTTCGTCGTACGTACCAAAACGGTGCAGGTGTACCAGCATTAATCGGTATTTACCAAGATGCAACAGGTACAGCGAAAGATTTAGCTCTAGCTTGGGCTAAAGGAATTGGTTCAGCTCGCGCAGGCGTTCTTGAAACAACATTCAAAGAAGAAACAGAAACAGACTTATTCGGTGAGCAAGCTGTACTTTGCGGTGGCGCAGTTGAATTAGTAAAAGCTGGTTTCGAAACATTAGTTGAAGCAGGTTACCAACCAGAAATCGCTTACTTCGAATGTTTCCACGAATTAAAATTAATCGTTGATTTAATGTACGAAGGTGGAATCGACAACATGAACTACTCAATCTCTGATACAGCAGAGTGGGGCGAGTATGTTTCAGGTCCACGCGTTGTAACAGCAGCTTCTAAAGCAGCAATGAAAGACGTATTAACAGATATCCAAACAGGTAAATTTGCGAAAGAATGGATTGCTGAAAACGAAAATGATCGTCCACAGTACTCAGTGAAAAAACAAGCAGTACGCAATCACCAAATCGAAGAAGTAGGCGCTAAATTACGTGAAATGATGCCATTCGTTGGACAAAAAGTAAACAAAGAAGTTGTAACAAAATAATAAAATATGGGGTGTGGGAAGTATATGCTTCCCACATAGCACTCCATACTTGTTATTTTCGCACGATTTGATTTAAGGGGGAAATTATAATGGAAAAGAAAATTACAGTGTTACCAGGAGACGGTATTGGCCCAGAAGTAGTAACTGCGGCTGTTGAAGTATTAGGTGCAATCGCGCAAAAGTATGATCATCAATTTCATTTTGCATATGGTGCAATTGGCGGTGTAGCCATTGACCAATATCAAGATCCACTACCACAAAATACGATTTCACTATGTGAAGAAAGCGACGCTATTTTATTAGGCGCAGTTGGTGGACCGAAATGGGATCATAACCCAGCAGATTTACGCCCAGAAAAAGGACTACTCCGCATCCGTAAACACTTCGACTTATTTTCTAATTTACGACCTGTGCAAGCGATTCCGTCGATGCTCAAATCATCTCCTTTAAAAGAAGATATTGTGAAAGATGTTGATCTTCTAATCGTTCGAGAATTAACAGGCGGTTTATATTTTGGAGAACGTCATCGTACCGAGAACGAAGCACTTGATTCATTAACTTATACAAGAGAAGAAATCGAACGAATCGTCGATAATGCTTTTACATTAGCACGATTACGTCGTAAAAAACTAACATCGGTTGATAAAGCCAATGTACTTGATACATCACGTTTATGGCGTGATATCGTAGATGAGAAAAAAGCACAATATCCAGATGTAGAGGTAGAGCATAGTTTAGTTGATTCAACAGCGATGAAGCTAATTACAGCACCTGCAGAATATGATGTCATTGTGACAGAGAATATGTTTGGTGACATCTTAAGTGACGAAGCATCGGTTATTACAGGTTCATTAGGTGTATTACCTTCTGCAAGTATGCGTGCAGATAACTTCGGTTTATACGAGCCAGTACATGGTTCAGCACCTGAAATTGCTGGTAAAGGGATTGCAAACCCAGCAGCAACAATTCTTTCGGCAGCGATGATGTTACAATATTCATTTGGCTTATTAGAAGAAGCAAAAGCAATTGAAGACGCAGTAGCAGCTGTTTACGAAAAAGGATTCTTTACAGGTGATATGGCGCCAAAAGGTGTAGAAACACTCTCTACAAATGACTGGACAGAAAAAGTATTACATGAAATCGAACCAGCTTATGTAAAAGAACAAACATTTATTTAATGATGATGAGGTGAAGAACATGGGAAAAAATATTATTGAAAAAGTATGGGGTCAACATATTGTCTATCAAGAGGACGGAAAGCCGGATTTATTATATATTGATTTACATTTAGTACATGAAGTAACGTCACCACAAGCATTTGAAGGACTTCGTTTACATAATCGTGTATTACGTCGTCCCGATTTAACATTTGCGACAATGGATCACAACGTACCGACGAAGAATTTACCAACGATCAATGACCCAATTGCAAAAAAGCAAATTACAACACTTGCAGATAACTGTAAAGAATTCGGTGTGGAATTAGCTGATATGGGGCATCCAGATCAAGGGATTGTTCACGTTATTGGACCACAACTTGGTTTAACACAACCAGGTAAAACAATCGTATGTGGTGATTCACATACATCGACACATGGTGCATTCGGTGCGATTGCATTCGGGATTGGTACATCAGAAGTAGAACATGTCATGTCCACACAAACACTATGGCAAGCAAAGCCAAAAACATTAGAAATTCGTGTAACAGGCGAACTTGGTTTCGGTGTAACAGCAAAAGATGTCATTTTAGCAATCATCGCAAAATTCGGCATTGATGTTGGTACAGGATACATTGCAGAATTTACAGGTGATGCCATCCATCAATTATCAATGGAAGAACGTATGACGATTTGTAATATGTCGATTGAAGCAGGTGCAAAAGCAGGGTTAATTAGTCCAGATGAAACAACGGTTGAATATTTACGCGGACGTAAATATGCACCACAGGGCGAAGCATTTGAACAGGCTGCAAAAGAATGGTTAGCACTTGCAACAGACGCAGATGCAACGTATGATCGTACAGTCGTTATTGATGGTTCTGAAATTGAGCCATTCGTTACATGGGGAACAAACCCTTCAATGGGTACAGGGATTTCAAAAACAGTTCCATTTGCAAAAGATTTAGCAGATGAATCAGACCGTCAAGCGCTTGAAAAAGCACTAACATACATGGACTTAGAACAAGGAACACCAATCGAAGACATCGCAATTCAACATGTATTCATCGGTTCTTGTACAAACTCTCGTCTACACGATTTACGTGCCGCTGCAGAAGTTATTCAAGGTAAAAAAGTAGCAGATGGTGTACGTGCCATTGTCGTACCAGGTTCTTATTCTGTGAAGCAATTAGCAGAAGCAGAAGGTTTAGACAAAATCTTCTTAGATGCAGGATTTGAGTGGCGTGAATCAGGTTGTTCGATGTGCTTAGCAATGAATGAAGACGTTGTACCTGCAGGTGAGCGTTGTGCTTCTACATCGAATCGTAACTTTGAAGGTCGTCAAGGTGCAGGATCACGTACACACCTTGTAAGTCCACCAATGGCAGCCGCAGCCGCAATCGCAGGCCATTTTGTTGATGTACGAAAAGTAATGAACGTACCTGTATAGGAGGGGAATTGTATGGAACCAATTAATATCGTAAAAAGTATTGTGACACCGTTAAATCGTAAAAATGTCGATACAGATCAGATTATTTCAAAAGAGTTTTTAAAACGTATTGAACGTACAGGTTTTGGCCAATATGTATTCTATCATTGGCGTTTTGATGCAAATGATCAGCCAATCCAAGACTTCGTATTAAATCAGCCAAAATATGATGGCTCATCTATTTTAGTAGCACATGATAACTTCGGGTGTGGTTCATCGCGTGAACACGCACCATGGGCGATTTTAGACTACGGTTTCCGCGTTGTTATTGCACCAAGTTTTGCAGATATTTTCCATAATAACTGCTTCAAGAATGGAATTTTGCCGATTGAGTTACCTGTTGAACAAGTAGAGGTGATTTTAGCAAAAGCAGAGGCAGAACATTTACAAGCCATTGTAAATTTAGAGGAGCAAACTGTAACAGCGGGCGAAGATGTTTATCGTTTTGACATCGATCCTTACTATAAAAAAATGTTAATCAACGGTTGGGATGAAATTTCGTTGACGTTCCAATACGAAGAATACATTTCAAAATTCGAACAACGTAAAGCACAAACTGTATAAATTACGATAAGCTATCTATGGATGTTAGGGATTCCCAATCATTCAATAGATAGCTTTTTTATTTTTAAAAATATTTTCAAAAAAATGAAACCTTTTATAAAAAGTATGCGACGATAGAGGTGAAAGGGTGAAAATATGACGATGGAAGAACTGATTGAGGCATATGCAGATTATTGTTATCGTGTTGCTTTTATTTATGTAAAAGACTGCGGAGCAGCAGAAGAAATTGTACAAGATGTTCTACTCGCACATTATCGAAATGAACATGCTTTTGAACAACGTGCCTCTTTAAAGACCTATTTAGCCAAAATAACGGTACATAAAAGTCAAGATTATTTACGAAAAAAGAAAGGGAAGTGGCGCTTCTTTTTTACAAAAGAGAAGGAAGTCGACATAGGCGATTCGACGATTAACCCAGCGAATCTTTATGGAAGAAAAGAAAGAAATGGAGAAGTAGTAGATGCTGTTTTACAACTAGATGAAAAGTATCGTGCCATTATTTTATTTCATTATTTTGAGGAATATACGCTTGCAGAAATTAGTGAGATTTTATCGATTCCACTGAACACTGTAAAAACGCGTCACCAGCGTGCGAAACAGCAACTCAAACAATCGTTAAAGGAGGTTTATTTTGATGAAGAATTTTAAACAATCATTTCAACGAGAGATGAATCAATATAAAATGTCAGAACAGGTAAAAGAGCGAATGATTCAAAAAGGAAAAAAAGAGAGAAGAAAAGTCATCTATAAACCACTCCTATTAACTGCTTGTATGATGGTCGTATTCGCTGGCATTCTTCTTATGATTTTCCAACAACAAACGACACGTGTTGGACAAGCAGAAGATGGGATTCAGTCGATTCGAATTGATACAGAAGCACGTTATGAAGAAGACGGAACAACATTAACGAATCGATGGTTTTCAAGCGAGCGAGAACTATCTTCTTCTAAATTTGAAACATTTCAAAAAAAATTAAAGGCGAGTCCTGTTATAAAAAAAGAAATAGAACCACCTTCTTTATACTATGTTGTCGAAGTAACGAAAGAGAACAACGAAGTCGAAACCTTTTTACTATTTTCGAATGACGAGGATACACAGTATTATGTAAAAGAACTTGATACAGATAAGATTTATAAATGGTCTGACAGTGTAGAGGAAACGGAACTCTTTTTCAAATTAAAACCAAGTGTTATGGAGATAGCACTCATCGCATTTATTTTATGTATACCCACTTTATTTTCAACATTATTCATTGAAAAAGAGAAGAAAGAATCCTATGAATATCAAAATAAAGTGAAAAATATCTTCGGGAAAATAATCCTCTTTTTGAACTTGTTATTAGCAGGGTATATCTATTTGAAAACCCAAAATATTTTTTATTGTGTATTAATCGGTATATTTGTATCAATTATTGGTACATTCAATAAAAACCATATTCGAATGAGCCGTCCAAATGCCATGAAGTTATTAGAAGGAACGAAAGATATACTGGGGTACACATATGCCTTTACAATATTTATTTTTATACTGTACCGTAATCAAAACGCTCTATACGTAGGAATTGCTTTTATTGTTTTAAGCTTTATTTTATGGCTTGTCATGAAAAATCGTGAGGAGGTAACTTGTCCACATTGCGACGAAGTGCTCGACTATCGGACGGCGTGGAAACTTCAGTGGGGTATGAAGAAATATCAAACATGTGAACATTGTGCACAACCGATTTATTTAAATAAAAGGCGCATTGATCTACAAGGCTTCCTGCTAAGTCTTGTGTTAGGCGCATTGTCAATCGGAGCGAATCTATACGGAATTCACATAGCGTATATTATTGGTGTCATCATCGTGTATGTTCTTTACTTTATATTATTTTCACCGCTCTTTATTCGTGTCGACAAAGAGGATAAACCACTTTGGTAATGAAAATAAAACCAACTATTGCATAAATTACTAGGGAGTGCTATACTCACCTTAACAAAATCATAGTGTGCTAGGAGTGCTGGTGTTGCCAGCTGAGATGGAGCCGTAAGCTCTGGATTCTTTCAACCTGATCTAGTTCATACTAGCGTAGGGAAGCCGTTTCGACCGAAAAAACAATTTCAGGTCCCTGTTTCGATACGTGTATGGAGACAGGGGCTTTTTCTAATTTCATAATGCTTCACCACTAGGGGTGCCGTTTTTACGTGCTGAGAGAGGTTTCAATATCTTAACCCTTATTACCTGATCTAGTTCGGACTAGCGTAGGGAAGTGGCATGCGATGATTCTGTCATTTGCAGCCATTTCGATTCTTTGTCGAGATGGCTTTTTTTATAGAGGAGGAAGATCATTGGAGAGTTTAGCTTTACAAGATGTCTGTTTTCGTTACGAAGAACAACCCATTTTAGACCATGTTCATTTTTCCATTCAAGAAGGTGAATTCGTTTCGTTAATTGGTCCGAGTGGTTGCGGAAAAAGTACGATTTTTCGTCTCATTACAGGTCTATCTCAGGCACAGTCGGGACAAGTGACCGTAGCGAAACAACCTGTAGGCTATATGCCACAGCAAGATTTACTGCTCCCTTGGCGAACCGTATTACAAAATACATTGTTGCCATTAGAATGTCAGCGAATACCGAAAAAGAGAGCAGAAGAACAGAGTAAGGCGTTACTCGAGGAATTTGGTCTAGGAGCTTACATGCATAAAAAACCAAAAGACTTATCGGGTGGCATGCGTCAACGTGTTGCATTCATTCGTGCATTGAATGCTTCACAAGATGTACTGTTACTCGATGAACCATTTAGTGCGCTCGATGCACTGACGAAGATGGAGTTACAAGATTGGTTATACATACAAGCGAAGAAATGGCGTAAAACCATTTTATTTATTACGCATGATGTGGATGAAGCGCTCTATTTATCAGATCGTATTCTAACTGTACAGCAGACACCAATTCATACGCTACACGAAACGATTGTCCCAATGGAACATAAAAGACAGCGTTCAGATTTAGCAAGTAAGGAGGTGCAAGACGTGAAGCAACAACTGATTCACATGTTGCAACAAGGACGTCAGCAATTATGAGAAAAAATGCACCTGCGATTTATGTGAGTGTGGGACTGCTACTCATTTGGGAAGTATTTGCGCGCTGGCTAAATGAGATGTACATCTTACCGTCTCCAACGGCCATCTTACAAAAGATGTGGGATTTTAGAGAAGCTCTATTTACCGTCCATTTACCTGCAACACTACAAGTACTTTGGATTGGTTTACTAATTTCAATTATTTTAGGCATTGGTCTCGCGATTATGATGCACCTCAGTCATTGGTCGGAGCGCGCATTCTATCCGCTACTCGTCGCGTCACAGACGATTCCCATTACAGCACTCGCGCCCATTTTTGTTTTATGGTTCGGTTACACGATTTGGAGTAAGGTGCTTGTGACCGTCCTCATTGCGTTTTTCCCGATTGCGATGAGTATGTTTGATGGACTGCGTAGCACAAAGCGTGAACTAGAAGAACTCATGCGAACGTACGGGGCGACAAAATGGCAAATTTTTTGGAAGCTACAACTTCCGTCAGCGCTACCACAGCTATTCTCTGCTTTTAAAATCGCTGTACCGCTCAGTATTATCGGCGCAGCTGTTGGGGAGTGGCTCGGAGCACAGGCAGGTCTCGGTTACTTCAGTAAACGAATGATGACACAGTTAGACGGAGCAGGTGTATTTGCGCCCATCGTTCTATTATCTACGATGGCGATCATCGCTGTCTTCATCATTCGAATCATTGAAAAAAAATATATCGTTTGGAGGAAAGATTAATGCGTTTGATGAAATTTTTTGTACTATGTAGTTTGTTAGTTGTCGTATTAGCAGGTTGTTCAAGTAAAGCAAAAGATGGTAAAGAATTAAAAGAAGTGACAGTTATGCTCGATTGGTATCCGAATGCGATTCATAGCTTTCTCTATGTAGCGATGGAAAAAGGTTATTTTAAAGAAAAAGGACTTGATGTCAAACTACAATATCCATCGAATCCAACAGACCCACTGACTTTAACAGCTGCTGGAAAATCAACCATTGGTATTTACTATCAGCAAGATGTCATTATGGCACGTGCGAATGAAGGAGTTCCAATTCAGTCGATTGGTACGATTGTCCAATCACCACTTAGTCAATTGATGTCACTAAAAGAATCGAATATTCAGCGCCCACGCGATTTAGAAGGAAAAACAGTTGGTTATGGCGGTACACCATTAAGTGAAGCGACAATTAAAGCGATGGTAAAAGAAGATGGGGGCGACCCGAATCAAGTGAAGTTAGTCGACGTCGGCTTTGAATTAGTATCCGCACTCATTACGAAAAAAGTGGATGTTTTAGCAGGTGGTCTAATTAACCATGAGCTACCTGTCATGGAGGAAAAGGGCTATCCGATTTCAACAATGGACCCATCGGAATTCGGTGTACCAAAGAGTCATGAAATCGTCTTCGTAGCAAGTGACCGTACGATTGCGAAAGACGAAGCAACATTAAAAGCATTTTTAGAAGCAGCGAAACAAGGATTTGATTATACGAAGAAGAATCCAGATGAATCGCTTGCTATTCTATTAGATCATCAAGAGAAAGACCAATTCCCACTGACGAAAAGTATCGAGGAAAAAAGCTTGAAGATTGTAACAGATAAGATGGAGACGAAGGAAGAGCCGTTCTTATCGGATAATCCAGCCAGCTGGGAAAAGCAAAATGAGTGGCTCGTTCAACAAAAAATTGCCGACAAAATGGTGCCAACAGACGAGCTATATAAAGAACTGGTGAAGTAGATGAAGATTCATGTTCTTTCAGATGGCAAGCAGACGAATGAACAGTTTGTAAAACGTGTCATGCAGGCAGAAACCGAAATAGACGCGCTACATTTTCGTGAATATGAGCGCACAGCAAAGGAGTTATACCAGCTTATAGATCAGTGTCTACAAGCTGGTTTTCCCCTTCATAAAATGGTCGTCCATGATCGGTTAGATGTTGCCCATGCACATCAAATTCAAACCGTTCAAGTTGGTTACAGAAGTCTACCTATTCCCGTAATTCGCGTGCGCTTTTCAGAATTTTCAATTATCGAATCAGTTCATTCTATTGAAGAATTACATAAGAGTGAGGCGGATCAATGTATGTTATCACCGATTTTTCATACAAGTTGTAAAAAAGATGCGATTCCTTTAGCAGCAGATATTCTCCAAACAGCGAAGCGTCCGTATATTGCATTAGGAGGGATTACGCCCCACAACGTACATCTTGTGAAAAGTGAAAGAATAGCGATTCGCTCGGGTTTTTGGGAGGCAGAAAATGGTTGTGACATATTAAAAATTTATCGTGAAATGAGGGAGAACTATGAAGAATTATGATGTCATCATCATTGGCGGCGGTGCAATCGGCAGTTCAATCGCCTATTCGCTTTCTAAACGAAACAAGCGAGTAGCCATCATCGAAAAACAGATGATTGGCAGTGGTGCTTCATCTGCGGCTGCTGGTTTACTCGGTGTACAAGCAGAGTGGGATGCGGAAGATCCTCTCTTTCATCTCGCGCAAAAAAGCCGCCGCTTATTTCCGAAACTTCAAGAAGAAATTCGTACACTCTCAGGCATTGATATTGGTTATGAGCAAAAAGGGATCTTGCGCATCGCTCATACAGAACAAGAACTCGCGCGCATTCATGACATTATGAACTGGCAAAGTGCGTGTGGTGAAGTGTGTGAAGCGATGACGATGACACAAGTACAGCAGATAGAGCCAGCAGTGTCATCTAAATTATATGGTGGTGTTTTTTGCCGAGATGATGGGCATGTACTTGCAAAGGACTTAACAAAAGGCTATGCCGCGAGCGCTGCAGCATTAGGTTGTGACATTTACGAATATACGGAAGTGACCCAGATTATAGAACAGCAAGGAGAAGTATGTGGCGTGCAAACAACAGCAGGCATGTTGGAAGCGAAACAAATCATACTAGCAACGGGCGTATCGAATCAGCCGCTGCAACAACATTTTGAAATTGAAGCGATTCCTGTGAAGGGGGAAGTCGTTTGCTTGCATAGTTATGAACCGATTTTACAAGTGCCACTATTTCGAGAACGATTTTATATTGCACCAAAACGAGGCGGTCATTACGTCATTGGGGCAACGATGAAGCGAGGTGACGTAACAAAGCACGTGGAAGCAGCGAGTGTGCAACATCTATTAAATCAAGCTTTTGAACTTGTACCAGCACTTCAACAGGCGACCTTTAAAACGAGCTGGGCAGGTTTGCGTCCAGACTGTTCTTTAGAACGACCACTTATGGCACAACACGCGACAACAAAAGGATTATGGTGTGCGGTTGGACATTACAGGAATGGTATTTTACTCAGTGCCATTACAGGTGAATATATGGCAAATCAATTAGAGGAGGTGACAAATACGTGCAATTACGTGTAAATGGTCATTTTATTGATGTACCAGAGGAAGTACAGACAGTCGCAGCACTTGTCGATTTTTTAGCACTTCAATCGAAAGTCATCATTGTGGAACAAAACGGTGTCATTTTGCAGGCAGATGAGCATGAACGAGCAATTCAACCAAGCGATTCATTCGAAATCGTAACATTCGTAGGAGGCGGTTAATATGTTAACTATTGGAGAAAAACAATTCACATCACGTTTATTATTAGGAACAGGGAAATTTACAGATTTTGATGTACAACAACAGGCGATTGCAGCGTCGGAAACAGAAATCCTTACATTCGCAGTTCGTCGTATGAATATTTTTGAACCGACACAACCGAATTTATTAGAAAAAATTGATGTATCAAAATATACACTATTACCGAATACAGCAGGTGCAAAAACGGCAGAAGAAGCAGTTCGCATTGCACAACTCGCAAAAGCATCTGGGTTATGTGACATGATTAAAGTCGAAGTGATTGGTTGTGACCGTAGTTTATTACCAGATCCAATTGAAACATTGAAAGCAACCGAAAAATTATTAGAACTTGGCTTTATCGTATTACCTTATACGTCAGATGACGTAGTACTCGCACGCCATTTACAAGAGCTTGGTGCACATGCCATCATGCCAGGTGCTTCACCAATCGGTTCAGGACAAGGTGTTATTAATCCGCTGAACTTACAATTCATTATGGAACAATCAACAGTGCCTGTCATTGTCGATGCAGGGATTGGCACACCAGCAGATGCAGCTTATGCAATGCAGTTAGGTGCAGACGGTGTCTTATTAAATACAGCAGTAAGTGGCGCACAAAATCCAATTCAAATGGCACGCGCAATGAAGTATGCGATTGAAGCAGGGCGCATGGGGTATGAAGCAGGAGCCATTCCGAAAAAAGAATATGGTATTGCGAGTAGTCCGCAAAAAGGAATGAGTCCGATTGGATAGTGTACGTTATTCACGTCAAATTCTGTTTGAACCGATTGGCACAACAGGGCAGCAAGCATTACAAGATGCACATATCCTTGTGATTGGTCTTGGTGCATTAGGCAGCCAAATAACAGAACAATGTGTGCGAGCAGGTGTTGGACATCTGTCGATTGTTGACCGAGATTATGTCGACTACTCCAATTTACAACGTCAAACACTCTATCATGAACAAGATGCTGAACAAGGTTTGCCAAAGGCGGTTGCCGCACATCAACATCTACGCGCCATCAATCAATCCGTTCAAATTGATGCGTACATAGAAGATGTCAGTCCTACTTTTTTAACACAATTTAAACAAGTCGACGTCATCATCGATGCGACAGATAATTTTGATATTCGTTTTATAGTCAACGACTTCGCCTATCAGCAACAGATTCCATGGATTTACGGTGCATGTGTCGGTTCATACGGTCTTTCCTATACTTTTTTACCGAATGAGACACCCTGCTTACATTGTTTAATGCAAAAGATTCCACTTGGCAGTGCGACGTGTGACACAGCGGGAATTATCGCACCTGCTGTATCACAAGTTGTCGTCTGGCAAATGACGGAACTATTAAAAATTCTAGCAAAACAATATGATGCACTACGCGGTACACTTATTTCAACAGATTTATGGAAGAATGAAATAGCCGAAGTGCGTGTACAAAGCTTAAAAGATCCAGCTTGTCCTTGTTGCTCATCTCATGCGACACATCCGTATTTACAAGCAGACAATCAACTGAAAACAGCGATATTGTGTGGACGTGATACGGTTCAATTGCGTATGAATCAACGAGAAAATTGGTCTTTAGCTCAGTTTGCAGAAACATTACAAGGGCAAAATTATACACAAAATAACTACCTCATTCGCATTGAGGCAAAGCCCTATACACTCGTCGTATTTCAAGACGGACGTGTATTTGTTCATGGTACAAAAGATATTCTCACTGCAAAAAAGTTATATTACAAATATTTTTAACCAGAATACTTTAGCTTGGGTATAATAAGTATGAGGTGAAGAACATGGTTGAATATATAAAACCAACAGTAGAAGATGCGGCAGAGATTGTTGCATTTTATAATCGTGTCGGCGGTGAAACATCGTATTTAAGTTTTGAACAAGAAGAGTATCCATTAACAGTGGAAGAACAGCGTGAAGCGATTGAGCGTGACGCACAAGATAATAGTCAGTATATGCTACTTGTGAAAGATGAAGGACGTATTATTGCGATTGGTACGATGACTACATCCCACAAAATAAAAGCACGTCATGTAACGGAGCTTGGTATTGTCGTTGAAAAAGCGCAGCATAGCAAGGGAATTGGTACAATTCTCATGAAGAAGCGCTCGTTCAATGGGCGAGAGAGCAGCTATTCATTACGAAGATTCGTTTAGATACGCGTGCAGATAACTTAAAGGCTGTAGCACTATATATTAAACTCGGATTTGTTATTGAAGGTACATTGAAGAATGAAACGTACTGGAATGACCAATACTTTGACCTGTATATGATGGGAAAAGACGTCTAGTCCAAAAGAATTATTTTTTCTGCAATAGGAAAAGATGAAAAAGAAAATAATTTTTCCAAAAGGAAAGAATGAGTGGGCTAAACACTTTTATACGAAGTGTTTAGCTTGCTTTTTTTATAAAAGCTTCTTTTTTGCCGATAAGAAACTTTTTTTCTTTATTTAAAAAACACGTAATAACGGAAAAAATCTTTGTATAGACTAAGAGCGATTTTGTTTGATATGATACGAAAGCACTTTCGACATCAGATGTCATTATTTGGAGGGGTTCTTTTGGACAAACAACAATCATTATTCGCCGCTTGGGTGAGTGTCATTAGCAATATTTGTTTAACGATTTTAAAAATCATTTCAGGCGTCGTATTCAAGAGCCAAGTTCTCCTCGCTGATGGAATACATAACGCAGCAGACGTTGTTGCTTCTGCGGTATCATTAGGCTCCATGAAAATCTCGAATCAACCAGCAGATGAAGACCATCCTTATGGACATGGGAAAGCAGAAGTTGTATCTTCCGCCTTTGTGTCCATTATTTTAATGTTGGCAGCAGTTTATATTGGGTATGAATCCATTCTTGCTTTATTTGAACCAGCGACAGAAGCACATATTTTAGCATTTGTTGCAGCCGTTATTTCGCTTTTATGGAAAGCATGGCTCTATGTCTATACGATTCGCATTGGACGAAAAGAACGTAGCAAGGGATTAATTGCGACAGCATATGACCATTTAGCCGATGTCTATGCCTCATTAGCAGCTGTTGTCGGTATCGGCATCGCGCTTATTAATCAATACATTATCGCAATTCCCTACGCTGCATATGGTGATCCTGTTGCAGGTATCATTGTCGCACTACTGATTTTAAAATTAGCGATTGGTATGATGAAAGAATCGATTGATATTTTAATGGAAGCAAGTATTCCGTTAGAGAGAAGTCATCAATATTTTGAAACAATAAAGCAAATTACGTATGTCAAACGAATTGATAGTATTCGTGCGCGTAATCATGGACATTATGTACTAGTCGATGTACGTGTGGGCATTCAAGCAGACTTAACGATTCAACAAGGACATGATGTCTGTCGTGAAATTAAAAAACAAATTATGGAGCGCGATGAAGAAGTAACAGAAGTGTTAGTCCACCTTAATCCGTGGTACGCTGAAACAGAAGTAGCACGCACACCAGCGGAATTATAATGAAAAAGGAACTTCTACACAGTATAGATTGTGTGGAAGTTCCTTTTTTTAATCATCCGAAAGTTCAGGTGTTTTTGTACCGAGTGCTAGCAGTAAAATCATGAATAGAATACAAGCTGTTCCAATCCATTGCCAAAAACCGAAATGTTCTTGTAGCCAGAACACGGTGGTTAAAACAGCAGCAAGCGGTTCTAGACTACTTAATAAACTCGTCTCTTTCGGTGATAAACTGTGTAAGCTCTCGATATAAAACCAAAATGCTAACATCGTACCGAAAATGATGACGAAAATAAGATAGATATAACCATCTACATCGAATTGGGATAGATCGACTGCCCATGGTGGATGGATGAAACTAAGCATGAAGCCACCGATGACCATTGCCCAACCAACAACGACGAGTGAATCGAAATGAGCGAGTAGACGAACGGCATACAATGTATAAAAAGCGAGTGCGACGCCCGATAAAATCCCCCAAATAATAGCAGGTGTTGGGACGGATAGATTCGAAATGGAACCGTTCGTTAAGAGGAAAAAGCAACCGAGCAGAGCAAGCGTTACGGTAATCACGTCTTTTTTTGTTAAGACGGATTGTCGACGTAAGACAAGATAGAGAATAATCATGACAGGCGCTAAATATTGTAATAATGTCGCAACTGCCGCATTCCCATAATTGATGGACATCATATACGTGTACTGTACAGCAAGCATACCAATGATGCCGAAAATAATGAGTTGTAATGCTGTATGTTTATGTTGCCATATTTGAAAGATTTGTTTTCGATCTTTTAAGAAAAATTGTACAGTTAACAATAAAATACCAGCGATGAGCAATCTTGTTGTAACAAGCCAGTTGACGTCAACTGCGTAGTTTTGAAATAGTTTTTGTGCAACTGTTCCTCCGACACCCCAAAAGAGAGCGCCCACTGTTACGAGGATGAGGCCGATTTTTCGAGCAGTTCGTTTCATCTCGATTCTCCTTTTTTATACGTTCTTCATGTTATAATAATGGATAATCTACTTAGAAAATACTGAATTTAATGAAAAAAGTATAACAAGATTGAGGTGAGACAGTGCAAATTACCGATTTTCAACTCAATGCACAACTACAAGAACTAACCAAGCATCATACGGTAACATTACCTGTTGCTTGTTATGAAACAACGATTCAAGCGAATGTACATGGTTATATTCCACTTCACTGGCATGAAGAATTGCAATGGATTGTCGTGTTGCAAGGAGAAGCTCAATTTCAAGTGAATGAAGAATATATGACGGTTTCAAAAGGAGAAGGGCTTTTTATTAATCAAGCACAACTACATGGTGCAAAAGATGATGCAAAAAATCCATGTATTTACCGCTGTTTGAATGTTTCGCCGCTATTTATAATGTCGAATGAATTGTACGCAGCATATGTTCAACCTTATTTGCAAGCCAATAGTTACATGCGATTAACGAAGTCAACAAGTTGGTCGAATCAAGTGTTGGCGCATTTACAAGCAATCTATACATTACTTGAAACGAAACATCCGTTATTTGAATTTGATTTAACCATTCATCTAACACAGCTTTGGAAAGAGATGATTATAGGATTTCAACAAGGTATTGTACTTAGACAGCCTATTCAAAATGAGCGTATGAAGCAGATGCTCCAATGGATTCACACACATTATGCTGAAACGATTATTTTAGAAAATATTGCACAAGCAGGGCAGCTAAGCCGCTCGGAATGTTGTCGTTATTTCAAACGAATTTTACATACAACACCATTACAGTATGTGACGGACTATAGAATTCGAAAAAGCCTTACTTATCTGCAACAATATAATGTTACAGAAGTAGCTTATGAAGTGGGATTTAATAGTACAAGCTATTATATTGAGAAGTTTAAAGAACGTATGGGACAAACCCCACTTGCTTATAAAAAGAGTATAGCGAGTAAAGATGAGATGGAAGCTTGACTTTGCTTCCATTTACTTATAATATGTATATATGATTATATGCTCATATAAAGGGGTGTTGAAAATGGAAGAACAAAATAATAATCGGAAAATACTTTGGTATTCACTCATTATTATTACAATGTACATGATTATTGAGATGGTTGGTGGTTTTTTAACCAATAGTTTAGCATTACTATCCGACGCAGGGCATATGTTAAGTGATTCGATATCATTAGCCATAGCGCTTATCGCTTTTACACTTGCACAAAAAGCTTCGAATAACGGTAAAACATATGGCTATAAACGTTTTGAAATTTTAGCGGCTGTTGTGAATGGTGTTACACTTATGTTAGTGGCTTTATACATTTTTTATGAAGCATTCGATCGCTTTAAAAATCCGCCTGAAGTTTCAACAACAGGTATGTTAATTATCAGTACGATTGGATTACTTGTAAACATCTTAGTTGCATATATTATGATGCGCGGCGCCGATACGAAAGAGAACTTAAATATGCGTGGTGCGTATTTACATGTTATTTCAGATATGCTTGGTTCAATCGGTGCAATTGTTGCAGGTCTTTGTATTTTATTCTTTGACTGGCGAATAGCTGATCCAATCGCAAGTATTATTGTCGCAATATTAATTTTACGAAGTGGCTTTAAAGTGACGATGGATTCAGTTCATGTGTTAATGGAAGGAACACCAAAAGATATCGAGATTGACCACTTAGTAGATATTCTAAAGTCTAAAAAAGAAGTACAAGGTGTTCACGATTTACATGTATGGACAATTACATCTCGTTTAAATGCGTTAACATGTCACTTAGTAGTTCCAGATAATTTAACCGTAATTGAAAGTTCACAATTACTCGCAGATTTAGAACATCAACTAGCCCATGAGAATATTCAACATGTAACAATTCAATTAGAAGCAGCCTCACTTGCACATCAACCTGATTTATTCTGTACGATGAAAGTAGAGCTAGATCCACATGCAGGGCATAATCATTAGGAGTGATATGTATGAAACATATATGTGAACGACAATTAGATGAAGAAACATTATTCGTTGTATCGCAAACATTTAAAGCATTGAGTGATCCAACTCGTATTCGTATTTTAAATTATTTATGTGGTACAGAACGTTCAGTGAATGATATCGCAGAAGCACTCAATCTTGGACAATCTACGGTATCACACCAACTTCGTTTTTTAAAAAATTTACGTCTCGTGAAATTTCGAAGAGAAGGCACGACGATGTACTATTCACATGACGACGAACATGTCATTGATTTACTACACCAAGCGATTGATCATGCGATGCATGAGTAAGAGGAGAAATGACGTGAAATATCCGTCGTTCCTCCTTTTCTTTCTTGCTTTGAAAAAAGTAGGGTTAGACTGCATGGAAATGAGGAAAAAACATGGATAATAGGCATTATACGATTGGACAAATGGCGAAACTAACGAATTTACCAAGCCAAACATTACGATATTACGATCAAATTGATTTATTTAAGCCGATTTATACAGATCCAGTCACAAATTACCGCTACTATGCGGAATCACAACTATATTTAATCGATTTGATTAAAAGCTTGCGTTTCGTCGGTACACCTCTTGAGAAAATTAAAGAAATTCAGCATTTCTCAATAGAAGAGATGATTGATTACTTAAATAAACAAGAAGAAACATTAGCTAATAAATTAGCGCAGCTACAAGAAACACAATACACACTTCGAAAAACGCGTAAACAAATGGAAGAACAACTTGCGATTCCCGTTTTAAATGAAGTGTTTACAAAGCACGAAGAATCCGCTCGCCTTCTTTGTTTGACAGCACCAAATGCAACGCCTGAACATGTCTCAAATGATGAAATGCGTAAGTTAACAGAGACAATTGAAAATGAAGGAAGTGTACAAACGATTCGTTATGGTAGTTATTATCCACTCAAACGATACAAACAAATAGAAGACATTCAATACACCCAAATTTTCATTCCGATTTTGACATCAAAATTATTCCATGTGCAAAATGAGGCGATGAATATTGTGACGATGCCAGAAGGCAAATATATTGAAATTGCCTTTATTTATACGTCGGCACAATATATTCAAATGTATGAAAAACTATGGCAATATATTCAAACAAAAGAATTGTACGTAGAAGAGGTCGTTTGGGAATCTATTATGCCGATGAGTTTTTCAACAAATGTAGAAGAAAAAATTTTAATAGAGTTAAAAGTGCGACTGCTAGATTAATCGCTTGACATTATAGTTACTGTAAGGTTTAAGTTTAGTAATAGAAATTGAACAGAATCGAGGTTATTTAACATGAAAAATAAGTTAACATTATTTATTTTACTTGGAAATCTGTTCATTGCTTTCTTAGGCATCGGTTTGGTTATTCCGATTTTGCCAACGATTATGAATGAGTTTGGTATTAGTGGAACAACGGTCGGTTATTTAACCGCCGCGTTTGCTTTATCGCAGTTAATCGTGTCACCTTTTGCGGGGAAAGCAACGGACCGATTTGGTAGAAAAATTATGATTGTCCTTGGACTTTTCATTTTTGCCTTTTCTGAATTATTATTTGGATTAGGAAAAAGTGTGGAAGTTCTATTTATTTCGCGTATTTTAGGCGGCGTCAGTGGTGCATTCATCATGCCTGCTGTAACAGCTTTTATTGCTGATATTACATCAAATGAAGAACGACCTAAAGCACTTGGTTTTATGTCGGCAGCTATTAATTTAGGATTTATTATTGGACCTGGGATAGGAGGGTTCTTAGCGGAAATCGGTACACGCGTGCCTTTCTTTGCGGCAGCCATACTCGGCACAGTCGCGGCGATTTTATCACAAATTTTATTAAAAGAGCCTGAAAAGAAAGCAGCCATCGCAGATGCTGGAGAGCATACGACACCGAAGAAGAAGGCAGGACTTGGTCGTCTATTGACACCGCTCTACTTGTTACCATTTGTCTTGATTTTTACATCGTCATTTGGTTTAGCGGCCGTTGAATCATTCTTCAGCCTGTTCGTTGACCATAAATTTAATTTCACACCAAAAGATGTCGCGATTGCGATTATGGGTGGTGGAATTTTAGGGGCAATCTTCCAGTTATTGATTTTTGATCGTATGGTGAAGCAACTAGGGGAAATTAATGTCATTCGTCTTAGTTTAATCTATTCGGTCGTGTTCGTTTTAGCGATTGCACTAGCACCGAATTATTGGACAGTTATGATCGTCTGCTTCCTTGTATTTGTTGGTTTTGATTTAATTCGTCCAGCATTAACGACGTATTTATCAAAGATTGCAGGAGATGAACAAGGTTTTGTTGGTGGCATGAACTCGATGTTCACATCATTAGCGAATGTGATGGGTCCGATTATTGGTGGTATGCTATTCGATCAAAATATGAACTATCCATATTATTTTGCAACGATTCTACTATTAATTAGTTTTATCCTGGCACTATTTTGGAAACAGAAAAAAGCATTGTCATAAGCAGGGAGCGTGGGACAGAACAAAATAATATATTTCAAATACGAATAATTAAATCAATTGAACGCGTAGAAAACGACTACTGCGGGAATAGCATGAGCTGAAAACTCCACAGGAACGCAGTGACGAGGAGTTTGAAGCCATGCCCGAACGCTACGTGATGTAGTGGGGCAAGATTTGCAACAGGACGTAGCGTTCTTTTCTTTCCTACCTCTATTCATTTTTCGAAGCGGAAATTGATCTGAACGAACAAATCCCGTATGATTTTGAAAAAACATACGGGATTTGCTGTGTTGAAAATACTTTTGTCTCAGGCTCTTTTCTTTATTCTTTAAAAGGTTGAAACATATAATCTTTATTCCATTTAGTTATAGTGATTATTCCGTCTAGAAGGGTAGTATAATAAATAAAATAAGTTTTTAAATTTTCTAATTTCTTTGGATTCAATTGAGGGGGATGACCAATGAAAGTATCATTGTTCGCGACATGTCTTGTCGATACATTTCAAACCAATGTAGGGAAGGCAACTGTCGAATTATTAGAAAGACTCGGGTGTGAGATTGAGTTTCCGCGTTCGCAAGTGTGTTGCGGTCAACCGGCTTATAACTCAGGTTATGTTGAAAAAGCAAAAGAACCGATGCGTAAAATGATTGATACATTTTTAGATGCAGAAGTGATTGTTACACCATCTGGTTCATGTGCCACGATGTTTAAAGAATATCCACATGTTTTTAAAGATGATCCCGCCTACGCTGAAAAAGCACAAATTGTAGCAGATAAAACATATGAATTAACCGATTTTATTGTGAATGTTTTAAAAGTAGAAGACGTTGGCGCAACATTCAACCATAAAATCACATACCATCCATCATGTCATATGACACGTTTACTTGGTGTGAAAGATGCACCGTTTACATTATTAAATAATGTGAAGGGGTTAGAATTCATTCCACTACCATATAGCTATAATTGCTGTGGATTTGGCGGAACATTCTCGGTGAAAATGGGCAATATTTCAGAGCAAATGGTAGATGAAAAAGTCGACTCAGCGATTGAAACGGAAGCAGAATATTTAGTTGGCGCAGATGGCGGTTGTTTAATGAATATTGGCGGACGTATGCATCGTCGCGGTGAAAAAATTAAGACGATTCACATTGCTGAAATCTTAAATCAACAAGCATAAGGGGGGATTTTCATGGCAATTAAATATAATGATAACGCATTCAAAGATAATGTGAATACAAATTTAGAACGTGACTTCATGCGCGGTGCGGTTACATCGGCACAAAACCGTCTACATGGTGGACGTTTAAAAGCAGTAGACGAGTTAGGCGACTGGGAAGAGTGGCGTAAACATGGCGAAGAAATACGTCAACACGTTCTCGACAATCTCGACTACTACTTATATGAACTCTCTGAAAATGTTGAAAAAGCAGGAGGTCATGTCTTCTTTGCGCAAACACCAGAAGAAGCGAATAGTTATATTCAATCAGTTGTTCAAAAACAACAAGCAACACGCGTTTTAAAATCAAAGTCGATGGTAACAGAAGAGATTAGCTTAAATGAAGCATTAGAAGAAATCGGATGTACCGTACTTGAAACAGATTTAGGGGAATATATCTTACAATTAGATGACCACGACAAGCCATCTCATATTGTCGCGCCATCTGTTCATAAAAATCGTTTCCAAATCAAAGAAGTATTCGTTAAAAAGCTCGGTTATCCAGAAGACGGTTCAGCAGATGCCAAAGATTTAGCACGATTCGTACGTACAATTTTACGTGATGATTATATGCAAGCAGAAGTCGGTATTACAGGTTGTAACTTTGCGATTGCTGACTCTGGTTCCATCTCACTCGTTACAAATGAGGGCAACGCGGGACTTGTCACAACGATTCCCAAAACGCAAATTGCTGTTATGGGTATGGAGCGTATTGTACCGAGTTTAGAAGAGATGGAAGTACTCGTTAATATGCTGACACGTAGCGCAGTAGGACAAAAATTAACATCCTATGTGAATGTTATTACAGGTCCAAAACGTGCAGAGGATGTTGATGGTCCAGAAGAATTCCATTTAGTCATTTTAGATAATGGGCGTTCTGACATTTTAGCTGGTGAATTCAAATCGGTTTTACAATGTATTCGCTGCGCAGCATGTGTCAATGTTTGTCCTGTGTATCGTCATATTGGAGGTCACTCGTATAACTCGATTTATTCAGGTCCTATCGGAGCTGTGTTAACGCCACTTCTTGCGGGATATGATGACTTCAAAGAGCTACCATATGCCTCATCTCTATGCGGTGCATGTACAGATGCTTGTCCTGTTAAAATTCCACTACATGAATTATTACTTAAACATCGTCAAGTCATCGTCGAAAAAGAAGGACGCGCACCTGTTTCAGAAGGTCTTATGATGAAAGGCTTTAGTGTCGGTGCTTCAAATAGCACATTATTTAATGTAGGTACGAAAATCGCAGCAGCAGTGATGAAACCATTATCAAAAGATCAAATGATTTCAAAAGGTGTCGGTCCACTGAAAGATTGGACGGATATTCGGGATTTCCCTATTGTGGAACGTGAAAAGTTACGTGATTGGTTTGATAAGCGTGAAAAGAAAGGCGGAAAATAAATGATTCAAAATCGTGAGAAATTTTTAGAAAAGATTGCTACATCCTTAAACCGACCTTTTTCGCCTACACAAAAGCCTGTGCGTAACTGGCAACATAAACCTGAGGAGAAAAAGCTGTCGCATTTATCAATTGATGAGCTGATGCCGGCATTTGTGGAACAATGTGGTCGTTTAAATAATACAAATGTTGTAGAAGTATCATCAAGTGATGTGAAGAAAGCAGTGGATGAAGCGGTTAAACAACATGGTGGCGAATCCGTTGCTCTATGGAATGATGAACGCTTCCGAGCACTTGGTTTAGATGAGTTATACGAAAATGAGTGGAAGGACGAAGGATTGCGTGTTCACGTTTGGGATTCAAATCTTAGCCGTACAGAAAACTTCGAACGCACAAACGATTCGAATATTGGGATTGTGTTCGCTGAATATGCACTTGCCGAATCAGGAACGGTTGTTTTATATTCAGCAGAAGGACAAGGAAAGGCAGTTGGGTTATTACCGAACGCTTTTATTGCGATTGTTAAAAAGAGTACACTTCGCCCTCGTATTACACAAGCTGTAAAGGAAATGGAACGTGACTTTGTGGAAGCAGGCAAAACATTACCAGCAGCAGTTGATTTTGTATCAGGACCAAGTAATTCAGCCGATATTGAAATGGACTTAGTCGTAGGTGTACATGGTCCGATTTATGCAACGTACATTGTTGTATCAGATCAGTAAAAATTAAAAAATCTCTCTATTTATAATGGAGGGATTTTTCTTTTTGCGTTACGATAATAAAGACGAAAAGGAGGTGCTTATTAGATGATCTCTTCATCGATTATTTCAAAAACTCATGCAAAGCCTTTCTTAAAAGTGCGATTCTTTGCATGGGGTGAATAATTCCACATCGCAAGCTTTGTGTTTTTAATGAATGGTTTTGCCCTTAGAGATGACAATATAAGGAGCCAAAAGCATGAGTTATCAAAACGCAAAAGAAATTTTACCAGAGAAATTAATAAAAGAAATTCAACAATATGTACAAGGGCAAACACTCTATATTCCGAGAAAAGATGAGCCGAAGCGATGGGGAGAAAAGAGTGGTAGCCGAAAAGCATTATATGAGCGAAATGAAGCCATTTGTAAAGCGTATGCACAAGGTGCTACAAAGGAACAATTGGCGCAACAGTACTATCTATCTGTTGAAACGATTCGCAAGATTATTTATCAAAAAGGGAAAAAATCATTCAAATGATTTTACCCACTCGTCATTACGTTGGTTACGTTTTATACTTTGACTATAGAAATGAGGGAGTCAAGATGGAACCATTTATTCGACATAACCAAGTAATCTTCATTGAAAAACAGATGAAACAGATTATAGACGGTCAGCAAAAACATTTACCGAAAAGTGTAATGCGTGCATTGACGGAAGAAGCTCACTTTAAAATTGAAGCACAATTTATACAATTAACAGAAGAACAGCGTCAACTAATTGATTTTACACGTTATGAAAATAAAGAGATGTACCTCGAACAAATCAAAGCGTGTGAACTTGATTTTCCGGTTGTGACACTTACTGAACTAAAAAAATTACTACCAAAGTATAAGAAGTTAAAAGTGCCAGAAGAACTAGCTGCGAATACAAAGCGTAGTTATTTAGGTTTTGATGATGTACGTTCACATCAAAAAGTTATTGTGGCAGAAATAGCGGGTGAATTATGTGCGATTGCAGGACATTTTATCGATAAGCATCAAAAGAATATTTGTGCGTTTTGTGGATGTACGAATGAGGTGGTCTATTTCACAGCGAAGACGCACGCACGCGATCCGAAAAACCCTGACTATTATAAAACGATTAGTCACTTAATCTGTAAAGACAGTGAAGTATGTAATGCACATCTAACAGATTTGACGAAATTGCATGATTATATGGAAGAAGTTTTAAAAAAATAAGCCACTTTTAATTTCCAAACGGTGTATAATATAGTGTGATTCGTAAGTTAATGGAGGATGTAATAGAAGATGTTGAAAATTACTTTTGGCAAAACACGCTATAATGCGGATAAGTTATTATTAAATGAAGCAGATAACATACTTGAGCTTGGAAATGGTTATCGCATGAAAAATTTAGCTCCGAACGTTAAATTAGCTGACTTTTTAGATTATATTAACCGCCAATACATGCTAGGTGATAATATTATCAATGCAGAAATTTGGTTTTTACGTAATGGTGGTAGTGAAACAGAACCGAATTATATGGTGGAAAAAATCGTAGCAGATGACCAAGAAGAGAAAGAAGATTTTCGTCGTAACATTTTAGTTGATGGCGATGGCATGCATCACTATGGATTTAAAATCATTCATGTTCATGGAGATACGATTTTATTTGAAACACCGCGCGCCTTAATTCAAGTCTATGTACAAGGACAACTGATTCCATTTACAGCGACAGCATTAGAAGAGAGTTTAACAGCTTTTGAAAAGATTACATTGCATACGATTGCTACATGCGTAAATCATTCAACAGCAAACATATCGAGCGAGACGTTCTTGCGCTCATAATACTTAAAATAGAAGGAAAAGAAATCTCAGCGATGAGGTTTCTTTTTTATATGGATAAAAATTGACAACAGCATATAAAGAATTCCATAATAAGAATAGTGAGGCAAATCTGTCTCCAACCAGAAAAGAGGCTTTGATATAATGAATCAACCCATTCTTTTTTACGACGGAACCTGTGGTTTTTGTCAGTGGTCGGTACAGCTCGTTTTAGAACATGAAAAACTACCTACCTTTTATTTTGCTTCCTTGCAAAGCGATTTCGCTAAAAAACATTTGCCAGAAGCGCTGACAAAAGATTTAAATTCAGTGGTTGTTTTAGACAATCAACGCATTTTTACACAATCAGATGCTGTGATTAAAGTAGCGTCAACACTTTCTTTTCCTTATTCTTTGGCGAAAATAGGGCAATTTATACCGAAAAGTGTCCGCAATACACTTTATCAACTTGTTGCACAGAATAGACAAAAATTATCACCAGTAAGCAAAAAATGTCGAATCCTAACAAAAGAGGAACGAATGCGCTTTATTGAATAACAAGGTCATAACTTTTGCTTATCATAAAGTATAATTTTAATGTTATTTACTTATGTGCAGGCATCTTATATCATTGGTGTTGGAGAAAAGTGGCTCATGAAAAGCCTTTTTATATTAGTTAAATTAGAGGGGGAACCGAACAAATGGCAAACACTAACTTGCATAACAGTCGCTCTTCATTCGAGGTAAACGGCAAGACTTACAACTTCTACCGTTTAGGTGCAATTGAAGAAGCTGGCGTAGCAAACATCAAACGCCTTCCTTATTCAATCAGAATTTTATTAGAATCAGTTTTACGTCAATATGACGGATACGTAATCAAAGAAGATCACGTAGATAACTTAGCAAAATGGGGTAAAGGATCAGATGCAAACGCTGAAGTACCTTTCAAACCATCTCGCGTAGTATTACAAGATTTCACTGGTGTACCAGTAGTAGTTGACTTAACTTCTTTACGTACAGCAATGAACGACATGGGTGGCGACGGTAACGAAATCAACCCAGAAATCCCAGTTGACCTTGTAATTGACCACTCAGTACAAGTAGACAAATACGGTAATGCGCAAGCATTACAAGCGAACATGGAACTAGAATTCGAACGTAACGCAGAACGTTACAACTTCCTAAAATGGGCTCAAACTGCATACGATAACTTCCGTGCTGTACCACCAGCAACAGGTATCGTACACCAAGTTAACTTAGAGTACTTAGCACCAATTGTACACGTGAACAAGAACGAAGACGGTACATTCGAAGCATTCCCAGATTCAGTAGTAGGTACTGACTCTCATACTACAATGATCAACGGTATCGGCGTACTTGGGTGGGGCGTTGGTGGTATCGAAGCAGAAGCAGGTATGCTTGGACAACCTTCTTACTTCCCAATTCCTGAAGTTATCGGTGTAAAACTTACTGGTACACTTCCATCGGGTACAACAGCTACAGACTTAGCGCTTAAAGTAACGCAAGAGTTACGTAAAAAAGGCGTTGTTGGTAAATTCGTTGAGTTCTTCGGACCTGGCGTACCAGCACTTCCATTAGCTGACCGTGCTACAATTTCAAACATGGCTCCTGAATACGGTGCTACTTGTGGTTTCTTCGCAATTGATGAAGAATCTCTTAACTACATGCGCTTAACAGGCCGTGAAGAAGAGCACATTTCAGTAGTTGAAGCTTACTTAAAAGCGAACGATATGTTCTTCGATGCAAACTTAGAGCCAGATTACACTGACGTAGTGGAAATCGATCTTGCACAAATTGAACCAAACCTTGCTGGTCCAAAACGTCCACAAGATTTAATTCCATTAACTGAAATGAAATCTCGTTACCGTGAAGCAGTAGTTGCTCCATCTGGCGTACAAGGCTTCGGTTTAACTGAAGATGAGTTCTCTAAAACAGCAACAGCTAAATTTGCTGAAGGCGATGTAGAAATTCCAGCAGGCGCTGTAGGAATCGCTGCAATCACTTCATGTACAAATACATCTAACCCATACGTTTTAATCGCTGCAGGTCTTGTTGCGAAAAAAGCGGTTGAAAAAGGCTTAACTGTTCCTAAATGGGTTAAAACTTCTTTAGCACCAGGTTCAAAAGTTGTAACTGGTTACTTAGAAGATTCAGGTTTACAATCATATCTTGACCAAATCGGTTTCAACACTGTAGGTTACGGTTGTACAACATGTATCGGTAACTCAGGTCCTTTACTTCCAGAAATCGAAGAAGCAATCCAATCAAACGATTTATTCGTAACTTCTGTACTTTCTGGTAACCGTAACTTCGAAGGCCGTGTTCACCCGCTTGTAAAAGCGAACTACTTAGCATCACCACCACTTGTTGTTGCTTACGCATTAGCAGGTACTGTAGATGTTGACCTTCGTAAAGATTCATTCGGTAAAGATAAAGATGGCAACGACGTATTCTTCGATGACATCTGGCCATCAACTGATGAAATCAACGATGTATTATCTAAAGTTGTTACACGTGAATTATTCCAAAAAGAATATGAAACTGTATTCAATGCAAATGAAACTTGGAATGCAATTGAAACTTCTACATCAACTCTTTACACATTTGATGAGAAATCAACTTACATCCAAAACCCACCATTCTTCCAAAACTTATCAGCTTCTCCAGAGGATATCTCTGCTCTTGAAGGTTTACGCGTTTTAGCTAAGTTTGGTGACTCAATCACAACTGACCACATTTCACCAGCAGGTGCAATTGGTAAAGAAACACCAGCAGGTCAATACTTACGTGCAAACGGTGTAGAACCTCGTAACTTCAACTCTTACGGTTCTCGTCGTGGTAACCACGAAGTAATGATGCGTGGTACATTCGCTAACATCCGTATCCGTAACCAAATCGCTCCAGGTACAGAAGGTGGTTTCACTACTTACTGGCCAACAGGTGAAGTTGAGTACATTTACGATGCAGCAATGAAATATGCTGAAAACAACACTGGCTTAGTAGTATTAGCTGGTAAAGATTACGGTATGGGTTCTTCACGTGACTGGGCAGCTAAAGGTACAAACCTTTTAGGTGTTAAAACAGTTATCGCTGAATCATACGAACGTATTCACCGTTCTAACCTAGTTATGATGGGTGTTCTTCCGCTTCAATTCGCTCCAGGCGAATCAGCTGAAACACTTGGCTTAACTGGTGAAGAAATCTTCTCAGTAAACATCGCTGAAGGTGTAAAACCAAAAGATATGTTAACTGTAACTGCTACTGCAGCTGACGGTACTGTGAAAGAATTCCAAGCTCTAGCTCGCTTCGATTCAGAAGTTGAAGTAGATTACTACCGTAACGGTGGTATCCTACAAATGGTATTACGTAACAAACTTGCAAAATAATGTTGCGTAACCGCGAAAAGACCTACCTTAACAGGTAGGTCTTTTTTTATGCCGACAACGTAACCATTTTTTTGATATACTATTACAAGAGGTGAAGAAAGCATGTATATAAGTGAAAAAGAGATTGAAATTCGTTACGCAGAAACGGATCAAATGGGTGTTGTCTACCACGCAAACTATGTCATTTGGCTAGAGATAGGTAGAACACAGCTGATTAAAGACCTAGGCTTCTCTGTAACAGAGTTAGAGGATGCGGGCTATGTTTCACCTGTTATGAACGTAAACATTTCCTACAAGGCTGCACTGCGCTATGGTAAGCCTGCTAAAATTCGCACATGGGTAAAAACACAGGACCGTTTACGTACAGTCTACGGTTACGAGATACTCCATGAAGACGGAACAGTTGCTGCAACAGCAACAACTGAACATATCGTTGTTAGAAAAGACTCTTTCCGCCCAGTTTCTATGATGAAAATTGACCCAGCATGGTACGAACGCTATTTAGAAATTGCAGAAGAAAAACCAGAATGAGCGCATTCTGGTTTTTTTTATGAAGTACGTGTAGTAGGCGAGTGACCCGATTTCGCCCTCGAATGTCCCGTTTTGCCGGTCGAATGCCCGAATCGATGGGCGAGTGCCCCAAACACTTCGACGAATGTCCCAAAACGCGGGTCGAATGTTCGAATTCACACCATTCTAGTCAACTGAAGTCTTTTTGAATTACTCAAAAGCCTTGAAGAAAGTACAAAAAGGGGGCAATTTAGGTTGTTTGGGCGAGTGACCCATTTTCGCTCTCGAATGTCTCATTTTCAGGAGCGAGTGACCCGAATCAAGCTGCGAGTGCCCCATTTTCGCCCTCGAATGTCTCGTTTGGACGGTCGAATGCCCCACCCCACCTTCCACACATCCCACTCCAAATAAAAAAGAATGGGTATGCACCCATTCTTCTAGTCAACATATTCGTATAAAAGTTCGTCTAAGTCATTGTCGACTTTTACTTTAAAATCATGTCCGTCAAAGAACCAGAGATCGTCTGTTTCGATGAAGAAGCGGTAACCGCCTTGTTCAGTGACAACAGCAGCGTCAATCGGTGTATCTGTATTCATGCCGATGGAATAACCTTCGTGGAAGGGATTTGAGCCACCATAGCGAGCAAAGAAGCGAATATGTGCGCCAGGCTCTAAGTCCATCTCTTTTTGAAACCACTTGATTGCTTCATCTGTAATCAAAATTTCCATATACATGCACACTCCTTTTGATTTTAAATCCACGTTACTTTAGGTTCTGTACCCTCTTTGATTCGTTTTATGTTTGCGCGGTGGCGATAAATAACGAATGTTGCAAGAGCTGTGACAACAGCGAATAGTAAATATTCTTGGTCAAGTACAGCATACGTTAATCCATAAATGAATGCAACGACTGCGGCGAACATCGAAGCAAGACTCACCATTTTAAATGCTTTTAAACAAAGTAGGAAAGCAATTAATAAAATGACGAAGATGGGCCAGTGATAACCAAATAGCACACCCGCAGATGTTGCGACAGCTTTACCTCCGCGGAATTTCGCGAAGATTGGGAACATATGCCCGACAACAGCGATGACACCAGCTACAAGCGGATGAACATGACTGTTTGAAAGAATCGCAAACGTGGGTAATAACGTAGCGAGCGTTCCTTTTAAGATATCCATGACTGTGACAACCGCACCGGCTTTTTTACCAAGTACGCGAAATGTGTTTGTAGCACCTAGATTCCCACTACCATGCTTTCGAATGTCTGTTTTATAGAACAGTTGACCAATCCATAGACCAGATGGGATGGAGCCAATTAAATAGGCTAGAATAATGACGATTGCGGTATTCATATATGAATGCTCCTTCTTTTTCTCTTAGTTACAGGTACTAATATATTGTCATAATATTTTATCATGCTTACGCTTTTGGAACAATAAGACAATGTAGGTGTTTTCAGTTTATGCTGAAATCGTTTATTTCGCAATAAAAATACAGTAACTGTTTGCCACAAAGCAAAATTTACTCTTATAATAAGAAGGCTATGTAAAAAACGTTGAACAGTAGCTAGCTATATTTGTAAATTCAATGATTTAGTGTATAATCAAGCCTTATATATAGCCTGTATGCTGTTGACAGAAACGCTAAGTTCATACTAGACTTAAATAAAGCGAAACAGATGTTCGTGTTAGGAGAGGATTTTTTTTGACGAAAAATAATACACTATCGTCTTATAATGAAGATGATATTCAAGTACTTGAAGGTCTTGAAGCAGTAAGAAAAAGACCAGGGATGTACATAGGGTCGACGGATAGTAGAGGTTTACATCATCTCGTTTACGAAATCGTCGATAACGCAGTTGATGAAGCGCTAGCAGGCTTCGGTAACCACATTATCGTCACATTACATGAAGATCAATCCATCAGCGTACGCGACTTCGGTCGAGGTATGCCTACAGGTATGCACAAAACAGGGAAGCCTACACCAGAGGTTATCTTTACTGTACTTCATGCAGGTGGTAAATTCGGTCAAGGTGGCTACAAAACTTCAGGAGGACTACATGGTGTAGGTTCATCCGTTGTAAACGCGCTGTCGTCGTTTTTAGAAGTAACAATTTACCGAGAAGGTACTAAGTATCAAATGCGTTTTGAAAACGGTGGAACGCCTGTAACGACGCTAGAACAGCTAGGTAAAACGAAAGAGACAGGGACACTGGTTCATTTTAAGCCAGATCCAACGATTTTCTCCGTTACAAAATATAATTTCGATACATTAGCAGAACGATTACGTGAATCGGCTTTCTTATTAAAAGGGTTAAAAATCGAGTTAATTGATGAAAATACAGAAAAACATGAGGTGTATCATTATGAGAACGGGATTGAAGCATTCGTAGCTTATTTAAATGATGAAAAAGATGTGCTACACCCAGTCAAATATGTAGAAGGTACACAGGACCAAATTGAAGTGGAGTTTGCGTTCCAATACAATGACGGTTATTCAGAAACCATTCTATCTTTCGTAAATAATGTGCGTACACGTGATGGCGGTACACATGAAACAGGTGCGAAAGCTGCTTTAACGCGCGCTTTTAACGAATATGCACGTAAAGTAGGCTTATTAAAAGAAAAAGATAAAAACCTAGAGGGCTCAGATATTCGTGAAGGATTGGCTGCAATTGTTTCCGTTCGAATCCCAGAAGGCTTACTACAGTTTGAAGGACAAACAAAAGGAAAACTAGGTACAAGCGAAGCGCGTAGTGCAGTTGATCAAGTCGTCTCGACACAATTAATGTACATGCTAGAAGAAAATGCAGAGCTTAGTACATCACTTGTGCGTAAAGCGATTCGCGCACAACAAGTACGTGAAGCAGCACGTAAGGCGAGAGAAGATGCACGTAATGGCAAAAAGAATAAAAAGCAATCGACGCTATTATCAGGTAAGTTAACGCCAGCACAATCAAAAAATGCGGCGAAAAATGAACTGTATTTAGTCGAAGGAGATTCAGCAGGTGGCTCAGCAAAACAAGGGCGTGACCGTTCATTCCAAGCGATTTTGCCACTTCGCGGTAAAGTCATTAATACTGAAAAAGCAAAATTACAAGACATTATGAAAAACGAAGAGATCGCGACAATCATTCATGCTGTTGGTGCGGGTGTCGGTGCAGACTTTAATGTAGAAGATGCAGCGTATGATAAAGTGATCATTATGACCGATGCCGATACAGATGGTGCGCACATTCAAGTATTATTATTAACATTCTTCTTCCGTTACATGCGACCACTTGTGGAAGCAGGGAAGGTCTATATCGCTCTACCACCGCTTTATAAAGTATCTAAAGGTACAGGACGTAAAGAAGTCATTGAATATGCATGGACAGAACGTGAATTAAATCAGGCAATTCAAAAAGTCGGAAAAGGCTATGTTTTACAACGCTATAAAGGTCTTGGTGAGATGAATGCTGACCAGTTATGGGATACGACGATGAATCCTGAAACACGTACATTAATTCGTGTGAAAATTAACGATTTAGAACGTGCAGAGCGCGGTGTTGCGACATTAATGGGCGATAAAGTAGAGCCACGTCGTAATTGGATTGAAACACATGTTGACTTCGGATTAGAAGAAGATGACAACATTTTAGAAAGTGAATTTATCGAGAAAAATGAAGAGCAGGGGGATCTGTAAATGACAGAGAAAGAGCAATTTCAAGATCTGCCTTTAGAAGAGGTTATTGGTGACCGATTTGGTCGTTATAGTAAATATATTATTCAAGATCGTGCATTACCAGATGCTCGTGACGGATTGAAGCCTGTACAACGTCGTATTTTATATGCGATGTTTATGGATCATAATACGCATGATAAGCCATTCCGTAAATCTGCTAAAACAGTAGGGAATGTAATTGCGAATTATCACCCACATGGCGATAGTTCAGTGTATGAAGCGATGGTTCGTCTATCACAAGATTGGAAATCACGTCATCCACTCGTTGAGATGCACGGGAATAACGGTTCGTTAGACGGTGACTCACCTGCTGCGATGCGTTATACAGAAGCACGTTTATCAAGTATTGCAGGTGAAATGTTACGCGATCTTCAAAAAGAGACGGTTGATTTCATTCCAAACTTTGATGACCAGGATATGGAGCCAACTGTATTACCTGCACGCTTCCCAAACTTATTAGTAAACGGTTCGACAGGAATTTCTGCAGGTTATGCGACAGATATTCCACCGCACGCACTGCATGAAGTCATCGATGCAGTACTCATGCGATTGAAAAATCAAAATGCCACAGTGGATGAACTGATGAAAGTCATTTCAGGTCCTGACTTCCCAACAGGTGGGATTATTCAAGGTGTGGCAGGAATTAAAAAAGCGTATGAAACGGGTCGCGGTAAAATTGTTGTACGTGCCAAAACACGCATTGAAACATTAAAAGGTTCAAAAGAGCAAATTGTCGTTGATGAAATTCCATACGACGTAAATAAAGCCAATCTTGTGAAAAAAATAGATGAGTTACGTGTCGATAAGCGCTTAGAAGGTATTGCAGAAGTACGTGATGAATCGGATCGTCAAGGTTTGCGAATCGTTATCGAGATGCGTCGTGACATTCCAGCAGAACCGATTTTACAATATCTCTTTAAAAATACGGATTTACAAGTAGCCTATAACTTTAACATGATTGCGATTCACGACCGTCGTCCAACGATGATGACATTACCGATGATGTTAGATGCGTATATCAAGCACCAAAAAGAGATTATTACGAAACGTAGCCAATTTGATTTACGAAAAGCACATGCACGTCTACATATTGTAGAAGGTCTGATGAAGGCACTATCGATTTTAGACGAAGTTATTCAAGCGATTCGTGCATCAAAAGATAAAAAAGATGCAAAAAACAATTTAGAGACGAAATTCGACTTTACAGAAGTACAAGCAGAAGCGATTGTATCGCTGCAACTGTACCGTTTAACGAATACCGATATTACGGAATTACGTGAAGAAGAAGCGACATTGAATGCGACCATTGCGGAATTAGAAGGCATTTTACAAGATGAAAAAACACTTGTGGCTGTCTTGAAAAAAGAATTACTTGATATTCGTAAACGTTTTAAAGAAGATCGTCGTTCACTTATTCAAGAAGAAATTGCAGAGATTAAGTTGAACATGGATGTATTAATTCCATCAGAAGATGTGATGGTATCTGTCACAAAAGATGGTTATGTGAAGCGTACGAGTCTACGTTCATATAAATCTTCAAATGGCGAAGGTTTTGCGATGAAGGAATCGGATGAAATTGTCTTTAAACAACAATTGAATACGCAACAACATGTGCTTCTTTTCACAAACAAAGGACATTATATTTTCCAACCGATTCACGAGTTACCAGATATTCGTTGGAAAGACTTAGGGCAACATATTTCAAGCTTGGTCAATGTGACAGATGCAGAAGAACGTATTATTCGAGTAGTGGGTGTCGAAGATTTCGAAGCACCATTATATGTTGTGACGGTTTCAAAATATGGTCAAATTAAGCGAACACTTTTAAAAGAGTACTTTGTCACACGTTATAATAAGCCATTCAAAGCAGTAAATCTGAAAAAAGATGATGAATTACAATTTGCAGATGTCGTAGCAGAGGACCAAGATGTCATCTTAACAACGTATATGAGTTTTGCCGTACGCTTCCCACTGGAGGAAGTACCACCAACAAGTGTACGAACAGCAGGTATTAAAGCAATTAATCTAAAAGACGATGATTATATTGCCGCAACAACGATTGTATCGCCAGAAGATGCAGGCGATGTTCTCATCATTACAACACGCGGTTCAGTGAAGAAGATGTCGATTAAGGAATACGAACCGACAGGACGTGCAAAACGCGGTCTTCAAACATTACGCGAACTAAAAACAAATCCACATCGCATTGAAGCCGTGCTACGTGTCGCACGTGGTACAACGGTAGAAATTGCGACGGAAAAAGAGATTGTCGAAGTCATCTCAACCGACCAATATCGCCATGCAGATCGTCTATCAAACGGTTCACCCGCAGTGAATACCGCAACAGACGGTGCGATTGTACGCATTACAGTACAACCACCTGAAGAAGCAGAATAGAAGTGAGGAGGATGGGACAGAACATCTCATTTTCCTTTTTTAGAGTTCACAACGAAAAACTGGAACCGCACAATAGCGCGATTCCAGTTTTTCTTATGCTCATGTAGGATGGTGTTTTTACACTTATGTCCCATCCTCTTTTTTGGCTCTACAATAAATAATGCTAGTAATATTAAAAATCTAATAGATATATAAGCTAAACAGCCCTTCGAATCCGTTCATTATGAAGTTTGAGGCGTGAAAAAACTTAAAAATCCAATCATATTCATTGTAATATGAATGCTCATGTCAGTTGACAAGAAACTAGAATAAGATAAAATAATAAAAGTGGAAATTTATACAAAAAAATGGGTTCATATGAATGGTGAAATTCAAACACACCATGCTATTGGCATTAACAGGTATTATAGCATTAGGTGTTTTAAGTGATGATTTAACAAAGAACAAGGATAACAATGTAGCTAAAGCAACAGCATCCACAAAATATATAAAGATTGATGGTTATAACTACACACAAGACCAAGTAGACGCATTAAATTATTTGAATAAATTAAGAAAAGAATATGGCTTAGGCACTGTAAAATTAAATCCAGAACTTACAAAAGCAGCACAGAATCATTCAACTTATCTCAACTATTGGGGTTATTATGCGGGACATTACCAAAGAAAAGGAAATAAATACTACACAGAGATTTCGGTAAATGGTAGAACAAAATATTATAAGTATAAACCGAAGTATGAGCAATTCAGAGGTGTAGCTGAACTTATAACTCCCGAGAAAGACGGTGTATCTTCATTAAAAAATATTGATAGACATACAATTGACCATAAAACATCTCTACTAAGCTACACTGTCAAAGATGTGGGATTCTCTAAAAAAGGTGGTTATGGGGTAATTGTTTTAGGTAAAGCAATGAATTATGATGAGGAGGAAGCATATGAAAAGCATTTAGAAAAAACTTTTACTCTACCAAGAGATGGTGCTACTAATGTACCGATTGTACAATATTTAGGGATGGAAACACCAGACCCAATGGAAAGTTTTAAAGGTACACCTTATAAAACGGGAACATATCTGTTTTATGCACCTGCAGTAGATGTGGATACTGGGGATGTAGATACTTCAAATGTTAAAATACATTTATATGACAACAAGGGTAAAAAAGTAGATGTATATTACGATATAACAAAAAACTCTTACGGGACATTAAATGCACCAAAACAACCTTTAAAATACAACACTAAATACACTGCAAAAGTAGACTTTATAGATAAAAATTCAAAGAAAAGAATTAAATATCAATGGTCTTTCACAACACAGAAAGACCCAAAGTCTAAAGTAATTGCACATGTTTCTGTTTCAAAAGGTAAAACTGTAAATTTGTACAAAAGTGATGGAGATTTCTACAAGAAAATAAAACCTACTACTCCATTACCAATTTATAAAGTAGTCGGCAGTAAATATTATCTAACGAATGGTAAAATCTTATACAAATCAAGTGCTACAACATTATATTATGGAAAGTTAAAGTTTAATCAGTCGTATAAAACATTTCGAGCAGGAACGTCTGTTAAAGTGATTGCGCCGCCTACTTCAAAAGGATATAAAATTAGTAAGCAACAAACGATTCCAATGAATGCACCTGTTACGTACAATAAAGCGAAAAAATAAAATGAAAGCAATGAGGTTGTCGAGACCTGATTGCTCTTTATTAGTAGTCCTATGTCTTTGTTCAGAAACCTGTCATTTCTAATCTATTACATTTGTTTTTTTTACGTAGTATACTGAACAAATAGAGGAGTGGAGTTTATGAATAGAATAGAGCAAGCGATGCAAGCGAAAAAGAAAAAGCAATTTGATGAGGCATTACAGTATTATCAACTCCATCAGCGAGAACAGGGCATTAGTGCAGGGCTATTACATTCGATTGCGAAAATTTATTATTTAAAAGGTGACGGAGAGATTGCACTTCGTTTTCATCTTGCAGCGACACACTTAACGCTACATATGGATCAAATCTTATTACAAAATGAAGATGAACAAGTGCTACAAGCATTAAAACGTTTACCAAGTGAAGTTCGTAAAACATTGCCACATGATGTTGCAGGTATGCTTTATGTACATCTAAATGCAATCAATCATATCGCACATAGTTTACTAGATCGTCCTGCTACATGGCAGGAGAAACCAGAGCTACAGCCGATTGCCAAGTTATATGCTGCGCGTGTATTAGGCGATGGTTCAAAGCATGCACTATATGAACAATACAATCAAACACCTGAAAGTATGCAACAAGTCGAACAGAAGTATTACTTACCTGCTGGCTTCCAATATGCCTTCCAACAAATTAAGTGGCAGTCACTTGGAAATACAGATGTGAGAGCGTTATATTTCACATAAATAAAGATTTTTTGTAAAAGTCATTACATTTTCAGAAAATAAAGACTTATCGTATAATAAGCTATGGGTATTACCTTCAAATTCGAATTAATCGAGTTTTGTCAAAAACACGCTATTCTCGTGGAAGCATATTCGCCAATTGGACATGGTGAAGTGTTACAACACCCTTGTCTTCAAGTAATGGCAGAACATTACGGTGTATCTGTAGCACAGCTTTGTTTACGCTATGATTTACAACTAGGTTTATCGGTTATTCCAAAATCAACTGATCGTACACATATAGAAGAAAATACAGCACTTGATTTTGAAATTAATGAAGCAGATATGGAAGCTTTAAAACAAATCGAAAAAATCGAAAGCTACGGAAAAGATAGCATCTATCCTGTTTTCGGTGGCAAAATTAAATAAAGTAAAAGTGAGGATGGGACAGAACATCTCATTTTCCTTTTTTAGAGTTCACAACGAAAAACTGGAACCGCACAATAGCGCGATTCCAGTTTTTCTTATGCTCATGTAGGATGGTGTTTTTACACTTATGTCCCATCCTCTTTTCTCTTTACATCCTACTTGAACATCCGTATAATTCCATAAAATGAATAGAAAGGAATGATGATGTTGAATTGTACATTACGCTATATTATTTTATACGTCTCTGATTTTGACCAAGCCTATACGTTTTACAAAGATGTGCTGCAATTATCTGTTAAGATGCAGCAGGGTACATATGTGGAGTTTGATACAGGACAGACGACATTCGCGATCAATACACGAGATTCTGTAAGAGAAGAAATTGGCTTGACTGTTCCACAAGAGCAGGAAAAAACAGCAACATTTGAAGTTGCATTTACAGTGGAAGATGTTGCACAGACAATCGATATCTTGCGTGCAAAAGGCGCACAGATTATAAAAGAACCTGTAACGAAACCATGGGGACAAACAGTTGCCTATATAGCAGACCCAGACGGACATTATATTGAAATTTGTAGTGAAGTAGGGGCGTAAACAATGTATAGTATTCGAAATATGACAAAACAAGATGCTTTAGCTGTGCAACAAGTGGCGACGGAGACATGGCACACAACATATGAGGGCATCATTCCACGTTCTATTCAAGATGCTTTTTTACAACAAGCCTATGAAGAATCTCGCTTATTCCAACGTTTACAGCATGGCTTTTTCTATGTAGTTGAAACAGAGGAAGCAGTAAGAGGTTTTGCCCATTTCTCACCTGTAGTAAATGGTATGGTTACGCTATACGCAATTTACATTCATCCGGCGCTACAAGGAAAAGGAGTAGGGACAGCTTTTTTACAAAAGCTTCATGAAGATGTAGCTGGTGTAGAAATGATTGAGGTAGAAGTAGAACAAGACAATCAAATTGGCATGCGTTTTTACGAAGCGAAGGGTTTTCAAGTACGTGAAATATATGAAGAAGACTTTGATGGTCACTTACTGAAAACAGTGAAAATGTATAAGGTTGTGTAAGATGATCCGATATAGACTTATTTTGATGATTGGTTTTTCGTTGACTTTTTTATTGCAAGATTCATTTTTTAAGCAATTTCATATATTTTCAATTTTCTTTTGAGAATGTTATTTGCTTGCTTTTTCTTATGTATGATTTGGTTAGTACAAAATAGAGGCTTTTCAAATAAACAATCTAAATAATTTAAAAAGAGCTTCAGCGGAAATACGCTGAAGCTCTCTTACATATTATGCGCTTTTTCGCATGATTCGTAAAAAATAAATGGTAGGTAAGATGAGTAGTGCAGATGCGAACAGTCCACCTTCAATAGACGTATAAAGTGCGATAAGTCCAACAAGTGGTCCACCTGCTACTTGACCAAAAGCATCAACTTGTCCATAGAAGGAGAGTGTTGTCGCGCGCCCTTTTGATTCTAGTTGTTTATTCATGAGAGGGTGGTTCACATTTCGTAGTGAAGCAACACATAAATAAAGTACAACAGCTACTATAAAATGTGTTGTAAAAGCGAAATAAATCATGAATAGTATGAGCACAGTATTCAACCACATGAGTAGACGCGCAAAATGCGAAGTAGCTATTTGTTCCATCCACTTGAGTAAACCAATATTGAGCAAGAATGTGAGCGCATAGAATAAGCCGAACCAATAGACGGTGTAATGCTCATTCAATTGGAAGTTTTCAATAAAGTGAGCGCCCCATAAACGATCAAATCCTTCACTAGCGAGACCCATAAATAATGTAATGCTTGCTAAAGAGAGGAGCGTTCGGTCAGATTGAATCACATTCCAACTCGATTGTAGTGCTCTTTTCATGTGATGTAGGTGTGATGGCTTTCCTTGTGTGATAGGGACAAACTTTGTTTCAGGAATCCAAAAAATAGAGAGCAAAGCGATGAGTAATAATGCAGCACCAGCGAATAGGATGGCGATTTGTACTGTAAATAGACTGCCAATCGCTACACTTGTTAGAATACCGATAAAACTACCAATCGAACTAAATTTTGCACCATTTAAAAGTGTGTGATCCAGCTGTTCTGGTGTGATTTCATCTGCAATCCATGCAGTTTCAGCACCGCTAATAAATGTCCAACCAATTCCCCATAATGCAGCCGCAATCGCAATCGCTGTAAAAGAGGGGATGCTGCCTTCTAAAAGATGCGCACCTCCAATAATGATTGTCCCGATAATAATGGATTTTTTACGACCAAACAAATCAGCGACTAACCCCGTAGGAATCTCACATAGTAAAACGGCTAATTCCATAATTGTCCCGATTAAAACAAGCTGTAATGGATTCAGTTGTGCATCTGAAACGTAGTAAATGATATTTAAAGTGAAAACAATTTGTAAACAAAATGCGCGTGAACTTGTAAAAGCATAATAAATAGATGGTGTTGTCATGTGTAACCTCCGAATGAAATTCATTTCAATACGGAGAATACGTCATTCCTTAAATGTGCCTACCCTCCGTTTTAGGTGATGCAATGCAAGTAATGACTGTCATATTCATTCGCTCCTTTTTCATAGATTGCTTCGATTGTAACATAATTTGTAAAATAAAAAACTTCCACATCATTTGTAGAAGTTTTTTATAGTTAGAAAGAAATGTTCATGCGGTTCAGTAGTTGTTGCATGATTTCAGCGCTACCATCTTGAAACATAAAAATGGAAAAAGCAATCATACAGACACCTGTTAAAGAAGCGAACCACTTCTTTGAAGGCATCCATTGTTTTCGAAAAGCCGTAATCAGTAATACAATACCCATCAATAAAATCAGAAAATACCAAAACCCCATATGTTCTCACTCCTTTCTATTTTGATTAAGAACGAAAATAGAAGGAAGAAGTTCCAAATAATGTTTTAGGATTTGCTTAATAGAAGATAACTAAAATAAATGATTGGTTATACAAATGTGAACCAAGCATAAAAAATACGCTGGATAATCGATTGATTACCTAGCGTATTTTATTTATTGTGAAGTTTATTCGCCTACAAGTCCGTCACCGTCGCGATCATCCATATAAGGATATAACCAGTGATCTTTTGTAATTGGCATTTTGAATCCAGCTGCTTTTGCTTCTTTAATGGTGACTTGTCCGTTACCATCTGTATCTACAGCTGATACGTCACCTTTTGTTTGTGGTTTTGAAGAAGTTGTCGGTTGCTTTTTAGTTAAACCGAGTTCTTCATTTCGCTGATCTGGATTACCGTTTGCATATTCATCTACAACGCGATTACCTTTAATTGTGTATGTGTATTTATAACGGGAAGGAATTTGTGTTTTCGTATTTGGATACGTGATAATCGCTTCAAAATCTGTTGCGCCACCTGCTTTACGAATCGCGTCTTCCATATAGGCTTGGTCACCATGACGGTTTAGCGTACTATCTTGTGGTGTAATGTTATAAGCATTTGATACACCACCAAGTGAATCGGCAATGACATGTCCTTCGTCTAAATCTTTACGTTCGACACCTGGAACTTTCGCTTCGTCTCTACAGTATCTTCCTGATGATGTAACTTGTTCAGTACGATCATTTTGTAAGGTGATCTTTTTAGCAGTGACGCGAATTAATTGGCCATATTCGTTTGTAAATGCCCAATACTCACGATTTCCAAAGCCGATGTCTACTACAACATTTGCTTCACGACTCCCAGATAAATTACAAGCATTCGCTTTGATTAATTTGTAGCCTTTGAATTCATCTTTTGAAGATGTTGTGTTTTCTTCTTTTTGAGTAGATTGTTTTTCTTGTGTGTTACTTTGATTGTCATTTGCTTGTTGTGTTGACTCGGTTGTTTGTTGTTCAACCGGTGCAGTTTTTTCTTCCGAGCATCCAACAAGTGCAAAACTAATGGATGCTAGTAAACCTAATTTAATCAGTGTTTTCATAGATGTCTTACTTCCTTTATTCATTAGCGTTCATACGCCCAGTTATCGTGGTCGCGGTCCATCTTTGCTTGGTAAGCAGGGTGACTTTTCGGTACACCATTTGGATAGACTTTGCGTAATTCAGTGCAGTTTTTAAATGTTTTTGATGTGTTGACCGTCACAGTAGAAGAAGGTTTTTTAGAAGCGAAACCGCTGTTCGTTACATAACCTTTCTTAGACCAAATACGTAACTTTTCTTTTTTTGCTTTAGACTGTGCAACGAAATATTTCGTTTTATATTTCGTGTTCGGTGCGTAAACATATGCAACGCGAGCATAGCCTTTACGTACAAGCTCTAAATTCAAGTCTTTACCGTCAACATACACATACGCTAATTTACGTCCGTATTTATCACCTTTATAGCCTGTACGGTCAAAATCCAGTTGAATTTTTTTTGCTTTTTTTAAGCGATTCTTCGTATAGTTACTAGCTTCTTTACCATAAGGTTGAACTCCCTTAGAAGGGTGGACCGTTTCAGGTGTATCAACAAGTAGGAAGCGCACTTTCATATTCTTTCCCTTATACTTAAATGTTGCTGTATCACCATCTGTCGCACGCACAAGTGATACGGTTTTAAGAGAAGCCGCTGTAACGGTTTTCGGTGTTGCGTCGATTGGGTTTAACATCGATCCGCCAACTAACGAGATGCCAAGTACACTCGCCAAAACTGTCTTTTTTAATAAAGCCCAATTCATGTTCAATTCACTCCAAGTCATTTACTTTGTTGGAATCGTTTAGATATTCCAACATGAATACACTAACGATAGAAGAAAAGCATGTACTTGTCAATTAAAGTGAAAAAAGCATCTTTTTTGTGAATTCATGTTATTTTTAAAGTATAAAATATTCTGAAAATCGTTTATCATAGTAAATAGCATATAAAGAAAGAAGGCAATCATCATGAAGACAATTGAAGTACATGCAGCGCCAAGTGAATATATTTTAAAAGAAGGTGCTTTTGAATTATTAGAAGAAAAATTACAACAACGTGGCATCCAAAGTATCCTTGTTGTGACAGGCACGAAGTCATATGAAGCTGCAAAAGCGTATTGGCCAGAGATGCCGAGTATGACAGAAACTTTTTATACATATCAAGGTGAATGTTCTTTCGCTGAGATTGATAAAGTGGTAACAAAAGCGAAAGAAGTCGATGCGATTGTTGCTTTAGGCGGGGGAAAGGTAATTGATTTAGCGAAAGCAGCAGCGAATGAATTACATAAGCAAGTAATTGTTTTACCGACACTAGCATCTAACTGCGCACCGTGGACACCGCTAAGTGTTATTTATGATAATGAAGGGGCATTCCATCATTACGACATCTATCCAATTGCGACGAGTTTATTATTGATTGAGCCGAAGTTACTACTTCATGCGCCGCGTGATTTATTCGTTGCGGGTATTGGTGATACGTTAGCGAAGTGGTATGAAGCCGATGTACAATTACGTACAATCGAGCATTTACCTGTACCGCTCATGATTTCGTATGAAGCAGCGAAACAGTGTAAAGAGTTATTATTACGCGATTCAAAAGAGGCTTTACGTGCGATGGATGATAGAGTACTAAATGATGCCTTTATTCAAGTGGTAGAAGTGATGTTCATGTATGCAGGTATGGTTGGAGGTTATGGTGATCATTATGGGCGTACAGCAGGTGCACATGCAGTTCATAATGGATTAACGGCTTTAGAGGAGAGTCATGCGTTGTTACATGGTGTAAAAGTGGCTTATGGCATCTGTGTTCAACTCATGCTTGAAAATCGTCCAGAAGAAGTACAAGCGTTGCGCACATTTTATGAGGAATTACATCTTCCTCAAACATTAAAAGAGCTAGGTTTAACCGAAGTAACAGCTCAACGATTGCAAGAAGTAGCTGAAAAAACAACGAGTCCAACAGAGTCAATTCATTTAATGCCAATTGGTGAAATAACGAGTGAACGCGTACTAGAAGCGATGCAAGCACTTGAACAACTCGTATAATTAAAAATAACTTGTAGGTCGTAAAAGACCTGCAAGTTATTTTTTAAAATAAACCTCTCTAGTCTATATAAAAAATAAAAAAACAAAAAACAGCTTCATAAAAAAGAGAGGCTTTAAAATAGTACTAGCCTCACTTTAGTGTATAGTTTTTATTATAGGCAGAGAGAACATCGTCTTTATCCTTTGGTTTATCGCAATATAAAAGGTAGCACCAATGATAATGAATGCAAACATCCCAATTAATAAAAATAGTTTTGAACGATTTTCCATATACTTCGCCTCCTAGTCACTTCATTCATATAAACGTTCCCGTATTTTTAAATAGTAGACCATCCCATTAAAAAAAACAGGGGAAACGGTATTCGTTTCCCCTGTTTTAATAGTTATTTTTGTAATGTTAGACGCAATTTATAAGGATCTACAAATGCATTTCCTTGACGGTCTTTTACTTTAATCGCATAGGTCGTATTTTTCTTGAACGTGTAAGAGCCGATTTCTTCATCACCTACACCATATGCATCGAATGTTTTAAGTTTTTTACCATTTGCATATAACGTAATGACAGGGTCAAAATCTGCCGCGCCGCTTAACACTAAACGCACTTTTTTCGTTGTTTTATTTTTGAATGCATACCAGTCTTCATCACCTTGTAGATGGCCAGGATTTAGATAACCTGTTTTTTCATAAACCGAGGCACTTTTCTTCGTTAATGAAATAGGGTGAGAAGGGCGATTATTTTTCACTTTATTTTTTGCATCTTCATCTTTTGTTACAACTTGTTGAATTTTTAACTCATAAGGATAAATCGAGAATAAATCCGTTGTTAAAAAAGCAGTGGGTTGAGCTAATACGAAGAATGTATCGCCTTTTTTCGCTTCAATTGAACCGCTAATTGGCTCATCATTTAAGTCATTTCTAACAGGCTTAAATGTAGATAGATCATGTCCATCCATTTTACGATTATGGTTGATATCTTCATAAACTGTAATCGACTTCGTGTACAGGTTATGCCATTCTTGTGAATATTTCGTATCATCAAATGGACTTAAATCCATCTTCATTTGATAGATACCATCTTTTGGTGCTTTAAAGTAATAGAAGTCTACATCGTTTGGACGTGCAAAATTTGCTGTAATTTTTTGATTTACACGAATCGTTTTTGCTTGTTCAGGTACATTGTTTTGCTCGTATTTGTCTACTATATTCGATTGTAATTTTTTCGCTGTGACACGATAACCATTTTTCGGAATCGAGCCAACTGAGCCAACACCAACTTCTACTAGATACGTCGTATTTGCTTGTAAACTCGCAATGGCTTTTTTCTTCATAATGCCGTCTTCTGTACTATTGGAAGCTAAAAATTCTTCTGAACGCATACCTGTTTGTGGATCATTTTGTACTTCATAAATTGTGACAGAAGGTTGTTCAGCAGCGTGTGCGACAGCAGTATTAAATTCATAAAAACCAGAAGTAGTGGTTTTGAAGTAATAACCATCTAAGTCAGTTGAACCTTGTAAAAAGCCTTCTACACCATTCACTACATCAAATGGTCGGCCTTTTTTCTTAAATAATTGTTCGAGTGTATACACTTTAGTCGGGTTTGTACGATCTATTTTTTGACTTGTTTCTGGATTGAATATGATTGAATCTTCATCGGCTGGCATCGTACGACTTGATAATGTCAGTTGATAAGGCAGTAAAGATGCTTTTGGTGAGACAACACCTTCTTTTAATTGATTAAGGACATCTTCTTCAGGCATTGCTTCACTATTGCTACTGTTCGATACGATAACTTCATATTCTTCACCTGTTGTGGCAGGGAACGAAGCATATTCAGCTTTTCCAATACCATTTTTATTAATCGAAACAAGTGGTGCACTGCTTTCTTTATTTAATAAATCTTGTTTTTTGTAGACTTCAATCGAAAGGTCAACACCAGGGAGAGCAGATGTTTGAACTTGAACTAATTCATCTTTTGTTGCTTTTATATGAAAGGCGTCTTGGTCCACCCCATCAGCTGTTTCGTTCATATATAGTCCATATACTTTTGTATTTGTACTTTTTAATACCATCGGTTTTTTAATCGAAGCTTCATCTTTTGGTTTACTAGACTGTTTTAAAATATCTAGTGTATAAGGTGTATTAGCGTGTCCATAGACATTTTTAATACCAATTGCGACTTTGCCATCTTCTTTTGCCTGTACAAACCCGGCTTCTTTTTCACTAACGCCCGTATCTTGAATCGTTTTTGTTTGAACTTTTGTACCGAATGTTTTTAAAGTAAGTTTTAAATCCGTTACGTTGTTAGATGAGGCAGTAGCTTGGATTAGTTCACCTTTTTTTACAGGTATTTGATACCATTTTGTTTCATTCGGTTGTTTAAGTGTCCCTTTTTTCGTTTGTGTTCCCTTTATAACCGTAGCATCTTTTAAAATGGTTGCGTTTGTCCATTTTTTTGATGTAAATGTCGGGATGTTCCCTTTAAAATTTTGAGCTGCCAGTGGTTGAATGAAACCATAACCATATTTTAAGTCATAACCTTTTGTTCCAAGGTCTTTTGCTGTTTTTTCAAGTACATAGGCAAGTTGCTCTGGTGAATAAGCGTGATTGATAAGTAGGGAAGAAGCGATACCTGCAGCAGCAGGTGAAGCCATCGATGTGCCACTCATCATTTCAAAAGTTGAGCCACGTGTTGCGTCATAAGAAGTGGAATAAATATCCTCACCAGGAGCCATTAAATCGAGTGAAGCTCCATAATTTGAAAAATCACTGCGTTTTTTCTCCGCATTCACTGAGCCAATACTGATGACATTCTCTAAAGAAGCAGGATAATCCGGGCGGTCTGTATCGTCATTACCAGAAGCTGCAAATACTGCGACTCCTTTTGCATGTGCTTTTTGCACAGCTTGGTCGACAAGAGGTGAATATAATTCATTACCTAAACTCAAATTAATCACTTTGGCGCCATCTTTTATTGCCTGTAGAATCGCTTTTGCTATATCATAGTCAGCAGCATATTCAGAGCCATCGAAAACATCGTAAGATAGAATTTCAGCATTTGGATTAACACCATATCCACCAATACCATTATTCATTTTCGCTGCTATAATTCCTGCAACATGTGTACCGTGTGATTTTTTGACTTGTGCTTTCATTGGATTCGCGATATTTAGTGCCTTTTTTACTTGGCCTTTTAATTCAACATGATTCGCATCGACACCAGTATCAATGACAGCAACTTTAATTTTTTTCTTTTTCGTTTGTTGCATTAGCTTTTTTGTTTGAAATAATTTATGCGTATATTGCAAAGAAGCTTTTTCATCCGTTTGTCCAGAAGTTTCATACAATGGACTTAGAGAGAGGCGTTCAAATCGAGCGTCTTGTGAAAACCAATCAATCGCTTTTTTCATCGCTTCATCTGTTTTAAACTGAACAACCATTGTATGCAGATCTGGAATTTGTTGTATAATCGTACCTTTCAGTTGCTGAATCTCTTGGTATGTATAGTCATTTGAAGACTGAATAACAAGTGTACGTTTTGCATAGGATTTTTTTGTAAGATTTTTTTGAATTGAAGAATTAGTTGCCTGTGCAACTGGTGCTGGCAATGCAGCTGTTAATAGTAGGGCAGAAGCTGCCACTGTCGATACCCATTTATAAATTGTTGGTTTCAAAGAATCACTCCCGTAAATAAATTGCTTTTGTATCATAACACAAAGCTTTTGTCTATGCAGTGATTTATATGACGTGAATTTGTATTAAAAAGATGCCTAAAATAGCCAATTCCTATAGAATGTTATGATATAAAGGATGCTTGAAAGGTGAAAGAATTAAAAATTAGGGAGGAATAAAATATGTGTGCGCGATATACATGCCCCATTTGTGGGTATGAGGGATTAGCAGAACCCCCGTATTACGATGACTTCGCTGGAAGTAATGAAATATGTGCCTGTTGTGGTTTTGAGTTTGGAGTAGATGATTTTGATTGTGATGCATTTGAACATGACGGTTTAACAGAGCGACAAATTGTAGAAAAGTCACATCATATTTGGCGAGAAAAATGGATAAATCGTCATTTTGAGTTATTTGATGCAAGCGCCTTTCCTAAAGAGAAGAAACATGGACGATTTTTAAAAGAAGCAGAAGTAATCAAGCAATTAAATCGTATAAAAAAAGAGGGGCTTTGACAATATGAATTGTCTAAGTCCCTCTTTTACTTCTTATTTTTTAACTGTTAGTGTATAAGGTTGAATCGACGCGCGTTTTAAACGGTCTGTTACTTTGAAATAGTATGTTCCTTTTGATGCGTTCAATGTCAGTTTTTCGGCATCGCCGTCACCGTAAAGATCCGTTTTGGATAGGCGTTTACCATCTTTATAGACTTCTAGTACACCGTCTAGGCTTGTTGGCACATCAAGCGTTACCGTTAATTTGCCTTTTTTCGTTGCTTTATAGACGAACCAATCGGCATCACCGTTTGTAAAGCCCGCATTCATGTAAGCAGAAGCTGAAACCGTAGAAGCTGATTTTTTCTTGAAAGCAATTGGTTTCGAAGGTTTGTTATTTTTAACGACACTTTTTGCATCTTCATCGACTGAAGGAGCTGCTTGAATCGCTAATTCATATGGACGAGCAGAGAACATAAATGCTTCAAATGCCGTTGGTTGAACTGCGACAAAGTAATGTTCACCTTTTTTCATTTCGACACCAGAATGTAAGGATAAATCATTTTGCATATCTTCTAAATAAATAGAAGATTCCATTTCATTGGCATCTAAACGTTTATTATGATTTTTGTCTAGTACTAATTGAACTGTTGAAATATAACGATTGCGCAATAAAGTAGGCAATGTTTGTAAATCATTCTTTGTTAAATTTTTCAACTGATAATCCACACTATAAATACCTGTTTTTGGTGCTTCATAGTAGTAGAAATCTACATCATTAAATGTTGAAACATTGGCAATTAATTTACCTGATTTCGGGAATGATGCAGCTTGTTCAGGCTGATTATTTGCTTCAAATGAATCAGCCACTTTCGTTTTAATTGTTTCCACGTTTAATGTATAGCCATCAAAAGGAATGGTTTGGTCATAATTTGCATTAACACGTAGGACATATTCTGTATTCGCTTTTAATCCCATCATCATGAAAGAACCATCCGCAGTATGGTCACTCGTATTATCATAAATGTCTTCTAAATCCACCATTTCTTGACCATCTACTGTTTCCGTCATCGCTTCAGCTAATACTACGTTCGGTAAATTACGCATATTTTTCGTTTGAATGTGTAGTTTATAAATACCGTCCGCATTCGTTTTAAAATGATACGCATCGTAGTCGCTCGAACCTTGTAAATGACCCGTTACTTCTTTTGATAAATCAAACGGACGACCTAATGCCTTGATCTGTTCTACTTCATTTTCAAAATTCAGTTCTTCTTCTCCAACATACGGAAGTTGATCTTCATCTGCTGGCATCGCTTTTGTCGCAAATGTTACTTCATAAGGGAATAGAGCACTCTCTGGCTTCATTTCAAAATTTGGTTCCTGACCAGACATCATCATTTGAAGCAGTTGTTCAAAATTAATCTCAGCATCAGCTGTATTTTTAAGAACAATATAGTAATCCTCTCCAGCTTTTGTCGCAAATGATAGTGTATTCTCCGTATTTGCTTTTAAACTATTGCCTTGTACAATCGGTGATACTTCTTCTGTTGCATCCTCAGGAGGATTAAAGCCTAGTTTGTCATATACAATCACGCTCGTCGTTACATTTGGAATATTTGACAGTGTAAGCGATACGAGTTCATCTTTTGTAGCTTTAAAATGGAAGATATCTTCATCTACCTCACTAAGTGGTTGGAAATATTGATTATCAATTGTTTTGTTTAAGTCTGTTAATTCAGCCACTTGCTCGCGACTTGATTCATCTTCAGGGAACATGCCTGTTTGTATATCAAGTGCATATGGTGATTGACTAATGCGACCATTCACATCGCTCACACCTACAGTCATAACCCCGTCAAATGGTGCTTCGATATATTTAGATTCTACTTCGTTTTCACGAGCGTTGTTATAAACTGCTTTTTGAGAAGATTCATCACCATAAAAACGAACGTCTAGTTGTAAATCAGCTAACTTATCACCTTTTACTGTTAGTTGAATAGGTTGGCCTTTCGTAACATTGACACGAACCCATTGTTGCTCGTAGCGTTGTTTTAGTGATTTTGTAACGGGTTTGTTCAATGTTGCATCTTCCGCACTATGTTTAATTTCTTCGTCATTCCACTGTTTAGTTGTTTGAGCAGGAATATTTTTCGGATTGAACTGCATCGCTTTTACGGGATTTACAAGTCCAAATCCAAACTTTGCATCAAAACCCTTTTCACCTAAGTCAGTCGTTGTATGTTCTAAAATATATTCTACTTGATCAGGTGTTAAGTTTGGATTTTTCGATAAAATCAGTGATGCAATGCCTGCTACAACAGGAGAAGCCATCGACGTACCGCTCATTTTTTCAAATGAAGCACCACGTTTTTGATAACTTGTCGAATAAATATCTTCACCAGGTGCTACAATATCTGTCGATACACCGTAAGAAGAGAAGTCACTTAACTTTTTCGTATTACCAACAGAGCCAACACTAATGACATTTTTATAACTAGCAGGGTATTGCTTTTGATCTGTGCCTGTATTACCTGCTGCTGCGATGACTGTAACTCCTTTTTCGTGTGCATACGCAATCGCTTCATCCATTACAGGAGAAGGGGAAGCAGAACCAAGACTCATATTGATAACTTTTGCACCATCTTTTGTCGCTTGAATTATCGCTTTTGAGATGATGTAATCGTACGCACCATCTGAACCATTGAACACATCATATCCTAAAATTTGTGCGTTCGGATTCATACCATATCCGCCAATACCATTATCTTTTACTGCGCCAATAATGCCCGCGACATGTGTACCATGTGAACCTTTTTCTGCTACATGTAAAGGATTAACTGTGTTCTTTGTTGCCACAATATTTTTTTGTAAATCGGGGTGTGTAGCATCGACACCTTCATCAATGACTGCAACCTTGATTTTGCTCTTACCTTGTAGTTTTTGAGCGGCAGGAGATTGCAGTAGCGTATGTAAAGCTTGTTTTGTTGCTTTCGGATCGACATTACCTAATTTTTTATAAATAGGACTTAATGATACACGTTCAACTTGTTTCATTTTTGCTAATTTTGGAATTGCGGCTTTCCATGCTTTTTCAGACTTGAACGACAGTACCGTATACTGAATTGCTGAAATACGTTCTTGTTTCGTTGCATTTAACTGTTTTAATTCGCGTGCTGTAAATTCTTTTGTCGAGCGAATAATCAATTTATTTTTTTCGTATGCTGAATCATCAGATGTTGTTTGAACCATGTGTGTCAGGTTTTGTTGTTTTTGTACAGCTTGTGTAGAGCTAATAGGTGTTGCGAGTAATAGTGCACCTAAACTTAGTGCGGCAATCGGACGTAAATGCTTTTTCAAATAACCACTCCTTTGTAATAAAATACATGGACATCATACCATATTTTGAAATAATTTTATAATATTTGTAATAAATAAATTTGATGATCATTTTAAATTAATTATAAATAGACCTCTCTAGTCTATATAAAATAGTAAAAAGCCCATTATAAAAATAAATATGCACTTAAAAAATAAAAAACCCCATATAATTCCAAATATACAGGATTTTATATATTTAATATACTAGCATCTCAGGTTTCGTCAATTTAGCTTGTAACTGCTTTCCAAGCTTCCTTGCATAGGGATCATGGAACGCCTGTAACAAGTTGATTGCTTCTTGAAGTGAAGTTAAAGGCCAGCGCTCATGTGGATGAAGTTTTATTTGTTGAAGAAGACCAGCACCAATATACCATGCAAGCTGTGTATCCTGCTTTCTCTTTAATGTATAAATAGCCAATTGACTATACCATTCAAAGTCATTTGCTTCATAGGAGAATTGTTCGAAACAAGCAGCAATATGTGTTGCTGATTTTCCTTTTTTTACATAGCGTTCAAATTGAAGAGATGTATAAATGAAATCACTTATCTCTTCCATGTACGCTGTATCTAACTTCTTTATAAATGATTTAAAGTGGCGTGCGGCTTTTATGACTTCTTTCGTATAACGGTGAATGAAAACAATAGGTGGGTTACCTTTTCTATGCACTGTATAATCAAAAGCAATAAAAATATGATGACTGCATGCAAATACGATATAGCGTTCATCGATGTCAAGCTGTGTGGTAATCTGTTTTGATTCAATAACTCCTTCGTCTATAGAAAGAGGCAGAAATACATCGATTTCAATCGAATCTTCACGTAATTTACGAGAAGAAAAGGTAGAATAGGCTAACGAGCCCCCATTGTGCATCATCATCAGTTTTTTGTAACTATTTGGTAATTCAATTGAGAAAAACGATTCAATAAATTCAATCTTTTGAGAAGTTACAGATTCAAAAGTTTGTTCGTCATCAAAAATATAGGCATACATAATTTAGCCTCCTTTTTATATTTTGATTGTATCGAATGATTTTGAAGTTAATATGAAAAAAATGTAAAATTTATGTTTGATTTGCGTTGTAATTGTTAATACAATAGAGTAAGGAGGTTGTTTATGAGCTTTTTAAAAATCAATACAATTGTCGGTTCATCTGTAGACCATGTTGCATCACTTACAGACAATGAAGAAACAACTTCATCTTTTTTGAATTTACTTCAAATCAAGCAACAAGATATATGGCTTTTTTCAGTAGCTGCCATGGGGCTTATTGTATTAGCAATTGTAATCTTAGTCGTGATGAAGCGTACAAATAAAAATCAATAACATTCGCTTATACATAGACTACGAATGTCAATCGGGCATGAATCTTTTAAAGGTTCGTGCTTTTTTTATAAAAAGAGAATAAAAAAACGAGTACAAAAAAGGAAAGGATGGATGTTTTATGTGTCACAATACGACATCATTTTATATACAGCCAAATGGAAAACCAGCATTTTTACTCTGCGCAAAGTGTAATGAGAGTATGCCAATTGAAACATTGCAACTTACACCTGAATTACAACAAGAATGGCTCTTTTGGAAAAGAGATCATGAAAATTGGCTTGATTCTAAGACAGGAACCATGATACATGGAGGAGAACATCTCGAAAAACAGTATCATCAGAGAGGACAAGAATTGACAAAACAATTGAATCAAGCAGCGAATGGCCACTATACATTAGAATTTAAGCAATCTTATAAATACATGGATTAATTTAGACCCTTACCAAGACTTAATTTATGTGATTTTCAGAAAAAACTATTAAATAATAAAACGAGTTTTGTTGTTTATAATAGATGGAAAGGGAATCAACATAAAGGGATGTAAGGGGAAAAGAAACATGAAAAATATGAAAAACATATGTATGATTATCATTGGTTCATCACTTGTCGGTTTTGCGTACAACTGGCTACTTATTCCACATCATATTTTAAGTAGTGGTCTAAGTGGTATCGCCATTATGCTTGGATTATTATATCCAATTGATACAGGGGTATTGAACTTAATTTTAAATTTACCATTACTCGTACTTGGTGTATGGAAATTAGGTAAACGATTTATTGGTTATACGATTCTTTCGGTGGTCGTTGTATCCGCTAGTCTATATATTATTCCACAAATGGAATTAACACATGAACCATTACTCGCTGCTTTATTCGGCGGGATTATAACGGGTGTCGGAATCGGCATTGTGTTCCGCGCATCAGGTTCATCTGGTGGTTTCGATATTTTAGCGATGTTGCTTGCGAAAAAGACGGATTTTCCAATCGGCGCTTTACTATCGGCTATGAACGCTGTGATTGTTATTGCTTCAGGCTTTATTTTTGGATGGGACGCAGCACTAATGACATTAGTAACGATTTATGCAACAGGTAAAGTCATCGACACAATTCATACAAACCATGTGAAATTAACATTAACGATTATTACAGCAAAAGGCGAAGAGATGAAGCAAATGTTGCTTCAAAACTTATATCGCGGCGTAACTATTTCAGATGGTGTAGGGGCATATTCTGGAGAACACCGTAAAGTTTTAATGACGGTTATTACAAAATATCAATTAGCCGAGTTAAAAGATTTAATCCAACAAACGGATCAACATGCATTTGTAAATATTACAGAAACAACAGAAGTTGTGGGGATGTTCCATAAAGGTTCTTAACTTCAAAGAAAAAATCGTGCAATTGCGCGATTTTTTTCTTTTTCTCAAATTATGTAATGCAACTACAACGAATTCTATAGTAAAAATTGTTTTTAATTTATTTCTTGTGACTTTCAGTACAATAAGAATATTCCGAATGTAGTCGAATCGTTCTACTTTTCATTTTTATTGAAAAAATTGTAAAATGAAGAAAGAAATACAAAAAAGATTTTCATTGTATTGTTTTTCTACTAGATAATTAGAGAGGCTTAGAATTCAATCGGAAGGAAGTATATCATGGTAGATATGAGTCAAGCTATTTTAGATTCACTAACGGATCAAGTAGCACTTATTGATCATAAAGGAACTATACTTTTTGTGAATAAAGCATGGATTCGTTTTTCAGATGAGAACTTTCAAGATGTATGCAGTAATTATATAGGACTGAATTATTTACACGTGTGTCAAGAGAACGTAAAAGCAGGTATTGTGAGCGTACTCGAAGGTAAATGTTCTATTTATACGTTTGAGTATCCATGTCATAGTCAGAAACATTTGAGATGGTTTTTATTAAGAGTAACACCACTAGTAGTAGAGGGGGAAGAATTATGTGGTGCGGTAATCTCGCACATTAATATAACGGATCGTAAATTAGCGGAATTATCACTTACACGTAAAGAAGAACATTATCGACTCATAACAGAACATTCAACTGATTTTATTTCGCTACATACACGTGATGGGCGTTTTACATTTGCATCACCAATCTGTAAGAATATATTGGGGTATGAAGTAGAAGAACTACTAGATCATTCAATTTATATTTTTTTGCATCCAGAAGACCAAGCAAAATTACAAGGCTTTTTAAAAGTAGCACAGTTTCAAACTGAAATCCAAACAATCACATACCGTATTTATCGTAAGGATGGTTCATATGTTTGGTTTGAAACAAAGTTAAAGTGTCTATTCACAACAGAATATCAACGAGATGAATTTATCTTTATTTCACGTGATATTACAGAACAAAAAAATAAGATGTTGGAACTCCAAGCTGAAACAAAAGCACTTAAACAAAAGATATATACGGATGAATTAACAGGTGTCTATAATCGTCGCTTACTTAATTTAATTGTTGAAAAACATATACAAGAATGTCATTTACATCACCAACCATTTTCACTTCTTATGCTAGATATCGACTATTTTAAACAGTTTAATGATACATATGGGCATATTGCAGGTGATCGCTGTTTAAGACGTGTAGCAATGAGTATCAAAAATGATTTAGGTCATCAAGATTTTATTTTTCGAGTTGGTGGTGAGGAATTTTGTGTGTTACTACCAAATACAACGGAGCAAGAAGCAGCAGTGATTGCTAATCGCATTCGCCAAACAGTTGAAAGTCTAAATATTCCACATACCTTATCACAAGTATCACCCTATATCACAGTTAGTTTAGGTATTTATACACTCATGCAACACGAGCAACAACTAACGATTGGGGCATTACTTGAACGAGCGGATCGTGCGTTATATAAAGCAAAGGAAGACGGTCGTAATCAAACAAGAAGTTATTCGTAAAATAAAAGGAAAAAGGGGAATATGATATGCCTTGCAGAAGTTGTTTAGTTTTAGAGTTAGAATTTGAAATTCAATTGATGAGTAAAGAAAACCAAACAGTCATACCATCCATTCAATAGTTTTTTAAACGTCGTCAATTAGAACTAACAGTAGAAAAAATAGTCTCTATATAAATGAGCAAGGAGCAAAAGAGTTTTTAGACTTCAGTACAGGACATATGGATTTAGCAGAGATGCAATTCCGAGTAGAAAATCAAGATTGGAAACCGATGATGGAGTTAGAAAGTATTTTAGAAACAAAATGGTTAGATGAGGTCATTCGTGAAAAACGTATAATCAGTTATTCCCAACCGATTGTTACGCGCGATAAAGAAATTTATGCATATGAGGTGTTATCACGTTTTACACGTGAAGATGGCTCGATGATTTATCCGAATGAAATCTTTTCAGCTGCACGTGCACGAGGTCGTCTTTATGCATTAGATCGTCTATGTCGTATGACAGCAGTTAGTTATTCAGCAATTCTTCAAAAGAAAACGTTTATCAACTTTATTCCAACATCTATTTATTCACCTGAATTTTGTTTAAAATCAACGATTCATCGAGCAAATCAACTAAATATTAATCCAAGTCAATTCGTTTTTGAAGTAGTTGAAACAGAACAAGTGGACGAAACATTTGAAGAATATTTTAACTTATTATAATGAGCGTGGTTTTAAATACGCACTAGATGATGTAGGGGAAGGTTTTAGTACGATGGAGATGCTTGATCAAATTCAACCACATTATATGAAACTAGACATTAAATATGTACAAGGCGTTAAAATGAAGAGAAACAACAAATCGCGCGCGCCTTTTTAGAAAAAGCTATTGAGATTGGTGCTACCCCACTTGCTGAAGGAATAGAGAGTGAAGCAGATTTTGAATGGTTAAAAGCATGTGGTTATGAATTGTTTCAAGGCTACCTATTTGGAAAACCTAGCGTAGAACCATTACGAAAAGTAAGTTAAACAGCCAAAAGGCTTCGACATGATAAATGATGTCGAAGCCTTTTGTTTAGTATTTTTATACTGCTTTAATTTCAACATCAATATTGCCAGCTGTTGCTTTTGAGTAAGGGCATACTTGATGTGTTATATGCAGTAGTTCAAGTGCTTCCTCACGTGATACGTCATCAATATGACCAACAATTTCCACTGCTAAAATAAAATCAGCAGCTGCTTTTTCAAATAGACGAACCGTTACGCTAATCGTTGATTTACCTTTAATGCCTTTTTGACGCTTCACTAAGTCAAGTGCGCTATTGAAGCAAGCGCTATAACCTGCCGCAAATAACTGCTCTGGATTTGTTGCGTCTGCTACATTTGAACCTGGAGGCGCGATTTTCACTTGGAATGAACGGTCATCTGCTACAGATTCTCCATTACGTCCGCCTGTATTCACCATTTTTGTTGTATAAATTTCTTTCATTATAAAACACACCTTTCAATTAAGTTTTGAACAATTTAATTGTACACAATTAAATTGCGTTTGACAAGTATAATGATTCTTTTTAAAATAGAGAAGATATGAACGGAGGATTGACCATGACAACATTAGATGATCAATTGTGTTTTCTACTCTATGTTTCTTCAAAAGAAGTCATTAAAGAATATACATCACGATTAAAAGCATACGACCTAACCTATACAGGTTACATCACATTACTTGCTATACCCTTAGATGAGTCCATCTCAATCAAAGATTTAGGAAAAAAGTTATTTTTAGATTCAGGTACATTAACGCCACTCACGAAAAAAATTGAAACACAAGGCTATGTAAATCGTGAGCGCTCACAAGAAGACGAGCGTGTACTATGCGTGACACTTACTGCTGCAGGACTTCAATTGAGAGAGCAACTACAATGCGTATCTGAAGATGTATTTGCTGCTTCTGGTATGGACGTGACACAGGCTCAATCACTTCATACAATCTTACAACAATTTGTGCATGCGCTTGAACAACGTCCGAAATAGAGAAAAAGAGGTATTTCATTACGATGAGATTCCTCTTTTTTTATAGAGGTACTTAAAAATGGTTTGACATGTAAAAAGAAGCAGTGTAATATTTTAAATCGTAATCATTACTATTTGTGATGAAAAAATTTTACGGTTTTATAAATCGTAATCATTACGTTTTAAGAAAAGGAGCGATTAAGATGAAAAAGATTCCCGTTACAGTATTAAGTGGCTATTTAGGTGCTGGCAAAACAACACTATTAAATCATGTATTACAAAATGAACAAGGTATGCGTATTGCAGTCATCGTGAACGATATGAGTGAAATTAATATTGATGCTTCACTTGTATCACATGAGAGTGGTCTATCTCGAACAGATGAAAAGTTTGTTGAGTTATCGAATGGTTGTATTTGCTGCACATTAAGAGAGGACTTGTTAATTGAGGTAGAACGACTTGTTCAAAAAGGCAATATTGATTATATATTGATTGAATCAACAGGAATTAGTGAGCCTATACCTGTAGCACAAACTTTTACATATATTGATGAGGAATTGGGGATTGATTTAGCCAAATATTGTACATTAGATACGATGGTGACTGTTGTCGATGTCTATCGCTTTTGGACCGATTTTCAATCAGGTGAAACATTACGTGAACGTCATGAAGGAAATGATGAGCAAGACGACCGCGATGTAGCTGACTTACTGATTGATCAAGTTGAGTTTTGTGATGTGCTCATTTTAAACAAAACGGACTTAATTACAGCTGAGCAATTAGAACAACTAGAGCGTGTATTACGTGTCATTCAACCCGAAGCTAAAATCATTCATAGTTCATATGGGCGCGTTGCACCAGCTGATATTTTGCATACAGAACGATTTGACTTTGAAAAAGCAGCGGCTTCGGCAGGTTGGCTACAGGAGTTGAATACGCCACATCATACACCTGAAACGGAGGAATACGGTATAGGCTCCTTCGTCTATCGACGTAAAAGACCGTTTCACCCTGTTCGTTTCCAGCAATTTGTAAAAGATATGCCGTTATCTATTGTACGTGCCAAAGGTTTTGTATGGTGTGCTAAACCGAACCATATCGCCTTACTATTTTCACAAGCAGGTGCATCTGTTCAACTATCGCCACTTAGTTATTGGATTGGTTCTTTATCTAAGGAAGAACAAGAAGCTTATTTACAAGAAGAACCTGAGCTGCGTGATGAATGGGATGACCAATATGGAGATCGCCAAACACAACTCGTACTCATCGGTATCCAATTAGAAAAAGAGGAGATTATACAAGCGCTGGATACATGCTTATTAACTGAAGACGAAATGATAAGTGACTGGGAGAGAATCGAACAACCAGAAGGCTGGCTACAGTTAGAAGTCTAATTGGCCATAAAAAATAGAAACCACACAGCAACGTGGTTTCTATTTCTATTTATTGAATCAATTTTTGTAATGTCGCAATCAGCTTTTCTGCTTCATCTGCTTCTAATTTATTAAGGAAGTGGTGATTCATCTTCTGAATAACTTGTTCTACATCCGATTGTAATGCTTTTGCTTTCTCTGTAGCTGTCACTAAAATCGTTCGACGGTTACTAGGGTCAACTTGTCTTTCAATTAACTGTTGCTTTTGCATTTTATCTAAAACTGTTGAGATAGAGGAAGCTTTTAAATGAAGAAAACTTCCAATTTCTTTTGGTGTTAGCTCACCATGTGTCCATAACGTATTTAAAATACCATACTGTGTCGGTGTTAATTCATAAGGTGTTAATTCGTCTGCTAAATGTTGATGGACTTGATGTTGTGAGACACTTAATAAAAAATTTAAACATTGATGTAATTCCAATTGGAAAACCTCATTTCTTCTATGTATTCGAAATTATTGAATAGATAACTAAAATATGTTACTTTTCTGTTATAGAATACTTCTATAATAGAACTATTTGAAAATAGGAAGGTGTGTGTGAAGATGGAACAATTTCAAGCGATGGTTGTACGTGAAGTCGATGGAGAAGTGAACTATGAAATTGAACACGTTACAAACGATATGTTATCAGACGGTGAAGTACTAATTCAAGTTGCGTACTCATCTATTAATTATAAAGATAGTTTGGCTGTAAAAACAAGAGGTGGGGTCATTCGAAATTACCCGATGATTCCTGGGATTGATTTGAGTGGTGTGATTGTCGAAACAACTGCACCACATCTTCAAGTAGGACAAGAAGTGCTCGTAACAGGTTACACAATGGGTATGTCGCATACAGGTGGCTTTGCAGAATATGCGCAAGTGCCAGCTGAATGGATTGTACCACTCCCACAAAACGTATCTTTACGTGATGCCATGGTGATTGGTACAGCAGGTTTCACAGCTGGACTATCAGTAGATGCACTTGAAAAAGATGGCATGAAAGCAGAACATCAACCCTCCATTCTCGTAACAGGTGCTTCAGGTGGTGTAGGAAGTATTGCCATTCAATTATTAAAAGCAACAGGCTATGACAATGTCTCTGCACTTATTCGCAAAGACTACCAACGTGATGTTGTGACAGCACTTGGTGCAGATCATGTTGTGACACTAGAAGAATTCGAAGCAACAAAGGGAAAAGTTCTCGAAAAAGAGACGTATGATTATGTGATTGATACAGTAGGTGGCGAAATTGCCGCACAGTGTATCGCAAAACTCTGCTATGGTGGCAGTATGACAATGTGTGGCAATGCGGGCGGTATCGGACTGACAACAACGGTTCTACCATTCATCTTACGCGGTGTTCGTTTACTCGGCATTGATTCTGTACAAATGCCACATGATGCGCGTTTACCGATTTGGCATCGCTTTTCAAATGAATGGTCAATTATGTCACAAGCGCATGTAGAAGAAATTACGCTACATGAAGCAAAGGAAACTTTACAAGCACTGCAAGAAGGACGACATCTTGGACGCACCATTATTCGCATGTAAAAATTTACAAAGTATTCATAGTAGCTTAAAGCTTCTTTTCTATACTTAGTTTAGAAAAGAAGGAGGCTACTCGTGTGAATAATCTACAATCCATTACATTAGATCACATCACATTTTTCCCACCCGTTGTTCAACGCCAAGCAGAACAACTCTTATTGAAAATGAATGCATCGGTTGAAGCTGCGATTTGGCATGAAGTATCGCTTGGTTATGCAACGATTCATGTACCAGAAATCATTTATAATGAACGATTACCACAAAAGTATATTGAGATGTGTGGGCATATTGAAAAGCAGCAATACTATTGTCTGTTTAGTCGTCATTTTCAATGGAAAGTGCGAATTGATGCGCTAAGACAGTTACAAAAAATGGATGCACTATATGATTGGACCATTCCTTTTTTAATGTTAGGAACAGCAGACTACAGTATGGAAGTGCAACAATTGAGTCGACAATTATTATCGACATTTGATGCGAGAGAAATCGAGCGAATCAGTTATCACAATGTATCTTTCTTACATGCTATCAAGACATTAGCGATGCAAAAACCTTATTAAAAAAAGGTTTGAAAGAGAAAAAAGAAGTGATATAGAGAAAAAATAATGTATTTTATGTAAAAATACGTTTTCATATGTTATACTTTTCCAAGAGGGATGTGGAAAAGGGGTTTTCTATATGAGTAATGATTCCATGTATTTAGTGATGATTGTGGTATTGGTATTATCTTTACTGGCATTAATTGCGAAGCGTAAACAAAAGGGGTTAAGTGGATTAAAGTCAATGATTACACCCATTTTCAGTTATTTAATCGGGATTGTCATTTTAATTTCATTTTATACGCATACATTTGGTCCGTGGACGTTCTATGCAAGTGTCGTATTATTTTTAGGCGCACTATTCGGGCTAAAGTATATGAAAGAAGCAATGGTTGAAGCCGCAGAGAAAAATACAGTATCAAAATAATAAAAAATCCGTAGCGCATGATGGGCGTTACGGATTTTTTATGTTAATCAGAAATGGTACGCTTTTTACTTACACCAACTTGTTTAAACATAGAAGGAATATTGTCATCATCAAGATTATTTTTATTATCTGAAAATTCAATCGTAGTAATATCTAATTACCTATACCCTGAATAGTCCCTTTTAATAAAAGGAAAAAAAGTTGAACGAAATACGAACGTGAACAGTCTAATAGAAAAGGAGGGGTGAAATTAGTATGGTACCTGTAGTTAGGACACTCGATAAAAAGAGTGTTTTAATCACAGGTATTTTTTTATATACTTTACATTCAAGCTATAGGAAGAAGGCGACGTCATGAGTAAAATCATATTTACAAAGCAAGAGATCGAAACACTTCAAAATAATACGAATGTAGCACGTGTTAGCGAGCGCTCTATCACTTATACAGATGCTTTTAAACATAAATTTTTAGATGCTTATTTAGCGTGGAAACTGCCACGTCATATCTTTGAAGAAAACGGCTTCGATGTAGATGTAATCGGAATGAAGCGTATTGAACAATCTGCTTATAGATGGAAGAAAGCTTATGAAAAGGATGGGTCAATCGGACTTACAGATTCAAGGAAAAGTAATTCGGGTCGACCTTTAATCCGTGAACTGACATCAACTGAAATCATTGAAAGACAAGAGGCTCGAATTAAACTATTAGAAGGTCAAGTAGCGTTATTAAAAAAGCTCGAAGTGACCGAAAGGAGGCTGCTAAACGCCAGAGAAAGCCTAAATCCAAGTAGTATCTATCTATTGATTTATGAAACGGTGGAACAGAATCAATTGAAGCGAATGACGGCTTATTTCTGTGCCCTTTTAGACGTCTCACGCTCTGGATATTACAGTTACCTAAAAGCCCGTTCTAGCCGTCAAGCCAGAGAGCAACGCGACGTAGAAGCGAAAGAAATCATATTAAAAGCCTTTGAGCGACGTGGTTATAAGAAAGGGTCTCGTTCCATTAAAATGATTCTGGAGAATGACTTTCATCTTATCTTTAGTCGTAAAAAAATCCAAAGAATTATGAAGAAATACGGCATCATTTGCCCTCATCGAAAGCCGAATCCTTATAAAAAAATGGCGAAAGCTACAAAGGAACATCAAGTGGTTTCAAACCAATTAAACCGAAAATTTAAGCAAGGTGTTCCGGGAAAAGTATTATTAACCGACATTACTTACTTGCCATATAACGGTAATTGTATGGCGTATTTGTCGACCGTAAAAGATGCCTCTACCAATGAAATTCTAGCCTATCATGTTTCAGATCGAATCACTTTAGACATCGCAACGCAAACCATCCATAAGTTAGTCAACAACAAGAAAGTCACTCTCCATAAAGATGCCTTCATCCACTCAGATCAAGGAAGCCATTATACAAGTCCTCGATATCAAAAGTTATTAAAGCAATATGGTTTAGGTCAATCGATGTCTAGAAGAGGTAACTGTTGGGATAATGCGCCTCAAGAATCGTTCTTTGGACATTTAAAGGACGAAGTAGATTATCAATCGAGTAAAACATTACAAGAATTAAAGACAAAAATAAATCATTACATGGTTTATTACAACAACTATCGTTATCAGTGGAACTTAAAAAAGATGACTCCTATTCAATATAGGAATCACCTTCAAGTTGCTTAATCTCTTTTTTTATTGTGTCCTTGACATAGGTGCCAGTTTACATATACACTCCCTTATTAATTTTTTATACGTGTAATAGTACGTGTTGATGGCTGTTTTGTCAATGAATAAACACTGAATAGTATAGTCGTGAAATTCATGGGATTTATAATTTTTAATATAATTTTGTTTTTTTTGTAAATAAAAAATTTATTTAAAGCAATTAAATAATATGGTATCTTAATTTATGTAACATTTTTAACAAAAAAACTTCATTTTTATTAAAAATGTTACATACTTTATAATAGAAAGAGGAGTAGCAATGTATTTCCGTAAGTATTTGAGTCTTTTTTTAGTAATTATCTTAATTATTAGCTCTATTCCTGAGTATGTGGCACTTGCATATTCAGAACAGAAAAAAGAGTCTCTTGTAAAACAAACAGAAGATTCTTCTAATGTATCAACAGAGAACTTAGAAGAGATAAAAAGTAAGCGAACAAAGTACACAAAAACATTTAAAGGAACGGAGGGTGATTATTACAAAGAAATTTATGCAGAGCCGGTCCATTCTAAACAAGGAAAGACATATGAAGAAATCGACGATACATTATCGTTAGATGCTGAATCCACATTTTCAACAGAAAATACGGATTTACAAGTAGATTTTCCTGAGAAAATCAAAAATGATCAAAATATTACTTATAAAAAAGATAATCATGAAGTAGTATTCGAATTAACAAATGCTATTCAAAATGGGGAAAATATCAAACCAAACCTTTTAAGTAAGACAACTTTCGAGGAAAATAAAGTACAATACAACGAAATTTATCCTCATATTGACTTGCGACATATTACATTCAATCAGGAAGTTAAAGAGGATTGGATTGTAAAGAAATATACAGGGGTTCATCAATTTAACTATAATTTAAAGACGGATTTAATACCAACTTTACAAAAAGATGGATCGATTCAGTTTCTAACTGACGAAGAGAAATCGAAACCAGTATTTACATTACCAAAGCCGATGATGATGGATTCAAACATCAATGAAGCGAAAGGAGAAGGGGTTTATTCAGATCAAGCGCATTATATTTTAAAGAAAAATGAAAAAAATAGCTATAGTTTGACTTTAGATGTAGATGAAGAATGGCTAAAATCAGAAAAGCGTGTATATCCGATTTATATTGATCCGTCTGTTACAACAATAGAGGCACTTGGTGATACATATGTATCTAGTAAATATCCAACAGCTAATTTTAATAAACAATGGGATCCTGTACAAGGAGAATATATTTTACAAACTGGTTATTATGACAGTACATCTGGAACTAACTATCCTTTTATTAAGTTTAGTGTAGTAGGTGATTTAAAAGGTGCTACAATTGATAGTGCCGATTTACAAGCTTATGTGACACACGCTTATTATGCGGGGACTAAGAATGGATTATGGGTAGACGAAGTAAAAGATTCATGGGGAGCAAATGACCTAACATGGAACAATAAACCATCTTCTACAAAAATCGGTTCAACATCTGTTGGGCGTGACGAGTGGGCACATTTGAATGTTACAAATACGGTTCAAGCATGGGTTTCAGGAGAACGACCAAATTATGGTTTTAAGTTCCACACAAATGGTAACGGGAAAACATATTGGAAAAAAATCACTGCTGCTGAAAGTACAAAAAAAGCAAAGATTGTTGTAAATTATCACTACGAGAAAATGCCTACACCTACAATGACAACAACTGTAGATGATATTGTGGCTAAAACAGGTTTTATTAATGTGAAATGGAAATCTGTCTACGGAGCATCAAGTTATAAATTGCAGATGTTTGATGGTTATCGTTATGAAACAGTTTATACAGGAAATAATTTAACGTGGACATCAAAAGGGAAAAAAATGTTCCCTAAAAAGCCTTATACATCAGCATCTCGTTATAGTTTAGATGGTAAAGGAACTGAATTACTTGTAGATCCATCTGAATTTTACTCGGCTAACTTGGGAAGTACAACAACAACTAAAAATTACAAATTCAGAGTAGTCCCTGTCTATCCAACGGGAGACGGTCCGAGTTCAGAAATTATTTATAAAGCACTATCGTTACCAGCAGGTGAGCCAGATGCACCTACCATTTCAATAGGAACTTATCCAGAAACTGATACAACCAATAGTGGACGCGGTTGGTTAGATATTAAATGGAAGAAAGTGGCTAATGCAACAGGGTATAAAGTACGCATTTGGAATGGAACAACTTATAAAAATTATACAGTAGGAAAAGACACTCTTTCTATTAGTACAAAAGGTAAGAAAATATGGCCAACAGATGCACAAATACAAGCGGGTAAGACGGATTTACAAGACATATATTAGATAATAAGTCTAGTATTGGTAAAGGTGCAGAGTTACCGATAGATCCTAGTAACACATATGGTAGTAGTTCAACTAGATATAGTGTTCGTATTATTGCGATGTCGGCTGCAGGGGATTCACCTTCTTCGGATGTAAGTTACGCGTATATGAAACTATATGCACCAACAGATGTAAAAGTAAAAGCAAATAATAATAATCTTGTGAAAAATAAAACAAGTTTAACCGTTGATTGGACAGCTTCAAAAGGTGCAAGATACTATGAAATTCAATTGGACGATGGTAAAACAGCGGAAAAAATAAAAGTAAAAAATGTTACTACATTTACTTCGAAGCCTGTATATGAACTCACTAAAAAATATACAGTAACCGTAAAAGCATTTTTTGAAGATGATGCGACTGCACCTGAAACAGAGGAAGATAAACTGACAGGTCAACGTGGATTAAGTGAAGCATCGAATAGCGCAGTAGTAAAACCTGCACTATATGAGGATTTACTCGGTTTAGAGGATTATTTCACATATGATGAAAGTACATTTGGTAATGCAACAGCAGCAGTAAACGTAACAGCTGGAAATATGGTTTTACAATTTACAGATGAGTCACTTTATACTCGAAGTGATTTAGGATATGCCTTTACTCGTACGTATAATTCTCGCTCAACTACATCTTCTGTTTTAGGAAAAGGATGGACATTCGTAGGGAATGAAACCTTGACAGAAGCTGGTGAAAAGAATGTTTATTATACAGATGAAGATGGAACGGCCCACCTATTTGAGAAATCAGGAGATACGTTCACTTCACCAAAAGGTTTATATGAAAAATTAGAAAAAAGCGATTCAACATATACCATGACAGATAAAAATGGTTTTGTTCAAACCTACCAAGAAAGTTCGAAAACAGGTACGTATGCAATTGCTTCTTATACAGACGAATATGGCAATGAAATTAGCTTTAAAAGAAATGAAAAAGGGCAAGTCACGGAAGTAGCGGAAACAAAAGGAACAAGTAATCAAGAGAATATCAAAATTTCATATGTAGATGATCATATTAGTCAAGTTCAGTATGGCGATCATTGGACAAAATATAGTTATACAAATGATCAATTGATACAAACAATCATCGGTAGTGATAAGTCAACACGCACAATAGTTGAAAACTTTATGTATGATGCCAATGGACAGCTAACGAAGTATGTAGATGGTCAAAAAAATGAAACAACGTTTAAATATAATACAAATGAATTAATTATTTTTGATAAACAAGCTAGAGATGCAGAATTATCTGTGACGAATACGTATCAATTTGATGCAAAAAACAATGAGTATAAATCTATTGATTCTAGTGATAATGAAACTGTTTATAAACGTGATGAAAAGAACAATACGTATGCAGTTGTGGAAGAAAATGCGCCTGGAGATGATGAACAAAAAACAACGTCATTCTACACGTATGATGAACAGTACAACTTGTTAACAACCATCAACCCAGATGCTTCAACAGAAAAAAATACGTATGATCCGCAAGGAAATCTTTTGACATCAACCACAAAAGAAGGAACTGTAACCAATACGTATAATAATCGAAATCAATTAATATCGACAAAAGATGTGAATGGTGAAGAAACGACTTACACATATGATGGACCTTCACTTATTCGTTCAAAAGTAAAAGACGAAGAAACAACGTATGTTTATGATACCTATGGGCGTGTCACAAAAACAACGTATGCCAATGGGACATTTGAACAAGTCGATTATGATGATGAGCAACGTCAAGTAACTTCGACAGATAAAAAAGGGAATACGACTTCTGTAGTATATTCTATTTATGGACAAAAGGTGAAAGAAACAGATGCAGATGGGCACACGAAATCGTATACGTATGATCCGATGTATCCTTCAACAATCCTTTCTGTAACAGATGGAAATGGGCATAAAACAGCGTATCAATATGATAATAACAATAATTTAACGACGTTAACGGATGCATTAAACCGTCAAAAAACGTACACGTATAACGATAATGATCAAGTAACGACCGTCACCATGCCAAATATGAAGTTCTCGTACGAGTATGATGAAAATGGTGAAATGAGTCAGTCTGAATTACCTTCAGGTGTTAAAACAACGTACACATATAATAGTGATGGCCAATTAGCACAGGTACAGAATGGCGATGAAGCGATTGATTATACGTATGATGAAAATGGCAATACAACGTCTATTTTACGTGATACGAAAACACTCAAAACGTATGGTTATACAGCTGAAACTAATTTACTTGCGAACTATACACTGGGCTTATTCAAGCAAGATTATGGTTACGATGAGAAAGAACGCAACAACGCAGTGACAACTGCGTATGGAGAAGATTTTAAAGTAAAAGAAGCGACAACATATAAAGAAAATAGCGATGATGTGGACCATATTCAAATCAGTGCAGATCAAGTTTCACATGATTACCAAAGTGATATCGATGTACCAAACAATAAAACAACGATTACATTGAACAATGATTTATGGAAACAAGTGACGCAAAGGAACGATGCGAATTTACTTGGTTCATTAACGTACACAACAAAAGCGCAACAACTATTTAAATTTGGCTATGAATTTACGAGGGCGGGTAATATCGCACAAACTGATGTCAATGGTCAAGTGAGCAGCTTTGTATACGATGCCAATGATCAATTAACAAAAGAAACTTTACCAGATGGTACGGTCAACACATATGATTATGACGCAGTAGGGAATCGTACAGCATCCGAAGTGAATGGTGAGAAAGCTGCTTTCACGTATAATGATGCCAATCAAATTGCGACGAAAAATGAAACGGCTTATACGTACGATGCAGATGGTAACTTATTGCAAGATGAACACTATAAGTACACGTACAATCAGCAACAACGTTTAACAAAGGTAACGACGCTAGACGACCAAATCATCGCATCGTACACATACGATGAAAATGGCTTACGTCTAACGAAAACAGTTGGCGACACAACACATGAATACTTCTATAACGACGAAGTATTAGATATGGAAGTCGTAAAAGTAAAGGATACTGTAACAGAATATCGTTCATATGAATGGAATGGCTATACACCGCTTGGTATGATTATCAAGAAGCAAAATGAATCCGGTACATTTGAAACAAATGCGTATCAATTCATTACGAACCACCGTGGTGACGTATTAAGTATTCGTGATAGTGAAGATCAAGAAGTCGGTGCATACACATATGATGCATATGGAAATGTGTTAACTGCAACAGGCGACTTAGCGGAAGCGAATCCAATTCGTTATGCAGGTTATTATTATGACGAAGAGACGAAAAACTATTATTTACAAGCCCGTTACTATAACCCAGCAAATGGAGCCTTCCTAGCATTAGACCCACATCCAGGTGATGATGACGAACCTTTATCACAGAATGGTTATAGCTATGCGAATGGCAATCCCGTGATGAATGTCGATCCGGATGGAAAATGGGCTTTTTTAATAAGACTGGTTCCAACTGCTGGTAAATGGGTAGTGAAAAATGGTAAAAAAGTTTGGCGAACAGGGTCAAAAGTTTTAAGGAAAACTAAAACTACATTCGTTGTACCCAAAGAAGCAAAATCAATATTAAGATATGTTCAAAAAAATGGACATACCAAAAATGGATATAAAGGTGGTAAGACATTCAAGAATGATGATGGAATATTACCGAAAAACACCACTTATAAAGAATATGATATTTTTAAAAAGGTAAAAGGTAAAAACAGAGGAAAAGAGAGAATCGTTATAGGAGCAAATGGTAAAGCTTATTATACGAATAATCATTATAAAAGTTTTAGGACAATGAATTAAGGAGGATATTATGATAGATGAAAAATATATTAAAATTATAACGGATAATCAAAAATTCGATGAGGTTTTTCGAGAGAATTGCATTGAATCACGTAAAGATGCAGGCAACTTCACTAAATTTATAGATGGCGAAAAATGCATAAAAAAAAGAGAACTATTTAAACAATTTTCTAAGGAATTTAATTTCCCCTCATATTTTTCTTATAATTGGAGTTCTTTTGATGAATGTTTTAATGATTTGGAATGGTTAGGTCCGAAAAAAAAGATCACGCTATTTATTAAAAATTTTGATCAGTTATTAATAACTGATCAAAAAAGCTATGAAATATTTATTGATTTGTTATTATCTGGAGTAAAAGAATGGCGAACACATCGAGATGAAAATCAGTTTCTTGTAGAACCGAAAATTATCTTCACAGTAATAATACAAAGTAATAGAGCACAATTATGGACTAAAGATTTTGTTGAACTAATATAAAGGGAAGTGCATTAATATTTGTAGTAGTGCATATGATTATACGAAAAATGGTAATATCGCACAAGCCAATGTAAATGGCCAAGTGACCAACGTCCTGTTGCAAGGCTCACCCAACTTGCGTCCAGCAATCAGCAGCAACAACGTTTAACAAAAGTAACGACATTAGACGATCAAACTATCGCATCGTACACATACGATGAAAATGGCTTACGTCTAACGAAAACAGTTGGCGACACAACACATGAATACTTCTATAACGACGAAGTATTGGATATGGAAGTTGTGAAAGTAAAGGATGTTGTTACGGAATACCGTTCATATGAATGGAGTGGCTATACACCACTTGGTATGATTATCAAGAAGCAAAATGAATCCGGTACATTTGAAACTGTAAAGGAAGGCGAGCCAGTACACAACGTCCTGTTGTTGGCTCGCCCAACTTGCGTCCAGCAAGCAGCAATTCATTACGAATCATCGTGGAGACGTACTAAGTATTCGTGATAAAGACGACAAAGAAGTCGGTGCATACACATATGATGCCTATGGAAATGTGTTAACGGTCGAAGGGGACCTAGCGAAAGCGAACCCAATTCGTTATGCAGGGTATTATTATGACGATGAAACAAAGAACTACTATTTACAAGCTCGTTACTATAACCCAGCAAACGGAGCTTTCCTAGCAGAACATCGACTAAGATCCGCACGTCCTGTGCGAACGTCGATGACACTCACATCGTGTGAGGCCCACATCCGGGTGATGATGACGAACCGTTATCACAAAATGGTTATAGCTATGCGAATGGTAATCCAGTGATGAATGTGGATCCAAATGGAGAGTTTGCTAAATTTATTGCTCAAGCCTTACTTGCCTTAGCAAAGCCATTAATAAAAAAATATGGAGGACCTGCTTTAACTAAAGCAAGAAAGTATATGGTTAAAAAAGCCTCTCAATATTTAAAAAAATTCAATTCCAAATATAAAATTGAATCTAATGGAGGCGTATTAATTAAGGTTATTGAAAAAGGAAAGGGAAGAGTTTTTTCTATAGATTTCCATACATTGCCGAAGGTAGCCTATCTTAAAAAGTGGGGGAAGAAAACTAACAAACAATATGGAGAAGGTATTTGGCATTATCATTATAAATCTAAGGTGCACTATATTATAGGTGAATTCATACCGAGAAATGTGTATATAAAAACATCATCAACTTATAAGGTGGTATGGTAGTGAAGATTACATTAAATGATTTTTTAGTTGGAGAAGACTTTTCATATATTTTTAAATCTAAAAAAAAGGGCATAACTAGTTTCTATTGTCACGTTGATCCCGAAGAAAACAATCTGAGTGCGATTGATCTTGATAATTACATTGATATTAAAAATGATATTGATAGTATATGTTTAAAAAAATTTTTAGAGAAATTAAATTTATACCCATTTTATATTCACGGAATAAGTGGTTCAAATGAAATTAATCTATCTAATCAAGCAGAGATGACGAAATTGAGTAATGGAAATTATTATTATGTGGTAGATATTCATAATATAGAAGACCTCAAGACCCATTTTTCTGAGGCTTATTTAGATGCATTTAATAATGAAAGTATCTTATTTTCTAATGAACGAACATTAGAAGTGGACTTTCATAGCGATATTGGTTTAGCTAGATTTATTTTAGATTATACTGAAGATAATTATAAATATCATTTGTGGGTAAGTCATGATGGTATAGGTTTTGACTTCATATCTAATTTTTCAAATCACCCATATCAAAATATACCTGTTATTAAAGAAGATGAAATATGACGAAGTGGGGAATCGTACAGCATCTGAAGTGAATGGTGAGAAAGTGACTTTCACGTATAATGATGCCAATCAAATTGCGACGAAAAATGAGACGGCTTATACGTATGATGCAGATGGTAACTTATTGCAAGATGAGAACTATAAAAGGAAGGTGAGCCAAAATCGCAACGTCCTGTTGCAAGGCTCACCCAACTTGCGTCCAGCAAGCAGCAGCAACAACGTTTAACAAAAGTAACGACATTAGACGATCAAACTATCGCATCGTACACATATGATGAAAACGGCTTACGTTTAACGAAAACAGTTGGCGATACAGCGCATGAATACTTCTATAACGATGACGTATTGGATATGGAAGTTGTGAAAGTGAAGGATGTTATTACTGAGTACCGTTCATATGAATGGGATGGTTACACACCGCTTGGTATGATAGTGAAAGCGAAAAATGATGCAGGTACATTTGAAACTGTAAAGGAAGGCGAGCCAGTACACAACGTCCTGTTGTTGGCTCGCCCAACTTGCGTCCAGCAAGCAGCAATTCATTACGAACCATCGTGGAGATGTATTAATTGATGAACATCGACTAAGTACCGCACGTCCTGTGCGAACGTCGATGGATCTCACATCCTGTGAGGCCGTGATAGTGAAGATCAAGAAGTTGGTGCATACACATATGATGCTTACGGAAATGTATTAACGGTCGAAGGGGATCTAGCAAAAGCGAATCCAATTCGTTATGCAGGTTACTACTATGATGATGAGACGAAGAATTACTATTTACAAGCGCGTTACTATAACCCAGCAAACGGAGCCTTCCTAGCTCTAGACCCACACCCAGGGGATGAGGATGAACCGTTATCGCAAAATGGTTATACGTATACGAATAATAATCCAGTGATGAATGTGGATTCGAATGGATTAAAGCCTAATAGAATATTTTACGCTTTAATGACTGGCATAGCATATGTTGTTGCCGCATGGGATTTATCAAGGAGGTCGTAATAAGTATTTCCAATATGCTCCATGTTACAGATCTGCATATACTTATGGCTCCTACGTTGCCAAAAAAAGGTTAGGTTAACATAAAAGGAGTCATATATAATGAAATATTTAAAACTTTTTATTTTTATTTTTATTTTTTCTGCCCACTACTTGCAGGCTACTTGGGATAAAAATAATATAAGCATTAGTACAATCATTTTATCTATTGTTTGCATTTTTTACTCTATGGTAATGTCAAGTAGATTAATGGAAACAACAAAAATCTATGTTTTACCTATTTTCTTAGGGATTTGTTATTATCTTTCGAATTGGATTTTAAACATGGACCATCTTATCAAATAAAACTTGTTTCTAAAGCTAAGAATGCAAGGTATGTAGTAGGAGTTGAAAGGATATATTACAATGATATGATTTCAAATAATAGATTAAGTGCCAGTCACCAAAACAGTTCTGATAATAGGCTATAATTTAAGTCGCAGGACCCCCAATATTTTTACGTGTTGGGGGGTCTTCTCTATTTATAGAATTCGTAGAAAATCAAAATACCTTAACACTCAATACTGATTTATGGAAACAAGTGACGCAAATGAACGATGCGAATTTACTTGGTTCACTAACGTATACAACAAAAGCACAACAGCCATTTAAAATCGCCTATGACTATACGAAAAATGGAAATATCGTACAAGCCGATGTAAATGGTCAAGTAAGCAGCTTTGGTTATGATGCCAATGATCAATTAACAAAAGAAACCTTACCAGATGGTACGGTCAACACGTATGATTATGACGCAGTGGGGAATCATACAGCATCCGAAGTGAATGGTGAGAAAGCGACTTTCACGTATAATGATGCGAACCAATTGCGACGAAAAAGGGGGATTTATGGAAAAAATTACTTTTTTAGAATTATTAGATATACTTAAACATTATGATTTTTATGATTGGGAAGATGAGGGGAAAAAGCAGTATCAATTTAATTTAGCTATGCCTGAAAAATTATTAGAAAAACTAAATTTTCCGGAATTTTATGAAAGTTTTGGCATTGAAGCTGTTCAAAATAGAAATGCCGAACGAAATTTAAAGGTAACTGAGTGGTTAGAAATAGAAAATACATTTTTTAATTGGTTAAAAAATGTTGAAAATAGTGTATTTACTAAAAAAATATGATTGTTACGCCTTATTTTGAGAAAAATTGGTATTTGTATTCGGTTAAAAAATGGATGCAAAAAGATTATAAAAAGTATATAAATTATTTGAAAAACCAAGGGGTTATTGCTACTCCAATGGAATTCCATGAAGATTATCGCGGTGCAAAAATTGAAAATTTTCAGGAGTTGATTATGCTTTTCAAAATGGCAATTAGAGGTGTCCCATTATTATTTTTAGTAGATTATGAGTGGGCATTTATTGTGACAGATTCTTTAACGATTCGCATGGTTTTTAAAAACGAATCAATTTTGAAAGAAAAAAGGAATGTATTAAAGAGTCAGTTAGATTTTCAACTATTAGAATGATCAAATTATCTCATCGTATACATACGATGAGAACGGCTTACGTTTAACGAAAACAGTGGGCGATGCTGTAGTAGCAGGAATTAAAAAAGTTTTTAAAAATAGGGGTAGCGTCAGGAAAATGCGGATTTACAACGCTAAGGAAATTCCCATACTAAAAAGCCAAATTTCTCAACATCAATTGAGAAATTTGGCTTTTTTCGTTGCTCAGTTAAAGCGTCCTTTAGTTGTATATTTCCTGTTAATATCCCTTTTGAAGCATAACATTGTTTTCAATGATCGCACCCGATAGTTGACGCCCATTTTAGAACCTATTCTTTGATTTTCAATAAGCGTAAACTGTTTAATGTTACAAGTAAAGTTGCTCCCATATCAGCAAATATCGCTATCCAAAGCGTTAACCAACCGGGCATGACCAAAAGTAATGCCACTAATTTAATCGCCAAAGAGAAGGTAATATTTTGTTTAATTATGATTAGAGCCTTACGACTTAATTTAATCGTGTAAGGTAACTTACTTAAATCATCTGACATTAAGGCGATGTCAGCCGTTTCTAAAGCTGTATCAGTTCCAGCACCACCCATTGCTACACCAACGGTAGATGCCGCAAGGGCTGGAGCATCATTCACGCCATCTCCGACCATCCCCACACTTTGATGTTTTTCTCGAAGTTCTTTAATAAAATTAAGCTTATCTTCTGGAAGTAAGTCAGCTTTAATATCCGAAACACCAACTTGTTTTCCGATGGCTGTTGCCGTTCTTTGGTTATCGCCTGTTAGCATCACTGTTTCGATTCCCATATTGTTCAACTTGCCGATAACTTCTTTAGACGATTCCCTCATTTCATCGGCTACGGCAATAAACGAAAGAATTTCTTTTTCTGTTCCTAACACCATCACCGTTTTACCTTGAGTTTGCATATCGGCAATTTTTTCTTTTTTATCGCTTGAAATGCTTCCGTGTAATTCCTCAAAAAGATTTGGACTTCCCACATAATACATTTCATTATTTATTTTGGCTTTAACGCCTTTACCTGTAATGGATTGAAAATCCTCTACTGTTACTTCGTTGAATTTTAATCCATTTTCTTCTGCTTTTCGCATAATCGCTGAAGCAAGAGGGTGCTGTGATCCTTTTTCAATGGCTGCTGTTATGGTCATTAATTCATTTTCATTTCTACCATATGTCACAATGTCTGTTACAGCAGGAATCCCTTTGGTTAATGTTCCTGTTTTATCAAAGGCTATCGCTTTTAAGTGTCCTGCTTCTTCTAAATGGATACCACCTTTAATTAATACACCATTTTTCGCTGCATTTCCTATTGCTGTAACCACAGCAACTGGAGTTGAGACTACTAAGGCACAAGGACAACCAACCACTAATACAGCTAAGCCTTGATAAATCCATTGGCTCCAGTCTCCGCCAAATAATGGTGGAACTACCGCAATTAAAAGAGCTAGTATGACAATAGCTGGTGTATAGTATTTTGCAAATTTATCGACAAACGCTTGAGAAGGGGCCCGTTCTGCTTGGGCTTCTTCTACCAAGTGAATGATTTTTGAAAGAGTAGTATCTTCAACTCGTTTTGTTACTTTAACCTCAAGTAACCCTTCTTCATTCAAGGTTCCTGCAAATACTTCATCATTTGTGGTTTTCGTTACTGGAACACTTTCACCTGTAATCGCAGCCTGATTTAATGTCGATGTACCTTTAACCACTATTCCATCCATTGCTAACTTTTGACCGGGCTTAACAATCATGATGTCTCCAACTTGAATATCATCAACATGAATCATCATTTCTTCATTGCCTCGTCGAATTAACGCTTCTTTTGGGGCAATATCCATTAAAGATTCAATAGATTGACGTGCTTTATCCATTGAATAACGCTCTAATGCTTCACTAATCGCAAATAGGATAACAACGGTTGCCCCTTCACCCCATTCACCAATGATTGCAGCTCCTATAATTGCAATAGTCATAAGCGTATTCATATCGAAATTTAATCTGCTTAGATTTTTGAGACCTTTAATGAATAACGAATATCCACCGATTAAAATGGACGCTGCATAACCAATTGTCGGTAGAACATGCTCTTCACCATACTGCTCTCCTAAGAACCAGCTAACTACAAGTAAAAGAGCTGATATATATACCTTAATGTTTTCTTTCTGCTTCCAAAAAGGTTCTCGTTCTACCCTTTGTTCTTTTTCATCTCGAATTTTTAAATTTTCAAATGCTCCTGCTTTTTCTAATTCTTCAATGGTTGTCGTCCCTTTAACATAAACTTTAGATGCTCCGAAATTTACTTTCGCATCCTGAACACCGGGAAGTTCTTTAACATTATTTTCAAAAATGGCTGCACAGTTAGTACAAGTAAATCCTTGAACACGATAGGCTTTCATTTCTTCTTCAGACAGTTTTGCTTTCCCACTAGACATTGATCTTCACCTCTTTCTTATGTGCCAATGCAATCATCATAATTTGTCTGATATGCTCATCATCTAATGAATAAAATGCAAGTTTTCCCTCTTTTCGAAACTTAACAATCCCTTGCTTATGGAGCGTTCGCAGGTGATGAGAGGCATTTGCAACCGTACCACCTATAATATTTGCTATATCACACACACACAGTTCGTCATCTTGACATAAAGCATAGGTAATTTTTGCTCTATTTTCATCTGCAATAGCTTTTAACATTTGGGCAACACTAGAAATATCTACTGTCTGTAAATTACCTTGTATTCGATTGACCTTTTCTTCGTCATAATAATAAATTTCACAAGTATCTTTCTTAATCACATTCTCACCCCAATATCATTCAAGTGTTTATTTGAATATAGTATAACCATTTTTAATAATTCATTCAAGTGTTTATTTGAATATAGTATAACCATTTTTAATAATTCATTCAAGTGTTTGTTTGAATGAGTAAAAAAATTCATAAAAAAAGAATTGGAGTACCCAATTCTAATAACAAAATAACCAAACTGCATAAGACTTTAAGTACATAACATTATCTGGCCAATTAATGGAATAGGACTGAACTATTTGTTCTCTTCCGATAGCTTTCTATATAATGAAGCCCTAGACACATTTGTAATTTCACAAATTTGATTTACAGTCATATTTCCTTCTTTATATAGCTTTACTGCATAATTCATTCCCGCATGATTTTTATGATATTTCTTTATCCGACCTTTAAACTTTCCTTCTTTCTTAGCCAGCTCAATCCCTTCACGTTGACGCATACGGATAAGATCTCTATCTAACTGGTTAACACCAGCCATTACTGTAATTAAGAATTGGCTGTATGGATTATCCTCTGATAAATCTAGCCATGTATCCTTAAGTGATTTTAAGCTGGCTTTTTTCCTTCGTATGTAATCGATCAATTCAAATAAATCTTGTGTACTACGAGTAATTCGAGTTAAATCTGTAACATAAATGGTGTCACCATCTTGTAAGTCCTCTAACATTTTTTGAAGTTGCTCACGTTCCTTCGTTGCCCCAGAAACTTTTTCTTCTTATATAATATCCATTCCGAATTCGCTTAGCTGCTGAAATTGTCTTGAAGGGTTTTGACTAGTTGAACTGACACGTACAAAACGGTAAAAAGCTAAATGAGAAGGTTATACACTTTACGAACATCGGACAAGCATTAATTAAAGCAAGAGAGGAAAAACTAGACGTTTTTAAGGTTTTAGAATCAGTTATTGAATGGAATACCTTTGTCTGTTCAGTAGAAGAGGCTCAGGAGCTTGCACGTCCTGCTGATTATGATTATTTAGACTTATTACAAAAACGATTCTATTCACTTAGAAAATATACACCCACGTTATTAAGAGTATTGGAATTTCAATCTACAAAGGCAAATGAGCCACTTTTACAAGCTGTAGAGATTATCCGAGGAATGAACGAATCTGGGAAGCGAAAAGTACCTGAAAACTCACCGGTGGATTTTATTTCAAAACGATGGAAAAAGCATTTATACGAGGATGATGGTACAACAATCAACCGTCATTACTATGAAATGGCTGTTTTAACGGAACTTCGGGAGCATGTTCGGGCAGGAGATGTTTCCATTGTTGGTAGCAGACAATATAGAGATTTTGAGGAATATTTACTTTTAGAAGATACATGGAACCAAACGAAGGAGAATACGAGATTATCAGTTAGTTTATCATTCGAAGATTATATGACGGAAAGATCCAGAAGCCTTAACGAAAGGTTAAAGTGGTTAGCTGCCAACTCCAACAAGTTAGACGGGGTTTCTCTTGAAAAAGGAAAGCTATCACTTGCACGCTTAGAAAAAGATGTTCCAGAAGAAGCAAAAAAGTTTAGTGCAAGCCTTTATCAAATGTTGCCAAGAATAAAATTAACTGATTTACTCATGGATGTTGCTCATATAACAGGATTTCATGAGCAATTCACCCATGCTTCCAATAATCGAAAACCAGATAAAGAGGAAACAATCATTATCATGGCTGCCCTTTTAGGAATGGGAATGAATATTGGTTTAAGCAAAATGGCTGAAGCAACACCCGGACTTACATATAAGCAATTAGCCAATGTATCTCAATGGCGCATGTATGAAGAAGCAATGAATAAGGCCCAAGCCGTATTAGTAAATTTTCATCACAAATTACAATTACCTTCCTATTGGGGAGACGGTACAACATCCTCGTCAGATGGTATGAGGATGCAGCTAGGTGTTTCATCACTACATGCAGATTCAAACCCACATTACGGAACAGGAAAGGGAACCACCATCTATCGATTTACAAGTGATCAATTTTCTTCTTATTACACAAAGATTATACATACTAATTCAAGGGATGCCATTCATGTTTTAGATGGTTTGTTGCACCATGAGACCGATCTAAACATAGAAGAGCATTATACAGACACAGCCGGTTACACAGACCAAATATTCGGATTGACCCACTTATTAGGATTTAAATTTGCTCCAAGAATAAGAGATTTATCAGACTCGAAATTATTTACAATAGATAAAGCAAGTGAGTATCCAAAATTAGAAGCCATTTTACGTGGACAAATAAATAAAAAGGTCATTAAAGAAAATTATGAGGATGTTTTGCGATTAGCTCATTCTATAAGGGAGGGAACAGTTTCAGCCTCCCTTATAATGGGGAAACTAGGTTCCTATTCAAGACAAAACAGCTTAGCTACCGCCTTACGTGAGATGGGCCGAATAGAAAAAACAATCTTTATTTTGAATTACATTTCAGATGAATCATTAAGAAGAAAAATACAAAGAGGATTGAATAAAGGAGAAGCCATGAATGGATTAGCAAGGGCTATTTTCTTTGGAAAACAAGGTGAGCTTAGAGAACGAACCATACAGCATCAATTGCAAAGGGCCAGTGCCTTAAACATAATCATTAATGCCATCAGTATCTGGAATACCTTACATCTAACAAAAGCAGTTGAATATCAAAAACAGTCTGGTAGTTTTAATGAAGAATTATTGCACCATATATCGCCTCTAGGTTGGGAACATATTAATTTACTAGGAGAATACCATTTTAATTCCGAGAAAATAGTCTCGTTAGATTCTTTAAGACCATTGAAATTTTCTTAACGTTGTTAAAAATGGGGGAATCGTCTCGAAAATGTGCTTAGCGTTGTAAATCCGCATTTTCCTGACGGGACCCCTAAAAAAGCTTTTTTAGAAGGAAGTAAAAATGTAATGGATATTGCGAAGGAAATACACAAAAAACATGGGCTGAAAAAAATAGTTCATACGGTTGGTTATATGAGCCCTTTTACAGATGATTCTACTACATGGGAAAATATCGATGTGTTCACAGAAATTCCAACAAGCTTAAAAGATGCGCATCCATATGAACAAATGAAGTTTTTATCGGATATTTATATTCGACAAGAAGCTAGAAAGAATGAAATACCCTTAGCTGTAATTAATCTTCCTACAGCTATTGGCGATGAACAGATTGGAAGTACAGCTCAACTAGGTGGTTTTGGTTTATTTATAGATATCATTAGAAAAGGCTCGTTACCAGTTATACCTGGTGGAGAAGATTATCGCTTACCTCTAATTAATAAAAATATTGTAGCTGAATTTATCGTCACTACACTATTTAATGATTCAAAAAATGAAATGACTTACTCGCTCGTTTCTGATAAAGAACATGATCATAATATTTCAGAACTTATGTCAATTATTTCAGAAAGTATGAATATGAACAAACCCTTTGTCACAGCACCTTTTGGATTATTAAAATTTATAATGAAGTTTGGTGGAAGTAAAATAACAGGTATTCCAAAAAGCAGTCTTAGCTTTTTAACAAACCAAGTATTTGATAATCATTTGACCAAAAGGGACTTTGATGCGGAATTAATAAAGAAGATGGCTGCATCTAACATCCCGTTCTCAATTGCTGATATTGACTTTCGTCTAACGTATGGTCATGAGAAAATAAGCCCTTTTACGAGAAAAAATATAAAGGGACTATTAATGTATCAATTAGAAGGAACTCAAAAGCCGATTGTTCTAGTTCATGGTTTATTTAGTGACGGAACGGATTTATTTGAACTAGGCTTAGAATTAAATAAACAAACTGGTAGAGAGATACTAATTCTCGACTTACCTGGCTTCGGTAGAACACCTTTTATTAAAAATGAGGATATTTTAGCGCCATATCTGCATGTGATTCAATCAATTAAAAAGATAGTGCCAAACGAATCTGTCTTTGTTGGTCATTCTTTTGGAGCAGCATTACTAATGAAAGCTTTTAAAGAAGGTGTATTCACGAATCAAGATAAGATCATTCTGTTACAACCACCAATTCATAAGCTGAAATCTGAGCCTACTAAATTAATAAGTAAGTATTTATTAAAACACACATCGTATAATCGTTTATCAGCGTACTTTTTAAAAAGAGGTTTTCTTATAAATCAAGAGGGTGCCTCTTATAAGTATTTAAAAAGAGTAAAAAATAGCATAAGTTCTCCTAGAATTTTAAATACGACACTTCAATTAAATACTGCTTTGAAAAAAATGAATTTAGATCAAAAATTAAATAGCCAATTTTCTATTGTGTGGGGTACTAAGGATAAACAATATCAATCACCAGCAGACAATGGGAAAATGAAATTCATTTCTTCTGGTCATTATTTTCCTATAAGTAACCCAGTTGAGACAGCTAAAATAGTATTAAAAATTATAGAAGATTAAATTCATTATTAAAGGGTTTTAATAACTTTTAGCAGTAAACTAGATTACGTTATTGTATATGAGCTGTATAGAATTAAAAGGAGGAATTTGGAATATTATGTTGAATATTTGTAGTAAGGGAATTACATAAGCGTTATTAAGGGGCGGTAATTTGAAAAGCATAACAACTGTTATAACGATTATTCTAGGTATCGTGATTATATTTGTGCCAACGATTATTACTGGGCATGGCTATAACGATGAAAAAATGATGGGCGCATTACTTGTTGCTGATTATACATTGAGAGTGGTTTCGTTAATAATTGGACTACTTGTGATTAGCTTTGCTATTAGAGGTTTAGCTAAAAATTAGCTAAAAGAAATTACCAAAAGCACCTTCTCGTTGTAAAAGAGGGTGCTTTTTATATTGTCTTTGTAGTTCCTTTTCACGTATTAGTGGAATCGCTTTCCTCGATATTTAAAGCAAGAAAGGATGAATGTATTGAAAAATGTATTATTATTAGTTGCATCTTTTTTCATGTCTCTCATTGTGTGGTTAAGTACATATCGTTCTTTACCAGAAAAAGTTATCATGCATGCTAATTCAGGTGGAATAACGGATTATGCGCATAAAAGTTTCATGTTTCTCATGTTTATGATTATTTCATTGTGTGTCCTCGTTATTTTTTACGCTTTGCTGCTCATCGATAGAAAAAATGAAAATAAACAAAAAATGAATACAGCATTTGCTATGATCGGTGGTTTATTCGTTATTGGATTAAATATTGTCTACATACTCAATGTCCGTAATGAAGTGTTAAACACAGAACGTCTCTTTTTAATCTTTGTAGGCTGTATTTTCATTATCATCGGCAGTTTCTTACCTACAGTCAATTATAATTCTAAAGTGGGTGTCCGAAATGCCGCTAGCTTTCAAAATAAAAAATCATGGACTCAAATTCAAAGATTTAGTGGATGTGCGCTTATCATCTGTGGTATATTCATAGGGTTTGCAGCTTTAATTTCATCATTCTTATATGCGATTCTTGTCATTTCACTACTGATTACTGCTATGTTATATAGTATTCAGTTATACTCGAATAAATTGCTTAAAAATGAGTAGACGCTTAGCTCTCAAACGCAGGTAAGTATAATAAAGTGAAGGTGATCCATTGGAAGTTATAATCGGATATGGATTAATACTCTTTTTCCTTGTCAATTTTTGCGTGATGATGTACCAGGCTTATAAGGAAGTGAAAGAGAACCCTAAGAGCTTTTTTAGAATGCTGATTTTCATACCTCTTGAATTATTATTAGGTACATATGGTTTCTATGTAGCAATTGTCTTGGGAGCACTGTTAATAGGTATCCTACTTGTTTTCTATCCATAATGAATCTAAAAAGCGAGTAACACGTTCAGCGTGCTACTCGTTTTTGTTTTGAGTTTATATACTTCTTTTTATACGAGGATTCGATTATGCCATACACAATCACCGATAGAATCAATCCACCGAAATACACGATAATAATATAAGATGGAATTTTCTCTAGAGGCTGAATTTGTATAGAGGCATAGAGCAATATAAAAAAGAAAAACAGTGTCAAAGCGGATACGAGTGAAGTCCAAGAGCAATAGAGTTTGTACAGGTTCATACTTAGTTGTTTATCAAACTTTGCTAAATAGCGATTGAATTTAATAAATCGAAAGCTTTTCAACCCTGCGAACAGTAAGATTGAGACAATCGGCAATATCCATAAAACATATTTTGAACCGTAACCATCTGGACTACCTAGTAAATTAAAATGAATCGGAACTCGCTCATCTAACCCCTTCCAATACAACAGCAATATGACGATTTGAGCTAACATGAAAAAATATGAAATCGCATCGAGGTAATATGTATGTTTGGGTAGTATATACTTCATTAGATCTCCTCCTACTTAAAATTTTGTAATTAAAGATTCACTATCAGCTAATGAAAAAGTAGTTTTCAACAAAAGCTTATACATCACATTTGAAGGCAATACTACATATATTTTAATCTAGCACCAAAAGGTCGTTTTCGTACTACAATAAAATGGCAGCATTTTCAGCTGACTCCTTTTTCGGAAGGAGGTGTACTACATGCCTAAATACTCGCGACAAGAGAAAGTAAAGGCTGAGCGAAAGAAAAAGCGTGAAGAAGGACTGACCATCTTTCGATATGCAGCGGATCTATTTCGATTCGTGGATACAATTTATCGTTTCTTCCGTATGATGCTGTAAGAAAAAAGAGCGTTGATTCCAACTGGATTCAACGCTCTTTCTATAGATTTAATACATAAAAAACGCCTGGTGACCAAACCAGGTGCTGTACTACATGTGATTCTCGCGACAAGAATCTTACTAACTTCATTGTATGATGATTGTAGATAGAAGTCAATTAAATAAGATAGAAATAAAATAGGTTAATTAAGTGATATTATTATCGAAAGCATCTATGATTTCGTATTTATACTCAATTATCGATTATTTGTATAAATAAATAATAATCGATTATAATCGATACGATTTTAAAGTTGCCGTTTTAAAAATCGGTTTTATATTGAAAAGTGCAGCAGCAATTATTAAATATAAAAAGATGAGCTCATCTATATTCGATGAACCCACTTCTTTTTATGATTTCGAACGTTTTTGAATCTCTTGTTTACTTTGTAAAATCTTATATGCTAGATGTACGACAATTCCAAATAGCAGAAGTGCGAAAATAGAGGCTAAGCCGATAAAGATCGGTTCACCAAAGCGCCAGAAAGACTCCGGTTCTTTTGCGGCAAATGAACGTGAAATCTGTAGCAAGACAACAAAGAACAATGTCACAATCGATACAAGCCCCACTTGTTTGACCTTCTTTTGCAAGAAGATTGCTTGCTCTTTACGCGATGTTAATTTCATTATGTAAAACTCCTTTAAAACATACTACCTTCTATAGTAATGGTTGAACTAAAAAGACGCAATTCTTTCCTATTAAATATGTATTCAGATGAAAAGGATAAGTAATTAAAAAACGAAACCGCACATATAGCGCGATTTCGTTTTTCTTATGCATGTTCTTCTTTAATTTCTTTCACGAGTGCTTCGTGTTGCTCTGGGTTGTATTCATTTTCTAGTTTTGATACAACAACTGTTGCTACTGAGTTACCAATTATGTTTGTGATGGCACGCGCTTCTGACATGAAGCGGTCTACACCGATTAGTAGGGCAATACCTGCTACTGGAATCATTGGGAACGCAGCTAATGTTGCAGCTAATGTAACAAAACCTGAACCTGTAACACCTGCAGCACCTTTTGATGTAACCATTAATACTAATAATAATGTTAGTTGTTGCCAGATCGATAGGTCAACATTGTAAACTTGTGCGATAAACATAGCAGCCATTGATAAGTAGATGGCTGTACCATCTAAGTTGAATGAGTAACCTGTTGGAATAACTAAACCAACGACTTGTTTTGAACAACCGAATTTTTCTAATTTCTTCATGATGCCTGGTAAAGCTGTTTCTGAAGAAGATGTACCTAATACAAGTAATAATTCTTCTTTGATATAAGCAAGGAATTTGAAGATATTGAAGCCGAAGCCCTTCATAATACCGCCAAGAATTAAGAAGATGAATAGCGCCATTGTAATGTAGATACAAGCCATTAATAATGCTAAGCTTTTTAAAGAACCGAAGCCGAATGAGCCGATTGTGTAAGCCATTGCACCGAATGCTGCTAATGGTGAAATAACCATGACCATACCGATGATTTTGAAGAAGATTTCAGAGGCAGATGTCATAACCTTCATAACAGGTTGTGCTGCTTCACCAATTGAAGCAGATGCTAGACCGAATAGCGCCGCACATACTAAGATTGGTAATAAATCACCGTTTGCGATTGCGCCAACGAAATGCTCTGGAATAATGTTCATAATGAATGGTACGAAGCCAGACTCTTGTGCTGCTGCTTGATCTGTAAAGTTTTGAACAGCTGATGTATCAATTTTCGATACGTCAATACCTGTTCCTTTACCTGGTTGGATAATATGTACCACGATAAAACCAATTGCAAGTGCAACTGTTGAAACAATCTCGAAGTAAATTAACGCTTTACCCCCAATTTTACCAACTTTTTTCATATCCCCCATGTTACCAATACCAATCACAACCGTTAAGAAGATAATTGGTGCGATTAACATTTTAATTAATTTGATGAAAATGTCTGCTAGGATTTTTAAATCTTGACCGAATGTTGGGAAGACGCCACCAACGATGATCCCTAAGATGATCCCGATGACTACTTGAACCGTTAAGTTCTTATACCACTTTTTCTTTTTCATGTTCATCCCTCTTTGTTATTCAATTTTGTGATCGCTTACATGTATCATAAGCGCTGTTTTAGTACAAAGGAATAATTCGGTTATAAAGTTCTTTTTGGTCATAAAGTTCTTTTTAGCGAAAAAGGATGAAAACGTTGATTTAACAGCATTTTAAAAGACTGAACAAAGATGTCCAGTCTTGTATGAAAACGCTTTATGGTCATTTTTCTATTGTTGTAATACAGTTTAGGTATCTGTTTTTTTCTGAATTAATTGCTGAATTTCGTGTAGATAATGTGCATCACTACGATTTTCAAATGAACGATAGAGTGGCATAAACGCTTTTTTCCACGCTGTTTGTTGCTGCGGTGTTAAAGTGTGTATCTCAACGGAGAGATTCTTCAGTTGTTGTAAGTCATGATCGTTCATCTGCATAGCATTCTCCATATTCCATTCTGTTGCATCTTTTAACGCCTGCTCAATCAATTGCTGATCGGCTGGTTCGAGTTGTTGCCAAAACTGTTTATTAATAATGACCGCATAGGCAAGAATGCCATGATTTGAAATCGTTAAATGATTTTCTTTTTTATACAGGCTTTTTGAGTAGATATTTGAAATTGTATTTTCAAGTGCATCCATCTTTTGTTTATTGAGTTCTGTAAACAATTCGTCAAATGAAGAGGTTACAGGCGTTGCTTTCACTTGCTCGAATTGTTGTTTAAGCATATCACTCTCCATCGCGCGCACGCGAAGCCCTTTAAAATCTTGTACATCTTGAATGATCTCTTTTTCATTAATCATCTGTTTAAAGCCATTTTGCCAAAAGCCAAGTGCTTTCATATTTTCATGTTGGAGTTCATTTAAAAGACGTTCACCGACATCACTTGTGAATACTTTTTGAACTTCAGCAGTGGATGAAAATAAATAGGGTAAATCTAGAACTTCCCAACTCGGTACTTCTTTTGTTACTTTAGAAAGAGTCGGGGCAATCATCTGAACATCATTATCTTTTAGCGCTTGTAATTCATTCACATCATTGTAAAGCATACCATTCGGTGAAATTTCAACTTGAATACGATGATGCGAGCGCTTTTGAACGAGTTCAGCAAATTTCAACACAGCTTGTCCCTTCGGTGTGTCTTCTGCGACAACATGTGAAAAACGAATCGTAATTTGATCTTTTAATCCCTCTTGTTCTTCGTCATACGGTAATGTTTCGCTTTTGAAAAAGCCTTGTTCATAGCTCATATAACCGAGTAAAGCGATAACGACGAATAGAGCGGATAGCATATATGTACGCAACGTCGACCCTCCATTTTGATTTAATTTTTATTAGTTTAACATAATTGAAGTGGTACAATGTTAAAAAGTATAAGAGAGGTGGCTTGTTTGTTCAAACAAAAAATGACCTTAAATAAAGGGATGATTGCACTTACGTTTTTCATCATTGCCTTCTCATTATTGATTGCGGGCGTCTTTATTTTAGGGAGTATTGTCAATTCAAAAGAAAAAGAATTACAGAAGCAGTCGATGCTTGTAGCGAGAACGGTCGCGACATTACCTGAAATTGAAGAAATCTTACATAACGAGAATAATTTATCTATTGAAGCACAGGCACGTCGAATTAATCAAACCGTTGAACAGCTACGAACGGTCAATTCTGCAGACTATATTGTGATTATGAATATGGATCATATGCGATTGTCGCATCCTTTAACGAGTAAGCTTGGCACAGTTTCGACAACACCAGACGAAGAAGCAGCCTATTCAGAGCATTATTATACGTCGAAAGCAAAAGGTGAAGTGGGTGTAATGGTACGCGCCTTTGTACCGATCATGAATACTAAACATCAGCAAATCGGTGTTACAGTCGTTGGCTATCGTTTACCGAGTGTTCTTGAAGTGTTAGGTGGAATGAAGTGGGAGATTGCACTTGCGCTGACACTGTCAACTGCCTTTGGTTTATGGGGAGCGCTCATTCTAAGTCGTCGCGTGAAGAAGCAAATGTTGGATTATGAACCGTATGAGATTGCTAAATTATATACAGAGCGTATTGAGACATTCAATGCGATGCATGAAGGAATTATCGCTATTGATAAAGAGTTTACGGTGACCATCTTCAATCCGAAAGCACGACAAATTTTAGGGATTGGCGAGCAGAATTTGCTTGGAAAGAAGATTTATGATATTTTACCTGATACACGCTTACCAGAGATTTTAGATTTCAATCAGCCCATTTACAATAAAGAGTTACATATTAATCAACATACGATTTTAAGTAATCGTGTGCCGATTGAAGTAGACGGTGAGACGGTCGGGGCGATTGCTATTTTCCAAGACCGTACAGAAGTGAAAAAGTTAGCGGAAGAGTTAACAGGCGTAAAAGAGTTCGTGCAAGCGCTTCGCATTCAAAATCATGAGCATAAAAATAAGTTACATACGATTTCAGGACTTCTACAACTAGGTCATCATCAAGAAGCGATGGATTACATTGTAGAAGTGCAAACGACGCAGGAAAAAACAACGAATTTCTTAAATCAGCGCATTCAAAATCAAAATATTGCAGGTTTGGTACTGAGTAAGATCAATCGCGGTAAGGAACTTGGTATTGATGTCATGATGGACGGGCATAGTACGCTTGAACGCTTACCAGAAAAACTTGATTTCCACGATTTTGTTGTGGTGTTTGGAAATCTTGTAGAAAATGCTTTTGATGCGCTGCAACTGACAAGTAGTTCATCAAAAAAAATCTTTATTAGTATTGACCAAAATGATGAAACATTATCGATTTTAGTGGAGGATAATGGTGTCGGTATGACCGATGAACAAATTCAAAAGATTTTTGATAATGGTTTTACAACGAAGAATTCTGCCAATCATGGCATTGGTTTATATTTAATTTCAGATATTTTAAACAAAACGAACGGTAGTATTGATATTACAAGTTCGTTGAATGAAGGAACGAGTATTTTAGTTACGTTTACAATGGAGTAGGGGGGGAACATCGCGTGATAGATGTTGTATTAATTGAAGACGACCCAATGGTACGTCAAGTCAATCGCCAATTTTTAGAGCAAATCGAAGGCATTCGTATTGTAGGAGTGGCGAAAGATGGAATTGAAGGGGTAGAGCAGCTGAAAACATTAGCGCCAGATGTAGCACTTATGGATATTTTCATGCCAGAACAAGATGGCATTAAAACATTGCAACAAATTCGAGATCAAGGTTTACCTGTCGATGTTATTGCTGTAACTGCAGCGAATGATATGAAAACAATTGAAAAAATGCTGCAATTAGGTGTTTATGATTATATTATGAAGCCTTTTACGTTTGATCGTATGAAGCAAATCATTCAGCAATATTTAGCGTATAAAGCTTATATTACGAAGAAGGAAGCACTCAATCAGGATGAACTGGATCAATTACTGCATCCAACAAGAGAGACCGACCATTATCATGATGCTTTACCAAAGGGATTAAATGGTGCAACTTTACAAAAGATTATTCAATTTATTGAGGAGCAAACAGGTGCTGTTACAGCTATTGAAGTGGCACAGGGGGTTGGTTTAGCACGTGTAACTGCAAGACGTTATTTAGATTATTTAGAGAAGCAGCGTCAAGTTGTCATTGATATTCAATATGGCGGGGTAGGACGACCAGTGAATCAATACCGCATCGTACAAAAATAAAGGTTTTAACTAAAATTAATAGGGAATATATGGATTATAATATTTAGTCGGAGGGTGTGAAAAAAACTTGCTAATATTACTAATTCTCTCTATTATTGCACTAATAGGTATCCCTTTACTACTTGTGATATCATCGCTTAAATTTGAAGAACGTCAATTGGACGCGATGATTCATCAATACTATGTAGAGCATCGTACAGTTCGAAAAACGCAAAAGATGTCTGTAAAACCAGTCGTTGAAAAACAGACACAACAAAAAAGACCGTCTGCTGCTAAAAACGAATCAAAACGTGCGTTTACACATACAATTCGTAAAAAGTTACCTGGTTATATTTATCCGTCACGTGAAGCAATGATTCGTGATCGTGCCAATAAAAACTAATTAATAGCTTTATTTGAGGGGTCTTTCACCCTCCTACATAACAAAGGGGTTCAAAAAATGCAGTCTTTAGTAAAACAATTACATTTTATTGAAAAAACAATTGTGCAACTATTTGATGAAGTGAATGAGCAAACATGGAAAGAACCAGAAGCAAAGAGGATTCGTTCTGTTTTCGAATTGTGTCATCATATGACCTACTTACCAAAAGCAGATTTAATGTTAGCAAATTCTGCGAGTCATCAGGAAATGGATGCATTTTATCAGCGCAATCGTTTGGAGACGATTTGTGAAATGAAACAGATGTTTATTTATCATATGAAGCAGCTTTACGCACATATTGAATGTATGTCAGAATGTGAAAAGCAGCGTGAATCAACCAGTTATTGGGGCGCTACATATACGCAACAAGAATGGATACTAGAAATTCTAATACACCTCATTCATCATCGTGCACAGCTATACCAACTCTTAATACAACATCGAGAAAAACCTATCTCAATTTGTCTATTTCAATAATTTTCAGACTGTTTCCAAAAAGGAGACAGTTTTTTCTTTTATTTTGAAAAAGGTACGCTATAATAAGAAAAACGAAAGAAGGCGAATGGGATGGAATTTAGTCAATTAGAAGATGATGTTGTTTATTTACGTCCACTTGTAATGGAAGATGCAGAAGCTTTATTTGAAGCAGGAAATCATGCGGAGATTTGGACATATACAGCACATACGATTCAATCATTAAAAGATGCAGAGGCTTATATTGAAGATGCCTTACATAAATCGAAAACGGAGCAAACTTATGCAATTGTAGATCGTCAGTCGAATCGCGTAATTGGCTCGACGCGTTTTTATCAAATAGATACTAAAAATCGTGCTGCAACGCTCGGTTACACGTGGCTAACCCCCGCATATTTTGGCACTTCGGTGAATAAGCGTTGTAAATATCTATTATTTCAATATGCTTTTGAAAAAGAAGGTCTTGAACGGATTCAAATCGTAGCAGATGAGCGAAATACACGTTCTTGTCGTGCTATTGAAGGGCTTTTAGCAACAAAAGAAGGGGTACTGCGTAAACATATTATTTGTAAAGATGGTTATATTCGAAATAGTGTTGTCTATTCGGTTATACGTGAAGATTGGCCGCGTGTAAAAGCGCATTTGGAGCAGGCGATTGATTATAAAACAGTTTAAAGGAGAAAGACACAGCATGAGTACACTAACGTTCCGTATAGCAAAATTAGATGATTTAGAGCGAATTGTCGCGATTTATAATTCAACGATTGAAGGGCGTATGGTGACGGCTGATTTAGAAGCAGTCACTGTTGAAGATCGTACACCTTGGTTTCATGCACATACAGCAGATCACCGACCACTATGGGTGATGGAATTAGACGGGGCGATTTGTGGCTGGATTAGCTTACAAGATTTTTATGGTCGAAAAGCCTATGATGCGACAGCGGAAGTGAGTATTTATTTAGATGCGGATTTCAGAGGACATGGCTTAGGTAAAAAGGCGATTCAATTCGTTTTAGATGCAGCGCCTTCTTTATCCATTCAAACCATACTCGGCTTTATTTTTGCTCAAAATGAACCGAGTATGAAACTATTTAAATATTTCGGTTTTGAACAATGGGCGTTCTTACCGGAAGTTGCTGAACTAGACGGTATGAAAAGAGACCTCGTTATTCTAGGTAAAAAAGTAAGTAAATAATGTAATCATAAGAAAAAACCAAAATCGCGTTTCGGCACAGTTTTGGTTTTTTTCTGTTTATTTTTTAAGTGGTAACGCTAGAGGCTCATCTTGATAAATGGAATAGCTTTCTCCGCTTATCTCTACCTTTTTACAAGTCTTATCTGCACAATCAAACATATAATTGTTGTCTTTTGTTTTCACAAAAACAGACATGTAGTAAGGGAAAACGCCACCTTTATAGCGATCTACGCCATAGTTAATAGATAAAATTTGTTCTTTTTCTGCAATTTTCTTGTAATCATCACTTTCCATCGTCTTAACGACCATTTCACCTAAGATTTTATATTCTTTCTCTGTTTCTTCATAGCCTCGTTCAAAAAAATACCATTTCCTAAGGAGGAATAAGTTGAGAGCAATGCTGATTGTTAAAATACCAATAAGTAATTTCTTTTTCATGTATGTAAATCCTTTCCAAAAAATATTATATCATAGATAGTTGAAAAGAAATTGACATCTTTTTTATATAAGAATATGATTATATAAGTAAGTTATTATATTTTGAGGTGATTTAAAAAATGAACAAAATTCTTTATTTTTTATGTACAGGTAATTCGTGTCGAAGTCAAATGGCAGAAGGTTTTGCGAAGAAGTTGCTACCAACTGATTGGACTGTAAAAAGCGCAGGAATTGAAGCGCATGGTTTGAATCCGAAAGCTGTAAAAGCCATGCAAGAGGTACAAATCGATATTACAATGCAAACTTCAGATGTGATTGATTCACAAATTCTTAATCAGGCAACATTAGTTGTAACGCTATGCGGTGATGCAGCAGATAAATGTCCTGTAACGCCACCTCATGTAAAACGTGAACATTGGGGTTTTACAGACCCTGCAAAAGCGACAGGAACAGAAGAAGAAAAGTGGGCTGTTTTTCAAGAAGTTCGCGATGCAATCCAAAAAAGAATTCAAGATTTTGTTGAAAAGGAGCTAGATGATTATGAAAGCCATTCAAATGTATGAACCAGCAATGTGTTGTCCAACAGGTCTATGTGGACCATCGATTGACACAGATTTACTGCGAATTTCATTTATTATGCATCATGTACAAAATCAACCAACAATTACAGCAGAGCGCTTTAATGTAACGAATCATCCAGATGTTTTTGTTGAAAATCAACAAGTGAATCAATTGGTTATGGAAGAAGGTATGGATTGTTTACCTATTACGCTTGTAGATGGTTTACTGGCAGTAAAAGGGCGCTATCCTACTACGGAGGAATTTTCTGAATGGACGGGAATACCTACTGAAGAATTAGCGAAAAAACCAAAAATCCGTCTAAACATTAAGGGAGATGTTTCAAAGTGAAACGTTTAACAAAAGCTGATTTTCCTACAACCCCTTTCGTCTTTTTAACAGGTAAAGGTGGCGTCGGTAAAACATCTGTTTCATGTGCATTAGCTATTTCAATGGCGCGTGAAGGGAAAAAAGTGCTGTTAATTAGTACCGACCCAGCTTCTAATCTGCAAGATGTGTTTCAACAAACGATTTATGGAGAGCCGACCCATATTTCAGATACACTCTATGCGTTAAATATTAATCCAGAAGAGGCAGCAGCTCATTATAAAGAACAAATGATTCAACCGTATCGCGGAAAGCTCCCACCTGTTTTAATTCAAAATATGGAGGAACAATTATCAGGTGCTTGTACAGTTGAGATTGCTGCATTTAATGAGTTTGCTCAATTATTGACGGATCAAACCTTACTTCAAGATTTCGATCATATTATTTTTGATACAGCACCGACAGGGCATACACTACGTTTACTGCAATTACCATCGGCTTGGACACATTTTTTAGATGAAAATACGACAGGCACTTCTTGTTTAGGTCCTTTAAAGGGTTTGAATGAACATAGAGACATGTATCGTTTAGCTGTAGAGCGTTTAATGGATAAAAATCAAACGACGTTATGGCTTGTAACTCGTCCAGATGGGAATCCTTTAAAAGAAGCTGCACGTGCATCTCAAGAATTAGATGCGTTAGGTATGCAGCATCAGCAATTAATCATCAATGGCTATTTTGAAGAAGTGAGTGATGATGTGATGGAACATGCTTTCGCAAATCGTCAACGAGCAGCCCTTCAGCATATGCCGCATGCTCTACGTCATTTAAAAACATACACACTTCCATATGTACCATATACGTTGTCATCTCAAGCGAATTTAAAGTGTTGGTTACGTGATGAGTCAATTCCATTTGCTCATACAGAAACTTCATCGTTTGATGCGTATATAAACTTAGAAGAATTGGTTCAAACGTATACGAGAGAAAAGCCACATATTATTTTTACAATGGGTAAGGGTGGTGTTGGTAAAACAACCGTTGCTTCTTATATTGCTATGCGTCTTGCAGAAGAAGGGCAATCGGTTCATTTAACAACTACAGATCCAGCAGCACATCTTTCTTGGACTCTAGATGAAACACTTCCTAATCTAACAATGAGTCGAATTGATCCAAAAGCAGAGTTGGTGAAATATGAAGCAGCTGTTTTGGAAAAAGCTGAAGAAACTATGACAGAAGATGGTTTAGCACTTGTGAAAGAAGATTTAGCATCTCCTTGTACAGAAGAAATTGCTGTATTTCGTGCATTTGCTGAAGTTGTGAAAGCACATGAGCATGAAACAATCATTATTGATACAGCGCCTACAGGTCATACGTTATTACTTTTAGATGCGACTGAAGCGTATCATCAAGAAGTGAATCGTACACAAGGAGAGATTCCACCTGCTGTTTCTGAGTTGTTACCAAAACTACGTGATTCAGACTATACGCGTGTGTTAATTGTAAGTTTGCCTGAAGCGACACCTGTACTTGAAGCAGCACGTCTACAAACGGATTTAGAACGCGCTGGATTATCAGTTGATTATTGGATCATGAATCAATGCTTTACTGCAGTGGCTACAGAAAGCCCTATTTTTAAAGAAAAACAGCAAATGGAGCAGCAATGGCTTGAAGCAGTTCAAAAAGAAAGTAAACGAATGGTGGTTGTTCCTTGGTTGATGGAGGAGCCTATCGGTCAAACAGGTTTAAAGAAACTAGAAGGAGAGGTTAAATAATGAATTTAACAATAGAAGGAAAAAATTATCTAATGCAAGTTATGGAAGGACAAGCGCCTAAATTGCTTCGTTTTTATGGTACAGAAGGTTGTTGTGGTGTAAATGTTCAAGTGGAAATTGCCGAACCAACTATGCAAGATACGGTTCAACTTGTAGATGGTTTAGAGATTGCTATACAAGATCAAGTGATTCCTATATTAAAAGATGTGACAATTCATGCAGAGGAAGAAGATGGACAGATGGGGCTTGTATTACAAGGTTATAGTCCGACGTCTTGTTAAGGAGGAAAAGAAATGAAAAAATCAGATGAACTTCGTACAGCAGTTCGCTTGAATTACGCAAAAGTAGCGACTCAAAATAATGACTGTTGTACAACGAATACAGTAAGTTGCTGTAATCCAGAAGAAAACTTGCAGCAATCACCGGAAGAGTTAGCTCAAAAAATGGGTTATTCAGGAGCCATATCGATTGAGACATATGAAGAATTGCTACGAAATGCAGGCTTCAAAGACATTCAAATTGAACCAAAAGATGAATCGAAGGAATTTATACGTGACTGGGAACCGAATTATGATTTAGAAAATTATATTGTATCGGCATTGATTCAAGCACGTAAATAAATCAAACTAAGGAATATGGTTGAAAAATTCATTCAACTATATTCTTTTTTCTCAAATATCTCAATATTATAAGTATTCTTATTAATGATACAAAACTTCCTATAATTTATATTATGTAAACTAAAAAGAAAAGAAATAAAAAGCATACAATCTCCTATGCCATTTTTAATAAAAAATACAGTCCAGACAATTGCTTCGTCCAAACTGTATAAATGCTATATTTAATATGCTCCGCCTTTAGCTGATCGGTTGCGTTGCATAAAGCGTGCTTCAATTTGTGCGTGATTTCGTTGTTTAACCATGCGTTGTTTTCTTTTTATACGAATGAAGTAAATACTGCTTACTAATAGCATACAACTCATTAAGATAATCCATACAAACATCTTATTTCCCTCCATCTTTCGTATCACTTACATAAAATGTACCTGACGTGAATTTTGTTGTTAATTGTTTTTGACCTGCTCCAATGATTGACGCACCCTTTGAGTTTTCACCATTCGTTAAATCAACTACGACATCACCTGACGTTTCTTCATGCGTATAACGTAGATCGCGAACAAGTTCCGTATAATGAATGCGTACATCACCACTCGTCCCATTTATGAGCATCTTTTGTAGGGGCGTAGCCATTGTAACATCAGCTGTACCCGATGTTAGCTTTAATGTAGCTTCTTCTCCTAAAAGTTGCTTCACTTGGATATCACCAGATGTTAATTCAGCTGTCATTTTTTTCGCTTGAACATCTACGAGACGTTGTGTACCAGACGTTGCCTTCATGCGTAAATCATCCGTTTCAATTTGTTCGAGTGATACATCCCCTGATGTAAGGCGAACAGACTGTTGATCTGAAATGATATTTTGTGCTTGTATAACACCTGAGGTTGTAGAAACCTCTACATTTTGTGCCTGTAAATCTTGCACTTTCATATTGCCTGATGTCTGTTTGAATTGTAGATGATTTCCGTATATTCCTTCGACAATCATTTGATTCGCTGTGTTTTCAACATAGAGTTCTTTCCATTCCTTTTCAGGAACAGCAATCGTTAGCTTCAGTTTGCTATGTAGGATATTGAAAAAAGCATAACGAAGCGCCTCTTTATGTGTAACTTCTACTTTTAGAGTATCGCCCTGCTTCTCTACTGTGTACGCTAGCTTTTTAGCTAAAGAACTATTCATCTTACCCTCTAACTTCGCGCGTAATTTTAAATCACTCGTCGGTACCACTTCTATATCTGCAATATCGGAATAAACATGGAGATTTTGAATATCTTCTATGGAAATTTTTTGAATATCATGAATTTCTTCCTGATTAACGCTATTCGCAACAAAATAAAAAATGGAAAATAAGAACAGTGAACCTACAATAATCAATAAGAATTTTTGCATAAGCGCTCCTTTAAATTTATTTTTTGAAAATTTTGGAATATCATATTTCATTATAAAGTATATAGCATAAAAAAGGAAGTTTTTCACAGATAGCGTCATATAGTGGTTTCATACGATGTTCAAAAGTCACTTTTTTTATGCTTTATTTTAATAAAATAGTATGAAAAATAGATTATAATGCACTTCAATGATGTTTTTTTAGTAAATATGCATTTTTTATAAAATAAGAACACTTGTTCTGTATGCCGTATATGTTGTATATTCGATATACTAATAAAAAGGAGATGGTACACATGACAACTGTTGAGAAATATACAGAGCAAGCAGAAACATTAAAAAAACAAGGGGCATATGCGGAAGCATTAGAAACATACGTCAAAGCAATCCAATTAGATAGCTCAAATAGCCGCTTATATCGCGCTTTTGGTAAAGTAGCATATCTTATGCAAGATCAGAAATTAGCAGTCGCAGCTTATCTTTCAGCCTTACATATCGAAATTGCGAAAATTGAGTATTATGGTTTAACTGAAGAAACAGAGAAAATGTTAGTTGCTCTGCCAGATGAAATGAAAGAAGCGCTCCCTAAAGTAGGTGGCTTCATTATTTATTATGATACGAATACACTACGTCACTTAGCGCATGCAGTCGCAGACTTTGATGAAGAAGCAATTCGTAAACAACCAAAGATGCTCGCTTATAAAGAGATTTACGCAGCAGAATTAACAGAAGACGATGCGCTTTATGAAGAAACACTGAAACAATTCAATCGTACAGAAGACGAAGTGACAAATGAAGCAAAAGCTTTCTACATTCCTGTTGGAAAAGAACTTGCTTTTTCTTGGATTAAGTGGAACGAACTGAATAGTTTAGATGTAGGTAAATTATATTTTCCATAATAAAAAAACAGGGCTGCTACTACTAGCATTTGCCCTGTTTTTTTATTATACGGTTTGTGTAATTGTATTTAAAAAAGCTTGAATCATCTGATTCCCTTCATCTGTGTGATACGATTCTGGATGGAATTGAAGCCCGTAAATCGGTAATGAGCGGTGGTGACAAGCCATAATCTCCCCGTCCTCTGTGACCGCATCTACATGAAGTAATATATGCGGGAAGTTTTCACCATTTGCGACTAATGAATGATAACGCATCACTTCGGTTTCAAAAGAACAATCGATTAATAATCCTTCCTTTTTATGCATGAGTGGTGACATACGTCCATGCATGATTTCTTTTGCTTGTATAATTTCACCACCAAAAGCCTGCACAATCGTTTGATGCCCTAAGCAAATACCGAGTATGGGAAACTCTTTTTGAAGTTGTGTAACGACCTCAAGGCAAATACCTGCTTCATCTGGTGTACCAGGACCTGGTGAAAGAACAATTGCTTGTGGTTGAAGCGCTCGAATCCCTTCGATTGTTATGGCATCATTTCGTACAACTTCTACTTCCGCACCGAGTGAAGCGATTTGTTGGTATAAGTTATATGTGAATGAATCGTAATTATCAATAAGTAGAATCATGAGATCACCTCCAATAAAGCTTTTGCCTTATTTAATGTTTCTTCATATTCACTGATTGGATTTGAATGATGTACAACACCTGCTCCAGCTTGAACATGTGCTTTCCCGTCTTTTACGACCATCGTACGAATGGCAAGTGCTAAATCTAAATCACCTGAAATCGAAAGATAACCAATCGCTCCTGCATACACGCCTCTTTTTACATGTTCGAAATCATTAATCAGTTGCATGGCGCGAATTTTCGGTGCGCCTGATACCGTACCAGCTGGTAAACAGCTCGCCACAACATCTAGTGGATGAATAGCTGGTCTTAATGTTCCTATCACTTCTGATACAAGGTGCATGACATATTTATAACGCTCAATTACCATGTACTTTGGCACACTGACAGAACCAATCTCACATAGTCTCCCTACATCATTACGACCTAAATCAACGAGCATACGATGTTCAGCTAATTCTTTCTCATCTTGAAGTAGACCTTCTGCAATGACATCATCCTGCTTAGCATCCTTTCCACGCGGTCTTGTGCCAGCGATTGGGTTTGTCGTCACCTGACGCTTTGAAACCTTTACAAGGCTTTCTGGAGATGTTCCAAGCACGGTATAACCATCAAAGTCAATATAATACATATACGGAGATGGATTCGCTGTACGCAGTTGACGATAAAGTGCCATCGGGTTCCCATCATACTGTGCTGAAAAACGCTGAGATAGTACAATTTGAAAAATATCTCCTGCTTCAATATGACGTTTCCCTTCCTCTACCATCTGGCAATAAGCATCTTGTGTCATACTCGGTATAAATTGAAGCGCATCCACTTGTTCTAAAAAAGGTTGAAGTGGTTTCGTTAATTGCTTTTGGATTCGTTCAATTCGTTCATCTAAAATCGCTTCTGTTAAACCTTCTTGAAATAAATCAATGGTCGCAATCGTTAATGTCTGCTTAACATGATCCATCACGACAAATGTGTCAAAAAAGAGTAAATGCATATCGGGCATATCGATTGGATCAACTAATACATCACCAATCTGTTCATGATAAAAAGCAGTTTCATACCCGATGTAGCCAATCGCTCCACCATAAAAAGAAAACGGATAGTCCCCTTTTACATAGGGAAGGAATTTTTTTAATTCTTCAAAAGGGTGCAGTGAATTCAATTCAATACATACATCACCCTTTTTATACGTAAGAATCTGATTTTTCGCAACCAATGTTGCAACAGGTGAAGCAGCAATAAAAGAGTAACGACCACTCTCTTCATGTTTTGCAGAAGATTCAAATAGAATTTTTTGCTTCCCCTCTAATGCATGATAAATCGAAATAGGTGTCAGCATATCTGCTTCTAACTCTAACTGCTTGTGTAATACGGTCTGTTCTGTCATGTGAAAAACTCCTCTCAACTCAGCTCATTTTTCCTCAACATATAAAAAGTCCCCCACGAAGAAAAAATCTTCATGGAGGACGAAATCAATCCGCGGTACCACCTCAGTTGTGACCTATGTCACCTCTCGCAAGTAACGGTTGCCGCCGGATGTCTCTACTTTCATGTTCAAGGCACCACTCAAAGGTCCATTCGATTCATGCACTTTACTAACTTCCACCAACCGTTAGCTCTCTTGAAAAGTAACATTGAATGTACTACTCCTTCTCAACGTGTTGCACTCATTATATGACGAATCGTCGTATAATTCAATTTATTATTCTTTCTTTTTTTGGAAAAACTGTAGCATGTAATGTAAAAAACGGCGATTTGTTCGAATTTGATCTGTTAAATCACGTGCAATAACTTCAAAAAATTCATTTGCTTCATCGGTACCGCGCAAGACACGTCGTGTTCTTTTTTCATCTGGCCATGAACCGATTAAATAGCCTTTTTCTTCTAATTCCCATGAAACGGTATAAAGATAGCTATTGGAAGGACCCCAACCGAAAAGGTCTTCAATCTGCTTTGCAACATCTGCCATTGAAAAACTGCTTCTCGTTTGTGCAAGTTTAAAGGTAACATAGCGCACAATGTCTTTCACCGAAATCAGTTTTGAAAAATAAGCTCGAAATTCTTCCGGTAGTGGATGATCTGGCTTCGGTGGCTTCTCTCCGTTTTTCGTCAATGCATAATAAAAGCGATCTAATATTAAAACAATCTCGTGGAATCGTTCATAGTAAATTTGCTGATAACGTAAAAGACGCTCTTTTCCAAGTGTCGTCGCTTCATAGTACACTTTTCTGCCTTTTGTGAACGAAGAAAGAGCGCCCTCGCCTTCTAATTGCTTTGCAACTCGTGCCACATATTCATAACCTACTCTGCGACCTGGGAACTGATCGACGAACTGTTCATATAATTCCGCTGCATAGAATGGTTGTGTTGAGGTTTCATGTAGCCAGAATAATGCAATCGTATCTTTTATACTAAACCCTACTGCATCTTGAAATGTTTTCTCTTTCACAGTTTAGAAACCTCCTTTTTTCTTTTAGTTTACCATGTTTTAACGATAACGTATGACTCTGACAGTAGTCGATTTAGAGACATTTCCAGCCTGATCGACTGCCTTCACTTCAAATACATAGACTTTTTTCTTTTTAAGTTTCGGTATAATAACCTGCGCTTCACGCGTTTCTTTGATGCGTTTTCCGTTCATATAAAGAATATTTTTTAAAAAATCCTTACTACTCGACTGCTTCCACGTTAATTTTGCTTGTCCTGTTGGTAGTAAATCAGCCGTTAGCTGTTTTGGAGCTTGTGGTTTTGTGATATCTTTTTTTGTTCGAATCGTTGTCGTGACCACTTCCGAAAAATCTCCGTCAGCATTTACAAAACGGAATGAAAAAGTTAGCTTTTTATTTGCAGGAAGGTTTTTTAAGGTTAATTTATTAGCTTTACTGCGCTGAATCACGCGTTCATTTTGTAATACGATAACGTCTTCTTTTTTACGATTTGTTAGTGAAAAAGAAGCTTCATGATCCATCACTTTTCTTGTTGAGATGACGGGCTTTTTATCTAATGGTATAGGAGCTTTTATCGCTAAAATCGGATAGGGCTTCTCTTTTTGCATCTGTTTTAACTTTTGAACAAGCTGCGTATTTGAACTATATGGATAACGTTCTTTTAATAAAGCAAGTAACCCTGTAATATGCGGTGCTGCAAACGACGTACCCGTTACATAACTCACTGTACCAGAACGGTTAATCGCTGGTACATCTTCACCAGGTGCTAAAAAATCAACCCGTCCTTGATGGTTTGAAAAACTACTAATATCTTGATAACGATTAATCGCCCCAACACTGACCACTTCGTTATAACTTGCTGGATAACGAACCTTTTCATAGTAACCATCATTGCCTGTAGAAGCGATCATTAAGATACCTGCCTTATTTGCCTTTTGAATGACTTGGTGAAGTGCTGCTAAATCATTCGGAAGTCCAGAAGATAAATTAATGAAATCGATTTGATGATTAATCGACCACTGAATCGCACGTACAATATCAAAAGCAGAGCCTCTTTTTGTGCCATCTGCATATTTTAAAGCATATATTTGAACATCGGGTGCAATCCCTTGCGAAAATCGATTAAGTAGGTGCGGCTTAGCAGCAATAATCGACGTAACGAGTGTACCATGTCCTAAACCGTTATGACCGCGGTCAATCGTATCCGCTTCATTCACAGTCGTATTCGGATCGTCTGGTGCAAATACGAGTTGTTGCTTAATGGCGTGTTGCAAACTCGGTATTGTCGCTACACCGGTATCAATAACAGCTACTTTTATATTTTTCCCTGTATAAAGTGATGCAGGTGTGACAGGAATACGTAGAAGTGATAAATTCCACGTTGGTTTCGTCGGTTCATTTAATAATGTGACAGCTGTATTTTTTTCAATCGTACTATCTGGGAAAGCTTGGTGAAAAGTACGCTGTTCAGCTACTGTAAGGTCCGTTAAGATGAGTTGTAAATCTGGCAATATCTCAGCATTTTTCGGTAACTGCTGCTTCATATCATGTACATCTTGATGTGGTGTAGAGATGATGACTTCTTCTGCGGAAGCACTTATGAAAGATGTTGCAATGAGACCTAGACAACAACTTGCCGCCAATAATAACCTTTTCATACCAAACCCTCCTTTAAAGTGTTGTTACTCCATTATATGAAAAATGAAGTCTTGTATTCAATAGTTGTTCTGAAAATTGAAAAAGAGCAGCGATTACTACGCTACTCTTTCAAATTAAGTCGTCTGCATGACCCCGTATTTAATTTTTAGCCGCTCTAGCTTGTCACCAATTGGTTTTGTAAGTAACCACAGGAAGATGACATTCGAAATCATATACGTAATAGTAAATGGAATCGCTGTGATGATTTTAGAACCGTAGACAATCCAATTAAAGCCGTTACCAAGCGATAAAACCGTCCAAATATCCATGAGCATCGAATACATGATACCTGAGAAAATCCCGTAAAATAGTAATGAGATTTTTGATTCCATCCATTTCGTTTTGCCGAGTAATCCAGCAATGTAGCCGAGAATACCGAGCGTGAACATTTGGAAAGGTGTCCACGGACCTTGACCGAATAAGATATTCGACGTAACAGCAGATACAGCACCCGTTAGAAAACCAGCTTCTGGACCAAGTTTAAAGCCTGTAATCGCCACAAGCGCTGTCATCGGTTTAAATGCTGGGATAAAGGCGAATGCTGCACGTCCTGCCACCGTAATTGCCGACATCACTGCGATAATTAATACTTCTCTCGCATCGGGTTTTCGTCTTTCAAATGATAAAAAGAAAGGAATACAAGCAAATACCATGACAAACATGGAGATTAAATTGTATTTTCCATCTTCTAATAAAGTCGCTCCAATTAAAATCCCAATGGGAATAATCACAAAAAAGATAATGAGTGAAATCACCTTTTTAGACATGTGTCATCACCTCTTGTTGAGATTGGCAACGTGCAATTAACTGCTCTGTCGTTACAACATCTTCAAATAATTGACGACACATACGATTTGTCGCTGTTGTATAGAAGTGATTGCCACTGTAAAAGGCAGCTGGTGTTCCTTTTGCGACGATTTCACCGTCAAAGAACATCGCACAAGACGTTGCATGTTCCGCCGAGAATTCGACATCATGCGTCACCATTAAAATTGATGTCCCTTGACTTTGTAAGTCATGTAGAATACGAGCTAATACTTGTTTAGATTCACCGTCTAGCCCCTTCGTTGGCTCATCTAGTACTAAGATTTTTGGATTTTTAAGTAGTACTTTTCCAAGTGCGACTTTTTGCTGCTCACCACCGCTTAAATCATATGGATGTTGAGCAAGTAGATGGCGAATTTGAAGTAAGTCAATTACGCGATCAATAGCTGCTTGATCTTTTGACATCATGGCGAGTTCAAGTTGCACTTCTTTTTCGACAAGCAATGTTGTTGGATCTTGTGGTAGCATCGAAATCATACCTTGATACAATTCTTTTTTCGCATATTTTTTAAGCAGTTTATTAAAAATCGTTACTTTTCCTCGATGTGGCTTTAGTAGCCCTGTAATTAAGCCGAGTGTTGTGGATTTACCCGTCCCGTTTCCACCAACAATACTTAGAAATTCACCTTGATGGAGCTGGAAATTCAATCCTCGAATTAAATCTTCTGCATGACGGTCATAGCGAAACCATAAATCTTGCACATCTAGTACGACTTCTCCAGAAGGCTCTGCTTCTTGAATTTGCTTATGGTCTTTTTCGTAATGCTTTTCAAGCCATGTGCGTCCGTCACGAATCGTTAAAGGTGTTTCATCTGATTGCTTAAGTGCATGATGTACACGAAGTGGCGTTGGCAAACCTAGTAACATCGGATGATGTGCATCAACATGACGTAAACGTGTCGCCGCTTTAATCGGTGTATCATTTGCAATAATTTCACCTGCATCTAAAATAATGACACGATCTGCAATCGGATATACTTCCTCTAATCGGTGTTCAACAAGCACAATCGTTAAACCGAGTTCTTTATTGAGCTTTTGAAGTGTTGCGATAAATTCACTCGCTGCAATCGGGTCGAGTTGTGATGTAGGTTCATCTAGAATCAGTAGTTGTGGTTGCATCACCATAATACTCGCTAAATTGAGCAGCTGTTTTTGACCACCTGATAAGTCTGTTGTATTTTTTCGGAACCATGTTTGAATACCGAAGAAGCTTGCCATTTCAGCAACGCGACGACGGATTGTCATGGAATCGTAACCGAGATTTTCAAGACCAAAACTTAATTCATGCCATACTTTATCCGTTACAATTTGTAGTTCAGGTTTTTGAAGTACATAACCAATTTGACTGGCTGCTTCACGCTGAGGCAAGTCTTGTAAAGCGACACCATTGAAATGAATCGTTCCAGACGTTTGACCATGTGGCGTTAATTCACGTTTTAAATGCTTTAATAATGTACTCTTACCACATCCTGATGTTCCGCATAATACGACGAATTCACCTGCTTCAATTTCAAGAGAGATGTCTTTTAAAGTTGGTTTTGTTGCAAGTGGATAACTAAACATTAATTGATTGATTTCAATGAGCGCCATTTGAATGCCTCCAGTACTTCAATAAAAATAGGTAGTGACACGAGTATACCATAACTAATGGTCATGAAAATCATCGGACCATTCCAAACGATTGGTGAGAACGTTGGATAGTAGTAGAATTCATTCCAACCGAAATAGCTACATAGTAATTGAATGATAAATAAAATAAAAATACCGCTGAGTGCAAATCCATCTAATCGATCAAAGCGAAATAATGAAAAAGTTGAGCGCCCCTTTAATCCGTAGCCGCGTGCTTTCATCGAATCGGCTGTTTCAATTGCACTTTCTAAAGCCCAAGAGATAAGGATGGATAAAATACGAGTTCCAGCTTTAATACGATGCCAAACCGAACCTGAACTAGGGTCCATGCCAATCGCACGCTGCGCATACATAATCTTCTTAATTTGATGACCAAATAAAGGAACGAGGCGCATCGTTAATGAGATCAGTAATGCCACAGCAGGGGATATTTTCGTAAATAAATATAAAAATTTATCAGATGTCATGACCGCATTAAATGCACTAAACCAAAAGATAATGGCGATTAACATGACAGAAGCAGCAAATCCATAAACAATAGCTTCGACTGTAATCGGTTGTTCATTGATATAGAGAATCGCTGTTTCGCCTTCATGAATGAGTAAAGGGTTTAAAATAGCTGCTACCAACATGAATGGAAGCAGCCATTTAATCGATTTCAAAAAACTTTTCTTTAATAAAAGAAAGCTTGTGACAGTTGCACCCGTAAAACTAATTATAAGCAGAATAGGATGCATATAAAACATTGTTAAACCAATAACAGCGAAAAAGTAACTGAAAATAACGAGCGGGTGAAAATCATGAAGTGATTTCATCTAACTACCACCCTAAGTCCGTTCCACCATTAGTTGTATATTGCAACTCAATGCGGTCACCATCTTCAAGTTGATAATTACCTACGCCAACAGGTGCTTTTACACCGTTAACTGTATACATCCAGCCACTTAATGAACCTGCTTGTTTTTCGTTTATATGATTAATCCCGATAATATAAATACCGTACATTGGATTTTTTTCGTAATTAATATAAATACCGTATTTTGAACGTAGTTTTGAAATGGCATCCCAAGCTGTATCGCCTTCTTTAATTTCAATTTTTGCGTTATTTAGTAGTACGCCACTTGCTGGTACATATTGTTCACTTTGTAGGTTTTTCGGTAATAGCTCATAATGATCAGGATTTAGTAATGTACGCATGCCAATTGTAATCGTTGCATACTCTTTTTTCACTGGTTTTTCTATAGGTTTTTCAGGTGTTGACGGTTTTGGTGTCGATGGCTTCGGTGTAGAAGTCGTTGCCTCCGGTTTTTTCGTTACCGTCGTTTCTTTTTTCGCTTCGTCTTTTTTGACTGGTTTTTCTTTTTTTGTTGGTTGTTCTTTAGAGGTCTTATTAGATGTTATTATTTCCTTTTTTGCCTCTGTTTTTTGTGTTTGAGATGGTGTCGATGTTGGTTTCTCTACTGTAGAAATGGACGAATTCGTTGACGTTGTCGTGTCGTTTTCAGATGTAGTAGCCACTTCTTTCGTTACAGAACCTTTATCATCTTGCGCCGTTTCTTTTGTTTTTTCTTTTACTTTTTTCTGTTCTTCGTCATTTAGAACAACGACTTTTTTCGCTTCTTCCTCTTGCTCATTTTCATATTGCTGTGCGGTTTGCACTTTACAGCCTGTTAAAAGTAAGGTTGCAGATAGCGCAAATAGTATAATTTTACTTTTCATGTTGTCCCTCCTTTTAAGATAGCAATAGGGCTGTTCCAAGATTTACATCTTAGAGCAACCCTTATTCGCTATGTGTAAATCTTATTTGCTTTTTACTGCAACTGTAACGGATTTACTTGTGTAATTTGATTTTTTCGCATACACTTTTACTTTTGTTTTTTCTTTTAATGTTGGCACTTTAATTGAGAAAGAACCTGTTTTTGTGCTGGCAGTTGCTTTATATGTTTTGTTTCCAATTTTCGCATATACTGTTGCACCTTTTGTTGTTGATCCGGTTACTTTTTTAGCGCCTTTTACAAGTTTACTTACTTTTGGTGTTGCAGGTGTTAAACGATCAGCCACTTTTTGTGTAATGGCTTTGCTCTTATTACTAGCTAAGTCGGTTACATAGAATTTCACTGTCGCATTCGCCTTGAACGCAGTTTTTACTGGATATGAGAATTTACCTTTTGCATCTGCTTGAACTGCTGCTAATTTTTTCGAACCATTATAGATTGTAACCGTTGCATATGGTTCTGTCGTACCTGAAATTGTTTTTGTTGTGTTCGCCACTTTTGTAACACTTAATGATTTTGGTGCAGTTGTATCATACTTTAAAGAAGAAGCTTTTGCATCTGTTAAATCAAAGAATGTATTTTTATCTGATGCATAGCGATCATACGCAACAAGACCTAAAATTGCACTTGTTGTTGCAAATAGTTGTGGACTTTTTTGATCTGGTGTTATTTTAAAACCACCTGTTGTTGCATCAAAGTTTAATAACATATTTGACACAGCCCATTGACCATTTTTAATAAATGAACGTGCTGTTTTTGGATTAATGCCATTCTCTGTTAGAGCGATGACCACTTGTGCTTGTGAATCGACACTATTACCGCCCCATGGACTGTAACCTGCAACATCTGTTAATTGACTTGACATATAATCTAAACCTTTACGAATTGACGCTTTAACGGCTGGGTCTGAATCATAGTTCGCAAGAGCACTTAACACCATAGCAGTCATGTCGACACTCACGCCGTTTTCAACGTCTTCAGCCCATGAGAAGCCGCCATTTTCAAATTGTGTGCTTACTAAATAATCAACCATAGATTTACGTGAGAAGTCAGCGTATTTTGTACCTGCTGGGAAGCTATAATCTTTCGCTTCTAAAGCACGTAATACATATAAATAATCTGTGATGTATAAACTTTTCGCTGCTTTACCTGCTACTAATTTATCACCTAATAAGTTAATTAAGTTATAACCCGCCACATTTTTCGGATCTTTACCGATGGCAGTAATCGCTAAAATTATTTTTGATAATGCGCCTGGCGAGCTATTAAATTGACCTTTTTGCTTCTTTAATTCACGTTCAACATCTTTATAGAATGTTGTGTAGTAATCTTTACTTACAGCGTAATTTGAACGCGCAAAATTAAGTACTGCATCTGAACTTTGGTAAGTTGGTGTTGATACATCTGGTAATGAATAATAATAGTTCGATGTTGCTTTTAATGTATTCGCTACATCAACTTTTTTAACTGTTGGTACTTTTGCTTCTGCTTGTAAAGCCGTTGCTGGTACAGCTGAAACGACTAAAGCTGCTGATAATGTTGCTGGAATCACCCATTTTGATTTAAACATAAAAATAACCCCCAAATGGTTTTGATTTGGAGGATTAGCTAACACGAAAAGCTCACGTTCCGAAGACATGAAGAATTATGTAACAACAATTATACATACGTGCGTCTAATCCACCCCTCGAAGATTGAAACGAATGATGAAAGCAGGTCTCCTGGCTCTATGATCATATTACTTTGACAACTTCCCGTATAAACACAGTGTTTGTATGTCATTTCATCCCATATTACAGTAGCGGGGCTGCATCGGATTTTCACCGTTTTCCCTATTATCTAGCCTAAAACTAGTACTCTCACCTGAAAGAATATTCAATTATCTTAATAGAAAGTATTCCATACTCTATAAAAAAAGTAAATAACTTTTCGTAAAAGAAGGTCTTAGGACATACAAAAACCTCTACTTTACACATTAAGTGGAAAATAGAGGTTTAATACCTAGCTAATCTCTTGAATTGTGGCGTCTCTCTTATACTCATTAAATGCATACAATTGCTCCTCTGTTAATTGTTTGACATATAAATGGTAATTCATCGACTCCAACCCATAGTTTTCGCAAGCTTGACAATACGTCTGATAACCTTCCATAAAGTGTTCCATTAAACATCTCTCCTTTTGTTATATAACAGTTTTACTTGTTGTATTTAATATATAACAGAAGAAAAGAGGTGTCAACTAATTTTCTGAAAATTCAACAAAATATTTAGTTTACATAATAATATTATTTTTAAAACAAAAAAACACCTTGAGATGACAAGGTGTTCCACGACAAATGAGTCTGTATAGTTTAAGGCGAATGAGCCATTATTAATTCGGTGTAATCGCAAATGAGCGTACGGGAAAACCGGATGCTTTTTCAGGTTTAGCCACGATATTAAAGATAACTGCCCCCTTTGCCGGAAGTTGATCTAAATTCGTTAAAAGTTCGACTTGATACGTATCTTGTTCTAAAACGAAATACTCTGCGGCTAATGAGCCATGTTTTCGATATTCTTCACTCGAATCTGTATCAAATGTTTCATGACCAATCGCTTTAATGCCTCGTTCTTTGAATAAAAAAGATAATACTTCGACAGACCAACCTGGCACATGAGCCACGCCTGCTTCATCAATATTATTAAAGGTATCATGGTCGGGCCAGCGCTTCGACCAGTCTGTGCGTAATGCGACAAATGAGTCGGCTTCAATGATGCCATTTTGATCCTCAAATGAGAGGATGTCTTCAATCGTTACCGTGTGACCTGGATTCTTTTGTACTTGAGCTGTAATATCTACAACAATAAGTGGCAGTACTAATTCCTGAAGATGAAGTTCCTCAATATAGCGTGTATCTCGTACAAAGTGTATCGGTGCATCAAGATGTGTTCCATACTGACCTGCAAAAGAAAATTGTTGTGCAAAAAAGCCATCATCATGTGTAAAAAGTGTATCAAATTTTGCTGGATTGAATGCATGGAAGTGAGGTGACTGGCTATTAAATGTATGTGTCAAGTCCACCCATTTCTGCTTTTTCAATGTTTGTAATGCTTGTAAAACATCTTGCTGTAAAACCGATTCGCTCATAACATCACTCCTTTTTAATCTACAAAAAAACCTCTCCTGATAAGAAGAGGTTTTGAATAGTCAAAGGAACTCTTCTTATCTTTTAGCTTACGCTACAGGATTTAGCACAGTTCATTTTAACATTGTCTGTTGCTGAAGGGTCAACGGGCCAGTCCCTCGCCTTCTCTTGATAAGAGATACGATTTTTTTGTTAACTTTATATTACAGTAAGCAAATCGGAATTGCAACTGTTTTCTGAATATTATTTTATTTTTAGATTTAATTGCGTTCTTGCTTCTTCAATTTGCTGTTCAAATTGCTCAAATAAAGCTGCAACAGTTGGAATGGAATGAATGAAACCAATACTTTGACCTGCATATCCAAAACCATCTTGCTGCTCTTCATAAATATAACGACGATTTGCTGCGCCGCTAATATAATCTTTTAATGCCTCATATGTAGGCGTCTTTTGTTCAATTTCTAAAATTTTATCTGTGAATGGTGTGTGTAATACACGCGCTGGACCACCAATGGAACGTTTAATAACGACCGTATCCATTTCATCATGTTCAATCAATGCTTGTTTGTACAGTGGTGCTGCATCTACACATTCTTCTGTCGCAATAAAACGTGTCCCAATCTCAACTCCGTCTGCTCCTAGTGCAAAAGCAGATAAGATACCACGACCATCTGCAATGCCTCCTGAAGCGATTACAGGGATGTTGACAGCATCGACAACGCGCGGAACGAGTACATGTGTCCCTAAATCATTTAAACCGAGGTGACCGCCCCCTTCTTGTCCAACAACGACAACAATATCTGCCCCTTTTTCTTCGGCCTTTAAAGCCAATTTAACAGAAGAAACGAGTACAAGCTTCTTCATATCGGTGTCTTTCACCATTTCTAATATAGGACTTGGATTTCCTCCTGTAATCGAAATGATTTGAATACCTTCTTCTATTGCTACTTGTACAAAAGGTTCGTAATGTTCACGGTGTCGTCCAATCGCAAAGTTCACACCAAAAGGACGATCTGTTAATGTGCGTGTTTTATGAATTTCTTTTCGTAAATCTTCTGGAGAATCTAAACTGAGTGCTGTCACTTGGCCCAGTCCTCCAGCATTCGAAACTGCTGCTGCTAAATCTGCATAACCAAGATAGGCGAGACCTCCTTGAATAATTGGTTTTTCAATTCCTAATAATTCCGTTACACTTGTTTGCCACTTCATCTCAAAATCCCCCTTATGCTATTCTAAATAGAAATCTTAAATATCTTTTTTCGTTTGTTCATCAATATGATATTCTTCTTTTAAATACATCTCAATCGTACCATATTTTTTAAAATCTCATCATGTACTTGGTCGAACAATATTTGATTGACTCCTGCTAATACCTGCAGAATTTCTGAATCCTTTACAGCTAATTCAAGAGGTTTCTACCAATATATGTCATACTATTACCTGCTTTTATAGTTCAATCCATGTATAAACACTAATTGTATATACCCCAAAATCATTATTGTAAATAAAAACCCTTCCTTGCAATCTATTAATGATTTTAGATCTTTGTAAAAGACGTGCATAATAGCTCCATATTACATAGTTTTTTAGTTTACATAATATAATTATTTATTAATAAAAAAGAATTACAAAACTGCAATTCTTTTCACATCTGATTATTCAAAGTGATGATGTATAATTTGCTTAGTTTGATGTAACATATCCGCATGTATTTCATAATTATCGATAAAATAATGATAATACAATAAATTTACAATATACTGTTGAGCAATAATTGATGTAATCGCAGCAGTACGAATAATATCAATACCTTCTATTTGACTATGAACTAAAACAACTGTCGATTTGGAAGCTAAACGACTTGAAGGGTTAGATACAATACTAATGAGCGGAATGCCTAATTCATTACACACTGTAGCCAATGTATTCGTTTCTTCTCTTTCTCCTGAATTCGAAATGAAAATTCCTACTTTTTTCTTCTGCTTAGCAGTTAATGCTGTCGCAATCAAATGTGCGTCCTCTGTGTGAAGTACGGATTTTCCAAGTCGAATAAATTTTTGAGCTATATCTTGTGCGATAAGATTAGAAGAACCTACACCATAGACGATAAGTTCATCAGCATTCTTTAATAACTTCGTACAAGATTCAATGATATGATCACTCATTAATTGTTCTGTTTCATTTAGCGCTGCAGTCATACGAAGATTCAATTGGTGTTTAATTTGCTTAAGTGAATCGGTCGTTTTAATCTCTTGTTGTACTTGATTCCCATGTGAATTTTCTGCGGACAATATAATTTTTAAATCTGGAAACCCTTTTACCCCAACTGATTTACAAAATCGTGTAATCGTCGCATTACTTACTCCTACGCGTTTTGCTAATTCTTGTGTTGATAAATAAATGACTTCTTGTGAATGAGCTATTACATATTGTGCAACAGCTTGTTCTGCTTCGGATAGTGTAGATAATTTAAATTGTATTTGAAAAATTAAGTTATTTGACATCTCAAAAGTCCTCCTTACAAAACTGCTCGTTCTACATGATTTCTAACTTCTCTGCATGAATCAGTAAATGTAAACCTACTATAATATGCATACATAATCCTATTATATAGGACAAAGTATGTCCTTGTGTAATGAAATTAAATTTACTCTAATGTGAAAAAGGAATCTCTTACGCAAAAGCGACTCCTTTTCTTATAGACGTATTCATTTCTTCTAGCTTAATCTTCTGATTACGTGGGCAAATTGATAATAAGGATTGATTTTTTTTCGAATTTTTCCGATTGTAAAGACATGCTCACTCTATGGTAAATATCCTTTAACTGAGATCTACTTCCCTAACATACGAACCCATGCCAAGTATATCCATCGTAATATCTCCCGCTTTTTTCCCTCTAGATTTACCAAATAGAACATTTTCGGAAACATAAGAGCGACTCTCTTGTAAGCAAATAACGTCGCTTGAAAGATCAGAACGCGTATGAAAGGTGAATTGATGTATTAACTGGATTGCATGCGCGAATATAGAGCTTGTACGATGTTTTTCGAGCGTTGGTGCATTGTTTAAGGTAGTAGAGATATCGCTCTAGAGGAATATTTTCACGCTGTATCAACTGATACTACTGTTAAAAGAATGAATCATCTAACACGAAGGATTGAATGGGGATTTCTTTTAGTCCAGATAGTAAAGCTTTTGCTTGTTTTGTCATTTGTACATATCGTTGTAAATCGAATTAAGGATTTTTCATAAACATAAAAAAACAATTCATCGCTACTAAAAGGATGAATTGCTTTTTTATTAAACAAGTAGTGCTTCAATTTCTTTGGCTGGAAGTGGTTTTGAGAATAAATAGCCTTGTAGATAATCACAATTTGATTTTTCAACAATGCTTTGTTCCATAACCGTTTCAATACCTTCAGCTACCACCTTCATATTAAAGATTTTAGCTAATCCTATAATGGCACGAATCATATTTTCCTCATTCGTATTTTCATGGATACCACGTATAAAGTCACGATCAATCTTCAATGTATCAATCGGAAACGTTTTTAAATAACTTAATGAAGAATAGCCCTTTCCAAAATCATCTAGCGCAATTGTTACCCCAAGTTTTTTTAATTCACTAAATGTTTTTGTTAAAATGTCGCTATTATGCATTAAAGAATTTTCCGTAATTTCAATTTCGATTAATGTAGGATTACAATTATTTTTCTTTAGAATACACTCTAATGTATCGACGAAATTTTTCTCTTTTAAGTGTAGTGGTGAAATATTAATCGCGATTTTTATTGGTTCTGGCAAGGTCTTTTGCCATAATACAGCCTGTCTACAAGCTGTCTCAATTACAAACTCATCAATTGCTGTTGAAAGCCCTAATTGCTCAGCGAAATGAATAAATAACTCGGGAGAAACCCAACCAAAATCTTCATCATACCATCTAATCAGTGCCTCTACGTCCACTATCTTTTTCGTATGTACATGGTACTTTGGTTGGTAGTAGAGTAAGAAGTCTTGATTACGAATGGCATTGCGCAATTTTTTTTCAAATAAAATATGATTTTGAAACTTTGTATTCATGATTGTTTGATATTCTACATAGTAATTTCCTTTGCGTTCTTTTGCATTCATAAGTGCGATGTTAGCTGTACGAATCACTTCATCAAACGATGCAACTTCAAGGACAGAATAACGAACGCCAATACTAACCGAACTATAAAATTCAAACCGATCTACTTCAAATAAATCATTAAAACGAAATAAAATAGCATTAATTAAACGAAGTGCGTCTTTATTTTTACACATTACTACAAATTGATCGCTACCATAATGATAAACTTGTCCATATATATTCACAATTTCTGTAAGAATCGAAGCGACATTTACTAAGAATAAATCGCCAATATGATGACCAAAGCTTTCGTTAATAATCTTAAAACGATTAATACCGATTAGTAAGAAGGCGTAACCTTCTTTACGCTTTGAATTTTTCATCATTTGTTCGTAAGTCATACGTAATTTCCGGCGATTTTGTAGTCCAGTTAGTTCATCATGGTAAGCTAAATGCTCATAATGTTGTGCATTCTTTTGTTCTGTAATATTTGTGCGAATCGAGATATATTGATAAGGCTTACCCTTTTCATTTAAAAAAGGCACAATGGTCGTCTGTACCCAATAAAGCGCCCCATCTTTTGCACGATTACAAATCTCACCTTTCCATACCTTACCGTTACCGATTGTTCGCCACATTTCTTTAAAGAATGTTTTAGAATGATAGCCGGAATTGACAATTTTATGGTCTTGTCCAATCAATTCAGAAGTTGAATACTTCGAAATTTCGCAAAAGGGTTTGTTGACAGAAATAATTTTCCCTTGCGCATTTGTAATCGCAACAATGACAGATTGATCAATGGCTGCTATGATATCAGCCATTACTGACTGATCAAATTGTGCATTGTCTAATAGTTCTAAAGTAGCGTTCATTGAAACATCCATCTGCAACCCTCCCCTAAGTGACGTATAATCGAACCTATTTTACCATAAACTTACGTATAAATGCTCATTTCACATTTAATTTTTAGGAAATAAAATATTTATTTATATTTATTAAATAAATAGACCCGCAACTTTTTACTTATTTTTTACAAATGGTGGTTTTTAATTTTTATTTCTTATTCAAAGGATGTTCCGTCATTACACGCTGAATTTCTTTATTTTCAACATGTGTGTAAATCTGGGTTGTTGAAATATTCGAATGCCCTAAAATTTGTTGTAAACTTCGAATGTCTGCTCCTGATTTATAAAGGAGTGTGGCCGATGTATGGCGTAATTTATGCGGCGTGAGTTTCTTTTTTTCAAGACCAGAATCTTGATTGATTTTTCGTACCAAATTCGATATGGCTTGTCTTGTTAAACGCGTCCCTTTTTGTGATAAAAATAACGCCTGCTGTTCTCCTCTTACTTGTAAATAGCGTGAGCGAATCTTCATATAAGAAGAAAGAGCTTCTAAACATTGCTCATTCAAATATAAGTTACGTTCTTTATCCCCCTTTCCACGTACTGTTAGAATATCATTGTGTACGGAATCCATATCTAAAGCGCATAACTCGCTCACACGTATTCCTAAATTCAAAAAGAATGTCATCATGCAATAATCACGTTCAGGGTGTCTCGAGTGTTCTACGCCCTCTAAAAACTGATGTGATTCTGTAATATTCATATAAACAGGTTGTTTTTTACTTAACTTAGGTGCCTCTAATTCATCTGCTGGGTTTTGCGTAATTAAACGTTTTTTCGATTTTAAATAGTTGAAGAATGATTTAAGTGTCGCTACTTTGCGCGAACGCGAAGCAGCTCCGTTCCCTCGTTTCACTTCACAATACTCTAAAAACAGATAGAGATCTTCCAAGGTTAATTGTTGTAAATCCTCTATTGTAAAAAGATTCGAATCTACTTCATTTATTTTATCTAAATCTAAATCATGTGAGATTGCAATTTGAAATCGTAAAAATAATCGTAAATCATATTCGTATTCTTTTCTTGTTCTTTGGGATTTTCCTTTAATCGCTGTTAAATAAACTAAGAAGTCGCGTACATATTTCGGAAGCATTCTTCCACCTCTTTTACTAAATTCTAGTCTATTATATCATTAAAAAACTTTCCCAAATGTATATTTGGGAAAGTTTTTGTGTTTTAAAGCTCTTTTAACCTATTTCCCCGTAAAATGGTGCGTTAAATACAGTAAATCTATTGCATCCAAATGAACTCTGTTTTACTTATATGTGATGTTTTTCACATAGTGATTTACTTTTTCTAAAACCACTATCTAATTTAGCAAGTAGTATTACCTTTCATTTAACGAATGATTAGTAATTCGTTAAATGAATCATATTCCTAAAAAGTATACACAAAGAGCAACTCTATTATATGAAGTTGCGTTTAAAAGTAATCCACGCAACTTCATTTGAATATTCAGATAATTTATCGTGGAAGATAATAATTTTAAAATCAACATATATGGTAATAAATGTTTTATGGAAAATAGATAAAGGGTATGTAAAAAGAAAATAATTTTTCTTTTTACATCTATCGATTTAAAAAGTTACTTTTCCTTTAATTAGTAAATAAATCAAAAAAATATCATTTGTTGTTTTCGTTCTTTTATGTCTTTTACAATAAATAAAATACGTTCATTCGATTTTTTTATGCTTAGAACTATAAAAATCTCGTTAAAAACAATTTTTTCTCTGATTTTTTTCGTTTTTGATACAAAACAGGGAGTGATCGAAAAACTGTCATAAAACAGCTAAAATTTGCTTTTTCGACTAACAGACATCATAAAAACATCATATATTTTGAGATATTTTTCTCTTTAAATAGAATTTTAAGTACCTATTAAAGAAAATTTTTAATTTTTTAAAGAAAAAAGTGTTGCATTTTAAAGCGCTTTCAAATAATATTAACTCAGAGCTAGGAAATAATTACCTTGCTCGCCAAAAAAACTATATAAAAAGGAGGCATACTTTTATGGATCAAAACTTAAACGGTTCTGATGTTCTAAATGTAAAAGCAACATCAACTGAAGTTGATAAAGCAGTTGAGTTAACAGAGCAAGAGTATGTGAAAATTTCAGAAAGCTCAGAATATCATGCGCTTGTGAAAAAGAAAAACAAATTCCTTGTTCCAATGACGATTTTCTTCTTAGTATTTTACTTCACGTTACCATTACTAACTTCGTTTACAAAAGTATTACACGCAAAAGCAATTGGAGGTATCACTTGGGTATGGATTTTTGCTTTAGCGCAGTTCATAATGGTTTGGGCATTTGCTATGATTTATGTGAAAAAAGCAAACGCATTCGATAAAGACGCAGCAGTTATTATCGAAAAGGCTAAGGATGGTGGATACAAATGACAAGTGGCATGAGTGGAATTGGTATCGCGTTTTTCGTCGGTATCGTAGGGGTTACATTACTTGTAACATACTTTGCTTCTAAAAACACAAATTCAGCACAAGATTTCTACACAGCTGGTGGTGGATTAACAGGTTGGCAAAACGGGATTGCAATTGCTGGTGACTATCTATCAGCTGCTTCATTCCTAGGTATCGCAGGTGCGATTGCTTTAACAGGTTTCGACGGTTTCTTCTATTCATTAGGTTACTTAGTAGCTTATCTAGTTGTGCTTTATATTGTAGCTGAACCTTTACGTAACTTAGGTAAATATACTTTAGCAGATATGATTACAGCTCGTTTCAACCAAAAGAAAATTCGCGGAACTGCAGCAGTAAGTTCAATCGTTATCGTTTTATTCTACATGATTGCACAATTAGTAGGTGCAGGCGCTCTTATCCAATTATTATTAGGTATCGATTACAAATTTGCTGTATTAATCGTAGGTGTAATGATGACAATCTACGTATTATGGGGCGGTATGGGTGCCACTTCTTGGGTACAAATTATTAAAGCCGTTCTATTAATGTTAGGTACTGTTATTATCTCGGTATTAGTTCTTGTGAAGTTCAACTTCAATATCTTAGAAATGTTCTCTTATGTAAAAACACATCAACCACATGGTGAAGCATACTTAAATGCAGGTGTAAAATATACAAATGGTATTGACACAATGTCAATGATGATCGCACTTGTACTTGGTACAGCAGGTCTTCCACATATTTTAATGCGTTTCTTCACTGTAAAAGATGCAAAAACTGCACGTAGCTCAGTTGTTACAGCAACTTGGATTGTAGGTATCTTCTATATCTTAACAATCTTCTTAGGTTTTGGTGCTGCAGCATTCGTAGGTACTGATGCAATCTTAGCTGCTAACCCAGCTGGTAACATGGCCGCACCACTGTTAGCGGAAGTATTAGGTGGCGACATTCTAATGTCCTTCATTTGCGCGGTAGCGTTCGCAACAATCTTAGCCGTAGTAGCAGGTCTTGTATTATCAGGAGCTTCTGCATTCGGACATGATATTTATGGTCAAATCATTAAAAAAGGTAAAGTAACTGAAAGACAACAAATGTTAGCTGCTCGTTGGGCTTCATTAGGAGTATCAGCATTCTCAATCCTTTTAGCACTTGGTGCACAATCATTAAACGTAGCATTCTTAGTATCACTTGCATTCTGTATCGCCGCTTCTGCGAACTTACCAGTAATTATTTACACAATTTACTACAAAAAGTTCAATACAACAGGTGCGATGGCAGCAATGTTAACAGGTTTAATCACTGCATTAGTTCTTGTAGCAGTAAGTCCGAATATCTGGAATCCTGAAGGTACTGCAATTCTTACAGGTACACCTTTATTCCCTCTTACTAACCCAGCAATCGTATCAGTTCCACTTGGTTTCTTGGCAGGTTGGATTGGTTCATTAGTTGGCGCGAAAGCAGACGCGAAGAAATACGCTGAAGTTGAAGTACGTGCAAACACTGGTATCGGTTCTTCTGGTTCAGTTGATCACTAATTCAACGCAAAAAAGGAATCTCCTCGGAGGTTCCTTTTTTAATATACGAAAATGATTTATCTACCATACACAGGATTACTAATTGGTTACATCAATGAAACGTATAACGATTCCCTACCGAACATGACCTTGTCTCCTACTACAAGCAAGATACAAAGCTCTCTTGATTTTACTTCAACTGTTAAAATAGACTGTAAATATACAACCGCATTTCATTTAAAGATCTATAATGATTATTTTCGCTTTATTGTGTAGCATTTTAATAAAAGAAAACACAAAAAAAGGAAACTGCCGAAGCAATTTCCTTTTTGATTGTAACTCGTTAAAATTAAAATTTTACGATGTTTACTGCTTGTGGTCCGCGTTGGCCGTCTTCGATTTCGAATTCAACTTTTTGACCTTCGTCTAAAGATTTGAAACCTTCGCCTTGGATTGCTGAGAAGTGAGCGAATACGTCAGAACCGCCTTCAACTTCGATGAAACCGAAACCTTTTTCTGCGTTAAACCATTTTACTGTACCTTGTGTCATTTAAATGACCTCCAATTAAGTTATTAATACATAAGCTTTTAAAAAACAAAAAATTCACATATTACAAAAAGTACCGAACAAACACGATTACTCTTTGTAATATGCGAATTCATCTCTAATAAGAACTATTTGATTAATCTTATTATATAACACTTATTACGGTTTGTAAAGCATTTACTGAAAGTTAATTATACCAAAGTTTTTTCTAATATCCATTCCATCTTGAATTGCAATTTGATTCGTAGAAAATAATGGAATGGTCGGTTTGATTAAACGTGCACGCTTAACCGCATCTAATCGAATCTCTGTCACGCGATACCCTTTCTTTTGATAATCGCGAATTGTATGTAAATTATCATTTTTGCATACTTCGAAGTCCCTTTAATAGAAAAAGAACCGCATAAATGCGATTCTCTCCTTTTATCTATGAATTTGTTTCGACTGGTTCTTTTTGAAAGAATTGCTCAATTGTATCATAATCTTTACGGTGCAATGCGTCAACAATCGCACTTCCTACAATCACACCATCAATTCCTTCACTCATTTTCTCTGCTGTTTGTCGATTCGAAATACCGAACCCTGCAAGGACAGGTAAAGATACCAACGATTTAATCTCTTTTAGGTGTTGCATAACATGATCTTGGAAATCTCTTTGTTCCCCTGTCGTTCCATTGACAGTTACCGCATAAATAAATCCTTCTGCTGCTTCCGCAATTTCTTGAATACGCGCTTTAGAACTTGTTAATGATACAAGCTGTACAAGTGCGATATCCGTTCCTTCTAAGAATGGCTGAATTATGTCGCATTCTTCCAGTGGCATATCAGGAATGATTAATCCTTTTACCTTCGCTTTTGTAGCTGCCTTCACAAAATCTTGTAAACCAAAATGAACAAGCGGATTTAAATATGTCATCAAAATAACTGGTGTTTGCACATCTTCTTTTATTTCTTCTAGCATCGCTAAAATAGTACGTAAATTCGTTCCTTCTGCTAAAGCACGCAATCCTGCTTTTTCGATAACAGGCCCATCTGCAACAGGGTCCGAAAAAGGAATCCCTACTTCAATAGCAGTTGCACCCAGTTGTTGTAGATAGCGAATCGTTTCTTTCGTGTGCGTTAGTCCCTCGTCTCCTGCCATAATGTAAGGAATGAATGCTTTTTCACCTTGTTCATTTTTTTGTTCAATTACTTGTTGTAATGTTTTAGTCATGTACTCGTCCTCCTAATGCATCACGTACTTGTGCAACATCTTTATCGCCACGGCCTGATAAGCAAATCACCATGATTTCATTTTTTGTCATCTCTTTCGCTAACTTACTTGCAAAAGAAATCGCATGCGATGTTTCTAAAGCAGGAATGATTCCTTCGATTTTCGATAATAGTTTAAAACCTTCTAATGCATCTTCATCAGTAGCAGATTTATATTCAACGCGTCCAATATCATGTAAATAACAATGCTCTGGTCCAACACCTGGATAATCTAAACCAGCTGATATCGAAATTGCTTCTTGTACCATCCCGTGATCATCTTGTAGTAAATACATATAAGAGCCGTGTAAGACACCTTCTTTTAAATCAGCAAATGCAGCTGCATGTTCCCCAGTTGCAATACCATGACCTGCAGCTTCTACACCATATAAACGAACATTCTCATCTTCTACAAAAGGTGTGAACATACCAATCGCATTACTTCCCCCGCCAACACATGCGACAACTGCGTCTGGTAGGCGTTGTTCTTTTTCTAAAATTTGACGACGTGTTTCGTCACCAATAATACGCTGGAAATCGCGTACAATCGTTGGGAACGGATGTGGTCCGAGTGCCGAGCCTAAAATATAATGTGTGTCTTCTACATTTGTAACCCAGTAGCGCATCGCCTCGTTACATGCATCTTTTAATGTAGCAGAACCTGAATCAACTGGTTGAACTGTCGCGCCAAGTAACTCCATACGAAATACATTTAATTCTTGTCTTTTGACATCTTCTCGCCCCATAAATATTACACATTCCATATCGAACAATGCACAAACCGTGGCAGTTGCTACACCATGTTGTCCTGCACCTGTTTCAGCAACAACTTTTTTCTTCCCCATACGTTTTGCGAGTAAGACTTGCCCTAGTGCATTATTGATTTTATGTGCGCCGGTATGATTTAAATCTTCGCGCTTAAAGTAGATTTTTGGTCCACCTAGATGTTCTGATAATCGCTTTGCAAAATAAAGTGGATTTTCACGACCTACATAGTTGTGTAAGTAATCTTGTAGTTCTTCTTGGAAGCTCGAGTCTTGTCTTGCTTCTTCATATGCTTGTTCTAATTCATTTAAAGCTGTCATTAATGTTTCGGGTACAAATTGACCACCGAATTTACCAAAACGCCCTTTTTTCTCTGTTGTTGTTACCATTTATACCACTCCGTTTCTTGTTTGATTCATAAATGCGCGCATACGCATTTCATCTTTTTGTCCGTCTATTTCAACACCACTTGATACATCAATTCCGTAAGGTTCTACTTGTTCAATCGCACGTCCTACATTCTCAGGGCTTAATCCACCTGCTAGGATGATGTTTTGTCGATTGATTTTCGTATTTTCTAATAATGTCCAATCAAACGTATTACCACTACCACCTTCATATTCAATGCCAGGTGCATCGAATAGATAGTAATCGACGTTATATTGTGCTGCTTTTTGTACATCTTCTTTTGTTCGGACTGAAATGGCTTTAATAGTCGTATATGGTTTTAAAGCTTCAACGACTTGTTGGGGTTCTTGACCATGTAATTGAATCACGTCTAGAGGCACTTCTTTTGCAATGTGTAACATATTCTCCACTGTTTCATTGACGAATACTCCCACTTTTTGAATGGGTTCAGGAATCGACTGAGCTAAAACTTTTGCTTGTTCAACGGTTACTTGGCGTTTACTCTTCGCGAATACAAATCCGATATAATCCACTTGTTCTTCAACAGCTACTTGAATATGCTCTTTTTTAGTTAATCCACAAATCTTCACGCGTACCATTAATAAACACCTTCTTTTTGAACTTGAAAACTTCGAAGTGTTGATTCAACATCTTCTGCGCGCATCAATGTTTCACCAACTAGGATGGCATCTGCACCGTCTTTTGACACAAGTTCTGCATCAGCAATAGTTTGAATACCACTTTCGCTAATAAATACATGTTGATCCATTTCATTACGTGCTGATGCAATTGTTTTTGTATGTTCTAAGTCCACTTCAAATGTTTTTAAATTTCGATTATTAACTCCGATGATTTTTGCACCGATTCTTTTAGCAATCGCATATTCTTCTAAATCATGTACTTCGACCAGAACTTCTAATTGTAATGATGTTGCATAATCATGTAGTTTTTTTAATCGCTTTTCAGGAAGAGTCGCCACAATAAGTAGAATAACGGATGCACCTGCTGTTCTTGCATCTTCAATTTGTACCTCATGTAAGATGAAATCCTTTCGTAGAACAGGTATCGTCACTTCATTTGCGACAGCTTCTAAATCATCTAATGAACCTTTGAAAAATTGCTCATCTGTTAGTACCGATACACATGCTGCTCCCGCACGCTCATATTTTTTCGCTTGCTCAACAGGATTGATATGCGATTGAATCATTCCTTTAGAAGGTGATGCTCTTTTAATTTCTGCGATGACTTGTAAATGAGGTGTTTGAAGCAGTTGATTATATAAAGAATAGACCGGTTTGTCTGTTCCTACTTTCTTTTCCGTGCGTAATCGCTTTTGAATTTCAATCTCTTTTTGTTGTAAGATTTTATCTAAAATCGTCATTTCGTCATCTCCAGTCGTTGATGGTACTGTCGAACTGCTTGTAATTTTTCATATGCTTTTCCTTGTTCAATCGCATGGTTTGCACGATGAATTCCTTCTTGAATCGTCTGTACTTTACCAGCTGCATATAAACCAAGTCCCGCATTAAAAAGTACTGCATCATAATAAGCATCCTTTTTACCAAGTAACAATTGTTCTAATATTCTGGCATTTTCAACTGGCGTACCACCTTTAATTGCTTCGAGTGGATACTCGGGTAAGCCAATTTCTTGTGCGGTAATGGTAAACGAAATAATTTCGCCATCATCGAGTAAGGCGCATGTCGTTTCGCCGCAAAGTGAGGCTTCATCCATTCCTTGTTCACCACTAACGACTAATGCACGTTTTCTTCCTAACTTCTTTAAAACTTCTGCATAGGGAATGACAAAATCAGGACGATTAATGCCTGTTAGTTGATACGTTAAATCAACAGGATTCACAAGAGGACCCACTAGATTAAAAATTGTAGGTGTTCCTAATTGACTTCGAATTTGTCCAATTCGCTTTAATTTTGGGTGCGCAGCAGGTGCGAAAATAAAAGCTAATTTCTCTTGTTTTAATAAAGGACTTACTTTTGACAAGTCCATCGTAGCTGGAATGCCTAGTTCTTCTAATAAGTCTGTACTGCCAGAAGCACTCGATACTTTTCGATTACCATGTTTTGCGATTGGAACATCACAAGCAGCTAAGACAAAAGCGGCTGTTGTACTGATATTAAAACTTTTTAAACCATCGCCACCCGTTCCACAGTTATCTAAATAAGCTAGTGACTGTACACCTTGAACTTCATTTGCATGTTCTTTCATCGTTTTAGCGAGAGCAGCGAGTTCTTGTGCTGTCTCTCCTTTTTTAGCTAGTGCTACTAAGAACGACATAATCTCTTGTTCGGGTGTTTGTTCATCCAACATCTTATGTGCTGCAATCGTCATTTCTTGATTTGTTAAGTGTTCTCTCTGTTCCACTTTTTCAATGAATGCTTTCATACACTTCTCCACTCTCCTCAACTCAACTTTACTTTTGAAAGAAATAAAAAAAGTCCCCATGAAGGAAAAAACCTTCATGAGGACGATATTATTCGCGGTGCCACCTCAATTTCAGATTGCTAAACAATCTGATCTCGACATCCGTAACGAGGATGATTCGTTATCTACTACTACAAAATGGTTCATAGATACTCTCATAAGTCCATTCATATAGCGACTAGATCAGTTTTCACCAACCACTGATTCTCTATAACTAGCTTAACTATACTACTACTCTTACTCTTCAATTTCTCGGCTCTGCTATTTTGATGAGACTGACACTGCTCTCAGTGCCTTCTGCTCATATACGTTCAAAAGTATTGCTTACATCTTATTCCATAGAAAATAGAATGTCAAGTGATTCATTTATTAAGATATATGTTGTTTTAAGAAACGAATAATTTCACGTTGTACTTCAGGTGTAACACCGTGACCGTCTTCAAATGCCATAAATGTTACATTAGCTTGTTGGTCTTTATAGAAGTCGCGTGCTTCTTCACCCCATTGATATGGTAGTACATAGTCCATCTTACCATGTGAAATAAAGACTGGTAGCGATACAACGCTACGTTTACTATATTCTTCTTTGACATGTCCTGGTAAATAACCACTTAATGCGATGGCTCCAGCTAAGCGTTCTATTCCTAAAACAAATGGTAATGTTTCAGCTAATGCTGCACCTTGGCTAAAACCGAGTACGAAAACTTTTGTTGCATCAATTGAATACGTTTGAATGGCTTCTTCAATAAATGCTTGAATATGTAAGACGATTTTATCGAAAATTTGACGATCTGGTTTGCCGAAATCTTCATCAATGAAGAACGCATAACCAGGTGCTTGTGTAATTGGTCCACGCAAGCTGAAAATATGGTATTCATCTTGAAGTTCTGTTAATAAGCCTGGTAAATCCTTCTCGTTACTTCCCATACCATGTAACAAGAAAACGGCTGGATATAACTTTCCTGCTTCTTGTTCTTTTGGTGCAGTGTGTTCAAATGTAAATGGCGATTTCATCTATAAATCTTCCTTTCAAAACGAATTACTTGTATCATAGCATATCGCTCGATTCCACGTAAATCCATTATGCACCAGACACAAAATACCGTATTAAGTGCAAACTTTTTGCTTGGTTCATGCGTCTAATGTATAAAGGAGGGACTCTTGTGGTGAGAAGATGGTTTTCAAAGCGAAAAAAACAGCAGCGTATGGTTGAGCAGATATTACAAAATAATCGTCACATGCTATATAAAATTCTCTATTTGTATGTAGGTGATGAGCAGACAGCACTTTCTATTTTAGAGCAGAGCCAGACAGCTTGTTTGAATGCGCACTGGTCAATTGAACAACCCGACTTGTTGTTTAGAAAGATTGTGCAAAAGCATATCGAGTATGCGATGAAAGCTGCACCACTTCCAGCAACCCAAGAGCCATATCGTGCAATTGCTTATTTATATTTTGGCGCACAGTTACATGACGAATTGTTAAGTCGCTTACTGCATTGCGATGAAGATGCACTACAACAAATGATTTTACAAGTGATGGTCAATGCAGAGGGTAAACCACAAAAGATCCAACAAGCTTATGAACATATTCAAGTACCAGCAAATCTTACATAGCAAAAACAAGCTGGGATATCGGTGTAAAAAACACCATCCCACATCATATAAGCATAAGAAAAACTAGAATCGCGCTTTGGTGCGATTCTAGTTTTTCTTTGTGAACTCTTAGTGAGATATTTTGTCCCAGCTTGTTTTATTTTTCTTTCGCATTAAATGCATCTACTAAACGCTGAATCGCTTCATGTTGTGAGAACATCATTGGGTAGCCTTGCCACTTCACAAGTAAATGTTCATTCATTAAAAAGTCATTCAACCGATCATTCGGTAACTTCTTTTTCAATTGTAGCAATTCTACTACGTAAAGTGTTTTACCCTTTACTTTATAACTCACAATAAAGCGTGGCTCTTTCTCAAAATAATTATGGTCTGTTCGTTCATACTTTTCAATATGAACAAGTGGTGTAGACTCAATAAAAGGTGTTGCTTCTTTCCCTTTAAAAGTCATGCTTTTTTCACCATTTGAAATCGTTACCTCATCTACTTGTTGTACGTGATTCAGAATATCTTCTGTGGCTCTTTGTTGTTTTTGATTCTGATTGTACATATTCCAAGCAGCAATTCCAATAACAACAAGTATCGAGATAAAGATCATCCATCTTCTTTTCATTCTATCTACTCCTATATGTAACACATCTTTTACGATTGTATCACATCTAGTCGTTATTCAACATGCACACGTTTTACAAAGAATGTTGAGATGAAGCCAATTAACGCAATTCCAGCAATATAATGGAATACATGGTTTGTTCCAGCTGCAATCATCTCTGTTGGTAGTGATTGTGGATTTTCAGACATGAAGATTTTTTGACCTTGTACCATTAAAGTAATCGCAACTGCTGTTCCCGCTGCACCTGCGATTTGCTGTAATGTGTTCATCACGGCTGAACCATCTGAATAAAGCTGTCTCGGTAATTGATTTAAACCGTTTGTTTGAGCAGGCATAATAATAAATGAAATACCTGCAAAGAAAACAATATGCGAACCAATTACTTGCCATAATGCTGCATCTGCTTTTAGTGAGAAGATGAATAAGATACTGCCGATAAAGGCAAGTGCAAAACCAATTGTTAGTAGCGTTTTTGCACCGATTTTCTCAAAGTTTTTTCCAATGAATGGAGCTAAAATGGCATTAATTGAACTACCTGGTAATAAGATAACTCCTGCTAGAGCAGCACTGTATAGAAGTGCTCCTTTTACATAAAGAGGTAGTAAAATCGCTGTTGATAAAATAAGTAACATCCCAATGAATAATTGTAATGTACCCAGTGTAAACATCGGTTGCTTAAAGACAGCTAAATTTAACATTGGAATCTTCATTGTAAATTGTCGAACGACAAATAACATGATTGCGATGACACCTGTTACAAGTGTTACCCATACTTCAGGTGCTGAAATTGATTTTTCAGCAATCGTACTTAAACTAAAGATTAGACCACCGAAACCAATCGTTGATAATACAATCGATAAAACATCAATCTTCGGTTTTGTAATCGTTGCGACATTGTCAATTTGCTTTACACCGAATACCCCTAAAGCAATAAATAAAATAACGCTTAGCCAGAAAATATAAGCCCATCCAAGTGAATCGACAATTAAACCGGCGATTGTAGGACCTACAGCTGGTGCTGTTGTAATAACAAGTCCCATTAAACCCATAACAATGCCGCGTTTATAAATCGGAAAAATTAATAAAATAACGTTCATTAAAAGCGGTAAAAGAATACCCGTTCCTAACGCTTGTATAATACGTCCGATTAATAAAATCGCAAAGCTCGGTGCTAACGCTGCGATAATTGAGCCAATAATTGAGAAAGTAAATGATGCGATTACGAGTTGGCGTGTCGTAAACCATCTTAAAATAAGTGCGGATACAGGAACAAGAATTCCAAGTGTTAATAAATATCCTGTTGTAAGCCACTGTGCGGCAGATGCATTAATCGAGAAATCTGCCATAATATTTGTTAATGCCATGTTTAATGCTGTTTCACTGAATAGACCAATGAAAGCTCCTAACATCAGCACAAATGCCATTCCTTTTGGACTTCTTACTTTTACTACTTGTGATTGTGTCAATTGTATAACCTCTCCCTTGTAATTAGACCAGTCTATATAATTCGATGGAAAAATGTTACCTTTACTATTTTTGTAATAATAAAGGTAACATTTTTACGATATCTTGAAGTGGTTGATTTGATTTTTTAGTGAGGCTAAGTGTTACTGCCCCCTCAATCAACGCATTCAATGTACTGCTAATTAAACGAGCTTGTTCTTTTGAATAATCAGATGCGACTAGTTTTTCAATATAAATTTCTTCAAAACGTTCAAAAACAGCTTCACATTTTAAACGAAGACGTTCATTCACTAATGCTGTTTCGGCAGCCATCAATCCAATTGGCAATGAATCTGCACAAAGCGGTATATTTTCAACCACTGCAAATTTATCTGCAATTTTTAAAATATGTGCTTGAAAAGCTTTTAATGGCTCTACTTCGTTTTGTGTGTCTTCTAAAATATTTGCGGCAACCATCGCACCGAATCGTTCGATTGCTTCGCTCGCTAACTGTTCTTTACCATTTGGGAAGTGGTAATAGAGCGAACCTTTTGGCGCACCGCTCTCTTTAATAATCTGATTTAATCCTGTTGCATGATAACCATTCATATGAAAAAGACGCGTAGCTGTTTGTAAAATTCGTTCACGTGATTGATTTTTACTTGTCATCGTAAGGCACCTCGAAATTATAGTGATTGGTCTAATTAATGATATTAAATACTTTTTAAATGATTGTCAATGTGCTTTTCTTTAGTACGTTTTTTTTAATTTTTATATATAGACTAGAGAGGTTTATTTATATTTAAAATAAATATGTAATATAAAAACCTATCACTTGTTTTAAAAAGTGATAGGTTTGCGTTTGAATTTATCGAATATATTGGTTTGATACAAGTAATGATTGAATAGCTTTTGTTGGAATAACAAATTTCACTGGTCCCATACTACCTGGAGCTACTTCATATTCGTTGAATGAAATAACTAATTCATGTTTCTTGTTAATATAGAACGATTGATTTGCTTGAATTTGATCAAAACCATCTGTTGATTCTGAGTTCATCCCTTTAATAAAATAGACTTTTTCGCCTTTGCTATCAGCCATTTGTTTTTTCATTTGTTGCTTAATTTCATCTGAAATCACTTGAACATAGTCTTTATTTTTAAATAGTGACGGTAATGTAATCACTTGTTTTAATGTAGGATCTACTACATCATACTGTAATGTTGTTGCACTACTTGCTTCTGTCTCCGTTGTTTCACGTTCAATTACAAGTAATTGTTTTGTATCTTGTAATACACGATAATCACTTGTTACACTCGCATGTCCTTCACCTTTTAATGCTTTCATACGTTGTTCAAACTTTGTATATTGCTCTTTTGCTTCTTTTTCATATTTTTCATTCAATGTTTGTTCAACGTCTTTATTTTCTAAGTCTCGTACTTTTGGTGTTTTAATGTCTGCTGCATACTGTTCATCTTCATATTGGAACGTCATCGCTTGGAACACATGACCAACGACAGGCATTCCTCCCATCGCACGTGCAACTGATGCATTGGTATTTAATGTAACGAATAAAGCAATAATAGCTGCTGCAATTGCTGCACTCATCCAATACGGACGATAGTTTTTCTTCTTTGTCCCTAATTCTTTTCTCACCATTTGTTGTAGTTCTGGTGGAATCGGTGTATTTTTATAAGCTGTTTGCTCTTTTTTTAATTTTGGATTCATATTAGAATTCCTCCTCCGTTTTTAAATCAGCACGTAATAGGCGTAATGCCTTATATAAACGTGTTTTAATCGTATTTGTATTTTCTTCTAAAATAAAAGCAATGTCTTCAATTTTTAAGTCTTCAAAGAATCGTAAAATTACAACTTCACGATAAATCGTCGGTAAGTCGTCAAGCGCGTGCTCTAAATCAACATTTTCATAAGCATCATGAAAATTTCTTTGATTCGCTTGTAATTGTTCATCTTCCATCACTTGAACTCGTTTATGTTTTCTTAAAAAATCGAGTGATGTATGTACAACAATTTTATAAAACCAACTTTTTAATTTTTCTTTTTCGATTAGCTTTTCATAAGACTGCATTGCTTTTTGGATACTATCTTGTACGACGTCCAATGCATCTTGCTCATTTTTTGTATAACTATAAGCAAGGCGATAAAAATCGTTTTGATAGCGTTCGATTAATTGGATCAGCTGATCATCGTAGTGTAGCTTTTTACGCGTAAATTTCATGCTAAGGGCTCCTTCTATGTTTGTATACGTGTAATAGACGTATGTCCTTCTATAAAAAGTTTGCATTTAATATAAAAAAATGAGGTACGCTTTTCTGCGCCCCTCATTTCTTTATATTTCCTGATACACAATAACAAAAGGTACAATGATTGTAACCGTTGTTCCTTTGTTTTGTTCAAACTTCACTGTACCATTGACGAATTGAATCCGTTCTTGGATGCCTTTAATTCCATTCCCCTGCTCACCTTGCTCTTGATTATAACCAATACCATCATCTGAAATCGTCATACGAATTTCTTTATCTGTTTGTTCAATACGAATCGTACATTTTTTTGCTTGACTATGACGCACGATATTATTAACGACTTCTTTTAAACACATACTTAATGTATTTTCTAAAATGAGTGGTACTTCTTCAAGTTTTAATTTTCCTTTAACTTTTAAATCGATATTAGCAATTTCTAAAATCTGTTGGACATGCAATAATTCATCTTCAATTTTTATTTTTTTCATATCGGATACCATTTCACGCACTTCTTTTAATGCCATACTTGCCGTTTTACGAATATCTGATAGCTCATTTTTCGCTTGTTCTTGATTTTTATCAACTAAACGAATCGCTAAATCGAGTTTAAGACCAATCATTGATAATTTCTGTCCAAGTGTATCATGTAAGTCACGTGCAATTCGTTGTCTTTCTTCTACAACACTTAATTCAGAAATACGATTCTCTGCTGATTTCAACTTATTTTCTAAGCGGTCACTCTGTGTACGGCTGAATAAATAGAATGGTGCTAAAATCGTACCGAACACGATGACAACCATGAATGGAATTTGCTGAATATAAATAGCCGTTTCAATGAAAAAGCCACCAATAATCGCACCAACTGTTGCCGCAATGTGTAAGCCATACATAATATAAAAGCCGACTTTACTACGAATACGTCCAATTAAAAATGACGTAAAAATAGAAAAATAAAAATAGCCATATAAAATCGACATAACGGCATTTATAATCATCTCAAATGATAGCCACATATACGTCAAACCACTTGGTAGTTTGAAATCTAAATACACACAAATCAAATATGTAATCAGAATGGCTGCTGCAATGCTTTGCGTCGTATGATCTTGATTTTTAAATACTGAATAAAATGGAATAAAGCAAATAAATACCCATGCTAAAATACTTTGAATGGGATGTTTCGGTATAATAGAATACCATTTTGACACACGCGTTCAACTCCTTAATTCTCTGTCTATCATATAACAAAATACTGTTTCAAGCTAGAAACATCTTGTTTTCTGTAGTTTCCTTTTACAATATCGTGTACTATTAAAATGACGACGTAAATTTCATTTATTGGAGGCATCAAGTGATGTTAATTCAACTTTTTATTTTAGGGATTTTATCTGAAAATAATTACCATCCCTACTTTATCAAAAAGCTCTTCACAAATATTGTTGATATTGATCCAAGTTTTAAATTAAGTGATGGAAAACTTTATTATCATTTCGACTCGTTAGAAAAAAAAGGATATATTAAAAAAATCGAAGTCATTCATACAGAAAATCGTCCTGAAAAATCCGTTTATGCCATTACAAATGCTGGACGTGCGTATATGGTAGAACTCATTTATAAAACATTCGACTCGATTAATTTAGCAGATGTACAAAGTCTCTATATTCCTATTTTATTTTTAAAGTATGTTGATTTAAAACGTGTAATTGGTCTATTAGATCAGGCAATCGAGCGTGAGAGTAAGCGAATCGATTATTGAAGCTGGTTCACATCCTTCTGTAAAAGATGTTGATTATATTCAATTAATTATCCGACATGCAGATCGACAATTTAACGAAAACTTAAAATGGCTACAAGATATTCGTGACGCAATTGCAGAACATATTTAAGCATACAAAAAAGACTTAGGTACTGAGCCCAAGTCTTTTTGTTATTTAATCTGTCACTTTACTACGGAATAAACTTCCTAACGAAAAAGCAATTGTATGAATGATTAAAAAGACAGATTCATTAAAATACCAATCATTTGTATAACTATTAAACGGTGAACGACCGTAAATAATCGATTTCGGATCATTCCATGTTCCGCCAAAAACTTCAATTTGGCTTGTTACATATTGATATTCTGTACCGCCTGCTAAAATAAAAATCACGACTATAATAAGAAGTGCTGATGCCAGCTTACCTTTTGTTGCTGTTTCAAAAAAAGATACGCCAACGCTCCACGTAATAAACAGACTGACACACAGGAAAGGCACTAATAAAACAATTAAAAAGAAAGCGGGATTTAAGTTTCCAACTTTTTCAGTAGGGCCCAACGTAAAATAATAATTGATGACCATGAAACCTAAAAAACTAATCCCTAAAGAAATATACCACGATAGATTTTTCACACAATTTCCCTCCATACTTGTTCTCATTATACAAGACAACCTATTTTTACTAAAGCGGAACCTTGCAAAATGATCTAAATATGGTATGCTCTAACCATACTAGATTTGCGGGGGGACTCTTAGGAGTTGAGAAGGTAAAACCTGACCCTTTGAACCTGTCAGTTAATACTGGCGTAGGGAGCAGCTGTTTTTCGCATGTAATGCTGTTCTACGATTAATTCGTTGAGCAGCTTTTTTATTTTTATAGTGAAAAAGCAGAAACCCGTCCTCTAATTTAGTGAAACTGAGTATGAGAAGCTTCATGAATTTGCTTTTCATTCATCAATGGAGGTAACTAAAAATGAGTATCCAATCAATTCATTCAACGAAACCAATTGTTCACTGTATTACGAATTATGTCGTAACAAACTTTACTGCAAATGGACTTTTAGCAGTAGGTGCATCGCCCATCATGGCGGATGAAATACAAGAAATGCATGATATTGTTCAAATCGCAAATGGATTATTAATTAATATCGGTACGTTAAATACACGCACAGTCGATGCGATGATATTAGCTGGACAAGCTGCAAATAAAAAAGGGATTCCAGTCGTTTTAGATCCTGTAGGCATCGGTGCTTCTAAATATCGTAAACAAACAGTCGAACAACTATTACAACATGTACAATTTACAGCCATTCGCTGTAATGCTGGTGAGTTAGCGGCTCTTGCGGAAATTAAAGTCACCTCTCGTGGTGTCGATGCAGGTGAGGTGTCTTTTGAAATTGAAGAAGCAGCTAAACAAGTCGCAACACGCTACAAAACGATTGTTGCTGTAAGTGGTGTAGAAGATTTAATCACAGATGGCACGACGGTGCACATAATAAACGGCGGACATGCATGGATGGAACAAATTACAGGAGCTGGTTGCTTATTATCTGCTCTAACAACTGCTTCAATCGCATCACATACAGACGCACTACAAAGTGTTATCACAATTCACAAAGACTATAAACAAGTCGCAGAAACTGCTCATCATCACAGCAATGGTATTGGCGATTTTCAAATGCACATCCTAAACCAATTACAACAAATGAGTTTTGGAGGGATTAAATAATGTTTCCAATTACACTGACGATTGCCGGATCTGATTCAGGTGGTGGTGCTGGTATTCAAGCTGATTTAAAAACATTTCAAGAATTGAAAACATTCGGTACATCTGTTTTAACAGCTGTTACAGCACAAAATACGTATGGCGTACAAGCTGTTCACGCGTTACCCGAAGATTTTATTGTGGAACAATTACAGTCGATTCAAAGCGATTTTAATGTGAATGCACTAAAAACGGGGATGCTTTTTTCAGCATCTATTATTGAAGCTGTTTCAAAACAACTAGAGAATATACAAGCACCTATTATTGTCGATCCCGTCATGATTGCAAAAGGTGGTGCTACACTACTGCAACAAGAAGCGGTTGATGCGATGATTACTCACCTATTCCCACTAGCGACTGTTCTCACACCGAATATTCCAGAAGCAGAGACACTGACAGACATGAAAATTCAAACTTATGATGATGTTGAACAGGTAGCTAAAAAATTACTCGCTATGGGACCTGAAGTCATTGTGATGAAAGGTGGACATTTTGCACCTGAACAACAAGCTGCGATTGACCATATTTTCTTTAAAAATGGCGATAAACTATCCCTTTCTACTCCGCGTGTTCAAACGAAAGACACTCATGGTACAGGATGTACGTATTCAGCAGCACTAACTGCCTTCTTAGCAAAAGGTCTACCAATGAAAGAAGCACTCATTGAAGCAAAAAGATTTATCCATGCGGCTATTTCACATGGTTTAGGTATTGGGCATGGCCATGGTCCGACGAATCATTTCGCTTATAACACAAAAGCAAAAGTGGAGGTCGAGATAATTGAATAAACAATTACTTGAAACGTATTTTATTATGGGAAGTCAAGATGTTGTAGGTGATCCTCTATTAGTTTTAGAAGCTGCATTACAAAATGGGATTACTTTATTTCAGTGGCGAGAAAAAGGTGAACAGTGTTTAACAGGTGACGCTTATCTTCAATTTGCAAAAGATTGCCAAACTCTTTGTAAACGCTATGACGTTCCCTTTATCGTAAATGATGATGTTGAATTGGCAATCAGACTCGATGCAGACGGGATTCATGTTGGACAGAATGATGTCGATGCAAAGAAAGTACGTGAACAACTACCGCATAAAATACTCGGTGTGTCTGTTCATACACAAGATGAATTACAACGAGCAATTCAGGACGGTGCTGACTATGTTGGAATCGGCCCTGTTTTTTCAACACAATCTAAAAAAGATGCAAAAAAACCTGCTGGCACAACATTTTTAACAGAAGCTGCAAAAACTACTCCTACCTTACCGATTGTCGCAATCGGTGGTATTCAACCCGAGCATGTTTACGATTTACGTCAAGCTGGCGCTGATGGTGTATCAATTATTTCTGCCATTTCAAAAGCAGAAAACCCTGGTGAAGCGACACAGGCTTTTCGTAAAGAAAATGAACGCTTTTTACAACAACTTTAATACTTATGTAAACAGAATGGGACAAAGCATTTCAGCTCCTTCTCAGCGTTTACAATAAAAAACTGGAACCATAACTACAGTGTGATTCCAGTTTTTCTTATGCTCATGTAGGATGGTGTTTTTTACACTTATGTCTCAGCCTGTTTCTTTTTCATCCAAAAGTCTTAAATAAAATATTTTTACAGAAGATTTAGAGCATTTCATTATTTTTTCTATACAAAATGTTACAATAAATGTATTCTAATGCATTTGGAGGCTTACATATGGACGTTAGACAATTAATTTATTTTACAGAAGTAGCAAGACAACAAAGCTTTACAAAAGCTGCTGCTTCCCTGCATGTAACACAACCAACACTGAGTAAAGTTGTGAAGCTACTTGAAACAGAGTTGAATACGACTTTAATTGATCGTTCCCAACGAAAAAGCGTACTAACAGATGCAGGCGAATTAGTTTACGAGCGAGCACTCAAAATTATTCAAATGGTCAATGAAGTACATCTCGTATTAGAGGACTTAGAAGATTTAAAAAAAGGACATATTAAACTCGGTATGCCACCGCTTATTGGCATTTTATTTTTCCCTGAAATGATGAAAGCTTTTCAAAAAATCTATCCTGAAATTACGATTACACTAGACGAAGTGGGCGCAAATATCGTAAAAGAGCGTGTATTTGATGGTGATTTAGATGGTGGGTTTGTTATGTTACCTGCACATGAAGAAGATTATGACTTACTTCCATTCACTACAGAACAAGTACAGCTTATTGTTCATCACGATCATCCTCTTGCTGCAAAAGCGAATGTATCAATGCTCGATTTAAAAAATGAAAAAATGTTGTTATTTAGTGACGACTTCACAATTCATGACCGTATTACCGAAGAATGTGAAAAAGCAGGATTCATGCCAGATGTCGCATTTATTAGTTCACAGTGGGATTTCATTAGTCAAATGGTCGAACATAATTTAGGGGTAGCTCTTTTCCCGGAATCCATCGCTGCAAAAGCGAATGCAGACGTCATTAAAACAATCCCTGTGTACCCTGTCATTCCTTGGGAGATTTCATTCATTACGAAAAAAGGACGCTACTGTTCACATGCAATGAAAAAGTTTATCGAATTTATTAAAGATAATTATTCCGAAATGGAATAGAAAATATAAAAATATTTAATTTTACGAATGGTTAAAACAGGTGTACAATTAATATAGACTTATTAGATAGAAGGAAACTATATGAAAATTATACAAATTTGTGTGCAAATTTTAATCATTACAACTTTTTTACTCATAGGGAATACGATACATTCGTATGCACACTTACCAATTCCGGGAAGCGTCATCGGTCTCGTACTTCTTTTTTTAGCACTGTACCTCCGTATTATTCCATTAAAAGCAGTAGATGTTGGTGCGAAATTATTAACTGCGGAATTACTTTTATTTTTTATCCCTTCAGCAGTGGGAATTATGAATTACCCTGACTTATTCGGTATAGTGGGTATAAAACTTATTATTATTATTTTTATAAGTACAGTTTTTGTCATGATGGGTACAGGCGTGACAGCTCACTTTCTTTCCAGAAAGAAGGTGCAAACAGATGATTTCAAGTCTTAGTCTCGGTATCGTTTTAACTTTATTTATTTATATGCTCAGTAAAATGCTCGCAAAGCGTTATCCATATCTTTGGCTTTCACCTCTTATTATCTGTCCTGTTACGCTCGTACTATTTTTAAGTGTGTTTCATGTTAACTATACGACATACGCGCGTGGCGCACACTATATTAGTTTATTATTAGGTCCTGCAACAGTGGCTTTTGCAGTTCCTATTTATAAAAATCGCGCGTTAATTAAACAATATGCTACTGCTATTCTTGGTAGCCTCGTTATTGGGGTAATCATTGCTTTCACATCATCTTATTTTTTAGCAAAATCATTAAATTTTTCAAGTCAGATGGTTCATAGTATGATGCCACGCTCAATTACAACACCGATTGCCATGGATCTTTCTACCATGCTAGGTGGACAACCCAATCTAACAGCGATTTTCGTTATTGTCACTGGATTAGCTGGTAGCATTGTTGGGCCGCTAGTTATTCGATTCATGCGAATTCGCAGTGCTTCAGCTCGGGGTTTATTACTCGGTATGGGTGCGCATGGTTGTGGCACATCAACTGCTTTTTCCATTGGTGAATTGGAAGGATCTTTCGCTTCTGTTGCGATGATTTTAGCAGCGCTTGTTAGTATTATTTTATCCATCTTTTTCTTTTAAAACTAATATCCAATAAGAAAGAAGTCGCCCTAATATACAAGGCGACTTCTTTCTTATTAATATATATTAATTTTTCAACAAGATTCTCAATTCATTCTTCTTGAATAATTTTTCAAGTAAATTATATTGATTTCCGAAGTATCAACAAAAAGTCGCACGATTAATCCTCACTTTTTTGTTATTTGGTCAAACTTAACTTCTTCTAACATTTGTAGATACTTTCATTCTTTATACGTCTCTATTTCTATTTTCTTCAGATTAATGATGTAAATTGTAGCTTATACGACATATCTGAAGTTTTGTTGCTAGGTTATTTAATCAATTCAAACTATAATAAATTAAACGATGGCTATTCAAATAAAAAGTAGAAATAGCACTACTTTATATCGAAAGAAGGAATTTCATGACACAAACATCACGCTTCATACGAGAAATAAAAGACTTTTGGTATCCTACTTATAATCAAAATGGTTACCCGCATGTACAACAAGCTTTTCTTTTACCACCTGAAAGACAAACAGAATTTGATCCCTTTATTTTATTAGCTGAAGATTGGTTTAAACGTGGCGTATTCGGTGATCATCCACATCGTGGTTTTCAAACTGTAACGTATGTAGTAGATGGACGTTTAGAGCATATCGATAATGGTGGAGGATACAGTATATTAGATGCTGGTGACATACAGTACATGAATGCGGGATGGTCAGCACGTCACGCTGAAGAGGCTTATGAAGATGATTTAATTCACACTTTACAGCTTTGGTTGAATTTACCCAAGGCTTTAAAAAATACCGAAACAAGCTATCAAAATATTCGTTTAGAAGATGCACCAGTTGTTGCCATCGAAAAAGGCTTCATTCGAATTTATTCTGGTGAGTTTTTAGGTGTAAAAGGTCCCATGAATAGTTTAGTTCCGATTACAATGACCGAAATTACGTTATATGAAGGAGCTGAATATACCCATATTCTTCCAGAAAACCATAATGCTTTTCTTTATATGTTAGCTGGTGAGATGACTTTTGGTGAGTCATCTACTTCTCTTAACAAAACAGGTGTTGCAACGATTTCTTATAATGAAGATATAAATGCTTCAAAAGAAAGTGAATTAAAAATAACAGCGAAAACACGTGCAAAGGTACTGATTTATTAAGGTGTACCTATTCGTGAACAAGTGGCATTAGGTGGTCCTTTTGTGATGAATACACGCGCAGAGATTATGGAAGCTTTTCAAGACTTACAGCGTGGCGTATTTGGTCCACCTGCTATTAAAAAATAATCGTTTGAATCAGAAAAAGAGCAGAAAGGCATATGCCCTTCTGCTCTAAATTTTCGTTCTGTATTTATTATTTCTCTACTTATTCTTTTTGCGTTGATCGGCATGTGTTGCTTGTTTACGATTTCGATCATTTTTATGCTCAATTGCAGTAGCTTGTAACTCAATATAGAGTGATATGACGACAATGGCAATAACCGAAATGATGACAATGATTTGGAACCAAAACGGCCAATCAAAACCTAGAATATACAATGTTGCTGAAATAATAAAGAAAAAGTAAGCGATAATTCGTGCTTTTTGTCTCCACCAAATCTGTAGTACAACAAATACTAGAAATAATATGAGCGCAATCACTTTTACATATTCCATATCAACACCTCGTATTCATCATACCATGTTTTAATACAGGAAGCTAAAGTTTTAAAATTGATACACACTATGTAAAATATGAATTGGCTTTTAAATATGAAAATGACTCAGCAAATGACTTTCTCAGTTCATCTCGCATAGAACCGTTTGTTGTTTTAACAATTTGTCCAAAAATTTTATACTGTGTTAATTCTGGGTCTTTTAACTTTACGATATCTGTAGACATTACATGAATTAGTGCTTTTTCATTTTGTTCACGGATTCCTTTAATTAATTCAATTGCTGGCATTGTTTCAACTAAATCTAAGCTGATGTAATACAACTCTGCTTGATCTGCCCCTAAAAAGCGTATAATGCTTGACGGCTTTCTTGTTGTCAAATTAAATTCTGCATTGATACCTTTTACTTTAGCAAATTTAAATAATGTACTATGTACCAATTCAATATATGAGTAATCTTCTTCACAAATTATTACTTTCATATTACTTTCCCCCAAAGCGATGTTAAATCGTGCTTTCTCTATATACAATCTATATCATAATATCGTTAATATTATCACTAAGATGGTATTTCTTTCAACAAAATTCGACAAATTAATCTTTTATTTTTTATTTTTTACATTATATTACACTTTTTTTAACAATAAAGGTTATAAAAAGTTATTTTATAATTATTTACGTTTATAAAGAAAGAAAATCTAACCATTTATTTTATAAGATAAAAGTTAAAAAAACTCTTGTTTTTATAGGTGTTTTTTTTATTTTTCAATAATTTTTAATTACCATAATGCAACTTTATATTAAAAATACATTTTTCGACAATTCCATTTCGTTAATAATTCTCTTTTTTGGGGTATAATAATGAAAAGAGGAGGGATTATTCGTATGACTGAATCAACAAAAATTCATGCACAACCTTTCGAAAAGACCGGGAAAGATGTAGGCATCTTTTTAATTCATGATTTTGGTGGCTCCCCTGCACATTTATATCCAATCGCCACTGCTTTTGCAGATGCGGGTTATTCTGTTAAACTTCCTCGCTTACTTGGACATGATACGTCCCCAGAGGAATTAAATCAAGTAAATTATACGGAAATTTTAACATCTCTTGAACTAGAATTTGAACCATTCTTTGAAGAAATGGAATACATTATTTTACTCGGCTTCGCAACAGGTGGCGCACTTGCTCAACAACTTGCTACAAAATATGAAGTTGAAGGACTTATTTTAATCAACTCTCTCTTCCAACCACCTTTAAAATTAATGGAGGATGCTGAAACAGCTTTAAAACGAGATGTTGACTATGTTCCACGTGGTACAGTAGATGTTAAAAATGAACGTGCTGAGCATGCACTTTATGCTAAATATCCAACACGACTCATTTTAGAATTAAAAGAAGTAAGTGAAAAAATTCAAGAACAAGCTAATCTCATTACAACACCCGTCTTAGTATTACAGTCTATTGAAGATCATGTATATCCACCTTCGAATGCAGATCACCTTGTGAACGCTTTTAACTCACGTGAGAAGCATTTAATTATGTTATATGATAGTTATCACTACGCTGTAATTGATTATGATCAACAACGCATTTTTAAACAGTGTTTATATTTCGTGAAGGGATTGGACCCTACACGCGAAGATTAAATAGTATGTAACACAAAATGAGAAGTGGCTAAAAGCCATTTCTCATTTTTTCTATGGAATTTGAATTAGTACCAGCCGTTTGAAACCCAGAATTGTTTTGCTTTTTCCCATGAACCATAACGTTGTTTTACATAGTTATCCGCTACACGTTCTTGGTTAGCTGCTGAATAGTCACCATTTAAATAGGATTTATCTAATTGGTATTTACCAATATATTTACCTGTTGCACTTCTTGCTTCATATGAGTTGCTTGATTCTTTTTGTGCAATCCATGATTTCGCTGAAGATGATGAACCTTGGTATGATGATGCATTACTTGCTTTTTGTGTTGATTGATATGACTTTGTTTGTGTTTGTGCTTGTTGTTTTTGTTGTACTGGCGCTTTATATGTTGATTTTGCTTGTGTTTGTTGTTGCGCTGGTGCTTTATATGTTGATTGTGTTGTTTGTTGTTTTACAGGAGCTTGGTAAGTTGCGTTGCCATTGCCGTCACCAACTTCTAGTTGAGCGCCTGCATAGATTAAGTTCGCTGATTTAATATGATTCATATTTTGAAGCGTACGCACTGTTGTATTGTGCTCTGCTGCTAATTTCGATAGTGTGTCACCTGATTGGATCGTAATTGTCTTCGCTGACGCTGTACCTGCGAATGCTGCTGTTGATAATGCGATGGCACCTGTCAGTGCGATAATTTGTTTTTTCATAATGTGAAATGTCCTCCTCGGTTTTTCTAACTGTCACTACTATACCAAACATAAATTTCAATCAGATGTCAGTTCATTCTCACGCATGTTACAACAACATTACACATAGTGGTATAATTTGGATGCAAAAACCTTGGATTGCTGCATTTTCACTAAAAACCGTATAGAATCAACATTTTAAACATCCATTTTTTTACTTCAACATTCTTTTCATTCAAAAATAAAACTACTTTTTTTATTTATTTTCTTATAAAATAATCGAGATTTCATAAAATTTTATCGTATTTTTTATAAATAACGGACTCTTATATGACAAAAACAGCTTCTATTTCAGTACATATAAAAAAAGATGAAAGGGAAATCCCTTCATCTCTTTTCTACATTATTTGAGTTTCTACTATTATATATTGGTTAAAACGGGCCGTAATTCATCGCATGTGCCACAATTAAAATAATAATGCTGACAATTACTTGTGCGATAAAGAATGGCATATACCATCTTACCCATTTATTCCACTGGATTCCCGCAACTGCAAGTGCAGCGATTAATGCACCATTTGTCGGGAACAGTAAGGCTGCAATCCCATCGCCTAGTTGGAAAGCGAGAACTGCCGTTTGACGCGTAACATTCACTAAATCAGCAAGCGGCGCCATAATTGGCATTGTTAAAGCTGCTTGTCCACTTTGTGATGGAATTAAGAAATTAATCACCATTTGAATAAACATCATCGCAACTGCTGTTAAAGCAGATGGAACACCTGATAACATATTGCTCATATAATGAAGGATTGTGTCTAATAAACCGCCTGATTGGAAGATAACAAGGACTGCCTGTGCTAAACCGATAATCAATGCACCACCAAGTAGTTCACTGGCACCTTTTACAAAGCTGTTCGCGATTTCTGATGGAATTAAACCACCAACAATCCCCATAATAATACCTGTCAATAAGAATAGACCTGCTAATTCAGGAATAAACCACTCATACAGTTTGACACCTAAAATAAGTACAACAAAGTTTAGCATGAATACGGTTAATACTAATTTATGACGTAATGTCATTTTTAACGTTTTGTCTTTATCTTTTGGACTAAACTGACCGAACTTACCGTAAATACCGAGTTCTGGATTTTTTTGGACTTTTGAAGCATGACGATAAATGAAAAAGCTCGCCATTAATACAAAAATAATAAATACGACAATACGAAGTCCCATACCTGAGAAGGTTGGAAGTTCTGCAATGCCTTGTGCAACTGCGGTTGAGAATGGATTTAAAAACCCGGCTGTGAAGCCCATCCATGCACCCATTACAACAATTGCAAAACCAGTCACTGCATCAAAACCAAGTGCAATGGTCAAAGGAACGATGAGTGCTACATAAACGGCAACTTCATCACTCATCCCCATTGTTGCACCACAAATCGCAAAGAATAGTACGAATACAGGGATCATCAATTTTTCTTTACGCTTCATTTTTTCAGCAAATGTCACAACAAATGTATCAAGCGCACCTGTTGCGTTCATAATACCGAAAACACCACCGATAATTAGTACAAAGAAAATCGTTCCTGCACCATTTACCATACCTGCATGAATACTTGTAAAAATATCTAGAAATCCAACAGGTGTATTGTCCACAAATTGAAAGGAATCGGCTACTAATATTTCACGTCCATCCTTCTCTACCTTATCAAACTGACCGGCAGGCACAAAATAAGTTAAAATAGCTGAAATCACAATTAAACTAAAAATTAATACATATGCATTAATCCCTTGTGCTGCTCTTTTTTTTGCTTTATCTCTCTTAAACATCTTGATGTATAACTCCTAACGATTGATTGAATATTTATGATATAAATTGTTTTTAAATGCAGTCATAATTATACATTCAAAAAATTTTTTATACAATACTATTTCAACTTTTTTCGACAAAAAACAAAAAAGAATACGTTTATACACTAATATTATCCACTTAAACGAATAATTGGCATAAACATATTCATGTACATACATTATTTTAAGGATTGTAAATAGATGATTTGCCCTTCATATACAAAAGAAGAGTCTAACTGATTCAAAATTAACAAGTTTTGTTCTGTTGTTTGATACTTTGCCGCGATACTCGATAACGAATCACCTTGCTGAATCACATAACGTAATGGTGTATTATTTTGTGCTAGATTTTTCTTATTCCCTCTTACATCAACAACTAATTTTTGTTTAATTTGAATGGTCGCATGTGTTAAACCATTCCATTTCTTTAATTGTGCTGTCGTAATACCATGTCGCGCAGCAATACTTGTTAATGAATCACCTTTTTTTACTCGATAGTATTTAGTCGGTGTATAAACAATCTTTTGAGTAGATACACCTGCTAAAACTTGTTGTCCATTTTGCTTTCCTACATTTTCTAAAATACTTTCTGGTTTCGCATTCGCTGTAGTTTCTGTTTCACCAGCTACAGTAGTCGATTTTAAATGATCAAATTTTGTTAAATCATAACGTTCAATAATTTGATTCAGCTTTTTACTATAGCTTAAGTCACTTGCATATCTTCCTGCTAAAATAGCTGTCGCATCTCTGTAACTTTTTGTATTCTCCTTCCAAGCTCCTGCATAGTATCTCGGGTTATGCGTTAACCCATTTCGAATTAGTTTTGCATAGTCTTCTAGAGATTCCGTATAGGATGTATATTTTTTGAATGTAGAACGTATTTGATATGTGCCGCTATCTTTATACTCTTTCGTTTGGAAGTTTGCACCTTGACCATTGTATTTTCCTTTCATACCAAAAAGATTATAAATCGGTGCTTGGCTTAACCTACTATTGCCATAATTACTTTCTAAAATAGTTTGTGCCAACATAACAGAAGCATAAATACCATATTGATTACTTAATCTGACAACCTCAGGTGAGATTTGATTGATGAATGGATGACTTGTAGATATTGGTGAGAGGCTTTGCTTTGGGGTAGCTTGCGCGTATAAAGATGAAGTCGTTAATGGTACAGCTAAAATACTGACCGATAATATCAAGCTAGACAACCTTTTTTTCTATACAATTAAAATACCACCTTTTTTACAAATAATGTATCATTCCACTTGTTTACATACCCGATATTTTTTTATCTTAACCTTTTTTACAAGAATGGAACCTTTCTCAAATTTTATAGTCTATGTAAAGAGATTGGCTATAAACTATGCTACAATAGCTATTGAAATTTAAAGGAAAAGAGTGACATCATTGAATTATGAATTACTAAAAGCCATTAATGATTTGGCTGGAAAATCTTCTATTGTAGATGCAATCATGATTTTCGCAACAAACTACGCAGTTCCTGTTTTTGCAACCGTCTTACTAATGATGTGGTTCTTTGGAAAAGAGTATATGAAAAAAACCGTTGTTTACTCCGCTCTTTCAGGTGTTCTTGGCATTTTAATAAATGTACTAATTAGTAAAATTTATTTTGAGCCACGTCCATTTGTGACACATGATGACTTAAATGTATTAGTAGATCACGCAAGAGACGCTTCATTCCCAAGTGACCATACGACAGGTGCAATTGCACTTGCTTTTGCGATTGCACTACGCAACAAACGAATCGGTATTGTCATGATGGTATTTGCACTTATAACAGGCTTTTCTCGCATGTATGTTGGAAACCATTATCCTGGTGATGTAGTAGTAGGTATCGTAATCGGTTTATTAGTCGCCTATACTATAAATAAACTGGCATTTTTAGTTGAACCACTTGCTAACTTTATTGTTACAGTTTATCGTGCGTTACCATTTGTACCAAAGAAAACAATATAATTGTTTTCTACTACAAAAGGGTAAACAATTTTCATACCGAAAGTTGTTTACCCTTTTTTATATGTTTTGTCAAATAAAAAAACTGAATTAATTGACAATTCTAACGATTAGATATATGATTAATTCACAAAGTTGACACAGTTTACGGAATGCTTCATACAAAAGGAGGAAATCATCATGAACATCTATGACATTATTTTAATTGCCGCAGGTTTGATTTCAATTCCCGTCGTTTGTGCAATCTGGTTAGACTTCTCTTATAGTAAAGGTAAAAAAGTTTCATTTTCTCTACCACGTATGTTAGGTTGGTACGCTGCAATCTTCGTTATTTCTTATGTACCAGCTGCATTTATGATTTACAACATGAAAAACTAAAAATGGTGATACATTTCAAACATACCTACCATAACGAAAAAAACCAAGCAGTGACTTGACGGACAAGTGACTACTTGGTTTTTTTGGCTCTTCTAACAAAAAAAGAAGCTACTTTATCGTAGCCTCTTTCATTTTATTGTTAACTTTTTCTTCCTTTGCGCTATGATTTTAAACACCAAGTGCTGTAGATAGCATAAAGATAAAGAAAATACCCCCAAGAATACCTAGAATATTTACAACAACTAATACATTTCTTTCTCCTTTATACACACTAACTGCAGTTAAAATTGCACCAATCATATATAAGAAGAAACCTAGAAAAATAAATACATTACTTGATAAAAAATCAATTGCTTGATCTGTAAATGGTGGCACTAGTAAAAATAAACCAACAAATACAAAAAAGAACGATGCTCGTGAAAATGCGCGTGACATAGTAACACTCCTTTTTTAAATCGTACAAAATCCCACTAGATAGCATACCATGAAACACATAGTAACTCCTAGTGGGATTTCAGAGATGACAAGAAATCGTACAATTTTTGTTAATTTTCACCAGCTGTTTGTTTTAACGTACGAATGAAGACTTCTTCTTGTTCCGCACCGATAATACCAAAGCGATTATCAAACACAAAGAAAGGTGCGCGGTCTACACCAATTTGTTGTGCATCATATGCATCTTGGTCAAGTTCTTGTTGGTAGTCTTGCTCATTTAAAATTCGTTTTGCTTCTTCTTTTGAATAGCCGAGTTCTTCAATTAAGGCAAATAAATATGCTCGATCTGCAAGATTTTCCCCTTCAACAAAGTGCCCTTGCATTAACCTTTCTGTCCATTCGTGTTCTTTTTGCTCTTTTGCCATCCATTTTGCAAGACGATGTGCATCTGCTGTATTGGCTGGAATCATTGTATCAAAATGATACGTTAATCCGACTTCTTTCGCATGTTGTTGTAATTCTGCTAAAAATGTATCAACTTTTTCAGCTCGTCCATCCATACTTTCAAGCAAATAATCTTTATAAGGTTGTTGAACGGCGCCTTGAATTTCTGGATGTACTTCGTAATTTTTATATTGAATTTCAATTGATTCTTGTATATTCGCTTTTTCAATTGCTTGCATAAGTTTTTGCTTGCCTATATAGCAAAATGGACACGTATAATCTGTAAAAACTTCAATTTTCATGATGTACCCCTATCTCCAGGCACTCATACCACCTCGTACATTTGTGATGTCTGAAAAGCCTAGTTTTTTTAATTGTTTACATGCCTGCATACTACGCATACCGCTCTGACAAATTACAACGACTTTTTTCGATGAATCGAGTGTACTGTAATTTGATCCCAGTGGCATATTTTTAAATTCTTTAATATGACGACTCTTATATTCTGCTGGTGTTCGAACATCTAAATAGATCGTATTTGCTGGTTTCTTTTTTAGTTGTTCTTTTAAATCGGCTGTTGTCATTTGATTTAAGCCCTTCGTCCCTTTCATACGTAGGACAAAAAATAATACAACGACAGCAGCTATAATGGCCCAAACCATATTGTTCCCCTCCTTATATTAAAATATCCAACCAAATTTTTGCGGCTGTTGCTAAAATCAGAATAGCTAGGAAAATTTGTAATGCTTTAATATTCATTTTTTTACTTACTTTTGTTCCAATAGGTGCTGCAATTAGACTTGCTACAATCATAATAATCGCGGGAATCCAGTCCACTTGCCCTGTTGTAATCTTGCCGATTGAGCCACCAATAGACGCGATAAACGTAATGGCAAGACTAGATGCAATCGTAATACGTGTTGGAATTCCTAGTACGACTAACATAATCGGTACGAGGATGAATCCTCCACCTGCTCCAACGATTCCTGATGCGACACCAACTAGAATAGCTAAAAAGAAAGCTAATCCCTTATTAAAAACAATGTCACCTTGTTGTTCAACTTTTTTCTTTGGTATAACCATCATAACAGCAGCTAATATTGCGAGTATACCATATACCATGTTGACACTTTCTTCATTAAAATAGCTTGAACCGAAGCTCCCGACAAAACTACCAAGTACAATTCCTGTACCCATCGTTAAAATGAGTGGTTTATGCAGTAAATTACTACCACGATAAGCAAGTACGCCCGCAACGGAAGCAAACATAACTTCCACTGCGCTAATACCTGATACTTGATGTGATGTAAATGCTGCAAAACCAAATAGTGGTGGTACATACAGTAATAATGGGAACTTAATAATCGCCCCGCCAATACCGAGCATACCTGAAATGAAGCTCCCAATTAATCCAATCCCAAATATGGTTAAGATCCATGCTATATCCACGGGAGTCCCTTCTTTCTAGATGAAGGTATTTATGCTTTTTGTAAGATAAATACGTATTCATCTCCATTTTCTTGTTGTTTCACAATCTTGTTGCCACTTGCATTTGCCCATGCTGGAATATCTGCTAATGCACCTTTATCTGTTACAGTTACTTCTAACACTTGACCTGATTCTAATTGGTCCATTGCTTTCTTCGTACGTACGATTGGCATTGGACAAGATAAACCTTTTGCATCTAGTTGTAAATCAATTTTCATTTTTATATCCTCTTTTCATTTTAATTATATAGAACTAGTTATTAACCCTCAAATACTTATCTTACTGCACAGCGGTTCGGTCCGATTTCCATCTCTGTTTGTTCATCAGCTGATGGCGTTAAACGTCCCATATTCACATGGCGAATTTGTGTATAAGCATTTGGTTGTGGTGGTAAGTGATCTGTTACTGTTTTACGGAATTCTTCTTCATCTTCGATATTCAAACCATGATTTTCTGCTAGTAAATCACCGAAGCGTTTACCTACTGTACCATCTTCATTTAATTCTTCAATAATCATAAAGTGCGCTGGTAACACGTATAAATCCGTACTTAATTGGCGATAATGATTGTAAAGTGTTGTACGTAAATCACCCACCCAATCTTCTGCTAAACCAGCTAAGTCTGGACGACCAATTGAATCAATGAATAAAATATCACCTGTTAAGAAATATTTTTCATCAATAATGAATGATGTAGAACCAATTGTATGTCCTGGTGAATAAATCGCTTGAATATCGATTTTAGCTTGACCGATTTTTACAGTTGTTGCATCTTCAAGTGGTACATAATCGAACACAACTTCTTCTGCATCTTTTGGCGGTAAGTAGTATGTTGCACCCGTTTTTTCTGCTAGTAAGCGACCTCCTGAAATATGGTCTGCATGTAAATGCGTATCGAATACGTAACGAATAACAGCATTTTTTTCTTTTGCAAAGTTTTCAAATACATCTGCAAAACGTACAGCATCAATTACTGCTGCTTCCCCTTCTGAAATTACCATATAAGACAGACAGCCTTTACCTAGACGAACGAATTGATACAATTCGCCACCCTTTTCTAAATCAGCTACTTTTAAAGGCTCTAAATAGCTACTCCAAGCTTTCATACCGCCTTCTAAATAACCTGCTTTTACGCCTGCTTCATCTAACATTTCAGTTACCATGACAGATGAACCTTCTTTTGCACATACAACTAAAATCTCTTTGTCTTTTGGCAATTGAGGTACTAATTTTTCGACACCATCTAGTAAATCGAAGTAAGGAATATTCATATATTCGAAGTTTTCACCGTCAATTTTCCAATCTGCAAATGCATCTTGATTACGTACATCTAAAATAAATAATTGTTTTTTATGAATGACATAGTTTGCTACTTTTTGAGCTGTCCATTTTTCCATTTTAGATTCCCCCCATAGGTATTATTTTTTCGTAAATAAAAGGGATGTCTATCTAGGGTAGACAAAACCCTGTTTGTCTTGTAATTAGAAGCTTAATGATGGTGCGGCATCTTTTGCAAATTCTAAGAATGTTACAGCACCACCTACATCGATTCCGTCAATTAAATCTTCTTTTTGAATATTCATAACGTCCATTGTCATTTGACAAGCGATGAATGTTACACCTAGATCTTGTGCCATCTCTACTAATTCAGGAATTGATGGTGCGTTGGCATTCGCAAAGCCTGCTGCTACTTGCTCACTACCTGCTGGTGCTGCTAAGTGGTGCATACCTTGTTTATGGATTAAATTTAAACCTTCGAATGTGAAGAAAATAGCTACTTCTTTTTCTGTTGCTGCTGCTGCAGTTGCGATATTGAATACTTTATAAGCGTCGAAAAGACCACCGTTACTTGCGATAATTGCTACTTTGTTGGACATAATTGTTTTCCTCCAATAATTAAATAGTTTTTTCTAATTCACCTGTGTATGCTGTCATACCAGGTAAAACATTATATACATGTTTAAATCCATGTTCTGCTAATTGTTGGCACGCTAAATCACTTCTTGTACCTGTTCTGCAGATTACATAGTATGTTTTTGTTTTGTCTAATTTATCCATATTATCAAATAATTTTCCAAAAGGAATTGATGTTGCACCTTTTATATGTCCAAAGGCATATTCAACTTCTTCACGAACATCTAATACGATTGAATCATTCGAAATATTCTGCACTTCTTCAAGTGAAGCAGTTTGTTCAAATGTTTTTTCACGTTCTTCTGCTTCGTTACATTTACGTAGGTAATGTTTTAACACAGAACCTTCTTCAACTAAACCAATGTACTGATGTCCTGTTGAAGCTGCCCAAGCTTGCAAATCCGCTTTTGAGCCCGCATCCGTAGCAATTACTTCTACTGTTTCGCCAATCTCCATTGTATTCATCGTTTTTTTTGTTTTAACGATGGGCATTGGACAAGCTAAACCTTGTACATCGAGTTGATAATCTGTTCTCATTTCTCTGCCTCCATATACCACTATGGGTATTTTTCTTTCTAAAAAAATAGGTTTGCGATAACGCATAACCGATTTCCTAGTTACACTATAGTATACCCCTATAGGTATTGTCAACAATTTAATTCAAAAGAAAAGAGTCACACTTCCAATAAAGCTATGTTGAAACTTTATTTATATTATCAAAAAAAACAATAGAATTATTTTTATGATTCCTTTATACTATTTTCATCGACAGTCAGGAGGAACCACAATGAAAAAGCTATTAAATTTTAAAACAATCAAAATGCGCATTTTATTTAGTTTTGCGATTGTTTTAGTTCTATTTTTAGGCTATGGGTATTATAGCCTAACCGTAATTAAGAATGTCCAAGATGGTATGAATGTTATGGTATCAAAAGATTTAAAACTACAAATTGCAAATCAACGCGTTGCATCGGATTTCTCTGTACAAATTGCAGCTGCACGCGGCTATATTTTGTCTGATGATCCAAATTATAAAGATATTTTCGAAGAATACAATAAGTCGCGAATGGAGAATGAACACATAATCAATCAAATTAGCGATAAAAAAATTGCAAAGGACTTAGTAGACAAAACAGACAGTTGGTATACATATATTCAAGATAAAGTATTTGCTGTATATGAAAAAGGTGATGTCAAAACTGCTGCAAAAAATTTAACTTCTGTTGATGAAGCAGGTACAGAAATCCGAAAAGGTTTTGAAGAATTAGCTGATTTACGTTCAGATGATATGAAAAAAAATGGTGAGGAACTTTATAAAATTGCTAAAAAAGGTAAAGTATATACATTTATTCTGGCAGTTATTATTATTCTTTTAACCATTGTTATCTCTATGCTTTCTGCTCGTGTTATTTCACAACCAATTATTACGATTACTGCTCGTCTGAAAAAGATTGCTTCTGGAGATTTAACTGAAAAGACAGTATCTGTTACACGCCGTGATGAAATTGGTCAATTAGGTTATGCTTCAAACGACTTAACAGAAAAATTACAACATACCATTGCTTCTATGCAAGATGTGGCACAAAACGTGGCAGGTCATAGTGATTCATTAGCACAGTCAGCCGATGAAATTAAACAAGGTTCAAATCAAATCTCTATAACGATGCAAGAATTAGCTGAAGGTACAGAAGAACAAGCATCGCACGCAAGAGAACTCTCTTCTTCTACAGATGCTTTCGTACAAGTGATTCGTACTGCAAGTGACAAAGGAAACGAAATTTATAATCATTCTACACAAGTACTTGATTTCACATCAAATGGTGCTGAACTAATGGAAAAATCAACAGACCAAATGAAAACAATTGATCAAATTATGAATCATGCAGTTGAAAATATGCAAGAATTAAATCAGGAATCGAAACAAATTTCCATGCTTGTGAAAGTGATTAATGGGGTTGCAGATCAAACAAACTTACTTGCGCTCAATGCTGCAATTGAAGCGGCACGTGCAGGTGAAGCTGGTAAAGGATTTGCCGTTGTGGCAGATGAAGTGAGAAAATTAGCAGAGCAAGTATCAAGTTCAGTAACGGATATTTCAAATATCGTTGAAAAAATTCAAGCGAATACAACATTAGTGTCCACTTCTTTAGAACATGGTTATGGCGAAGTTGTACGTGGCACCGAACAGATTCAAACAACGAGTGAAACATTCGAAACAATCCATAAAGCTGTGACTTCAATGGCTACAGGAGTTAAAAGCATCTCGAATGATTTACAAGATATTGAACAATCTTCACGTACAATTCAAGTAGCAGTCGATGAAATTTCATCGGTCTCAGAAGAATCTGCTGCAGGAGTAGAAGAAACAACAGCTACGATTCAACAAACAACAAGTTCAATGGAACAAATCTCTTCAAATGCTGATGAGTTAGCAACAATGGCACAACAATTAAATCAAATAGTACGTCAATTTAAGTTATAAAATAAGATTCAAATATAAAAAAAGCAGCAATCGCATCGTGACGCGATTGCTGTCTTTTTATTTCGAATTTGAATTCTCTCAATTTTTCATGATGTCTATTTAAGAATTAAGTTGACGGTAGATTTGTTGATTAGCTTTTAAAACATTCATTTTTTCTTCTCCAAAGATACCTAATGAACGTGAATCTGTAGCTTGTTCGATAATTTTTTTCAAATCATCTATTGATAAGCCTGTTGTTTCATGCAAGCGATCTAATTGAATTTTCGCCGCTTTAAGCGAAATATGTGGATCTAATCCAGATCCTGATGCAGTCAGTAAATCTGCAGGGATCTGTTGTTTTTCGACGGTTGGGTGCTGTTGTAAAAACTGCGCTACATCTTGTTCGATACGTTTCATCAATTCAGGATTGGAAGGTGCATAGTTTGCACTACCTGAGCGAACGCCCTCTTTATTTTCTGTATTTTTTTCATAGATATTATATGCAATAGCTGACGGTCTTGATTGAAAATATTGATCTTGTTCAAATGTTTGACCGATTAAAGCTGAGCCAATTACTTGTCCCTTTTCTTCTATTAAACTACCGTTCGCTTGATCTTTAAAGACGATCTGTGCGACTCCTGTCGTTATAAGTGGATATGCCAAGCCACAAATCCCCATCCATACGATTGTAATAAGTAATGCAACTTTCAATTGTTGCCACATCGACATGCCCTCCTATGATAACCCTAAACTTTTTAAAATAGGTGTAATGATTACGTCAATTAGTTTGATACCAATGAATGGGATAACTAATCCCCCTACTCCATAAATAAGTAAATTCTTGCGTAATAATCGATTTGCACTCATCGGACGATACGGAACACCTTTCATTGCGATTGGAATCAGTAATGGGATGATAAGTGCATTGAATAATAGAGCAGATAAAACAGCACTTATCGGTGAAGATAGATGCATTAAATTAAACATTTGCATCCCTGGAATTCCTATTAAAAAGATAGCTGGAATAATCGCAAAGTACTTAGCTACGTCATTTGCAATACTAAATGTTGTCAAAGCACCTCTTGTCATTAATAACTGTTTCCCAATTTGTACAATTTCAATGATTTTCGTAGGGTTTGAATCTAAATCCACCATGTTTGCTGCTTCTTTTGCAGCATTTGTTCCTGAATTCATCGCCACACCTACATTGGCTTGTGCAAGGGCTGGTGCATCATTTGTTCCATCGCCTGTCATCGCGACTACTTTACCTTCGCGCTGTGCTTTTCGAATCACTTCGAGTTTATCTTCAGGCTTACTTTCCGCAATGAATGAATCTACACCTGCTTCTTCTGCAATAGCAGCAGCCGTCAATGGATTATCACCTGTACACATAATCGTTTGAATGCCCATCTTTCGTAAGAGTTGAAAACGCTCCTTTAGCCCCTCTTTTACAACATCTTTTAAATAGATAGCACCTAAAATTTCTTTATTCTTTGTAACAACAAGTGGTGTTCCACCCTTATTTGAAATCATTTGAACAGCTGCTTCTACCTCATTCGGACAAGATCCTACATATTTTTTCACAGTGTCAAATGCGCCTTTTCGATAGGTTGTCCCGTCCTCTAAATTGATTCCACTCATACGTGTTTGTGCAGTAAATGGTACTTCCTCAAAAGTTTGAGTTGTTCGTGTTATATCTACACCTTTTTGTTCAATTAACGTTAAAATAGATTTACCTTCTGGGGTATCATCAGCTAGTGAACTATAATAAGCTGCTTCCATTAAATCTTGTAACTCTACTGTCTGCGCTGTATGAAAAGATGTAGCCATACGATTGCCGTATGTAATCGTTCCAGTCTTATCTAAAATTAAGACATCCACATCACCACAGGCTTCTACAGCTCGCCCGTCTTTCGCAATCACATTAAATTGTGTGACACGGTCCATTCCTGCAATGCCAATCGCAGATAATAAGCCACCTATTGTCGTTGGAATCAAACAAACCATTAATGCAATCAAAGTCGCTAGTGGAATCATTAAGTCGAAGTAATCTGCCATTGGCTTTAATGTTACGACGACAAGCAAAAAGATGATTGTTAAACTAACTAATAATGTACTTAAAGCAATCTCATTTGGTGTCTTTTGTCTTTTTGCCCCTTCAATTAACGCAATCATTTGATCTAAAAAAGAAGCACCTGGAAGTGAAGTAATTTCAATTATAATTTCATCACTTGTGACAATCGTTCCACCTGTTACCGAAGAAAAGTCGCCTCCTCTTTCTTTTACTACAGGTGCTGATTCACCTGTAATAGCTGATTCATCAACTGTTGCTACACCTTCAATCACTTCTCCGTCGTTTGGAATGACTTCTCCTGCCCGAACAATCACTCGGTCTCCCTTCATCAATGTAGAAGCTTCAACCCATTGTTCTTTTCCTTCTTTTATAATTCGCGCTCGCATCGACGTTTTGGTTTTCTTTAACGTTTCGACTTGCGCTTTTCCGCGTCCTTGTGTCATCGCTTCTGCAAAATTCGCAAACCAGATGGTGATTCCTAAAATAATAGCGATGATTGCATTATATAGACGCGGCGAATCATCATGTAACATTTGTGGAAACAGCGTAAATAGAATTGTTGCGAAAAAGCCAATCTCTACTACAAACATCACTGGATTCTTCACCATGTACATGGGGTTAAACTTTAAGCATGCTTGCCAACAAGCCGACAAAACAAATTTTTTAGAAAAAATCTGTTCTTTTTGCATAGTTGTCATTTTCTTCACTCCTTAACGTATCGTTAAAAACTCTTGAATGGGCCCTAATGTTAGTGCGGGTAAGAATGTTAATGCACCTACTACAAGAACAATTGTGAATAAGAATGTTCCGAAAAGTGGTGTATCTGTTTGTAAAGTACCAACTGAATCTGGTTGTTCAGGCTTTCTGGCGATTAGTGTCGCAATGGCTAACTGTAAAATAATCGACGTATACCGTCCGAAGAACATTGCTAAGCCAGTCGTGACATTCCAAAATGTCGTATTATCTGCTAACCCTTCAAATCCTGATCCATTATTTGCTGCTGATGAAGCATATTCATATAAAATTTGTGATAAACCATGCGCACCTGGATTGGTAATCCCTTCAACACCTCCTGCTGCTAAAACAGCAAGTGCAGAAAATCCTAAAATAATAAATGGATGAATTAAAATACATAAGGCAATAAACTTCATTTCCTTTGCTTCAATTTTTCTTCCTAAAAATTGCGGTGTACGCCCAATCATTAAACAAGCAAGGAAGATAGCTAATAGGACGTACATCATCATATTCATAAGACCCACGCCTTTTCCACCAAATACGACATTTAACATCATATTAAATAGCGGAACCATGCCTCCTATTGGCGTTAATGTATCATGCATATTATTAATCGTCCCTGTTGTAAATGCTGTTGTGACTTCTGTAAACAATGCAGATTGTTCAATTCCAAAACGAATCTCTTTTCCTTCCATACTGCCATTTGATTGATCGATGCCAAGTGCTGTAATGAGTGGATTACCTGCCTTTTCGCTTATATAAATTGCAGTAAGTCCAATTAAGAATAGAGCACCCATTACAGTGAATAACACCGCGCCCTGCTTTCCAATGACAACGTGCTTATGTGGTTGCTTTCGATAGGCAATCATCAAACCAAATGCTACAACGCATGCACCTGGTAATAACATCATCGATAATATTTCGATTACGTTCGTTAGAGCTGTTGGATTTTCAAATGGTGTAGAAGAATTAGCTCCATTAAAACCACCGCCATTCGTACCTAAATGTTTAATAGATTCCATCGAAGCAATCGGTCCTAACGCGAGATCCTGTGACTTGCCTTCCAATGTTGTAATCGTCTGGTTTTGTGCTAATGTTTGCGGAACGCCCTGCCATACGAGTGCAAGTGCAACAACGAATGAAAAAGGTAATAAAATACGGACGATAATTCGTGTGAAATCTTTGTAAAAATTACCGATTCGATCTGTTTTTGCAATAAAGCGACGACAAAATGCCATACATACTGCGTAGCCCGAAGCTGCAGAGGTGAACATCATGAAGGTAATAACAATCATTTGTGCAAAATAACTCATCGCTGATTCACCACTATAATGCTGTAAATTCGTATTCGTCATAAACGAAATGACTGTGTTAAATGCAAGCGTCGGTTCCATATTCTCAATTTGGTTCGGATTTAAAAATACATATTTTTGAAGACGAAGTATGAGATAACTCACTATAATCATGCAAGCATTACTTAATAGTAAAGCAATGACATATTGCTTCCCTGTCATCTCCTGCTGCTTCACACCTGTTATTTTATAAAGTATATTTTCAATTTTCTGAAAAAAAGAATTAAAAACTGTTTTTTGATTCATTGTTACTTGATATACATACCGCCCGACAAGTAATACGAGCGGTATGTAGATAATTAAAACGAACACAATCTGTAACATCATAAATCCTCCCTATCTTTCTGGATACAATAGTGCATAAAATAAATAGACAAATATACACAGACATACAATAAACAACTCTAGCATGTTATTCCTCCTATTGATTTTTCGACTTATGATTACACCATTGTGTAAAAGCAAATAACACGCCGAAACTACTGAAAACTAGAGCAATCATGAAAAGTTCTAACATATCCGTCACCTTCTTTCTTGTGTAAAACTACTATAAAATAAAAAAAATTAAGGTGACATTTAGATTCGCCAAGAAATATTAAGATGGCATTAAGATGTAAAGAGCTCGCTTTTTTTTCATAAAAAATGGTTATAATGAGGAAAAGGTGGTGTTATTCGAATGAATAAAAAAAGAGGGAAATTAAAGATTTTTTTAGGATACGCAGCAGGTGTAGGAAAAACATATGCCATGCTCAAAGAAACACATGAACAACTTGCACTTGGAAAAGACATTGTTGTTGGTTATATAGAACCGCATGACCGACCTGAAACAAAGAGATTGATAGATGGTTTGGAATGTATCAAAACAATTGATGTTCATTATAAAGGTCGCGTATTTCAAGAACTTCATTTGAATGCAATTATTGAAAGGATGCCAGAATGTGTCGTCATTGATGAATTAGCTCATTCTAATACACCTGGATTACGCCATGAAAAGCGTTTTGGAGATATAGAGGAATTATTAAATCGTGGGGTTGACGTATATACAACCATCAATATTCAACATATTGAAAGTTTGCATGACCTAGTCGAAAGTATTACAGGAATTCCTGTAAATGAGCGTGTACCCGATTGGATTATTGACCGCGCCGATGAAATTCAACTAGTTGATTTAGAACCAAGTGTACTTATTCAACGACTAAAGGATGGAAAAATATATGCGCCTGAGCGAGCTAAACAAGCATTACAAAATTTCTTCACCTTACCACACTTAATTGCATTACGTGAAATCGCACTGCGCAGAATCGCTGATAGTGTGCATAAAAGGAATCCACTCGAACATGCAAAAGAACATATTCTTGTCGGTATTAGTAGCTCACCTACGAATGCAAAGGTTATTCGCACAGCAGCTCGTCTTGTTCAATCACTGCATGCTGAATTTTCTTGTGTGTATGTAATGGATGACTCGAATGAACTTGAAGCAGAGGATCAAGAACGACTACAGAAAAATATCGAATTAGCTGAACAATTAGGAGGCACAGTCATTATATTACGAGAAAATAATCCATCTGCTGCAATCGCGAATTATGCAAAAATAAGTGGTGTAACCAAAGTCGTTCTAGGTAAAACAATGGGTAAAACAACATGGTTTACAAGACGAAAATTAACAGATGCTGTCAATGCTTTCATACCATCAATTGATTTATACATTGTACCTGATTATGAAAATGCGCAAAAAAAGTCAAAAAGAAAAGAAATTGATCTTTCCTTACAATGGCTGGACTTTCTTAAAATGATTTGTATCTTTACATGCGTCGCTTTACTCGGCATGTTTTTTCAGTACCTCGGATTAAGTGAATCTAACATTATTACCATCTTTATTTTAGGTGTATTAATCGTAGCAATTTGGACTACTAGTTGGCTTATGAACATTATTAGTTCTGCTATTGCTGTTTTAGAATTCAACTTTCTTTTTACACAACCTATTTTTTCATTTGAAGCTTATCATAAAGACTATCCCATGACATTTTTTATTATGTTTTTAGCAGGGCTTCTAACAAGTAGCTTAGCTAAAAAGATTCGCAAACAAGAGCAAACAGCGATTTATAATAGTTACCGAATCGAAACATTATTAGATGCCAACCGTACATTACAAAGTGCCAAAAATGTTGACGAACTGATGAACATTGGATGTCAAGAAATGATTAAAAATACGCAAGCACCCATTATGCTTTATACAATTGAACAAAAAAAGATACAAAGTGCAGCTTATTTCCCTTGCGCACATTTAACGACACAACAAAATGAGCATGCGAAAAAAAAGTTAGCGAATTCAAATGAACAAGCAATTGTACAGTGGTGTATCTATAATCAAAAAGCTGCTGGTCAGACAACGAATATTTTTAAAGACGCTTTTGCATATTATGTTCCCTTCTCTTTTCATGATGAAGTGCAGATAGTACTAGCGATTACATTTAAACAACAACAACCTTTTTCAAAGTTTGAAAAACAAATTATGTATGCTATTTTAAATGAACTTACGCTTTCATACGAACAGTTCTATTTACTAGAAGAAAATATGGTAGTAGCAAAAGAAAAAGAACTGGAACAAATTCAGTCGAACTTATTACGTTCTATTTCACATGATTTAAGAACACCACTCACTAGTATTTCTGGGCATGCTTCTTTATTAAAAACAGCTGGGACACAATTAACAAACGAACAAAAATATACTCTATACGAAGATTTAGATTATAATGCGAATCGACTCATTCAATTAGTTGAAAATTTATTAGCGGCTTCTAAAATTTCAAATGGACAGTTATCATTGCATATACATGAAGAATTAATTGAAGATATCTTTCAAGATTGTTTAGAGCAAATTGCGAAACATTCAGAGCGACCTATTCAGGTTGAAATACAAGAGCCAAACTTAAGTGCGAAAATGGACGTCCGCCTGATTAGACAAGTGATTTATAATTTACTTGATAATGCCATTCAACATACTGAGCCACATTGTCATATTTGCTTAAAAGCTTATGAAGAAAACGGATTGATTTGGATTGAAGTACGTGATAATGGACAAGGGATTTCTCCCAATATAAAAGAGGCTCTTTTCCATCCCACTACTTTTTACCACTTAAAACAACATGATGCAAAACGTGGTTTAGGGATTGGTTTATCACTTTGTCAAAATATTTTACAGATTCATCAGAGTGAATTACACGTAAAAGATGCGATCCCACATGGCGCTATTTTCACATTTTCTTTAGAGAAAGGAAGCGATATATGATGACACAACCTATTTTAATCGTAGAAGACGATCCTGCTATTACGCATTTTATACAAATGGCACTTGAATTACAGCACTACCCTTTTGAACATGCGCGCTCTGGTAAAGAAGCTTATGAAAAACTACTTACATCAAAGCCCATATTGATGATTTTAGATTTAGGGCTTCCTGACATGGACGGACAGGAAATTATCACTAAAACGCGTCAATGGTCTTCTATTCCCATCATCGTTGTTAGTGCTAGAGGGGAAGAACACGATAAAATCCAAGCATTGGATGCTGGAGCAGATGATTATGTGACAAAACCATTTAGTATGGATGAATTATTAGCGCGTATTCGTGTAGCACTTCGCCGAGTACAACATCCGCTACATGTACAAGAACAGCCGACTTTTCAAAATGGCCCATTAACCATTCATTATGATGCTAATCGCGTCTTTTTATATGAGGAAGAAATTCATTTAACGCCTAATGAATATATTTTATTAGAGACCTTCAGTAAGCATGTTGGAAAAGTTCTCACACACAATTTTCTGTTAAAGTCCATTTGGCAGGATGCTTTAGAAACAGATTTACCAAATCTTCGTGTATTTATGACAACACTTCGAAAAAAATTGGAGAACCCACATGTTAAGTTAATTCAAACGCATATTCGTGTAGGTTATCGTATGATTCATGTAGATGAAAGGAGCGAGTAAAGAGATGAAACGCATTTTTTTAATTGAAGACGATGAAGCCATCGCCAGACAAATTCAACAGCATTTTCAGCATTGGGATTTACAGACCACTATCGCAAACGATTTTCAACAAATTATGAAGGAGGTGCGTAGTGTAGATCCAGCTCTCGTTATTATTGATATTCAATTACCCGCATACGATGGCTTTCATTGGTGTCGAGAAATACGCGCAGAGTCGAAAATTCCAATTATCTTTTTATCTTCGCGCGACCAACCAATGGATTCCATTATGGCGATGCAATTAGGAGCAGATGATTATGTACAAAAACCTTTTCACATGGATGTATTACTCTCTAAAATCCAAGCACTTTTAAGAAGAACTTATGAGTATACACAAGTTGAAAAAGAAACGGTACATCAATGGAATGACATTCAAATTGATTATGCAAGAAGCGTTCTCCTACGCAATCACCGACAAGTCGAACTGACGAAAAATGAGCAATTCATTTTAAAAGTATTACTAGAAAAACCGGATGAAATTGTTTCAAGAGACGATTTAATGCGTCGATTATGGGATGATGAGCGTTTCGTCAATGACAATACCTTAACCGTAAACGTGAACCGTTTACGCCATAAATTAAGTGACATCGGTTTAGATAATGTCATTGAAACGAAAAAAGGATTAGGGTATGTAGCAGTGACGAAAGGAAACCTGGCAACATGATGAAACTATTTTTTAAAGATCATCTCATCTGGTTTTTATTATTATTTGTTTTATTTCTTTGGATGAATCTTTTATTTGTATTGGATACAGGCTTACAGACTGTTTCTGTTATTTATTTGAATGGGACATCATTATTTATTGTAGTAGTGGTTGTAAGTATTTATGCCCTATGGTGGCGAAAACAATTAAAAAAACAGGCCTTTTCTTCTTATCATGCTTCTTCTGTTATGGGACTTTATGAAAAAGAATATGAGCGGTTACGTGTAGAATTAAAACAAGCTGAAAATCAATTATTCACGAAGTTTCAAGAACAGGCTGATGAACAAATACGTTGGATTCATGAGATGAAAACACCGTTAACTGCGCAAAAACTCATGATTGATGCACTCCCCCCGTCCCCTGCAAAACAGCAAATTGATTTAGAGTGGCATCGCTTGCATTTTTTATTAGATCAGACATTACATACATTACGCATGGAAAGCCTAGAACAAGATTTAATTTTACAAGAGGTCTCTCTCCGTCCACTTGTAATAGACGAAATCAAACAGCTACGAAGTTGGTTTTTAGAAAAAGAGCTTGAAATTGATTTAGACGACTTCTCTACTTCCATCTATAGTGATGCAAAATGGTTACGCTTTATTTTGCGTCAAATTTTATCGAATGCGATTAAATATAGTCACGTTGGTCAATCCATTCATATTTACAGTGGGACATCACAAGATGGGCATACATTTTTAGCCGTTCAAGATACAGGTGTCGGGATTGAGCAACATGATTTACCACGCGTTTTTCAACGTGGCTTCACAGGAGGTTACGGACGTAAACAGCAGGCGGCTACAGGGATGGGTCTTTATTTAGCACAGAATATCGCGCGTAAACTAAAAATCCAACTACAAGTAGATTCAACTGTCAAACAAGGGACAACCGTTCGCTTATACTTCCCTCACCCGAATACATTTGTCGACCTTCAAGCAATATGACAAAAATGTCACGTAAAACGAACGATTGTCACATCGATTCGCTTTAAGATGAATATAAGACTTGAAGGAGGCAATATACAATGGATCTTGTAAAAGCACGTAAACTAACAAAAAGTTATGGTAAAAAACAAAACGTACAACAAGTATTAAAAGGGATTGATTTAGATGTACAAGCTGGTGAATTTGTGGGGATTATGGGCGCGTCGGGTTCTGGCAAAACGACATTATTAAATGTTTTATGCTCGATTGATACACCGACTAGCGGCATTGTCGAAATTAATGGACATGCGTTACATGAGCAATCGTCGAAAAAATTAGCACAATTGCGTCGAACAGAGATGGGTTTTATCTTTCAAGATTACAACCTCTTAGACACATTGACGGTTAAAGAAAATATTCTACTACCACTCGCTGTGAATAAAATTAAAAAAGACGAAGCAGAGTCTCGCTGTGTGACACTGATGAAACAACTTGGGATTGAAGAGTTAAAAAATAAATATCCGAATGAAATTTCAGGTGGTCAAAAACAAAGAACAGCTGCTGCACGTGCATTAATTATGAAACCATCGATTATTTTTGGAGATGAACCAACAGGCGCACTTGATTCAAAATCTGCAACCTCTCTACTTGAAAGTTTAGAAGCATTAAACAAAGCTTATCGTGTAACAATTATGATGGTCACACATGATCCTGTAGCTGCAAGCTATTGTAATCGCGTACTCTTTTTAAAAGATGGTTCAATCTATACGGAATTATATAAAGGGGATCAAACACATAAACAGTTTTTTGCACAGATTATGAATACACAAGCTGTATTAGGCGGTGATTTACGTGAGCTTTAATACGCTTGTCTTTCGAAGTATGCGAAAAAATATTCGTCACTATTATCTTTATTTCTTCGCTTTAATTTTTAGTGCTACACTCTACTTTTCATTCACAACGATTTCGTCAAATGATGATGTCACACATATGCGAAACGCCGATTTAAAAGCGGGAGCTGCTTTCCAAGTAGGTTCGATTATTTTAATCATCATTGTGGCTGTCTTTGTTTTTTATGCCAACCACCTATTTATGAAGCGTCGCAGTCGTGAAATTGGCTTATATCAACTCATTGGTATGCCAAAATCAAAAATTAATAGCATGATTTGTATTGAAAACTTTATTCTTTTCACATCCGCAGTTAGTCTTGGCGTGTTAATTGGCTATTTCTTCTCACGTTTTTTCACAATGGCCTTTTTAAAAGTCATCGGTAGCGATGATTTTGTGGAGATGTACTTTTCGACAGATGCACTAGTACAAACACTTGTTGTTTTTGCGATGATTTTTGGTTTTATCTTATTACAAACAATGTGGCTTATCGCCCGTTCAAAGCTATTAGATCTTTTCCAAGCTGAAAGTAAGTCCGAACAGCAAGTCAAAAAAATCGCGCCTTATCAGCTCGTTCTTGGACTACTTGGCATTATATTGATTGCTTTCGGCTATTACCGTTCGAGCATTTTATTCGAAGTAAAAAATACGATTACATTGAATGACTTATTTATTGCGATGGCGATTATTTTATTTTCTGTTATCGTTGGAACATTTTTATTTTTCCGTTACTCTGTTTCTTTTCTATTCAACGTCATCCGCTCGAGTAAAAAAGGACATCTCCATATTACAGATGTTGTAGCAGTAACACCCATTATTCACCGGATTCGTTCAAGCTCACTTTCGCTATCACTTATTACGATTTTAACCGCACTTGCACTTGGCATTTTGTCACTCGGCTCAATCGCTTATTATGGCGTACATGCTACAGCGAATCAAAATTCATCATATGATTTTGTTACATTCAATAACCAAGGTTCTTTTGAACAGCAATTAAAAAAGGAACAGATTGATTTTAAAAAGCAAACGTTCCAGATTGTAAGTGCCGATATCGACACACAAAATTTATTGAAGGAAAAACCTACAGATGATGCACTTAAAAACATTTCAAACAAAACACAAGTTGTCGCATTCTCTGACGCTAAAAAAGTATTCCCTTCCATTAACATAACAGATGATGAAGCTTACTTAACAGGCTACAGTCAAATGATGGCGAGTATTATTCCACTTGAAAGCGGGCGTACCATTCAAGTGTTACTCCCAGGTCTTACAAAAAATTTAGAAGTCAAAACTATTGAAAAACAGGCGATTGTTCCTTCGTATTTAACATCGGGCGTTCCAGCAGTCGTTGTTTCAGATGCGTTATTTAAACAACTACAAGAAAATAAAAAAGTTCAAAAAATGACAGCTTGGCATTCATTCACAGGCTATACAGTTCCAGATCAGGACATCAAACAGGCTACAGAGCTTTACTTTAAAACTACAAATGATGGCGCATTCAAATCGAAAAAACAAGAACTGCATCCAAAACCAAAAGCCATTTTAATTAAGGCACTACAAGAACAGATGGGGCTTGTTATTTTTATCGCTGGTTTTATCGGTCTTGCTTTCTTATTTACATCTGGTAGTATTTTATACTTTAAACAAATGTCAGAAGCAGATGAAGAAAGAACTTCGTTTACAACGATGCGAAAAATCGGCTTCTCTGAACAAGAGATTATGCGTGGCATCTTTATGAAGCAACTATTTAATTTTGGTATTCCGCTCGTAATTGGTTTATTGCACAGTTACTTTGCGGTCAAATCCGGATGGATGTTCTTTGGTACAGAACTTTATACACCACTCTTTGTGACGATGGGAATTTATATTTTACTCTATTCCATTTTCGCCCTTTTAACGACACAGTATTATAAAAATGTTGTGCGACAAGCACTTTAAATAGTACACTGTAGAGGATTATGTTTAAAGGAGTCGGCATAGATGGCACAAATGAATGAATTAGATCGCATGATGCTTATGCGCAAGCTAGCAGAATTAGCAAAAATGCTAGAAGACAAAACTGTTACAGAAGAACAATATTTAAAAGAAAAAGAAAAATTAATGGAGATGTTACGTAAGTTTAATATGGATATCTAGCCTATAAAAAGAGTCTTTTCAGGCTCTTTTTTTCTATTTTCGCAAAAAAGCCCTCTTATTTTTAAAATAAAAGGAACAAGCACATTATTTAGTTGAATCCATGATCTTTTTTATACGTTTTGAATAATCCTCTGTTAAAAGATATACAGTCTCTGTATCTTCTGTATCCATAACAGCTATTTTCTCTTGATTTAACCACATGAAGTAGCTTTTATCTCCTAGCTCTACTTTATATTCAGGGTCCATTATATCGACTTTTCCCTTTTGCTTTTGCAAATGCGTAAAAGCCTGTTCAAATGATTTTATTTCTTCATCTGATTTAAACGTAACGACAGAATTTTTTTGAACTTGATCAAAACTCTCCATTTTATACACATCGACTTGTTTTACTTCACCTAGCTTATTACTACAAGCACTTAATATCATGAAAACACTCAAAATAGAAAATAACAAAAGAATCTTTGAACACGATTTTTTACCATATGTCCCCTTCATGGATGGCAATCCCCTTTCAAAAAGAAAGCGTATTTTAATACCCTTACTATAATACCATTAATAGGTATTATTGTTATTAATATACCATTTTTTGTATAGAGGCAAATTTTCTACGTGTTCAGTATCCTTGTAGGAAAAATGCTGCGCGCTGTTCTTTCACCCAATCTTCTAGTGTATCTTGACTACGGTGTACTAAACGGTTTACGAGGACATCATGCCATATATAATCTTCTAATAAACGAATGTGTATAGGGTCATCTGTATAAAAAGCAAGTGGTCGTTCTTTTAGTGAAGGGCCATAAATCATATGTGTACTATCAACCGACACGATAAACCAGCGACTCGCTGTTGGCTTCTCTGTAAAATAGGTTGCGCGGTGACGGTCAACTGTCGGTAAACCATTCTCTACATGTAGCGTAATGCCATGCACCGTTACTTTTTTCGCCGCTTCTTCTAATACAGGACGCAATAACTCGTAAACATCATCCCACATCGAAATTAAAATTTTCTCCTTTGCTTGTCCAATTAACGTACGACAGTAACTGAGAATCGCTTCTTCTTCTTGTAAATGAAGAACGGTCGGTTTTTCTTGTTGCTTTTTTTCTTCTAATTCTTTTAATGTATCCGATAGTTGTGTAAATTCATGTTGCCAACTTGTTGCTGTCTTTTGTAAAAACACCTCGACAGGCAATGCTTGATAACGGACTTTATCCGTTGCTTCTTGTTTTGACACAATTCCTTTTTCAATAAGGCTATTCAACACATCATAAATACGCGCGCGTGGAATTCCTGAATCTTTACTAATTTGATACGCCGTCACATCGCCATTTTGAATGAGTGCTAAATACGCTTTCGATTCGTATTCTGTATAACCTCTTTGCTTTAAAATCTCAATAATTCTCTGCATATTGCCACTCCTCTCTTTTTTCTGAATTCTTTATTTACAAGTATACCACAATTAGTTACTATTGTGATAGTAACTAATGAAAGGACTTATTCTTATGCCATTTGATTTAGATCCACAACTACTACTTATGCTACTCATCGCAGGTTTCGCCGCTGCCTTTATCGACTCAGTTGTTGGCGGTGGAGGTTTAATCGGTTTACCTGCTCTCATGTATTTAGGATTAAGTCCTGCTACTTCTGTCGCGACGAATAAACTCGCTGGCATGGTCGGTTCTCTAACTTCTACCATTACATTCTATCGTTCTGGGAAGCTCGACATTAAAGCCGGATTAAAATACTTCCCTCTTACATTCTTTGGCGGACTACTCGGTGCTTTCTCCGTCCACTTAATGAATCCTGAACTTTTAAAACCTTTAATGCTCATTATGTTGGCGCTCGTTCTTGTTTACACCATTTTCAAAAAAGATTGGGGCACGATGGAAAAAATCGCGCAACATTCCAAACAAAAAATGTTTACATTCGTCATCATCTTATTTTTAATTGGTTACTATGATGGTTTCTTAGGTCCTGGGACTGGTTCTTTCTTAATCTTCGCCTTCTTAACGATGGGGCATGACTTCTTAAAAGCTGCTGGCAATGCAAAACTGATGAACTTTGGTAGTAACCTTGCTGCACTGTTCATGTTCGCTTTTCTCGGTCAAATTAATTATGCTTACGGTATTCCAATGGCGATTGCTCAAGTATTCGGTGCGATTGTTGGTTCTCGATTTGCTATTCGTCAAGGCTCTGGCTATGTTCGTGTTCTTTTCATTATTGTAACCGTCGTATTATTAGCTAAAAATACATATGATTACTTTTTCAAATAAACGGAATTTTTGTTATACTGACATCATAAGGAGCTGGTCAACATGAGTATTTTTTTAAAAGCAATGTTACAAGAAATGGATAAAATTAAAAAACAAGGTGACGGTACACTTGTGCAATTAACTGAAGAACAATTGTATTTCGCACCTGATTCAGAGTCAAACAGTATCGCTGTACTCGTTCAACATATCGTTGGTAATATGCGCTCACGTAGTACTGATTTCCTCACAACAGACGGTGAAAAAGCGTCTCGTAAACGCGATGCAGAATTCACTCCTCACACACTTTCAAAAGAAGAACTTATGCAAGAGTGGGAAGACGCATGGGCGATTTTTTACGAAACTGTTCATGCACTTTCGCAAGAAGACTTACTCCAAATGGTTTCGGTAAAAGGGAAAGAAACACCCGCGATGGCTGCTTTAATGACACAACTTGTGCATTATGCTGGGCATATCGCGCAAATGATGTATATTGCAAAAATGCAATTACAGGAAGATTGGCAAACCCAATCGATTCCAAAGAAAAAATAAACAATTATGAAAATGAGGTTCTTGTAGCCTCACTTTCTTCTATTTTCACAAAGGGGATGACAGAATTGAATACATGTTTTGTAATGAGTGATATTCATGGGATGGATGATGCTTTTGAAACACTACTTAAAAAATGGGATCACGAAATGCCACTCATTCTTTTAGGAGATTTAATGGACCGTGGTATAGGTTCGCGTCATGTGTTAGAAAGAGCATGTGAACTTTCAACACAATATGATGTACGTCTTATTCGAGGAAATCATGATCAGATGTTTTTAGATTATGTTGATTTAAAAGAAAAGCCTGAACGCTTTTTACGTAATGGCGGCGATGTGACATTACAATCACTTATTTCAGTCGATTTTACGAATTGGTCGCGTGCGCAGATTGCCGATTACTTAAAAGAACATTATGCAAAAGAGATTACATTTTTACGAAATAGTCGCTACTTTCTTATATTTGGAAAAGTGTTATTCACGCATGCAGGCTTTAATAGTGACTTTGCAGATTTACATCATACAACAGAAGATGAATTCATCTGGATTCGAGAACATTTTAAAAAGCAAAATCAAACGCCCTATGTGAATGTATTTGGCCATACACCAACGCATTACATACATGAGGCTGAAAAGCATTCTATTTGGACGAATGAACAAAAAAGCTACATCGGAATTGATGGTGGTGCTGTATTCGGTGGACAGTTGAATGGTGTGTTACTCGATGAACATGGACAAATTCAACAAGTATTTGAAGTCAAAACACCAAAATTTTCATAAAGAAAAGCAAGTGTCATGAAAATTAACGACACTTGCTTTTCTTTTATGCTTCTGACTGTGAATCGTCTTTATGTTTTTTATTTTTCTTTAAATTTTCAAATTGACTCTTAATTTTTTCTTTATACGCAGCTACTTTTGCTTTACGCTCTTCAGAACGCTCTGCTGATATTTTTTGACGTGTTTGCTTTTCCATATCTTTTTGTAATTGTTGTGCATGTTCAACTTCTTCCATTATTAAAGCTGCATCATATCGAACAATACGTGTTTCATGCTCATTTAGTAGTTCATCTAAGAACTTTTCATCTGTTTCTTGTACGAGCGCGATAATGGCTACATCTCCATCTTCTAAACGTGATGCCATCGCCCTAATTAATGATGAGTCCGTTTCTATCTCCTCTATTTCTGAAATCGAGCCAACAATCGCACCTACTCCTAAACCGAGCAACATGCCAATTGGACCTCCTAAAATACCAATCAAGGCCCCAATCAAGCTACCTTTTAATGCATTCTCATTCGATGTCATATACTCATCTAATGTTTGAAGCTGTGCACCATTTCGCTTAATTAAAATTGCATTGGAAATCGTTGTACTCCCAATCACCCCTTCACGTCGCTTTAATTGTGTAAATGTTTGATATGCTTCACTCTCTACCTTATTATAACTAACAACAATATTTTCCACTCTAATCTCTCCTCGCTTTTTATATTAACCGAGCATTCTTACAACTCTCTCCTTTTATACCCTTTCATACCAAAAATACACGTTACTTTCGATATATCTATTGACTTTCACGTTACGTTAGACTTTATAGTGGTTTTAGAAAGGAGATGATAATAATTTATAAAATCAAACAATTAGCTGATTTAGTCGGTGTATCTGTTCGTACTCTTCATCACTACGACGCAATTGGTTTATTGCCACCTACAACTGAAAATGATGCAGGTTATCGACTTTATAACGATGAAGCTGTTGATCGATTACAACAAATTTTATTTTTTCGAACACTTGGATTTTCACTCAAACAAATTCAACAGATGATGACACAAGACGCGTACAATCAGCTCGAAGCTTTGTATTTTCAAAAACAATTAGTAGATGAAAAAATAAAACAGTTTGAACGTATGGCGCAAACCATTCAGCAAACGATTGAAGCAAAAGAAGGAGGTATTCACATGACAAATGAAGAAAAATTTAATGGATTAGATTTTAAAAAGAATCCATATGAACAAGAAGCACGTGAAAAATGGGGAGACGAAGTAGTCAATCAATCCAAAGAAAAGATTGCACAGTTCGATGATGAAGCCTTACAAGAAAAGTGGCAACAACAATGGACGCGCCTAGCAGCGATTCGCCATGAAGCTGTTGACTCTCCGACTGTTCAACAAGCGATGAAAGAGTTCTATTACTTTTTAAATCAATATTTTGGGAACTATTCAAAAGAGGCCTTTCGCGGTTTAGGTCAGCTGTATGTACAAGATCCTCGTTTTAAGTCACAGATTGATGTGTATGGTGAAGGGTTAACACAATTTATGAGTGAAGCGATGCAACAATTTAAATAAACAAAACTTTTTTAGCAACGAAAAAACTGGAACCACGCCACAGCGCGATTCCAGTTTTTCTCATACTATATTTTTACACTTACAGTCTCTTTCTCATGAAAATTCAATCTTCTTTTAAACCAAGTAGTTCTGTTTTTGACGGTGATTTTTGTAAATCTTGTTGTAACTCTAAACGTAAACGCTCTGTTTCAAGTTTAAAGTTTTCATTCTTTACATGCTCCAGTTTTAACTGTTTATCAAGCATTTGCTGCTCTATTTTCATTGTGCGTTCTTTAAATTTTAAACGCTTGACATAGACATCGCTACCGATTGCTACACAAGCTACGATAATAATCATTACCCACATCATATTGAATCACACCCTTTTTCTATTTTATACGAACGACTCGCAATTAAGTTTCACTATGATTCAGAACACGTTATAATAAAACTAACTCTATTATACAAAAGGATGTTAGATTATGGAAGGTTCAAAGAACGATATTCAATTAACAGAACAAGAAAAAAGTGTCTATACGTATGCATTTCGAGATGAGTTTAAAGGAATGGGCATCGATCCTGCGAAACAAGATTACTACATCGATAAGATTTTAAATGCAAGTGATGAAGCGATTCTTCATTTACGTAAAAATGGCGCGATTGCCATTGCACGTGAAGTAGTACAACCAAACAATATATTTGATGCTTAATACAAAAGAATCGCCCACTCATTGAGCGATTCTTTTTGTATACAGTATATTAAATGGCTATTTTATATTCCACGTTGTATGACTGTATCCTTCTTTTGTCTTACGAACTTCAAGTGTGGCTGGAACAGTTTCTTTTAATTCTGCAACGTGCGAAATAATCCCAATCATACGCCCCGTTTTTTGTAAATCGACTAATGTATCAATTGCTTTTGAAAGTGCTTCTTCATCTAATGTACCAAAGCCTTCATCTACAAACATCGTATCCATTTGGACATTTCCTCGGAAACTTTGAATGATATCACTCATACCTAATGCTAAACAAAGAGATGCGTTAAATTGTTCGCCACCTGATAATGTTTTAACATCACGTTCTTGCCCTGTATAAGCATCATACACATCTAAACTCAAACCAGATTGCTTACCATTCGAATCGACGCGCTCACTACGAAGTAGGCGATACTGTCCGTTCGTTAATGGCACTAATCGTTCATTCGCCGCTTGTATAATTTGCTCTAAATATTCAATTTGCAAATAACGCTCAAACGAAATTTTTTGTGCATTTTTCCCCGCCATTAAGTCATATAGTTGAATAATCTGACTCGCTCGTTCTTCTAATTGCGCTGACTTCTCTTGCGCCTGTTCTAAATAACGAATAAAGCGAGTAATAGATTGGCGATAGCTTTCAATTTGATGAAGTTGCTTCACGTATAAATCGACTTGTTCTTTTATCGTAAGTAGTTCTTCTTTTAGCACCTCAACATTCTTCTTCTCTGCCTGTGCTAAATGTTGTTGTTTTTCTAAATATTCTTCCGTCGCGTAGCGTTCTTTTTCATATTGTGTAATTCGTTCTTGAAGTGTATTCATTTGAGCTGTTTCTAAACGTGCGGCTGTGTATTCTTTTCCATCTCGGAAGCCTGCTGCCAATACTTTTTCTTGTAGCTGTTGTTGCAATTGTGACAGCTGCTCCTGTGCTTCTGCATGTTGTTGCTTCATATTTTGCACATTTGCTTCTTGCGTTGTATGTTGTTGCTTTGCTACTTCACATGCTTCATTAACTTGTTTTGTTTGTTGTTCATATAGCGCTACTTGCTGTGTAGTCTCATGAATCGCTTCATCAACTTGTTGTTTCGTCGCAAATGCCACGGGTAATTGTTGCTTTTTGTCCTGTAATTGTAGCTCTGTTGTATGAACGGTCATTTGGAATTGATTTACTTGTTGTAAACATACTTGCTGTTGTTCACGTAATTGCTCGACTTGTTTGCGGAATTGCGTTAACTGTTGTTGTAATTCCTGCGCTTGTATTTTTTGTTGGTTATTCTTATTAAGAGTTTGTTCAAGTGTTTGAATCGTTTCAGCATTTGTTGCTTCATCATATGCAACCGTTACTTGTTGTAATGCCTCCGCTGTTTTTTGCATATCGCTATTTAAAATATCTACTTGTGTTTGAATCTGACGTGCTTTTTGCTCTGCTTGTTGTTGTGCTATTTTAGCTTGTTCAACGATTTCTTTCGTGATTTTCACTGTTTGTGTTTGTTGCATCTTTTCTTTCACTGTATTTCCACATACGGGACAGATTTCGCCTACAACTAGTTGTTCTGCTAAGACATACGCTTGATTAGCAAGCCATTGTTCTTCTACTTGATGTAGTTTTGTATTTTGCTCTTGTAACTGTGTACGCGTCATGTCATGTTGTGTTGTTAACTCTTTTAGTTTATGGCGTTGCTCTCGCTGTGCAGATAATAGTTGTTCTACTTGCTTTAGCTGTGTTAACTGTTCGTAGTAAGCTGTTTCGTCAATTAACTGCTTCATCAGTACATCATACTGTTCTTCTGCTTGCTTTACTCGCGTTATTGCTTGTTGCAATTGGGTATCGTATTGTTCTTTGTTTGTTGTTGCTTTTACCAATTGTTGTTGCTGTTCTTTATATTGCTGTTCTAATTGATTAACCGCTTCGTAAAATGGTAAAATACGTTGCCATTCACGTAATTGTTCTTTCTGTTTTTCATAAAGAGGCAATTGCTGTTCTATATTCATCTGCGCTTCTTTTGCCACATTTCTTTTTTCAATCGCTTGCTGTAGTTGTTGTTTTGCAAACGCAACACGCTCTGTTAATTGTTCCGTTCGTTTTCGTTGTTCACGAAAAGCTTGCTCATACGGAATAATGTGCTCTGCTCGCTCCGCTTGTTTCAACTGTTTTTGAATCGATTCTATTTCCGCTTCGCGTTGTAAAAGCTCTTTATACTTCGCTGCTACTTTTTGATATTCCTCTAATGTTAAGTTAAACTGCTCTGCCGCATGCACCATCTGTTGTTTCTCTGTAAATAGCTGTTGTTTCTCTGCGTGAGCTGTTTGTACTTTCTTTTCTTCTGCATCATAGTACACTTGTTCATATTGTAAGCCTTCAATGACTTGTACAGGTGATTGATACTCTTTTGAAAATACATGAAATAGCGGGCGATCCGCTTCTGGTAATGTTTCTTTTATTTGGCGAATAAATGTTGCACGCTCTGTTTCTAACGCAAGTAATTGCTTTTCGGCTTCTGTTTTTTTATCTTTTAAGCGTTTTGTCATTTCTTCAAAATGTTCTGTTTTAAAGATTTTACGCAGAATTTGCTCCTTATTACGTGAATCGGACGTTAATAGCTTACGAAATTCCCCTTGTGGCAACATAACAATCTGCTTAAATTGTTCTTTTGTTAAGCCAATAATCTCTTCTAAACGATCGTTCAAATCACGTACACGATGCGAATCAAGTACAGGAATATCCCCCTCATCTGTTATCTCAACAAATTCCGTTTTCTCGCCTGTAGCCGTCTTATTTCCTGCTTTTACATGGGCTAATTGGCGTAAAATACGGTATGTTTTTCCTTTCATTTCAAACACTAATTCAATCGCTGTATGCGTATCATCTGTCGCAAAATTACTACGATGTGTTTTCGCATTTTCACGCTCTTCACCGCTCACGCTACCATAAAGTGCAAAACAAATCCCATCAAAAATCGTTGTCTTCCCTGCGCCTGTCGCACCTGAAATGACGAAAATTTGATGACCTTGTAGTTTCGTAAAATCAATAGTTTCTTTCTCTTTATATGGACCAAATGCAGTCATACTTAAACGAATTGGCTTCATTATTCTGCCTCTCTTTCTTTACGTAGTTCTTCTTCTACTAATTCTTGAAATAACTGAGTCATCGCTTCATTCGGCTCTGAACCTGTAATTTCAGTGTAGAAGGAATGGAATAAGGTTTCCGTATCCATCGCTCGCTTATTTTCAACAGGTGCTACTTCTAATGTCCCTTTTATAATAGGGCGTTCAATATGCATCGCATTCGGAAAGACCGTACGAATTTTCTCCATCGGTGAAAGAATTGGTGCTTCATCTAGTAATGTCACATACACATAATCTTCACTTGCAGGTAACTTTAATAAATCTTCCATATACCCTTCGATTCGTCGTAAGTCACGAATGGGTTTTAAAGGAATTTTTTCAATCGTTACATGCCCTTCAGCGTCTAACTCAAGCATGAGAACACCTTTCTGATGGGTTGCTTCAGATACACTATATTTAAGCGGCGAACCACTATAACGAATTTTTTCATGGGCAACAAAATGGGCTTGATGTAAATGACCCAGTGCCGTATAGTTGAATTTTTCAAATAAACTCGCATCAATACATTCCGAACCACCAATTGATAATGGACGTTCTCCTTCATCTGGATTCTCCTGTTGTTCACCATTTTTTGTAACAAAAGCGTGGGCAATGCAAACTGAACGATTTGTCGTAGGCTGAATTGCTTCGATAATCGTCTCCATTGCTTGCTGATTCGTATGTACATCCTCTTTTTCAAATACATAGCGAACTTCTTGTGGGTCAGCAAATGGAATCAGATAAAAATCAACAGGTCCATGTTCATCTTCTAAACGAACGGGCTTCATTTCTTTTGTTAATTTTCCTTTTACATATAAGCCGCTTTCTTTAAATAAAGTCGAGCCGAAATCAACACGACTCGTACTATCGTGATTTCCTGCAATAGCTAAAAGAGGAATTTCACGATTCTTTACAATCTCCTCAAAGACATCATCTAATAGTTGAACTGCTATTACAGGCGGTACGGAACGGTCATATAAATCTCCTGCGATTATAATCGCATTGGGGTGTTGTTCATCAACTACTTGAAGGAATTGTTGTAAGATATATTTTTGATCTTCTAACATGGATGTTCCTTGCACAGTTTTACCTAAATGCCAATCAGCTGTGTGTAAAATTTTCAAAGAAAACACTCCTTTTTTTATTTTTATTTAGTTTATCATGTAGTTTGTGCATTTTTTTGTACATCTCTTTCTCTTTTTATTATATACTAAGTAAAAGATTACGAATAATGGAGGTTTTTTCTATGTACATATTCATTTTTGCTCTTTCGGCTTTAATTTTGCTTATTTTACTTGTGTTCTTCATTATTAAACGTGCAGACCAAACAGCAAAACCTGTATCGAATATTAAATTAGCTTTTTATCATCAAAATGGAAACCTTGATTTTTATGTCACAACAGATAATGAATTTATTAGTCGTATTCACAATCATCAGTTCAACTTACAAGACGTAGAACGCATTGAAGCAACGGCAGATGAAACCATCGTATTTGAAAAAACACGCGATCATGTACAACTCGATGCAGAAAAAATCGAAAAATTATTCAAAAATCACGTAGGCTATGTGACGTACCAAATCTATTTAAAAAATAACGAAAAAATTGAAGCAGTTGTCGATGTTGCGACGAATAAACGACCAAAACAACGCGAAGAACTAAAGCAAAGTTTAAATAAATTAACGAATCTATTAAATCAATTAGAGATGAATTAATACAAATAGAATGGGATATACGCGTAAGAACAACCTTTCGTATGAGCATAAAAACTGGAATCGCACTGTAGTGCGGCTTCAGTTTTTTATTGTAAATGTTATCCAACCTTTTTTCTTAGAAAAAAGGTTGATCTTATTGTACGAATTAACAACACGCACGCTTCTCTAAACGGAAAGCTAATAATGCCCTGTTTCCCTTTCAACCGCGCGGATTTGTCCCTTTCATCGTCGGCGATTCCCTTTCGTGCGCGGTTTTGTCCCTTTCGGAGGCGATGATTCCCTTTCGCGCGCGGATTTGTCCCTTTCATCAGCGATATTTCCCTTTCGCGCGCGGATTTGTCCCTTTCAATGGCGATGATTCCCTTTCGTGCGCGGTTTTGTCCCTTTCAAATGCGGCGATTCCCTTTCGCGCGCGGTTTTGTCCCTTTCGGAGGCGATGATTCCCTTTCGCGCGCGGATTTGTCCCTTTCAATGGCGATGATTCCCTTTCGCGCGCGGATTTGTCCCTTTCAATGGCGATGATTCCCTTTCGCGCACGGTTTTGTCCCTTTCAAATAATCTAATTCCTTAATGAGCCTAAAAAAACTGGAATCGCGCTGTGGCACGATTCCAGTTTTTCGTTGCAAATATTAAAAAGGGAATTAAAATGTTTTGTCCAACCTGTTTCATTATGATTTGATTAAGAAAAACATGACGATGATAATCACAATTGGTACAACTGTATACATCAATATGCGCCATAATGTATACCAACCTGTCGATAGTTGACTACTTGCTAAAAATTCACGTTTTGTAAAGTTCTTGTCTACTTTATACATGATAAATAGTGCGATACAGAGATTTCCTAATGGTAATAACACATTACTCACTAAAAAGTCAGTGGCATCAAAGACTGTTTTACCGAAAACATGAAAATCAGCTAATGTGCTTGATGATAAAGCAGCTGGAATTGCCGCTACAATTACAATAACACCTAAAAACCATGTAATTTTCTTGCGTGCATTTGGATACTTTTCTTGCAGAGCTGCAACAATAATTTCATATAAACTAAACGATGATGTTAGTGTCGCAAACAAGAATAATAATAAAAATAGTGCGAAGAAAATCTCACCAAATGGTAACTGTTGAAAAACAGTTGGTAATACAACAAATAATAATCCTGGTCCTTCAGATGCCTTTAATCCAAAAGAAAAAACAACTGGGAAAATTGCAAGACCTGCTAATAAAGATACAAAAATATTCATTAATACAACTGAACCTGCTGCATAAGGTAGACTTTCATTCTTTTTTAAATACGAACTATATGTCACCATACATGAAAATCCAACTGCTAATGCAAAGAAAGCTTGCCCTAATGCATATAAAACTGACTGGAATGTAATCGCTGAAAAATCAGGCTTTAAGAAGAAGGATACACCTTCTATCGCATCTGGTAATGTCAGTGCACGTACGACTAAAATAACAAAGAAAATAAATAGTAATGGCATCATTACTTTATTTGCTTTTTCAATACCATTTTGAATCCCTAATCCTACTACAAGTACATTAAACAATGTAAAAATAATTAATCCGATAATTGTCATCATCGGTGAACCCGTTACTTGTCCAAATAAAGCACTTGCATCTAAAGATGGCATGATGATTTGACCGACCAATGCTTTTCCTGTATAAACGGCAATCCAACCACCAATGACGCTATAAAAGGATAAAAGCAAGAAACAACCAACAACGCCTAGTCTTCCAATCCATGTCCATGCTGTCTGCGGTGCCAGCTTTTTATATGCTGATACTGCTTCTTTCTGTGTACCACGTCCAATAATAAATTCCGCAATTAACATCGGTAAACCAATCGCCAGTGTAAACAAGACAAACAGTAAGAAGAATGCTCCTCCTCCACTCGTCCCTGTGACATACGGTAGTTTCCAAATTGCGCCTAAACCAATCGCAGCTCCTGCTGATGACAGTATAAAGCCTAACTTTGTTGACCACTGTCCTTTTCTCTCATTCATTCAAATGCCTCCATTACTCTACTCAGCTCAGCAATACAAAGGATTGCGAGTTTAAAACTTCTCCTTATTATTTTATCACGTAAAAAAAATAAATTCATTACCGTTTCAACACAAAGAAAAAAGAGGCTAGTTCATTCCCTAACCTCTCTACAATTCCTTATTATGTTCGGTCGTAGCGATTACCTGTATTCATATAAATTAATCCAATGATTGTCGCTAAAATAATGCCAGCTGTTCCTAAAATAAAGTAAATCTCTTGATTCCATAATGCGCCCGGAAGAAAGAGGACAAGGGATAGTGTAATCGCACCTGTCATTTTCGAAAAGTCTTTGCACATGCGTACAGTATTCACTTTTTCCTTTTCTTCTTTTGAAGCTGTATTATAGCCTGCAATGAGCATCTCACCTTTTCCAAGAGCAAAAACAATCGTTAATCCTAGAAATAAAAGGATAACAAGGATAAGTACAATCATATTTTTTTCACATATTCGGACTTAATATAAAGTGTACCAACACCATCAAATTTACTTTCTAAGTTATGACCATTTGGACCATCAACTAAACGAATTTTCGCTTTTGTGCCAACTTTTAAAGGTCCTGAACCACCTTTAACTTTTAAATCCTTTATAATTGTTACCACGTCACCGTCTTGTAGTTCGTTCCCATTGACATCGCGTGTTTTCGCAGACTCTTCTGCTTCTTTTTGTGATTCAGCTGTCCATTCATGCGCACACTCTGGGCAGACGAAAAGATTTCCATCTTCATATGCATACTCTGACTGACATTGTGGACAATTTGGGATATTTGCCAAATTCCTCATCCTTTCTTTTTTCTTCTCTTTTATTATAAAGGATTTTTTAGTTAATTAGGTCAATTATGCTATTTTCGTCAGAAATTCGCCCTATTTTACATAAAAAAAGCGAGACATACAATATGTCTCACTTTCATATTACAAATATAATTCAGCTTATTCTCTAAACAAATCTTATGATGACTGACTATATACTATAGTGCTTGTACAGATGAGTTTGTTGCTTCTGCTGATGCTTGCCAATCTAATTGATCTAAGAATTCTAATGTATCTTGATATACTTGTTCGCGTTCTTGACCAAGAGTGATAATGTGACCTGAGTTTGGATACCAAATGATTTCTTTTTCTGTTGTATCTACTGTATCAAAAATGAATGGTGCTGATTCTTGGTATAGTGCATCATCTAGTTTACCTTGTAATACAAGTGTTGGTGTGTCGATTTCACCGATTTCATCGCTTGTATGTTCAATCATTTTTTGAATTTCCATAATTGCGTGGCGATCCATGTTTTCTAACTCTTTTAATTCTTTAGCAATTGTTTCTTCATCTTTGCCTTCGAATTTTTTGTATACTTCAGCGTATTTATATAGACGCTCGAATAAACCGTCACTTGAACGACGTTTAATTGGTGCACACATTGATACAACACCTTTAACAGGGAATTCCGCGCCTACTTTTAATGTAAACACGCCACCTAATGAAATGCCGACTACTGCGATTTCTTCATAGCCTAAGCTTTTTAAATGATGGTAGCCGCTTGTTACGTCTTCCCACCAATATTTTGCGCCGTAACGAAGAATTTCTTCAGGGCTAACTCCGTGACCACGATACATTGGCGCGTGACATGTATATCCCTTTTTATTTAAAAATTGTCCTAATTTTTTTACATCCTTCGTACTACCAGTAAACCCGTGAAGTAGGAGGACTGCTCTTTTTCCGCCTTCAATTGTAAATGGCTTTGGTGCAAGTAATTTCATTTTATGTGGCTCCTTTTTTTCTTAATTTGAACAAATCACTTTTTTTAAAAATTTATTAATTTTATTGTTCGCTCAAATTTTGTTCACATTTTTAACTTACATATACTCTAACACCACATTTCCATAATGTACAGTATATTAGCTTATTATTTTCTATGCATTTTTGTAATAGGTATGATGTCTTGAAATCTCGAGAAATCCTGTTATATCAACGTTTGTGAATATTTTCACACACTTTAAATTTTGTCTACTATTTTCACTTCCTTTTCATTATTTTTTGAACTAAAACCTCTAACACATTGATAAGTTGTTACTTTCAAATGTTGATTTAGCGTATATAAGACTCATAAATACCTCTTTTTTTAGTATTTTTCTATCATAACACCTATTTTTATTCTAAAAAATAAATTTTCACGAAAAAGGTAAGCGTGTATGAGCTTCCTTTGCTTTCCTAAATGATACACGAACATTTTTTATAGCCCCTATTAAGATTTATCATAAATCTTTTCATGCATCGTTTTTATAGATCAGTTCTCTAAAAGTAAAATCTGTACTATAATAGTTACATTGAATACACAAAGGGGGAGTACAACATGAAAGTTTCAACAACAAGATTAGAAAAAGAAGATGCAAAAATTGTTTATCAAGAAACTGCTGGACTTGCGATTATTACAATCCATCGACCACAAGCTAAAAATGCATTAACCGCAAATATGTGGAATGAGCTACGTTTAATCGCGCTACAAGTACTTAAAAATCCAAAGAATAAAGTATTATTAATTCGTGGTTCAGGTAATCAATTTACAGCTGGATCAGATATTAAAGAGTTCAATTCCATCTCTTTAGAAGAAGCTGAACAAGCTTTTGTTCACATGGAAAAAACGATTTCAACAATCGAACGATTAGCCATTCCAACAATTGCCGTTATCAATGGGCCTGCAATGGGTGCAGGACTGGAATTAGCACTCGCATGTGATTTACGCATTGGTAGTGAACAAGCTAAATTAGGTATTCCTGTTGGGAAGTTAGGTATTACATTGAATAATCAGTTTGCACAACGACTTGTTCAATTAATTGGACCATCTATGACGAAAGATTTAGTGTATACAGGGCGTATGCTTAAAGCAGAAGAAGCCGATCGACTTGGTTTACTTAATTATTTAGTGGCGGAAAAAGATTTAGACCGTTATGCGATTCGAATTGGGAAGCTCGTTGCTTCTATGTCTCCAGCTTCTCTACTTGCAGTCAAACAAGCCGTACAAGAGTGTGTGGATTCTGCTCCAAGTCTATGGACAGGCTCAACACCATTTGTTGATTCACATGACTTTCCAGAGGGTGTACGTGCTTTTGTCGAAAAACGTCCTGCTAGATTTACACGTAAAATAGAAGAACAATAAAAAACAAGCTGCTCTAGTGTTCAACTACTGCAGCTTGTTTTTTTATTTTTAATGGCTTTTTTTGCGAAGCTAAATGCTCGACTTGAAGATCAATCGTGTCAAACTCAATTTCAAATTGTTCGTCAAAGATTTGATTAATTTGCTGTTGTAACATGTATAATTTTTCATCCATACGCTCTGTCTCATTACTTGAATAAACAAGTACTAATTTCGCAATTGGTAGTGGATATAACGTGAATTGTAATTTTGTTATATCCATAATATATGGAGAATCTTCACAGACTTGACGTATGCATTGTGTAAAGTCTTTTGTTTTATAAACCAGTAAGTCATCATGAAAATCAGGTTGAACAATCGTTGTTTCACCGATTTTTTCTTTTTTCGTTGAGAAGATTTCAAAACCCTTCATGACTAACCGTTTAAAGAAATTTTGTTGTACTTCAACGAACGGAACAGGCATAATATGCTTTCCTTCTGTTTTTCGTATAAACTTTGCCATCTTCATTTGTTTCGATGTACGGTATTCGTCGATATGATAGAAATGTTCAATCTCTCCTACACCCAGACGCTCTGCAATTCGGATTGTCATGCGGTCCGATGTACCAATAATCATCAGTTTTTCTGGTTGTACTTCTTGTATAGCTTCTTGTACTTCTTCTACATGTGTATCATCTGAAAAAATCGCACGCTTTACCGCTTTAAATGCACTTTTTTCAAACTTTGCTGAGGTTCCTGCTTTTCGACACCCATTCATAATGAATAAACCATCATCAATAATTGCATCTACCTCTAATTGATGTGCTAACTCAAGTGCAAAGGAACTTTTTCCTGTGCCACTTGGTCCACTAAAAGAATAAATGTTCATTTTTTTCCCCTTTAATAATATACTGCTCTATTGCAGCGGCTACACCGTCTTCTCTATTTGTTAATGTTTCAACTACGGCAACACGCTTAACCTCATCTACTGCATTCCCCATCGCAATCGGATAATTTGCATAGTCAAGCATCGATAAATCATTAATTTGATCACCAATTGCTGCAACATACTGCTGATGAATACCTAGTATTTCCGCAAGTGTTTGTAGTGCGCGCCCCTTACTTGCACACATTGCATTTACTTCTACATTATGCGCAAAAGAAGTTGTCACTTGATATCCTGCTTCAATACATTGTTGAATTGCTGTATAACGTTCATGTTCATGTTTAAAAAATAAATTAAATTTTTCAACAGGTTCGCATAATTCTTCTACGTATTGTAAAACATTTTCTTTTGGTGTACGGGTCTTTTTTAAAAAGTCTGTATGCTGACTACCACCATACGCTTCAAAATGTTCATAATAATAAGGCTCTACTAAGATTCTTCCTAGCATAAAAACTTCCATACGTACGTCAAATTGTTGAAAACCTTTCATTAAGGTAATAGCTTCTGTTGATGTAAGCGCACATTCAGATAGCTTTTCTTTTGTTTGACGGTTCCAAACTGCTGCACCATTCGATGTAATGATATAGCGTATATTCGGTATATATTGTAGTTCTTCTGGTAATTCTACAATCGTCCTTCCTGTACAAATAACCATTTCCACATTTGATGGTACGCGGTTTAATACGTCAATTGTGTGATGTGTAATTTGCAATTCAGAATTTAATAATGTTCCATCTAAATCAATGGCAATTAAGCGAATATCCATTGAATTCACCTCATACTCTATTTTATCATATCGATTTATATTACTAATTGAAAAGAAGGAATTGCCATCTAAGCAATCCCTCCTCCTTTACTAATCGTTATTCCTATACTTTAAACGATTGTGTTAATTCATGCAATTCAATCGCTTGTGAAGAAATTTCTGCTACAACGCTATTAATTTCTTGTAGTGTAGCAGTTTGTTCTTCTGCTGCTGCTGTAATACTTGCTGTTGCTGTTACAGCACTACTTGTATGTGAAGCAATTTCTGATACAGAAGCTGTTACTTCTTCTGTCCCAGCAGACAACTCTTCTGAAGTCGCTGTTACGTCTTCCAGTTGTGTCGTCATTTGCCCAACACTTTGTTCAATACTACCAAATGCTGTACTTGCATTCTCAATAATGTAAACACCTTCTTTTACATTCTTTAATCCAGTTTGTACAGATTCTGCTACTACTACTGTATCTTCTTGGATTGTCGCAGTTAATTGAACAATTTGGCTTGCTGATTTTTTCGATTCTTCTGCTAGTTTACGTACTTCTTCTGCCACTACTGCAAAACCTTTACCATGCTCACCCGCACGAGCTGCTTCAATCGCGGCATTGAGTGCAAGTAGATTCGTTTGTTCTGTAATATCTGTAATGACTTTTGACATGCTTTGGATTTGACTTGTCTGTTCTGCTAAACGATGAATTAATTCATGCGTTTGATTTGTAGAACTAGCAATTGTATCCATCTGGTTTTTAGCCACTTTTAAAATATCTGCTCCGTTAATCGCTAAAGCATTTGCTTCTTTTGCATGGTCAAATAACTTTTGAGATGACTGCGCAATACGCTGTACACCAACTGCTGTCTCGTGCATCGCTTCTGCACTATCTTGCGCATTCGCTGCTGAGTCTGTTGCTGCAGATGCTGTTAGTTCTACTTGTGAACTTACTTCTTCTGCTGCTTTTGATACTTCATGTGTACTTGCAGATAATTCTTCAATTGAAGCACTTAATTGCGCGGCACTATCCGAAATACCTTGTACTAAATTTTTTGTATTATATTTCATTTCATTAATTGAATCTGCTAATTCTTGAATTTCATCTTTTGTATTTACTTTTAAATCTTCATCTGTGTAATTCCCCGTAGCCAATACTTTCACATTTTGAACAGTTCTTAAAATTGGTTTTACGACTGAGCGTTTAATATAAAGAACAAAGAAAACAGCTATAATTGCACTTAAAATCCCTACAATAATTGATAATATTTTCGATATCATCGCTGTACGTTGTAAATCCGATTTTGCATGTTCTAATGTTGTACGCTCTTTTTTCTCAATTTGTTTAACTGATTCCATAACACTAACATTAATCGATTTTGCTTTATTTAATTCAGCAAAAATAGCTGATTCATCTGAATTATCGTCTATTGCTTTAATTAAACTAACACTTACATCATTAAATTCTTGATCATGTGCTGTAATCGACTCTACACTTTTCTTAATGTCTGAATCGTTTTTTGTGATTTTTTGTAAGTTTTGTATTTGTGCTGTCGTTTCATCACGTACACTCTCTAAAGAAAATTTCGCTGTATCTGACTTTGTCAGAACATAATCACGAAGTTGAATTTCTTGCATCGCAATCAAATATTTTACATCAGTTACTAAGCTAATATTATCAAAACTTCCTTCTACTTCATCTTCAAAACTTTTTTCAATTGCATCTAATCGATTATATGTAAATACCATCATAATAATCATTAAAACCAACAATGTAATATAGCCTAAACTTAATTTTTTTTGTATAGACAATTTTTTTCCCCCATCTGCATATAAAATATTTGTTGATAAAATTTATATTACATGGAAACGAGACTTTTCGCACGGTTATTTATACCTATTTTTTAGGGGTTTAAAAATAAAAAAGCAGGAGATAAATCCCTGCTTTTTTAAGATTAAAATTTTTTCGCTGAAATTTGCTCGCTTACATAATTTTTTATGTATGAAATCGCTTCTTTTGATAAAGTACTTTTCGTAGGATGGACTAAATCCCCATAAATGATTCCATCTACAACACGAACCATTCCTTCAAATTTTCGGTTATCATCTGTGCCTTTTAGTTCGATAAAGAGTGTTTGATTACCATGCCAAGCAAAATCGACTACATATACATGCATTATTTACGCTTCCCCTTCAACTTTTCTTGTTGCTTTTTTAATTCTTCTTCTTTTACTTTTTCTTGTTGTACACGTTTCCATTGCATGCGAAGTTGAAGTGCACTTAACGCTAAAATAATAATAAAGAATGGCTGCGTTACGGATAAACCAAGCTCTGAATGTCCTCCAAATAATGGTAAGACAAAAATTAAAATAAGAACGGCTGCGATGACGCGTACTTGTAACCAAAAGTTTTGTTCTAAATTTAATTTCTTTGTCGGTGTGAAACAGATGATAATTCCAATAATAAACACAATAATCATCACTGTTTTTGGAACAACCGTCCAAATATGCCAATTACTAAAGAAATCCATACATAGTAATACAAGGACTAAAATATAGGCAATTAATTCTCTCATTATTTTCAATTCATTTCCCCCCTTAAAACCATTCATAGCATAGCATAGAACAGCTTTTACATGCTACCCTTACTCTATTTTCCTTCTATTAAACATGAAAGCTGCTTTCCAACTTTTTCTTATAAATACTAAAAAGAGTCTCAGCATTTTATGTGCTGAAACTCTTTTATCGTTAAAGTTTATTGTACACCTGTAATTTCTTTTAGCTTTTTCAATACATCTGGATGCGCTTCAACTGTACGTTGTGGTGTATCTAGACTATTGATTGCATTATGTGTGTAGTAAATGTAGCCTTTTTCTGTAATAAAGAAGCTATAAGGGAATGGTTTACGTGGATCACGTTCTTTTTTGTTTTCAAAGTAGAAGAAATACGAATCAACGTCTTTGATTTCTTTTTCTGTATTCGTAATTGTACTTTGTTTTGTTTTTAGACCGTCTACTGCACGTAAAATCTCATCCAGTTTTTCTTTGTCTGTTAATGTAACTGTTTTTGACTTCACTTCTTTATTGTTTTCAATGGTTTGAACCTGTACAGAAATGAATTCTTTACCGCTTGGTACTTCCATTGTTTTTTCTGATTTCCCAGAGAAAATCACATATAGAACGCTTAATACGAGTAAAATAATAATAGCGAATGGGATTAACTTTTTAATGACCAACACTTCCTAACCCTTAATTTCAGAATACCCCTTCATTATAGACTAGCTTACAGAATCTTGCATGATAGAAAACCACTTTTTTCGTTAGAAACATGAAAAATTCATGTTTTTGCCATAATTAAGCGCCAATAAAAAGAGCGGCTTGTGCAATTGATAGAAAGAGAGCTGGATTTTGAAATGGACTGTCCTCTAACATCTCAAATGTAATTCGGAATGTATCTTTTTCTTCTATATAATCTGCACGCCAACGAGCAATTGTTTTTTCATTATAAAGAAATGGCGACCAACCTTCTCGATTCATCTCCAATGTCATCTGTTCTTTTTTATTTGAAATCATCAAATCTGGAATCAACTCTTTCCAACCGATATAAGCAATTCGATAAAGTGATTGCCCTTCCTCGATGGCATCGTAATAAATTTTACCTTTACGTTGAATTTTTTTACATGTTACAGGTGCAAAATCTCCAATTTTTGTGTCAATTTGAACAAAATATTTTTGATCAAACATACGATCAATTACTTTTTTTAAACCATTTGAATAAACACGTTGAATCGTTCCGACTTGTTGTTCGTCACAAATAATTGCTTCTTTTTCTGTATGTTGTAAGTATGCGGGAATCTCATAATAGTATGCTTGCATAAATCTGCTCCTTATTTCGCTGTTCATATTTTTACCATACGGGAATTAAATAGAGAAATCAAACTAAAAACTGCACCCTTCATTAAAAGGTGCAGTTCTTAATTTATGGTGTATGAATTATTTTGCTTCAGATTGAATTTTATTTGCCACGCGTTCTGTTAGCATTGATGTTGCTTTTGGTAATACAGCTGAAAAAATTGGATTTAACACAGGTGCTGCAATACCGCCTGCTTTAATTTCTAAAAATCCTGACATCTCTGTATTTTGTGCATCAATTTCCTTTGCTGTAAAGTAGCCTGAACCTGTAAATTTATCTGTTAGACCTGTTAAATCAAATGAAATTTTAGATGGTTCTTCCCAGTTTGTAATATCTATTTGCACTTCAACTGATTTTTTTAACACACCTACATTCCCAGCGAAAATCCATTTCGACTGCTTTTCATTGATCATTTCGTGATTGCGGTAGCCAGGCACTAACTTTGCCCACTTCTCCATATCACTTACAAATGCCCATACTTGTTGTTGTCCTGCTTTTACAGTTGTTGTGTGTGTTGCTGTTGCCATCTAAATCCCTACTTTCCTATCTTTACGAATAAACCTAGCTATGCTAGTGTTCACTTTATTATAACAAGCTTGCTTAAAATTACAAACGATGGGCATATTTGTTTGAATTATTGACGAATTTGCCCTGCTCCATCTATATAATATTTCTCAGAAGTTAGAGCTGGTAAACCCATTGGTCCTCTCGCATGCAACTTTTGTGTACTAATACCAATTTCAGCTCCGTAGCCAAACTCAAAACCATCTGTAAAGCGTGTCGAGGCATTATGGTAAACAGCTGCAGCATCCACTAACTGTTGAAATCTCTTTGCATTGTCTTGTAATTCCGTAACAATAGCTTCTGAATGCTTCGTACCATAGGTTTGAATGTGTTGAATAGCTTCATCTACTGAATCAACTGTTTTTATACTCAGTGACATCGCTAAATATTCAGTGGCATAATCTTCATCTGTGGCAGAATAAATACGTGAATCCATGTTACAAACTGCTTCATCACCGTATAATGTAACATCTGCATCCAGTAATGCCTGAATTAATTCTCCTCCATGTATTTCTACATATTTTCGGTGAATTAATAAACTTTCTGCCGCATTACATACCGATGTACGCTGTGTTTTTGCGTTAAGTACAATCTGTGTAGCCATCTGTGGATTTGCAACTTCATCAATATAAATATGGCAGTTCCCTGCGCCTGTTTCTAATACAGGAACAGTTGAATTCGCTACAACTGTATCAATTAACGCTTTACTACCACGTGGAATTAAAACATCTAAGTATTCTTTCATTGTAAAAAGTTCACTCGCTGTTTGACGACTTGTATCTTCTATTAATAAGACTGCATCTTGTGGAATCGTTGTTTTTTCTAAAGCGCGGTGAATACTTTCTACTAATACTTGATTTGAATATTTTGCGCTTGAACTTCCTCGTAAGATGACTGCATTTCCTGTTTTCAATGTTAAGGCTGCGGCATCCACTGTTACATTAGGACGCGCTTCATAAATCATACCGACAACACCTAAAGGTACACGACGTTTTTCGATATGTAGTCCATTTTCTTTGTCAATCACTTCAAGTATTTCACCAATCGGATCTTGTAATTCTACTACTTGTAATAAAGCATCATGAATAGCAACGAGACGGTCGTGATTTAACATAATACGATCTAGGACAGCCGGATCAATCCCTTTTTCTTTTCCTTCTATTAAATCTCGCTCATTTTCTTGTAAAATATGTGCCTCATCTTGTAATAATTGTGCTGCAATCGCACATAACGCAGCATTTTTTTCTTCTGTTGTACGCTCCATCATCGTAAAGCTCGCTACTTTCGCACGTTTTCCTTTTTCAAGTACCTCTGACATCTTAAATTTCCTCCTTTACTACTGCTACAAAACGATCACGATGAATCACTACATGATCATGTGCTAATTCGTTTGTTCTTTTTCCCATAGCTTGCATCAATTCTTCCGCGCTATACAAAACTTCACCTTTACCAATTAAATCACGTTCTCTGAAGACATCGACCACATCACCTGCTTCAAAGTTGCCTGTAACAAGATATACACCTGCTGGTAATAAGCTCTTCCCATTTTCTAAAATCGCTTTTTCGGCACCTTCGTCAATATAAATCGCTCCCTGTGTTTGAGAAAAAAGTGAAATCCATTGTTTTTTAGAAGATAGTGATTGTGGGATTTGTCGCTCAATATACGTACCATCTCCACGCTTTTCTATGATTTCGATGAGCTTTTCTGGACCTTCACCTTTACCGATGAACACATTGACACCTAAGTCGTAAGCTGTTTTGGCTGCTTGTAATTTAGATTGCATGCCACCTGTGCCTACATTTGAACCTTCTGATGTTGCATATCCAAGTAACTCATCTGTAATTTCTGATAAATAATCAAAACGCTTTGCTGTAGCATCTTTTTTAGGATTTGCGGTATATAATCCATTAATATCTGTTAAAATAATGAGTTGCTCCGCATGAACTAAACCACTTACAAGTGCTGATAATAAATCATTGTCACCAAACGTTAATTCTTGTAATGATACAGTGTCATTTTCATTGATAATTGGCAAAACCTTTCGCTCTAGTAGTTCCTCGATGGTTTCATGCGCATTTTGATAGCGGTTTTTCGATTGAAAATCAGCGCGTGTCAATAAGATTTGTGCCCCTACATAACCGTACTGTGCAAGTGCTTTTGTATAGGCTTGAATCAGTAAACTTTGACCAACTGCAGCAGCTGCTTGCTTTCCTTTTACAGTAATTGGTCGTTGTGTGTAACCTAGTTGACGGAATCCACAAGCGACGGCACCTGATGAAACGAGTACAACATCATAGTGTTTTTGCTTTAAAGCGGCAATCGCTGCTACATGTTCTTGTAGCTTTTCGTAATCTACTTCACCTTTACTATTCGTCAAACTACTACTTCCGATTTTTACAACAATTCGATTTTGGTACATATTTGTATTCCTCCATATAAAAAAGCCCTTATCATCCAATATTTTAAGGACGAAAAGGGCTCATTCGCGGTACCACCTTAATTGAACAAAGTTTGACTTTGTTCCGCTCGATTCCGTTAACGCTGGAGTATGCGCCTATGTTTTCATAGGAGCTAGGAAGTAGGTTCCGCATGCCTTATTTGAATTTCCCTTTCAGCCGGTGAGGAAATCTCTCTTTCAAACAGTTACACACATACTATTCTTCCGTACGCTAATATATTAAATTCATTATTCCCGATAAGAACTTTTTTGTCAATATATTCTGTATTATATGTTGAAAACAGAAAAACATTGTCGTTTACATCAAAAACGCTGTTTTGTTATACAACAATTTTCTGGAAATTTTGAAATAATAATAAAAGTTTTTTTCGTTCATTTTTTCTCTTTTAAATTCTTTTTTGTTTTTAAAGTTCTTTTTTAGTTATTTACACTCAACTTCTTTTGAATTCGGTTTTTTGTTACTTTTTAATTTAAAAAGAATTCTTTCATGTAAGTCAAAATATATTTATCTTTACAAATTTTAAAAATGCTGTTTTGAAAGGGAGCGGGCAAAATCAAGAATTTAAAGCACTCGTAGCATTATATATTTCATTACCAATTCTAACTTCATTCACAACTGTACTTCATTAGAAAATGTATGGAGAGATTACACGGGTTTGGGTATATGCGCTATCACTATTTGTTATGACGATTGTTTTATGTAGCTTTTACATTAAAGAGGCGACACGATTCGATTGTGAAATGAAGGCATTAGTTGAAAAGTTGAAAGACGGGGGTTTTTAATTAAATACTGTAACGATTAGTTTCTTTTTAGGAATTGTAGGTCTAACTTTATTAGTTACATATATTACTGCTAAAAAGACAAAAAATGTAAAAAAACTCTATACAGCTAATGGTAGCTTAATAGGTTGGCAAAATGGTTGGGCTATTTCAGGCGACTACTTATCAGCCGCTACATTTTTAGGTGCAGCGGGTGCAATCGCAACGACAGCTACAGGCTTAATTTCTTGTATTATTTTAGTGCAATTGGTCCAAATATTTGGCGTTCTACAGGAAATACTATTGTTGTTGAAACACCTTTATTCCCATTGACAAAGCATGCAATTATAACTACTCCACTTGGTTTCTTAGCAGGCTATCTCGGCTCGAAACTATCAAGTCGTAAAGTAGACTTAGAAGTATATGCAGAAATTCAAGTAAAATCAAGCACAGGTATTAACGTTTCAGATGTTTTCCATTAAATTGGACGAGGGGTATAACCATAATTGGTTATACCCCTCTTTTTTCATGATATTGCTAATTGTATGTTATCTCAACCCGATCTTCCGGGGAATGTACTACTCTCTTCATTTACTTGCCGCGGTAAAAATTACACTGTTATTCTCTAACCTAAGCAACGTAAACCCTACCTTCTTTTACGTCCTTGTGACCCTATAGTCACGCCAGTGTGAATAAGTATCTTCAAAAACAATCGTGAACTGCCAATTTCTTCAACTAGCTTTTTATCAAGACTTATATCTTCTCATGTTTTCAGCCTTTTGTCAACTTTTCTTTTATTTATATATAGACTAGAGAGGTTTATTTTAAATAGAATTTAATATATAAGTACTTTGCAAACAAAAAATCTCGCATGATTTTTCAATTTAATTTACATCAATTAATTCAAATGTTGTGTGACCATTTTCAACTGCTTTGATTACACCGGCATTCGGAGCATAGTAGACAATTTTGGTATTGGTTCCTTTTGAGTTATAGAACTTTTGGACAACTACTTGTTTAAATGTGCCTGCTTTTACGGTCATTGTATAACTAACTGATGTAATCTTACTATAACCTTTTGTCAGGCTACCAGATGTTGCACCTTTAAAGATTGGTGTGTTGATTGCAAATCCGTATCCTGTATGATAATTAAAGAATGTATAACTTTTAGAAGTCGCTGTTTCGGTATGTGTAAAACCTCGATTCACATTCCCCCACTTCACAATCCCTTTTTCCTGCTTTTGATAAATCGTTTCAATCGTTCCGTTTTCTTCCACATCATATACTTCATATGAACGATTTTGATCACGCGAAAAGCTTATTTTCACTTCTTTTGATACATAATCTTTACTCACATAAGCTGTCTTACCATTATAATTAATTTTCATCCAAGCATCTGATTGTGCCAAAACATGTAGTTTCATATTTTGCTTGATTTCACCTATTTTTTTTGCAGTTGTGTCTGGTGCTATACGTACGTTCAAATTTGTTGTTAAACCTGGAATTGCATAATATGTCCCCGTTATTTGTTGAAATGAACCATCAACAGGTTTCTGCTTTGTTAAATACGAACTTGCTACGTAACCATAACCTGACTGATAACGAATTTTCGACCATTCTTTCCCATAACTTATAACATCAACTTTTGTTTGATCTTTTAAAGTGCCTAATTTTGTCGATGTACTAGATGCGCTTTTTCGAACATTTAATGCAACACCATTTGTCTTCACATAATAAACTGTTGTTGTAGACGGTTGAAGTGCTGGTTTATTTTCCGTTAAATAGATTGTTGCCACATAAGCATACCCTGTTTTATAACGAATTTTCGACCATTCTTTCCCATAGCTTATGACATCTATTTTACTTTTATTTCTTATTGTCCCAAGCTTTTGCGAGTGACTTGATGGACTTTTTCGAACATTCAAATCAATACCTGGTGTACTGACATAATACGTTACAGTTGAAGCAGGTTTTAAAATGGGTCTTTTACTTATTAAATAACTATTCGCTACATAACCATAAACTTTTTTATACTTAATTTTTGACCAGCCATTTTTTGTTGAAATGACGGTTACTTTCGTATTGTTTTGCAATTTTCCCAATGTTGTTGCTTTCGTTGACGCACTTTTTCGAACATTTAGATTGCTACCATTTGTTATACTCACATACTTTATTTGTGTAGCTGCTGATGCTTCAATTGTTGGCGTTTGACCTATTCCAATTGCTAACATAAGCGTTGCGCCAATCATTATTGTTCTTCTCACCCTATAGTCCCTCCTATATTGAAAACATGGATACTCTTTCCAAATGAGTATTATAACTGTCATTCAATAGGCTGACTATACAAAACAACGACTTCCGAACTAAAGATATAGGTTTATTATATGAGTATAGGTTCCAAGTCATTTTATACGATTTGAAACTAGCAATCTATTGGCATAAAACATACTAGGTCATCTACACTAGTCTATTTTTCTAATAGACGATGAAGATTTGCCATCTCAATTGCTGCTACAGCCGAATCATAACCTTTGTTCCCTGCTTTTGTTCCTGCACGTTCTACAGCTTGTTCAATTGACTCCGTTGTGACAACACCAAAAATAATTGGCACATTCGTTTCAAGTGATACTGAAGCAATTCCTTTTGCAGCTTCATTACATACATAGTCATAATGCGTTGTTGCACCACGAATAACCGTTCCAAGACTAATAATCGCGTCATATTTTTTATAATTTGTTAATTGTTTTGCCATATATGGAATTTCAAAAGCCCCCGGTACTTTTACGACATCAATATTTTCTTCTGCTACACCATGTCTTTTTAAACCATCTACCGCTCCTTCTAATAAACGATTTGTGATGAATTCGTTAAATCTTCCTAATACAATCCCAATTTTTAAGTCTTTTCCGATTAATGTTGTTTCAATCATGTTCATTTTGAATACGCTCCTTTTGTTTGTTCAATATATTGTTTTAATGCTTCGATTGAAATGATAGGTAATACGTGTTTTTTAGCGAATGTGATCAAATTTTCACCTGTCAGCATATGTCCGTCATCGCCCATAATTTCACAAATCACTGCTGCTTCTTTTTTATCGCACAACTTTGCCAACTCAACTCCCGCTTCCGTATGCCCATCACGTTCTAATACACCACCAGCTTTTGCAATAAGTGGGAATACATGTCCTGGACGACGAAAATCTTGTGCTACGGTTTGTTCACTTGTTAAAGCTTGAATCGTTAAGGCACGATCATAAGCGCTGATACCTGTTGTCGTATCGATATGGTCAATCGAAATTGTAAAGGCTGTTCCATGATTATCCGTATTATCTACTGTCATCGGCGCTAAGGCTAAGCGTGCCGCCATTTCTTCAGAAATAGGTGTACAAATTAATCCACGACCCTCAATTGCCATGAATGTTACTTGTTCAGGTGTAATTGTTTCAGCTAATGCAACGAGATCTCCTTCATTTTCACGTGCCTCAGAATCAGTCACGATAATCATGCCACCCACTCGTAAGATACGAAGTGCTTCTTCTATTTCTTGCATATTCCTTCACCTCAAAATCCATTTTTTCGTAAAAAATCTTCTGTTAAAATTGTCGCCATTTGGCTTTGCACATATTTTCCGATGTAATCTGTTTCAATATTGACAACATCTCGCACTTTTTTCATATGCAAAATCGTTGTTTCATATGTGTGTGGAATAAGCGAAACTTCAAATGTTCGCGCGTTTAACGCGAAAATTGTTAGGCTAATCCCATCCAATGTCACAGAACCTCTTAAAACCATCTGTTTGATGAATTTCGGTTCTGTTTCAATCGTTAGACGAATTTCATTTGATGTTTTTAAAATTCGTTGAATCTTTCCAACCGTTTCAACATGCCCTGTCACGATATGTCCACCTAACCGCCCCTGTAACTGCAAAGCTCTTTCAACATTTACTTTTTCACGTAATTGTAGACGGTGTAATGTTGTTGTATGAAAGGTTTCTTTCATAACCGTCGCATGAAAAGCGTGCTGTTCTAGTTTTTCAATTGTTAAGCAAACACCATTTACTGCAATCGAATCACCTAAAGCAGCGTCTTCCAGAATCTTTTCTGCTTGAATTTGCAACACCATATTTTCATTCGCTTGTCGAATCGATTGAATTGTTGCCACTTCTTCTACAATCCCTGTAAATATACAAACCACTCCTTTCCCAAAATAAAAAACTACGCTCAATTGATGAATCAATTCAGGGTAGTTTTATGGAAGAATGATTAAAAGTCATGTCTAAATAAACCTGTTAACATACGTCTTTTTAACAAGTTTTGTTCACACATCCTTCTCCCATCCAGACTATACTGTCGGTTCTGGATTCACACCAGCTCCTGCTCCGAAAAGCTCACGGACTTATCGCTCTAACGCGCATCACCGTCGATTGGGAATTTCACCCGACCCCGAAGGATTATTCAGTTTGATACAACAAAAAAAGACCTTCATTTACATGAGGTCGATGAAAAAAGGTATGTCTAAATAAGCCTATGATTTTTCATATCATAAACAAATTTTTACATGTCTTCTCCCATCCAGACTATACTGTCGGTCCTGGATTCACACCAGCTCCTGCTTCGAAAAGCTCACGGACTTATCGCTCTAACGCGCATCACCGTCGATTGGGAATTTCACCCGACCCCGAAGATTTTTTTAATTGTAGCTATACCATACCACTAATTTATTCAGAAAACTAGATTTTTTACAAAAAAAACTCAAAAGACCAAGAATGATCACGTGGCTTTTGAGTAATTCGAGAGGGACTTAAATTGACTAGGATCGTGTGCATTCGAACATTCGACCGGCGAAACGAGTCACTCGCTAAAGATGTTGGGTCACTCGTAGATTGATTCGGGTCATTCGCTCGTCCAAACGGGACATTCGAGGGCGAAACGGATCATTCGTCCATTTATTTCGATTCTAAAGTTGTAACGACGATTTCCGGGCGGTTGAAGACACGTAGTGGGAAGAGACTATTTCCTAGACCACGGCTAATTACGTGTTGCAACTGCTCCACTTGTTCAATTCCTTCTGTGTGTTTTGGGAATAGCGAGGCGTCGTGATTGGCTAATCCACCTAACAATGGTAAGCGAATTTGTCCGCCATGTGCATGTCCTGTGTATGCAAGGTCGATTCCAGCTTGCGCGTATTTTTCGCCAAATTCTGAACGGTGTGCTAATAAGATTTTGAATTGATCTTGTGGAACATTCACCAGCGCTTTTGCCAGCATATCTTCTGTTGTTTCACCTGACAACGGGTCGCTAATACCGATAAGTTGTATACTCGCACCATTGTAGCGGAATGTTTCTGCTTCATTATTTAAAACATGTACCCCCTTTTTTTGGAGTGCTATATGAATCTCTTTAACTCGATTAATTGAAATTTCATGATTACCATCGACAAAATAAGTCGGAGCAATTTTTGTAAAGCCATCAACTGCTTCTAGACTTCTTCCTAATTTATAATTATTACGATCAATTAAATCACCTGTTAAAAAAATTAAATCGGGTTTTTGCTTTTTCACTTGTTCAATTAATCGTTGTTGATGACGACCAAATTTCGCATCGTGCAAATCTGAAATTTGAACAATTGTTAAACCATTCATTTCTTTTGGTAATATTTTTACTTGTAACGTATGTTTTGATAATTGTAGCCATTGATTATTAGTTATATAAAAAATAAAAAGTACAACAAGTGCACCAATTATTTTAATTAGTTTCTTCATATTGAATTCATCCTTTATTTCAACAATAAATTAAGGATAACGAACGATGTAACATTATGCAATGCATATCAATTTATAGAATAAACTATTGAAATAATTAGAATTATCAGAATTATAAAATCGTTTATTTGCACTTTTTTCTACTTTAAGTATTATTTTAGCTATTTTTTTAAATTTATTTGTTTACAAAACAGACTTATATCTTGTGGTTCAATCATTAGAGTGCTATACTTTTTAAAAAAGTCAGAAAAAGGGAGAGAATCGCACATGCAATATTCTAATCGCGTATTAAATACGCCCTCATCATTCATTCGAAATATTTTAAAAGTTACGGACGCGCCAGACGTCATTTCTTTCGCAGGTGGTTTACCAAATCCGATTTCTTTTCCACTTAAAAATTTACAAGAAGCAATCAATCGTGCAATCGATGAGAATGGAAGTAAAATCTTCCAGTATGCTTCAACGAATGGGTACTTACCACTACGTCAATATATTGCTGATAAATATAACCGTAAACATGATTTAGGGATTACAGCAGATGATATCCTATTAACAACAGGTTCACAACAAGCACTATCACTATTATCTCAAGTGTTAATTAATCCTGGTGATGGCATTATTATTGAAGAACCTGGTTATCTAGGTGCGATTCAAGCCTTCACAATGAGTGAACCGTCATTCTACCCTGTTACATTAGAAGAAGATGGGTTAAATCTTGAAGAATTAAAAGTTGCGCTCGATCAGCCGAATGTAAAATTCATCTATACAGTGCCGAACTTCCAAAACCCAACAGGTCTTACATACACAGCAAAACGTCGTAAAGAAGTATATGAATTAATTAAAGACCGCGATATTATTTTAGTAGAAGATGATCCATACGGTGAGCTACGTTTCAAAGGTGATTCATTACCATATATTGCGGCTGGTAAATCAGAAAATAGTGTGTTACTTGGTAGTTTCTCAAAAACCGTTACACCGGGTATGCGTTTAGGCTTTATTATTTCAAAAAATAAAGAATTGATGCGTCATATTGAAACAGCGAAACAAGCATCTGACTTACACACCAACATCTTCTCACAATATGCGATTTATGAATATTTAACGCATAATGAATACGACACGCATGTTCAAAAAATCATCGAACTATATGATGCACAATCGAAAGTGATGTTGGAAGCTTTAGAAGAACTCTTCCCTGAGAATGTAGCATTCACACGTCCTGAAGGTGGCATGTTTGTCTGGGCTACATTAAATAATGGTATGACAGCGATGGAATTCTTCGAAAGAGCGATGGATGTCGGCGTAGCATTCGTACCAGGCGATCCATTCTATACATCGAAAAAAGATGTGAATACACTGCGTCTAAACTACACAAACTCAGCACCCGAAGTAATTCGTGACGGTATTAAACGTCTTGCTACGATTTTAAAAGATGCTGAAATCGTTCAAAAATCATAAATTCATAATGAAAAAAAGGAATCGCTTTACACGCGATTCCTCTTTTTATATCCAGTTATTACTTCGCCTGACGAAGTGTTTGCTCGTCTAATTTAATCGTTTCTGTGTTACGCGTACCATCACTTTGTAAATTATCACGAATTTGAATATATGGTGTATTCAAATTCAGATATGTATTTGATAATAAATCTATTTTATTTTGTTCTGTTAAATCTGCATAGACAGGGTTTGTTGAACCGCCGCCCGAGTTAGCGAATGTGAAAAACATCATCGCAATTGCCATATGGTCAAATGTGTTATTTTTAATACGTATATTTTTTACACCACTCGCTGAAATACCTTTTACAACTTCATTGCGTGGATCCGTTGGTTCGAGTGTGAATGTGTTGTTTTCAATGATGGCGTTTTCCCAATTAAGCGCGCGTATAAAATCGTTTCGTAGGTTTTTCATTGTATTGTTTCGAATCGTAATGTTTTTATGAATTTTCTTTTCTGAGTATTTATGCGTACCAACAGCACGTGGAATATTTTCGAATGTATTATGTTCAATTAATACATCTGTATTTGGTTGTGCATCAAACTTGCTCCAGCGTTGACTCCACCCTTTTGTTTCGCGGTCGGGTGTATCAATATTAATCGCTTCTTTCACCGACGTTAGAGGGTCATTAGCTGATTTAAACGTTGAATTGCGAATCGTTACGTTTTTCGATGCGTCCAGTTCGATGAAGTGCGCATAATTGAAGTTTCGGAATTGAATATTGTCAACAAGAACGTTTTGATTATGCCCCATGATAATTGTAATGCCTTTTGGAACATATTTCATATCAAACGTGACCGTTCCTTTACCGATAAACTTAATATTTTTCTCACCGTTGTATTTTCCATATGCACCGTCAATTAATGCTTTTGAAGGTGATACGAGTTGGAACATCGAAGCAGATGGTGTGATGATATTTGTTCCTGTTTTTGTCGTTTTGACCATTTTGACACCGTCTTGAAATTCTAATGTTACGTTAGATGGAACATAAATCGCATTTGTAATGTTATACGTTCCTTTTTTAATAATGAGTTTGCCACCTTTTTTCTTTTCAAATTCGTTCATATAAGAACGGAATAAATAGTAGTGTTTCGTATATTGATTATACGTACCGTATCGTTGAAACATAGGGTCGAGTGGTTTACTATTCGGTGTGATTGTGTAGGTCTTTGCATTTGCTTCTTCTGGTTGAATGGTTATTACACTTATAATTCCTACTATCAATAAAAGAAACGAAATAATCCTAATTTTATTCATTGTTATTAACTCCTTTAGATATTTATCACAGCGAGAATTATAGCACATAAAAATTTGAAAATGGGTATTTTTTCAATTTAAAAATTCTTTTTTACATGAAAAAGAGATTAGGACATATTGTGTTTTAAACACATACGCCCTAATCTCTTTTTTGTTATTCATTTATAAAATAAGCGACAAAATAAAGGTCCAAATACAGACGAATACGAGGAAGCCTAAACTATATTTTAAGGTCATCTTCGTTAATGTCGATTCTTTTCCTTGCTGTCCTACGGCTGCTGTTGCAATGGCGATTGATTGTGGTGATACGAGTTTGGCAATTACACCACCTACCGTATTCGCTGCAACGAGTAACGTCGAATTAGTTGATAAGGCTCCTCCTGCTGTGGCTTGAATCGGCGCAAATAGCGTATTATTATTTACTACTGAACCCGTCATGAATACGCCAATCCATCCTAATATTGGTGAGATGAATGGAAAAGCACTTCCCGTTTTTGCTGCAGCTTCACCGAGCGCCATTGTCATACCACCATATGTCATGAGTTTGGCAATACCGATAATCGCGCAAATCATAATAATGGGTACCCAGAACTCTTTAACCGTCTCTTTTAATAAACGACCACTTGTTTGGAATGTCATGTTTTTGGTTGTGAGAATCGTGACAATGACTGCAACTAAGAGTGCACTGCCAGTAGCCCCAATAATGTCGAGTGACATATTAATTTCAGAACCCGGAATGGTAAAATTAGCAACAAGTGAAGATAAGGCGCCACCTTCAGCAAATAGACCTTTAAAGGCTGGTAAGCTCCAAATTAAAATGAAAAGTGTAAGGAGATAGAATGGTGACCATGCTTTGATGATGTCTTTTGCTGTATGTTTTTCGTATTCCAAGTCATGTCCACTGAGGAAGAATGTGTTTTTCGGTGACCATTTTTTACAAAGTAACGCAAGTGCGCCCATTGCTAAAATTGGCGGTACGATATCCGCAATTTCTGGTCCTAAAAAGATGGTAAATAGTGCTTGTGATACAGCATATGTGATACCTGTTGTTAAAATGGCTGGCATGGTTTCTTTAATACCTTTAAATCCATCAACAAGCCAGACCATTAAAAATGGGATGGAGAGATTGATCAGAGGTAGTGTTAAAGCTGTCATACGTGATACATCTAAAGATGAGATTCCTTCTTGTAAATCAAATGTATCGATAATCCCGACTGGAATACCAATTGCACCAAAAGCGCCTGAAGCACCGTTTGCAATCAAACAAAGCATAGCTGCTTGTAGTGGTTTAAAACCGAGTGACATGAGAAGTACTGCACAGATTGCAACTGGAACACCAAATCCTGCTGCACCTTCTAAAAAGGCATTAAAACAAAAGCCAATGAGTAGTAATTGAATACGTTGGTCATGTGAAATTCCAGCAATCGAACTACGGATAACATCAAATTTTCCTGAATTCACAGAAATTTTATACAGCCAAACAGCCATAACGATAATATAACCGATTGGTACAAGCCCTTGAATGATACCTTGAATAATACTTCCGACGCCATTTCCAAAAGATAAATGAAAGAAACCATATACTAACACAAAGGTCACAACTAGATTAATTAAAGCTGTTGTAATGCCTTTCATTTTTAAAACGGTTAGACAGATTAAAAATAAAAGGATAGGAATAATCGATACGAGAACGGTTATGCCAATTTGACCAAAAGGGTTATATTGTTCGACTAACATACGATGCGTTCACCTACCCTATTTTTATGAAGACCAAATAGATGCTTGAATATCTTTTAGTGCTTTAACGGATGCATCAAATTTTTCACGTTCATCTGCATCTAAGTCTAATGTAAATACTTTCTCAACACCTTGACGATTAATGAGGCATGGTACACCTGTAAATACATCTTCATGTCCATTTTCCCCACTTTGTAACGCGCCTACAGGTAGAACGACTTGTTCATTGCGTAAAATGGCTTTTGTAATACGCGCAAGCCCCATCGCAATACCGTAGAAGGTTGCACCTTTTGAGTCAATAATTTTATAAGCTGCATCACGTACTTCAATACCTATCGCTTCTTTTCGTTCATCTGATAATTTTAATGCGATTTTTTGACCGTATAACGTAGCTCCACTCCAATAAGGTAATTGTGTATCACCATGTTCACCGATAATATATGCATGAATACTAGTCGGTGCTGTTTGAAATTCTCTACCTAATATATTGCGAAGTCGAGCGGAATCTAAGATAGTACCTGAACTTAAAATACGTTCTTTTGGTAATTTAGAAAATTTCCATGTCGCATATGCCAAGATATCTACTGGGTTAGTTGCGACAATAATAATGCCATTAAATCCTGTATCCATAATTTTTGAGACAATTTCTTCAAATACTGCTATATTTCTGTGTACCAAGTCAATACGTGTCTCACCTGACTTTTGGGCTACTCCTGCACAAATAACAACAATCGCCGCTTCTGCACATTCATCAAAATCTCCAAAACGAATTTTCATAGAGGATGGTGCATAAACGATACCGTCTTGTAAATCTAATACATCACCTGTCGCTTTTTTTTCATTTGCATCCACAATAACTAGTTCATCACTAATTCCTTGATTGACTACTGCATAAGCATAACTTGAGCCAACTGCTCCAGCACCAATTAAAACAATTTTATTGCCTTGTGTTAAGTTCACAGATGTTTCCTCCCTTTTCATCAACTACTTACACATTCCACTGACAAGACAAATTGAAACTCCCAACACATTCCATAAAAATCTCTTTAAACTATAAAAAGTAGAAACTACATTTTATTGTAATTTCTACTTTGTTTATATTTATTCACTTACTTAAAAATCTATTTCTTTTTGCTACGTTTGAACACGAGATATAAAATGACACCAATCACTGCAAGTAAACCAATAAACATTAAAACAGAGGACCATTTTAATACATTTTGAGATTGCTTAGGTGTTGCTTCTTTTTGTTTTTCTACGCTATATTGCGCGCGATTCGTAAATGTTTGCTGTTCTTTATTTTGTACAGCAACTGACGCATCTGCTGATAAATCTTGAATTTGTCGTAAAAATTTTGGTGTAATTTGATTTTGACTATTTGCTTCTCGGTTGAACTGTAATGCTAGATATCCGTCGTCCCAAGGATTCTTTTGAATCGTGGCGTAGCGTGTGATTGTCTCTTTTACAAAACCGTCTTTAGCAAAATCAGGTTGATTATCTTTCATCGATAATGGATTTTTCTTATTTAAATCATCTTGTAAGTTCCCTGCCTCACCTACGAAGATCAGATGATGTCCTTTCAAATCTTCTTTTTGAATCGCATCAGCTGTTTTTAATTCGTAGTTCGGTGCTGAAGTACTTAGAGCAGAAGATGTGTATAGTGCATTCAAGTCCTCTAATGCTACTTTTTCTGTACTTTCAATGATGATATATGTTCCTTGACGTGTATTCGTAAAGATTCCTGGATAGCTTGTTAAACTAGCGACAGCTTGTCGATCATTATCTGTTGTTGAAAAATTTAATGTACTTTCTTTAGAAATAAATAACCATTTTTCTTGATCGTTTGTTGTACATGGATTATTCGTATTTGAACCATTTAACTTAAATTGAATATCTAGTAGATAGTTATTTTTAAGCGCATTCTTTTCAATTGGGACATTGATTTCAAAAAAACCTTCATCTTGTTTAATTTCTTTAAGCGTAATCGCATGTGGAACACCGTTTACTTCCATTACAAGTTCTGCTTGTTTCGCATCTAAAATAGATGATTTTTTTAGTTTTAATGTTGCTGTAATTGCTTTTTCTTCATCAAAATCTTGTGGTAAATAGTAATAATAGTGTCCAGATTCGTACGCTACATTGGAAATTTCAAGATTTTGAATTCCCATTTGTTCAAATGTAACCATTCCTGATTCACGCACAGGTTGTTTCGGCTGTTCTCCAATTGCCAGTGCTTTTCCGCTTAATTGCGAAACAAATTCTTGATTCGATACCACTTCAATTTTAGCGTCTAAATCGTTTGTATTTACTGCTGTTACGACTAAGATATTACGATTTACTTTTTTAATTTTTTCCTGTGCTGTTTGAAGCTGAATGGTATTGTCTGTCGTTTTGACATTCATACGTTTTAAAATATTTTGAACTGATTCTGTTTTAAAATCTTTCATAACACCGACAATGATTTTATTCGTTTGACGATTTTCAAAATCTTTCTCTTTTACTAATGCAATTTGATTTTGATTTGCCGCTTGCTTTTTTAAATAACTAACTATTTTTAAGGCTGCATCCATCGTGTTAACATCTGCATCGTCTGGAATGACAACATCTGTTTTTGATTGGAATGATGTAAATTTAGATGGGTAGTCTTGTAACATTAATTCACCTGCTGTGACATCTCCCTGAATTTGAAGGTATGATGCTGGGTTAATACGTAACCAGTTTCCTGATGTATTATTTTCAACACAGACACCTTGCTTAATAATGCCATAAAAGACGATTGTTATTTCATGCGCCCCTTTTTTTAGTGCTTTTCCTTTTAAATCTAATTGAACAGTGGTTTTCACTTTATTTCCATCTAATTTTACTGTTTTTTGATTTTCTCCATCTACTCGAATCGTTAAAGATGACGGTGATATGAGCAGTGAACTATGCTCTACATCCAAAACAAGTTGATTCTTCCCCTTTTGTGCATCTTCTGCTAAATAGTAATTATACGTAAATGAATCAGAAACACCTTGTAAATTAATCGCGGTAGTTGTAATTGGTTCTTTTTTAACTTCCTTTGCTGAAACGGTTATATTAAAAAACATAAACGATAGGAAGGCGAGTGTTACAAACCCAAAGAATTGTTTAATCATCTTTTTTACCTCCTTGGTCTTTCTGGCTAAAGCGTTCCGTTTTATACCATTTGACTTCTTCTTTGAATATGGCGCGTTTTATTTCTTGGTACAGTGAATATACAACAAGTGCAATCCACATTTGTGAGTACGTAAAATACATCAGGATTACGTAGAAAAAGTTTTTTCGATTCATCTCATTTCGTTCGATACTTAGTGTAATCATTACTTCACCTAAGAATAATAGGAAAGCGAGAATCCAAAGGGCAATCGCTACATTTCCAATAGCTAAATTCAAATCATAAAAGAGATTAACGATAAATAAACCATTTGAAAGAATAACACCGAAAAAGAAAAGGAAGTACGTAAAGAAGAAATAAAATAAATCAAAAATAATACGTTTTCTTTTTAATGTTGCGAATTGCCGTAAAAACTTTAAGACAACGTATTGATTTCCCATTGCCCAGCGTGTTCGCTGTTTCCACCATACACCGAGTGTTTCAGGTTCTTGTTCCCATGTAATGGCTTTAGGGAAAAATCGAATATGATAACCAAGATTGTAAACACGAATCGTTAATTCCGTATCTTCTGCTAACGCCTTTACATCCCAACCGCCAAGTTCTTCAATAACCGAGCGACGAATCGCAAAGTTAGTGCCTGGAATCGTTGCGACACCAAACCATTTCCAACGTCCACCTTGTGCCATCCATTGAAAACAAATCGTTTCAATGTTAATAAATCGGGTTAACCATGTTTTTGCGGCATTGATTACGCGAAACTTACCGACCATTGCGGCCGCTTTTGGGTCATTTATAAGACCCATTACTAAATACCAAACAGCTTTTTTCTCTGGTGTGTTATCTGCATCATATACACAAATAATCTCACTTGTTGAATTAGCTAGAGCTTCATTCAATGCAGAAGATTTCCCTTTCCCTTTATTCGGTGGTTTTGTTTCTAATACGCGAATGAATGGATAGCGATCCGCAAATTCTTGTGCAATTTCGCCTGTACGATCTGAAGAATTATCGTTGATGACAATAATATCAAGCTTATCTTTCGGGTAATATAATCGTGACATAGCAGTCAATGTTTGCTCCATAACTACCTCTTCATTATGTGAGGGAATAAATATACTAACTGTAGGTAAATCAATCATATTTTTTTCCCACTCTGGAATCACACGTTCATACGTACGGTAATGACGATATCCTCCTTGCATTAAAAACATGTGATAGAGGAGCATAACCCAAATTAAAATTAAAGCGGTAAAAAAAAGTATATTAGCCATTTGGTTTCCTCTCCTCAAATAATCGTTTTTTCAATGTGAATCGTAAGCGAATAACGTTTAAGAAAAAAATAAGTACAAATAAAAATACAATCCAAAATAGTACCCAAAGTGAAAATTCAAAAGGACTTGTTTGCCACTTTTTCTTAATGAAATCGAGGTATTTTTTTTGCTGCTTTACCTCAAGCGCTCCTTTGGCAGTTTGCTGTATTGTAATATGTTTTATCTGTACGTCTGATTTAACTTCACGCAGATTTTGCCATTCAAATTGTGGGAATGATTCAAAAATATCCAATGTACGTTCAATGGTTTTAGGATTAAGCTGCATATTTATCTTTATCCCTGCCATAGAGCCTTTTATTTTCAACAAATCTTTCAACTCATGAACAAGTGTTGGTTCACCTTCTAATCCATTTATAACGGGTTTTATATTTGTAGAATAGACTTGTAAATGATTCATATAGGCCGGTTTCGTAATAAGCGGTTGAACCCCTGTATCTTCACTAGAATTATCATTGTATTGGAGTGCACCAAAGAAAAGTGAAAAATGTTTTGAAATTTCTTCATATACATAGGAACTTGCATGATCGTTTTCGATTGTAAATGCAATTGGATACAATTTGGCATTTACAAGTTCAGTTACAGCATCTTCAATACGCTTTGCTGTATACTCTTTTTCAGTCCGACCAATTTTTTCACGTTCTTTATTAAATGCTTCAATTGAAGAAAAGGCATCTAGCGAGTAAGCCTTCTCAGCTTGCGCACTATTCAAAGCAGTAATTGGTTGGTTGAATCGACTGTCCCAAAATTCATGTTGCACTTTATCGTCCATTCGATACGATAAACCATAACCATTTGCAATGATTGGCACGCCCTGTGCTTGCTGATTTTGAAGTTCTTTCTTTAACTCTTTTGCCTCTTCTAATTTATTAATCCCTTTTTGATTATTTGTGTACTCCACTGCTGCTACAGCCAGCGCATAAGGTATTTGTCGCTTTTTCAATATATCTGTTGTTTGTTTTAAACGCTTTGGTGATGTAGATGGTTGAATACCACTAATGATGATCCATGCTTTATGCTTTGGTGGTTTAAACCATGTTGTATTTTCAGCAATATACGGCTGTAAGTACCACTGAAATTCATCTGTCCATTGATTTAATGATAAATAATAACTTTTATCATTTTTTAGCAATACAGGATGTACGCCATTGATTGTTTGTCCTTCAATTACTTTTTTATAAGGTGAGGTTGTTTTTAAAAAACTAATTCGCTTGGCTAATGTTTGTTTTCCAACTTTAACAAGATTACTTTTCCCATTAAATTTTAATTGATTAAATTCATGAAATTGATTTGCATTATATCCAATAAATAATTTTTGATGTGAAAAACTATTTATCCATTCACGCTGTTTCTTTGGAATCTCTACTTGATTCATACCAATATATATAACCGTTGATGCTTGTTTAATTTGTTTTTCTGTAGCACTAGCTCTAGATTCTACAATTGTTTCACCGTAAGATGACAGTAATGCATCTACACGATGTATCGTTGTTTGTTCAACAGGAGAAGAAATATCATATAAAATTAGAATAGTAGGCTTTTTTTGACTTTGCGCTTTTATTGTCTCGGGAAAACAACTTATTATAAGCAAACCTGTCAAGAAAAGAATTATCATTTTAAATTTCATTAATTAAGGACTCACTTTTAGCCACTTCAACCATTTCATCAAAACTCACTTCGGTTCGTGGATTATATGTGTAGTGACCTACTTTGAAACTTAACGTAATGAGATTTCCCGATAAAAGTTGATGCTCTTTTAATTTTTCTGAAAGTTTTTCATAAATAATATGAATGTAAGTACCAGATGTTTCAGGTAAGATAAGTGCAAAATTATCCTCATCAAAACGATACTTACGATCTGTCATCCTCATTACACCATTAATACGCTCTGCTAATTGTGATACGAGATATTGTGCTTCTTTCTCGCCATATAATTTTTTAAATTTCTTGAAATTTTGTATTTCAATTATTAAAAAAACAAAGGGTTTATCGCTACGATCAGAACGCTTTGCTTCTTCTACTATCGCCTTTTCTAAACGAACGCGATTATCAAACCCACTTGTTGTATCAGTAGCTACATATTTTTCTACATTTCCTTTTAACATATTAATTTGATTAGCACTTTCAATAACTAATTCTCGTATTCTACCTGCAATTAAAACTAAAATTAGAATCGCAATGCCATAAATAAAAAATTCATTTAATTGTAAATCAAGTGGTGATGATAGAACATCTTGCTGTGTTAATTGGAGATAAAAAATAAAAGTTCCGATAATAAATAAATAAATGAGACTTAAAAGCAGACCTAAAACTGCTCCGTAATACAGAGATACACCAATAAGTAGGATTAAAAATACGACTAATAGTATCCCTTGACTCCCTTTTTGATATAGCATATACATTGGTAACTGCAATAAAATGAGTAGAACAATTGTTAAAAAACTTGCTGTTTTTTGATGTCTTGTCATCGTACCCACCTTCCTTTCGTTAGTAAAGGTAGTAAATTATCAAAAATATGTGTTTCACCATTTTTTGCAATATAAGAGCCGTAGTATTGCGTATTTTTATGGTGATTTTTCAACTGATTCATGCGCTTATTGATTGCTTTTTCAAGTGTTTTGTCTTTGACAGCTTGACTATAAAAGATAGCATAGCTATAAACAGCTGGTGATTCATAACGTACAACAGGTTGTAATGTTTTTCGATTATATTGACCATATAATTTACCATCTTTTTTCATCTTTTCTTTTAATAGCTGATGAAATTTAGATGTCGATTTAATTTCTTGCACATTTCGCGCTGTTAATAATTGATCAATCATATGCACTGTGTCATCAAATTGATAGGTTTTCGTTTGGATATCAAATTTTTTAGCGTAAAGTCCGTTGGCATCTTGTGGTGCATTTCGAATGACCTCAACATTTTTTTCTAAAATTTCAGGTGTTAATTGCATACGCTTATAGTAACTTGGTGCAGCGTAACTTAATGTAATTTCCTTTGCACGGTTTTCAGATTGCTCACTACCAAAATCAACAAAATAATCTTCATACATGGTGTATGCTTTATTGGCATCAATCGTTTTAGAAAGTAATTGCTTTACTTCTTTGTTTCCCCATTTTCTAGCCCCTAAATCTAATGCCTTAATCAAACGTAGATCATCGATTAATGCATTTGTATCAGAGCGTTTACCTTCTTTGATTTCCCATGAGATGAGGTGATTTGGAAGAATTAACGATTGTTTCATTGCTTGAAAACTTTTCATATAGTTTGTTTTGTCATTCGTTTGAATGAAATAGAGCATAAGAAGACCCATCGATTCTGCTAAATACTCATTTTTTCGATTCGTTAAATTGGTAGAAAGAAGACCATTTTTAGAAGCGAATTCTTGAAAAATCACAGTCGCTAAACGTGATTTTTGGTTTTCTGTGTAACGAATAGTTTCTGTTTTTGGCGTATTTTTTATTGATTGACATCCCAATAAACAAAGAGACATAATCATTAAAATTACTATTTTTCGATGTCTCATTCTACTTTTCACCTTCTTCAAATTCATATTCTCTTATTTTCTTTATTAAATAATACACTTTTTAACCAGAAATAACACAAAAAGTTAGTATAGACAAATGAGTATTTTTATTTCTCATTCACATACTCTTCCATTTTCGCATGACTATACATTATAATGAGAAGGATGTCAGGAGGCACTTATATGAATATTCAAATTGAAAAATCAACAAATGCAAAAGTCATCCATAAAATTATGATGAAAGCGTACGAGGAATATGCACATGATGCTGCACCTTCTAGCGCTTTATCTGAGACGGTTTCGTCTATAAAAGAAGCACTTTTAAACGGGCAAGAAGCACTTGTAGGAACGATTGCTGGACAACCAATTGCATGTGTTCGTTATAAAATTCACGATAACGGACTTCAGTTCTTCCGTATGTCTGTATTACCTACAATGCAAGGTTTAGGGATTGCTAAACAATTGATTAATGAGTTAGAACAAATTGCACGTACTGCTAATCTAAATACGATTTATTGTCGTGTACGTGTCAGCGTGTTACGTAATCTTCAGCTTTATCAATCAAAAGGTTATTCAATCTACGATCAAGAAACCGTTATGACAGATGAAGGTGTACCAATCGAAGTTGTTTCGATGAAAAAGATTATTGCTCCACTCACATAATAAAAAGGATAAACCCGCTCACATGGGTTTATCCTTTTTCTATTCCTTATTTATGCTTCTGCAAACTTATCTTCTTGTGAATTTTCATTTAATTGCTCCTCTTTCATCTGCTTTAAAACAGAATTACGCAACAAATATAGCGTGAGAGAAATCACAATAATACCAGTTCCAATTAAAACAGATGGCGCACCGAAATAATCATATAAAAACCCGTATATTAAAATGCCAAAAGGCATCATCCCCATAGCAAGTGTTTCAAATAAAGCAAACACACGCCCCCTATAAGATTCTTCTATACTTTTTTGTAAAATCACACCAATTGGGACATTCGTACATACTTCTGTCATCGTCATTAAAAATGCTGTAATTCCGTAATAAATAAATAGTTGTATATATGTTAATTCAAAAAGAATAAGTGGCAATGCAAATAGGAAAAACATCGTGCTGAGTATTAAAAGCGCTCTTTTTGAGAATAAAATCGGATTTTTTAAATTTTTACGTGCTGTTAAATAGATGGAAGCGAGTAACATACCCACTGCGCCAATCGATTCAATCCATCCGACATGAAGTGACTTAAACTGCACGACTTCTACTAAAACATACGAAATACCAACTGCAAATGCGGAGAAAAAAAGATTCAAACAAAGTGCGAGTGTAATAATTGTTTTAAGTGTCTTTCGATTTTTAATATAGTGATAGGCAGATTTCATACTCTTTAGAAAAGGCTCTGACTTTTGTGCATGGTTTTTTTCTGTTTTATAAAGATTAAAATTCATCGTTGCATCTAACAATGTACTTATACTAAACGCGATGATTTGAATGATTAAAAATACTTCAATCGATACAAAACCATACAAAATACCACCAATCATCGGTGCGCCAATTGCAGCAAGTGACATAGATAATTGATTCAAGCTCATGACCTTTTGGATGCGGTCTTGGTCGACTAATTGTCCAATTGAAGCGGTTAATGTAATTCCACTACACGATGTGAAAATAGTATAAAACACCATCATGATATATATCGCCATGATGGACATTCCTTGCCAATTCGCGTAAAGCAACAGTATCGCAACCGTTACAACGGTTAAAATTTGCGAACTAATAACTAATACCTTTTTATTATAACGGTCTGCCATATAGCCGATAAGTGGCGAAAAGAGAACACGTGGCACAATCGAACAAAGAATATTAATTGAAAAACTAGTTGCTGAACCGGTTAATTTTAAAATATATAACGAAATCCCGAACGCGACGATATTTGCTCCCATAACCGAAACAAATTTACTAAGCGCAAAAATACCTATGTGATAACTTGCTTTTCGTAAAGACTGTTCAGAAGTCATCTCTAGCCCTCCCATAAAGTTTAATTTAATTAAACTTATTATAACGGATGGTTTGCTTGCCCACAAGTTAAAAGTTTAATATAATTAAACAAGAGGTGTTGAAATGAAAACTTTAGGACAGCGAATACGCTCTTTGCGTAAATCAAAAAAGATGACACTCGTTGATATTGCAGGTGAACAAATGACCAAAGGGATGCTTAGTTTAATTGAAAACGATAAAGCGAAGCCATCTATTGAAAACTTACAATACATTGCAAATCAGTTACACGTAGAAGTGAGTGTACTGACTGACCCATTCCCACTTACTGAACTAAGAAAAATCATTGATGACCTTCATCAAATTGTTCAAAATAAAAAATGGCTCGATGTATCTCAAGCCATTCAAGTAAAAAATTTAGTTGAACCGATTATTCCTGAGCTACCAGCAAATTATGAAGCAGCTCAAATTTACTTATATTATTTAAAAGTATTTCCGCCACTAGAGGCGTTCGAACAAGGGATTGAAGAAGCTAAAAAAGCGGTTGTCTTTTTCAAAGAACTCGCCCTATATAAAGAACTCGCTACGACCTATACATTACAAGCGATTTTCTATTTTAATCAGTTACAATTTGAACAGGCGTATGAAACGATTCAAGTTGCTTATAAATTAGTTCAATCACCTTACTATACGATTGATCCGATTACACGAATTGACGTATCGTACCATATGGCATCATTTTGTTATGCAACGAATCGTTTGGATGAAGCCGATCAAGTTTTACAACACTTGCTTAAAACATGTCACGAAGAGAAAATATTTCACTTTTATGCGCATATTATTCGGATGGCAGCTTATGCAGCCATGATTTTACAGCAACCCGAGAAAGTGGAAATGTATCGTGAACGATTAGAAAAATATACGGCATTTGATACACATCCAAATACACAGTACTATTTACATGTATTTTACTTATTTTATTACAACACATATGACAGTAAGCCTTTAAAAGTATTGGAACATGCACGTATAATGAAAGAATTCGATGAAGCTTTTGAAACTTTACCATATATTGAAGTGGAAACAGGGAAAGCACTTTATAAATTAGGGCGTTTTCAAGAAGCCTGTGAAGCTTTTCATTTTTTTGAGACGGAACGCAATTGGAATGGTCTTCATCCATTTAATACGGCTCGTTTTCAAGAAGGGCTCGCCTATTATGCATGTACACTATTTGAACTTGGTCAAATGGAAGCAGCAAAAAAATGGATTCAGCGTGCATATGAAGAACAAAAAATCATGCTACCCCTTGCTGAAAAACAATGGATTTATGATACGTATAATTGGTTGATGGAACAGATGATAAAAAATAATGAGTAATGAAAAAAGCTCATCCGACTTTTGTAAAATCGGATGAGTTTTTTTATTTTACGCTGTAAAACGAATCAAATAGCGTTCTTCTGTATGCACTTCTGGTAAATCATCTTCTTGTAAAGAGAGCGTTACTTCTCCTAGCGCATCTTCTTCCTCATCACCAAACCAACAAATATAGACTTCAGCTATATCACCTGTTGGAATGACTTTTTTCAAAGCTGTATGAAGTTGCTGTAAGGCGATTCTTGCTTGTTCGTAATGAACAGGCGTTTCGATTTTTGATTGTGGATTTAAATCATCTAATTGACCATTTAATTCAATTTCGTATACATAGTGCGTTTGCAAATGATGATGTTGGACAGTTGTTCGCGCTAAACGGTCAGATGTCTGTTCTGTAAAATGAATTGCTCCTTGCGTCATTTTTTGTAGTTCCTCTAACGGTACATTACTTCCCAAATATGTCACTAGTCCCATCCTTCATCCTCCTATTGAATCTTACGACTTTGTACGACGCCAATTGCGAGCGGTAAAATAACAAAAATACTGAGTAAAGTGGCATATGTTGTAATGCTTTGTGATGCCATTATACCAAGTGATACAAACACCATCTCAGCTAACACGAAAGCAAAAAATAGACTGCCTCCATTTCGTAACACAACGATTAGTTTACGATTATGTGTATAAAAAGCTTCTGCATTCTGTTCATTTAATCGTGCAGGATAATTCCCCCACTCTGGATGTTTCATCATAAAATTCATTAACGACCAGAAGCAGTATGTAACAATCGGTATCGTCAACATCGTCCATTTAGAACCTGTCGAATCGAGTTCACCTAGCGCATTATAATGTAGTGGAATCTCGATTGGAATCTTTTGCCAAACCATCGCAATATAGATGACTAAAACACCCCAAATAAGCAAGGTTAAACGTGTATATAATCGTTCCATCGGTGTAAAAGGAACATCAAATTGCTTCATCTTTTTCACATCATACATCAGATTCCCTCCTTTTTCTATATTATAACGTAATTCCCTCTTTCCGTCAGATGTATAAAAAGAGACCGAGACAAAAGTATTTTCAACGTAGCAAATCCCGTATGATTTTGAAAAATCATACGGGATTTGTTCGTTCAGATCAATTTTCGCTTCGAAAAACGAATAGAGGTAGGCAAGAAAAGAACGCAACATCCTGTTGCAAATCTTGCCCCACTACATCACGTAGCGTTCGGGCATGGCTTCAAACTCCTCGTCACTACGTTCCTGTGGGGTTTTCAGCTCATGCTATTCCCGCAGGAGTCGTTTTCTACGCGTTCAATTGATTTGACTATTCGCATTTGAGACATATTATTTTGTTCTGTCCCAGGCTCTTTCATGTTAGACAGATGTATTTTCTACAATATAATCAAATACTAGATCGGCAATATGTGTCGCTGTTTGATCACCGTGATGTGAACAAGTTGCCTGAATCCCTTTTTGCATTTGCATTAAGCAACCTGGGTTCGCTGTAACAACAATATCTGGATTGATATCTTGTACATGTTGCATCTTCGTTTCTAAAATCGCATCGGCCATCTCTGGTTGTAAGATGTTATAAATACCTGCTGAGCCACAACATGTATTTGCACCAACTAGTTCTTCATATTCAAACCCAGTCATACTCTTTAAAATCTGACGTGGTTCTTCACTTACACCATTTACATTGCGTAAGTGACATGAATCTTGATACGTAATCTTTTTACGTGCTGTTGGCTGAAGTGTTTGTAAGAATTCAGGTAGTCCTAATTTTACAAGTAAACTGGATAAATCAATTTGCTTCTCTGTAAAGGTTTTCGCACGTTTCTCATATACGGGATCATGTGCTAAATGATGGTCATATTCTGCTAAGAATGCGCCACATCCACCTGCATTATTCACGATATAATCAACGGAATCATCTGTAAAAACATCTAAATTGGCACGTGCATTACGCTTTGCTTTATCCATCTCACCACTATGTCCATGTAGCGCACCACAGCACTGTTGCTGTTTTGGAATCGTTACCTTCGCACCAAGCATCTCAAGTAAGGCAATCGTTTTACGATTCGTCTCTAAAAATAAAGTATCCATCAAACAACCTGAGAAGAAAGATACATGGATTTGCTTCTTCGGTAACTGTGGAAGTGCTGGCAACGACTTCTTCGCTGGTTCTGGTAATACACCTTCCATCTCTTTCATAAACGGTGGGAATAAATTTAGGAAGCCGATTTTTCGCGTTACTTTTTGCAAACCTGACTTTTGATAAAAGCGGACTAAATTAACCGCTCCTGTCATCGCTTTTTGATTCGCAAATAACCCGTCGAATGTTGCACCACGTACAGCTTTTTCAAGTGGCTTACGTGTTTTACCAAGCTGAATCGCATGGCGTGTTTGTTCAATTAACGGACCATATTGTACGCCTGCTGGACAAGCTGGTTCACATGCTCGACATCCTAAACACATGTTGAATGATTCTTCAATACTTGCATCCCATACCACTTTTCCATCACGCACTGCTTTCATTAAGGCAATACGTCCTCTTGGTGAATGTGCTTCTTCTGCATTCGTGTGTATATAAGTCGGGCAAGCTGGTAAACAGAAGCCACAGCGCATACAATCGAGTAATAAATCTTCATCAACTGTTTTTTCAAATGCTTTTTGCATTAACTCAGCATTATTCACCATGATGAATCACCACTCTTAATTTTTGTGATTTTGCAAAGATTTTATTCGGGTTCATAATATTCTTTGGATCAATAGACTGTTTGATGGCACGCATAACAAACATGCCTTCCTCTCCTAGTCGCCAAGCTAAGTAAGGTGATTTCATCTCGCCTACACCATGCTCACCTGTTAGTGTACCGCCTAATTTAAGAGATGCATCGAAAATGGCTTCAAAAGCTTGTTCCACGCGTTCCATTTCTTCCGCGTCACGTACATCTGTTAAACAAGTTGGGTGTAAATTACCATCACCCGCATGACCAAATGTTGAAATTTGAACGCGATAATCACGTGCGATTTGTTCAATTGCACGAACCATTGTCGCAAGCTCTGAACGCGGAACTGTCGCATCTTCTAAAATCGTTGTCGGACGTTTTCTTGCAAGTGCTGATAGTGCCACGCGTCGTCCTGTTTTTAACTTCATCGCCTCTGCTTCACTTTCCGCAACTGCTGTAAAGATTGCACCATTCTCTTTTGCAATCTCAATCATCTGTGCTACATCACGTTCCACTTGTGCTTCTTCACCGTCTTGTTCCATTAGTAAAAAGGCTTGTAAATCAAGTGGTAGACCTAAATGCATAAACTCCTCTACCGCTTGAATCGTACCATTATCTAAAAATTCGAGTGTTGCTGGAATAATTTTCGCAGCAATAATCTGTGATACCGTTTCGGCTGCTGCATCTAATGAATCAAAATGCGCAATCGCTGTTTTTTGTGCGACGGGTTTTGGAATCAATTTTAAAACAATTTCTGTAATAATCCCGAGCGTACCTTCTGAACCAACAAGCATCGCTTTTAAATCATAACCTGCCACATCTTTCGCTAACTTTCCACCACATGTTAAAACTTCGCCACTTGGTAAAACAACGGTTAAGCCAAGTACATAATCTTTTGTCACACCATATTTTAAACCACGTAAACCACCTGAGTTTTCATTCACATTCCCACCGATTGTAGAAATCTTCATCGAGCTTGGATCTGGTGGATAGAATAATCCCTTTGATTCCACATATTCATGAATGGTTTGTGTAATCACACCTGGTTGAACGGTTAGTGTTAAATTATCCGCATCTAACTCTAAAATTTGATTCATATGATTAAATAACATCACAAGACCACCCTGTGTCGGGCAAGTACCCGCTGCTAAATTCGTCCCTGACCCTCTTGGTACAATCGGCACTTCATAACGGTCACATAACTTCACGATTGCCACAACATCCTCTGTATGTCGCGGGCTAACTACCACGTCTGGTAAAGCTTGAAAGTTCGCTGTCGCATCATACGAATACGCAAGTAATTGTGCCTGTGTTGTTTTCACATTCTCTTTTCCTAATAATTCTGTCAATTCATTTAAAAACTGTGCATTCATTCCGAATCCCCCCTTCTTCTTATTATAGAGTTTTGCGCAGTTTTCGTGTATCGTTCTGTTATCCAAATCTTTTTATGTTTATTTGTGCATTTGCACAAAATCATATAATTGGAACTTTTCAATGAGTAAGCAACTCATATATAAATTTGCTCTTCCCTTTACATCTGTTAATTTATACCCTAATTTTTCTTCAATTTTCATTAAGCGGTAATTTAATGTATTGCGATGAATGTGAAGGTAACTTGCTAACTCATTTAAGGTCCAATCCGTCATAATTCTCAAATACATATGTTCAAATAACATTGTATCTTTTACAAGTGAGCCACATACGCGCGATACAAACTTCATCGCACGCTCTCTCGTAATGTCTGCAACAATCAATTCCATCGTTAATTCACTCTCTTGAACCACAAGTCGCTCATTCGAACAATATAATAGCGCTGTTTTCGCTTCTTCATAAGAAAGCTTAATTTGCTCTAATAAATATGTACCACCGATTCCTACTTTTTGCTGCCAATCATATAAAAACGCTACTTCTTGATTAGCTGGCAATAATATTGCATACTGACCTTGATGAATAGCTGTAAATAATTCTTTTTTAACGTTTTCATGCATCCACTCACGTAATACATCCTCTACTATGACAATGCGATACAGTTGCGCTGCTTCCATTTTCAACTCTTTTGCACCACGTCGCACCTCTTTCTCGCTCATCCCTTGTAATAATTGAGCTAAAAACTGTTCTTTTTGAACATGGTCGCGTTGATGAATAAAATCAGAAATCAGCATTTCAGCTAAACGTTTTACGAGCATTCCATATTGTGAGATATGCTTTGGATCGCCCGTTACCCCAATAACGCCAATTGGCTCATTTTGAATAATAATTGGAAACACCATGCCTGGGCGAACCCCTTGTAGTTTCTCTACTTCAGATTGCTTCATATGCAAAATTTGTTTTTTACGCATCGCAAGAAGTGAACCTTCGTGAAAAGAACCCACTCTCTCTGGCTCTGTACTCGCTTTAATCATGCCTTGTTGATTCGTTACGATAATCTGCTCTTGAATGAGTTGTCCAAGTTCTCGTACAATTTGATCACCTATAATATGTAAATCATACATTATCTATTTGCTCCTTTTCCGCTAATCGGTCGATTATTTTCTATAAAACTTGGGTAGTATGTTAATAGTCTGAAATGAGGTGTTACGAAAATGAATGCATTCAAATTAGCCTTTTTTATGTACATGGGCGGATTGTGTATTGCCCTCTTTCTACCAACTTCTAGTATGTACCATAACTTCTCCTCAAAATTAATCATTGCACAAATTTATGTCATTCCGATTGTTTTACTGACATTATTAGTATATATCGTTTGTCGTAAACAATCACCTACCGAAGAAAGTCAGGAGTGAACGATATGCTCGGCTCAATTATTCAAACGAAAAACCCACGTATGAATCCCTATCTCAAGACGGCTATGCTTATTTTTATAACAGCTGCTTTTATCGAACTTTTTAGTTTTAGTCGTTCGCATAGTTCATCACAATTAGCACTATCCCTTCTCTTTGCCTCATGTGCTTGTATATGCTACTTAGAGCGTTCAGCTCAACGCCCTATAAAACGACAGCATAGTAAAAAACAACAAACATCACCCAATTTACACATTCTATTCCCTCTATTCACTGGTTTTTTATGGTTGATTGGTGGTGTCTACATGCTGTGGTTCATGTTACAAGAACCTACACCTCCACTCAATCCAAATGCAGTATATACACTATCCTCTATTAGTGCACTTTTTGTCGTATATGCATTTATTCAACTGCAAAAACGTGCAACGCACATACAAACGAGAAAACAATTCATCAAACGCACGTTACTATTCTTTTTACCAATTCTAGCTGTATTTACAGCCAATATCGCCTATGATGTGACCACTACTTTATTAATTGACCAGTTAGCTACTTGTATCATCGCTATTTACCTTTTCAAAAATGGCTGGTCATTAATTAAAACAGGCAGCACCTATCTCTCTTATGGTGCGTCAAACAGTCTAGACCTCGTTCAGTTAAGTCAAGATTTACACTCTTTTGAATCTGTCAAACAGGTGGAAAAGTTACAAGCTTGGGCAATTACACCACAACTTTTCGGTGTAAAATGCGAATTAGTAATTCAAGGGAATGAACATCATCTGAATCAAATTATTGATGACATTACGAATTTCGTCTTAAATCATTATCAAATTGAGCATATTCATTTTGATATTATTCCAATCTTTATTAGTCGACCCGATCTCTCATAAATTTAAAATCATATAAAAAGACTTTAGAAAGCCTAAACTTTCCAAAGTCTTTTTGATTGTGTTTAAAAATTTTAATGTAAATTGAAGTATAAACCGACTAACGAATAAATAATAACTGTCGAGAATAATACAGTCATATGGATTAATGAGTAGACAAATAATAATGTCGCCCATTTCTTTGGATCTTTTTTGTGGTAGCCATAAACATTCATAATGAGCCAAGCAATACTTAGTAAAATGGCAACTGACATTAATCCATAGCTCAATGTACCAAGTGGAATACAGCTAATGATTAGTAGAACGAGGTAAACATTTGTTGTGATGTATGTACGACGCATACCTTTCGCTGCTGGTAACATCGGAACACTCGCTGCCTTGTAGTCGTCCATTTTACGAATTGCGATTGCATAGAAGTGTGGCATCTGCCAAATCAGTGTAATGACAAATAAACTTAAAATAGCTGGGTTTAAAATATTTGGATTGATGGCTGCCCATCCAATCAACGGTGGCATCGCACCTGATAAACTTCCAACTTCCGTATTATAAACTGTATGGCGCTTCGTCCACATTGTGTAAGGAACTGTGTATAGGAATAGACCTGTGAATCCAAGTAATGCTGCCATTGGCGTAGCAACATATAACACACCTACACCAAAAATAGCTAATACAGTTGCTAAAATAAGCGTCGTTTTCACAGAAATTTCACCTGTAACAGTTGGACGCTTCTTCGTCCGTTCCATTAAGCGGTCAATATCACGATCATATGCATTATTAAATGCACCTGCTGACGCGATAACAGCTGCTGAACCAACTGTTGCCGCAACAATATTCATAATTAAATCAACTGGATTTAATTCATACTTGTATAGCGCTAATGTCAAACCAGCGAACATCGGAATTAAGTTCGACTTAATAATACCTGTTTTAACGGTTTGAGCTAATAACTGTGACTTGCTTCCCTGAAAGATTTCGACAGTTGTTTCTTGCTCTAGATTTTTTTCACTTTGCATTGGTTGATTTTTCATTCCTTTACATAGCAATAAGCTAGAAAATAAGTACGAATCGTATAATGTTATACAAATTGCAATAATTCTATCATACCAAACTTCTAACTATTTACATACCATTTCTATTGAAATTCACATAATATACAACATTCATATTTATGTAGCACAATCCTTTTCTTTCCGTACGATACACCCTATAATTAACTTCTAGTTTGAAAGGAGTTTTATACATGATGTATGGATGGATTGGATTAGGAAATATGGCGCAAGCGATTATTAAAGGGATGCTTGCCGCTGAAAATTATGATGCAAAAACAATTTTAGCATATAATCGCTCACAGGAAAAAGTAACACGTTTTGAAAAAGAGTATGGCATTGTAGGATGTCATTCTGTAGAGGAATTGCTTGATGCAGATGTGATTGTTTTAGGTGTACAACCGCAGCAGTTAGATGTTGTTTATGCACAGCTTGTGGGACAATTAAAGCCACATCAAGTTGTCGTATCGATGACTGCTGGTAAAACCATCGCACAATTACAACAAGGATTAAATCACCAACTTATCTGCCGTGTCATGCCGAATATTAATGCGATTGTTGGTGCTTCTACAACAGGATTTGCGAGTGCACCTGAATTAACAAACGACATGAAACAAGCTGTTCGAGCGATGTTTGAAGCTGTTGGCTCTGTTATCGAAATGCCAGAAGAACAGTTCGATGTGTTCTCTGCAATTGCTGGCGCTTCTCCAGCGTTCACATATTTATATATTGATTCATTAGCACGTGCTGCTGTGATGGAAGGTATGGATAAAGGAACTGCTCTCCAAATTGCTGCAAGTGCTGTACTCGGGAGTGCAGAAATGGTTCTTCAGTCGAATGAACACCCATGGGCGCTTGTCGATCAAGTTTGCTCACCAGGTGGTACAACGATTCAAGGTGTAACATCACTTCAAAACAATCATTTTGCTAGTACAATTTACGAAGCGGTACAAGCGGTCATTGCAAGAGATCGCGTATTAAAATAAGCGACTTATAAGAAAGGAGTGTTCTGCTACGTTGCATGTAGAGCACTCTTTTTATACATTTATTTATTACATTAACATATTCATTTATTGGCATTGATTCACTCGTATTTTCTTTTTTTCGCTTCATTTCGTTGACATTCTTTTCTTTTAATAGTATATTAAATTCACTAAATGAAACCGTTTTCACCTACTACGATTGGAGTGATGACTCATGATTATGCAACAAGTTCGTTCTTCAAAAATTCAGGCGATTGGCTATAACGCGAGCGCTATGATTTTACGTGTTGAGTTTTTAAAAGATGGTGTTTTCGAATACTATGGTGTCCCTGAACGAATTGTGAAGGAATTTTTAGATGCAGAGTCATTGGGCATTTATTTTAAGCGCTTCATTAAAGATCGGTATCGTTTTGTTCGTTTAGGTTAAACACAAATAAAGGTAGTGATTTATGTTTGGATTGCATAAATCACTACCTTATTTGTTTGACTGTTCAAACATGGCTGTACCTCTATTCTGGGTATTTTAATTTTAAAAATCGGTGATCGTGCTGACTTTGTTTTTTGAGCATCTTTGCAATATGCGGTAATTCTTCTCGATTAGATGATTCATATGCGTCTAAAATATGCTGATATTCTTTGCGGTATGCTAAATATTCTGGTTCCTTTTTAAAAACTTCTTCAAAATGCGCTACAGCTTGCTTTGACTGCTTATGATATTTTTGTTGGATCATGCCAACTAAATAATGCACATTATTTTCTTCGTCTACTGTTAAATCCAGCTCGCGTAATCCCCTCTCATAAACATCAACTGCTCGATTCTCCATGAATAGTAGTTCCATCACAAGTCCTTTTCTCAGTAATTGTTCATACGTCATAGGATGTTCGTGATAAAGACGAATACATTTCATCGTAATTAAAGAGATGAGTAATATCATGATAAATAAAATCATCGCGTATCCTCCTTCTAAATCTCTGTCCATAACTGAGACTTGTGCTTGTTACTTACTTCTATTATATAGGTCTTTTATATGACATTCAATTAAGATGATATGAATTGTTTGTAAATTCTGCCCATTAACATAGAGTTAAAAGAGTGTTATAGTTAAAGAGAAAAATTTTGACGTGAATAGGGGAAAAAAATGATTGAAGTAAAAGTATCTCCCATCAGTGATGGAGAATTTAACCGTGGTGTTTTCGCAAGTGTCGATATAAAAAAAGGAACACTTTTTCATCAAGCACCTGTAATTGCTTATCCGAATGAAGAACATGAACACATTGAAAAAACATTGTTAGCAGACTATGCATTCGAATACGGCATTGGACGTTCAGCAATCCTACTTGGATATGGCATGTTATTCAATCATAGTTATACTCCGAATGCAGACTACGAAATTAATTTTGATAATCATACATTCGATTTCTTTGCTTATAAAGATATTAAACAAGGTGAAGAAGTATTTATTAATTATAATGGTGATATTGATGATCAAGACGCTCTTTGGTTCCAAGAAGAAAAATCAGAATAATTCGGTCATCCTATATAAAAAGGACTTCAAGCCATAAAATCGGTTGAAGTCCTTTTTGTTTATTATTTTACTTTTTTGTATGTTACAGATTTTGTCGAACTTGTATAAAGTATATTATTCTTAGCTGTCACATATACTTTACCACCGCGATCTGACAACTTTGTTGTTTTAAAAGTTACCGTTGAAGAAGTTGCTTTCTTCTGCGCGATTACTTTTTTCTTTTTAGCATCTGCATAAATGATGACTGTATCACCTTTTTTCACACCTGTCACTTTTATGCGATCGTTTTTTGTACCCTTTTTATTCACGACACTTGCTTTTGGTGTTGCTGTTTTCACATATGCTTTTAATTGATAATGTAATAAAAATTCATTATAAGCATCTCCGCTAACACGTACATAATACGTACCTTTTTTAACAGATGTTGTTGTCATATAATGATTACCTGACTTCGTTGTTGTCTTTTTTAATTTCTTTTTCTTCGCATCGTAAATATTCATTGAAAAGTCTGCACGTTTTTTTGTTGATGCTTTCAATACCAATTTACCTGTTGTTGGCACTTGCACTTTATAATAATCGACATTGTCAAATAAGAATGCAAGTGACCCTTCGTACACTTTGCTACGCTGCATTGCTGTTGCTTTTGCACGTGTATCATTTGATTCGTATTCAACGTATTTTTTTGTTGATTTTGCTAAAGATACGCTATATGCATTACCATATTTTTTCACTTCCGCAGCTTCACCAATTGCCATAACGAAATATGTACCTTTTTGTAAACCTACATATGCTGTGTGTTGACCAATTGAGTCTTCGCCCTTCATATTGTCAATTAAAGCGACCACTTTTACTTCATCTAATAATTTTTCAAATTCTGCATCTGACATCGTTTCTTGCTCTAACTGTTCAATTTGTTTTGCTGTTAATCCTTTCACTACAGCTAAACCAATTGCTTTTTTACCTGCATCTTTAAAAGACAATTTCATTGTTTGCTTTTTTGTAGATGTGAATTGGAAATAATCCATTCCATCTGCATCTAGCGTTCTTTTAACAACTGTACCTAGTTTAACAGAGTCTCCTTGTGCTGCTTGTGCTGAATAATTATTCACACTTAAGGCTCCGCTAACTATCAATAAGAAAGCGATGAACGCAATACTTATTTTTTGATAATTTAATTTCATTTATACACCTCTTTAATCATTTGTTTATAACAAATATTATATAATAAAAATATGCTTTTTTATAATTTTTTTGATATTTTACCTTTTGATTATTCTGAAAAAAATAAATTATAATTCTAAATAAAATATTGTGAATTTTACAAATTAAGATTAGACTGTATAGAAACTGTATTTTTTAGAAGGAGCTGTTTTGTATGACAATTAAAATTGGGATTGTTGGATACGGTAATTTAGGTCGTGGTGTAGAAGGTGCCATTGCACAAAATGAAGACATGGAATTAGTGGCCGTATTCACACGTCGCGATCCTGCAACGGTAAAAATCCAATCGAACGCAGCGATTCATCACGTAGATGATGCAGAAAAATTCATCGGCAAAATTGATACGATGATTATTTGTGGCGGTTCTGCTACAGATCTTCCAGAGCAAGTTCCTCACTTTGCGCAGTGGTTTAATACGATTGATAGTTTTGACACACATGCAAAAATCCCTGAATTCTTTGAAGCAGTAGATGCTATAAATCAAAAATCAAATACGACTTCTATTATCTCAGTAGGTTGGGACCCAGGTTTATTCTCGCTAAATCGTGTACTCGGAGAAGCTGTTTTACCGAAGGGGGATACATATACATTTTGGGGGGATGGCTTAAGTCAAGGTCACTCCGATGCGGTACGTCGTATTATCGGTGTTAAAAATGCTGTTCAATACACATTACCTGTTCCAGAAGCAGTAGAAAAAGTACGTAACGGTGATGCACCTGCACTATCAACACGTGAAAAGCATACACGTGTATGCTATATCGTATTAGAAAAAGGTGCTGATGCGGCGAAGATTACTGAAGAAATTGTAACGATGCCAAACTATTTTGCAGACTACGATACAACAGTTCATATTATCTCAGAAGATGAATTTAATACGAATCATACGGGCATGCCACATGGCGGTTTTGTCATTCGTTCTGGTCAATCAGATGCTGGTCATAAACAAATTCTTGAGTTTTCACTTAAGTTGGAGAGTAACCCTTACTTTACATCAAGCGTATTAGTTGCATATGCTCGTGCAGCCTATCGCCTATCTCAAAAAGGTCATGTCGGTGCGCTTTCTGTATTTGATGTACCGTTCAGTGCTATCTCACCTAAAACACCTGAACAATTGCGTGCCGAATTATTATAATTCATGCGAAAGGAGTTAGGATATGCTTAAAACAGATAGGATTGGTGAACAAGAAGAAGACCACTTTATAAAAGGCGTAAAAGATAGCCTTCCTACTCTATTCGGCTATATAAGTATTGGGATTGCATTCGGTGTTGTAGGAATCGCTTCAAATTTAAATACACTTGAAATCACATTACTGTCGATTCTTGTTTATGCAGGTGCAGCCCAGTTTATTTTTTGTGGACTATATCTTGCCGGAACGCCTGCTTCAATTATTATTTTAACGACATTCATTGTGAATTTACGCCATCTACTAATGTCGCTAACGATTGCTCCTAGCTTTACGAGCCAAAGCCTACTACGCAATATAGGCTTTGGTTCTCTTTTAACTGATGAAACATTTGGAGTAGCTGTTACAAAAAGAGCGCAAACTGGAGCATTTGGACCGAGATGGATGGACGGACAAAATATAACAGCCTATCTTGCATGGATTGCAGCTTCCGTTGTTGGTGCCTTAATCGGAAAGTGGATTCCGAATCCTGAAAAGCTCGGCTTAGATTTTGCACTCACTGCTATGTTTGTTGCTTTACTTGTACTATCTATCACGGCTGTAACCCGTACAAAAATCATGCATTATTTACAATTGATTGGCTATATGGCTGTGATCATTTATTTCCTTTTATATTTCACATCCACACATATTGCAGTACTTGTCACCACCCCAATTGTCGCGACAATTGGGGTGGTGACGGAGAAAAAATGATAACGTCTTCCATGATGTGGTTATTACTTGGATGTGCGGTTGTTACGTGGTTGCCACGTATACTACCTTTTGTATTCGTTAAAAATATGATATTACCACCTATTATTTTGAGATGGTTAGCTTATATCCCTGTTTGTATTTTGAGTGCACTCGTTATGACGAACATCTTTGATGCAAGTGGCTCTTACGTGACATTTAATTGGCCAATTCTAGCTGCTTTTATTCCAACCGTACTCATTGCCATTTGGACGAAAAGTTTATCAATTACGGTCATTGTTGGTGTCGTATGTATGGCTACGATCCGATTTATATTTTAAAGTAAGACAAAAGAGAGCCTAAGCGTATGCTGAAGCTCTTTTTTTATGACATTTTATAATAAATCATAAGAAAAAAGGCAAGGGATTTCCCCCAAGCCTTCACCAAAATGAACCTATTTTTTGATTAATTTTTCTATTTAATTATTCGCACTATATGCACGTGATTTGATTAAATTTTCTCTTCTTGCACTTCAAATTGGTCAAGTTGTTGAAATACATGTTTAAAAATTTGCCCAAATCGTTCACGATCTGCTAAAGCGTTTGTGACACGTTTTGTATACATAGCGACTTCATCTAAAAAATCACGATTCTCCCATAAATGTGCGTTTCGATGAAGTAAAAAATACGGTTGATTTGGATCATTGAATAATGTAAGCGACTTTAGAGATCCCACCTTCTCGTAGAGCCAGACATTCAACTGATTCGCTAAACAACTCGCAACTTGGCATTGGCGAATTTGATCATCTACAAGAGTATTTTTAATTTGTTGAAAAAATTTATTTTTTCGTATTGCATCAAAAATTAAAAAATCTCCTGTATAATACATTGTTTTTTCCATTGATTCCATAACGTCTTTTGATAAATGTCGCATCATTAACCAAAGATTTAGGCAATTATGTATGACGTCTTTTTCATTCAGCAAACCTTTTTCAAATTCTAAGTCGTGACAATGCTCATGAAATAAGTTTGTGAATTCTTGTACTTGACTGTCATCAATGAAAAACAGCGATGCATCTTTAGTTAATGTATATTGCACAAATTTCACCTCAATAAGATAATGTTAATAAATTCTAAAATTAGGACAATATCTCCAATGTTTATTTTGTTCATTATACATACCTAGTCAAATTATAACCTTTATTTCTTATTTTTAAACATACTATTTCATCATAAAATTACCTTAATATCTATTTTTAGGCATTTAATACTTTTTTTATCACAAAATAGTTAGATTTAATTTCTAAAGACTTATTTTTTTATAAACACTTTTTTAAAACAATACTTTTTTCACTATAAACATAGTAAAAACGAATTATATTTTAAAAAGAAAATCAATAAAAATAAAGAGCATCATGAAAAATGTGCTCAACAGAGAAAATCCCGCATGATTTTTGAAATCATACGGGATTGTTCTTTTACATCAATTTTTGCTTTGAAAAACGACTAGAAGTAATCAAAAAATAACACAACATCCGATTAAAAATCTTGCTCCACTACACCAAGTGCATATGAGCATAGTTTCAAATGCATCTTCACTACGTTCATGTAGGGTTCCAGCTCATACTATTCCCGCAGAGTGTTTTCTACGCATACAATTGATTTAATTATTCATATTTGAGACATGTTGATTTTATTATGTCTAGTCTCTTTCATACAAAACTAACTAAATTTTATACCATTTTTGAATAAATATCGAAATTGTAGACTGCAATTTTTTGTAATTATTTTTGAATTTCAATGTGAAATAGAAAGCACGCATAAATTGTAATACTGCTGTACGTCCTTTTAAGAAATGTGCGCTAAATCCTTCATATTGAGAAATCATCTCTAAGCGATCAAAGATTTGTTCAATCCATTCTACAAGTAAGTCTTCTTCTATACCGTTCGCCAGTAATAGCTCAATTAATGATAAAAAACGTTCTTCTTCATCATCTGTAAAAACATGCTCTTTCCAAAAATTCGATTGAATCGCCATCAATACAGGTGCTGCATACGTTGTATATTCCTGACGTTCTTGTAAGAGGACATAGATGAGTAAAGCAGCATTTCCAACAGAATAAGCAAACCCCTCTTCTGTGTACGCACGCAAGTCACGTTCACGCTCCATTAATAAAAGTGCATCTTCTAAAATTTTCTTTCCTAATTCACTTTTCATTTGATCTTCTGTTAGAAGTAAGCGTAACCATTCAGTTGAAAGCGCACGCTGAAATACAGTAGTTCCATGTGTACTTCCTACTGTACCTAATAGTAGATTTTGTGATACAATCTCGTCGATCAATTGTTGTTTTTGCTCATCTGATAAAATATGATACTGTACTAAATCAATTAATAAACGATAATTTAATTCATCACGCACTTGAGGATCGGCATCACCTAGATGCTGGATCATGTCATTTAAAAGTTCAGTTTGAGGTTCTAAAAAAAACTGACGTTGGATTGTAGGGCCACCATTTAAAAGTGTTGTTGCTTGTTCAATAAAGTTCATATGTATAGCCTCCAAAAAATAGTTTTCAACTCATCATAACTATTTTTTCAAAAAATGGCTACTACTTAAAATCGACGTTCAAAATAGGAACAACTTGCGGCTAATTGCTGGAAACTTTCTTGTAATGCCACACGCGGATTTTCTCTTCGTATAAACTGTAAATAATGTTTAGTTGCTTCATAGTATGCTTCATGGAAAATTCCATAATCTTCATCCACAAAACGTTCACCATTTAATTCAATGCAAATATGATTGTCCACACGCTCAAATAAGTAGAAGTTCTTCTTACCATACTGTTTTACTTTTTTTACAGTGTTTTGAGATTCAAACTCAATTAGTACATCCCAAATTAATTGCAGAAACTTACCTTGAAAATCAGAAGTTAATAATACTCGATCATTTTCTAAATCCCTTACCTCTACATCTTGAAAAAAGAAATCTTCATAATAGGCCGTTTTCAAATGTTCAAATGCATTGGAGATAAATTCAATTTTCATGCCCTTCACCTTTTCTACACTATGTATTATTTTGCGTATAATATGTATCATTTTTTCTTTTATATACATAATATTTCACTTCTAACATAAATACAACCTTCGATTCATAAATTTTTAGAAAAAACAAATAAATGTGTACATTAACGGTTTTTTTATACATTTTTGCGTATAAAAAGATGCAGCCTTCTTCTTGTTAAAGACTACATCCTATTCGCTATATTCTCTATTTTTTTAGCACATAGCACTCAATTGCTTTTGCAACACCTTCTTCGTCATTCGATGTGGTCATTGCTTTTGCAATTTCTTTTAAATCTGAAATGGCATTTTGCATTGCGACAGGAAAACCTGCTACTTGGAAAAGTGCCAAATCATTTGCACTATCACCTAGACACATCACTTCATCTAAAGAAATGTGTAAATGACGACACAATTTTTCAATTCCATATGCTTTTGAAATACCTAGTTGATTTATTTCATAATTCGTTGAAGCAGAACTTGTTAGTTCGATATCTTGCCACCCTTTTACTTGTTCATAAAAAGCTTGTAACTGCTTGGGATCTTCAGATTGTACGCCAATTTTTAAACAGCGCGCAATCTCTTGTTCATTTGGTATTCCATCAATAAATTCACCTGCATCTGTAAAACCCCAAAAAGGTATGCCAATGTCCTCAATCGTTTTAAAAATATGCTGTGCTGTTTTGAGATCGATATAAGCTTTCTCTCCTACATGCCCTGCCTCATAATACACATCCGCACCGTTTGCCGCTACAATAGGTTGCTTTAATTCCATCAATGCTTCATATGGACGAATACGCGAAATGCCTCTCCCTGTACAAACAACAACGTGAATCCCCTCTTTTACAGCTTGTTGTAAAACCGAAATCGTATGTGGACGAATTGCATGTTGTGAATCAAGTAATGTTCCATCTAAATCAATCGCAATTAATTTGATATTCACTAAAAAATCACCTCATTATTATTTTACAGGGACTTGTGCAAGTAGCTGGTGTAATTCTTTTTGATTATGCACCACGTATGTTGCTTGATGAGTTGTCTCCTTATTCGTACCATTATACCAACAACTATCAATCCCTATATTTTGCGCACCTTGAATATCAGAAGATAAAGAATCACCAATCATTAACGCTTCTGTAGGTATAATCTCTGTCGAATGTGCAAAAACATAATCAAAAAATGCTGTTTGTGGCTTTTGTGAGCCTGTTTGTTCTGAAATATAAATCGCATCAAAGTACGAGCGAATCCCCGAACCATCTAAACGGCTATTTTGTGTTTTTTCTAAACCATTTGTTAGAGCGTACATTCGATAACCGAGTGATTTGCAAAGTTTCAATGTTTCAAGCGCACCGTCAAGTAGCTGTGTTCCCTCACCTAAATATTGTTGGTAGTGTCTTGCTGCTCTCTCCCCATCAATCTCTTTCCCGAATTCTTTAAACGTTAAGGTAAAACGTGTATGAATAATTGTATTTTTTGAAATTTCACCGCGTTCATATTGTGCCCAAAGACGTTGATTAATTTTTCTATAGGTTTGAATCAATTGTTGCTGATTATCTTCTGGTGCTAATTCACGCATAATACGTGTGAGCGCCACCTTCTCTGCTAATTGAAAATCAAATAATGTGTCATCTAAATCAAATAATAAATAATGGTACCTTTTCATATTACAACCTCCATTATCCATTATATGCTAAAAAGTACTTGTCGTATAGAATGTTCTAGTGTATTATGTTACTAGTACACTAGAACAAATTGAGGTGATTTCCTTTTATGTTTGCTCGCTTTTTTGGATTACTCCAACGCGAATGGCGTCGGGATACAAAAGAATTTTACCTTTTAACATTAAGTACGATATTGATCATTTGGTTTTTACCGCTCTTAACACGAAAGGTGTTTATCTTTTCATTTTATGAACTCGTACTTGGATTGCTCGTTTTTACGGCGATGTTTTATGTATTTCTCATTCCTTTTCTGTTTGCCAATAGCATTCGAAAAGAGACCCAACAATTAGATTTATGGCTACATACGGAAGTACCATTTTGGCAACTTCTTTTTGTTAAATCTATCTATTATCTACTTGTAACTCTTGTTCAAGTTGTACTAATGGTCATTAGCACATTTATCTGTCTTGCACAATTGAATGTCACGTCACTTACATCCTTTGTTCCCATTATTTTCTTTTTAAGTTATAAAATGTTTGAGTCAGTTATTTTCAATCTACCATTTTTTGCGCTATTACTTGGCATTTTACTCTTTTTCAAACGCTACATTGGTCGATTTAGTTACCTTATAACAATTATTCTCTTCATCTTATTTATGCGATTTAATGTATTACTTTATGAATTCACATGGTATAAAAACTTGATGTATACAGGTGACAACCTTGCTTCTTGGATTCCTATGCCTAGCAATTTCGTAGATGGTTTATATGATGTGATACATGAATTTTTGTATGTACGTGAAATTTATTTTGGGATTATTTTATTCGTTTTACTATTATTCATCAGTACATATTCGTTAGAGAAGGTGTTAAAAAGATGAATAATGATTTTAATCGTGAAAAACCCATCTATGCACAATTAGTCGAACGAATTTGCAGCGACATCATTAAAAATCGTTTGGCGCCTGGTATGAAAATGTTGTCTGTACGTGAATATGCACTTGAAGTGGGTGTTAATGTCAATACAGTTCAGCGTGTTTATAAGGAGTTAGAACAAATGAGACTAACGGAAACAAAAAGAGGACAAGGTACATTCATTACAACGGATGAAGCACGTATTCAATTACTTCGACAAGAAACACGTAGACGCATTGTCGAGCAATTTTTTCACAATATGAACGAATTTGGTTTTACAAAGGAAGAAGTACTGGCAGAAATTAAACGGTTAGGAGCTGATACACATGATTAACGTAAAGAAAGTGTGTTATAAACATCGCAACCGTCCCGTTCTAAACGATGTCTCTTTTCAAATTCCGATTGGTAAAGTTATTGGTATTGCTGGAGAAAATGGTGCAGGTAAATCTACACTTCTGCGTCTACTTGCTGGTATTAAAAATCCTGATGACGGCACGATTACATTAGATCATCAACCATTGACACATCGAACATGTAGTCGCTTCGCCTATTTACCTGATACCGATGATTTTTATAGTTATTTAACAGGTGTGCAACTATTTCAATTTTATGAAACGCAATTTGAAGATTTTAATTTCCTAAAAGCACTCGAAGTAGCTGATTTTTTAGACATTAATATTGAACAAAAAATTAAAACACTTTCAAAAGGACAGCGTGGACGCTTAAAAATGGCGGCGACTCTCGGGCGTGAAACCACGTATTATTTTATGGATGAACCATTCTCTGGGCTAGATCCTATGGTACGTGATTCACTCATTAAAGGATTAATTCGCTTCACAGATGCTGAAACACAAACGATTGTGTTATCGACACATGAATTATATGAAGTTGAACCGATTTTAGATGCACTTCTTCTACTAAAGAATGGTGAAGTCATCTCCTATCACTCGCTTGAAACAATTCGAGAGGAATGGCAGCAAGATGCTGTTTCTTGGATGAAAAAACAATATCGAAAGGAATGAAGACATTGAAAGCAGTTGTCGAATTGCAACAACTATCGAAAACGATTAAAGGCAAAGAAATTATTAAAAATGTCAACTTATCTCTTTACGCTGGACAGATTACAGGATTTTTAGGACCGAATGGTGCTGGTAAAACAACCACAATTCGTATGATGACAGGGTTAATGAAACCTACATCTGGTGACGTACTAATTGAAGGGAAATCAATTACAAAAGAATTTGAAGAAGCGATTTCAAATGTTGGTGTAATTGTTGAAAACCCTGAAATGTATAAATTTATGTCAGGTTATAAAAACTTACAACACTTCGCGAATATGCATCCAAATATTACAAAAGAGCGTATTAATGAAGTGATTCATCAAGTAGGACTTGAAAAACGTATTCATGAAAAGGTAAAAACGTATTCACTTGGTATGCGTCAACGCCTTGGCTTAGCACAGGCATTACTACATCGTCCTAAGTTTTTAATTTTAGATGAGCCAACGAATGGATTAGATCCAGCTGGTATTCGTGATTTACGTCAGCATTTACGTAAAATTGCGGAACAAGAACAAGTGGCAATTATTGTATCAAGTCACTTACTGTCTGAAATTGAGTTAATGTGTGATAGAATCGCGATTATTCAAAATGGTGTACTAACAAATATTCGTGAAATGAATGAAACAGAAACATCTTACTATCAACTTGAATTAGAAGGTGACGCAGTAGGTTGTCTGCAAACACATGGTTATACATTCACACAAAATGAACAGCTATTCAAAGTAGAAATTGATCGTCAAAACGTTCCGACTCTACTACAACAATTAATGGATGCCAATGTACAAGTATATCAAGTTGCACCATTCCACGAATCACTTGAAGATCAATTCTTAGCAATGACAGGAGGCGGACAAATTGCTCAAACTAATTAAAAATGAATGGGTTAAATTATGGTCAAAAAAATCTTCATGGGTCATGTTAATTTTAACATTAGCAGTTATTGTTGCAATGCTAGTAGGTTTAAAAACATTCGACAAGTTAGTGAATGGAGATGAGGAACCAACTTCTTGGAAAGAACAACAACAAATGACAATTGAAGGCAATAAAACCTTCCTCACTGAAGAAAATCTAACAACAAAAGAAAAAGAACGTCTAGAAAATGAAATAAAGATTGCTGAATATCGTTTAAAGAATAATGTAGAACCACCTGCTTCTGATTCAACAGCAAGCTTCCTTGAAAGTAGTGTAAACGCACTATCTCTTATCTCATTATTCGGTGTCATTGTAGCAGCTGGGATTGTATCGTTCGAATTCGGCACCGGTACGATTAAAATGTTATTAACACGTCCGATTGCACGTTGGAAAATTCTTCTTTCTAAACTGATTACAACTTTCTTATTTACAATCTTACTAACTACGGTTGGTTTTGCATTAAGCGCCCTTTTAGGCTATGTATTCTTTGATTCTGCCGGTACATCACTTACTATTCAAGATGGCAAAGTAACAGAAGTCAATCTTATTGGACAAACACTATATAGTTACTTATTAAGTTATGGTGATATTTCGATGAGTATCTTCTTCGCCTTCATGCTTGGTACATTATTCAGTTCAAGTTCACTGGCGATTGGTCTAACGCTATTCATTACATTTACTTCTGCTACACTTGTTGCATTACTTCAAAAATACGAGTTCATCAAGTATTTCTGGTTTAGCGTAACAGATTTGAATGGAATCGAAAAAGGCTACACGATTTTACCTGACTTAACAATCGGATTTGCCCTATCGGTTATGGCTGTATATGCGATTATTTTCTTAGTGATTAGCTTCTCTGTCTTTACAAAAAAAGATATTACAGCTTAAAGAAAAACAGATGTCATGTATTGGCATCTGTTTTTCTTCGTCTTAGATGGGTATGGTTACATACATAGTTTTGACTGTACTTTTTAAAAAAGCTATTGAATAATAAATTGATGGTTTTTTTCCGTAATTTAAGAAAGAAAGAGGAGATTATATGATGCACTTTACATTGAATAACGGCGTAAAAATGCCAGGTCTTGGTTATGGTACATTCCGTTCGGAAGAAGGTAGCGATTTAGCAAAAAACGTCAAACACGCTATCAAAGTTGGCTATCGTAGTATTGATACAGCTTTTATTTATCAAAATGAAACATCTGTCGGTCAAGGCATTAAAGAAGCAATTGAAGAAGGTCTTGTGACACGTGAGGAATTATTTATTACAACAAAAGTGTGGAATGATGGCTTAACATTTGAGGAAACAATTCAAGCGTATGAGGACTCATTAAAACGCCTTGGACTTGATTATATTGATTTATACTTAATTCACTGGCCAGGCTTAGATGAAAACTATGTAACCGTTTGGAAGGCACTTGAACAGCTGTATAAAGAAAAACGTGTTCGCGCAATCGGTGTATGTAATTTTGAAGTGCCTCATTTAAAACACTTACTTGCACATACAGATATTGTTCCTGTCATCAACCAAATTGAATTATCACCAAAATTAACACAAGAAGAGGTTCGTGCACTCTGTAAAGAACATCATATCGTTGTAGAAGCTTGGTCTCCTCTTATGAATGGTGAACTTCTCACAAACGAAACAATCATCGAATTGGCTGAAAAGTACGAACGTACACCTGCACAAATTATTTTACGATGGGATTTACAATCTGATATTGTTACCATCCCTAAATCGATGACACCAAAACGCATTGAAGAAAATTTCGATTTATTCAACTTTACGATTTCAGAAGACGATATGAAAAAAATCGACGCTTTAAATGAAGATTTCCACTACGGTCCAAAACCATCTGTATTTGATTTCGGACGTTAATGTTTAATCAGCATCCCTTTTAAGGGGTGCTTCATTTTACTGTGAAAGGGAGTGGGCATATGCCGTTAGATCCATCATTTGAACAACAAGCAAAGCAGTTAAAAGTTGAATTAACACGTTTTATGATGGCTTATCGTTTTGCTTTAGACGAAGTTGAAACAAAGGTAAAAATTTTAAAAGAAGAATTTCATCTCATTCACGAGTATAATCCAATTGAACATATTAACACACGTTTAAAATCACCTGAAAGTCTTATTGCTAAAATTCAAAAACGACAAATACCACTTGATTTAGTTTCTATAAAAGAAAATATTCAAGATATTGCTGGTATTCGCATCACTTGTTCTTTTGAATCAGATATTTATCGTATACAAGAGATGATTTGTAAACAAGAAGATTTAAAGGTTGTTAAAATTAAAGATTATATCCAACAGCCAAAAGAATCAGGTTATCGTAGCCTGCATTTGATTTTACAAGTACCTGTCTTTTTGTCTGATCGTACGGAGAATGTGTATGTTGAAATGCAAATTCGTACGATTGCGATGGATTTTTGGGCAAGTTTAGAACATAAAATTCACTATAAATATAATAAAGACATCCCCGATTATCTATCTAATCAACTCGTAGAAGCTGCACATACAGCCGCCCTTCTTGATAAGAAAATGGAGAAATTAAATGAGGAAATTAATATTCTGAAAAATCAACAAGAGGATGCTGCCTACGACTATCGCTCCTTACAAACAACAAAATTATTTGCGGCACTCCAACAGATAGCAATTCCTTCTTCAAAGGAGGAATAATAAAAAAGCACAGTCCCCCAAACGACTGTGCTTTTTTCATGATTTATTCTGCTTCTACTGATTTAAATTCATAACCCTTTTCTTCCATCGCTTTTGATAAAGCAGCGAAAGCTTTTGGGCCAATACCATGTAGACGTTTTAGACTCTCTACGTCAATCTCACGCAAGTCCTCTAACGTATACAATTCCGCAGTGTGTAATGCACGAATCGCAGGTCGAGCTACTCCCTCTGGCCAATGATTCATTCAAAATACCCTCCTTGTTTTTGCTTAGTTCTTTTTATAGTTAATTCTAAAAAATCAAACTATGTATTTAAATTGTATAAAACCTATTTCTTACAAGTTCAATATTTTATCATACTATTTTGTTAAAAGGTCTTTTTCGTTAAAATAATTATCATCATATGACAATTTTATGAATTGCATCTGGATTGTTTTTACACCTATATACATTATACCGATGATTAAATATCCTTTCAAAATTCTATCATGAAACTACTAAAATAATTGTGACAATTGTGAACAGAAACAAAGGTCGATTATTATTGAAAAGTATGGTATATTTAAGTGTATATGAATAAAGGACGTGAACTTTTTTGATTAAAATTGAAATGCCAAAACCAGACGTAGTCATTCGTCAGCGTGAACAAAAACTAAAAGACGGTGAAGTGCCGATTCCATCAATTTATGGTTTCATCGACTTCCATAAAGTGCCTCGTGATAAAGGTGGTTTAATTCTATTCTTCAACGAAGATAATGAATTATTATTTGTCGGAAAAGCGCGTAAATTACGCCCTCGTTTAAAAAAACATTTCCAAGACCAAGTATCACCATTAAAAAATCATCGTGAAGAGGTTGCGAAGATTGAAGTATTCGTAGTAGAAGATCCAATGGAACGTGAAATCTACGAAACATATATGATTAACACATTACGTGCAAAACATAATATTGATAAAGTGTTTTATAAAGACTAATTGAGCCTGAGACAAAAGTATTTTCAACATAGCAAATCCCGTATGATTTTTTAAAATCATACGGGATTTGTTCGTTCAGATCAATTTCCGCTTCGAAAAATGAATAGAGGTAGGAAAGAAAAGAACGCTACGTCCTGTTGCAAATCTTGCCCCACTACATCACGTAGCGTTCGGGCATGGCTTCAAACTCCTCGTCACTGCGTTCCTGTGGGGTTTTCAGCTCATGCTATTCCCGCAGGAGTCGTTTTCTACGCGTTCAATTGATTTGATTATTCGCATTTGAGACATATTATTTTGTTCTGTCCCAGGGTCTTTTTTATTCCAATCAAATATACCAAATTTTAAGTATTTATTTCCATTTTTATAAATTATTACGCTAAAGAGCTATCTTAACCTTATGTTAGCGTGTAAAATATAGGAAGAGGAGGACGAAACATGTTTCGAAATATACTTTTAGTTATAATGTGTACATTCACATTAGCCGCTTGTGGTGGGAATGGTAGTAATGAAGAAATTAGTAGTAACGATTTAAAGATGATTGATCAAGGTTTAGCGGCTGTCGCTGCAAATGACTTGGGTAAGGCAGAAGGTATTTTTGGTTCAATCAACAACAGCGAAAAAGCACAAAAATATCATGAACAAATTGTCTTAATACGCGAAGGTCAAAAGTTATTAAAAGATGGTCAAGTAAAGCAAGGTAAAGCAAAATTAGAAGCTGCTACTAGCTCTGATGGTGGCTCAGATTTAATAACAGAAATAGCAAAGTCTACACTCGCAAAAGCAAATAAAAAGCAAACAACAGAAAAAACAACTCAACCTACTCAAGTGACGAGTTCCAAAAATGAATCGGTTGTCATTTCAGATCATTATTCAGGTATGTCATTTGTTCGATTAACAAATGAAAAAGGTAACATACGTGCGCAACCTTCAATTGATAGTAAGGTTGTATACAGTGGTGATTTAGATGAGACATTCGTTTATTTAGAAGAAAAAGTCAACACATCTGACGGTCGTACTTGGTATAAAGTAAGCTATAATTCAGACTCATACGGTTATATTAGTAAAGCTGTATCGACTTTAACGAACGATGCCTATGTTTATCATGATTATGCTTCAACTATTGTCGTAACAGCAAAAACAGCTAATATTCGACTGAGCCCTTCAATTGATAGTGATATTATTGTAAAAAATATAAGTAAAGGTAGTACATTTACTTATACAGGTTATTATGTGAATACACCAGACGGTCGTACTTGGTACGAAGTAGAATTACATAATGGTTATGATGATTACGGCTTTATAAGTAAAGCAGTTGCTAAACTACAATAGCAGTTCGTTATAATACACGTACTAAAAAAATCGACTCCAAAGTGGGTCGATTTTTTTATGTTGCTTCATATGTTTCTAGTAAACGATGTGTTTCGTAGATTGCATACTGTTTCAAATCTTGGTCATGTTTAATCAAGTAAGGATCTAAGTATGCTTTCCACGCTTCCGATTCATCATATGTTAATTGTTCTTCTTTTTCTTTCATATTCCAACACGTAATATGCAATTCCTCAGCAAATTGTTTACCATCTGGGCAAAGTGTTGTGGGTGTCATTAAAATCGCACGTTCACAATCGTAATATGCACGCCCTGTTGCAAAATGATTCATCATTTCAGGTGTGAGCTTTTCAGGTTCTTTACATACCATCATCGCAGTTCTTACACCATGTTGTTGTGCAATAATGGCCACCCCAAAACTTTCAGAAGGTACAATGATTTGTACATCTTTATAAGCCATATGTTGAATTAATTTTGCATAGTATAAAATTAATTCATATTCTGTCATTAATTCGACAGGTTTAATCGTTGTTTTTTCTTCAATAAATCGCTTATGTAATTTTTTAATATAAATTTGTGCTTTTTTTAGCCTACTTGATTGCTGAAAACGTTTGACCGCATGCACTTGATCTTTCTTCTTATGATACGTTCGTTTTGAATGTAATGACGGTAATTTTTTTATTTTTCGGATTGCATCTTGTATATAATAAATACCTAATCCGAGTAAAATAGATGAAATGAGAACCATCCATGCTTCCGTCCACATCCAACGATACGTGTAACCTACAGCTTGTACATATTGTTGAATCGTTTGCGTATCATAGAAAAAAGGTGCAAAGATCCACGGTGTTAACTGTAAATAGAACGCAACAAGACAACTTAGTAGCAGTTGATGAATTAAACGTTGCCTATTTTTTTCAATCTTTTCATGATGATGTTGTGCATACTTTTCTTTTAAACGATCTTCCGTTTGAATAATCGATAAAATATGCTCTTTTGCACAATCTGGGCAATATAAAACAATCTTATGTTCTTGTAATACTTTACTTTGTTCTTTCTTGTGAAATTCGCAAGTATAACGCACGATGTCCATTTCCTTTCACTTCTTTTACGGTACTGTTCTATTATAGTAATAACTATATAATCCCGCATGAGTGATAACACTCACATTCCACAAAAAAAATTGGCACTAATCGTATAGAAAGAATCAATTCAAAAGAAGGAAATCTACTTCTTTTGAATTAAATCTTTAATAGGTCATTTCTAACAGTAATTCATCCAATATATCTTGGTAAACTGCTTGTTTTTGTTGAACATCTTCTACCGCAAGTTGTTTTTTCTTTTCTTCAAAGTACGTAATAACAGGTGCGTAATCCATATTTATCTCTTTGATTCGCTTTAACAAATGTGGTACATCTTCATACATCGTTTTTTGCTCTAATATTGATGTAATTTCTGTTTTTGCTTGTACAATCGGGTCAAAAGCTTGAAGTCGCTTGGCTGCTTTTTCTAAACGTACGACACGATATTCTGATTGATTTTCAATTTCTAAAATTTGTTTTTCAATTTCAATAAATAATTGTTGAATTTCATGTAAAAGAGCCGATTTTTGTTCTTTAAAATATGTTATAAATTGTTGCTCATATCGAACTACTTCTTCTCTTTTTTGTTCTGGGTCTGTAAAGAGTTGTTGTGAAACGCCTCTTTTATATTGCTGAACAAAACTTGCATATTCTGTATATAACTGAATTAACTTTTTACTCTTAGGTAATTCAGCTGTATGTGCTTTTAAAAATTCAATTAACTGATAAGACGTTTCTAATTGATGATATTCTTTTTTTAGTTGTTCAAATGTCTTTTCTAATTCATGAATTTTATACTCCTGTTCTTTCGACTGATAAACAGCATTATCACTCTCATCCATAAATTCACGCAACATATTATAGGCTTCTAAATATGGATCGCGCTGTACTAATGAACGAATTTCTAAAATAAATCGATCCACCCATTCAAAGAACCGTTGATGAATCAGATTTGAAAAAGCTTCATTATCTAAACGACACATCTGAATATACGCAAACAATTGATCAAAATTTGAGGACTGATATAATGCATCTTCGTCTTTTTCAACTGCTTCTTGCAATGCTTGAAAAGAAACTGATAATTGTTTGAAAACACCGAAAAAATCTTGTTTTTCTAAAATTCCAGATGATAAATTATATGGATCTTCATTTAGTACAAAAAGCATTTCTTTCTGTTCTTGACCAATTCGTGCTAATAATGTACGTTCTGAAGGTAATCCTTTAAACTGATGATTTGCGAGCCATACAACTGCTTGGCTTCGCTTTAAAAAACTCTCTTTAACAAAAACAGACTTTTGATACGAAGGTGTATCAAAAATTGTCACTGCTTTTAATAAGTCATGTTTTAAAACAATATCAACATAATCTAAACCACTTCGCATCATTTGAGAACTAAATGTATCCGATATGGCAAATAGCTCCACTTGACCAAGAGAAAACTGTGCAACTTGTCCATCTAAAAAGTGAGCTGTTACACTTTCTTTCTCACCATAATGAATGATTGTGTGTACATACGACACACCATGGTATTCACTTGGCATAACATGACGATTCAATAGCGTATTAATAAACGTTGCTTTGTTTGCATATACATCACCAATAACAAGCAGTTTTAAATCGTCTTTTGAATCGGCAATCAGCTCACGTAATTTCCGGGCTGTAATACGCGTACTCATATGTTTACTAAGTAAAAATTGAATCCTCTGTAACTGTTGCTTCTCACCAACCAGTACAGGTTGTTCGCTACATTCGATTTGTTGGATTCGTTTTTCATATTGTGTATGATTATTCTTTTCCATATATGTCACAAACCCCTTTTCTACATATCTTTAGTATACATGATATGTGAAAAAACACTACAAACAATTGCTATTTACTTATTATTTTTTTCAAAAAAATCATCACTTTTCGACTTGTTTTTTCATTTCTCCTATTACTTTTATACCTATTTCAATTCAATGATTTCAACTTACTATGCTTTTATGTCTTTTTTCATACTTTATTTTTGAATCGACTCATATAAACTTCGATAAAAACCACTTTCTTTTATTAAATCAGTATGTCTTCCTTGTTGAATATGGACCAATGATTGCCACTTGCTTTCCTAGCGGTATTTGCATCGAAATCTCTTTTAATACCATCTCACCTCCTGAATTTTCAATAGACATTTTTTCAATAATGATATATTCATTAATTTCGTTTAAAGATATTTTTTCTTGATCTTTAGCAAATTCATTGAGGACATCTAACACTTCGAAAACACGTTTCACACCGGCATATGCAGCTTGTAATGAATTCAATGCATTTGATAACTGTTCAGTCGGTTTAAAAAATTGACGTGAGTAAGCACTAAATGAAGCGATCGTTCCAATTTTCCCCATACCATACCATATACCGTCATAATTGCACCTACTCCCACCATCAGTGTACGTGCCATATTATTAAAAAAACGATTTAATGGTGCTAAAGAACTTGAAACAACTTCTGCTTGGAAATCTGCCTTTTTATAACATCGATTTCTTGTATTGAATGTATGCCACTGTTTCTTCTCTTGATTAAACAAGGTCACTACCTCTGCACCTAATATATGTTCATTCATATTTCCAAGCGCATGTTGCCTTGCTACATAATCTGTACTAGAGCGCATGACAATTTTTCGTGAAACATATAATAAAAACGGTAAAATAATAAAACGAATAAGTGCTAACTGCCATGACAGAAGCAGCATAGCAATAATGATACCTAAAATTGTGAATATGGATGAAATCAGTGGAACTGCATTTTGACCCAATGCGGTGCTTAAATTATCTAAATCATTCGTTAACCTACTCATTAAGTCTCCTGGCGAATGTTCTTTATGATAAAATGTGAAAATTAAGATTTTTTAATTGAGGTTTCATTTGCTGTTTATAATAAAATGTAATATTTTGAAAAGTAATGTCCCCTATTTCAGGATGATTTTTAGGTTCAATTAGAGAAATATCTTTTAGAAAAGTGAAAATAAAAGAAAGGCGTTGAATGGAAGGAAGAGATCGTACCAATTGCATAAGTGCCATGATACTAAGTGTTACTGTGCTGAAAATTAAATTCAAATAGTTGATAAAAGCTAAAACAGCCCCTACTTGAATCTGATTTATATCAATTTTTAAAAGACCAATCCATAGCGTACTAACAATTCCTAAATTAATAATGAGCATGACAAGTGGGTTAAGGGAACCCATGACTTGTGCTATCTTTTTATTTTGTTGCGTATAATTCCATTAATTTTTTTAAAGCGTTGAATTTGTTCTTTTATACGGTGGTAAGCTTTAATAATATACATACCAAATAGTGTGGTAATAAACCAATATGGCTTAATAAAACGAAATAAACTTAAAAATTTTTTCACTTTATCACCTCTTTTTGAAAAATTTAAAAGTAATTGAATAAAAAAAGCCACTTCTTCGTTCTTGTTCGAACAAGAGGAAGAAGTAGCCTTCCCAACAAATATTAGAAATAATCGATGAAGCTTGGAATATGATTTGGAATTAAATCTTCAAGTAGTTCAACCATTTCTTCAGTTGGTGTTGTAATTCGTTCAATACTATATAAATAACGTGGGCGCAAGTAACCGAGTAACATTGTTGTTAATGTTTGGATGGTTACATGCACTGCATCATCTACTAAATCATCACTTAATTTTGTCACCGTTACGCGACCTGAAGCAGATGTCACTTCGAATGTTCCTTCATTCCACTTTGCAAGACGATCTTCCACCGCAATGCGTAATGTGAAGTCAGGTAGTTCAAACGGGAACTGTTCCATGAATGATTGAACATCGACAATACGTGCCATAAAATACGGCGATAAACTTTGCTTAATTTCGCTATCCTGCATTAAAAAGGCGATGGATTCTGTTCCACTCGTTTTTCCAAATACATGATAAACCATGGATTTATGTGCATGAATGAAGTTCCATAGTCCTTTACGTGCCTCATTCGTTAAGTAGATTAATTCATCCACATAGAAGTTTTCTTCCATAATACGATAGAAAAGATAGCCGACTGGTTCGTCTGTTTCTGCTTCATAGTAAACAGCTGTTTGAAGTTGTGTATCGCTACCTTCAAACTTCTCTTCCCAGTAACTTTCTTGGAATTTTTCATTCCATGCGATTGGATTACGCACCATCATCCCATGTTTTTCAAGTGCGTATTCATGATAAATTTGTTTAATATGTTCATGTTCAAGTGGCACGCGGCGCACCTGTCCTTCGATTTGGTCATAGTAAGGAATCTGTGTATCCTTCATTTGATATTCAACAATATCACTCATAATTTCAAAACCTTTATTACGATAATAAGGAATTGAGTATGGGAATAAGTATGAAATTGAACGGCCTTCGTCACGCATATTTTCTAAACTTTTTAAAATGAGTTTATGCATTAAACCGTGGCTTGAGTACTCTGGGTACGTGCCAACTGCTGTAATTCCTCCCATTTCATAAATTTTACCGTGAATGTTCACTTGAAACGGTAAATTTAATATTTGAGAAATTAAATGGTCTTTGTCGAACCAGCCCATCGCAGTCCCCTCACGGAATTGCTTGGATTTCGCATTAATGAACACACGATCTTTGTGCATCGATACATTAATTTGAAATACATAATTTAAAAGTTTAATAAATTGATCCATTTCTTCCATTTGGATCTCACGCAACTCTAACTGTTGCTTTGTCATAATTCCACTCCTCTTATTTGGTCCATCAAATACATCTATACCACCATTTTGACAATTATTAACAAACCGTCTTATGTTTTTTTATGTATGGCAAGTCTTTCTACTATATAAAGAAAGCATATTTCCCTTGAACCTTATATACTATCTTAATATTCTTTTATAGAACTGTCCAATAAAGTACTAGTATGATAGGGTTTGGAGGCGAGTGACCCTTTTTCGCCCTCGAATGGCCCTTTTACACATGCGAATGACCCGATATGAGGAGTGAGTGACCCAAATCGCTCAGCCAGTGACCCGTTTCGTCGACCGAATGTTCGTTTTCACACCAGAATAGTCAAATGAAGTCCCACTAAATTACTCAAAAGCCTTGAAGAAAGTACGAAAAGGGAGCAATTTAGTCTTTCAAACGAGTGACCCGTTTTCGCCCTCGAATGCCCACTTTGCACGTGCGAATGACCCGATCTGAGGTACGAGTGACCCAAATCGCTCAGCCAGTGATCCGTTTCATCGCTCGAATGTTCGTTTTCAATCCAAAACTAAAAACTCTCGTATGACCAATACATCATACGAGAGTTGAATTTATTCGATATACTATTCACCGCGCATGTAATCTTTTGGGAGTGAGAAGCCACGTCCCATAATATCCGAGGCATTTAAGAAAATAACGAAGGAATCGGTTCCTTGTGTTTGGAGTAATTCTTTTAAATAGACGGCTTCTGACTGCTCAACAACGCTAAACAATAGTGCTTTTTGTTGTTTTGAATAGCCACCTTCAGACCAAATTTTTGTGAAGCCACGGTTAATTTCCTGATGAATTAAACGGCGTACTTCTTCTTCTTGGTCGGTAATAATTAATACGAGCTTAGATGACGATGTACGAAGCTGTACCAAGTCAATGACTTTACTCGTAATAAAGATGGCAATCATCGCATACAGCGCCAACTCTAAATTAAATACAAACATCGCTGCAATAACGACTACTGCATCAATTAATAATTGAGCGAACCCACTGGAAAAATGAAAATACTTTTTTAATAATTGTCCGATAATCGTTGTACCACCTGTTGAACCATTTCCACGAAAGACAAGACCTAACCCAACACCTGTTAAAATACCGCCATAAATGGATGCAAGCATGGGGTCATGTACTTTGAATGGAATATGTGCAGTTGCTGCAATGAATAATGGCAGCATCACTGTCCCCACTAATGTTTTTACACTGAAATTTTTCCCAAGTAAAGCATACCCTACGAAAAATAATGGAATGTTAATGGCTAACTGAACAATCGTTGGATTCCATTGGTAAAGCTCATATAAAATCGTACTAATACCAACAACGCCACCTGCTGCAAGTTTTGCAGGTAATAAGAAGGTGTTAAAGGAAATCCCTAAAATAAATGTACCGATTAACATTAAAACATATGAACGTGCTTCTTTTGCCATGTGAAACGCCCTCTCTCTACGAACTTCTCTTTCATTTTAACGAGCGAGGGTTTCAGTTGGCAACTATTGGAGAAAAAGTTTGTTTATTTCGTGTTTTTATGTCCGCTAAAATGCTTGTAACAAGCCCATCATGACAATGTTCGTTAAGTGTGCCGCTAACTTTTCTGTTCGGTGGTCTTGGTCATGTATAGGATTTACTTCGCATACGCTAAAACTAACGACATTCGGTTGACGCGTTGCGACTTGTAAAATTTCACGTACTTGTTTTGGTTCTAATCCACAAACAGCTGGGATACTTACACCTGGTGCATAGGCAACGTCTAAAACGTCCATGCATAAAGAAATCATCATGACATCACATGTTTGCGTAAATTCGTCCATCATCATTTGAAGTTCACCACGTGCTAACTCATCTTCGCATAAATACGCAACACCATAGGCTTCTGCTCGTTGAAATAATTCATTCGTATTCGTATAACGCCCGATACCACAAGCAAAACAAGTAACGTGATCATCTTCATCTAAAATCTGCTTCATAACAGACATTGAGGTTGTATGTTGATCATACGAATGAAGCGAAAAGCGCGACGCAATACTTAAAATACCGATTTTCACATCCACTCCGTACATTTTGCGTACACCGAGGTAATGTCCATATAATGTTTCATGACCACCACCTAAAATAATCGCACATTCTTTATGTTGTAAAATATGATAGACTTTCTCACCTAATTTTTTTTGAGAAGTTTCGAGTGATTCTTCATATGAAATATCACCGTAATCCTTTAATTTAGAAGGTTGTGGTGCGCGCCAAGGAATGTTGGAGAGCGCACGTCGAATGGTGGCTGGTGCTTCTGCTGCACCTATTCGACCTTGATATCTTTTGACACCTTCATCACATGAAAATCCAATGAGTCCAATCGTTGGAACAAAAGCTAATTCACTTACTTCTTCATAGCATGCAACGACTTGATGATAACGTAAATTGTCAAATGTCGTAGGGAGATCTATTCGACCACACCAATTTTCTTTTGATTGATTCACCACTTTCCATCAACCTCCTGTACGTCTTTTCACTAGTATAACGTGTTTAAGCACTTTATAATTTGTAAAAATTTTGAATTTTAAAATAAATAAACACCTCAAAAGCATAAGGCTCTATACTTTTGAGGTGATTTTTTCACTTATGGTATTCTTCTTCAAATTCTTCTTGAACAAATTTAGGGAAAGTTAAAACAGGTATGTGTGACTTTGTTTGAATTGTTCGACTGACGCTTGATACGAGTTCACGTAATCCTCTTGTTCCTCTATTACCTATGACAATTAAATCTGCATGATGATCATGCGCATGACTTAAAATTGCTGCTGCTGGGCCTGTATCATAGACAAAACCCTCTACATGATTTGGTAAGTCAATGAAGCGATTTTTTGCTTTTTGAATAATCTGCTCTGCATAGGCAAGCATCTCTGGCGCACCGTCATCATAGTTTTGTTGAAATGGTGATGGAATTTCAAGTGGATGTTCGTAAGCATACACAATATCTAACTCAATTTCTGCATGCATTTCTAAAATCTCATGAACATAATCAAGTACATCATTGGATAAGTCTGTATCGTTATAAGCAACTACGACTTTTTTTGTGAACATCGTACATCTACCCCTTTTCTATCGAGCCATTGCTCAGCTTCTTTCACTTCCACTATACCCTTTTTCTGCTTATAAGATACCTATTTTACCCAATTATTTTTGTCAATTATCGTAACACAGATGGTTTCGTATGGAAGTTTGTACCGTCTGTTGTTGCCTCTACATAATTTGCACGAATAACAAAGTCGCCAAAGTGTTCTCCTTCAAGGCGTTCTTTTGCATAGTGTGGAATAATCGTACGCAATTCTTGTAAAATTGTCGCTTCATCGACATTCTCTTTATAAATTTTATTTAAGCGTGAACCGTTAAATGCTGCACCTAAATACATATTATATTTACCAGGTCCTTTTCCAATAAAGCCAATCTCACCAATTGCTGCACGTGAACAGCCATTTGGACAACCCGACATACGAATGTTAATCTCTTGTTCATGTAACCCGGACTCATCTAAAATTTCTTCAATTTTTGTAATTAAACTTGGTAAATAACGCTCCGCTTCTGCCATTGCTAAACCACATGTTGGAAGTGATACACAGGCGATTGAATTACGACGAAGCGCTGAATAATGCTTGCCATCAGTTAACTTATACTTTGTAATCAGCGATTGGATTTTTCGCTTTTTAGTCGGCGTAATATCTGAAATGACTAAGTTTTGATTCGGTGTCATGAAAAATCGACCTTCATGTACTTTCGCAATTTCACGTAGACCTGTCATGAGTGGATAATCTTCAAAGTCTTTCACACGACCACCTTGAACAAATAATGTAAAGTGCCAATTACCATTTTCACCTTTTACCCAGCCATATTCGTCACCTGTACGTTCAAAATGGAATTGACGTGCTTCTTCTAATTCAAAACCGAGACGTTTGTGTAACTCCTCTTTAAACCACTCGATTCCATAGCGATCAATTGTATATTTGAATCGTGCGTTTTTACGCTCAATTCGATTACCGAAATCACGTTGAATCGTCACGATTTTTTCAGTTGTTACAAGTAATTGTTCTGGTGTCACAAAGCCAATTAGATGACCAAGTTGTGGGTATGTCTCATCATCACCATGTGTCATTCCCATACCGCCACCAACTGTAATATTAAATCCTTTTAATTCATTGTCTTCTACAATCGCAATAATACCGATATCTTGTGAATAAATATCTGTATCATTACTTGGCGGAATCGCAATCCCGATTTTGAATTTACGCGGTAAGTATAATTCACCATAAATCGGTTCCACTTCTTCCACTTGCGGTGTATCATGAACCTTCTCACCATCTAACCAAATCTCATGGTAGGCTTGTGTTTTTGGCAGTAAATGCTCACTGACTTTCACAGACCACTGATACACCTCTTCATGAATTTTTGATGTCGTCGGAATAACATTACACATCACATTTCGGTTCACATCACCACATGCAGCGAGCGAATCAAGTAAGACACGATTCATCTCTTGCATATAGGCTTTTACATTCCATTTTAAAATGCCATGTAACTGAAAGGCTTGGCGTGTTGTAATTTTCAATGTACCGTTCCCGTACGTACGTGCCATTTCATCCATCATGAGCCACTGTTCACTTGTCGCTGCTCCGCCTGGTGTACGTACACGAATCATGAATTGGTAAGATGGTTCTAATTTTTTACGTTGACGCTCGTCACGCTCATCACGATTATCCTGCATATAACTACCATGGAATTTAATTAAATTTTGATCGGCTGCACCAATTGAACCTGTTAATGGGTCCTTCATTGATTCTTTTAGCGTACCTCTTAAATAGTTACTCTCTTTTTTAATGCCTTCGTTAACTGATGGTGTACCTTCTTGTGGTGGTAGCACAATTTTCTTTGTCATGTTGTTTCCCCCTTAATAGACATCACGTAAATAGCGTTTTTCTTGTGTTAAACGCTCTAAATAGGCGCGCGCCTCATGTTCTGTTGTATTTTGCTGTTCTTGAATGACTTGTAAAATCGCTGCTTCTACATCTTTTGCCATTTGCTTTTCATCACCACAAATGAAGATAGTTGCACCTTTTTCTAGCCATTCATAGAATGTCTTTGCTTCTTCTAAAATACGATGTTGTACATAGATTTTTTCAGCTTGATCGCGTGAGAACGCCACAGACATCTTTGTTAATGTGCCTTCTTTTAAATAACGTTGCCATTCCACTTGATAGAGGAAGTCTGTCACAAAGTGCTGTTCACCGAAGAATAACCAACTTTCTCCTGTTGCACCTGTTTCATCACGTTGTTCAATAAACGCTCTAAATGGTGCAATTCCTGTACCAGCACCAATCATAATGATTGGCTCGTCGTCTTTTGGTAAACGGAAGTGATCGTTTTCTTGAATGAAAATAGGGATTTGGTCGCCAATCGCCAGTTCACTAGCAATCCATCCGCTCGTTACACCTTCATACTGTCGTTCTTCAATGTTATAGCGTACAAGCCCAACTGTAATATGCACCTCATCTGGATTTGCATCATAACTACTCGCAATCGAATAAAGACGTGGCGGTAATTTACGTAATGTATCAGCTAATGTTTGTGCATCTAACTTTACATCATAGCTTTTTACAAGATCGATTAAATCACGACCTTCACGCCATGCTACTTCTGGAAGTGGTGATACGCCTAATTTTTCAAGTAGTGGCTTTGTTAAAACACTGATTTCTAAACGATGTGTTAGCGCCTCCTGAATCGTTAATTCTTCTTGTTGAATTGTGACACGGTCATTTCCATCAATCGCTAATGCTTCTAGTAACGCTTGGACGCGCGCTGTATTATTTTTCGGATAAATACCGATGCTATCTCCCGGTGTAAATGAGATTCCTGAGCCTTCAAGTGATAATTCCACGTGATATGTCTCTTTATTTGAACCTGTCATATTCAAGTTAATCTTTTCTAGTACTTCTGCGTAGTATGGATTTTGTCTTGAATAAGTGGTTACTTCCTGTGTAGAGCTTACTTTCTCCTGTGCAATTGTGGCACCGACACCCGACTGTTGTAATAATGCTTGTTGTACAGCTGTAAACCAATTATTTGCATCTTCTTGGAAATCTAAATCACAGTCCACTCGTGGTACTAGTGCTACCCCGCCAAGCTTATGTAATTGTGTATCAAAGTCAATCGCTGTTTGACAGAATAAATCGTATGATGTATCACCAAGACCAAGAACGCTATACTGTAGATTCTCTAGTTTTGGCGCACGCGCACCGTGTAAAAATTCATAGAATGTTTTGGCGTTATCTGGCGCTTCACCTTCCCCTTGTGTACTCGTTACAATCAGTAAATTATCGACTTTTTTTAATTTTTTCACAGGGAAATCAGCCATCGAATAAACTTCTACTTGCACATCATTTTGCTTTAATTCTTCAGCAAATTGGGTCGCTAATTTTTTTGCATTCCCTGTTTGTGAACCGTAAAGAATACTTGCTGTAATGGTTTTGATTGGCGCCTGTACTTCTTCGACAATTACAGCTGGTTGGTTCGTTTGTCCATGTTGTGTAGTCGCAGCTAAATATCCTGCTAACCATGTTTTTTGTTCTGCTGATAAGTTGGGTACTAATTCATTTAATAATTGGATTTGTTGTTCTGTGAAAGGACTATTCACAACTTGTAATACCATGTATGCCACCTCGACTATTTTGTATGATATAAAGCTTCTACTTTTTCAATTTGAATCACGCGAGCGTCTTGTACAATGATGCGAATCGAACCATTTTGAATTGCTGGTAGATATTCATGTAACTTCTCACGCAATTGCTGTAAATGGTCTTGTTTCTTCATATACTCACCCCATTTAATTCGATACTTTGCATTTTTTTCTCTACAGCTTCTTTAAAAGCACGAGCCGTACTCGGAACTTCTCCTAATCGCTTTGTCAAAATCACCTCTCTTTTTTCAGTTTGTTGAAGTCTTTCCAGTCGTTTCATGAGTAAACCCGAGAATAATAGATAGGGTATGAGAACGACTGGTTCTTTTCTCTCTTGATGCAACGCTAAAACATCTTCAATTTTTGGTCCTGAACCATATAAAAAGGCGATATCAATCGAACGAATCGCAGTGCGTAATTTTAGCCGACTGGCGATTTCCGCAAATTCTTGCTGAATAGCAGGTTCTGAACTACCGCGTCCTACAATGATCAGTTGTGCATTCTTTGGAATGGGTTGTGTACTTAGTTGCTCAATGACTGCGTCAATCATCGTACGCGTTACACCAATTGGCTGACCGAGTGTAAACGTCACAGTTGGATATTTCGGTCCTACCTCTGCTAAAATCTCTGGTAAATCCGTCGTCGCATGCTGCGCTGTCAATAACAGTAATGGCATGACGATAATCTCTGTTGCACCTTTTGCTACACATGTGGCAACACCTTCTTCAATAGAAGGTGAAGAAATCTCTAAAAAGGCAATCTCTTGAATTGGTTCGTCCATCTGACTTTTAACGCGTTCAATAAATTCAATCGCCTGTCTCTCGCCTTCTCTCACTCGCGTTCCATGTCCTACATATAAAATCGCTCGCATTCGAATCCCTCCTAATAAGCTAGTGTCGCCTCTTGTACCCAAGCAATTTTTTCACGTAATTTAACCACTTCACCAACTAAAATAATGCTTGGATTGGCAATTCGTTCTTCCTCGACAATGCGTTCAATATTTTCAAGTGTTCCCGTTACAGTGCGTTGTTTGTCATATGTTCCCCAATGAATGAGTGCAACCGGTGTATCAACCGCACGTCCATGCGTCGTCAATTGTTTAACAATATACGGTAAATTTTGAACCCCCATATAAATCGCGACTGTATCAATCCCTGTCGCAAGACTCTCCCACTTAATCGAATCATCTTTGCCTTCCTTCATATGTCCTGTTACAATCGCAAAACTAGAACCATAATCACGATGTGTTACAGGAATGCCCGCATAAGCTGCTGCTGCGATACCTGATGTAATACCTGGGATAATTTCAAATGGAATATTAGCGGCCGCAACGACTTCAGCTTCTTCTGCGCCGCGTCCGAATACGAATGGATCACCACCTTTTAAACGAACGACCACCTTTCCTCTTAGCGCATATTCTACAAGTTGTGCATGGATATGCTCTTGAATCATGGCATGCTTTCCGGGAAGCTTACCGCAAAAGACAAGCTCTGCATCTGCTCTTGCTTCATTTAAAATATCTTCATTAATTAAACGATCATACAAGATTACATCTGCTTCTCGTATGACACGTAGCGCCTTTACCGTTAATAGTTCCACATCTCCCGGTCCCGCACCGACAATATATACTTTTGACATGTGTCATTCCTCCTTCTGAATAGAAAAAGAGACTCCTATTCATACGGAAGAACCGTAAAAATAAGAGCCTCTAGTTGTCTAGTCAGCTTCTTTTATATTTACTTAATTGTTAGTTTCGATGGTTTATTTGTTTTTGTTTGTGTAAAACGATGTTTTTCCAAGCGATTGATTTGAATAATCTTCCCGTCTTGAATCGTTATTTGTACTTCACCAAATTGAATTTCTTGAATCGCTTTTTCAATAACCGATAAGTGCTGTTCTTCAATTAAATTCGTCATACAATATCATCCCTCTCAATCCTAAGTAACTCTATAGGAATTGTTTTATTGGACTTATTTTAGTATTGTAACGCAGAGAAGTCAACAGCATTTTCCATTTTCTTTTTAGATTGTTGTAGATTTTTGCAGAAAGACATAAAATACGATACGATGAAATGGAAGAAAATTGATACTTAATGAAAAGAAAAGAGGTCTTATTCGATGAATTTAGAACAAACTGCAGTTGTATTAATCGATGTACAGGGTCGTCTTGCTACATTGATGAACCGTCATGAAGAAACACTTCGTAAATTAGAACAGCTCTTAAAAGGCGCAAAAACACTTGAACTACCGATTGTATGGCTAGAGCAATATCCGAGAGGTTTAGGTCCTACTGTCGATTCACTTGCAGAGATCTTATCTCCAATTACAAAGCCAATTGAAAAAATAACATTTAGTGCATGGGGAACGGATGAATTTAAAGAGGCACTAATAGCTTCGGGTAAAAAACAAATCTTATTATGTGGTATTGAAACGCATATTTGCGTCTATCAAACCGCTAAAGATTTAAAAGCAGCTGGGTTCCATGTAGAAGTGGTTGCAGATGCTGTTGATTCTCGCTTCGAACTTGATCGCGAAATCGCATTACGTCGTTTTGAACAAGAAAACATTCCTTTAACAACGGTCGAGATGGCTTTATTTGAACTGCTGAAAGTGGCAAAAGGCGACGCATTCAAACAAATAAGTAAAATTATTAAATAGCAAAAGAGGGAGTAGTTGAATGATTACTGCTCCCTTTTTTGATGAAAATAAGCATCTATTTTTCGGAAAATCCGCAGCAGTATGAACAAGCTAAAAACAAAGCGACACACTTGGATTACTACATGGAGTAACCAAGAATTTGGGGATTGCTCTACTAATATGGAGTAAATCGCTACAATCGCGCAGATGTACACTATTATTTTTTTCGGGTATTCGGATTTTATGGTGGAAAAGGGCTTATAAATCACCCTTCTCCAAATTCTTAATAAGTGTGGAAAAATCGACACCAAAGTTGTCTGTAATGTCGTGATCATTCACTTCATACCAATTGAAAGTATCGTATAACATAGCTTTATTGAAAGCACTTGAATTAAATCGTGGCTTACGCTTTTTATGGAGCTTCTCATTGAAAAGGATTTTGGCTCGTAAGGCATCAAACGAGTAACCTCTACCCATTCGCTCTACCTGCCTAATAATGCTGTTAATTGACTCCGTATAAGCATTAGTGAGCCTTTTATCAAAGTAGTTGAATATTTCGACATGCCAGTTGTCTACGGCTCTCACGAGGTCTTTATATGCGTCTTTAGAGTTGCTGGACATACAACGGTGTCTCCATTGACTATAACGAAGATGACCTTCATCTGGATCAGGAGTATCCCATATCCAGTAAAACTCTTCTTTGAGTTCATAGGCTTCTTTTAAAGCAGGAAGATTACCTAACCAAGTATCTAAGAGGAATGATTCACGTTCATTTAGATCGTGTTTACGCTTTAGAAGGATAAACCTTTCACGCATAAGGGTACGTCTTTCTTTTTGGCTCATATGGGCTTTCAAAGACTTTCTGACGTTATCTAAGGCTTGATTAGCCATTCTAACTACATGAAACTTATCTACGACAACTTTAGCGTGTGGAAGGATAGTGTTCACTGCGTCTTTGTAGGGCTTCCACATATCCATTGTGACGTACTCAATGTAAGTCCTGTCACTGATTTCTGAAAGACGTTGGATGACTGTTTCCTTGTTACGGTTAGGCTTGATGTCATAAATAGTCCTGCGTTCAATATTAGTCAATACAAGCCGAGGTCTACGGATAATATGTATCTCGTCTATCCCAAGCCACTTAGGAGTTTCAAACTGGTATTCACGTTCTTTGAGTGCCACATAGTCCTTAAAAACGTTCCTAATGGTTTTCTCGTCAACACCAACGCTTTCTGCGACTTCTACAAAGGTCTTAGACATGGATTGCTCTTGAATGGACTTTAAAAGCCTTTTGGTCATACTACGCTTTTCATCTACAGATATTAGGCGTTCCCAGAAGGTAGATCCGCATTCACGACACTTGTATCGTCTACGGTTCAATTGTAAGCCCACTCGCTTTAAACGAATGGGCAAATCCATAATTAGTTGATTTCTTGAACTGTGTTTGTACAACTTGTCAAAACCACATTCAGGACAACGTTCAGGTGGTCCGACTGCTTCAACTTTAAACATCATATCGGTTTCATTTTCTTGTGGCGGTTCTATTGTTTTAATGTCTGGTAGGGATAATAAGTCTGACATATTATTCATCCTTTATTACTCTGCGGTGTTAAGGTATCAATTATAGATTTGATGTCGAAATCATCAGTGTTAAATTATTTTTGTGACCACAAATGCACTTAGAAAATCCCTTAAAGCATTAGCTGGTTCACTTGAATAGGGAGTTGTAAAAAAGTTCCCTTAGCCTGCACAACAAGATAATTTCGAAATATCTTTATCGAACGTAAGTGCAGCTAATTTTAGCCCTTCAGCCATTGTTAAATATGGTGCTAGGGTTTCTGTTAAATCTTCTATCGTTAAGCCAAATTTAACAGCTAATGATGCTGCATAGATGACATCTCCTGCATTCTCAGATACAATATGAACCCCTAATACTTTTAGTGTTTCTGCATCTGCTACTAGTTTAAATACACCGGTTGTTTCACGGTTTACAATTGCTCTTGGAACAGCATCTAAAGGTAATACAGATGTCTTCACATCGTACCCTTTCTCTTTTGCTTGTTCTTCTGTTAAACCAACCGTTGCAACCGTCGGATTCGTAAACGTAACAGCAGGAACTACCGATAAATCTATTTTTTTGTTTAATCCACCAATAGCATTATCAGTAATAATTCCACCTTCATAGGCTGCTACATATACAAATTGTGGTCCTAAAGTCACATCTCCTGCTGCATAAATCTTTTCATTACTTGTTTGACCAAAATCATTGATCAGGATTTCATTATTTTTTCCAGTTTCAACACCTGCTGCACTTAAATTTAAAGAATCCGTATTTGGTTTTCTTCCAGTGGCAACAAGTAACTGATCTGATTCAATGACTTCTCTACTGCCATTTACTGTTACGTAAACCCTTTTTATCTCTCCACTTTGTTCAACACGCTCAAAAGTTGCCCCTTTGACAAGGTTTATACCCTGTTCAATTAACGCTTTTTCAACTGACTCTGAAATCTCAGGATCATACTCCTTTAAAAGTCGCTCACTTCTTTGCATAAGCGTTATTTCTGAACCTAAATGATGAAATAGTTGTCCAAGCTCCATTCCAATGTATCCTGAACCAATTACAGTTAATCGTTTTGGTATTTTCTTTAACTCAAGAAGTGTTGTACTAGTTAAATAGTCCATTTTTTCAAGTCCTGAAATTTGGGGCAACGAAGGCGATGCACCTGTTGCAATTAAAAAGCGTTTTGCAGATAACTTTGCCCCATTGACCTCAACCGTACTAGCATCAACGAATTTTGCTTCACCTTTAATTAAATCAAAATTATATTCATCAATTAAATCCATATATTTTTGATTCCGAAGTTCGCTCACCAATTTATCCTTTTGCGTGATTAAACTAGCTAAATCCACTTCTCCAGCGGATGTTTGTAAACCTATAAACGGATTGTCTTTTGATAAATGATTGATTTCCCCTGCCCTAAGAAGAGTTTTTGACGGAACACAGCCAATATTCACACAGGTTCCCCCAACCGTTCCACGCTCAATCATTCCAACTTTTGCACCGTATTCTATAGCTTTAATTGCCGAAGAAAAGGCAGCAGCACCAGAACCAATAATAAGAAGGTCATAATTGTCTTCATTAATTAACGCCACGTTTTCTAGTGATGATACTTCTTCAATTTCTCCGGCTTGGTAATTTGCTTCATCAATCGCCTTTATTGCACTTTCAACCTCAATATCATCGGGCAGTTCAAATACTGCTTCACCACGACGATAACTAGACTCAATATTTTTAGCACCTATCTTTTCAAGTGCTGATTCTACGTGTTTTTCACAACCCGTACAAGTCATTCCTGAAATGTTTACCTTAAATTTATTCATAAAAAAGCTCCTTTCGTTAATTAATCTCTCATGTTAATGTTTCTATTATTGGACACGAATGTAATTGCTTTTCATCTGGACATCGTTGTTTTAAGTCGTCTAACATAGTTTCAATTCGTTTTAAATCCTCTATTTGTTTTTGCACTTCCTTTTGTTTTTTAGAAACAAATTCGAACATATCTTGACAACGAACTTCATCTTTATCTACAACACCAAGTAATTTATAAATCTCGCTTAAAGAAAAACCAAGTTCCTGTATTCGTTTAATAAACCCAACACGCTTAACGTCATCATATGAATATATCCGATAACCAGCTTCCGTTCGGTGAGGTTCTTGTAATAAATTTTTTCGCTCGTAATATCTGATCGTTTCTTTATTAACTCCACATTTATCTGCAAACTCACTAATGCGATAAATCATCTTATTTCACCCCATGAATATTATAAACCGTGTACCATAGTACACGGTCAAGTAAATTGGACTATTTTATTTTTTTCCCAAAGTATCACTCGTATGTGATTGATACTTTTATATAATACTATTGATTATCCTAACATCCCACCAGAAAATCCGATTTAAACACCAGTTGTTTTTAAACTATTAAGAAAGTAATTCCGCTATATATTCCGAAGACCCTTTTTTTCATTTATACCATCTTAAAACCAACTAATACTATCTGAATAATATTTTCTATGTTATACTTCGAATAATAGACGACAGGAAAGGGGATTTTCTATGACATCTATTCAATTAAAGCCTGAAGCAAAACGCTACATTCAAAATCACGGAAGCTACAATCCATTTACAGAAAATGAACAAGGAATTCAAATTGAACGAACACCTTTCTTACAACGACATATTCAATTAGATGGCATAACATCCATAGAAAACACATATTTTACAGCTAAAGATGGTACCAAAATTCCGATTCGTATTTATACACCTCATACAGATGAGACGATTTTACCTGTCATTTTATACTTTCATGGCGGTGGTTGGGCAATCGGTGATTTAGATTATATGGATGGTGGGTGTCAGTATCTGGCTAAACATAGTCAGGCGATCATTGTCAATGTGGATTATCGTTTAGCACCTGAACATCCCTACCCCATCCCGCAACAAGATGCGTATGATGCACTAAACTGGATTTACCAAAATCCATTACAACTACCGATTGATTTAAAACGTCTCGCTGTAGCTGGTGACAGCGCGGGTGGTAATCTCGCTGCTTCGATTGCCGTACGAGCGATTGAAGAACAAGGACCGACCATTCAAGCTTTGCTACTTACGTATCCTGCACTGGATGCCACTGCTACTGTAGCAAAAGAGGACCTTCAATTCGCCAAACAATATGGTTTAGATGACGATGAATTAGATCTTTATTATCGTTATTATGTACAAGAGAATGAACGTCTCACGCACCCTTATGTCTCACCTGCCCTTTATGAGAAGAAGTCATTACTACCGCCTACGATTATTGTGAGTGCTGCTTACGACGTATTAAATCATGAAGGCGAAAAGTTTATTGAGCAACTACAACAAGCAGACGTTCAATCAGAGCGCGTGATTCTCGATGGCTTAATTCATAGTTTTTTCAGTAAGATGGACTATTTCGAACAAGAAACAGAAGAGGCAACGATTCACCTATCCAACTTCTTCCATTCTATCATACAAGATTGATTAAATTTTAAACACAGAAAAGAGACCGAGACAAAATTATTTTCAATAGAGCAAATCCCATATGATTTTTGAAATCATATGGGATTATTCATTTACATCAATTTCTGCTTCGAAAAACGAATAGCGGTAGGCAAGAAAAGAACGCAACGTCCTGTTGCAAATCTTGCCCCACTACATCACGTAGCGTTCGGGCATGGCTTCAAACTCCTCGTCACTGCGTTCCTGTGGGGTTTTCAGCTCATGCTATTCCCGCAGGAGTCGTTTTCTACGCACTCAATTGATTTAATTATTCGTATTTGAGATACTCTAATTTTGTTCTGCACAGCTTCTTATTCATTTTCAATGAATTTCCACTATAAAGAATAATATATATTCAAAAAAGTCTTATTAAATGTGATTCTATCTTAATGTATATATTTATAGGCTACATACCCTACATACTTCTTACCTTTTTTTACATACTGTACTTTTACCCAACCTGTTTTTTTACTATCATCAATATTTATGAAAGGTCCTTCATTTCCATTCATATCATAATAATATTCTAGTCGAGTCCCCAATGGAATCTTTTGAATTACTTTTGAACTACTTGTTGCTTTAGAACGCAAATTTACATCTTTAGCATTAACGATAACGTAATCAAGACTATACAAATTTACTTTTAAATATTTAACTTTTATATACCCTACTTTATTTCGCACTAAATTTTTTTGATATTCTGGTGCTTTTGAAGCATATTTAACTTTTACCCATTTTTCATTTACAAATTTAATAATTTTAACACGATTTGGAACATAGTCTGTTCCTTCTGGATAATCAACTGAAAATCCACTTTTTATTTTACCTATTTTTTTACCATTGGGTTTGTTATAAACTGTTGTCGATGATACAAAACTATTATACCCACTTCTAGGACTATCTTTTAATTTAGCGCTTGACTCTGTTACAAAAACTGATGAGAATCCTAACATTAAAGCTATACATAAAATAACTTTCTTCATATCTTACTCCTCCTTTTCTTTCACAACTATACAGAAGTTTATAATTTAATTATACCTATTTTTTGTTAAAATATGCAAAAATTTGATTCTAATTAAATTTATTTTTCCATTTATAACATATACATCGAAAAGAGCCTCAGCATTTTTTTATGCTGAGGCTCTTCTTGTTATGATTGCTTTTTAAATTCTACATCGAGCGCTTGGTACGCTTGTTGGAATTTTCCGCCGTCTTTTATCGCAGCATGATATAACGCTTTTAGCGCATAATCATTTTCTAAAGACATGGATTGTTTAATCTCATTCAATTCTTTTTTCAATTGAGGAGTGGTATTGACTAATTTTTGCATTTGATTTTGATGGTAACGCATTGACTTCACTTCCTTTATCTTTACAGTATAACACGATTGAAAATAAATAGTATTGGTAATCACTTCCACTTTTCTGTATAGTTAAATTAGGTTTCTTTTTTCTGCAAAAGGGGGTGTTTTCCGTTGAATAGGAAACATTTGAGTATTATGATTGGCGCTATTTTCTTTTTAACAATCGCAATGGGGATTGGTCGCTTCTCTTTCACATCTGTTCTTCCTTTTTTACGGGAATCGGAGAATTTATCCGTTCAAACAGGTAGTGTAATTGCTGCTGGGAACTATATTGGCTACTTAGTCGGTGCTTTTGCGGCTGGTTGGATTGTGAAATATCAAAAGAGTATTTTAGGATTAAATGTCTTCTTATGCATTTTATCGGTCTTTTTCATGGGGGTAACCGATCAGGTGAGCATGTGGTTCTCACTGCGTATTGTTAGTGGCATTACAGGAGGTATTATCTTCGTACTTACGTCGAGCATGCTAATGGATTACTTAGCCAAATACCAACTTGGCAAATGGTCTGGCTATACATTTAGTGGAATCGGACTTGGTATTGCGATCTCTGGATTAGTTGTACCGCTTTTCGTTTCATACGGGAATTGGCGGATTGCTTATTTCGGTTTAACAGCCATCGCAGCTTTCTGTATGGTCATTACATTCATTTTATGGCGTAATCTACGGGCCGAGCCACATATTAAAAGTCCAAAATCAGATAAAGTACTACGTGGTTTTATGGTTTGGCTGACGATTGCCTATGGTTTAGAAGGTCTTGGCTATATCATTACAGGTACATTTTTAGTTGACTTGGTACATAGTATTCCGAGCATTCAACAATATGCTGGCTTTAGTTGGGTCATTGTCGGTTTAGGTGCCATTCCGTCTGCACCGCTCTGGATTTGGCTCATGACAACCTATAAACCAACGACGATTTTATCCATTGCATATATCATTCAAATTGTGGCTGTCATTTTGCCCGTTCTTACGACGAATATTTGGACGGTACTTTTATCGGCGCTACTATTTGGCTCTACGTTTGTCGGACTTGTTGCGATGTCAACAAGCTACGGAAGACAACTTTTCCCGAAAAAGAGTGCCAGTGTCGTATCGATTTTAACGACTTCCTATGCAATTGGACAAATCATCGGACCCATTGCAGCTGGAATTCTAGTGAAGCAATATGGAAGTTACAATGCTGCGCTTGTATTGGCATCCATCATCATTTTGTTCGCACTCATTCTCTTGCGTGTCGGCTTACTTTTTCAAAAAAGCCCCGCAACACAAGCTGTTGAATCCACAAGTTTAGAATAAGAAAAAAGCGTCATTGCAATTGGGGGTTGCAATGACGCTTCATCTCATTTTGGGGAGAGATGTATGATTTTGTTTTTGATAAACGCATTGACCTGCGACATATGTTTCTTTCACTGTTGTTTCGCTGATTTTTTCAGATGAAACGGTGAAAAAATCTTGTTCTAATACGACAAAGTCTGCGTGATCACAATGAATAAAAGTACAATGACTAATACAGATGTTAAACTGAGAATCCAATTGTCTCCTAACAGATTTCTGATTGTAGGTGGAAAAATTAAGTTGCCCACACCGAAGTAAATCGCAAATACTGCGAGCCCCACAACGACTGTATGTTGAATTGTTTTCAATAGATTGTCCCTCTTTTATAAATCGCTTAAGCCACCAATTCTTTTCCCGTTCCTGTGCGTCCAAAAATCATCAATGTGGAATCCGTTTTAGCGAATTTTTTCATTTTTTCTTGTACGCGAATTGATTAATCACTTGCAGCTACAACATCTTCGATTGTGTGAATTATATTATTTTTTCGATAATTTTTATGTTGCGGATAATCTTCTAAAACATGAATATCCTGATTTTCATAATCATGTTTTGAGAATTCAATCGCACCTTTCACAACCCCTTGTGTATCTAAAATTGGGTACGTTGAATTTTTCGAAATATACGTGCTCCATTGGCTTCCCTGTTTTTAAAACGGTAATTAATGTGCTATCTTCTAACGTTAAATTATCATATACTGCTGTAATGTTTCGACCGACAAATTGGTCCATTGTATAACCTAAGTTCGTCAAAATTTGTAAATCCGCCATATCAAAAAATAGAGTTTGACCATGTTGGTAGACAATGAGCTTATTGTCATAATCCTTTAAATATTTTACATCTTGTAACATGTTCATTTTCCTACCTCTAGTTGCTTATTACTTGAATTGAAGGGTGACCGACCAAAGTTCTGCTTGTGTACCAATTCGCATTGGTGGACCCCAAAAACCATATCCTGATGTCACAAGATAATCGGTACCATTTCGTTTTTCGTGACCATAGTTTAATTTATAAATGAATTCTGTCATCCATTTACCCGGCCAAATCTGACCTGCGTGTGTATGACCAGACATCATGAATGACACACCTGGATCATTCATTGTTTTACTTGGTTGATGGTCAATCACAATCCAAGGTTGCCCTCTCTTCACTTCTTGTTGAAGTTTTTGTAAAGAAGCACGCTTTTTATTTGTTGCATCATCACGTCCTGTTAATGCGATATCACCTGCTATTGTGACAGTTTGATCTTGTAACAATGTCACATTCGCGTTTTTCATGGCTTGTTTTACAGCTGGAAGCTCGTCTCCAATGTACTCATGGTTACCGAGAACTGCATAAACACCATATGTTGCTTGTAGTTTCTTCAATTCATCTTTCATCTGCTGTTCATTAAACCACTTTGGTGAGTCATCTACAAGGTCTCCTGCTAAAATAACAACATCTGGCTTCTCTTTATTTGCAAGCTCTACAAAACGTGAAAGGTGCTTTTTATTCGAGAGTAATCCTAAATGTGTATCGCTTGCGACAACTACTTTTAATTGTTGACCATTCGCCTTTTCAAGTCGGTCAATTGTTTGATAATGAACGACTGGTGTATAAGCATAATATGTACCTACACCAGCCGCTATTAATAGTATTACAATGGCGCTACTTCCAATGATTCGTGTATAATGTCGTCTTAAAATAAGCGATAAAATATTACAAACGATACATAAAATGAGTCCATACGAAAAAGCAAATAACCAATAATCACTTATTATTTTCAAAAAATCGAGTGAGATGAATCGCGTCAACATAATTGAATACGCGATGAAGGCATAAATAATCCAAAATGCTACTTTCCCTCGCTTCAAACCGAAATTTTTCATCAGTACACGTATATTACAGCCAATATAAAAAACAAGTGCGGAATAAATGAAAAGCGCAATAATGATAAATAATATCACTTTAAATGTCATGCTATTCCTCCTTTTCTACAAGTTGGCACGTATGACTCCGCCACGCATACTGTTCAAAATCATTCACAATATAACTTTCTGCAAACGTCTCTCTTGCATGTTGTACAAGGCGTTGTAAATCATGTGATAAAAAACGTGCACTAATATGATTCATGAACAACTGCTTTGCGCCCGCTTCTCGTGCCACGCGCGCCGCTTCTTCATTCGTCGCATGACCATAAATAGCAGCAAGCTCCGAAGTTCCTTCATCAAAAGTCGCTTCATGAATGACTACATCTGCGCCTTTTGCTAAATCGATAGCTGCCTCACAGTAACGTGTGTCACCTAAAATCGTCACAGTAAAGCCTTTGATTGGTTCAGATACAACTTGTTCACTTGAAATAACTTCCCCGTTCTCTAATTGTACATCAAAACCATTCTTTAAGCGTCCTAGTAGCGGTCCATTCGGTACACCAAGTTGGCGTGCTTTTTCTACATCTAACTTACCTGGTAAATCTTTTTGGACGATTCGATAACCATAACAAGGAATGACATGCTCTAATTGACGTACATATACTTGAAATTGATCATCTTCAAATAATAAACCTTCTACTACTTCTACAAAATGAAGCTCATATGTTAGATGCGTCTTCGTGACATTCAATGTCATGCGAACCCACTCTTCTAATCCTTTAGGTCCATAAATTGTTAGTGGGTCATTCCCACCTAAAAAGGAGCGTGAACTTAAAAAACCTGGTAAGCCAAAAATATGATCCCCATGTAAATGTGTAATAAAGAGTTTATGAATCTTACCTGGTTTAATCGTCGTATGTAAAATTTGATGTTGCGTTGCTTCACCACAATCGAACAACCAAATTTCACCGCATTCTTCTAATAATTTCAGCGCAATTGAAGATGTATTGCGCAGTTTAGATGGCATGCCTGCCCCTGTCCCTAAAAACTGAATCTGCATTTCATTTCCTCCTAATGATCGTCTAAAAAATCTTTACTAAAACTCGTCTGCGCTGTGTAATCAGGATTTTTAGCTACAGAGACACCTTTTTGAAGACTATTTTTTCCGTATTTTCGTTGTAACTGTTCTACCAACTTTAAAACCGGTTCTTCTTTTGCATGTTCTGCATAATTAAAAATCGAAAGTTGTTCAGCCGCTTCCCTACGATTATATACATGACTAACCGTAACCCCCATTAAGCGTAACGGTTCAAAGTGCCAATGTTTGCGCACTAATTTAAGTGCCTCACGTTCAATATCTTGCTGCTCATAGATGCCATTTTTAAATGTTATAGAACGCGTTTTATTTTGCCAATCTGATGTTCGCATTTGAATTTGCAAAGTCGTACCAGCTAAATTTTTCGCACGTAATCGTTTTGCTACTTTTTTACTTAATTTTTGAACCATCTCTACTACTTCACGCATCTCTACTAAGTCTACAGCGGAAGTCATCGAATTACCAACCGATTTTATATCGTAAATGGCTTCTGGGTCTACTTGTCTACGATCTATACCATGTGCCTTTTCCCATAGACGAACCCCATTCTTTCCCATCCATTGATGCATTTCTTTTTCCGTTTTCTGTGCTAAATCACCAATCGTTTCAATGCTATACGTGACTAACTTTTTCGCCGTACTCGCGCCTACTCCATGCATTTCAATCGTTTTTAAAGGCCATAATATATGCGGCACTTGTCTTTTTCGTAGCACAGTGATGCCCATTGGTTTTTTCATATCGGAAGCTGTTTTCGCTAAAAACTTATTCGGTGCAATCCCGATGGAACAAGGTAAATCGAGTTCTTCTTTTAACTGCATTTGAATTTTTTCAGCTAATTGAATCGCTTCACTCCCATGCACAATCTCTGTCACATCCATATATCCCTCATCAATGGATACAGGTTCAACAAGATATGTATAGCTTCTTAATAGATCGAACATCGCTTTTGAAGCCCGTCTATAGGCATCAAAATTAGGTGGGAGGAGAATGATTTCAGGACACTTTTGTTTTGCTTCCCATACAGGCATCGTCGTATATACACCTTTTGCCCTCGCTTCATAGGAACAGGTAACTAAGATGCCACGACGTTCCTTCGGGTTACCAGCTACCGCAATCGCTTTTCCTTTTAGCGTCGGATTCAATGCTTGTTCCACTGAAGCATAAAAACAATTCATATCTAAATGAAAAATAATACGCGCTTGTGTCATTTCCTCACCTCTTCCCAATCATATGTTCTTATTATAATATGTTTAGAACTTGCATACCATCTATGTTACTTAAACAATCTAAAAAAATAAGGTTTGAACATAGCGCAATTCCTACGCATGTTCAAACCCACTTTTATTTATTCTGCTTCTGCTTCTTTATTTTTTAAATCAACCATATATTGTTTAATTTCTTTAATGCCTTCTAATGAATCCACTAATACAGATGGTGATACGAGTGTAATCATCCGTTCATCTAGGTTAGCGACAGCTGTGAAATAACGTGTACGTGCATAATTCACAAGCCCTACTTGATTCAATTGTTCTGTTGGAATATCTAAAATTTCTTTTGCTTCTAATACTTTTAATGCAAATGTGAAATCATCGACATGCAGTACGAGTAAACGACTTAAATCGCCACCACCGCTACGACCATATAAAATACGTTCGAAATCTAAAATCGGTACTAATTCACCACGATTTTTCGTTAATCCATCGACATAGTCTGGTAAATGTGGAATACGATTTGTCATTTCAATTTTTTCAATTGAAATCACATGATCGACTGATACCGCATATTCTTCCTGACCGCATCGAAATACGACTACTTTAGAATTTGTCATATTGAATTTACCTCCATTATCTATCTTGATGTTTACTATGTATGACATGGTGCTATTCATTATATAGTAAAAAGGACATGAAATCAAAATGATTATTAAAACTAAAGAACTAATGATACTTATGGCATATTCCCTGTTTTATACAAAATAAAAATACTTATTTCTATCGTACTTTCGTATTTTTCTTATAAATACTGCTTTTTTAATATTTACATATTAAAAAGCCGAAATCTCGCCAAGCAGCAACATTTCGACTCTTCTTATAATTAGATTGAGAATTGTTTTTAGAATGCATCACATTCTCTTCATATAAAATAATTATTTTGATGAAACAGTTGCAGATACTTTTACAACTTCTACAAGTAAATCTGCTAATTTTTCTAATTCTTCAACGGGCATACGCTCTTTTGTCGTATGAATATTTTCATAACCAACTGCTAAGTTAGCTGTTGGAATACCAAATCCTGCGATGACATTGGCATCGCTACCGCCACCTGATTGCATGATTTTCGGTTCACGACCTACTTGTTCAACTGCTTTTTTCGCAACTTGTACAACTAAATCTTCTTCTGTGAAGCTGAATCCAGGATACATGCGTGTAATTTCCACTTCTGCACTACCCCCCATGTCTTTCGCAGCTTGTTCAAATGCTTGTTTCATATGTTGCTCTTGTACTTCTAATTTCGCTTCATTTAATGAGCGACATTCTGCTAAAATATGCACTTCATCGCATACAATATTCGTTGCTTTCCCACCTTCAAAGCGACCAATATTCGCTGTTGTTTCTGAATCAATGCGACCTAATTTCATATTTGCAATCGCTTTTGAAGCGATTGTAATCGCTGAAATTCCTTTTTCAGGTTCTACCCCTGCATGTGCTGTTTTACCTGTTAATGTCGCGACAACTTTTGTTTGGAACGGCGCTGCTGTTACGATTCCACCTACTTTGCCATCTGAATCAACAGCAAAACCATATTTCGCTGTAATTTTTGCTGGGTCTAATTCTTTTGCACCTGCTAAACCCGATTCTTCACCTGCTGTAATAACGAATTCGATATCACCATGGTCCACTTTTTCTTCTTGAATACGTTTCGCCATTTCAAGTAATGCAGCGATTCCAGCTTTGTCATCTGCACCTAGAATGGTCGTACCGTCTGAATAAATATAACCATCTTCTTTAATTGTCGGCTTAATACCAACACCTGGTACAACGGTATCCATATGTGTTGTAAAGTAAATTGTGTCCGCTTCTACATTTCCTTTTAACGTCGCAATAATGTTACCTGAGGCATGTCCGTTACGTGTATGTGCATCATCTACATATACATCAAAACCTAGTGCTTTTAATTTTTCTTGTAGAACAGGTGAAATCTTTTCTTCATGATATGTTTCTGAATCAATTTGAACTAATTCTAAAAATTCTTCTACTACACGACTTGTCATGGTAAAAAACTCCTTTTTATATAAATCTGTTATTATTTTAACATAATCAACAAAACGTTTCTAATCACCAGCTAGTAATTGATGATCGTAATAAGCTTTTTTGATGAGAATATCTAACTCACCCGTGAATGCTTCATTTACTTTTGCTTTATTTACATGTTCTAATAACTGCTTTAAACAGTGCCTCACTTTAGGGCTATCCTCATCTTCTAACATTCCTTTTTCAAAATAATAATGATCAAAAAACAAATTTAAAAAACGTTGATTTGTAAAATAAAGCGATTCATTTTGCGAATACATCGCATCATTGGCTGCACCTAAATAGTATTCCAACATGCGAACTGTCTTAATGGATTGAATTTGCGTTGATAATTCATAATGAAGTACTTGTAACCAGAGTTGTTGTAAATAATCAAAACGAATTAATTGAAGTACACGTATAATTTCTACATGCTTGATAGGATAATAATAAAATGCACGCACCTCTAATAAATCAGGTGTTTCAAATAAAGTATCATTATAAGCGAACCAGCGATACATCGTATCATAGTCATAAAAGTCCTGATGTTCCATCGTATAAATTACTTCGCGAAGATCCCGATAAATCTCATTGGCTAATGTAACAAATTCTCCTTCAATCGGTGTGTAAAAAGCCGTTACTTCTAATTCAGGAACCTGTGTTATCATACGGCGAATAAAACGATTGGCTGTTCGTTCAATTTGATCTTCATGTAAATAGAACGCTTTCGGATTTCCTTCGATTATGTCAAACACTTGCCCATATGATTGGTGCGCATCTTGTTGTAAATTTTCCAAAATGACATGTGCTACTTTGGAAAAGGCAAACTCTAACTGACTCCCTTTAAAAGGATAGGCTGTATTATGCCAATTTTTATAATAGAATAGAACAATTGTCTGATAAAAATCATAAGGTGTTCCTACATAAACACCCGTTAATGTTCTAAAGTAATCAATCGCTTCTTCATTTTTTTGTAGTAATGCTTTAGGTAATGTAGAAGGTAATTCATTAAAGAAGTGGAGCATCTCAATGACATCAACTGCCAAACTCTCTTTTTGAATATCGATATACTCGCGGTCTACATGAATTGCACGCTGCATATCTTCTAACGGTTCTTCTGCTTCTCTCTCTAGAGCGTGTTCCTCGACTTCTTCGACAGGTTCCATTACTTCAGTATTACTTCTCTTTCTGCGTTTGAACATCCATATTCTCTCCGTTCTCGTAAAACTTCTGCCATTCAGATTGCGGCACCATACCACCGCCCGTTAACCACGCTACATGATAGGCTGCTGATGATTGAATCACACCCATCGCAACAAGTCCTGCTGCTGCTGACGGTTCAATTTGTAATCCTTCTGTCTCTTTTAACTCATATACCATACGATATAGTTGATTGTCTGTCACTGTGACAACGCCATGTAAAATCGGCATCATCAACTGCCCTACAAACTTAGAAGCACGACCTACTGCTAAACCATCGGCTGCTGTTTGATTCGATAAACCGATATCTTGTACCGAAATATCATGATGCTTTTCAGTCGCCATACCAAGTAGCATACAAGGAGATTCGACAGGTTCTACAAAATAACAATGTACAGCATCACCAAAAATTGTTTTTAGACCATATGCAACACCGCCAGGACCGCCACCAACACCACAAGGCAAGTAAACAGCCAGTGGATTTTCAATTGATATATGAATGTTTGCTTCTTCTAGCTGCTTTTTTAAACGACGTGCGGCAACCGCATAACCACTAAATAAAGCTTGTGAATTTTCATCATCGATAAAGTAGGCGAATGAATCTGCTTCTGCCTCTTTTCGTCCTTGCTCTACTGCTTTACTGTAGTCACCCGTATGCTCTACAACTGTGACACCTTTTTCACGTAATAAATCTTTTTTCCATTGTTTCGCATCATGCGACATATGCACGACAACACGAAATCCTAATTTAGCACTCATAATCCCGATACTTAATCCTAGATTCCCTGTTGAACCAACGACAATTGTATATTTTGAAAATAGCGCATGAAATGCTGGTTCTCTAAACTGAGCATAGTTTTTTGTTGGCTCAATGAGTCCAGTTGAAGTTGCTAACTGTTCTGCAATGGTTAATACTTCATGAATACCACCTCGTGCTTTAATTGAACCTGCTATTGGTAAAATATCGTCTCGCTTTAACCATAACTGCTCATTTTCATGCACGTATCTTTTTTGTAATAGAGTCGCCTGTTGAATAGGCGATTCTATTAATCCATTCGCTTCCTTCATTGTTGGTTCGATCGCCATGAAGTATGGTGCAAAACGCTGTAGACGTGCTTCCGCATCATCAATTAATGTCGGCTGAATCGATAACTGCTTTTCTGCTTCTTCCCATCGTAAGCGATGCGGATTTTCCCAATAATACGGTTGTTTTTTCTGAAGCTGTTCAATAATCAGCATACATCGAACCTCCTAAAATCTTTATTTTATTTCATATTACTACAAATGATTCAATTTTTCGTGTAAAACTCGTTCAAAGCAATAAAAAAAGCGCGTCACGTCTTATAAAGAGACGTGACACACTTCTACATTGTTAAAGGAATATTATAATGGTATGTTACCATGTTTTTTCTTCGGACGATCTTCTTGTTTATTACGTAACATTTCTAATGATTGGATTAGCTTTAGACGTGTTTCACGTGGATCGATGATGTCATCAACTAAGCCATGAGAAGCTGCTACATATGGATTTGCGAATTTTTCTTTGTATTCTTCGATTTTTTGTGTGCGTGTTGCTTCAGGGTCATCTGATTTTGCAATCTCGCCTGCATGAATAATATTCGCTGCACCAGCTGCACCCATTACTGCGATTTCAGCATTTGGCCAAGCGTATACCATATCTGCTCCAATTGACTTTGAGTTTAGCGCTACATATGCACCGCCGTATGCTTTACGTAGAATAACTGTAATTTTCGGTACAGTTGCTTCTGAATAAGCAAATAAGATTTTTGCACCATGACGAATGATTCCACCATGCTCTTGTTTAACGCCTGGGAAGAAGCCTGTTACATCTTCAAATGTAATAACGGGAACATTAAATGCATCACAAGTACGTACAAAACGTGCTAGTTTATCTGATGAATCGATATCTAAGCCACCTGCAAGTACTTTTGGTTGGTTACATACAAAACCAACTGATTCGCCTTTAATACGCGCAAAACCAACAACGATATTTTTAGCGAAGTCTTTTTGAACTTCCATGAATGTACCAGGGTCCGCAACTTGCTCAACTACTTTACGTACATCATATGATTTTGTTTGGTCGATTGGCACGATGTCTAATAATTCTGAACGGTACTCATCTTCTTCGTTAAATTCAACCATCGGTGCTTTTTCTGTATTATTCTGTGGTAAGTAGCTTAATAATTGTTTGATTTGCTCAATTGCTTCTTCTTCACTTGGTGCACGGAAATGTGCGTTCCCTGCGATTGCGTTATGTACTTTTGCACCGCCAAGACCTTCTGAAGAAATCTTTTCACCTGTTACAGTTTCAATTACTTTTGGTCCTGTAATGAACATTTGAGATGTTTTTTCAACCATTAAGATAAAGTCTGTAATAGCTGGTGAGTAAACTGCACCGCCCGCACAAGGTCCCATAATTACAGAGATTTGTGGAATTACACCCGAATAAATTGAGTTACGATAGAAGATTTCACCATAACCATCTAATGAAAGTACACCCTCTTGAATACGTGCGCCACCTGAATCATTGATACCGATGAATGGTGCACCTGTTTTTGCTGCTAAATCCATTACATTGGCTATCTTCATCGCATGCATTTCACCTAATGCACCGCCGAATACTGTGAAGTCTTGTGAGAATAGGTACACAGGACGACCATTTACTTTACCGTAACCTGTTACAACACCATCTCCTGGACCTTCTTTTCCAGCCATATCAAAGTCAACAGTACGGTGTTTTACGAATGGATTTACTTCAACGAATGTACCTTCGTCTAATAATAAATCAATACGTTCACGCGCTGTTAATTTACCTTTTTCATGTTGTTTTTCGATACGAGCGTCACCACCGCCCAATTCGATTTCACGCTTTTTGTCAAATAATTCGTTTATTTTATCATACATATCCATTGTTTACGATTCCCCTTTGTATTAGCTTCGATCAACTAGCTCGTAAAGTACACCAAAAGATGATTTCGGATGAATGAAGGCAACTTTTGCACCGCCAGCACCAATTTTTGGTTGCTCAGACAATAGACGGGCTCCTTCATTTTTCATACGTTCCATCTCCGTTTCAATTCCAACGACTTGTAATGCGATATGGTGAATTCCTTCACCGCGCTTTTCCAAGTGCTTGTGAATGGCACTTTCTTCACTAAGTGGTTCTAATAATTCGATATGTGTATTACCTGCATCAATGAATGCTACACGTACTTGTTCTGAAGCAACTTCTTCGACATTTAGAAGTTTCATACCGAGTACATCTGTATAATATGTAATACGTTCATCGAGATTATTGACAGCGATGCCAATGTGATCAACATTTTCCACGAGTCCCCAACTCCTTTTTGTTGTATAACACAATTGTAACTGATTTTTTCGTAAAACTCTACCTATATAATAATTTTTTCCAATGATAGCGATTACTTTTCTGAACAATCAGCCTATTCTAATAGTAAATGAAGGAAACAAAAAATCAAGGAAATACGTTTTTACGAGAAAATAAACGTAAAAACGTTCAAAATTTCGATTTTTACGGAATAAAAACAGTGATTTATTGTTCAGCGAGTTTTCAAAACATTCAAATGGTTGTGTTTTATTTTTTCATCAAACCATCTGTGTTATATAGTAGTTTCGAAAAGAAAATTCGCTCTTTTATGATTTTCCCTTTGCTCGAATACAGGGGATTTGTTAAAATGAAGTAACGATGCAAACAAGGAGAGAATCAACGTGAGCAATAAGAAATTTCAAAAAGCTGTTGTCATGACTATGATTGGAATTATGTTAATTTCAACGGTTATGTTTGGTTTATCTATTATATTATCGTAATATTGAAACCTTTTCCCCACTCGAACGTACTATATTCATATCGTAATTTGAAGGAGAAATGATTTCTTAATGAATTGAATGAAACTATTATTGATGATGAGTTATGTTGTAACGATTACGGACGCCTATTATGCAAGTTTTTTCACTGAGCATAAAACACCGCCACAATTACAGCTTGCACAAACTTCAAGTTTTGCAATTGAATCTGCGCGGTAGCAAGCCTATTCGAAAAAAACGTCCAATGTATTGGAACGAATTATGGTGTCTATACATGCCGCAAATTCCACAATACTTACATCAATTATCTGTATATGGATGGATTCCTATACAAAAAGCTTTAATGCCTTTGCGTGAACCACCACGTGCAAAACAATCGCGCTATACGCAGTTGCGTTAAAGTAAATTTTTCAATGAAGCATAATAAACCCGTAGCTAAAACAATAGCTACGGGTTATTTTATGTTCATCTCTTTATTATAGAAATTAAAAGTGTATTAATTTTTAAATCGATACACTTTTTTTAGATTTCAACTTACCTTTTTTCACGTTAAGTCCTTCAAAGTTTTGTTTGATGGCTAAATATTCATCCATTTCTTCTATAAAGACATAAAGCGCAGACATGGCTAAAAATTCTTCATGATTTTTAGGCATTGGCATTTCTTCAAAACGTTCTCGTACACATTGTAACTTCCTTCTGCTCTCTGTTACAGTATTACCTGAATGTACGTTCTCAGATAGTTCTCCTACAAAATCAGCCACAATCTTTGAATGTGCAACAGATGCAGGTAGACTTGTGATTTTAGGTAGGACGCGCTCGATAATTTCAAGCTGCTTTTCACGAATATCAAAGTAACGATAATATACATCTTCTTTACGTGCTAAGTGATTTTCGACGTCCATGTAGGCAAGTGACTTCCCTTTCGCTACACTTTTTTCAGCAATTAATAGTTCTTTACCGTCCCAAGACGTATCACCTGTACGTAAATATTTTTCAATTTCATGAAAAATAGCACTGTATGCTTCTTCAATCGCAATACGATATTTATTTAACCCCTTACTAATATCTGGCATATAAAAGTTGATTAAAAATCCTACACCAAATCCAACAAGCATCAATAATAATTCATTATATAAGAGAGGTAATGTAAATTCCCCTGAATTAAAGATTTGTAGAACGATGACGACACTCGATACGAAGGCCGATGTAATATGGAACATGACGAGGAGTGGTAAAAATAAGAGAATTAAAACCCCCAACGTAATGACATTATATCCGCCAATTGAAAATAAAATATAGGAAAGTAACAAGGATAATAATCCTGCGGCTATGCGCGTATAAATCTCATGAACAGACTTTCTTTTTGTCGTCTGAATGGACAGGATGGTTAAAATCCCTGCGGATGTATAGTATTCGAGATTGAGAAATGATGCAATACCAATTGCTACCGCAATCCCGACAGCTGTTTTTAATGTACGATAGCCAATTGAAAAGCGCTTGATTTTTTTAAGTTTCATACATGGCCTCCTCACATAATAGATTACCACAGATTTGGTTTAGAAAACTTTTTTTACAAAATTCTTACATAATTAAAAAGAAGGAACTGCTTAAAGCAATCCCTCCCCTTTAAAACGTATTAAACTTCTTCACAGAAATCTTCAAATTGTGATTGCAGATGTGTAATAACAGCCATTGGTTCATGACCTTCGATTTCATGGCGTGGAACTTCTGCCACTACTTGACCATCTTTCATTAAAACAAATGATGGTGATGATGGAATGTGATCTTCCCCGAAGAAAGCACGTGCCATTGCTGTTGCTTCTTTATCTTGTCCTGCAAATACAGTTACAAGGTGATCTGGACGTTTTGGATAATTAATCGAATGTACTGCTGCTGGACGTGCAATACCGCCTGCACAACCACATACAGAGTTCACCATGAATAATGTTGTTCCTTGACGTTTTACAGCATCTTCTACTGCTTCCACTGTTTTTAATTCTTCATAACCATTGCCCGATAATTCACCGCGCGCTTGGTTTAACATATCTTGATAAAATAAATCATAGTCATTCATATTCAAATAACTCCCTTCACAATTAACTCCTTACTATCATACATTAGATTCTTTTGAATTCAAAGCGTCCGAATCGGTTTTAACTAAATTAATTTATTTTCAAAGTAATTACGAGAATATTCCTAAATTTTAAATAAAAAGTTTGGCTATTTCGAAATACGTGTATATAATAGAGTTAGTTACACTCTACTATTTGAATATGAGGAGGTTCCAGCCAATGCAAACACGTGTACAAGAAGTAAAGGATTTTGTGATTTCGGGTTTAAAGATTCATGAATGTAAAACGGACGATATTTCTGAACAATGGGAAGAACTTGCAGAAGTGCTGGAAGATTACGACGTACAACATGACGTATTATACGGTGTTTTTGTCGATTTAACGGACGATGGTATTCGTTATTTAGCAGGTATTAAAGAAGATTATATGCCTGAGGACGTACCGACTGAAAGTGTATCCATCGCATCCGGTAAATACCTCGTTGGGGAGCTCAGTTCAATCAATGACCTTGAAAAAGCATTCAGAGAATTAAGCAGCCACCAAGACTACATCCATCGTCCAGGTATTAGTTTCGAAAAGTATAAAGGGAAAGCGCTAGACCAAATTGAGGTTTGGGTTCCAATTGAATAATTTATAACAATATGCCATACAACTACATTTGTTGTGTGGCATTTTTTAAATCAAAAAAAGCAGCGATGCACTGTGACATCACTGCTTTTTACTATGGTTTAAAAAGTGTTTCAATTCCTTGCGAAACGGTTAATTCACCTTTTAAAATCTCTTTTTCTAAGGCTTGTACGATTTCTTTTTTGCCTTGCGTACCGTAAAAATCATCTACCAGACGGTCTAAAATCATTGAGCGGAACCAATCGGTTGTTTGATGATTTCTGCGATTCAACCAAACACCATTTTCAAGTGCCTGCTCTTTGAATGCTTCAATCGTCTCCCATACTTTGTCGAGCCCTTTATTTTCATAAGAGGAAGCTGACATCACTTTTGTCGTCCAATGCGGCGTTGCAGGTTGTAGCAAATGTAAGATTTGCTTATACTCTGCAACGGTCTTACGTGCATTTCGTACATTATCACCATCCGCTTTATGCACGACAATCGTATCTGCTAATTCCATGATCCCTTTTTTCATACCTTGTAACTCGTCTCCTGCTCCTGTTAATACAAGAAGCAAGAAAAAATCTACCATACCGCGTACAATGGTTTCACTCTGTCCAACACCGACAGTCTCAATTAAAATCACATCATACCCTGCTGCTTCACAAAGCAACATCGTTTCACGTGTTTTTTTATGCACACCGCCAAGCGTTCCAGCAGAAGGAGATGGTCGAATATAGGCACGTGGGTCACGCGATAATTCTTCCATACGTGTTTTATCGCCTAAAATACTCCCGCCTGTAATCGAAGAACTTGGATCAATCGCAAGTACTGCTACGCGATGCCCTTGTTCAATTAACATCTTTCCAAAGGTTTCGATGAACGTACTCTTCCCTGCTCCTGGCACACCGGTAATGCCGATTCGAATCGACTTCCCTGTATGCGGCAGCAGTTCTTTTAATAGCGCCTGTCCTTCTGCTTTATCATCGATATTTGCACTCTCAAGTAGTGTAATGGCCTTGGCAAGATGTAATTTCGAACCGCTTCGTACATCTGTAGCTAATTCGTCAATCGCAATCGGTGTACGCTTTTTAATAAATTTACGTCTTTTGGATTTTTGCATTCCATCATGACTCGCTTTTACACCTGGTTGTACAAAAAGCGCTGATTCTTTTTCAGACATTATGCTTCTTCGTAACCTAAACGTTCGTAGATAATTTCGATCATTTTTTGAGAAGCAATTGGCAATACCGTACCAGGTCCGAAAATTGCTGCTGCTCCTGCTTCATATAAGAAATCATAGTCTTGTGCTGGAATAACACCACCAACGATGACAACGATATCTTCACGACCTAATTTTTTAAGCTCTGCAATTAATTCAGGTACAAGTGTTTTATGACCTGCTGCTAATGACGATACGCCAACACAGTGAACATCATTTTCTACAGCCATAATTGCTGCTTCTTCTGGTGTCATAAACAGTGGTGAAATATCCACGTCGAAACCAAAGTCAGCATACGCTGTTGCAACAACTTTCGCACCGCGGTCATGTCCATCTTGTCCCATTTTTGCTACAAGAATACGTGGACGACGACCTTCATTTTCTAAGAATTCATCTGTCATTTCTTTAATTTCTTTGATGGCATCTGCATCTGAATAGTTTGAAGCATATACACCGCTAATTGAGCGAATAACAGCTTTATGACGACCTGATACTTCTTCAATTGCATCTGAGATTTCACCTAATGTCGCACGCGCACGCGCTGCATCAACTGCTACAGCTAATAAGTTTTCACTGCCATCTGCTGCTGCTTTTGTTAGACGTGCTAAATGGCGTTTCACTTCTGCTTCGTCACGTTCTGCTTTCATTTTATTAATACGGTCAATTTGTGATTGACGTACTAATGTGTTATCAATATCTAAAATTTCAATAGGTTCTTCTTCATCTAAACGGTAACGGTTGACGCCAATAATTGTTTCTGCTTTTGAGTCAATTTTCGCTTGACGTTTTGCTGCAGCTTCTTCAACTTTCATTTTCGGTAAACCTGTTTCAATCGCTTTCGCCATACCACCAAGTTCTTCCACTTCATTAATTAGTTTCCATGCTGATTGTGTTAGTTCATCTGTTAGCTTCTCGACATAGTATGAACCACCCCATGGATCAATCACTTTTGTCATCGTTGTTTCTTCTTGTAAGAATAGCTGTGTATTACGTGCAATACGCGCTGAGAAGTCCGTTGGTAATGCAATCGCTTCATCTAATGCATTTGTATGAAGTGATTGTGTGTGCCCCATCGTTGCCGCATTCGCTTCAATTAACGTACGTGTCACATTATTGAACGGATCTTGTTCTGTTAATGACCATCCAGATGTTTGTGAGTGTGTACGAAGCGCCAATGTTTTTGGATTTTTTGGGTTAAATGTTGACATCATTTGTGCCCAAATACGACGTGCTGCACGCATTTTAGCGATTTCCATGTAATAGTTCATACCGATCGCCCAGAAGAATGATAGACGCGGAGCAAACTTATCAATATCGATTCCTGCCTTTAAACCTGTACGCACGTATTCTAAACCGTCAGCTAATGTATAAGCTAACTCAATATCATTCGTCGCACCAGCTTCTTGAATATGGTAGCCCGAAATTGAAATCGAGTTGAACTTCGGCATGAATTTTGACGTATATTCAAAAATATCTGCAATGATTTTCATCGACATTTCAGGTGGGTAGATGTACGTGTTACGCACCATGTACTCTTTTAAAATATCGTTTTGAATCGTACCTGCTAATTTGTCTGGTGTAACGCCCTGTTCTTCTGCTGTTACAATGTAAAACGCAAGAATTGGAAGTACAGCACCATTCATTGTCATCGATACAGACATTTGATCGAGTGGAATGCCATCAAATAAGATTTTTGTATCTTCAACTGAGTCAATTGCAACACCCGCTTTACCAACATCACCTGTTACACGCGGATGATCTGAGTCATAACCACGGTGTGTCGCTAAGTCAAAGGCAACTGAAAGACCTTTTTGTCCCATCGCAAGATTTCGGCGGTAGAAAGCATTTGATTCTTCCGCTGTTGAGAAACCTGCATATTGACGAATCGTCCATGGACGACCTACATACATCGTTGGATATGGTCCACGTGTATTGGGTGCAATCCCTGCTACATCATTTAGATGTTGTAAACCTTCATTATCTACAGCTGTATAAACAGGTTTTACAGGAATTTCTTCATTCGTCATAAATGTTTCTTGCGTCGTTTCAAATGGTTCTTTCGTTAATACTTCATCGATGTCAATTTTGTGGAATGTTGGATTGCTCATCGTTGAACCTCCTTCATGCTTGCGTGAACAGTTGTTAGTTTTTCATAAATATTTAACCCTGCAAAGATATAACCATTTAAGCCTTTTTCCGTCCAGTTCGCATCAAACTTACCCGCCACATCAAAGATGACGTGTTCAGGTTTTGCAGCAAGTAATGCTTCCATAACTGCTTTTGTATCTTCATCTGTTGCTGAAAGGACAACATAGTCTGCTGTTGTTGTCGTTAACATATGCACGATTTCTGTTAAATCGGCTGTTGGTTCTGTTACTTCTGGTACGATACCAGCCGTTGCTAACACGCCTTTTACAAAGTCTGTACGTGGTTTTGTCGTTTTTAGCTCACCGTATGTTAAAATTTGTGCCTTCATCGGATGTTCTTTGAATGTCACACGTAACTCTTCAAATGGCTGTGCTAAACGATTTACTTCGACAAATGTTTCAGCAGGTACTTCTTCTGTTGCATCTGCATAATTATTTGTACCAACTAATACCGTTTTACGCTTTTTCACTTTTTCAATGCGTTCAGACCATGAAGCTTGAAGATCCGCTTCAATCATCTCGCTTGCTGCCTCGTAGCCACCTGCTTCTTCAATTTTCAAGAAGTAAGCCCATGCTTCTTTTACAAGGTCATGTGTTAATGTTTCGATAAAGTATGAACCACCTGAAGGGTCGATTACTTTCGTTACTTGTGATTCTTCTTTAATCACAAGTGCAACATTTCGTGCAATACGAACCGATTGATTCGTTGGTGCAGTTAAAATGTTATGTGGATGAACTGTTAGTAAGTCTGCTCCACCGATTACTGCTGAAAACGCTTCATTTCCAGCGCGCAGTAAATTCACGTAAACGTCTAACTTCGAAAATGAACGAAGTGATGTTTCCGTAGCGATATGAACTGGTTGTGGTGTCTCAACACCGTACGCTTTTGCAAACGCTTTCCATAATACTCTGAAAGCACGGATTTTAGCAATTGCCATAAAGAAGTGTGTATCTAATGCAAATGAAGCGAAGAACTTCTTCTCTACTTCTTCAAAAGAAGCACCTTTCATGAATTCTGCTGCTTGTGCAAGTGCAATCGCTAATTCTTGTATAGATGTTGCACCTTCATAATGTGCTGATAATACATTCGCATTGAATGTACGAACATTCGGAAAATCAGGTAAGTCAATTGGTTGTGTTGATTGTACATAACCTACTTGTTCTTTATTTGTGATGAATTCGAACACACCAAGTACAGCTTCATCTTCTATATTTAAACGGAATGGGTGAGCTGATAGTAATGCACCTAATTGCTTTAATGCATCTTCTGTCCACTCAAATGCTACCTTTCCAACTGTTACATATTGATTTCCACGTTGAAGCGCATCTTTTGCTTGTGCGATGAATGCCTCAATATTCTCACCATAGGCTGCCTGTGCTACCCCAAAAGCACCTTCAACTTTCATTGTGCGAATCGTCGAAATTTGTTCCTCCAGTTTACCATCAATCTTTTCAAACAAACTCTCTCTTGTGTAGAGTGGCTCGAGTGTAATCCCCTCGATTGTTTTAGTCAACAAAGATTCAAATGGTTTACCTTTTAATGCTCCTTCTGCTGCTTTTTTCCAGTCAGCATAAGTTGCTTGTTCAAATGTTACTTCTCTCATGTTTGTCATATGGACGCGTTGACGCTTCCCCCCTTCAATGATTCTATCTTCCATTTTACACAAGAAAAGGTGAACGGAAAAGTAAAAAAAAATCAGAAAACCGCAACAATTCGGTTTTCTGACTTTTTCTAATAAACAGAAGTGCTTGAAATCGTCATATTTTCTAGCAATTCTTTAACACGAGCTAGAAACTTCCCGCAAATCATTCCATCTAAAACTCGATGATCTAAAGATAGACATAAATTCACCATATCGCGTGCAGCGAACATACCATCGCCTATAATGACAGGTCGTTTCACAATCGATTCCACTTGTAAAATTGCTGCTTGTGGTGCATTAATAATTCCTGCTGAATGAACAGAACCAAATGAACCCGTATTATTTACCGTAAATGTTCCACCTGACATATCCTTTACATTCAACTGTTTTTTACGTCCTTTTTCAGCTAAAATCGCAATTTGACTTGCAATGCCTGCAATGGACAATTGGTCACAGTTTTGGATAACTGGAACGAATAACTCATCATCTGAAGCCACTGCAATCGACATATTAATTGCTTTCTTCTGAACGATTGTATCGCCTTTCCAAACAGAATTAAGCATTGGATATTCTTTCAACGCTTGTGCAACTGCTTTTACGAAAAAAGCAAAATACGTTAAATTATATCCTTCTTGCTCTTTGAATTGCTTCTTATGTGCATTACGTAATTTAACTAATTCTGTTACATCCACTTCAATGGTCATCCAAGCATGTGGAATTTGCGTCACGCTATCTACCATACGTTTCGCAATTGTCTTACGAATCGAAGATACCGGAATAATCACATCACCATTTTCTTCTGGAATTGCCTCTTTTACTTGTGTATCACGTGTTGTTGGTTTTTCTTCATGCGTTAATTGTGACGAAATAATGCCCGATTCAATCTCACGCAACACGTCTTTACGTGTTACACGTCCACCTGCACCTGTTCCTTCTATTAAATCAATATTCAAATGATATTCATCAATTAGTCTTCCAACAACAGGTGACACGCGCTTTTTCTGATCAGCTGAGCGTTTCGGAGCTGATTGTGGTGCTGCTGCTACAGATTTAGTTGTTTCTGATGAAGATGACGGTGACTCAGCAGGTGTTGCTACTTCTCCATGTGCAACAACAATCGAACATACGACTTCACCAACTGCAACAGTCTCACCCTCAGGAACCAAAATCTCTTGAATCGTTCCTGATAATTGAGAAGGAAGATCAGCAGTTACTTTATCTGTCGTTAATTCTGCAATGGAATCATACTGTTCAACTGTATCGCCTGGCTTTACTAACCAGCGGTCGATTGTTCCTTCTGTAACACTTTCACCGAGTTGGGGCATTTTAATATACTCTAACATGTATTCTTCCTCCTTAGAATGCAGCTAATTCGACAATTGCTGCTTCGATTTGGTCTGGTGTTACCATGAAATCTTTTTCTAAAGACTGTGCATACGGCATCGATGGGGCATCAGGTGCTGCCAGTCGCTTAATTGGAGCGTCTAAATCAAATAGACAATGTTCTGCAACAATCGCTGCGACTTCTCCAATAATACTTCCTTCTTTATTATCTTCTGTAATTAATAAGACTTTACCTGTTTTACGTGCTGCTTCAATAATCGATTCTTGATCGAGTGGATAGATTGTGCGTAAATCGAGAACATGTACAGAGATATCTTGTTCCTCTTGTAACTCTTCTGCCACCTTTAATGTTTGGTCGACCATTAAACCATATGTGATAACTGTTAAATCCTCACCACTGCGTTTCACGTCAGCTTTACCGATTGGCACAACATAATCTTCATTTGGCACTTCACCTTTAAGTAGGCGATATGCTTTTTTATGTTCGAAATAAAGAACTGGATCTGGGTCGCGAATCGCTGCTTTTAAAAGTCCTTTTGCATCTGCTGGGTTTGAAGGAACAACAATTTTTAAACCTGGTTGATTAGCAAAAATCGCCTCTACTGATTGCGAGTGATATAAACCACCATGTACCCCGCCGCCAAATGGTGCACGAACAACTAATGGACAACTCCAATCATTATTTGAACGATAACGCATTTTAGCTGCTTCTGAAATAATTTGGTTGACTGCTGGTAAAATGAAATCTGCAAACTGCATTTCTGCAATTGGTTTCATACCATACATTGCCGCTCCCACTGCTACACCTGCAATAGCTGACTCTGCTAATGGTGTATCTAAAACGCGGTCTTCACCGAATTCATCGTAAAGACCATCTGTTGCACGAAACACCCCGCCCTTTTTCCCAACATCTTCACCTAGTACAAATACATTTTCATCTCGCTGCATTTCTTCGCGCATCGCTTCATTAATTGCTTCAATATAGGAAATCGTTCTCATTATAGCTTCTCCCCTTCCGCATAGACATAACGTAGATTATCTTCTACTGAACCATATGGTGCTTGTTCTGCATACGTAGTCGCTTCATTAATCTCACGTTTTAATGTCGCTTCCATTTCTGCTTTTAATTCTTCTGTTAACAGTCCTTGTTCCACTAGATACTGCTCATAATGATGTAAACCATCTTTTTGTTTATCATCTTCTAATTCTTCTGTCGTACGATAAATACGGTGATCATCATCTGATGAATGAGGCGTCAATCGTTGGCAAAGCGCTTCAATCAATGCTGGCCTACCTGATTCACGTGCTTTTTTCACAGCAATATACGTAGCGATTGGATCTGTACCGTCCACTACCTCACCTGGCATATTATAACTTGTTGCTCGTTGTGCGACTGTTGCACTCGCTACTTGACGATTATATGGTGTTGAAATCGCATACTGATTATTTTCTACGAATGTAATAACCGGAAGTTGATGAACACCGATAAAGTTCAATCCTTCATGGAAATCACCTTGATTGGATGAACCTTCACCCAGTGAAACAAATGTGTAAAAGTCATCTCTCTTCATACGTCCTGCTAGTGCGACACCTGCTGCATGTACAACTTGTGTTGTAACAGGCGAAGAACCTGATAAAATACGATTTTTACGTTGTCCCCAGTGCGCTTGCATTTGACGACCACCTGAGTTTGGATCTTCTGCTTTCGCAAAAGCATTTAACATAACATCTTGAATTGTCATTCCAGCTTCTAATACCACACCTAAATCGCGGTAATACGGTGCTAAATAATCCTTCGTTAAATCAAGTGCATATGCAGCGCCGATTTGTGCAGCTTCTTGTCCTTGACACGAAATAACAAATGGAATTTTACCTGAACGGTTTAATAACCATAAGCGTTCATCGACACGTCTTGCGCGCAACATACTGAAATAAATATCTAATGCTTGTTGATCTGTTAAATTTGCTTCTTTATGTGAAACTGTCATAATCAAAACCTCCTAGTAATGAATTGCTTCGTTTTTAATTGCTAATGCGACTTCTTGCATCACTTCACTCACACTTGGATGCGGATGTACCGTATGTCCAATTTCAAATGATGAAGCATCTAGATTAAAGGCTAAACTTGATTCAGCGATTAATTCTGTTACATGGTCACCAATTAAATGAACGCCTAGTACATCATCTGTTTCTTCATCTACAATCATCTTCGCAAAACCGAAATCATCACCATTAACCAGTGCTTTTGCATTTGCTTTTAATGGGAATTTTTTGACGACAACTTTGTTAAACTGTTCTTTTGCTTGTTTTTCATTTAATCCAATATGGGCAATCTCCGGATAGCTATAAACACAACTTGGCATATGCACGACACGTGTATCTGGTTTTAATCCCGCCATATGTTCAACTGCATGAATGGCTTCATGAGATGCTACATGTGCTAATTGAATACCACCAATTACGTCGCCTGCTGCATAGATATGTGCTTCTTTTGTTTGCATATATTTATTCACCTTAATAAACTGCTGTTCTAACTGGATATCTGTATTTTCTAATCCAATTTGTTCTGTAATTGCTTGTCGACCAATTGCGACTAGCACTTTTTCGAATGTTTTTACTTCTTCATTCACATGGAATATCACTTGTTCATCTGTTGCTTCCACATTTGAAATTTTCGCATTTGTCACAACTTGAATGCCACGTTTTTCAAAATTTTTCACAAGTTCTTTCGCTACTTCTTCATCTTCTGAAGGTAGAATACGCTCAAATGCTTCATAGATTGTAATCTTTACACCTAAATCATGTAACATAGATGCCCATTCAATTCCGATTACACCGCCACCAACAATTGCCATATTCTTTGGTAATGTATCAAGTAGAACTAAATCATCTGAACTTAAAATCGTCGTATGATTAAATGGCATAGACGGTAGTGTGCGTGGTTTCGAGCCTGTACAAATCAATAAATTTTTCGGTACGAGCATATCATTTTCAAGATCTTCACCATATTCCACTGATACAGTTCCAGGAAGTGGTGAAAAAATAGAAGGACCTAATATGCGACCTGTACCTGTATATACATCAATCTTCCCTTTTTTCATTAATGCTTGAATACCTGCTTCTAATTGTGCGACTACAGCATTTTTCCTTTCATGTGCGATATGATAATTGAATCCATACGATGTTAATTCGATTCCGAAATCGTGCGCTTTTTTAAGAGAACGTAATTGTTCGGCACTCTTTAATAGCGCTTTTGTCGGGATACAACCTTTATGTAAACAGGTTCCACCTAGTTTTTCTTTTTCGACAATCGCCACTTTTAACTTTAATTGCGCTGCACGAATGGCTGCCACATATCCCGCAGGTCCGCCGCCCAAAATGACTAAATCGTATTCATTTGCCATCTGTCATACCTCCATAAAATCACTATTTTTACTTCTTGTCACAACTGCTTTTTTATCATTTTAGGTCAAATACCTTCACTATCTGTTATATCATAATAATACTTATTCTTCCTATCATAAATGTCATATGACATGATATGACATTTATAATATACTTGATAAAAAACATTCTTACTTGTATTTGCGTTTAATTTTTTATCATTATCCGCTCTTAAATTGTCAGAAAATTGTGTTTAAATACTTATTTTTTCTATTTTACACACATATTTTCTTCTTTGTTCTAATTCTAACTAAAAACTGTGTTCTTGACAATTATTAACTTTATTTTGTGATATCACTAGCGTTGCATTAAAATAGACGAATTGTAATATTAAGCGCAACACCTATAAGTCAAAATGAAAGAAGCTCATAACGACCTCGTATACAATGTTAGTTACCACACCAAACATAGAAGGAGGAATCGTTATGAGCTACACTCATCTTACCATATCTGAACGTTCGAAAATAGAAACTTATCTTGAATTAGGTTACTCCATCCGTGCGATTGCCAAGCGAATCCATCGGGCCCCTTCTACAATTTCTAGAGAGCTACGTCGCCATCAAAACTGTACGGCTGAAGAAGCCCAAATACGCTATCAGGTAAATAAATCAAACTGTGGTGCTAAGCGTAAGTTAACGGACGATTTAAAAAAAGCTGTTCAAGAAAAGTTGGGGAAAACGTGGTCGCCTGAACAAATCGTCGGTCGCTTATATGCAGGAAAGCTGAGTTTTAAAAGCATTTATCGCTGGATTTATGAGGGCTTACTCGAGGTACCTTTAACGATGCTTCGGCAAAAAGGAAAACGACGAAAGCTTCGTGAAACAAGAGGTCGCTTCAATATTGGTACCCCTATTTCTAAACGACCACTAGAAGTTCGGAAACGGGAGACATTTGGACATTGGGAATTAGATACCGTTGTTTCTGGACGTGGGAAAGCAAAGGGCTGCGTGGCTACATTTATTGAGCGTAAAACACGTTGGTATTTCGGTGTATTAATTCCCAATCGTTCTGCGGCTTCGATGGAGACGGCAGTAAAACGGTTACACAAACAATTACCTGAAGGTGCCATTCAAACAGCGACAACGGATCGCGGGAAAGAATTCAGCTGTTACAAAGTTCTCGAACAGGACTTAAATATTCAAGTTTACTTTGCGGATGCCTACTCGTCTTGGCAACGTGGCAGTAACGAAAATAGTAATGGTCTTTTACGAGAATTCTTCCCGAAGAAAACAAATTTCGATCACGTAACTGAAAAAGAGATGGAGCAAGCGCTTCAACTTATCAATAATCGCCCAAGAAAATGTCTTGGATGGAAAACAGCCTACGAGGCGTTTGAAGAAGAACTGTTGCACTTAATTTGACAAACTATCTTATAGAAAAAATGCTTATTCACATGTAATGCATCAATCCAAGGTAAATCATTTAAGCGCGTCCAATCAAATTTGCGTTTCGGAATAAACGCTACTTCTGCTGTTGGATTCATTACCTTTACTTGTTGTAACACTTCTAGATGAAAAGAGGAGTAATGTACACTTGATAAATGTTGCGTCTTTTTTACAACAATCTCAAGATCAGCAGTTCGTCCGATAAACGATTCTTTGAGTTCAATATTCATTGGTACTTTATTTGGGATAGCCCATGCTAATAATTCTGAAAATGTATTAATACAATGACGACTTCGCTTAATCTTCTGACTTCTTATTTCGTTAAGTGTACAATCGTTTACGCATTTAGAAATACCTAACATTCGTTTTAAATTAAGATCATGTGTAACAATTGCAATACGATCTTTCGTCAGTTGTAAATCAAACTCAATTCCATCTGCTGCAGTTTGTATCATGGCCTCCTTCATCGCCTCTAATGTATTTTCTGGTTCACATTTTGTCCAACCACGATGTGCATAAATAGGCAATCTATACATTCAATTCTCCATTCTCCATTTTAAATACACCATTTGTACGTGTTTTTAACATAGATGAACGTTTACCAATCTTAATAATCGTTCCTTCAAATGCTATTTTTGTTACTTCCACACATTCTTTTTCAATCTCACTTAATTGTTTTAAAATGGTTTGAATTTCATAATTCAACTGGATTACAACTGATTTTTTTAATTCATATTTATATTTTGTATCTTCAAATACTTCTAGTTGTTGTGCATTCATCTGTTTCGTTAATGGTTGTAATTGAATGACACGACTTTCAAGCACACCCATCTCTTGTTCAATTTCTTTTATTTTCCCTGCTTTATAGCGTACTTCACCCATTTTTTCTTTCTGGTCAATGGTATAAATAATTAACTCTGTACGTCTTTCGTGTTGATTTCCAGCGATTGCTGTATGGATATACGATGTCGCTTCTGTCACACCACCAATAATTTTCCCATTCACACCGTCTAAACGTACAATTCTTCCTGATAAATTTGAACCTATTGCATACATTTCGATACAAATTTCATTTTCAGCATAAATCGTTGCTTCATTCGCATGTTTTAAAAAGACACTTCCACCTGCTCGAATGACTGTTTTTGAATGACCAAATACACCACCACGAATATAAATATCGCCGCCTGTTGATTCAATCGAGTCAGCGCCAGATACGCCTTCTTTTGCTTCAATCGAAATATCACCTGTTGCTTTTACTGAATAGCCTGGTAAAACAGTTCCCTTAATTGCAATAGAACCATTAAACACAATATTACCAGTTTCTACACCAATATCTGTTTTAATTTCGAGATGTTGTAAAATACTAATCAGACCGTTTGAATCATCCAATACACCTGCTGTTTTAGAACGGATAATAATCTTTCCGTTTTCTTCACTTTCATAAACAGATTCTGGATTATATTTTAAAATAAGGTCTTTCCCTGCTTTTGCGGGAATCTCTTTTCCCAATACATTCATACCCGGTATTCCTTCAGATGCCGGTATTTTCTCACCTAGCCAAGCGTCTTTTTCAATTTCAAAAATAAAGTTCATATCGGAAAAATCTGCTCGACCATCTAAACCAATTTTTGGTCTGCGCGTTGGATTTTGAAAATACGTGATTTTTGCATCTACACCATCTTCAGGCTCTTTCCCTTCCGCAATCACATGTTTTTTCTTCTCAAGTTCTTCCCATAAGATTCGTTTCAGACCGTACTCAATCCCAATAGATGCAGCAATTTCTTTAATTTTAAGATTCAATTCATCTTCAGAGTTACTAATTTTTTTCGGATCTTCGTAAAATAAAATATTAGCAGTCATTGCATCTTTTGAGATTTGAATATCCATTTCAGGTAATAAAACACCTATTTCTACAAAATCACCATTCTGTTGATTGAAGAGGTTTTTTAATTCCATAAAGTTTGTCAGTTTAATTCGTGGAAATTCTTTTAACAAAGTCTCAAAATCCTTCATTGTATAATGTTCTTGATGTTTTTTCACAAAAACTTTATTGTCTCTTGAGATAATTTCCATATGCTGATCTTTATAAAGTTCCATGTTTTTCACCCTCTCCTTGTGTAAAAGTCTGTATGCTTAATATCGTGCATTTATCTAACTTCTAAAGACCTTTACACTAGAATATTTCTATATGCTTATCTGTTTTTTTATTTTTTTCAAATTTAGTTTTATTTGACTAAATAGTCCTATTTTTTCACTATTCTTATTGGTTATTATTATCCAAATGTAGTCTGTACCTATTTTTCGTATATAATAACATAGAAAAACCTAACTATCTTTATCATACCCACCTCGCAAAAAACTAATACATTTTTCACGACTCTTTCTGAAAAATGAATGCTTTTAGACCTATATTTGAGATGTTTGATTTTTCTTATCTTGTATTTTCTCTATAGCCTCTTTACTAATCATTGAAAGAACAGGTATAGCTAATAAAAAGACATTTGCACCCCAAACCCATAGAAAAAGTGTTGTAAGTACTATAACAAAACCAAGATATATCCCTAAAGAATGATGCTTCCATATACTATACAAAAGTACCATTAAACCTACTAGCGAACTAATATAAAACATATCTCTCCTCTTTCCTTACTTATATTCACAAAAAAAAGCAAACAGTTCTAATTGAACGAGCTGCTGCTTTTTCATAAGATGACTTATACTTCTACTAATTCTTCGCGTAACTTTTCTGCGACCATGGCGATGAACTCTGAATTCGTTGGTTTTTGTTTCATATGGTGTGAGGTGTAACCGAATAGCTTGGATACGGCGTCATGATTGCCACGTCCCCACGCAATCTCAATACTATTTCGGATGGCACGTTCTACACGTGTTGGTTTTGTTTCAAATATTTCTGCAATAGCTGGATACAACGCTTTTGTAATTGAACTTAATAAATCTGGATTATTATAGACTAATTGAATAGCTTCACGAATATAGCCATATCCCTTTACATGAGCTGGTACACCTATTTCCTTAATGATAGATGTAATACGTGCATCTAATGTATGCTTATCTGATGTCTCAGGTAAATCAATTTCAATAATTTCACGTGCTTTTGTTTGTTTCATTTTTGCACGTTCTGCACATTGAATAATCTTCGACTCTAAACGATCCATCTCAAAAGGTTTTAACATAAAGTAAGCAGCACCAAAGTCACTCGCTTGTTTCATAACATCTTCTTGTCCAAAAGCTGTTAACATAATCACTTCAATCGTTTTCCATTGCTCATTTTTATGTATCTCTTCTAAAACAGCTAAACCATCTAAGTGAGGCATAATAATATCTAAAATTAGCACATCAGGGATTTCTTCCTCCAGCATTTTTAAGCACTGTTTACCATTTGAAGCAGTATGAATTACTTGTATTCCTTCATTTTTTTGCAAGTATTTTTCTAATGTGGCTACAAGTTCGCGGTTGTCATCTGCAATGGCTACCTTAATCTGCGTCATCTTTTTTCCTCCTTAGGTTTTCACTCAACATTTCACAATGCATTTATTGTATCAAAATTCATTTCAAAACAAAATGTCATTACCCATTTTCTTATAAAACAATTGTTTTATTTTCATGTAATTTATATGTATTATAACACTTTTTTCGCGTGTTGAATGAAACTTTTGTTTATTTTTCAGATAAAAAAGACATTGTAAACAATTCATTCGTACTTGTTTACAATGTCTTAATAGTAGTTATATGATACGGCGTTGTTTATGTTCTTCTGCAATTTCAACTAGTTCTTTTGCATGTTGGAATGTTTTTTCCGTCACGACTTCACCTGACATCATACGACTAATCTCGTCAATTCGATCATCTTCTACTAATTCACATAACGATGTGAATGTACGATTATCTTCTTCTTGTTTCTGAATATAGTAATGATGATCAGCCATCGCCGCCACTTGTGGTAAGTGCGAAATACAAAGCACTTGTGAATTTACAGAGATTAGTGAAATTTTATCCGCAATAGCTTGCGCTACACGGCCACTTACGCCTGTATCAACCTCATCAAAAATGATGGACGTAATTCCCATTGTAGATGAAAAGATGGTTTTAAGAGCAATCATAATACGCGATAGCTCACCACCAGACGCAATTTTCGTCAGTGGCTTTGGTGGCTCCCCTACATTCGTTGAAATATAGAAGATAACTTCATCGCTACCCATCGCATCAAATGTATGTGACGGTGTGATTTGCACAATCAGTGTTGCACGTTCCATATACAACTCTTGTAATTGCGTCATAATCTTCTCAGCTAATTGAACACCATATTCTTTACGGATAACTGTTAGCCTTTCTGCTTGTTCAGCTAGTTGCTTTTCTAAGTCTTTTAAGCGTTTTTCATTCTTTTGGATATTTTCATCGCTATTTTCAAGCGTCTCTAGCTCTTTACCAATTTGATTGCGATACGCTAAAATATCCGCTAAACTATGTCCGTATTTTCGCTTCATATTTTGAATAAGTGCGAGGCGTTGCTCTACTTCATTTAATCTTTCTGGATCAAATTCCATCTCATCTAAAATATTCTTTAATGAAAAAGCAGCTTCCTGTAAAACATAGAACGCGTCTGATACGGCCATAGATTGTTCTTTGAACTGTTCATCTACATTCGCAACATCTTCTAAATCAGACATCGCTTGCCCAATCCAATCAAGCCCTTTAGATTCACCAAGAATGGCTTCATGTGCGTGAGAACTACCTTCAAAGATTTTATGGAAGTTATTTAAACGACGACGCTCTTCCATTAATTCATTTTCTTCATTCTCTTTAAACTTACATGCATCAATCTCTTTAATTTGGAATGCGTATAAATCAATTTTTTGAGCGATTTGCTGTTCACCAAGCGATAGTGCTGCTAATTCGCTTTTCAATGTACGATATTGTTCATATAGCGATGCATATCGCTCTTTTTCTCCGATTATCGCATCACCCGCAAATTGATCGAGTAAATGGATATGCTGTTTATCGTCCATTAATTCTTGTGATTCATGTTGCCCATGAATATCAATCAATGTCGAACCCACTTCACGTAACATATTCAGTGGCATCATTTTACCGTTTACACGACAAACACTCTTTCCTGTATCGTTTAGGTCGCGACGCAAAATAATGATACCTTCATCAATTTCAATTCCTAACTCTTTACACTTATCATAAGCAGGATGCGGTTCTTCAGGCAACGTAAAAAGGCCCTCAAGCTCTGCCTTTTTAGCACCATGGCGAATAAACTCTTGAGAACCTCTCCCCCCTGCTAAAAGTTGTACCGCATCAATGATGATTGACTTACCCGCACCTGTTTCGCCTGTTAATACAGTTAATCCTTCTTGAAATTCGACGGTTAATGCATCAATGATGGCAAAATTCTTTATGGATAATTCTTTTAACACGATGTGTCACACCCCTCAATACTTCTCTCTAGCAGTTCTTATAACATCTCTAGTAAACGATTTTTCACTACTTCACGCATTGATTCTTCACGACATAAAATCATGATTGTATCATCTCCACAGATTGTACCTAAAATTTCCGTCCAATCTAAGTGATCTAATAATGAGCCAATCGCATGTGCGTTGCCTGGTAATGTCTTCATAACGAGGAAATGACTTGCCCCATCAATCGATACAAAAGCATCTGCTAACGCACGATGTAGTTTTTGTACAGGATTAAAACGTTGGTCTGCTGGTAAGCTATATTTATAACGTCCATCTTGTAATGGTACTTTGATTAGATGTAATTCTTTAATGTCACGTGAGATTGTTGCTTGTGTCACGTTATAGCCTGCTTCTTTTAATAAGTCGACTAGTTCATCTTGTGTCTCAATTTCTCGATTCGCAATCATATCACGAATACGAATATGTCTTTGACTTTTATTCATATCATTCACCTCTATGCATATTTATGCCTGTCAACCTAAAGTTATCATCTATTCAATGAAATAACAAGAAAAAACGAATCTTTTATCTATTTTCTTCTTCTTTTATTTAGGCATTTATTCATGGAAAAACACCTTCAAAGAACCTTCTGATTCTCTGAAAGTGTTTTTCGATTTTTAGCTACTTTATTTTAATTGTGCATGTGCTTCTTTTACAACTGCTTGTAAATCACACGAACGTTCTAATTCTTCAGTAGTATGCGGATTGTAAAGATGGAATAAGAATTCGATATTTCCTTCTCCACCTGTAATTGGTGAATAAGAAGCATCTTTTAAAACAAACCCTAGTTCCTCTGCGAAATCCGCTACTTTTTCAAGTACTTCTAAATGAATTTTCGCATCGCGTACGACACCTTTTTTACCGACATTTTCTTTACCTGCTTCGAATTGTGGTTTAACAAGAGCCATCACATCGCCACCAGGCATCAATAATGTTTTTAATACAGGTAAAATTAGTTCGAGTGAAATGAATGATACATCGATTGTTGCCACTTCTGGTAAACCCTCGACTAAATCAGGTGCAGTTACGTAACGGAAATTGGTTTTCTCCATTACCGTAACGCGTTCATCTGAACGAATCTTCCAAGCGAGTTGATTTGAACCAACATCTAAAGCGTAACAATGACGCGCGCCGTTCTGTAACGCACAATCTGTAAAACCACCTGTTGAAGAACCGATATCTAGCATCAGTTTTCCTTCCACCGTAAAGTCGAAAATCTCAAGTGCTTTTTCTAACTTTAGACCACCACGACTGACATATTTCAGTTGTTGACCTTTAATTGTTAAATCTTGGTCTGCTGGTATTTTCTCTCCTGCTTTATCGACGCGAACTTCTTTAGAGAAAACTTGTCCCGCCATAATTAAACGTTTTGCTTTTTCACGTGTTTCACACATACCGCGTTGAACGAGTAAAATATCTACGCGCTCTTTTTGTACTTTGTCTGCCATTATGATTTTAGACCTTCTTGTTCTCTTTTTTGATGTACGAGCTTTGTAATACGTTTCTCAGCTTCTTCTGCTGTTAAATGAATGTCTCGCATTAATAAATCTACGCTTCCATGTTCGATGAATTCATCTGGAATACCCATACGTTCTGTTTGATTTGTGTCATAGCCATGATCATTCGCAAACTCTAATACAGCACTACCAAATCCACCTTGTAGCATCGATTCCTCAATTGTTAAAACAGGGCGACCTGTTTGATAAATGCGATGTAGCATTTCCTCATCCATTGGTTTAATGAAGCGAGCATTGACAATTTCAACTGAAATACCTTGTTCGGCTAATTTTTCTGCTGCTGCTTCTGCCATTGGAATTGTTGTACCAAATGTTAGAATCGTTGCATCCGTTCCTGCTTTTAATACTTCCCAACTACCGATTGGTAACGTTTTTAATTCTTCATCCATTGGAACACCTAAACCATTACCACGTGGATAGCGTAAGCAAATTGGGCCCTCATCGTATGCTAAAGCTGTTTGCACCATATGTTGACCTTCATTTTCATCTTTCGGCATCATAATGACAATGTTTGGCATTGAGCGAAGGAAATTAATGTCGAATACACCTTGATGTGTTTCGCCATCTGCTCCAACTAAACCTGAACGGTCAATTCCAACGAATACATTTAAGTTTTGACGACAAATATCATGTAACATTTGATCGTATGCACGTTGTAAAAATGTCGAGTATATTGATAAGAACGGTTTTGAACCTTCTGCTGCCATCCCTGCTGCCATCGTTGTTGCATGTTGCTCTGCAATACCAACATCAAAGAAGCGTTTCGGGAATTCCTTCGCAAATCCTTCTAATTTCGAACCAACTGGCATCGCAGGTGTAATCGTTACAACACGATCATCTTCGCGCGCAATACGTGTTACAGTATCTGCAATTAGTTTTGACCAACCTGGTGCTGTAACAGACGATTTAACAAAATCTCCTGTTTCCATTTTGTAAGGACCCGTACCATGCCAATTTCCGATTTTATCATTTTCTGCTGGTGAATAGCCCTTACCTTTTTTCGTAATCACATGAACGATTACAGGACCTTCAGTACGTTTCGCATTTAATAATGTTGACTCAAGTGCTTCAAAATCGTGACCGTCAATCGGTCCTAAGTAAGTAAAACCTAATTCTTCAAAGAACATGCCTGGTACCACTAAATATTTCAAACCATCTTTTACACGCTCTGCTGTTGAAGCTAAACGTCCACCTACTGCTGGAATACGTTTTAATAAACCTTCAAAATCATCTTTTGCACGATTATAAGGTGTGGCTGTACGCATACGAGACAGCATATTGTGTAAAGCGCCTACATTCGGTGCAATTGACATCTCATTATCATTTAAAATAACGGTCATATTTGTTTTTTCATGTCCGATATGATTCAGTGCTTCAAGTGCCATTCCACCTGTTAATGCACCATCGCCAATAATCGGAACGACATGATTATGTTTTCCTTGAACATCACGTGCAGCTGCCATGCCCATAGCCGCTGACAGAGAAGTTGAACTATGACCAGTCTCCCACACATCATGCTCACTCTCATTACGTTTTGGGAAACCACATAAACCTTTATACTGACGTAACGTATCGAATTGATCCGCACGACCTGTTAAAATTTTGTGCACATATGCTTGATGCCCAACATCAAATAAGAACTTGTCTTGCGGGCTATTAAATACTCGATGTAGCGCAATTGTTAATTCAACTACACCTAGATTTGGTCCAATATGTCCACCTGTTACAGAACACTTTTCAACTAAAAATTTGCGAATATCAACCGCTAAATCTTGCAATTGTTTTTTATTCAAATTTTTCAGAAAGGATGGACTAGATATTGTGTTTAAATCCACCACCATCACACACCTTTACTTTTATCATTGATTTTACTCACACGACTTTTTTCACTATTATAACAGTCATTAAGTCGAACAGAAAGTATTTAAACTAATTACTTGTTACGATTTATAATATAGTCTGTTAAATCTGCTAAATATTTACTATTCGATGGTATTTTCTCTAAACATGCATGTGCTTTTGCTGCATGTTCTGCTAATTTTTCTTTAGCTCCGTCTAATGTTAAGAGTGCTGGATACGTACTTTTTTCACTCGCTACATCTTTCCCAGCTGTTTTTCCTAATTCTTCTGTTGTGCCCTCGATATCTAAAATATCATCTTTAATTTGAAATGCGAGTCCAATATGGTAAGCATATTCGACAAATAAGTTGCGTTGTTCTTGTGTTGCATCTGCTAAAATCGCACCTGCTTCAATACTAAAACGTAAAATGGCACCTGTTTTATTTTCATGAACACGTACTAATTCATCTAAAGTAAGTTGACGCTTTTCTCCTTCAATATCAAGTACTTGTCCGCCAACCATTCCCTCTGCTCCAGCCGTTTCACTTAGAAGACGAATTAATTCTACTTTTTGTTCAGCTGACACATTTTTTAAGCGCGCTAAAATGCCAAATGGTAGTGTATTCAGTGCATCACCTGCTAAAATCGCTGCTGCTTCACCAAATACTTTATGATTCGTCGGTTTACCACGTCTGAAATCATCATTATCCATACTTGGTAAATCGTCATGGATTAGCGAATATGTATGAATCATTTCTACCGCTGCCCCTACTGTATACCCCGCTTTTGTTGGTTTATTTAGATAATCCAGTACTGCAATCACAAAAAGTGGTCTTACACGTTTTCCACCAGCTTTTAAAGAATATAACATTGCTTCTTTTAATGAAGTGGGTGCTGTTAAATCTTCTACAAATTCGTACATATGCGATTCAATGATTGGTAATTGTTCTTCCATAAATGTTTTTAGTGTACTTGTCATTGTTTATTCCGCCTCTTTCTGTAAATTTAACTCCGTTTCATTTCCGTTTTGATCCATCATTTTTACCAATTGCTGTTCTGCTTTTTCAAGTTGTGTATGACAGCTTTGTGACAATTTCATCCCTTCTTGGTATAAAGAGATGGCATCTTCTAATGGAACATCACCTTTTTCAAGTGAGCGAACAATTTCTTCTAATTGTTCAATCGATTCAGCGAATGATGGTTGTTTTTTTGTCATGTGGACTCCTCCTCTTTTTGAATGGACTGCACAATCGTTTGAACACGACCGTCTGTAAATTGAAGGTCTATTTTTTGTCCTTCCTCTATTGAATCTACCGATTTTACAACTTTTTGATTGTCATAAACAATTGCATATCCGCGTGTCATAATGGATAAAGGGTTTAACATTTCAAGTGTATGAACAGCTGCCGTAAAACGTTGTCGTTCTTGCTGTAATTTTTGAGCGATTGCTCTCGTTAATATTTGTTGCATCGATTCAATACGCTTCTTTTCATATACAATCTCTTTTAAAGGATTATAAATTTGAAGTTTTTGTTCAAGATGTTGCCACTTATAACGTTGCTGCTCCATTGCTTGTACAGTTGCACGTTGCATACGATCATCTAATTGTGCCAATTGTTCAACAAAAGGACGATATAAGCGCTCAGGATATAGCATAGGGTATGCGGACTGCACACGTGTCAAACGAGCACGTTCATGCTTTAATTGTGCTTGTGTCTGTTGAATAAGACGTGTACGGAGTGATTCAACATGCTGTAGTAATTCGAAACGGTCTGGGACAGCCATCTTCGCTGCGCCTGTTGGTGTCGGTGCACGTAAATCCGCTACATAATCCGCAATCGTTGTATCTGTTTCATGCCCAACCGCACTAATAATAGGAATACGACTTTCAAAAATAGCTTGCGCGACCACTTCCTCATTAAATGCCCACAAATCTTCAATCGAACCGCCACCTCGTCCAATAATAAGTGTGTCGATATTCCCTTGCTGATTCGCTAAAGCGATAGCTTGTGCAATATCATTCGCAGCTACTTTTCCTTGAACAGCAGTTGGAATAACTACTACCTCAGCAATTGGATAGTGTCTTTTTAGTGTGGACAAAATATCTCGAATTGCTGCACCTGTCTTTGCTGTAATAACCCCTATTCTTTTAGGGAATTTGGGAATCGGCTGTTTAAATTCTGATTTAAAATAACCACGTGCTGCCAACTCTTTTTTCAATTGTTCATATGCTACATGTAGACTCCCAACACCGTCTGGTTGCATCTCTTTCGCGTACATTTGATAGCGTCCTGCCACTTCATAGACATTCACATCTCCACGAATCAGCACATTCATACCATTTTCAGGTTTGAAAGCAAGTTGTTTCGCCTGCATCTTATACATGACACTTTGAATTTGTGCGTGTGCATCTTTTAACGTGAAATAAATATGCCCTGAACTATGTAGTTTCACATTGGACAGTTCACCTTTTACATATACTTCACGCAAATGAGGATCCGCTTCAAATTTCCGCTTAATATATTTGGTCAATGCTTGCACAGATAAATAATGAATGACCATTAATTCATCTCCTCTAAGGATGTGTTTCCTCTACACATTTTTTGACGTTATGATTCGCCCATAAAAAAAACTGCTTTTCCGCAGAAAAACAGCTTTCTGTCTATTCTATTTTACCTTAATCAGCTTCATTTGTCTTATGCTAGCTTTGTTTTTGCTGATTGAACTGTGTTATACATTAACATTGTGATTGTCATTGGACCAACGCCGCCTGGAACAGGAGTAATTGCAGATGTTTTTTCAACAACTGAATCAAAATCAACATCTCCGCATAGGTGATTATTTTCATCGCGATTCATACCGACATCAATAACCACTACACCTTCTTTAATGTAATCGGCTGTAATCATTTTCGCACGTCCGATTGCTACAACTAAAATATCTGCTTGCTTTGTCATTTCTTGAAGATTTTTTGTTTTCGAGTGACAATATGTCACTGTTGCATCATGTTGTAATAGTAGTTGCCCCATTGGTACACCAACAATATGACTACGCCCAATAACTACTGCATGTTTACCAGCAACTTCAATATTTGAATATTCGAGTAACTTCATAATACCATGTGGTGTACATGGTAAAAAAGTTTCTTGTCCTAGAAGCATTTTCCCAACACTATTTGGATGGAAACCATCTACATCTTTTAATGGAGAAATGGTTTCGATTACTTTTTGTTCATTGATTTGTTTTGGTAATGGCAGCTGGACTAGAATACCATCAATTTCAGATGCTTCATTTAATTGTTTGATTTGCGCTAGTAAATCTTCTTCTGTTGTATCTTCTGGTAATTTAATAAGCTTCGAATAAATTCCTAAGTCTTTACAAGCTTTTTCTTTGTTTGCTACATATGTATGTGACGCAGGATCCTCACCTACTAGAATCACTGCTAATCCTGGTGTAATTCCTTTTGCAATTAAATCTTGTACTTCTTTTTGAATACCTGTACGAATTGTGTTACTGATTTCTTTTCCGTTAATTAGTTGACTTGACATTTTCTACACTCCCGAATTCAGCTTTGATGCGTCAACAGGGTGTTAGGAAGAGCAAAACCCTTCCGTCTGTCCTATTAACGATCTAGTATTTTGATAATACGCCGTTTACGAATTTACCTGACTTCTCGTCACCAAAGACTTTAGAAATCTCAACTGCTTCATTGATAACAACGTTGTTTGGTGTTTCTGGCATATACATTAATTCAAAAGCTGCTAAACGTAAAATTGTTCTTTCAATTTTCGCTAAGCGGCTTAATGACCAATTTTCTAATTTACTTTCTAATGATGCATCAATTTCTTCTAAGTGATTCTGTGTACCGTATACTAATTCTTCAAAGAATGCCGATGATTTTTCTTCTGCAAGTGTATGCTCGATTGCATCCTCTACAGTTAATTCAGTATTCTCTAGTTGAAAAAGTGTTTGTAACGCTTTTTCACGCGCTTCACGTCGCTTCATTCTTAATAACTCCTTTTAAATAGCTGTCTTATTTCACTTGTTAGCTATAACAATTATTTTCATATGAAGTTTATTTTATCACACTTTCCCTTGTCATCATACGCTTTACGACAAGTTTTAAAAAATCTGTCTTTTTCGTGCGAACAAAAATATAAGCGAACGTTTATAATAAACATTATATAAAACGTTCGTTTTTATGTCAAACTAAAAAATAAAGCGTTTTGAGGAAAATCCTCAAAACACTTATTTATAGGGCTTTATTCAACTTTTGAATTTGCAGCTTGATCAAACTGAATACCCGTAATATGAACATTCACTTCTTTTATTTGAAGTTCTGTCATATTTTCAATCGATTCACGAATTTGACGCTGTACTTCTCTGGCAACACGCGCAACGGACGCACCATATTGCACAAAACAATATACACCAACGATTAGACCGTCTTCTGTCCATTCTGTTTTGATCCCTTTGCCATGAACTTTCTTGCCGAATTTTTCTACAACGCCTGATGCAAAAGAGCCTCTCGTTCCCGAAATACCTTCTACTTCATTTGTCGCAATTCCTGCAATCACTTCAATTACTTCAGGTGCTACTTCAACCTTTCCAAGCGCCTCTTTTCCTTGCGGTGTCGGTTGTTGTAAAGATTGAATGTTTTGTTCTGTCATTGAATTTGCCCCTCTCATTTCTTAAGAATTAATAACGTCGTTTTCTTCTAGGAATTTCGTATTGAATTTACCTGATTTGAAAACTTCGTTACTCATTAATTTTTCATGGAAAGGAATTGTCGTATGGATACCAGGACCCTCAACAACAAACTCACCTAATGCACGCTTCATTTTTGCAATTGCTTCTTCACGCGTATCTGCATGAACAATCAATTTTGCAACCATCGAATCGTAATATGGTGGAATTGAATAGCCTGGGTACATAGCAGAATCAATACGAACACCGATACCACCTGGTGCTACATACGTGTCTACTTTACCTGCTGAAGGCATGAAGTTTTTGTAAGGGTTCTCTGCGTTAATACGACATTCAATTGCCCATCCATTTAATTTCACGTCTTCTTGTTTATAAGCTAATTCTTCACCAGATGCAACTTTTAACTGTTGCGCAACTAGGTCGATTCCTGTAATCGCTTCTGTTACAGGGTGTTCTACTTGGATACGGGTATTCATCTCCATGAAGTAGAATTTATCTTCACGGTAGTCATAAATAAATTCACAAGTACCCGCACCGCGATATGAACACGCTTGCGCTGCTTTAACTGCCGCTGCACCCATTTCCGCACGACGTTCTTCCGAAAGTGCTGGAGATGGCGCTTCTTCAACTAGTTTTTGCATACGGCGTTGCACTGTACAATCACGTTCACCTAAATGGATTACGTTACCGTAGTTATCAGCTAATACTTGAATTTCACAGTGACGGAAATATTCAATGAATTTCTCAAGGTATACACCTGGATTACCAAATGCAGCTGCTGCTTCATTTTGTGTAATTTCGATACCTTTTACAAGATCTTCTTCCGTACGTGCGACACGAATACCTTTACCGCCACCACCGGCAGTAGCTTTAATAATAACTGGATATCCAATTTCTGCAGCCCACTCTTTACCTGTTTCGATATCAGGAACAATTCCTGTACCTGGAACAAGTGGCACCCCTGCTGCTTCCATTGTATCACGCGCTACGTCTTTAATACCCATTACTTTAATTGCATCTGAAGTTGGTCCAATAAATGTAATACCTGCATCTTCACAAGCTTCTGCGAAGGCAGCATTTTCAGCTAAGAAACCATATCCAGGGTGAATTCCATCACAACCTGTTTTTTCTGCTACCGCTAAAATACGGTCAATTTTTAAGTAACTATCTGCAGAAAACTTCGGTCCGATACAATATGCTTCGTCCGCTAATTGAACATGTAATGCTTCAGCATCTGCTTCTGAGTAAACAGCAACAGATTGAATATCTAATTCTTTACAAGCACGAATGATACGTACTGCAATCTCACCACGGTTTGCAATTAGTACTTTTTTCATTAGTAGCCCCCCTTACGCTTCTTTAACTAGGAATAGAGGTTGGCCGTATTCCACTAATTCACCATTCTCAACAAGAATCTCAACGATTTCACCAGTTACTTCTGCTTCGATTTCGTTGAATAACTTCATTGCTTCAACGATACAAACGATTGACTCTTCGCTCACTTGATCGCCTACTTTTACGAATGCAGGTGATTCTGGGTTTGGAGAAGAGTAGAATGTACCAACCATTGGAGAAGTGATTTTATGTAGATTTGCATCTGCCACAACTTCTTTTTTCTCAGCTTTTGGTGCTTCTGGAGCTTTTGGAGCCTCTACTACTGGTGCAGGAGTTGCTGCTTTCGGTGCTTCTACTACTGGTGCAGCTTGAACTGCTACAGGAGCTTGCGCTACAACTGTTTGACCGTTGTGCTTTTTAAGTTTTAATTTTGTGTCATCTTGCTCGAATACAAATTCATCCACTGAAGATGAATCCACTAATTTAATAATCTCACGAATTTCTTGAATTTTTAACATACTTTAACTCCCCTTACTTGTGTGTATTATAATACACATATTATTTTATCGCTTTTTTCAAACTTTTGAAACGTTTTATTGAAAAATAGCAATTTCTATATTTATAGTAGATAAATTCCGTTTGAAATACAATCTTTTTTTACGAATTAAGTAAAACCTTGAAGTGTTAACCATAAATAAAATATTGTAAACGATTACACTATTTAGACATTTAGAGTGAACACCTTCTGTACTAGCACAGTTAAAGTACTTAGTAATTACGACTTATATTATTAGTAGGTACTAAATTATTTTAAAAGAAAAACCTCTCTCGAAAAGAGAGGTTAATCCTTATGATTATGCACGTGAAACGTATGAACCATCTTCTGTGTTGATAATTAATTTATCACCTTCGTTTACGAAGAATGGTACGTTTACAACAAGACCTGTTTGCATTGTTGCTGGTTTTGAACCACCTGTTGCTGTATCACCTTTAATTCCTGGTTCAGTAGCAGTTACTTCAAGCACCACAGTGTTCGGTAAAGATACACCTAGTACTTCACCTTCGAATGATACAATTTGTACTTCCATGTTTTCAAGGATATACTTTAATTCATACTCTAATTGAGATTCTGGTAGTTCGATTTGTTCATATGTTTCCATATCCATGAATGCGTGTTGATCACCAGATGCATATAAATATTGCATTTTACGGTTATCGATTTGTGCTTTTTCTACCTTTTCTCCTGCACGGAATGTTTTTTCAGTTACGTTACCATTACGTAAGTTACGTAATTTTGAACGCACGAATGCAGCACCTTTACCTGGTTTTACGTGTTGGAACTCGATTACGCGGTAAAGGTTACCGTCTACCTGGATTGTTAATCCTGTTTTAAAATCGTTTACTGAAATCATGTTTCTTTTCCTCCAAATACTAATTTATAAAATAATTAACTCTTTAGGCGCATGCGTCAATACGTCATTCCCATCTGCTGTAATCAGCACATCATCTTCAATGCGTACGCCACCAATACCTGGTAAATAGATTCCTGGTTCACAAGTTACAGTCATCCCAGCCTCTAATCGATGATTGGAGCGATGAGATAAGCCTGGTCCTTCATGTACCTCTAAACCTATTCCATGACCTGCAGAGTGACCAAATGCTTCTCCATAGCCATGCGAACGAATCACATCGCGTACAACCGCATCTGCTTCCACACCCGTCATTCCCGGCTTAAAGGTTTTGACACCCACCAACTGGGCTTCTAAAACAATTTCGTAAACCTCTTTTAATTGTTGCGATGGCTGGCCGACTGCTACTGTACGTGTTGTATCCGACACATACCCATTATATAACGCACCATAGTCTAAAGTGACAAACTCGCCCTTCTCAATTATTTTATCAGTTGCTACGCCATGTGGCAATGCCGAGCGAACACCTGATGCAACAATCGTATCGAATGAAGAAGAGGTCGCTCCTGATTTACGCATAAAGAACTCCAACTCATTCGCGATTTCAAGCTCAGTTACACCCGGACGAATTTGCGGTAGAATATGCTCAAATGCTGCATCTACAATGTCACAAGCGACTTTTATTATTCTAATTTCTTCAGGCGTCTTAATCAAGCGGATTTTTTCAATCACATCTGCAAGACCAACTAAATTCTTCGTAATAAATTTCTCATATAATAAGAACTGTGCATACGTAATATGTTCTTTTTCAAAACCAAGTGTTTGAATGTTTAAATTACGTACATATGATGCAATTTCTTCTACTAAAGTTGCTTTATGTTGGACGGCACGAAAATCGGTAACTTCTCTTTCAGCTTGCTCAATGTACCGAAAATCAGTAATAAACAATGCCTCGCTCTTTGTTACGAGCGCAATACCTGTTGAACCTGTAAAACCTGTCATATAGCGTACATTGTATGGATTCGTAATTAAAAAACCATCTACTTTTTGTGAAGCGATTAATGCACGTAACTTTTCTAAACGATTCATTTATTTTTGCCCCTTTTGTTTCGATAAGAACGTGCGTAGTGCCGCTTCATATCCATATAAGCCTAAACCACTAATTTGCCCTACACAAACAGGCGCTAAATAGGAGTGATGACGGAAAGCTTCTCTCTGATGAATATTTGAAATATGCACTTCAATCACAGGTACTTCTACACTTGCAATGGCATCACGAAGCGCAACACTTGTATGTGTATAAGCACCTGGATTAAAAATAATACCGTCTACTTTGCCGTCCTCTGCTTCATAAATCCAATCGATTAACTCACCCTCATGATTCGATTGCTTTAATTCAATTGTCGCTCCTTCAGCAGCTGCTACTTCTGATAAACGTAACTCAAGATCCGCAAGTGTCTCATATCCGTAAATTGCTGGTTCACGTTTACCAAGACGATTTAGATTTGGACCATTTAAACATAAGTAATGCATGAAAAATCTCCCCTTTTTCCTAATTGTTTGTATTCATTCTATCATATATTTCGTAAGGCGTAGGTTTTTCAACGGTGTAAAGGATTTTTCTAGAGTTTATCATCATTTTTTAGTACAATTGAAGAAGTTTTAATCTTATACATAGAGAGCGGTGTGAAATTGAATCAAGAAAAAAATACAACTGTATATGGTGGTCAAGCGCTCGTTGAAGGTGTCATGATGGGTGGTGGACAACATACGGTTTCTGCAATTCGTCGAAACGATGGGTCGATTGATTACTATTACGCTAAGCGCGTAAAAAATCCAACGTATCAAAAAATGAAGAAAATTCCTTTTATTAGAGGCATTGTTGCACTGATTGAATCAGCTGCAAACGGGTCGAAACACCTACAGTTTGCGAGTGATCGATATGATGTAACACCTGGGGAAGAATTGTCAAAAGAAGAAAAAGAAAAGAACATGTCGAAGTTACAGCTTTGGCTCGGTGTAGCAGCGATCGGAATTCTTTCTTTCTTATTCGGAAAGTTTATTTTCACACTCATTCCAATTTTTCTAGCAAATAGTTTAAAAAGTATTTTCCCTAGTGACACGGCACAAATTCTAGTAGAGAGTGGCTTTAAACTTATTCTACTCGTATCCTATATTTATCTCGTATCACTAACACCGATTATTAAGCGGGTTTTTCAATACCATGGCTCTGAACATAAAGTCATTAATTGTTATGAAAATGGCCTAGAACTAACCGTTGAAAATGTACAAAAGCAATCTCGCTTACATTATCGCTGCGGCTCAAGTTTTATGCTGTTTACCGTATTTGTCGCGATGGTTCTTTATTTCTTTGTACCAACGGATCCACTTTGGTTACGATTAGTAGACCGCATTTTATTAATACCTGTCGTACTTGGTATCTCTTTTGAAGTATTACAAGCGACAAATGCTTGCCGTGATATTCCTATACTACGCTTTTTAGGATATCCAGGTTTATGGTTACAACTTTTAACAACAAAAGAACCACAAGATGATCAAGTAGAAGTGGCAATTGCTTCATTTAAAAAATTAAAAGAAGTAGAACAAAATCCTGAAATTATCCAAACAATGAATCAAGATTCGAATTAATTAAAATGAGGTGTTTATTATGAGGAAACTCGGCTTTAATATGCTCTTTTTCTGTGTTATTGCTCTTGTGCTTTATATGATGGATGTCGTAAGTGGAAAAATCATTTTATACGTGCTAGTACCTATTCTACTTCTATTCATGTTAGTGACCGCACTCCAAACATATAAAGTCTATAAGAGATTACTTGAAGAACAAAAGCAATCACGCTAAATCAATTAAACACCTTAGACGAATCAACAAAAAAAGGTCGTAACGTACGTGTATCAAACACGCAATGTTACGACCTTTTTAGTTAGCTCTATTTTTTCATGCGACGTAGCATATATGTAATCCCATACCCTGCACCGAATAAAGCAAAGTAATACACACCATAAATCGTATTATCTCCACCAATGACAACGAAGAAAATAATAATGAATGCAATCAATGAAATCCCGATTGCCGGAATCACTGAATAGTGATGAATTGCACAAGATACACCTTGTATAATAAATGTAATCGGATACACAATAATCAATGATAAACTAAAAATCGCTAGGTTTTCTTTATCTGTACCGAATGCACCAAACATCGTTAAGGCACTAATTGAAAACATCGCAAAAGCAGGCAAGAAATAGGCTGCCAACTTGTTCAAATTCAACTTTATTCACTCCTTTATTTCTACGTTTTTTATCATACCATAATCTATTTCATGAGAAGAATAATTGCTGTAAAAAAGCGTATGATTGATAGAAAAAAATCGCACTATACAGCACGATTTTTTCCTTCTATATTAATATTTATCGTTCCATTCAGTTGAACGGTATTTTGTTTCGGCTAATTGTTCTACAAATTGTTGCTGTTCGGCTGTTAATTCGTATGGTACTAATTCAATATCAAGCGCTTCTTGGAATCCATTATAGAATGCTTCGATACACTCTTGAACTGTTACAGTTCGATTGGCTAAACTATTAATACTTACGGCTTTTTCAGGTAATTTATGACGCATACGTTCACGCGCTTCATCACTTTTAAATTTAAAAACAGATAGTAATTTTTCTGCATCTAAATCGATTAAAATGGCACCATGTTGTAAAATAACACCTTCTTGACGTGTTTGCGCGCTACCTGCCACTTTTTTTCCTTCTACTACTAACTCATACCAACTCGGCGCATCAAAACATACAGCACTTTTCGGTTTTGCAAGTGCCTCTTTTTGCTCATTGGTTTCAGGTATTGAGAAATAAGCATCTAAACCGAGATTTTGGAAGCCCTTTAGTAAGCCTTCACTCAGTACACGATATGCTTCCGTTACCGTCTTTGGCATGTTTGGATAGTTTTCAGATACGATGATACTATATGTAAGCTCATGTTCATGTAAAACGGCACGCCCCCCTGTTGGTCGACGAACAAATCCTAAATTCAACTTCTCTAATTGTTCGAAATCGATATCTCTCTTTGCTTTTTGGAAATATCCAACAGATAATGTCGCTGGGTTCCATTCATAAAAACGAATCATCGGCGGTAGCTTTTCTTCAGCATGCCAATGTAATAACGCCTCGTCTAAAGCCATATTATACGCAGGATCACATGGTCCTGAATTGATGAAATACCATTGTTTTGTCACTTATATCTCTCCCTTCCAATCTTAGCCTACTCATTTTATCAAACAATTAAGGTAATTACTATACAATTCCTCTTTTACCACGGAACAGCATAGACGAATTTGATTCATTCTCTTATAATAGTATTGTAGAAAGAAAGGGGAATTTACTCGTGGGCTGGTTATACAGTATTATCATTATTTTAGTCGTGCTTGTCGCGTTCATTTTGATTAATGGTTTCCGTTCAAAAAGAGCTGTAACAACACTATCTGAAGAAGATTTCAAGGCGGGATACCGCAAAGCGCAACTAATCGATGTGCGTGAGAAAAAAGAATTTGAAGATGGTCATATTTTAGGTGCGCGTAACCTACCATCTACACAACTTCGTACACGCTACAAAGAATTGCGTCAAGACATTCCAATTTACTTGTACTGTGACAATGCAGGTCGTAGTGCACGTGCAGCACTTTTCTTAAAAGGTAAAGGATACAAAAACCTTTATCAACTTGAAGGCGGCTTCAAAAAATGGTCTGGTAAAGTAAAATATTCACGTAAATAATGTATAAAGAGATTTTGGCAAAATTGTCAAAGTCTCTTTTTTGATTTACTTTTAACTTTTATGTTAAAATATTGATGTATTTCTTTTATTAGGAGGAGTTTGTGATTTATTCTTATTTATATCCATTTACTGAAGATGTTTCAAAAGAGTTACCGAACTATGCAGAATATGCTTCGTTCTTTAAACGTATTACACATATTTTAAATGAGCGCATTGAAACAACATGGCGACCATTAAAATTAGTTTTAAATAATTCTCAGTTCGATCAACACATTATCGAATTAATGCACAAAGACTTATTAAAATTCGAAGTTCTTACCTATTTATATGAAGCAGAACCAACCTATAATTTAGAACCATTATCGTGGTTGCAACAAGATGATGCACTGCATGAATTTATCACACTTGATAATAAACTCATTTATTACCCTGATTATGAAGTAGCTATTGCGCCAGCAACACTATTTTGTGAGGACTCATGGCGAGAAGAAGAAATCTGTTACTTCGCTCCGTCTTCTGAACATATGAAGAAATTCATTGATGGTGTGAATAAACAATTGCGTAATGTGCTTATGTCTCAAGTATCATATTTAGTCGATACAGACGATGGTTTACGCCGTAGTAATTTAGGCGAATATGGCGATATTTCACGCGAAGATGTATTTTTAGATGAGCAATTAAAGCGTAATATTTTCCGTTCAATTGATGAATTCTTTAAAGATGATGGACAGTTTTATAAGCACTACAACATTCCATATAAGCGTGGTATTTTATTATATGGTTCACCAGGTAATGGAAAAACAACACTTGTAAAGTCAATTACTGGTTCTGTCGATGCACCTGTTGTTTATTGGCAGATTACGGAGCATACAGACAGTGAATCGATTCAAGAAGTATTCCGTTTAGTTAGCTCACTGTCTCCTGCAATTCTTGTCATTGAAGATATTGAATCAATGCCTGAATACGCACGCTCTGTCTTTTTAAACGCTTTAGACGGTGCACAGTCGCGTCATGGTGTATTCGTCATTGGGACAACAAATTATCCTGAACGCATTGATCCTGCTCTAATTAATCGTGCTGGACGTTTTGACCGAGCTTACGAAATTAAAAATCCAAACAAAGAAATGCGCCTGCATTATTTACAAAATCTTGATCAACAGCACATCTTCACAGAGGAGCAACTTCAACATGCTGCAAAATTATCGAAAAAATTATCGATGTCTCAATTGAATGAATTCTATATTTCTGTAGCACTTAACTGGCACTATGATCAAGAGTTAAACTACGAAGAAGTCATTACAGACCTTCAAAAACAACGTAAAAATACGGAACGAAATGAATGGGAAGAAGACGAACATACAATCGGATTTTAATCTATACAAAAACTGCTGAATGATGCATTAAGCCATTCAGCAGTTTTTTTAAATTAATGGATTTTCACGTGCTTCCTCAATAATACTCGTAGCAAGATGAATGCCATTTTTCAAAGCTTCTGTTGAGCCTGCCGGATGACTCGTATCAACTAATGTAAAATATAGCCCTTGGATTTCATCACTTTTAACAGTTGGACGAATGTAGGCAGCCGCGAACGTTTTCGAAATAGCTCCATGTATGCCACCTTTCGTTGAATTGAATCGATTTTTTAAATCTTTGGATGTCCAGACTTTTTCTTCTACAATCGATTCTTCTAAATCAAAACCGTATTTTTTCAATTCGCTCACTAAATAATGCCGGTAAGAAGCAATACTCGCCCGATAAGAAGTCGAATATAAATCAGTTGTTGGAATTGACACCATCAGCACTAAACAATCACCCGATTTAAAACGCTCAGGCTCTTGAAAAGCAGGATTATAAATATAAATGGTCGGATTTTCAGCAAATTCTCCATTTAAAATTTGTTCTACTTCTCTTTCCACGTCACTTGAAAATAAAACAGTATGTGTTTTTAAGTTCGTATAGCGATCTAATCCAAGTAGTAAAACAAATTGAGATAAATTACTTTCTTCTGTTATAATGAATTTTTCTTTTTCATTCACAACTGTAAAATCAGATAAGAGCGTATCACTATTTAATAGTTGCGCACTACTAATTAATACATAGTCTGATTCAATACTCAGATTTTCGTTAATTTGGATACCTTCTACTTGATTATTTTTCAAATGTATTTTTGTAATTTCTTTTTCAGTATAAATTTTAACTCCTAATTCGATAGCTAGCTTTTTTAATGCACAAGGTATCTCCCTTATTCCACCTTTCACATAAAAGACATCTGCCGTTAGTATAGGGTATAGAAAAGCAGCAAAAAATGCAGGTGTAGACCTCACTAACATTTCACCACGATTTGCGTATTTCGCAAGTAATTGAATAATTTGTTCATTCTCAAAATATTTACGTAAAAAGCGGTCCAAACTTTGAAAAGGACGTAATTTTAAAATCAAATTACGAATAGGAATCTTTACTAATTTTGACCAATTTGTAATTTGTAAATTCATTGATAATTCATTCACTTCAAAATATAGTCGTTTTATTTCTGCTAAAAAATCGTGATAATTTTCAGCACCTGTAGAATCTATTTTTTTTAATTGTTCAATCATTTCTTCTACATTTGTAGAAAGGCAAAAATTATCGCCATTTTCAAAATAGACGTGTGTATGATGTGTTAAAATTTCCAAATCAAGATAATCTTCTATATTTTTTCCTGCTAGTAGAAAGATACTTTCGAGTAGTTCTGGAATCGTAAAAAAAGTTGGGCCAAACTCAAAAAGATGATCTTCAAACTGTAATGCTGTAAAATTCCCACCTACTTTTTTACTTTTTTCATAGATGGTAACCTCGAAACCTTCTTTCGCAAGTAGAATGGACGCTGTTAGTCCACTTAACCCCGCCCCAATAATCGATACTTTTTTCATATCAGCTGCCCTCCTCTACTTTTGTTTTTGAAACGACGATAATGCTCATCATGATAAAAAAAGCAACAACACTGGTTTCCCAAAGACCTACGCGTAAAGCGACGATGATTGGTATACTCATAATCGAAACAAAAACTCCAATCATATAATTCTGCAATGTGATCGAATACTTAACAAGCCAAATCATTTCTAAAAACAATAAGATGATATAATAAATAATTGAAAACCCAATAATAATAAAGTACCCACTTAATTGAATTTCAAAATGATAGTATGAAAAATCACCTATATAATAGCGATTAAACAATGCGAAAATTGGAATGATAAAAAAATGTATAACAATAATGATAAAAAAGCTAAAAACCATGCGCATAGCGAGAGGCATTTGATATGTAAAAGCTTGTATGATTGCAATACTCACAAGCCATAAACTAGCAATTGCCATATATAATAACTGTTCATATGCACCACCACTTTTGATGAAAGGAAGAAGGCTTCCGTAAGACATAATACTATATACTGAAAGCCATACAAATAAAGCATATAACAGTCCTTTTTTAACACCAAATAATGTACTAAAGTAAAGTGTTGCGATGATGGCTGCACATAATAACATTAATAATAACATCCACCAGTCTCTTTTAGAAAGAATTGGAAGCATAATGAGCAGTAGAACGATTAAATTTACAATATAAAAAATAATAAATACATTCTTTCTCATTATACTTCTCTCCTTTTAAGTTAAACGAACAAACTGACTCGCTAGTGGATTCCAAATAGAATACGTTTCAGTCCCTTGATCACGACTTAATAAACAGACTTCTTGAACAGATAATACTTTATTCGTTGTATTCATTTCGTAAACAACATCTTCAATTTGAATCGCTTCATACTGACTGCTTAATGATTCTCCTGTTACTTTTGTATAAAATGATTGAATACATCCTTTTTCCAAAAACGAATGAGAGAAATCCATTCTTTGTTGTTTACTTACTGCTGGATGAATCAAGTGCTCACGAGGTAAGAATTGATTGACTTCTTCAATCCATTGATCTGTCACAGGTTCCCAATAACAAGTAAAGGTTTTGATATAGTGTTGTAAAGAAGCACAGCCATCAATTGCACTCTCTTTACCTAAATCTGTTAATTCATACTGTTCTTGATTTACAATGATTGCCCCGTCTGCTAGTAACAACGCAATATTTTCTCGTAAATCCTCCTCTTGAAAACCAAGCATATCTTGTAACAAATCTTCATTTAATGATGATAGCGCTAAAAAACGAAGAATTTGTTCGGCGAAAATCGAATACTTTTTTTTCGCTTGAAAATGAATTGTCACTTGATATGCATTAATCGGAAGTTCGTATGGTGTAATTTTTTGAATACTATATAAATCTGCCATTTGTTTTTCAGTTAATAATTCATACATCATGTCTAGTGTATATTTCATCTAGTTACCTCCTTACACAGATAATTGGTCTTGTTCACAGTCGATTACATAAGGTTTTTCTACTTGTTCATAAATCGCTACATAATCTTTAAGAGGGTTCATCTGTAAATGTTCATAAATCTCTTGTCTTTCTATATAACTAAAACCTTGTAAACGTAGATTTTGTTCAAACATCTCTAAATCTACTAAAGAGCGCTCACTTAAATCTGTCGTAACAAAAGCTATATGCCTATGTTGTTGACATAGTAATAACATATCCAACCAAGTATATTGAACATCTTCAAACAAGAAGAGATCGCTTGATTGTTTCGAATGAAGTTCTGCTGTAAAACGCAAACGACTTTTTTGTGTAATCAATTGATACCAACGTCCTTCATATTCTTCTAAAGTTAATTGATTTCGCCATACTTGTATTGCATGTTGCTGTTCTAGATGACGTGTTTTATTCATTGCTTTTCTTTCAATATCTACTTGGATTTTTTGCGCTTCTTTAAATAATACTTGGTGATGTGCTTTGAAAATTTTCAATTGTTGTTGTAATTCTTCTTGTTGCATATGAATAACGTGATTTGCCTGATTGAATTGTTCAATTACCACTTTTGAATTTACAATATCATGCTGTAACAAATCCATCTGTATGTTCATTTCTTCTTTGTTTTTAATCACAACTGCTGTTTTTTCTTCGTATTGAGATGCTAAAGATGAACCATACGTTTCTGCTTCTTCTACCATGCGCTCATGTTCTTCAAGTACATCATACTTCGATAATAATTCCGTTTTATATTGTTTCCGAGCACTTTCTAAATCCTCTAACGTATCATATTGCTGACTACGACCAGAAGTTGTTTGTTTACTTATCTTCACGGTTTTACGCATGGCTGAAATATCTTGATTCGCTGTTTCGATGACGCCTTCATATTCTTTTTTTGCTTGTTCTAAACGATTAATAAAATCATCCATTTTTGTTTGTAGCATGCGCATATCTTGGTCAAAACGAAATTCAATACGTTCCGCATAATCTAGTTGTATCATTAATTTCTGTTCTAGTTTTTCTTTTTCTTGTTCCATACCTGCTAAAGCATATGTTAATTTACGGACACTTTCCACAACTTGTTCTTTCCAACGATTTTTTGCTTTGTAGTTAATCCCTAATGATAGTGGTTTATTATCGAGTAAACCCAGTAATTGTGTTAATTGATCTTCTGCATAATGACGATCATAATATGCGTTCGGCTCATCTGGAATCACGAATAAAATTCCAACCTTTTTCAATTCATCTTCTACATATGGTAACTGGTCATTTAAACGCTCTTCAACTGCTTCAATACCATTAAATTTTTCTAAATAAATTTGGGTTAATTCTGCATAAGAACTTGCAAATTGTAAATCCATTGGGATATCTAAAAATTCAGCAGTTTTTTTAATTTTTTGAATTAATGCTTGAACATGCTCTACTTGTTGCTTTGTCAAAAATAATTGATGTTCTGTTATCATGTCTTCCACATATTTTTTTCCAGTATGCTGATCTGTTTGAATACATTCAATTTTAAGTTCACAATCTCGGATAATTATTTGTGAACTTTCGATTTTTTTCACTGCTTCAATATTATCTGTATAAGAAGGAATTTCTTGATTAAAAATTAACCATTCTTGCTCTAAATCTTGATAATACTGAATTTTCTCTTCTTTTTCGCGTTGTAAATCTTTTACACGCTGCTGTTGCTCATGCCATGCATCTTCTAATTCAAAACGTTCTTGCATTAATTGATTATTTTTAAAAGCTAATCGTTCTTGTTCTTGTTCATATTGTGTGATAGCTTCTTGCATTTGGGTGATTTTTTGAAGATTTTTTTCTTCTTCTTCTTTTAAATACTGCTGTGTTTGTTCAACGCTACTTACATATTGCATATTTTGTTGTAACTTTTCATTATAGTGAATCAACGCTTTTTGCTGTATTTTTTCTTCACGTTCACTTAATGCATTCGATAATGTCGTGATTTCTACTGTATTTTTTTCAATCAATGGTGTTTTTACATATTGAATTGCCTCGTCTGCTCGACCATCTGCATGAATCGGTAGTAAATGAACATATTTTTCAGATAGTTTTTGTGCCAAATCATATTGATGAATCGATAAAGTCAATTGTTCATGACTATCAACAAGTTGATTCACTATATGTTGAATACCTTGTTCTAGATCATCTTTCATCATCGTAAGGCCTGAAAAGTTGGTTTGGGTATGGTATGGGTTTAATAGTGGATGGTGAATTTGGGGACAATGTAGATGTGCATCGTATATAGCTCGCAAACGTCCTCGTAGAATGAGTAATTCATTATATTCTTTTTCTTTGTATAAATAAACTGTATCAATTGAATCACCAAAAACAACTGTTGCATCTTGTAAAAATAGACGATTTTCTTCTACATTCATCTCAGCACATCGAGCAATTTTTTCGAATTGAGCTCCAATACGCTTCCATACTTCTTGACCTTTTTGTTGCTTCGAAGTGAGAGGTGTTTCATATAGCGTAATCGTTAAAACTTCTTGTGCTTTTTCAATTGAAGCGACACTATACGGATAATGAGCTTGTTCCATTAAATAATCAATATATGTTGACCAACTATCTAACTTCTTTAAAATACGTTGCTCGCTTTCACTAGAAGGTAATGTATAAAAAGCTGTCCAAAACTCTGAAGATAGCGTACTTTTTGATTCATTCAAATGAAGGTCGATTAATAGATAGGTATCATCTATAGGCAGTTCACACTGGATTGTTGCATCTATAATTTCAAAAACTGTTACACTCGCTTTTACAAGTAATTGTATCGGATGTTGTGATGCGTGATGTTGTATAAATACACCTAAAAAATGAGCATCTTGTGTTACTTGTGGGTAGCGTATAACTTTTGCTTCTCCTTCAAAATCTTTCAATAACATGTCGACTGTTTGTCCATCTTCTAGCAATTGTGATGGATTGTTTTGATCCAATTGCCATTCTGCTTTTACTTTTTCCATCATCAGCACATCGCTCCTTTATTTCAATTCTCTGTTCAATCTATACCCTCTCCGTTCTAAATTTAACAATATTATCAAAAGTCGAACACTTTTATACAAAATAAAAGAAGCTAAGGATATCTCCCTAGCTTCTTTGTACTTATGCTTTTTGATAGCGTAATACAGGGTTACGTGCAGCACGTGTTTCATCTAGACGGTTAATGACCGTTGTATGTGGTGCTTCCTGTACGATTTCCGGATTTTCTTCTGTTTCTTTTGCAATTTGAATCATTGCATCACAGAATTCATCTAATGTTTCTTTTGATTCTGTTTCAGTTGGCTCAATCATCAATGCTTCTTCCACATTTAATGGGAAGTAAGTTGTTGGTGGGTGGTAGCCAAAGTCTAATAGACGTTTTGCGATATCAAGTGTACGTACACCTAGTTTCTTTTGACGACTCGCACTTAATACAAACTCATGTTTACAGTGTTGTTTATATGGAAGTTCAAAGTATGGCTCTAAGCGACGCATCATATAGTTCGCATTTACAACTGCTTGTTCAGTTACAGCTTTTAAGCCGTCTGGGCCCATTGTACGAATGTAAGTGTAAGCTCGTACATTAATACCGAAGTTACCATAGTAAGGTTTTACGCGACCAATTGTTTGTGGACGATTGTAGTCAAACGCAAATCCTTCGTCTGTTTTAACTAATACAGGGGTTGGTAAGAATGGAATTAAGTCTGCTTTTACGCCTACAGGACCTGAACCAGGACCACCGCCACCATGTGGACCAGTGAATGTTTTGTGTAAGTTTAGGTGTACACAGTCAAAGCCCATATCTCCCGGACGCGCTTTAGACATTACAGCATTTAAGTTAGCACCATCATAGTAAACTTTACCACCTACTGAGTGAATGATATCTGCAATTTCAAGGATATCTTCTTCAAATAGACCAAGTGTGTTAGGATTTGTTAACATAAGTGCTGCTGTATCGTCGCCCACTTTTGTTTTTAAATCTTCTAAATCGACAAGACCATTTTCAGCTGTTTTGACTGTAACTGTATCAAAACCCGCAACTGCAGCAGAAGCTGGGTTTGTACCATGCGCTGAGTCTGGAACAAGTACTTTTGTACGTTGTACATCACCATTTGCTTCGTGGAATGCACGAATCATCATTAATGCTGTCCACTCACCATGTGCTCCAGCTGCTGGTTGAAGCGTTACTTCATCCATACCTGTAATCTCTACAAGATGTTCTTGTAAATCATACATTAACTCCATTGCACCTTGAACAGTTGACTCATCTTGTAATGGATGGATGTTTGCAAATCCTGAGAAACGCGCAACAGCTTCATTAATTTTCGGATTGTACTTCATCGTACAAGAACCAAGTGGATAGAATCCTGAGTCTACACCATGGTTACGATTTGATAATGCTGTATAGTGACGCATAATATCTAATTCTGATAGCTCTGGTAATTCAGCTGCTTCTTCACGAATTAATGAAGAAGGAAGGATCTCTGATAAATCTACTTCTGGTACATCTAGTTCTGTTAAGCTATATCCTGTACGACCTTCTTTTGAAAGTTCGAATACTAATGGTTGATTATCCTTATGCATGTTGAGCCTCCATTTCTGCAACAACTGCGCTCGTTTCAGCGACTAATTCGTCGATTTCTTCTTTTGAGCGTTGTTCTGTTACACAAATTAATGAATGATTTGCTAAATTTTCATTTACGCGTTTCAAATCAAAACCACCGATGATGTGTTTTTCAAATAATGCTTTATTTAATTCTGTTACATCTACTTTTGTATTTACAACGATTTCGTTGAAATGAGCACCTTTAAACGTTACATCGAAGCCTGCTTTTTCAAACGCATCTTTTGCATAGTGTGTTTTCAAAATATTTTGTTTCGCCATTTCTTGCATACCTTTTTTGCCAAGCGCTGTCATCGCTACAGAAGCAGCTAATGCATTTAAGGCTTGGTTCGAACAAATATTTGAAGTCGCTTTTTCACGACGAATGTGCTGCTCACGTGCTTGTAATGTTAATACATAACCACGACGACCTTCTAAATCAACTGTTTCCCCTACTAAACGACCTGGTACTTTACGCATTAACTTTGTTGTTGTTGCGAAGAAACCACAGTGTGGGCCACCAAACGCTTCAGAAATACCGAATGGCTGTGCATCACCAACTGTAATATCTGCACCTAATTTACCTGGAGGTGTTAGGATTGCAAGTGATAATGGGTTAGATGATACAACTGATAAACCTTTTACTGCATGAATTAGTTCTGATACTTTACCTAAATCTTCTACTTGACCATAGAAGTTTGGATATTGAACTAATACAGCAGCTGTTTGATCATCGATTAATGATTCAAGAGCTTCCATATCTGTTACACCATCTTTAGCAGGAACAGTTACTACCTCAATCGATTGACCGTATGCATATGTTGTAACAACGTCTTTTGAAATTGGGTTTACTGTATCAGAAACTAAGATTTTTTTACGGCGTGTATGTGCAGCAGCTAACATACCAGCTTCTGCTAATGCTGTTCCGCCGTCATACATTGACGAGTTTGCTAAATCCATACCTGTTAATTCAGCAATCATTGTTTGGAATTCAAAAATAGCTTGTAATTCACCTTGTGAAATTTCTGGTTGGTAAGGTGTATAAGCTGTATAGAATTCTGAACGTGAAATTACATGGTCCACAATAACTGGTTTGTAGTGGTCATAAACACCTGCACCTAAGAATGACGTATATTCGTCATGGCTCGCATTTTTCTTTGCTAACGCTGATAATTCTTTTAATAAAGCTGTTTCAGATTTAGCTGGTTTAATATTATACTCACCTTTAAAACGAACTTTTTCCGGAATATCGGCAAATAATTCAGCTACAGATGAAACGCCAATAACGTCTAACATTTCTTTTTGATCTTGTTCCGTCATTGGTAAATAACGATGCTTCATAGGTAAAAACCTCTCTTTATTGTTTTATTTTGAACGCTTATAGAATGGTGTTGCGACAACAGATACTTTACTACGACGATTACGCACTTCAATTTCTAGTTCTGTCCCTAATTCAGCAAATTTTGCGTCAATTAAAGCTAAACCAACATTACGTTTTGTCATTGGTAATTGTGTACCAGTTGTTACCTCACCGATTTCTTGATCACCTGCGAATACTTTGTACCCATGGCGGGGAATCCCTTTATCAATCATTTCAATCCCAACACTTTTACGTGATACGCCTTGCTCTTTTTGCGCTGCTAATGCTGCTTTCCCAACAAAATCTTCTTCTTTGTTTAATTTCACAACGAAGTTAATTCCTGCTTCAAGCGGTGAAATTGAATCAGATAATTCTTGACCATAAAGTGGTAGACAAGCCTCGAAACGTAATGTATCACGACTACCTAGACCACATGGGATGACACCTTTGTCTTTTCCAGCTTCTAAAATGGCATTCCATTGTTCTACAACGGCATCATTTGAAGCGTAGATTTCAAAACCATCTTCACCTGTATAACCTGTTCTTGAGATAATTGACTTATGTCCTGCTACTTCTACATCTGATTGTAAATGGAAAGGCTTAATTGCACTTAAATCAGCTGTTGTTAATGTTTGAAGTACTTCTTCTGCAAGTGGCCCTTGCAGAGCGATTAATGCAAAATCATCTGAAGCGTTTGTAATTTCCACACCATCGATTTTATGTTCTAACATCCATGCGAAGTCTTTTTCAATATTTGCGGCATTGACAACTAATAGGTATTCTTCTTCATCCAAACGATAGATTAGTAAATCATCCACAACACCACCGTTTTCATAGCACATTGTTGTGTATTGTGTTTGGTTTACTTTTAGCTTCGATACATCATTTGTTACAAGTTGTTGTAAATAAGCTAAACTTTCTGAACCTTTTACGAAAATCTCACCCATGTGTGATACATCGAAAAGGCCCGCTTTTGTTCTTACAGCTTCGTGTTCTTCTTTAATTGATGAAAATTGTACCGGTAGATCCCATCCACCGAAATCAATTGTTTTGCCACCATATTGAGTATATGTATCAAATAATGGTGTTCTTTTTAATGCGTTTGCCATTGTGTAACCCCCTTTATTTCATAAAAAAAGACAGAGAAATCCTGTTTATTTAGGATTTCTCTGTCCTTGCACCTGAAAGTTTGACCAATAATGGCTTTCCCCTTTGGTGGCTGCACGAAGCAGCGCTCTCCAGAGTTGCGTCCTGTACGAGTCTTTTTGCCTGAGAGATTCATAGTGATTTCTCACTACTTGCTCCTTCGGCGACGTAACTTTACGTTCTCTCCCCGTACATTCACCCGCGCGAGTTTTATCTCGATCGATTCGTTTGTAAGTATTGTCAATGTATTATAACAGGCTTTCTTGCATATATCCTAACATTAAAACCTCATACTCCGCAATATTTTTATTGGGAAACTTTAAAAAACGAATATTATTTTACGATAAACATCAAATCATTCGCCTTTTAAACGATTCACTTGAAATCCCGCGTACTCCACAATCTGTCTCAGTGTTCTGTTTTCTGTTTTGATTGTAATGTGAGCTGCTTGCTTATATGCTTTTCTTCTTTCATGGTATAACTGCTCTAATTCTTCTTTTGTCGAGCGCTGTACAATAGGGCGATTTTTGTCACGATGTATTCGTTTCCAAATATCCGGAAATGTAGCATCTAAAAATAGGACGAGTCCTGTTTCACGCATAATTTTACGATTTTCTGGATTAACCGCTACACCGCCACCTGTTGAAATAATACAATATTCATCGCGAAATGTACGTAAGAAATCGGTTTCGATTTGTCGAAAATAATCTTCACCATGTGTTTCGAAAATTTCTGGAATCGTCATCTTCTCTCGTCGAACAATTTCGTGGTCCATATCATAGTAAGGTAATTTTAAATAAAAGCTTAGGCGACGACCGATTGCGCTTTTACCGCTACCCATATAACCCACTAAGTAAATCTTTCGCATCTTTTCACCTTCTCCAGTTACGACTCACACAACCTTTTAACCGTTAACTCATTTTTTATATAGTAGCATGAACGTGGCGTGATTCCAATAACTGTCGACTAATCCGCTTAGATTTTTATAGAAAAATAAGCTAATCTTGCTTTTTTGTGTATATTTGTTGAATTTCACTGATGGTTTGCTGCTCTAACTCTTCATACAAAAGCATATTCGTCTCATATGATTGAAATAACGTTAATACATAACTCGAAATAAATAAAAGTAAAATAAAGAGTATAGGTAACATAAAGCCTTGCTCATTATTTAAGCGATACAACAAAAGTTCTCCTCCTTATCGCGTCGTTTCCCATTTTACATTGAATTGTGAAAAGCTCTTTTTCTAAAGAAAAATGAACTTTTGTAACAGCGACTAATTTAATATCTGTTCCGTCTCCTAATCCATATGTTTTGATAATACGATTTTTAGAAAAACGATATGTGGATAAATACTTTTTCTCTGGATTCGTTTCATTTGCTTGTTCTAATTGAATTTCTTCGTCATTCACTACATAAATCGCTTCGGATTTTTGTAAATCCGCTCTAAACTCACTCATAAATACTTCAAACTCTGCTGTATTTGTTCCAATCATAAATTCTTTAGTCTTCTCATACCATGGAATGATGAGTGGTATGGTTGCTGCGACCATACAGAGGCACAGTAGTTGTAGTAGTGCTTCTAACAGTGTGTAGCCAGATTGATCTACTTGTACTTTACACATGAAGATTTTCGCTCCTCTTTGTATAAGTAGGTTGTACATACTTGTTGCGCAGCAATTGTCCATTGATAAAAACTACGGTCTACTTGTATTTCTCCCTGTACTTGATGAGGGTTTTTCAAATATATTTTTGTTGCTTCATAGTTTACATGCATAGCATGTAAACTCATTCGCCGCTTTTGCATTTGATCATATAAATCATTTGTCATTGGAATGAGCGTTAAAAAAATACAACTAAAAAAGAATAACGCTAGCATCACTTCCATCATGGAAAATCCATTTTGATTATTTGACCGTGATACGACCCGATCCCAGATAAACATAGACATCTTGTTCGCCTCCAAAATATAGAAAAGTAATCCTACCCACATACGATGCATTGCCATTTTCGTTAAAGCCGATTTTATAGAGTGTCGACCCTCTCTTTATTTTCATACTACTTGGCATCGTTCGAACAAAAATCTTTTTATTGGTCTCTCTTTTTTTAGCTGAATATAAATGCGTCCTTTCATCAAAAATTAAATCCATTTTCACATGATGATTTTTAGCATATTGCTGAATGTAAACTGCGTCACTGACAAGTTGCTCAAAGAAAAAGCGTGTTTCTTTTTCTTGAATGCCTTTCGTACCATAAATAAGCGCAATGCTAGCTACAATTCCGGTCATCATAAGAACGAGCAACATCTCAACAAATGTAAAACCTTGCTCACTGCGGTGCATTCGACTTAACTTCACCTTGTTCAATCGTCACTTCATATGCCTTACAGCTTTTTTCTTTTGACCCTTCCTTTAAATAATGTTCTGCTTCAAGCACTTCAATCGTTGTTGGATATATGCCTTTATCAATTTTATATGCTTCTACTTGCCCTTGAACCATCTTCACGTAAGCATTGCACCCTTTGTCATCGACAGTTTGGAAATGTTTCGTAATATTAGGGATCGCAATCAAAATGAGTACTGTGATGATAAATAGTACAATCAACATCTCAATCAGAGTAAAACCATTTTTCTTTTCTTTTTCTTCTATTTTCACTGTTGTTCCTCCTATACATAATCAATCATTTTATACATAGGTAGCATAATCGAAATGTATGCACCCAAAATACAAATAGCGATAATCCCAAAAAGAATGGGTTGCATAAACTTTAAAACTTGTTCTACTCGCTCACCCATTCGTTCATTCATAAACTCATTCAATATTTGAAGCTCTTTACCAAGATTCCCACCTTGTTCTCCATGTACGACAAAAGCATAAAACTCTTTATGTACATATGGATTCAATGAGATCGCCACGGATAAAGATTCCCCCTGTGCAATCTCATTTAGTAAATCCTGTGCAATATATGCAATCATTTTTTGATGTGATTGAGTGGCTAATAAATGTAAAGAAGCTTGTAATGTAAAACCAGCCTCTAGTAGAGAACCTAATTCAAAAGCAATCTGCTTTGTTAATTGCAAACGCAACACTTGATTCACAATCGGAATTTTAAAATATAAAAGTAACTTTTCTCCTGTTTTCTTTTGCTTGGTATAACGTAAAAACAAAAGAACTGTTATCACAATGACAATGACAAAACCAATTAAATAATCTGGTAAATGTAATAGAATTTTAGAGATGGTTAACTGAATTTGATTCGTTTGCTGCTTTTGTAACATCATCGCTTCCATATTTGGCAAGAAAAAAGTACGAAAGCAGATGAATAGGACGACTAGAAAAACAAATAAGAATAGTGGATAGGATACTAATTTTAAAACTTGTTCTTTATTCCCTGCTTCTTTATTCATCATTTGTGCAATCATTTGTAAGGCATTCACTGTCGTACCACTTTGTTCTGCCACATATAATGAGATAATATATTGTTCTGAAATCCCTATCATGCGTAAAATATCGCAAAGACCCTTCCCTTCAAGTAAACTCATATGAATGCGTTCTTCAATTTGATTTATATGCGCTAAATGATGTGGAATTAACATACGTAATGAATCATTCAATGAATAACCTTCTTGTAAGAGCGTACTTAATTTAGCTAAAAATTTCGGCTGATCTCTTCGTAATAAGATTGCTTTTTTACGTTGTAAGAACATTGGGTAGGATTCCCCCATCCTCGATACCGCGCATCATTTTATATCGAATGGTCTCTTGCAGAGGCAATTGATAATTTTGCTGTTGTTTTAATGCGTTAAACGCGTCTTGTAAATGTGTTGCATCTAAAAATTCATACAAAGCTTTTAGCGGTTGCTGTTCTGTATTTTCCACAACTAATTGTTGGGTCGTAATAGATAAAATCGTTTGCTCTAATTCATCTTTTGAAATACCTAAATCGAGTAAACGGTGCAAGCAACCAAAACTATTTTTCGCATGAATTGTAGAGATAACAAGGTGACCTGTAAGAGCCGCTTCAATGGCAATTTTCGCTGTTTCTTGATCACGAATCTCGCCAATCATAATAACATCAGGAGAATGCCTTAAAATCGCTTTTAAACCCGCAGAGTACGTTACACCTGAACGTTCATTTACTTGAATTTGTAACATATTCTGTTGTTGACTCTCTACTGGATCCTCTAACGAAATAACATGCTTCGAAAGTTGTTTTGAGCAGTATTGTAAAAGTGCATACATCGTTGTCGATTTACCACAACCTGTTGGACCACAAAATAAGACAATTCCCTGTTTCGCTTGTACAATCTGTTCTAAATGTTTCGCTGCTTCTATTTGCAGTACGATGTCTTGTAATGGCTTTGCTACATTTTGAATCATTAATCGTACAACCATGCTTTCTTTCATCGTAGAAGAAGGCAATGTTGATACACGACAAGCAATTTGCTTTTGTTCTGTAATGTATTCAAATGATCCACTTTGCGGGCGTCTTTTTTCTGAGATATCTAGTACCGATTGGTATTTAAAATGCGAAATCATTTTTTCTCCTAATGTTAATGGAATCTCACCTGCTGCAATCAAACGGTTATATTTTCTGAAAAATAGCTGATAATGTTCTCTCGTCGGTAACATGTGTAAATCCGAGGCTTCTAGTTCTAGTGCTTGATTCAATAATTGCATACACTTTTTTTCAATCAAACTTTCTAGTTCCATTCATTCCACTCCTTTCATTTTTTATTAGTATGCTCTTTTGTTCTCACATATTTCAAAAGTAGATTTTCTGAAAACATAGGTAGAAAAAATGATGTTTTAACAAAATAACTGTTCTTTTTGAATATTTTAATAAAATAGCTTTTTGCTTGATTGTGTTTCTAAAAAACTTGATATTATACAAATAAATATAAAAGGTTGCTTATTTTACTGATTGTTCACTGTTTTTCCTTTATAATGGAAGTACTATGTATCGGAGGTGCGTGACAACTATGCAAAACTCTTTAAAAATCACGAGTACACTTGCGGATGAAACACGTTTTTCAATTTATCAATATATGTTACAAGAGAAAGAAAACTTCACTGTACAAAATATTGCTGACAAATTTAATATTCATCCGAATGTAGCTCGTCTGCATTTAACTAAACTAAGTGAAATTAACGTAATTTCTGCTGAATACGAAAAAACAGGTAAAGGCGGTCGTCCAGGACGTATTTACCGCGCAGTTGAAAACGGCATTTCACTATCTTTCCCAAAACGTAATTATGAAGAATTACTCGATTGGGTACTTGAAATCCTAGATGAATTAGGTCCTGAAGCTTTAGAAGTTGGGACGCGTATTTGTTATCAAAAAGGACAAACTGAGATTCGCCATATGCTTCAAGAACAAAAAACAGAGGCATCACTTTTAACATTCGATGAAAAAGTAGATTGCATCACAAAAGCAGCTTCTTTAATCGGTTATATCCCTCTTGTTAAACAAGAAGAAGGTCAAGAAGAACGTTCAATTCGTTTTGCTGTTTATAATTGCCCTTACCATAACGAGATTGATCAACATTCAGAAACAGTTTGTGCGCTGCATGAGTCATTCTTAAAGGGACAATTTGATTATCTATTTGAAGTAGATGAATTTGTTAAACTTGAAAATATGATAGATGGTTGCAAGTACTGTTCATATCGTATTCAAACGAATGGTTAACAAAAAGAGGAAGAAGCTAAAATGCTTCTTCCTCTTTTTATAAAAAACGTTGAATGATTTTTACTATTTAAAATCCATTTAAAAATGGGTTTTGATCAATTTCCTCACCGACAGTTGTTGGCTCATCATGCCCCGGATAAATTACTGTTTCTTCCTCTAATGATAATAGATGCTCATGAATACTCTTTAATAATAATTTAGAATCGCCACCAATTAAATCCGTGCGTCCTACACTACGCTTAAATAGTGTGTCCCCTACTACAGCAAAACCATCTTGTTCAAAAATCAAACTTATACTACCTGGTGAATGTCCTGGCGTATGTACCACGTCAAATTGGAAGCTCCCAATTGTCGTTGCTTTTTCTGCTTCTAAAAAGGCATCTGCTGGACGAATAGAATAATCTGGTAATTGCGGATATTTTCCTGAACCATTTAACTCAGGGTTACCTAACCACTCTTTTTCTTTTTTATGCATATAAACTGGAATATGAAAGGCATCACGTAAATCATCTACTGCACCGATATGATCAAAGTGTGCATGTGTTAATACGATTGCTTGCGGTTTTAAATTCGCCTTACGAACTTCACGAATCAAAAATTCTCCTTCTTCTCCTGGATCGACAATTAGACATTCACGCGCGGCATTCGCAATAATATAACAGTTCGTTTGAACAGGTCCTAATGCATATTTTCTAATATTTAACATCTTCTTCACCTCTTTGTTATTATAACGTAATTTTAGAAGTTCTCGCATGAAAAAAGCAAAACAGAGCAAATCTACTCTGTGATTTGCCCTGTCTGTTTATCATAAAATCGAAGTAAGTCTCCATTAATAACTTGGTCGGATACTTCTAATTTACGATTTGCTTGTTTAATATATTTTTCATATGGTTGCGTGTTTTGAATTGGTTTACCTGTCTGTGCATCATAAAATGTTTCTGCTGCATAGACAACGTGGTCTGTCACAAAACGTCCATCTCGAAAGACCGTAAAGTTTTGATGTTCTTTCGATAATAAATCTTGTCCAAATTGTACATCTTGTGTGGTATTCAATCCAAGTAAATGCAGAATCGTTGGGCGAATATCTAATTCTCCAGCTACTTCATGCATTACTTTCCCTTTATTTGAGCCTGGAATATGGATAAAAAACGGAACGCGCTGTAATTTTGCTGCATCATACGGTGTAATCGCATCTTTACCTAAATACTTCGCCATCGCTTTATTATGATTATCTGAAATACCATAATGATCGCCATACATCACAATAATAGAATTATCGTATAAGCCACTCTGTTTGAGGCGCTGGAATAACACTTTTACTGCTTCATCTGTGTAACGTGCTGTCTGGAAATAGCGATCTACCGTTTCATCACCAGAATCATATGGTTTAATATACTGATCTTCCTCATCTGATGTGAATGGGAAATGATTCGATAACGTCAACATTCTTGTATAGAATGGTTGTGGTAAATCTTCCATCAACTTAACAGACTGCTCCATAAAGGGAATATCTTTTAAGCCCCAGTTTGCTGAGTTCTTCTCTGTCACATTATATGATGCTACATCAAAAAACTTTTTAATATGTAGCGATTCATACATTAAATCACGATTCCAAAAGCTTTTATTATTTGCATGCATAACAGATGTATAATAACCTATGTCATTCAAACGACTCGCCATTGATCCAAATGTATTACCTGCATTCGTAAAGAACACTGCACCTCGCCCGGTCCCGTACATTGAATTCTCTACAATAAATTCTGCATCGGATGTTTTACCTAAACCAGTTTGATGATAAAACTCATCAAAATAAAATGTATCAGGGTCTTTGGTTAACTCATTTAAAAAAGGTGTAATGGTTTGTCCTTTCACTTGATTGTTAATGACAAAGTTTTGCATGGATTCAAGTGAAATAATAATGACATTTCGATCTTTCGCTAATCCAAAATATGAGGGATTCGGTTCTGCTTGATTCGATTTTACATAGTTCGATACTTCTGTTAACTCACTACCATCTGCTAGTACACGTTGTGCATGTGATTTTGATTGGACGAAAGCATCATATAAATGATAGTCAAATGTACCAATACTTTTCACAAGAATTTCGCGATCAAAACTGCGCGTTAATAATTGCGGTCGTTCAATTTCAGCTAATCCTAAGTTGAAACATAAAACCGCCACACTGAAAATAAAATACGTACGGCGTTCTTCTTTTTTAATCAATTGGAACTCTTTGGCGCTCTGTATTTTTTTCAATGTAATATAGATAATGAGAAAACCAGTTGCGTACCAAATATCTTTCAGACTAATCAATGTCGTGATTGAATTACCTAAATCACCAAAATTACTCGTTTGAAAGAGAACAGGTAATGTAATAAAGTCGCTATAAAAACGATAAAATACAACATTTCCATAGAGAACAAATGTTAAAATTCCACTTCCAATAAGGTAATAGCGATTTCGCTTTTTAGCCGTTTTAAAAAATAATGCCACGCCAAAAATTAATAATAAAAACGGTAATGGATTAATGAATAAAATAATTTCTTGAAGTAGATTTTCGACTTTTAAATCAAAACTCGTTTTATATGTAAGATATGTTTGAATCCACATAGTGCACACTACAACAAGTAACGCTGTATATTTTCCACTTTTCTGAATCATGTTCCCACCTTCTTTCATTTTATATTCTTTACCTTTTTTAAAAAAAATAAAACAACCCTACAAATGCACGATTGATTTGTAGGACTGCATACATGACTTAAAAATCACCGCGCTGTTGTTTAATACGTGTTTCTTCCATTCGGAGTATATGACGTGCTACTTGGTAATCTCGAATCGGTAGAATACCCGCCTTATATAATTCTTGTAAGTCCTCTGCCATTAAGTGCAAATCACCAATTGGATCTTTTGTATAAATAATGGTACCAAATTTTTTTAAATATTGTCGAATATCATATACGTTTTCCATAGTGTTCTATTGTTCTTCCCTTCGAGCCTCTTTACAGGAGATGATGTGTTCTTCCGTAATTATTTTCCCTACAGGTAAATCATACGCATCTGTCGGTACTTTTTCAACTATCTGCATGTCAAATGCCATCGCAATAACAATGCGATTATATTGTGCTAAGTAGCGATCATAGTAACCCCCACCATAACCAATGCGATATCCACTTCGATCAAATACAATACCTGGGGCGATAATGACATCAATTTCCTCGGCATGTACTTGTTTTGTCTTAGAAGGAATCGGTTCTTTTAAATCCATATAAACGGTTTCTAGCTGTTCTTCATTGTCAAAGATGTAAAATGTCATGGTGCGTGTTTTCGGGTCGCAGCGAGGTACTGCAACCTTTTTATTCATCTTCCATAAAGCTTCAATTAAATGCATGGTATCCACTTCTGGAAAGTTTGAAATCGTGACGGCAATGGTTTGTGCATTTTTTATTTCGTCTAAATTAATCACTTTATTATGTATCATCCACGATTTTTTTTTATGTTCCTCTTGAGATAGTGCTACAAGCTTTGTTCTGACATCAGTTCTAAACTTCTTTTTATCCAATGAAATCACCCTGCCTTATTAAAATGGAAAAGCCAAAACCTACAATAGGTTTTGGCAATGAGCATTACTTCGTTTCGCGATGAAGTGTCATCTTTTGTTCACGAGAGCAATATTTGTTCAATTCAAGACGTTCTGGATTGTTACGTTTGTTTTTCTTTGAAATGTAGTTACGATCGCCACATTCAGTGCAAGCTAATGTAATATTAACGCGCATGGTTACCCCTCCCACTCTATATACAGAATAAAATGTCTTAGTGAGCATGATTTATACGACTAAACCATTATAACACAAATGTCTAAAAAATCTACTATCATTTCTATATAGAAATGCATATGTTACAATAAGTTAAAAATAACTACATTTTATGGAGGAAGATTGATGGATTTATCCGTTATTTTAATGGGAGTAGGTATTCTCATTGTCATCATTTCATTTTTTACAGGTAATTCAAAAAAACGAACTGAAAAAGAATTAGAAGAATTATCGATGTCTTTTTATCAAGAAAACAATCAATTAAAACGTCGTTTAAAAATAATTGAAGAAGAATTAATGTTATCTCAAAAAAATATGTCGCCAATACCTAAAAAAATGGCTCCTTCTGCTTCTCATGTGAATCAAATTTTAGTGAGCCAAGTTCTTGCATTACATAACCAAGGCTTTAATCTTCAAGAAATTGCAAAACGCTCTTCGCTTGATTATGATCAAATCGCTACCATCTTACAAAACGAGGTGACGAAGCGATGAGTGTAAAGTCTGTTATTCGTACAATTGGAATTAGTATTTTTGTAGCAGGCGCAACGATGAGTTTAACACAAATGAAGCAAGAAGCAGACGGAAAAACAACACCCGCTAAAGATGAAGTCGTCGTTAAAAAAAGTGATATTAAACAGTATCAACAACAAATTACGAAACTCCAAGAAGAAAATGCTGTACTGGCTAAAAAGAAAGATGCTACTCCTTCTAAAACAAAAAAAGAAGTAAAAACCTATACGCTAGATGTTCGTTCAGGCATGGGTACTTCTGAAGTAAGTGAGGCACTTGAAAAAGCAGGTATGATTAAGAGCGCAAGTGACTTCGAAAGCTATATCATTAATGAAGGTAAAGCTTCTTCTATTCAACTGGGAAAGAACAAACTAAATTCAGAGATGTCACAAAAGGAGATTTTAACTGCAATTACAACACCAAAATAAAAAACGGAGACAAATGTATCGAAATACTTTTGTCTCCGTTTTTTTGTCGTATATTTTCATGCTCTTACTTTCTTAGCTATTCAGTTCGCGATGTGTCCCTTTTAATAAGAAGAAAAGTCCTTCAGCTAGATTCGTTGTGTAGTCACCAATTCGTTCAATCGACTTACAAATAAAGCTCAGCTGAATGATTTGTTCTAGTTTTGCACCACTTTCTTTCGCTGATTCCACTAGTTCTACAATCGCTTCACCGTAGAGTTGATCGATTTCGTCATCTCTTTTAGAGATAGCTTTCGCTAGTGGTAAATCTTCTGTTGCAAGAGCCGCTAACATATCTTCCAACATCGTTTTTGTTAATAAACGTAACTTCTCCACTTTCTCTACTGAATAATGCAGATTCGCATCTCCTAAACGAATGGTTTCTTTTGCAATATTCACCGCATGATCACCTATTCGTTCCATATCAGAAGCTGCGCTAACAATCATCATAATACGGCGTAAATCAGTTGCTACAGGTTGTTGCTTTGTAATTAAGAGAATCGCTTCATCTTGGATATGTTGCTCTAGACGATTCATAAATTGATCTTGTTCTAAAATCATCATTGCTTGATTAATGTCTTTTTCTAAAAAAGTATCGACTGATTTATCAAATGCACGAATCGCCATTTCACATAAATCAATTAATAGTTGATTTAAATCTACTAGATGTTGCTCATACTTTTCACGTACTACCATCTTCTTCTCCTCCTTATCCAAAACGGCCCGATACATAATCCTCTGTACGCTGATCTGCTGGATTCGAGAAGATTTTATCTGTTTCGTCGTACTCAATAACTTCACCATTTAAAAAGAATGCAGTTTTATCAGAAATACGTGCTGCTTGTTGCATGTTATGTGTCACGATAATAATCGAATAATCTTTTTTCAATTCCTGTACTAATTCTTCTACTTTCAAAGTAGAAATTGGATCGAGTGCAGATGTTGGTTCATCCATTAAAATAACGTCTGGTTCAATCGCTAAACAGCGTGCGATACAAATACGTTGTTGTTGACCACCTGATAGACCATACGCATTTTCATGTAGTCTGTCTTTTACCTCATCCCAAATCGCTGCACCACGTAAACTTCTCTCAACAATTTCATCTAAGATTTTACGATTTTTAATCCCATGAATACGCGGACCATACGCAATATTATCGTAGATTGATTTTGGGAATGGATTTGGCTTTTGGAATACCATGCCCACTTTTGTACGTAGTTCTTCCACTTGATACGATTTATCTAAGATATTACGATCGCGATAATGAATTTCTCCTGTTGTACGAACAGAAGGTACTAACTCAACCATACGATTTAATGTTTTCAAATACGTTGACTTCCCACAACCAGAAGGACCAATGATTGCCGTTACTTCATTTTGTTTAATGTCTAATTGAATGTCTTTCAATGCATGTTTATCGCCATACCAAAGGTTTAAATTTTCCGTCTTGTAAATACTCGCCTTCTCAGACGGTGTAATCACTTTTAAATCTTTTTTCTTTTCTTGCATTGCTTGTTCAACGATTGGTTTTTTGACCATGTTCATTGCCTCCATTTTAGTAGCGTTTTGAGAATTTATTTCGAATAATTACTGCGATTGAGTTCATAAATACGAGAACTGCCATCAATACGAGAATCCCTGCCGCTGCAACATACTGGAACTCCTCTTGTGGACGTTTTGCCCAGTCAAAGATTTGCATTGGAAGTGCTGTGAATTCACTAAAGATACTTTCAGGTAAAAAGTGAATGATTACTGGAATACCGATGACAACAAGTGGTGCTGTTTCACCGATTGCACGAGAAAGTGCTAATATCCCACCTGTTAAGATTCCTGGAATGGCTGATGGTAAAACTACTTTTAAAATCGTTTGCCATTTTGTTGCACCAATTCCATAAGAAGCTTCTCGCAATTCATTTGGAACAGCTCGAATGGCTTCCTGTGCTGCAACGATAATAACGGGTAAGATCAGAAGACTCATCGTTAATCCAGCAGCAAGTACACTTTTACCCATGCCAAGCATACGAACGAAAATGGTTAATCCAAGTAAACCAAATACGATTGATGGAACACCTGCTAAGTTTGAAATGTTCATTTGAATGAATGTTGTAATACGATTCTTTTTTGCATATTCTTCTAAATAAACTGCTGCACCAACACCTAAAATGAGTGAAACAGGTGCAACGATAGCTAGTAACCAAATTGAACCGACAAGAGCTGCTTTAATCCCTGCATTTTGTGGGAAGCGAGATGAGAAGTTATTGAAAAAATCCCAATTTAGATAACCTGTACCTTGGATAATCATGCGGTAGCCAAGAACAGCTAGAACGAGCAAGGCTAGTAATGTCGCACTTAAAAACAACATTTTATAAATTTTATTTTTAAGTAGACGTTTTGACATACGTTTGACTACCGTATCGTGATGGATGTAATTCATTAATATTCCTCCCTAAACTTTTTAGAGATATAGCCAGCTAGAAGATTCATGAGTAATGTAAAGATAAATAATGTAAAACCAACTGCATAAATTGAGTAGTAAATCGTTGTACCGTAACCTGCATCACCTGTTGATACTTGTACGATATATGCTGTCATTGTCTGAATGGAGTCGGTAATTTCCCCGTCAAACTTTGGTGTTGAACCACCTGCAAGAGATACAATCATCGTCTCACCAATCGCACGAGAGATACCAAGAACAACAGATGCTAAAATTCCTGATAGTGCTGCTGGTAAAACAACTTTTAAAGCTACTTCTAATTTCGTCGAACCAAGTGCTAATGCACCTTCACGCATCGATCTTGGCACACTTGACATCGCATCTTCTGATAAAGAAGCAATGGTTGGAAGAATCATGATCCCGACAACAATCCCTGGGCTAATCGCATTGAAGATTTTTAAACCTGGAATCACTTCTTGTAAAAGAGGTGTTACAAATGTTAATGCGAAGAAGCCGTAAACAATTGTTGGAACGCCTGCTAAAACTTCTAAAATCGGTTTGACAACACGACGTACATTATCCGATGCATATTCACTTAAATAAATGGCAGCCGCTAAACCAAGTGGTACTGCTACAACAATTGCGATGCCTGTTACTTTTAATGTACCAATAATAAGTGGCAATACACCATAACTCGGAGATGTACCTGAGAACGGAAGCCACTCTGTTCCGAGTATGTAATCGAAGAATGGGACTCTTCTAAAGAATTCAAATGTCTCAAAAATGAGCGTAAAAACAATACCAATCGTTGCTAATACAGATACAAGCGCTGTAATAAACAATAATTTAGGCATTAATTTTTCAACGAACTTTTTCATACCTTTATTTTTATGTTGTTCAATCATGCTTTGAACATTCAATTTGTCTCCTGCCTTGTTTGTAGACAACGTCTTTCACTCCTTTAAGAAAAGAGGACTGCCTATGCAACTGCTAATAGCAGGTGACTGGTAGGTCAGTCCTTCAATTGTGACACTTTATTTTTTTAGTTTTTCTACTTTTGCTAAATCTTCTTTATAAACATCTTCTGGTGCTTTTACATAACCAACTGCTTCAGCCATCGGTCCTGCATTCTTCACCATGTATTCTGTAAAGTTGTACATTACAGAATTATTTTTCACTGCTTCATTTTTCACGTAAACAAATAGTGGACGTGAAAGCGGTGTGTATTCGCCTGATTCAATTGTGTCATGCGTTGGCTCTACACCGTCAACTTTTACAACTTGTAATTTATCTTTATTCGCTACATAGTAAGCAAATCCGAAGTAACCAATTGCATTTTTATCTGATTCAACACCTTTTACAAGAACATTATCATCTTCTGATAAAGTAGCTGATTTTACGATGTCTTTCCCTTCTAAAATATCATTTACAAAGTAGTCATATGTGCCTGATTCCGTTCCTGGTGAATAATAAACAATTTTCTCGTTTGGCCATTTTGGGTTGATATCTGACCATTTTTTCTCTTTACCATCTTCTAGCCAGATCTTTTTGATTTCGTCAACAGTCGCATCTTTCAACCATGTGTTTTCTTTGTTTACAACGATTGATAAGCCGTCAAATGCGATTTTTAATTCTGTGTAGTCGATGTTCTTCTCTTTTAACTTCGCTGCTTCTTCTTCTTTGATTGGACGAGAAGCATCTGAGAAGTCTGTTTCACCATTAATGAATTTTTCAAATCCACCACCAGTACCTGACACACCAACTGATACTTGCACTTTCGGTTGTACTGCTGAATATTCTTCTACGATTGCTTCCATGATTGGTGCAACAGTTGAAGACCCATCTCCTGAAATTTTACCTTCTAGCTTCTCATTCTCACCTGCTTGTGCATCTGTTTGAGAAGTTGTTGAAGATCCTTTTGATGATTCGCTATTGCTGTTGCCGCACGCTCCTAAGATTAATGCCGAGCCTACGATTGATGTCATCATAAAGTACTTCCAGTTTTTCATTGTTTTTCCCCCTAAGCGTTCTGTTTATTATTTCTTACAACACTTACTATAAAGAATGATTATTGAGGACATATAAACGAATTGTAAGAAGGTATGTTCATTTTGTTAATGATTTGTAAACGTATGTAAAGACTGTATGTGAGAACAAAAAAACTGTACCTCTTGTTATAAAGAGATACAGCTTATAAGAACTATTGAATTTTTGTACCAATTGTTTGTTTATCTTTTTTCGTTTCTTTCTTTTTCAGCTCAAAATACTTATCAACTGACTTACGCGCGATAATATTATTGATTGGCGTATATTGTTCTGATGTTGTAATCCAAGGTACAACAACCGCATACGCTATTTGAGGATTGTCTTTCGGTGCAAAACCAACGTGTGTAACCGTTAATGTTTCTGTACCATATCGACTTTTTTGCGGTCCAAAGTATACTACCTGTGCAGTACCTGTTTTACCAGCACCATTAAATTTCGAATCTTTAAATTGACTTGCACCTGAACCTTGTGAACCATAGTACACTTTACTCATTGCATCTTTCACATGATTAATCTCTTGCTCAGAGTTATCAATTGTGTTCAATACTTTTGGTTGAATTTCTTGCTCTAAAGCACCAATTTTCTCACCATCTTGTGACGGTTCATGAATTTCTTTTAAAAGACGAGGTGCAATACGCTTACCACCATTCGCAATTGTTGAGACATACTGTGCTAATTGTAACGGTGTAAATGTATCGTACTGTCCGATTACTAAATCGAGATATTTACCACCGATTGTTTCTGGACCTTTTACACCTGTGAATTCTCCAGGTAAGTCAATGCCTGTTTCTACCCCTAAACCGAACTGTGCATAGTAACGACGTATACGATTAAAATCTTCAATTGTTGTTGGAAGTGGCCCGTTATAAATATAGGGTAATTTAGCAATTTTCATCGCGGTTTTAAACATATAAACGTTCGATGAACGTTCAATTGCAGTTGTATCGTTTAGAGAAATTGAACCACCACGGTTAAAGATAGAAGATTTCGGTCTTGTACCGACTAATTTAACAGGTGAATCAACAATGTATTCTCCTATATTAATCGCATTATAATGATAACCTGTTAATAATGTAGCTGGTTTAATAACTGAACCTACTTCATATGAACTTGTAAAGTTACCAATTGAGTAGTCCGTAATTTGTTGTTTTCCTTTATCATCTGTTTCAATCTTCTTACCTACCATTGATAGAATTTCACCTGTATTTGGATCCATCATTACAAGGAAAGCGCGATCTAATAAACTCGAAGCTCCTGTACGCTTCGCCATCATTAATTGTTCGGTTACAATCTTATCTGTTTCTTTTTGTAGCTTACTATCAATTGTTAAAACAAGATCTTTACCTGCTTTCCCTTCTTTTACAACTTTCGTATCAACTACTTTACCACTACTATCCGTATCTGATTTAACAACGGACTTTTCACCTTGCAAGATGGGTTCGTATTCTTGTTCTAAATACGACTTACCGACACGATCATTTCGTGAATAGTCACGCGCTAAGAAGTAACTTAATTTATCTTTCGGAATCCCTTCTTTTGGCGTTGTTGTGGCACCAAGAATACTTAAATCCGATTTCTTTTCACGTTGCCAATCCGTTGTTGTATTCACACCCGGTAGTTCACTTAGATGTTCAGATACAACCGCAAACTCTTCATCCGATACATTATCACTCTTAATAATTTGAGGCGATAAATTATACCCTGCAACCATTTTCGAGTAAATCGCTACAATTTGTAAATCTTTTTTTGTTAAAGAATTTAATTCTTCTTTTGTAATACGTTCACGAATGATTTGATCAATCTCATTTTGTTGGTCGCCTGCTTTTTTACCATTCTCTAAGATTTTTTTCTCTTCTTCTTTCGTGATTTTTGCTTTCGCTTCTTTCGGATGCTTAATCATCCAATAATCCAATTTATCACGCTCTGCAATACGATCTGTTTCCATCGTAATCAGTTTTGATAGCTTTTTCGCCATCTTTAACATTTCTTCTGAAGTAGTCGTTGAATACTTTGTGTACGTAATAGCATTTTTCGGCTTATTATCTACTAAAACCTTCCCATTACGGTCAAAAATGCGCCCACGTGGCACACTTGTATTCACTGTTGCTTCTTCTGTTTTTTGAAGTTGCTGAGCATATTCTTCTCCCTTTACAATTTGAACATATCCTAACCGCATAACTAACACTGTAAATAAGATAAAAATTGTAAAAAACAAAATATTCATTCGTAGGGAAAGATTGGCTCTCTGTTTTGCATTGCCGTTGGAGGAGCGCTTAGTTTTACCTTTATTCTTTCGCTTCATCAGTGGGCCTCCCTCTATCCTTTTCATAAATAGTAGTATATCATTTTTTTATGTAAAAAACAGTCTCACGCTACTCTTTATAGGTTCGTTTCCTCTCTTTCATGTATCCAATATCTTACATAAAAAGTCCTGTTTTCTAGAGAACCCATCCTTCTTTTTTTACATAGAAAAAACACGTCAACTTCATGACGTGAAGTTGGCGTGTTTTGTTCCGAAATTACAAAATTATTTTGCTGCTGCGTATAATTCTGCAACTTTGTCCCAGTTTACTACGTTCCAGAATGCTGCAATGTAGTCAGGACGTACGTTTTGATATTTTAGGTAGTAAGCGTGCTCCCAAACATCTAGTCCAAGGATTGGTGTTTTACCTTCCATGATTGGTGAATCTTGGTTTGGTGTAGAAGAAATTTCTAACTCACCGTTTACTACTGATAACCAAGCCCAGCCTGAACCGAAACGAGTTTTTGCAGCGTTGGCGAACTCTTCTTTGAACGCGTCGAATGAACCGAATTTTGCATCGATTGCAGCCGCTAATTCGCCTTCTGGAGCGCCTTTACCGTTTGGAGTTAATAAAAGCCAGAATAAAGAGTGGTTTGCGTGGCCTCCACCATTGTTGCGTACAGCTGTACGTACATCAGCAGGAACAGCATCTAAATTTGCGATGATTTCTTCTACAGTTTTACCTGCAAATTCTTCTTTGCCTTCTAAAGCAGCGTTTAAACCTGTTACATATGTTTGGTGATGACGATCATGGTGGATTTCCATTGTTCTTGCATCGATATGTGGTTCTAGTGCGTCGTTAGCATAAGGTAATTTTGGTAATTCAAAAGCCATAATTCAAATTCCTCCTTGGAATAACTATTATTTACTACACGTTTAGATTAACAAAAAATGATTCGTTATTCAAATGAAAATGCCTATTCCATATGTTTTTCAGTCTTTAGACGGAATTTTTATATTGCAAAAATAAACAGGAGAATCATAATAACTTGAATAATTCCCTTTGTCACAATGGACGTTAAGAAGCCTACTAATGAACCAACTCCCGATAGTACAGCATTCTTAATCGAACTACGTGTCACAATTAACTCTGCAATGACGGCACCTAAAAATGGTCCTAAAATGATTCCAGCAAAAGGTATAACGAACGGTCCAATCAATAAACCGATTGTACTCCCCCACATGCCTGCTTTGGAGCCACCAAATTTTTTCACACCGACAATATTCGATAGCGTATCTGCACTAAATAATAAAACGGTTAAAAGTATTTCAATAACCCAGAACCACCAAGCGAGGTCTCCAAATTCATAAAAAATTCCATAGAATATGAAGCCTAAAAATATAAATAGAACGGAAGGAATAATCGGATAGACTAAACCAATAAACGCGATGACGAAACTGAGAATAATTAAAATCCATGCAAGTATACTCATCCAAATCACTCCTTATTTTTGTAAAGTACTCTCTGTTAAATTGACGGCATGATCACCAATTCGCTCCAAATTACTCATCATATCTGTAAAAACAATGCCTGAATAAGCTGTGCATAACCCTTTATTCAAACGATGAATATGCTTTTTGCGTAATACGCGCTCTAATTGGTCAATTTGTTCTTCTCGCTTTTCAATTTGCTCGATACGTGTATAGTCATTCGTGTTCAGTACATAGAGCGCAGCTTCAACATTTTGTAAGACAAGTTCATACATTTCAGCTAATTCTTGTTTTGCGATTGCACTAAATTGTACACGATTAGCGACAATATCATCAATTAATTCAACAATGTTTTCAAAATGGTCACCAATTCGTTCAATATCTCGTATATTTTCAAGTAAGACGTGATGACGTGTTGAATCAGTATCTGACAACGATTGACTCGATACACGAATTAAATAGTCTGTAATTTTACGATCCATACTATTGATGACTTCTTCTATCTTTAAAGCTTCATTCCCTATTTGTCGGTCAAACGTTTCAAAATAATTCCACGTTTTCTTTAAGCCTTCTATACTATAATCACCCATACGAATTACTTCTTCTTTTGCCTGTCCAATCGCAATCGAAGGTGATGCACTAATGAATTGTTCGTCTAGTTGACTCGCACTAATTTGTACAGTGCTATCTTCTCCAGGTACGATTTTCGTTACAAGCCAGACCATTACACCGATAAATGGTAATTGTAACATGACATTTCCGATATTAAATGAACCATGTGCAAATGCAATCACCATACGTGGCTGTAAATTAAAGATATTCATCAACCATTCCAAATAGAGCGTAAAAAAATTAACGAATGTTAAAAATACGACTGTCCCAATTAAATTGAAAAGTAGGTGCGTGACTGCTGTTCTTCTTGCCATAACCGTTGTACCAATGGATGCTAAAATAACGGTTAGAGTCGTCCCGATATTTTCACCAAATAAAATAGGTAGAGCTGTATGAATTGGTAGCATTCCTTCATCGAACATTCCTTGTAAAATACCGACTGTCACACTCGAGCTTTGAACAATGAATGTCGACATAATACCAATTAGTACACCAAATAGAGGGAACTCGCTAATTTTCATCGACCACTCAACGAAAGAATTCAAGTTGGCAAGTGGCGCCATACCATTTGACATGAGATCCAGCCCGATAAACATGCCACCTAAACCAAATAATAATTGTCCTATATTTTGAAATAGAGGTGTTCTTACAAAATAAATAGATAATGCACCAATTGCTACTAATATGTATGCATAATTCCCTAAATTAAAGCCAATTAAAAATGCAGTTAATGTCGTTCCTACATTTGCGCCCATAATGACACCAATTGATTGTCTTAAAGTAAGAAAACCTGCTGAAACTAAACCAACTGTAATAATTGCGGTTGCGGCGCTTGAATGAAGTAGAATGGTTACAATAATTCCTACAAGTACACCTGAAAGTGGATTGGTCGTATAGCGATCTAAGACGTCCCGCAAACGATCTCCCGCCCACTTTTGTAAACCGTCTCCCATATATTTAATTGAAAATAAAAACAGACCTAAGCCGCCTACAAATTGTACCATCATCTCTTGCCAATTTATGTTCACATTAACATACCCTTCTTGAGTTAATATCTCTATTATGAACATGAAAAAAGAGAATTGTAAACACCCTACATTGGCTAAAAATGGTATTTTTGATATCTCCTCCTTATCTGTGCAACTTGTTTTTTCTTATTTCGTTCCTTTTTACGTATTTTTCAACACGAAAATAGGTAGAACCTATCTTATACAATGTTTCTCCCTTGTAAATTAGTTTCAAAGACTGATAGAATAGGGATAGTGAGGCTACTAGATCAGCCAATGAAGGAGAGAGTTTGATGAGCGAAATAACACACCGCTCCAAAACACGTAAAGTACGTGTTGGAGACTTAACAATTGGTGGCAGTAATGAAGTAATTATTCAAAGTATGACAACAACTAAGACACATGATGTAGAAGCAACAGTTGCTGAAATCCATCGTTTAGAAGAAGCAGGTTGTCAAATTGTGCGTGTTGCATGTCCAGATGAACGTGCAGCTGATGCATTAGCGGATATTAAAAAGCAAATTCATATTCCGTTAGTAGCAGATATTCACTTCGACTATAAATTAGCTTTAAAAGCAATTGAAGCAGGCGTTGATAAAATTCGTATTAACCCTGGTAATATTGGACGTAAAGAAAAAGTAGAAGCTGTTGTTAATGCAGCTAAAGCAAAAGGTGTTCCAATTCGAATTGGTGTAAATGCTGGTTCATTAGAACGTAAAATCCTTGAAAAATATGGCTACCCAACTGCAGATGGTATGGTTGAGTCTGCATTACACCATATTAAAATTTTAGAAGACTTAGATTTCCATGATATTATCGTGTCAATGAAAGCTTCTGATGTAAACTTAGCGATTGAAGCATATGAAAAAGCAGCAAAAGCTTTTGATTATCCACTTCACTTAGGTATTACAGAGTCAGGTACTTTATTCTCAGGTACGATTAAATCATCTGCTGGCCTTGGTGCAATCCTTTCAAAAGGGATTGGTAATACACTTCGTATTTCACTTTCAGCAGATCCAGTAGAAGAAATTAAAGTAGCGCGCGAATTATTGAAATCATTCGGTCTTGCTTCAAATATCCCAACATTAATTTCTTGCCCTACTTGCGGACGTATTGAAATTGACTTAATTTCAATTGCAAATGAGGTAGAAGAATATTTACAAACAATTAAAGCGCCAATTAAAGTATCTGTGCTTGGTTGTGCGGTAAATGGTCCTGGTGAAGCACGTGAAGCTGATATCGGTATTGCCGGTGCGCGCGGGGAAGGTTTATTATTCCGCCACGGGAAAACAGTTCGTAAAGTACCAGAGGAAACAATGGTAGAAGAATTGAAAAAAGAGATTAATATTCTTGCTGAAGAATATTATGCAAAACAAGAGGCTGAAAAAGAAGGTCTTAAAAAATCATAAATTACAATGGAGGCAAGACAATTGAAGGAATATAGTTTTGGAATTGATATTGATGGTACAATTACAGCTCAAGAGTTCTTGCTTCCGTTTATTAATAAACAATATCAAACAAATTTAATGCTAGATGATATTTTGGAATATGATTTATCGAAAGCTTTACCTGTTGACCCGAATGATTTTTATAAATGGTTTAAGGAAACAGAGCTTGAGATGTATCGTAACCCACCACTTCAACAAGATGTTGTACGCATTTTAAATAATTGGCATCCACATACGAAGCTAAACTTTATTACAGCGCGTGAAACGAATGCCACAGTTATCACAAAAACATGGTTACAATCTTCAAATATTCCGTTTGATGCACTTGAGATTGTTGGTAATGCAAGTAAAGTCATCGCAGCCAAAAAACAAGGTGTCGAATTATTTTTTGAAGATAAACATTCGAACGCTGTCATGTTAGCTGAGGAATTAGATATACCTGTTATTTTATTCGATGCACCGTATAATCGTGAAGCAGTTCCTCATAACGTCTTACGTGTTGATACTTGGCGCGAAGCAGAAAACTGGGTTAAAAAAGAATTTGGCATTTAATTATTAAAGAGGCTGAAAAGGCTGAGATAAAATATATCACTTCCCTTTTTAGCGTTCACAACGAAAAAACCGAAATCGCACAGCGATTTCGGTTTTTCTATGTTCATACAAGATGGTATTTCTATACTTATAGCATCTTTTAATTTATTTTGTAAAATCGATTACCATACGCCCTGTAATCTTACCTTCTTCCATCTCTTCAAAGATATCGTTAATATCTTCAATCGGACGAAGTGCTACTTTCGGTACTACTTTACCCTCAGCAGCAAATTGGAAGGCTTCTTCTAAATCTTGGCGTGTTCCAACTAGAGAACCTACTACTTGGATTCCGTCTAGTACAAGACGTGGAATATCTAAGTCCATTTTATCTACAGGTAAACCTACTGCCACAACACGTGCTCCTGCTTTTACAACATCGACAGCTTGGTTGAATGGTGTTTTGGCAACAGCTGTAATAACTGTAGCGTCTAACCCTTTCCCCCCTGTTAGTTCCTTTGCTTTTTCAACTGGATCTTCATTTAGTGAGTTCACTATTGCATCTGCACCTAGCTCTTTTGCGAATGCTAGTTTTTCATCGCTAATATCGAATGCGACTACTTTAGCACCGAATACATTTTTCGCGTATTGAACTGCTAAGTTACCTAAACCACCAATTCCGAAAACACCAATCCATTGTCCCGGACGAATATGAGATTCTTTTACTGCTTTATATGTTGTAACACCTGCACATGTAACAGATGAAGCCGCTGCTGGATCTAAATCATCTGGAACTTTTACTGCATAATCTGCTTTTACAATTACTTCTTCAGCCATCGCACCATCTACTGTATAACCTGCATTTTTCACGTCACGACATAATGTTTCGCGACCAGTTGTACAATATTCGCAATGTCCACAACTTTCATACATCCAAGCAATTGATACACGATCTCCAACTTTTAAAGTTGTCACATCTTCTCCCACTTCAATTACTTTCCCGACACCCTCATGACCTAATACAACACCTGTTACATCGCCAAAGTCAGCATTCTTTACGTGTAAATCTGTGTGGCATACACCACAATATTCCGTTTTAACTAAAGCTTCATCATACTTTAACGGACGTAACTCACGGTCCTCAATTTTAACTGTTTTATCACTTGCGACTACTGCTGCTTTCATTTAAACATTTCTCCTTCCATAGCGGGCAATTTTTTGGTGAAACATAAAATGATAAATCGCATCATTTATAATTATGATTATACCTATTATGGAATATAATGGTCAAATTAAAACATGTATTATCTAATTTTTTCCTTAAAATACTTTTTTTACATTTATTTTATGTAAAAAATAGACATAAGTTATACAAAATAAACTTATGTCTACAAATTATTAAAGAAGATATTTTATTTGTTATGCTGCGCGTTTATAGTATTTATTATTTGTTTGATATACCACATATTTACCTGATACATAAATATTTTTTGTAAATGTACGATTAAGATTTTTTTGCCCCTTACCGTTTGTCTTCATCACGGCTAACTCACCATGATTTGTATAGTTACTGAAGTAAATTTTACCACCTTTATAAGCTAAGTATTGTACACGAGTATTTGATATTTTCTTATGTTTGTTTGTTGATACATTATAGCTGTATAGACGTTGACGATTTTTATCATTTGCATAGTAGATTGTTGAACCGTTTTTTGTAACTGAAGATGTTGATTTAAAGAAGTTGAATTTTGTTGATTTTGCTACTGGTAAACCTGTGTTGTTCCAAGAATGCGTTTTACGTAATTCACTATCACTTAATAAGAAATACTTGTAGCTACGTTTATAGTTATTATTTGGTAGTGGATCATTCCAAGTAATATCTAAGTTGTACCATTGTCCACTTACTTTTACTTTTAACCATGCATGACCAACATTTTTTGAGCGACCTTCTACATATTTAATTGGGATACCCATTTCTTTAAACATACGGTAAGCTGTAATTGCATATCCTTGACATACAGCAACTCGATTTTTTAATACGCCATATGTTGTATATTTTGTTTGTGTACTACCACCATATGTCGCTTTTCCTACAATATAATCATTTACTGCTTTGACACGATCAAAGTTTGTTTTGTTACTTGCTTTAATTTTTCGAGCAATTTTTTTAGATTCTGTTTGTGCATATTTTTCCTGTGCTTTTGTTGCTAAATATGTTACTTGATATGTTACAACTAATTTATTTGATACTGTTTTACCTTTATAACGGTATGTTTTTAAGTTTGCTGCGATTAATGGTTCTTGTTTTTGTTGTGCTTTGACTAAGTTCGGTAACTCTTTACGTAAAGTTGCTTGATTACCAGTGTATGTGATTGAAAAACTCGTATTTAAATTTTTTAAATTACTTTTTAATACTTGATTATATTGTGTCATATTTTTTGCTGTGTTTGATGCTGCGTGCGCTTCTTCTATATTTACTCCGAATAAACCACCAAACACTACAATCATACCAAATAAAAATGCTGCAACTGCTTTTTTTACCATATCTAATCTTCTTCCTTTTTCCTCATATTTACTTTTCAATATATCTTTAGACTTATTGTTTTCTTAATTTGTTTTTATATTTCTAAATTAACATTTCTTTATATCTATTTTATTTTTCAATAAAAACATTTTGTTACTTTAGAACTTATGTAAGAATATTTTTTATTTTTTTCTTACTTTCCTTTACTTACAATCAAAAATTTATCATATATATATTATTTTTCAAGTTAAAATCAGTCTTTGTACCTATTTTAAACTCAAAAAAAAGCTAAAATCAATATAATCTAATCTATAAATAGTGTTTTATAACTAATAATAAGTTATTAATATTAAATTTCATCATTTTATAGTTCTACCGTTTTATCTATGTACTTTTTGGTTGTTTTTTTACAATCTAAGAAGTATTTTAAGCACAAAAAAATGACTGCTAGTGGAATTTACTAACAGTCATTGTTTAAAATAAATAAATTTTTACAAAGATTTAAAGAGAATCTTTTATACTATATAAATTCATTTTATTCACTTCATTAAAAAAATTTAACATGGATGTAATATAGAGTCCTGGACATACTCACGCTAAGTTAGTAAAATAACGAGAACGAGAGGACGTATCCGACATGAGTCAAAAAAAGTACAATCAAGAGTTCAAACAAACAGTGGTGGAGCTTTATCGCTCTGGCACTTCGGTCAATCAACTATCTAGCGAATATGGTGTATCAGAAGTGACAATTTATAAATGGATTAAACTACATTCTCCGATTGAAGGGACAAATGAGTTAACGGCAGCTGAAGTCGCTGCGATCCAGAAGGAAAATCTACGCTTAAAACAAGAGGTAGAGATTCTAAAAAAGGCTATGACCATATTCGCGCAAAAATAGATGACCAAGAATTGATTGACCACATTGAAAAAGAAAGCGAGCATCAGCCTGTTCAACTGATGTGTCGTGTATTAAAGATGCCTAAAAGTACGTATTATCAATCGTTTCATAAGCAGCCAAATAGCTATCATGTCGCCAATGAAAAGCTTTTAGCGCGCATTCGTGAAATCCACGCAGATAGTGATGGACGGTACGGAGCGCCTAAGATTTTCGCCCTTTTAAAGCAAGAAGGCTACACCGGCAGTATTGATCGCATTCAGCGCATTATGAAACACGCTGGCATCCGTTCGAACATCGTAAAAAAGTATAAACCGGCATCATCTAGTGCGCCCGTTGAAGAACGTGAAAACGTGCTCAATCAGGACTTCACAACCGAAGCAATCAACGAAAAATGGGTGGGTGATATTACGTATATCCATACCGTTCAAGATGGCTGGTGCTATTTGGCATCGGTACAAGATTTACACACAAAAAAGATTGTCGGCTATAAGTTCGGTCGCCGTATGACGGTGGACCTTGTTTTAGACGCGCTCGAAAACGCTGTGCAGGCCCAACAACCCGCACCAGGCTTGATTTTGCATACCAATTTAGGGACGCAATATACAAGTGAAGATTTTCGTAAAAAGCTCGAACAACATGGCATCACGCCTTCATACAGTCGCAAGGGCTGCCCGTATGACAATGCGTGTATTGAATCGTTCCATGCGACGTTGAAAAAAGAAGAAGTGTACCGCACGCGCTATGCCAATTTTGAAGCAGCTCGCATGGCGCTGTTTCGCTACATTGAAGGATGGTACAATCGCAAGCGCATTCATGGTAGCATTGGCTATTTATCACCGGATACCTTTGAAAAACTGTGCCATGCCGCAGCATAAATTGGGGTGATTGAAATCCCCACCCAACATTTTTGTGTGGCAACATCCGTATCTTTTTCGCTCTACATCCCAAGTAGGCGGTCAAAGGCTCTTTCCACTTTGACGGGCTACTTGGGATGTGGAACAATCCATTCGGGATGTTGCCCAAGAAAAAACTTAGGTAGAAGGTGTCCAAAGACTTGACGTAGATCCAACAATATTATGAATGAAAAGTGACAAAAATAATATAATTGGACGTTTTTAATGGGTACTGTTCTTTACCTCTATATGATTATCTTAAACCTTTTTATTAAATTAACTAGCTCTTTTACAAAACAACAATAAATTTACTCTTAAATAAGAAGTACTTTAATGCCAAATAACATAATATATTACTACTATTTTAAACTTTTACTTTATACATTTTTGCACCGGATTGATAGTATATATAGCTCCCCTTTACTGCAATGTTTTTAGCAGCTCGTGTTGCTATTTTTTTGAGATTTTTACCACTCGTATCTATACGATATAAATATGCTCCATTTGAATAATTACTAAAATACAGCTTTCCTTTTGAATACGTAATATATTGTACACGTACATTAGAAAGCTTAGTTTTTTTAGCTAATTTTATATCATATGCATATAAACGATGTTGATCTTTACTATTCGAATAATAAAATAGATTACCTACTTGAATAGCTGAACCTGTATCTGCCAAAAAATCATATTTGGTACTTATTGCTACAGGATAGTTTTCTTTTTTCCGTGTATGATCTTTCGAAAATACACGATCACTAATTAAAAAATAATTATAATTTACTTCTGTTGGCCTATTCGGCAATGGATCATTCCATGTTGAATCTAAGTTATACCATTTACCATCTACTTTTACTTTATTCCAAGCATGATTTTGTCCTAATGATGTTCCTACTACATAACGAACTGGAATCTTCATACGTGTTAGTAAATCATAAACTGTTAAAGCATATCCCTGACAAACCGCTTGTTTATTAGTAAGTAACCCATACACTGTATAACGATCTTGAGTTTTCCCGCCATATTGAGTATTCGATACAACATAATCATTCACTGCTTTGACACGTTCATAATCTGTTTTATTCGTTTTCATAATTTGCTGTGCCACTTTATTTAATAATTGACCGGCCTTTTGACTTTTTTCTTTAGATGTATAATATGTAAAATAATATGTCAGTTGTGCATTATCTTGTGTATACATTATTTGATACTTATACGACTTTAATGTCCCAGCCACTTCATCATGCTTTTGAATTATCTCGGGAATAATTTTCTTCACTTGTTGTGTAATATTTTCTGTCTCTCCTACATATTGAATAGTCTTTTCTGTATTTAAATTTTTCAAACTACTAGTTACTTCTTTTGTTAATTCTTCTAAATTTTCTACTTTCACTAAATTAGCAGCTTTTACTTCTGTAAATGGTTGTAACATGAAAAGAAAAAAACCACTCATAACTAAAAGAAATATTTGCTTTAATCTCATGCATAACAACTCCTATAGAACTATTTTTTTCTTTTAAATATAACTTTAGAATTAATATATATATTATAAATAAAAGAGTCAATAGACCTAAAACGAGGTTGTATAGTTATTTTACTTAATGTTTTTTTAACGATATATTTATTTTTATAAAAAAGGTATTATTTATCAAAAAAATGTTATAGCTTCTATTTTTTTATAAACTAAAGACTCTATTCTGAATTTATATTTTCGATATTTTTCGCAAAATAAAACCATAATGCTTATGAAATGATTGTTTTACCTAATAAAAAGTCTTTTGAATCATTTTATTTATAGTGCGTTCACAATGAAACATATTCGAAAAATTTCATGAAAATAAAAAGCACTTTGGCATATAAATATCTACCAGAGTGCTTTTCTTTTTAGCGTTTAATCGGTACAACACGTTGATCCTTTTCATTCGTCCCACGCAGTGTTACCTCTTTTAATTCTCTTGCATGATTTTCATGGATTTTAAAATCATATCCGCCTTTTTTACCTGTAAATTTAGCGGCTTTAATTGATAAATACATTTTACCATCTACAATTGTATAATTGTATCCTGCATAACGATCTGAAGCATTTTTAAAATCACCTGTTACATGTAAATAGCCATCTTTTTCAGATAGTTGTAGATTCGTTAAATCTTCTACAGGTACATTTTTTGCAACATAACCATAAATCGCCACCCAACCGATTACAATAATTACTACTGTTGGAACTATCCATTTCATATGCTTCATATTCGTCACCTTCATCTATCTATTTTGATATCAGTATAGCATAGTTTCGGTAGTCAAAATATTAGCATGCTGTGAACAATATAGAACTAGATTTTTTCTGTCGCAATTCGTACACCTAAACCAACTAAAACAAGTGCTGTGATTTTATTGAATGCACTTTGAACCTTCGGCTGTAAGAACCACTGACGAATCATATTAATGATGAATACAACAATTCCTAACCAAAAAATAGCGATAATCATTAGTACACTTGCTAATATAATCAACTGTATATTCGCTGCTTGATTTGGTTGAATAAATTGAGGCATCAATGTGACATATAACAATAAGGTTTTAGGATTTAATAAGTCCGTTGTCAAACCTTGCATCATACAATTTAACATCGTATTTTTAAACGGCTGTTTTTCAGGAATAGCTGCTTCTTGTAACGTCACACTTTGAGCGCGTGCACGCCATGATTGAATGCCTAAATATACTAAATAAAGCGCCCCTGCGTATTTGATGGATAGAAAAACATATAATGATTTCGATATGACCGCAGCGAGTCCTAGTACTGTTAGAGTCGTCCAGACGATGAGTACTAAAATAATGCCTAGCATCGTTAAAATACCCGCTTTTCTGCCATATAAAATCGTATTTTTTAATACGAGTAATGAATCTACTCCTGGCACCATGACAATTAATAGCGCAACTACCGCAAACATCTATACTTCTTGCATCTAACTCACTCATCCTTTAATTGATTATAAACAATTTTCAGATATTTTTTGAAGCTTTTTATATTTATCTATATATTATGAAGAAGCCTGCAAAATGTATCGCTACATTCTACAGGCTTCTTTGTTTTTTATAGTTATTAAACGTGCGCAACACATTCAGGACATTTTCCATAAATCTCAAATTTATGTTGATCGACTTCATAACCAGGTAATTGTTCCGTTAGCATCTCCATCGGGCAATGATGAATTTCTTTAATCTTGCCACAATCCATGCAGATAAAATGATGATGATGATGTGCTGTTTCACATTGCATACGGAAATGACGTTCTCCTGATAATTCAGTAGACTCTAAAATACCTAAATCTACAAAGGTCGATAGATTGCGATAAATCGTATCGTAGCTCATACCAGGATAATCTTTTTTCATAACATCCAATAAATCACGTGCTGTTAAGTATTTTTCACTTTCACTAAAAAGCGCTAAAATCTGTTCACGTTTATCTGTTTTCTTAAAACCTTTATCTTTTAAAATTTCCCAAGCTCGATGAACGTTCATCTCAAACCACGACTCCTCTCTTAGTTTACATTTGCCGCACGTTTATTCATGATTTTTTTTACGATTAAAACAATTAATAAAATAAGTATTGATGTTATCACAATTGTACCACCTGGTGCTAGATTTAGATAGAAGGCAGTTACTAATCCGACAATCACAGCTAATTCACCAAATAAAATAGCATAGACAATCGTCTGTTTAAAACTTTTTGCAATACGAATACTCGCCGCAACCGGTAATGTAATCAGTGACGACACTAATAAAATCCCTACAATACGCATTGAAGCAGCAATAACAAGCGCTGTAATAATCATAAAGATGGTATGAATCACTTTAACAGGTAAGCCGCTCGCTTTTGCATATTCGTCGTCAAATGATAGAACGAATAACTCTTTATATAGTAAAAAGATGAAAACCAGTACAATCACTGCTATCCCGATGACAATCCATAAATCTTGTCGACTTACAGCTGAAACAGAACCAAATAAATAACTAAATAAGTCCGTACTAAAACCTTGTGCCAGTGAGATAAAAATAGCGCTTAAACCAAGACCTGCTGACATAATAATCGGAATCGATAATTCTTCAAAATGCTTATATAGTCGACGTAATTTTTCAATTAACATCGACCCACCAACTGCTGCAACAATACCTAAGTAAAGTGGATTCAATGTAGCTAACCCAACAACACTCTGACTTAAATAAAGACTTCCTGCAATCCCTGCTAGTGTCACATGCGATAAAGCATCTGCAATTAATGATAGACGACGTACAACAATGAAGACGCCAAGTAATGGTGCAATTAATCCAATAATCATCCCTGCTAAAAAGGCATTTTGTAAAAATTCATAATGCAAGATGGATGTTAACATGTCTCATCCTCCTTGTGATGATGAATTTTTCGAACGGAATAGCCATACCATTCATTCAACTGTTCTTTTGACAAGTTCATATAGTCATTTTTAAAACCATGGAAATGAATCGTTTTATTCAGACATGCAACATGACTGATTTTACTTGAGACAATATCCACGTCATGCGTTACTAATAATAATGTCATATCATGACGACGATTCAAATGTGCCATTAAATCATAAAAACTTTGCACATTTTCATAGTCAATCCCTACTGTTGGCTCATCTAAAATTAAAATCTTTGGATCGGCGACTAATGCGCGCGCGATAAAGACACGTTGTTGCTGACCACCCGAAAGCTCTCCGATATTACGATGAATGAACGCTTCCATTCCTACCGACTGTAGTGCTTCTAAAACGAGTTTTTCTTCATTTTTAGACTTACGCTTAAATAGACCTAGCTTCTTCGTTAAACCACTTGCTACGACTTCACAAACCGTTGCTGGGAAGCCTGAGTTAAATGAATTCGACTTTTGCGATACATAGCCAATCCATTCACGATGATTAAACTTGGCGGCATCTTGTCCAAATAACTTCACCTGTCCAATTGTTGGCTTTAACAACCCAAGAATCAACTTTAACATTGTTGATTTACCTGAACCATTTGGCCCTAATAACGCTAAAAAATCACCTTCATTTACTGTCAGTGATATATCATTTAATACATTGGTATATTCATATTGAAATGAAACATTTTGCAACTCAATGAGGGGTTGCTTCTCCATATACTTCGCTTCTTTCTAATTCAGAATCATTACGATTTACAAATTAAAATTATAATAGAAGAATGTATGAATGTAAAGGATTTTTGCCTACTACTCATAATTAAAAAGTCTCTCGCACAATATGTACGAGAGACTTTTTTATTGTTCCTTCATTTCAGCGATTGGTGATGTTGAAAATACACCTGAACACAACATATCAATTTCATAACTATATGGTGCTTTTGACTTCTTCTTATCAAGTCCTACCCATGGTGTTTCTAAAATTTTCGGTACGTCTACAAATGCTTCATGATGAACAATTTGACGTAATGGCTCAAAACCAATATGACCAAAACCAATATTTTCATGGCGATCTTTATGAGCGCCCATTGGGTTTTTACTGTCATTAATGTGTAATACTTTAATGTTGTTCAAGCCAATATGATGGTCGAATTCAGCAAGTACACCGTCTAAATTATGAACGATATCATAACCCGCATCATGCGTATGGCATGTATCAAAACAAACGGATAGACGTTCATTATTGACAACACCATCAAAAATACGAGCTAACTCTTCAAATGTACGACCACATTCAGAACCTTTACCTGCCATTGTTTCTAAAGCAATTTGAACAGGTGAATCGACTTGCAATACTTCATTTAAACCTTCAATAATTTTAGCAATTCCAACATCAGCGCCTGCTCCAACATGCGCACCAGGGTGCAAGACAATCTGTTTCGCACCTAGTGCTTCTGTTCGTTCAATTTCTTTTTGTAAAAATTCAACACCCAGTTGGAATACTTCAGGTTTTGTTGTATTAGCAATGTTAATGATATACGGTGCATGTACAACGATATTTGAAATACCGTTTGCTTCCATATGCGCACGTCCTGCTGCAATGTTTAATTCTTCAATTGCTTTACGACGTGTATTCTGTGGTGCACCTGTATAAATCATCATCGTTGTGGCACCGTATGAAGCTGCTTCCTCACTTGAGCCAAGTAGCATTTTCTTTCCACTCATTGAAACATGTGAACCTAATAGCATCTTCTCAATCCCACCTATTTTTTATTTCGAGAACGTGCGCGTTTACGACGCTCTTTCTTTTTAATTTTGTCCATTTCCCAGCGCATATTACGTTTATAACCTGGTTTTACTTTTTTCGGTTTACGAACACGCGATTTCGCAATACGATCAATCTCGTCCTCTTTTTTCGCACCATCACGTTTTTGACGTGAGTGACGCTCTTTCATATCTACTAACTCATCATTTTTAATGTCTTTCATTTCAAATGAAATATTCATTTTTTCAATACGAGCTAATGCATCTTCTTCAGACGGTTCAAAGATTGTAATCGCCTGTCCTTTATTCCCTGCACGTGCTGTACGACCCACACGGTGAATGAAGAACTCTAAATCCTGTGGTAATTCATAGTTAATAACATGCGAAATACCTGGAATATCAATCCCACGTGCTGCTAAATCAGTCGCTACGATGTATTGGAATTCTAAATCACGAATTTGCTTCATCATACGCTTACGGTCACGTGGTGTTAAATCACCATGAATACGACCCGTTTTGATACCATTGTTCGCTAAGAAATCAGCTACATAATCTGCTTGCTTACGTGTATTTACAAAGATAATGGATAAATACGGATTAATTGCTTTAATCACTTCAAGTAATTTTTCATTTTTTGATTGACTACGTGTTGGTACTAAATAGAAATCTAAGTTTTCTGCGACCGGACGCTTATCATTCATTTGTACATGCACTGGAGAAGCCATGTACTTGCGTAAAAATGGTTGTAAGCTTTCAGGTACTGTTGCTGAGAAAACGTACATCTCTAAATTCTCACCCATTTGAGAAGCAAACTGATCGATATCTTCAATGAATCCCATATCGAATGCTAAATCTGCTTCATCAACTACAAGCATTTGTGCTGTATGAACAAGTAATGCTTGTTCATTTACTAAATCGCGAATACGTCCAGGCGTTCCTACAACAATTTGTGGTTGTGATTTTAATTTATCAATTGAACGTTGTTTATCTGTTCCACCAATAAATAATTTGGCTTGAACCTCTGCTCCTTCAATTAACTTGCCAAGTTCGATGAAGATTTGTTGTGCTAACTCACGAGTTGGCGCAGCAATTACTGCTTGTACTTCTTCTTTTTTGGCGTTCATACGCTCCACAATTGGAATTAAGAAACTATGTGTTTTTCCTGTTCCTGTATGTGATTGGCCAATGGCACTTTTTCCTTTTAAAATTAAAGGAATCATTTCTTTTTGAATTTGTGTTGGTTCTGTAAAACCTAACTTTCCAATCGCTTCACGAAGAAAAGGTTGGAAATTATAATCTGTATATTTTGACATTTTGTCACTCCTCACATGCTTTCTACATTGTAACATGATTCCCGTTCAAGTAGCACATTTCGTTATCATATCGAATGAATTTATACTCTGTCAATTGATTTTTGTAACAATTTCTTCATTCCTATACGCGTGAATTGTATAACAGCTGGGACTTCGTTATAATAGAACTACTGGTATTGAAAGGAGTTTGAACGAATGAAAGTTGTAAAGATTACCCCTCGTGGTTATTGCTATGGTGTTGTTGATGCTATGGTTATCGCACGAAATGCGGCATTAGATAAGACTTTACCTCGTCCAATCTATATTTTAGGGATGATTGTTCATAATAAGCATGTAACGGATGCATTTGAATCTGAGGGAATTATTACATTAGATGGTGCAAATCGTTTAGATATTTTAGAAAAAGTAAACTCTGGAACTGTTATTTTCACTGCCCATGGTGTCTCACCAGAAGTACGTGAATTAGCACGTCGTAAAGGGCTTGTGTCGATTGATGCTACATGTCCAGATGTAACGGTGACACATGAATTAATCGAAGAAAAAACAAAAGAAGGTTACGATATTATTTATATCGGTAAGAAGGGACACCCTGAACCGGAAGGAGCAATTGGTGTTGCGCCAGACCGTGTCCACCTTGTACAGCATATTCCTGATATCGAGGCACTCGACTTACAAAATGATAAATTGCTTGTAACAAATCAAACAACGATGTCACAGTGGGATGTTCATTCTTTAATGGAAGCGCTCAAACTGAAATATCCACATATTGAAGTACATGAAGAAATTTGCTTAGCTACACAAGTGCGACAAGAAGCTGTTGCAAAACAAGCAAATCAAGCTGAGCTTCTCATCGTTGTTGGTGATCCGAAAAGTAACAACTCGAACCGTTTAACACAAGTATCTGAAGAAATTGCGAATATAAAATCATACCGTATTTCAGATGTATCTGAATTAAAAACAGAATGGCTTGAAGGTATTAATGTTGTCGGCGTAACAGCAGGCGCTTCTACACCAACACCGATTGTAAAAGAAGTCATTAAGTTTTTAGAGCAGTATGAACATGACAATCCTGAAACATATAAAATCGTCCGCACGGTTACACTTGATAAAATCTTACCAAAGATTAAAGAACCTAAACCAGTTGTACGTATTGAACCATACGAAGCACAATAACAAAAATGAGGTATCGCAATTATCGCGACACCTCATTTTTATTAAATGAATTGGAAAGGCTCTGTTGATGGTTCACTTACAATAAATTCACATGGAATGTTTTGTTCTGCACATAAGGCTGTCATCTTATTAGCGACGCCCTCTTTCATCACACTCTCAACATGATGTCCTGGGTCTACAATTGATAAACCAAGCGCTTCAGCATCTTGTGCAACATGGAAGTATAAATCGCCTGTTACAAAAACATCGGCTCCTGCATATTTTGCAGCACTTACATATTTATTACCGTCTCCACCGAGTACAGCAATTTTTTGAACAGTTGATGTAACGTCACCTACTACACGAACAGCTGGTACATGTAATGTGCGTTTAACATGTTCTGCAAATTCTTTTAGGGTCATTGGATTTTCTAATAAACCTAAACGTCCTAGTCCCATCTCTTTTGAAACGGTTTCTAAACGATATAAGTCATACGCTACTTCTTCATACGGATGATTTTGCTTCATTGTTCTAATGGCTTTCTTCTGTAAAGATTCTGGAATCACAACTTCCACTTTCACTTCAGCCTCTAAATGTACTTCACCTTTTTCACCAACAAAAGGTGTCGCACCGTCCAATGCTCTAAAACGTCCTTCACCTGCTGTTTGGAAACTACAGCTATCGTAATCACCAATATGACCTGCACCGATTTGTGCAAGTGCTGTACGCAGTTGTTTTGCATGACTTTCAGGAATATAGACAGCTAGTTTAAAGTAGTGTTCTTTATACGTTGGCACTAATACTTTTGTTTCGTGTAATTCAAGTGCCTTGGCTAATAAATCGTTCACACCACCCTCAGCTACATCTAAATTCGTATGCGCTGCATAAACTGCAATATCATGTTTAATGAGTTTTTCAAATAACTGACCTTGAGGAGAGTCTGTACGTAAATGCGCTAATTTACGGAAAATTGGTGGATGGTGTGCGATGATCAATTCGCAACCTTTTTCAATTGCTTCATCTACCACTGCATGATTCACATCTAATGTAACCAACACTTTTGTAATATTCTTATTTAGTGTTCCAACTGCTAAACCGATGGGATCATTTTCCATTGCCGCATATTTTTTTGGTGACCATGATTCAAATAATTGAATAATTGTTTGACCACTTACTGATTTCATGCCAACACATCCTTTACAATCGCTATTTTTGCGTGTAACTCTTTCTGCTTTTCTTGAATAGCTTCCGTTTGCTCAACTTCTGCAATCGAAGCTAAAATTTGTTGCCACTGTTTGACTTCACCTGTCCATTTTTCAACGAATACGTCATTTTTTTCACGCATAAGGTAAGGTCCAACTAATAATTCTGCTTCTGTTAAATCTTCTGTCCCACGTTCTAATACGAGTACTTCATAAATTTTACGATCTTCTTTTAAAATCGCTTCATCTATCACTTTCCAACCATTTTGCTTTGCCCACACACGAATAGCCATTGCATGAATATTCGGCTGTAAAATAAGACGCTCAACAGTTTGTAAACGTGTTAAATCCTTATTTAAAATAGAGGCAATTAACGGGCCGCCCATTCCAGCAATCGTTACAGTAGTTACACCATCTTCATGTTCTACTGCTTCCATACCATCTGCTAAACGCACCGTAATTTTGTCTTGTAATTGTTCCGTTCTTACTTCTTTACATGCAGATTCATAAGGTCCTTTAACAACCTCACCTGCAATTGCTTTTTGCACAATTCCCTGATGTACAAGATAACATGGTAAATACGCATGATCTGACCCGATGTCAGCTACTACTGCGTTTTGAGGCACATACGCCGCAACTGTTTGTAGTCTTTTCGATAATTTTTGGGCATTCATAAATCACGTGCCCTCCCTTCCCTCCTATTGTAGCGAATTCCCTGAATAAAGAAAAGAGGCTGAGGTTAAATCCCTCGCCTCTCTATCCCTTATAAAAAAATAAAATAATAGCCTAACATTAAAACAATACCTAAAATACCAGAAATCATGAAATAAATAAGCTTTTTCTGAACTCCTACAATAATCCAAAGTATGCAGTTTATTAAGAGAACACCAAGCGTAATGAGCGAATGTCTTGGCGCTAATAAAGTGGATACTTTAATGGAGATTGCAAACAGTAACAGTGCTGCTGTTGCATAAATGAGCGTATTTGTTAAAGTTCGACTATTCGCTGTTTTCAGTAAATAATACACAAGTGCAATGAAAATAGTACAGCTTAATGCGATAGGAATGATTACATATTTTTGTGCAAATAAAAACATGAGTACAATCATCGCTAATGTCGTTAATGCTAACATGAGCATCTGTACTACTTTAATAATCGGTGCAGAGTCATTTTTCAATACAGCTTGTTTCGATAATTCTTCTTCTTGTTCTTCAAGAAGCGCTTCTCCTTCTGTATATAATTGCATTAAAAAATCGCAATAATGTTCAGGTAATAAATGATTCTTTTTCCAAAAAGAAATCTCTCGTATAATTAGCTTCTTCTTTATTTGTTCATTATCCATAAACGCCGCTCCTCCAACTACCATATCTATACATATTATCGGACTAAAACCAATTATGTAAAGTCTAATTTAGCAGGAACAAAAAAACGGTATATAGCTCTTATTAAAAGCTATATACCGTAATTATAATCCTACTCTAAGAAGTCTTTTAGACGTTTACTACGTGATGGATGGCGTAATTTACGTAATGCTTTCGCTTCAATTTGACGAATACGTTCACGTGTTACACCGAATACCTTACCTACTTCTTCTAGTGTGCGTGTACGGCCATCATCTAAACCGAAACGTAAACGTAGTACATTCTCTTCACGGTCTGTTAATGTATCAAGTACATCTTCTAATTGTTCTTTTAATAATTCATAAGCTGCGTGATCAGAAGGTGATTGTGCTTCTGAATCTTCAATGAAGTCACCTAAGTGAGAATCGTCTTCCTCACCGATTGGTGTTTCTAATGATACAGGTTCCTGTGCAATCTTTAAGATTTCACGTACTTTTTCAGGTGTTAAGTCCATTTCTTCACCAATTTCTTCTGGTGATGGTTCACGACCTAAGTCTTGTAATAATGAACGTTGTACACGAATTAACTTATTAATTGTTTCGACCATGTGCACTGGGATACGAATTGTACGTGCTTGGTCAGCAATCGCACGTGTAATCGCTTGACGAATCCACCATGTAGCATATGTTGAGAATTTGAAACCTTTACGGTAATCGAATTTTTCAACTGCTTTGATTAGACCCATGTTACCTTCTTGAATTAAATCAAGGAATAACATACCACGACCGACATATCGTTTTGCAATACTTACTACAAGTCGTAAGTTCGCTTCAGCAAGACGTTTACGCGCTTCATCATCGCCTGCTTCAATACGTTCAGCTAATGAAATCTCTTGTTCAGCTGTTAATAAGTCTACGCGACCAATTTCTTTTAAGTACATACGTACAGGGTCATTAATTTTAACGCCCGGTGGTACACTTAAATCGTTTAGGTCGAATACTTCTGCTGAATTATCCCCTGCTTTTAAAAGACGCTCTAAATTCTCTTCATCGCCTGCTTTACCGCCTAATTCGATACCATTCGTTTCTAATTTATCGATAAATTCTTCGACTTGGTCTGCTTCCATTTCGTAAGAACTTAATTTATCTGCTAGCTCTTTATACGTTAATTCACCTGATTTTTTACCTGCTTCAAGTAAACTTTTTTTCATTTCCTCTAATGTGTGCTCGTGTTCCACTTTTGTTACTTGTACAGCTTTTTTACTTTTTTTCGGTTTTTCTGCCATAGTTGTCTTCCTCCTCCTAACAGCCATATTCTCTAAAGAACTGCTAGTGATTTTTTTAAATCAATTATTTCTTGAGAAAGCGCAATTGCACTTTTTAAGTCATGCAGTTGCTCTGCTTCTTGCAATGCATGTGTTTTGTCTGCGATTTGTTGCTGGATTTTAAACTTTTTAACCTGTTTCAGACAATCGGCAATTTCCTCATCTTTATGGTCTGGATCTCGATCAACTAGTGCAGCTTCCATTACAATTTTACGCAATTCTCTATCTTCTACAATTTCAGCAAAACGCTGATAATCTGCTTTTTCATGTGATTCATAAAAGCCCATGAGATGGACGTAAATAGCCAAATAGTCTTCTCTTACAAAAGGTGCTCCTTCTTGATGTTCGCGAAAATCATCTGCCACATCAATACTATGCAGTAAATGAGCTAATAACAACCTTTCTGCTCGATCAATTGCTGTATAAACACGCTTTGGCTGAACCGCTTGTTGCATCGGTTGTTCTTGTTCATGTCGCGTATTTAGATTTGTCTGTGAGCGTTCTTGTTTTTGTGCTTCTTTAAGACGCAATTGACTTTGTAAGGTTTCGACTGAAACTTGTGTTTCTTCCGAAATACGTTTGACATACAGTTCTCTTTCAATTGGTGAAACACCGCTTGTAAGATAGGATAAAGCTTCATCCGCATACTGCTGGACATCATTTGGGTATTGAAAGTTTTTGTTACGCTTCGCATACATCATCATAAAGCTAATATAAGATAATGGCTCAGCAATGACTTGATTCTGGAACGCTTCCGCTCCGTTATTGCGTATATATTCATCCGGGTCCATACCTGCTGGTAAAGTTGCAACTTCAACGGTTAAATTTTCTGCATGTAACATTTCTGCAGCTCTTTTTGCAGCTTCAAAGCCGGCATGGTCACCATCGTAACAAACGATAATATGATTCGTGATGCGCTTTATTTTTTGAATATGTTGCGGTGTCAATGATGTTCCCATTGTGGCAACACCATGATGAACCCCGACATTCTTAGCAGCAAGTACATCCATAAATCCTTCGAAAATAATGAGCTTTCTTTCTTTCCGAACGATGGGTCTCGCTTGATCTAGGTTATATAATACTTCACTCTTTCGGAATATAAGCGACTCAGGGCTGTTCATGTATTTCGCCTGTTCTTTATCTGCTTCTAAAATTCTACCTGAAAAGGCAATAATTTTCCCCGTATCATCACGAATTGGAAACATAATTCGGCTTCTGAAACGATCGAAGTAGCCTGAGCCATCTTCACGTCGAATTGATAAGCCACTTTGTTCTAACTCTTCATACGTAAATCCTTTTTGATGTAATAAAGTAGTAAGCGATTCCCAGTGTGGCATACTGAATCCGATGCCATAGGTCTTAATCATTTCTTGCGTAAAGCCACGTCCTTCTAAATAACGTAAGCCTTCTTCACCTTCTTCTGTATTCAACAATAAATGTTGAAAATACTGTGCTGCAAGTATATGCGCTTCCTTCATTCTTTCTTCTTCTGGAGAAGTTTCGGTTGTTAATCTATGCTGCGCTTCAGAAGATGACACTTCAACATGTACACCAACTTGTTCACCTAATTTACGAACCGCTTCTTGAAAACTCAAATTCTCAATGTCCATAAGGAATGTAATCGCGTTACCGCCAGCACCACATCCAAAGCAATGAAAAATTTGTTTTTCTGTAGAAACAGAGAAAGACGGTGTCTGCTCACCGTGGAAAGGACATAATCCAAAATAGTTGCGTCCACGCTTCGTTAGCTGCATATAACTGCTAATTACGTCTACGATATCTGCCTGAGAACGAATTTCTTCAATTAACTCCTCAGCGATTCTTTGAGCCATTTCATCACCATCTTTTATACTTGCTATAGGTTACATTCTATATCCATCAATTAATATCCTTCTAATATGAGACATTTTATTTTAAAATATCTAAAATAATTAAAAGTTATTACTCTAATTTTTACCTCAATTTTTTATTCTAAAACATTTGTACCTTTAAATCTAGTATATTTGACGAATTCAACCAAAAAAAGTTTCATCTTTTATTTTCCATTTAGTACAACGTGGTAAAGACTTCTTTTTCTAAGAAAATAATTTATTGACTTAAAAGGAAAATAAAATCCGTCTATCCTCGCAATCATGTAAGAGGAATTAGACGGACTTTTATTGATTTTTTTGCAGTCGATGAATAATATCATTTGCAGTTTCTTCTACTGCTTTATTCGTCACATCAATAACCGGGCAACCGATTCGATCAACGATGCGTTTAAAATGTTCAATTTCTTCGTCAATGCGCTCGAACTTTGCATAATTCGCACCATCATTTAATCCAAGTGCGATTAAGCGTTCTCTTCGAATACCATTCAGTTTCTCAGGCGAAATAATCAAACCAAAGCATTTTTCCGGCGGTACTAAAAATAATTCTTCCGGCGGCTCTACTTCGGGCACAAGTGGTACATTGGCTACTTTATAACGCTTATGTGCTAAAAACTGTGATAATGGTGTTTTCGATGTACGTGACACACCAATTAGAACAATATCTGCCTTTAATAGACCACGTGGATCTCGTCCATCATCATATTTCACCGCAAATTCGATTGCTTCAATCTTTTGGAAGTAATCATCATCTAACTTCCTTACAAGACCTGGTTCTTCAATCGGTTCTAAATGTAAGGAATCACTTAACATATCCATTAAAGAACCCATTAAATCATTGTGTGGAATACGATACATTTCACACTCTGCATGCAAGAAGTAACGAAGCGATTCTTGGACAATCGTATAAACAATCATCGCTTGCTGGCTCACTGCAATCTGAACAATCTCGCTTAATTGTTCCTTACTATCGATATGTGGGAAGCGTTGAAATGTTACATCTTGTAAACCTGGTCTAAATTGGCTAACAGCTGCTTTCGCTACTAACTCCCCCGTCTCTCCGACAGAATCTGAGACTACATATACTAAAATTTTATCCATTTAACGCACCACCTTACAAATCATGATTTTCAGCGAGCGATAAAAACGCACGCGTAATATTTGTTTTTGTAATTCTTCCAATAACCTCATAACCATCTGGGTGCTCTACCACCACAGGTAATGCGTCAATTTGTCTTTCAATTAACTTATTTGCAGCTTGAATCAGTCCATCTGTTTTAACACAAAAAGCGATGTTCGGCATTCTTGTCATAATAATATGTACGGGAATATGATTCAAATCTTGGCTCCCTATACTTGTGCGTAGTAAATCTTTTCGAGATAAAACACCTGTTAAATACGCATTTTTATCAACAACAAAAAGTGTTCCAACATCCTCTAAGAACATTTGACAGATGGCATCATAAACTGACATATCCTCTGCTACAACAATCGGTATTGACTGGAAGTCTTTTACCTTCATATTGGTCATACTTTCAACAACTGCTTGTCCTGTTTTCTTACCAGAATAGAAATACCCAACGCGTGGACGTGCATCTAAAAAGCCCGCCATCGTTAAAATAGCGAGATCTGGTCGTAACGTCGCACGGGTTAAGGACAGGCGCTCTGCGATTTGCTCTCCTGTAATTGGTCCATTATTCTTGACAATTTCCAATATTTCTTCCTGACGTTTGTTGAGTTCGATATCACTCACCGCCCCAAAAGTGTTATACTTAATTCTTAATTATTATATACTACTTTTCTAAAGATTGCTAAGAAAAGTATTGCGTGATACAATATCTTCAAACAATATAGGCGATGAACGGAATATAAGTATGTGGTCATTTAAAAGCGAGTAGGGGTTGGTGAAAGCCTACACGAACACAGAAAAGGCATTCGGGAGCCATTTTATGTTAAAGAGGGCTATGTATATAGCCAATCGGGGTGGAACCGCGGGTTAAGTACTCGTCCCCGGGCAGAAAGTTTGCCCGGAGACGGGTACTTTTTTCATTTTTATTTTTTAGAGGAGGTCATTTTTATGACAAAATCAATGGAGAGTATTGTAAGTTTAGCAAAACACAGAGGTTTCGTATTTCCTGGTTCAGAAATTTACGGGGGCTTAGCAAACACATGGGATTACGGTCCACTAGGTGTTGAATTAAAAAACAATGTAAAAAAAGCATGGTGGGATAAATTCGTTCAAGAATCTGAATACAATGTTGGTTTAGACGCAGCGATTTTAATGAACCCGAAAACGTGGATTGCTTCAGGTCACGTAGGTAACTTCAACGATCCAATGATCGACTGTAAATCATGTAAAGCGCGTCACCGTGCAGATAAATTAATCGAAGATGCTTCACTTGAAAAAACAGGCAAAGAAATTATCGTAGACGGTATGAGCTTTGATCAAATGAAAGAAAAAATGGTAGAACTTGATGTAACTTGCCCGAACTGTGGTGCAAATGACTTCACAGATATTCGCCAATTCAACTTAATGTTCAAAACATTCCAAGGTGTAACAGAAGATTCTACAAATGAAATTTTCTTACGCCCTGAAACAGCACAAGGTATTTTCGTTAACTTTAAAAACGTACAGCGCTCAATGCGTAAACGTACACCATTTGGTATTGCACAAGTAGGTAAATCATTCCGTAACGAAATTACACCAGGTAACTTTACATTCCGTACGCGTGAATTCGAACAAATGGAATTAGAATTCTTCTGCAAACCAGGTGAAGAATTAGAATGGCACGCTTATTGGAAAGAATTCTGTAAAAACTGGTTATTAAACCTTTCAATGAAAGAAGATTCAATGCGTTTACGTGACCATGAAGAAGATGAATTATCTCACTACTCAAACGCAACAACAGATATCGAATTCCGCTTCCCATTCGGTTGGGGTGAACTATGGGGTGTTGCATCTCGTACAGACTTCGACTTAAAACGCCATATGGAACATTCAGGTGAAGACTTCACATACATCGACCCTGTAACAAACGAACGTTATGTACCATACTGTATCGAACCATCATTAGGTGCTGATCGTGTAACACTTGCATTCCTATGTGACGCTTACGAAGAAGAAGAATTAGAAGGCGGCGACACACGTACAGTTTTACGCTTCCACCCTGCTTTAGCACCATTCAAAGCAGCAGTATTACCATTATCTAAAAAATTAGCTGAAGGTGCCCATGACGTATGGGCTGAATTACGCAAGCACTTCCCAGTTGATTATGATGAATCACAATCAATCGGTAAACGCTACCGTCGTCAAGACGAAATCGGTACACCATTCTGTATCACATACGACTTCGACTCAGCTGAAGACGGTATGGTAACAGTACGCCACCGCGACACAATGGAACAAGAACGCATGCCAATCGCAGACGTAAAAGCATTCATTGAAAAAACACTAGAATTTTAATATAGAAAGATGAAGCTTCTGGTCACATCATAGGACATTGGAAGGCACGACGTGAAAGTCGCACTTCACTTTCACCCAAGTGACTGAAATGGACCGATGATGTAGAAGCTGAATCTGGACTTCATAGAAAGATGAAGCTTCTGGTCACATCATAGGACATTGGAAGGCACGACGTGAAAGTCGCACTTCACTTTCACCCAAGTGACTGAAATGGTGTGAAGATGTAGAAGCCGCATTTTAATCCGATTATATACACAAAATAAGCCAACGAATCGAAGTAACAATCGGTTCGTTGGCTATTTTTATAAATTTATTCGATAACAGCAAAAGTCATAATCAAATAGGAAGATACAGGCATATGGATAATTGTTCTAGAAAGTTGTTCACCATTTTCTAAATTAAATTCATTTATTTCACCACGTATATTTTCATCATCTTTACTATTACGAAGATCGTACATCGTAAAAATATAGGCTTTATTTCCTTTAACCGTTATTTGTTCAGTGAGTGTACTTTTTTGATCGAGGGTTGAACGTTGATTCTTCGGTATTTTGAACGTACGTTTTTGAATTTGTTCTTGTTCATTCATCACATACGCTTCTGAATACCCACTTAAAATTACAAGTTGATGATTGACAACTGCAAGCGAGTCCAGGTTGAAATTTTTATCACCAATCGGTATTTTTTTAACGACTTCCAATGTTTTGGGATCAATTTTAACCAGCTTTCCTGCGTTTATAACTGTATGATCATCCGCACCCGTTCTCACTTGACTGACTGCATAATACAAATAACCTTTATAAAAGACTAATGCTGGATTACCTGGTAAGCTAGATTTTGAGTATTCTTCATCATCTAACTCTAATTTCTTTGAAGAAACAACTTCCTCGCTTTTTAAATCAATGTGATGGATATAGGCGATTGCATCAGAGTCAGCTGTCGTAATGTATGCGTCATCTTTTTCAATATGTATGGAATGTGTAAAACCATGTGGGATTGTAAGAGATTTCTTATTACTTGGTTGATTCCGTTGCCAATATACAAGTTTTTGACCATTTTTTAAATCTCCTGCAATGTCATAGATCACATAATCATCATTCGATTGAATTGAAAATGAATGACTTGCATTTTTATTTAAATTAATAGACTCAATCTTACCTGTTTTTAAATCGATTGAAGAACGTTGGGAAGAGCGATTATTTACGACATACGCTTGATTGTTCGTTGATGTCATACTAATGGGTTCTGATAAATCTTGTTTGGTATTCTGCGATAAAAAGTTCCCTGCTTCGTCAATGACATAAAATGCGCCTGTATTCGCTTCATTCATACTTCTTAACTCTGAAAAGGCTAATACATATTTGCCGTTTTTCATATTTAATGCATTCGTTGCTTTAGGGATATTTTCTATAAGCTGCACTTCTTTTTCTCCTAAATGAGAAGAATACGCCATATAAACAATAAGACGTGGTAAAAAGTAAGCTGATGTCGCAATGACAATTAAAATGCTTCCGATGACATAAAACCATTTATATTTTTTCATTAATAGTTCCTTCTTCATATGTTTATGTAGAATTTATATTAAATCCATAAAAACTACGAACTCACTTGATTATTATATATATATACAAAAAAACAATATTTTTCATTTCTTTCTTCTATGTATAAAAGTGTTTTTATTTTTTAAAGTAGCTTATAATGAAAGGTATAGTACAAGCTTGAAAGGACTTGATGTTTTGAAACAAAAACTACATCGCATCTTTTCATATGGCACGCTCGCAATTAAATTCGATAAAGCTTTAACCGTTGGACTTGCTTTAGATGATGAACTCGTAGTGTCAAATGGACAATTCGATATACCACTTAAAGTAATTAGTGCGAACATCTCACCAACATATCCTGATATTCTCAACGTTGAAGTATCAAAAGTGTTTTCTTATGTAGCCAATCGCAAATATACACCGCGACAAATACACAATTTGAACACAAGTATATTAAATCAACAAAACATGCAAATCGATGCAGCACAGTTACCATATGAACAAAATATCGTTATGAGTCAAATTTTCTGGGATACTTCGATGTATCATGAAATGAATGACTTAGACGGCGAAGAATTTTTATATGAATAAAAAACAGCCCCCTGACTATTCTTCAGGGGGCTGTTTCTCTGTTTGATTGAATAACAGTGGCGTGCGCTCTAACTGCGTTATAAAACTTTTCGACTTAAAACGCATGCCGGATTGTTCTTCATAAATCATACTCACAATATTTTTAATAAAGCGTTTCGTTTCTTTTTTTAATGTCAAATTCCCCACTTGGTCAATTGGCATATTATAAAAAACACGAATTAACTTTAATTGTGTTGGCGTTAAACGAATAATATAAGGATCCATATGAAAACAACGATGGCATAAAAAGCCACCTTGACCAAATGAAAAGGCAAACTCCCCTTCTACACTGCCGCAACCTGCACAATGCGATAATGTCGGCTGTACACCTGTAAAGGGCAGCATCTTCCATTCAACAAATAAAGAAATCGCTTCTGGATCATAGCCTTCTTCAATTGCATGAAGTGCTTGTCTTAACATATGAAATACACCAGATTCTGGGCGATCATTTTCAACTAATCGGTCGACCATCTCCATGACATAACTTGCATAGGCTGTTGCTTCAATATCTTGCTGAATATGACGCATCGTCGAAATCGCTTCACCTTGTTGGAGCGTTCCCATACCTTTTCCCTTTGCCACTAAGAAGTTTCCATGTGTAAAAGGCTGTGTTATACCAGAAAGACGGCTAGAAGGCTTTTTAGCACCTCTAGCCATTACTGCAATCTTTCCTGCTTCTTCCGTCATTAAAATAACGACTTTATTCGTCTCACCGTATGCACGAGTTTTCAAGACAATGCCTTCTAGTTTACTGAGCAATGCCTTTCACTTCCTTCTAGTATTCGTCGTCACGATAACCGAAATCGCGTAATTGAGATGAACGGTCACGCCAATCTTTTTGTACTTTCACCCATAGTTCCAAATAGACTTTTGAGCCAAGTAAGTTTTCGATATCTTTACGTGCACGTATTCCGATATCTTTTAACATCGCACCGCGTTTACCGATAATGATTCCTTTTTGCGAGTCACGTTCAACGATAATCGATGCCGTAACACGTACTTTTTCATTTTCGTCACGACGAATTTTTTCAATTTCAACCGCGATTGAATGTGGTACTTCATCGCGTGTTAAGTGAAGTACTTTTTCACGAATCATTTCAGCGATGATAAAACGTTCTGGGTGATCCGTTACCTGATCTGCTGGATAGTATTGTGGACCTTCAGGTAAATATTTTTTTATTGTTTCTAATAGACGATCGACATTATTTCCTTGAAGTGCTGAAATCGGAATAATCTCTGCAAAATCAAATGCAGTGCGGTATTCTTCAATTTTCGCTAACACTTCATCAGGATGAATGGCATCAATTTTGTTTACGACTAAAAACACAGGTGTTTTTGTACCTTTTAGCATTTCCATTACATACTCGTCGCCAGGTCCTAATTTTTGTTCTGCGTTAACCATAAACATAATGACTTCCACTTCACGTAAAGCATTCTTTGATACTTTTAACATGAATTCGCCTAGTTTATGTTTTGGCTTATGGATACCTGGTGTATCGATAAAGATCATTTGTGCATCATCTGTTGTTAATACACCTTGTACTTTATTACGTGTTGTTTGTGGTTTATCACTCATAATCGCAATTTTTTGGCCGATAACACGATTTAAAAATGTTGATTTTCCGACGTTCGGACGTCCAATAATTGCGATAAAACCTGATTTAAATTGTTTATTCTGTTGCATGTAATACATCCTCCGGGGTAAAGGCTCCTGGTAGTAATTCTGCTACCGTTGTTTCTTGTACATCGCCTTTTAAATTTGTTAAATATACGGGCATATCAGGGGCACAGAATTCTGAAATCACCTGTCTGCAAGCACCACATGGAGCTACAGGACCTTCTGTATCTGCTACAACCGCAAGTGCTGTAAATTGTTTTGTACCTTGTGATACGGCTTTAAAAATTGCTGTTCGTTCAGCACAGTTTGTTAAACTATAACCCGAGTTTTCAATATTACAACCATGAAATACTTCGCCGTCTTTTGATAATAATGCGGCTCCGACAGGGAATTTTGAATACGGTACATAGGCGAATGAACGCCCTTTTTTTGCTTCTTCCATCAGTTGTGTGGGATTCATATACTCTCTCCATTCTATTTACTAGAATTCAAACCATTTTGGCAAAAAGATAATTAAGCCAATGATCACACTAAAAATTGCTGCGATTAACACAGCTCCTGCTGCTAAATCTTTCGCTCGTTTGGCAAGGGGATGAAATTCATCCGTCACTAAATCTACTACGCGCTCGATAGCGGAATTCGTCATCTCTAATGATAACACAGCTGCGATTACAAAGAGTAGAATTGTCCACTCATTTGCTGAAATTCCTGTTAAAAACCCAGCTACTATAACGACAACCATTGCAAATAAGTGAAATCGAAAATTCCGTTCACTACATACTGCCCGAATCCCTGCAAAAGCATACACAAATGATTTAAAAAACTTTTTAATCACGTTCATTTTTGTCACGTGACAAACCAAATGACTCTAAAATTTCATCTTGCTTTCCAAACATAACTTTTTCATCTTCTGGTGTCATATGGTCATAACCTAGTAGATGTAAGAAGCCATGAACCGCGAGAAAACCAAGTTCACGTTCAAATGAATGACCGAACTCCTCTGCCTGTTCACGCGTACGGTCAATCGAGATAATGATATCTCCTAATACACGCGGCATTCCTTCAGCAATAATCGCTGTCTCACCTTCACCTAATTCTTCTAAAGCGAATGAGATGACATCTGTTGGTGCATCTTTATCACGATACTGTTTATTAATCTCATGAATCGCTTCATTCGTCACAAACGTAACAGATAATTCTGTGCCTTCTTCAATATTTTCTACTTTTGCAGCATGTTGTAGTAAAGAGGAAACAAGTGCTATATCACTTTGTTGAACCTCTTCTGTTTCATCTAAAAAATCAATTTCTAATAGCATATAATGCCCTCCTAAGCTTTGTCTTGCTTCGGATACTCAATGCGTGAATGGAATGTTCCATTTAGTGTCTCACAAAAAACTTTTTCAATAATTTTAAGTTCTTTAATTGAAAGGTCACATTCATCCAGCTGACCATCCATTAATTTATCTTGTGCGATGGCGTGAACGAGATCACGAATTTTTTCTGCACTTGGCTCTTTCATCGAACGTACTGCTGCTTCTACACTATCTGCAATACAAATAATCGCATTTTCTTTTGACTGCGGTTTTGGACCACTATAGCGGAATTGCTCTTCCTCCACCTGATCATCCAATTCTTTTGCCTTGTAATAGAAAAATTTCACCAATGTCGTACCATGATGTTGCTGTGCAATGTCAATAATTTCTCTCGGCATTTTATGCTTCTCTAAAATTTCCACACCATCTTCAACGTGGGCAATAATTATATCGCTAGATGCGTCTGGTGGCAACTGATCGTGCGGATTCAATCCGTTCATTTGATTTTCAACGAAGAATCCAGGTCTTCTTGTTTTCCCGATATCATGATAATAACAACCGACACGCGCTAATAAACCATTCGCACCAATCGCTTCGCAAGCCGCTTCTGCTAAATTTGCGACCATCAAACTATGATGATACGTTCCAGGAGCTTCCATTAATATTTTCTTTAATAACGGGTGATTTGGATTCGATAATTCAATCAAACGGAAACTTGAAATAATCCCAAAACCTGATTCAATAAACGGTAACGAACCAATCGCAAGCGCTCCCGATAGAATCGCTGAAAATAATGCTGCAAGTAAATAGAATGAGAGTTCATTCCACGTATAATTAGATTGCGTTAACAATAAATAGAATGCAATAAACAAAATATTAATTCCCGCTACTTGAAAACTTGCTGTTAAAATCTTTGAGCGATTTTCAATTCTTCTCGTAAATACAACACTTGCTAGACCACTAATAATCATATAAAGCGCTAATTCCATCTGAATAACAGTCGAATATCCCTCTTGAAAGATGACACCTGCTGATAACCCTAACATGATTGTCGCTAAAATAGCGGCTCGTTCACTCACTAATATTCGAAGTAACAGCGGTGCTACAGCAGCTGGGAATAAGAAACCAACAATCACATCAAACTCGCCATCAATTAGATTTAAAATTTGCATTAAAATAATTGATAGTAAATAAATAAGAGATGTAATCAGAACGTCACGTGTTTTTTCTGTATCTGCTTTTCGCTTATTCGCTGCAAAACTTGCATAGAAGAATAGCATCTGTAGCAAAATTAAAATACCTAGACCAAGCTTTGGCTTAATGGACGCATCATCACTTAACAAACCAGTTAATTGAAGCTGACGGTAAATGTTCCGATCAATAACTTGTCCTTCTTGTACGATAATTTGTCCTTGTAAAATCTTTGTTGGATCTACACTCGCTCGTGCTAAGTCCATTCGCTCCTTTGTTGCTTTTTCATCTTTTGTCTCATTCACGACTAAGGCAGCTCGTCCAATACGGATACCCACTCCTTGAAGTTTACTTGGGAATGTTGAGCTATAACGAATTGTACGCTCTACGCTCGCTCGTGCCTCCATCAGACGATCTTCACGAATAGGTGAAGACATTTGACGTTCTACTGCCTTGACAAGATCTTGTTGCGCTGTTTTTAATTCGGATTCGCTACTTGTTAATAGTAACTTTAAATCCGCTTCATTTAGCTCAATCTTATTTTCGTTGTCTGTAATTTTAGCTAAATCTGACTGCATACTTTTGATTTGTTCATTTAATGCTTTTGAGCGTTCTTTTCCTTTCGTATCAGCTACCTTTTTTTGTCGGTCAATTAAATCATCAAACAATGTATTCAACATTGAAACTGTATTTTTCCCTTTTTCTTCTGAATACGTATAAACGGGCTCTACTTCAGAAGCTGCTTCTTCCCGTTCTTTTTCGGTTTTTTCTGTATCTTCAACTGTTTTAACAGAACGAATCGTATCTGGGGACACTTGGAACAACTTTAAATCGTAATGTTCACCTCGTACATCTTTCATCATTAATAAATATTGAAAAAGGCCTGTTAGAATTAATATACCAGCTAATAGCAGGGGGAAACGTACAATTTTCGTTATTTTTTCTATAAACTTTGACATCTTCACCCTACCTTTCTTTTATGTAGATTCATAGGAAAATTCGAGAACCCTTTTTGCATTCTCGAATTTCCTGTTCTATGCTTCACTTTTTTCATCATCATATGCCGTTATAATTTTCGCTACGAGTGGGTGTCGAACAATATCTCCCGCTTCTAAAATTTGGAAAGACACATCTTTCACTGAACGCAAGATATATTCAGCATGTGTAAGGCCTGAAGCTACACCCCTCGGTAAATCGATTTGTGTTTTATCTCCTGTTATAACCATTTTAGAACCAAAACCAAGACGTGTTAAAAACATCTTCATTTGCGCTTTTGTTGTATTCTGCGCTTCATCTAAAATAACAAAGGCATCATCTAATGTACGTCCGCGCATATAGGCTAGTGGCGCAATCTCAATCGTGCCACGCTCAATCATACGTGTTGTTTGCTCTAACCCTAATACGTCATGCAAAGCATCATATAGAGGGCGTAAGTATGGATCTACTTTTTCTTTTAAATCCCCTGGTAAAAAGCCTAGACTTTCTCCCGCTTCAACAGCAGGTCGTGTTAAGATAATACGCTTCACCGCATTATTTTTTAAAGCTGTAACAGCCATAACAACCGCTAAGTATGTTTTACCTGTTCCAGCTGGTCCAATTCCAAATACAAGGTCTTTATTGCGAATCGCTTTAATATAATTGCGTTGCCCAATTGTTTTTGCACGAATAATTTTCCCTTTTGTATTTCGCGCAATCACTTCATCATATAATTCTGCGAAATATTCAACCGTCCCCGCTTTTGACATCTCGATTGCGGAAACTACATCACGTTGATTGATGTTAATGTCTTTGCGAATCACTTTTAATAACTGTTCGATCAGCGCAGCCGCTTCAGCCTTTTGTTCGTCATTGCCAACGATGACAATCGAGTCGCCTCTTGTAATCATTTGAATATCGTATGTCTCTTCGATTAGCTTCAAATTTGCATCTGAAATACCAAGTAACATAACGGCTTCATTTGGATCTTTTAACGTTAGCTGAATAGGTTGTTGTTCTGTCATTTGAGCTCTCCTTAACGTACATCATATTTTTTATTTTTTTACTTTCATTACAAGTCTAAACATACTAGTACCTGTCTACACTTGTACTTTTTTCTAGCTTATCACTCTCTTTGTTTGCGTGCAAAAGTTTTATTGTTTTTCCGTAAAAGTTCTCGAAAAAAGAGTGAAGAGTTCGTGACATATAAAAAGAGACTTTGAAGTCTTTTTGATTTCAAAATCTCTTTTTGATTTATTTTCTTTTTGAAACAGGTGGCGCCAAAATTTCTGATACGATAATCGATTGAGCTAACTCACGTTGTGTACGTGGTAAGACGGACCGACTAGATGCAACTTTTCTTTTCGCAACCATTTTATTTGTTGCAGCAACCACTTTCGGACGTTCCGCTGCATTTTTAAATGGGCGAGAAGATTCGATAGTGTCGGTCGTAACATTTCGAGGTGCCGTAACACGCTTTTCTCTCTTAACGTGCTTCTTTTTTGGATTTTCTGTTAATTGACGATCTAATTCTTGTGAAACTTTCTTTGCGTAATCACCAAGTGCTTTAGATGTAGATGTCTTTTTTTGCGTTGGTCCTTGTCCCATAGAGGGCATTTGTTTCTTTGCAGATTTCTCTTCATCTTTTGATCCTAAACGACCAATGACAGCACTGATTACGGATATAATGAGAAATATAACCAGACCTTCCATATGCCATCCTCCTTTAGCAAATCAGATGCCTATTCCTCACCTTTTGCGTGGTTTTGATCCATCTTACTAATTGATTGACGCATACTTGTATCTGCTTGTATGTTTTGATAATTCATATAATCCATGACACCTAAATTACCAGATTTGAACGCCTCTGCTAGTGCAAGTGGTACTTCTGCTTCCGCTTCCACAACTTTCGCTTTCATTTCTTGTACTTTTGCGACCATCTCTTGCTCATTAGCAACAGCCATCGCACGGCGTTCTTCTGCTTTTGCCTGTGCAATATTTTTATCTGCTTCTGCTTGTTCAATTTGTAATTCTGCACCAATGTTTTTACCGACATCCACATCCGCAATATCAATCGATAGAATTTCAAATGCTGTACCAGAGTCTAAACCTTTTGCTAGAACGGTTTGTGAAATCATATCTGGATTTTCTAACACTTCTGTATGACTTTTCGCGCTACCAATTGTGGATACAATCCCCTCACCTACACGAGCGATGATTGTTTCTTCACCAGCACCACCAACTAAACGGTCGATATTCGCACGAACGGTAATACGTGCTTTTGCTTTTACTTCAATCCCGTTCATTGCCACACCAGCGATAAATGGTGTTTCAATTACTTTCGGGTTAACAGACATCTGTACAGCTTCTAGTACATCGCGACCTGCAAGGTCGATTGCCGCACAGCGCTCAAATGTTAATTCAATGTTTGCACGGTGTGCTGCGATTAATGCATTGACAACACGATCTACATTACCACCGGCTAAATAGTGACTCTCCAACTGGTTAATCGACACTTGTAATCCTGCTTTATGTGCTTTAATTAAAGGATTAACGATGCGTGACGGAATAACACGTCTTAAACGCATACCGATTAATGTGAAAATACTAACTCTTACACCTGCTGCTAAAGCTGAAATCCATAGTGCTACGGGTACAAATGTAAATAAAATCGCTAATAAAATGACCGCTACAACAATGACAATAATCATACTAATAGCACTACCTGTTAACGCTGCTGTTCCCATGATTTAAAACCCCCTGTTTAATCTTTTTTCTCACGCACAACAATCCGTGAACCTTCTACTTTGACAAAAATGACTTCTTTGTCTGTATCGATAAAATTACCTTCTGATACAACGTCAATTCGTTCCCCATTATACATTACAACACCAGACGGTCTTAGTGCTGTAACCGTTCTAGCAGTTTGTTGCAATAACTCTGTACGGTTGATATTTGACACGTATCCACTTTCTGTATCTGTTGAATCGAATAATACCATTCGATTTAGAACAGATAGCTTCTTTCCAAAGAATTTCATCATAACCACCATCCCTATAATCGCGAGGATTAGTGCGATTGCAACAGCATATGCCATGAACGTAAAATTCGCACCAGCATATAAGAAACTAATAACAATCAACACAAGACCTGTAATACCTATAATCATACCAGGAACCACTAACTCGACAAGCATACAAATAAACCCTGCAACAAATAGTAGCAATAAACCGAATGTCGCATACCCTGCTATTATATGTCCGATAAAAAAAGTCAACACGAGTGTTACAGCAATTATACCACTTGTATTCACTCCAGATGAAAATAAAGCACTGACAAATAACAAACTAATGATGGGCAACATGACGAGTACAACATATGGATTCGTTAGAAATTGTATTATTTCTCCCATAATACAGGCACCTCCAATCTTATAGGGTTCGTGTCTTTATAATGGTATTTACGAATAAATATGAAAATGGTTTCATAAAATTTATTTTTCAAATATTTCTTTTAGAATCCCGAATAACTTGAAGCGCTAATCTCACGAGTAGAAGCAAACTTAAAAAAAGACCTAAATAAGCTGCTGTATTCAAATAAACAACATAACTATTTTGAATAATTTGTGCTACGGCTAAAATACCAACTGATAAAACACCGAATGTAATTGCGACAAGTAGTAACAAAAACTGTGACAACCATTTCACTAAAAAAGCTTTGTTTGTTTCACTTGAAGTGAAGTCCATCTTCACCTTCACTTCACCTTTTTCAATTGTTCGTGCAATCTGATCGACACGATATGGTATTTCTTTAATAACTGGCCACGCAAGGAAGATCTCTTCTTGTGCTAGTTGTTTGAGTGACTTTACTTTTTCAATTGGCTCATGTATTTTAGCTGTATCTTTTGCAAAATCACTTGCTTCTTTAAAGGCGTCGAAGTCTTTTGAAACACTCTGAATTGTTCCTTCTAATGTTACAAGTGCTCTTAGTGCAATACCTACCATTGGAAAAAGTTTCATGTGATGTTTTTGAATAATTTTGAAGAGAGATTGTACGACTTGACTCGTCGAAATATGATCTAAATAAGCCATTTCAACAAGTAGCTGACTTACAGATTGTTCAAAACCTGGATCTTTTGCATGTTCGTCATTTTCCACAAGATGTTTTAATGAATCGACAACAATTCTTGCATTACCACGATGATAACCTAAAAATAATGTTTTGATTCCTTGCTGTTGCCCTTTACTAATACGTCCAACAGCCCCAAAATCTAAAAGCGCAACTTGTCCTGTATTTTTTACGATATGGACATTTCCAGGATGAGGATCCCCATGAAAAATTCCTGCCTTCATAACTTGAGATAAAAAACTTCCGAATAATTGCGTAAGCGCCTCTTCTTTCGTTACGCCATTACGATATAATGTTTCGTCTGCTTCTGTAATTTTCACACCATCAATATATTCCATTACTAGCACTGAAGAATTACTCATATGGCTATACACCTTAGGAATGACAACAGGATACTTACTATCTAAAGTAGAATTCGTAATTTGCTCCATATTTTTAAGCTCTATACAAAAATCAATTTCTTCTCGCATTCCTTTTGCAAAATTTTGCGCAAGTTCTGCAAAATTTAAATTCTCAGCCCACTGCGATTCCTCTGTAAGCCAGTGCGCAAAACTAATTAATAAATCTAAATCTCTTTGTAGCAAGTCTGCAATATCTGGACGTAATATCTTAACAACTACTTTTTCATACGTTCCGCTCAGCGTAGCTTGATGAACCTGACCAATTGAACCTGAAGCGAGCGGCTCAAAATCAAATCGATCGAAAGTTTTCTCCCAATCTTCACCTAATACAGATTGCATACGCATGGATATAGCTTCTTTCGGAATTGGTTTAATATTTTGTTGTAGCTCTGCTAACTCCGTTGTAAATGCCTCTGGTAATAAATCTTTTCTAGTAGATAACATCTGACCAAATTTAATAAAGATTCCATCACATTCTTCTAACATCATACGAAACGAATGTGCATTTTTTCTCTCGGCTTCTGATGTGCGCCAAATACCAAACGCACGACCGATTCCATATTTAAACGCAATTCGAAGTACTGAAGTCAAACGTCTTTGTAAGCGCCATCTTGTCATAATTCTAGCAAAGATATTTTGTTTCGCTTGCTCAGCACTACTAATATGAACTGGCTCAAATAATTCTAAAACAAGATGCAACAACATCGTAATCAATAATAAACTCGCAAACCATATGAGTGTACTAAAAAACATCGACTCATCTTCAATTGGAGTATAGTAATCTTTACGGTGTTGGATAAACATATACCAATAAATAACCGACGTAATCGTTACACTTAAACCAACTGCAAATAAGCGCTTGAAAATACTTAAACGCGTCCCGATTAATCTGCCTGTAAAGAAATAAATTAAAATTCCCACAAGCGTAAATTGGATAAACCAACTCAAAAATTGAATCATTTGGCTTCACCTCCCACTACTTTATATTGAAACATATTTCACAAATTTTTTCCTTTAAAACTATTTTCCTTTATAACGAATGTTACAATTATGTTATTTTAATCATAATGATTGGCAAAGTAAGTTTATGGGTGTAAAATAAATATATCAATTTTATAAAGGTGGCGTATTATAAATGAGAAAAAATTGGATCTTTTTCCTCGGTATCGGGATTTGGATTACTTCCATCGCTGCATTTTTTGAAATTACCAGTGTACCAGCTTTCAAGAGCTTTATAGATAAAATATTCGTTCAGCCGAATCCTGTTACATCAGTTTTAGCCTTTATTATGTTGGGTGTTATTATCTGGTACATCTTAAAAGGAATCGAGCTTGGTAAAAAACAATCTATGGATTGATTGTGAAACTTCTTACATACAAATGTAAGAAGTTTTTTTATTTTTCGGATTATTTCTATCATTTGGTTTTATTCCCTTTATTTTCTTTGCGCTAACGAATTTAGACAAAAAAACTCACATGATTTATTTGTCAATTCATACGAGTTTTTTTCTTATTTAATGCGTATTATTTTTCTTCTATTGTTTCACTTAATCGCGCCTCACGCTTATCCGCTATTTTTTTCTGAATATGATACCAGAAATAACATGCAATCATCGCCGGGGCACCAAAGTATAAAACGGAACGTTGTTCAGGATCTAATAATAGACCAAGTGTTGCACCTAAACAAAGTAAAAATGCTAGAATCGGTACAAATGGATACAATTTTACACGGAATTTTAAATCCTCTAATTTCCCGCCTTCTTTCAAGTATTGTCTTCTGAACATAAATTGTGAAACTACAATTCCCATCCAACCAACTACTACACCGAATCCTGCTACAGCAACTAACATCACATAAACTGTCGCCGGCGCAATAATACTTGATAATAGTGATAAACAAGAGATTAACATACAAACAATGAGCGCGTTCATTGGAACACCACGTTTATTAATTGTACCAAGTGCTTTTGGCACCATTTTTTCTTTTGATAATGACCAAAGCATACGTGTCGAAGCATATAAACCTGAATTTGCTACCGATAATAATGCGGTAATAATGACGAAGTTCATAATATCTGCTGCGTACGGAATGCCTAACATGTCAAATACTGTAACGAAAGGACTTTGCGATACACTCGAATCTTCCCAAGGTAATAATGCACCTAAAACAATCATTGCACCAATGAAAAAGAATAATGTACGCCATACGATGTTTTTAATCGAACGTGGAATATCACGAGATGGGTTTTCACTTTCCCCTGCTGTAATGCCGATTAACTCTGTTCCTGAAAACGCAAAACTAATTGATACCATCGCAATTAAGATAGGTGCAAAACCATTCGGCAGTAACCCACCTTCACCTGTAAAATTCGATAATAATGGTGCATGCTCATGTCCAGTAACTGGTACAATGCCAAAAATTGCTGCAGCACCTAAAAAGATAAATATAATAACAATAATTATTTTTAATCCAGCAAACCAAAATTCTGACTCAGCAAAAAATTTTACTGATAAAGCATTAAAGACAAATATTGTTACCCCAAAAATAGCGCTCCATACCCACACAGGCGATTCTGGGAACCATCTTTGCATCAATAATCCAACAGCTGTAAATTCAGATCCAACTGTTACTACCCAGTTTAACCAATAAATAATACCAACTGAAAAACCAACTCCTGGGCTAATATAACGTGTCGCATACTCATGGAATGATCCATGTATACTGCTAACTCTCCTAAACATAACATTACTAAAAACATTGTTAAACCGCCAACAGCATATGCTAAAAGCGTACCAAAAGGGCCCGCATTATGCATAATATTCCCCGTACTTAAGAAAAAGCCTGTTCCGATTACACCCCCAAGTGAAATCATGAACATATGTCGACTTTTAATCGAACGTTGTAACTCATTTTGTTTCCCCATCCTGTCTCCCCCCTAGTTGAAAAAAGCTAAATTTACTGTTTGTAAACGATTTCTTATAAGTATAAAAATTTTTCTGAAATTTCTTTTTCTACACTTTCTATATTTTTAAAATGTTCACAAAAAGTTCGTTAAGACTAAATTATCTTATATTATACAAAATGACAATACGAAAAATTTCTTTGCACTGCAATTTTTTTTTGCTATTTAATATTGTTTTTTTCTTTTGAATGCTAATTTCCTATGCGTAAAAGCTTATTCTTTCAGCTTTCCTCGAAAAAAGATAATGTGCTTTTCATTTTACGAAAAAAATATTTTTATAAAAATAATTCAAATGTACTACCACTTTTTTATTTGATACGCATTAAAAAAGCCTGAAAATCTCAAGGATTTTCAGGCTTTCATTCATTTGCAAGTTAAATAAATCATGATAGTGCGTGTTTTGAACGTAGGGATTGCATAGGAATTAAATTACCACTTACGTTTTCGTGCAGCTTCTGATTTCTTTTTGCGTTTTACGCTAGGTTTTTCATAAAATTCGCGTTTTCTTACCTCTTGAATTGTACCACTTTTAGAAACAGTACGTTTGAAGCGGCGAAGAGCATCTTCAAGCGATTCGTTTTTTCTAACGACAGTTTTTGACATCTCTCTTTCCCTCCCTCCGACACACGTCAAAGCACAACCAATATGAATAACATATCGTTGTTTACTACAAGATTATATCCTATATACGTATAATGGTCAAGCACTGTGTTACATTAATATTCAGAATCTGATGATAAACCGTTCATAATCTTTACACCTGAGCTTGCACCGATGCGATTTGCACCTGCTGCTACCATTTTTTCAACGTCGTCTAAGCTACGAATGCCCCCCGAAGCTTTTACGCCTAATTCAGCGCCTACAATACGTCGCATAAGTGCAACATCCTCAACTGTTGCACCGCCTGTTGAGAAGCCTGTAGATGTCTTTACAAAGTCTAATTTTGCTTCTACTGCTAATTCACAGGCTTTTTCTTTTTCTTCGTCTGTTAATAAACATGTTTCTAAAATAACTTTTACAAGTTTTTCACCCGCTGCTTCACGTACAGCTTTCATGTCTTCTAACACAACATCATATTGTCCCGCTTTTAATGCACCGATATTTAAAACCATATCAATTTCGTCTGCACCATTTGCAATAGCATCTTTTGTTTCAAAAGCTTTTGTCTTAGCTGTTGATGCACCCAATGGGAAACCAATTACTGTGCATACTTTTGATTTTGCTCCTTGTAATTCTTCTGCTGCTAATTTTACAAAAGATGGATTAACACACACAGATGCAAAGTCATATGTTCTCGCTTCTTTGCATAACTCTTTTACTTGTGCCGCTGTCGCCTCTGGTTTTAATAATGTGTGATCAATAAGTGATGCGATATTTGTTGTCATAAAATAGCTCCTTTTTCAAGTTGTACGTACCTCTTTATTAGCATAGCATGAATTCAATGAAAAGCCCAGTTTTACACAAAAAAATAGTAGAACGTATGCGCACGTTCTACTGCTCTACCGCTTTTTCAATTCCTCTTGCTAAAGCTTCTGCTATACGATTTTGATAAGCTGTTTTTGCTAGTCTTTCGTCATCTTGACGATCATTTAAATAGCCTAACTCTACGATTACAGATGGCATATTGGGCCAATTAAGTGCTGTCATTTGATCTGCATATAATAAACCTTTTTTATGAGTATCCAATTTTGCCGATTTTATTTCTTGTAAAAGCACTTGACTGACTTTACGGTTCTCTTTCGTCAACTTTTTCGTATAACGATTGTTTTCATGCGCCATTATAATGTACATACCACGACCATTTGCATCCTTTGCACCATCTGCATGTAGTTGAATATAAAGATCTGCATTTTGTTTATTTGCAAATTCTGCACGTTCTTTTGTCGACTTGGCAATGACATGTTCTGTACGCGTTAATTTGACTTCATATTTTGAAACATCTAATCGCTCTTTAATACGGTTTGCTACTTGTAGTGTCAATGCATACTCTGCTTGCCCTGTAGATACGCCATATGCACTTGCAGGCATTTTAGGCTTCCATGTATGTGAATCTGGTCCAATTGGCTCTAAACGCTGATCTCGATAACGTTGATGCCCTGGATCAATAACAATTATTTTTTTCTCTTTTTCTTTTACTTGTACGGGCTGTTCCATTGGCTTTTTCACAACTACTTGTTTTTTCGGTTGCACTTTTTGCACAACTTCTTTTTCTTCTACAATTGTTGATTTAGGCGGTATGTATTGTAAAGTTGCCATATGCTTCTTTAAATACGTTTGTCCAAAAAACAAAAAAATGAGCGGTATAACGAGTGCAATTGCCACAATGAACATCCTTAAATATCTCAATACAACACATCCTTTTTGTTGAGATATTCTTAGTATAGCCTTTTTAGACTAAAATTTCATGTACAGTTTATATTTTCACATGAAAAAAGCACTCCTAGATGTTTTAATCTAGAAGTACTTTTTACAATGCTACATATTATTTAGTGAATTTTGCTAAATCTGCAGTTGTTGGGTTCGCTTGGTAGTGTCCACCCTCGATTTCTAATGTTTGACCTGTCATGAATTTAGATTCATCTGACGCCAGGTACACAACACCATAACCGATATCATTTGCTTCACCATTGTAAGGTAATGCATTGTATTTTGTGAAAATATCAAGCATTTCTTGTGGTAAGCTATTTTTTGCTGCTGGAGTTAAAATTAGTCCCGGAGCGATTGCGTTACAACGGATATTATCTTTACCGTATTGTTTTGCAATATATTTTGTTAAGTGAACAACGCCAGCTTTTGAAGTTCCGTATGCTGAACGGATTGCATCTGAAGCGAACGCAGCCATTGAAGCTGTGTTAATAATTGAGCCGCCACCAACTTTTTGCATGTGTGGAATAGCGAAACGAGAACCTAAAAGCACTGATTTTAAGTTTAAGTCCATTAAACGATCTCACTCAGCAAGATCTAAGTTTACAACATCTAAGTCTTTGTGTAAGTTTGTGCCACCTACATTATTGTAAAGAATATCTAGTTTACCGTAAGTGTCTACTGTATAGTCAACAGCATCTTTAATTGATTGTTCTTCAAATGCATTTAAAAATACACCTTCTGCTTCAAAACCTTGTGCTTTTAATTCTGCTGCTGCTGCTTTTGCACCTTCAACGTTGAAGTCTGCTAAAACTACTTTAGCGCCTTCTTTTGCTAATAATTGAGCAGAAGCTAGACCAATACCTGATGCTGCTCCTGTTACTAATGCTACTTTATTTTCTACGCGACCCATAATTAACCCCTCCTAATATTACAATCATCGAATATTTTAACAATATAAGATTAAGAGGTAAAGTAAAAAACTATTCTTTTTCTTTCGGCTTTTCCCAACATTCAATTTCATCTAAGTCAGGCATATCTGATGCATAAAATACAGGATCTTCGCCTTTTTTTCGTTGAGCAGTATAGTGACTTAATAGTCGGAAAGCTACTTTATAAAGTAATAAAATCGCAGTCAAGTTAATAAGTGCCATAATCGCCATGAATAGGTCTGCCAAATTCCAAACAAGTGCAACTTTTGCATATGCTCCGAAAATTAAGAAACCAATTACTGCAATTCGGTAAATGAAAATCATTTTTTTAGAGTTTTTAATAAATTCTAAATTCGTTTCACCGTAATAGTAATTTCCAATTACAGAACTAAATGCAAAGAAGAAGATTGCAATCGTTAAGAAAATACCTACCCAATCACCAAGCTGATTTACAAGAGATTGTTGTGTAATATCAATTCGAGAATCTTCACCAGCTGTTTTGTAAACATCGCTTAATAGTACGATAACTGCTGTTGCTGTACATACTAAAATCGTATCAACAAATACACCTAATGTTTGAATTAAACCTTGTTTTACAGGATGCGATACACTCGCTGTAGCAGCTGCGTTCGGTGCAGAACCAAGACCGGCTTCATTCGAGAATAAACCACGCTTGAATCCTTGCATGATTGCTCCACCAATTAAACCACCAATACCTGATTGTAATGAGAATGCATCACTTACAATTAACGTAATTAAACTCGGAATTTCTGTAATATTTAACACAACAACCACAAGTGCAACTAGAATATAAGCAATTGCCATAATTGGCACAATCACTTGTGTTACATTCGCAATACGTTGTACACCACCAAAAATAATGATTGCTGTTAGAACGGCTACGAATACACCCACCCATACTTTATCAATTCCAAAACTTGTTGAGAAAGAAGCAGCAATTGTATTCGTTTGCACTGCATTAAATACAAAACCATAACAAAACGTAATCGCAATCGCAAACATAATTCCTAACCAACGTTTCTTTAAGCCCTTTTCAATGTAATAGGCTGGACCACCACGAAACGTATGACCATCTTTTACTTTGTATAATTGCGCAAGTGTACTTTCTACGAATGATGAGCCGGCGCCGATTAATGCCATTACCCACATCCAAAATACTGCACCAGGACCACCGATTGCAATCGCTGTCGCAACACCCGCAATATTCCCCGTACCAATACGAGATGCAGCTGAAATCGTGAATGCTTGGAATGAAGAAATACCTTTTTTACCACCACTGATTGTTGCTTTATCTGTTAATACTCGAAACATTTCAGGGAATAATCTAAATTGAACCCCTTTTGATTTAACTGTGAAGAAAATCCCTGTAAATAATAGTAGAACGATGAGTATATATGAATACAAATATCCATTTAACTGATCAATCCAATTGCTCAAAATATCCAACTATAAACTCCTCCTTTTAAAAGTACATCTTCTATTTTATACCTCAATTACGTAAAAAAAACCATCTCTTTTAAAAGAGATAGTTTTTTCGTTAAATTTCGACTTCTTCTAAAATGCGTACAAATTGTGCTTCTGTCTTTGGATATCCTGGTTTTGTAACTTTCACACGAACCATTTTACCAATCATATCTGGCGTACCTTCAAACACAACTTTTAAATAGTTCGCTGTATGCCCAACAAGCATCCCTGCATGCTCACCTTCTGATGTGATATCTTCTGGAATCACTTCTAGTAACTCTCCATCAAAACGAGAAGCATATTCTTTTGCTAATTGATCATTTAGTGTTAATAAGCGATGTACACGTTCATTTTTCACTTCTTCCTCCACTTGGTCTTCCATACGTGCTGCAGGTGTTCCTGTACGTTTTGAAAACGGGAATACGTGTAACTCCGCAAATTGATGTTTAGCAATGAAATTATATGTTTCCATAAATTCTTCTTCTGTTTCACCAGGGAAACCTACGATTACATCTGAAGTAATCGCTAAATCAGGTAATACCTCTTTCAAACGATCTAAGCGTTCACCGAAAAATTCCATCGTATATTTACGACGCATTCTTTTTAGAACCGTATCTGAACCAGATTGAATTGGAATGTGTAAGTGATTCACAATGACTTTTGATTCTTTTAATACTTGTAATACTTCATCTGTTAATTGAGACGCTTCAATTGATGAAATACGCAGGCGACGCAAGCCTTTCACCTGTGCTTCTAAATCACGTAATAACTGCGCTAAGTTATAATCTTTTAAATCTTGACCATACCCCCCTGTATGAATACCTGTTAACACAATCTCTAAATACCCTGCATCGACTAATTGTTGCGCTTGATTGATGACTTCTTTCGGATCACGTGAACGCATCAACCCACGCGCCCATGGAATAATACAAAACGTACAGAAGTTATTACAGCCTTCTTGAATTTTTAAAGAAGCACGTGTACGGTCTGTAAAATAAGGCACATCTAATTCCTCATATACACGATTTTTCATAATATTACGTACTGCATTAATTGGTTTACGCTCTGCACGATATTGCTCAATATAACCAAGCATTTTTGAACGATCCTGTGTACCTACGACAATATCAACACCTGGAATTGCCATAATTTCTGCTGGTGATGTTTGTGCATAACAACCTGTTACACAAATCACTGCATCTGGATTTTGACGTACCGCACGACGAATTACTTGACGTGACTTTTTATCACCTGTATTCGTTACAGTACATGTATTAATAACATATACATCTGCTTGATGGTCGAAATCTTTTCTTTCATAACCTTCGTCTTTAAATAATTGCCAAATAGCTTCTGTTTCATAGTGATTGACTTTGCATCCTAATGTATGGAAAGCTACGGATTTTGAAAGACTATTGCTCATTTTATTTCATCCTTTCATTACATCCACTAAAAAATACCGATAGGCATTATGATACCATACTCTCGCTATTCAATCTACTAACGTGACTGATTCACGCCATTCATTCTTTGTTCAATTATTTCTTGTAATTGTCTTGCATCATCAGAACGAATCGCTATTTTTGTATATAATTTTTTCTTACCTAAAAATAAAGTAGCACATATAATCATTATATATGTCAAATTTTTGTGTTTTCGCACAAAAAAAAGAGTCACACTTCATTGTGCGACCCTTTCGTCATTATTCAAATTCATATGAAATAGCAGATAAAATATAAAAAGGTGCTGTCTCGGCTCGTAAAATACGTGGACCCAGCGCAATGGTATGAGCACCTGCCTCTACAAGCGCTGCTGCTTCTTCACGCGCAATACCACCTTCTGGACCAAATACTACACAAACATTTTGAAGCCCTTGTAAACTCTTTAAACGCTCTTTTAAAGACGTTCTTTGTTCACTCTTTGCATGTTCTTCATCTGCTAAAAGAACCGCATCATATGTAGATGCAAGTGCAAGTAACTGTTTAAAAGAAAGAGGTGCTTCAATTGTCGGTACAACAGAGCGATGCGATTGTTCTGCTGCTTCTTTGGCAATTTTTTGCAAGCGTTGTTGCTTTTTCTCGCCTTTTTTATGATCCCACTTCACAATCGAACGCGCAGCTTCAAAAGGAATAAGCTTTGTCATACCTAGTTCCGTTGCTTTTTGAACGATTAAATCAAGTTTGTCTCCTTTAGGTAGACCACAAGCGATTGTCACGTGAATCGGTAATTCTTTTGATGGAATTTGATATCCGATTTTTTCAACAGTTACGGTTTGATCGCCAAGTTTTACAATTTTACATTGGTCGGCTACATGCGAATGGACGACGATAATCTCGTCGCCCACTTGCATACGCATAACCTTTGTAATATGTTTCGCATCGTCACCTGATAATGTGAATTGATTTTCTTCGAATACATCTTCTACAAAGTATCTTTGCATATTTACACCTCTTGGACCGGTTTTCTTGAAACGATGGTTACCCAATCTTCCATCATCATGACTTCATCAATTTCAAATCCTGCTTCAATTAGAGCTTGCTTCACATCTTCTTTACGTCCTTCGATAATACCTGATGTAATGTAAATACCACCTGGTTTTACAATCATATAGGCATCTTCTACGAACGTTAAGATGATTTCAGCTAAAATATTCGCTACAACGACTTCAGCGGGTTCTTTCACTGTATCCAGTAAGTCACCTTGTACCACATCAATTTGGTTTGAGACATGGTTTAGCTCTACATTTTCAATTGCAGAACGTACAGCTACTTCATCTAAATCTAGTGCATGTACATGTTTTGCGCCTAATAAAGCTGCACCAATCGCTAAAACACCTGAGCCTGTACCAACATCAATAACATTCACCGTATCATTTACATGCTTCTCAAGCGCTTGTAAACTCATAACTGTCGTTGGATGTGTACCTGTTCCAAATGCCATACCTGGATCTAATTCAATGATTAACTCATCGCTTTCAACAGGTTGATAATCTTCCCATGTTGGAACAATTGTAAAGCGATTTGAAATTTTGACAGGATGATAATATTCTTTCCAAGAAGTAGACCAGTCTTGTTCATCTACTTCACATGTTGAGACTTTATTTTCACCTAAATCAATATCAAACGAAGCGAGGTTGTTGATTGCAAGTTTAATTTCTTCAACCGTTTCTCCTAAGAAACTGTTAAGTGGTAAATACGCTTTAATAATAACCCCTTTTGTTGGAAAATCTACAGGATCTAGCGCATAAATTTCACCAAATTCTTGTTCTCTTACTTTTTCTAATTCTAATGAATCTTCAATTACTACACCACTTGCACCTGCTTCATGCAAGATGTTTGAAATTGCATCCACCGCTTCGTTTGATGTATGAATCGAGAATTCTGACCATTTCACTTACAATCAACTCCAATATTAGTCTCTAAATTTTTTCTTAATCTTATCAAATAATGAACTGCCTTGTTCCTCTGGAATATCGCCTGAGATACTTGCAAATTCACGTAGTAATTCTTTTTGTTTTTCGGTCAGTTTTGATGGTGTTACAACTTTAACAATGACATGTTGGTCCCCTGTACCATAACCTTGAACATTTTTAATCCCTTTACCTTTCAGACGGAAACGCTCACCTGATTGTGTACCTGCTGGAATTTTCATTTTTACTTTACCTTGTACAGTTGGTACTTCGATTTCGTCACCTAATGCAGCTTGTGCAAATGTGATTTTAAGTTCGTAGTAAATATCATCGCCATCACGTTCGAACTTATCTGATTGACGTACGCTAAATACGATGTAAAGATCTCCTGCTGGTCCACCATTCACACCTGCTTCACCTTGTCCACTTACACGAATTTGTTGACCGTGATCGATACCTGCTGGAATCGTTACTTTGATTTTTTTACGACGTTTGACTGTACCTTTACCATGACATGTTGAACATTTTTCTTTGATGATTGAACCTTCGCCATGACATACATTACACGTACGACGGTTTACCATTTGACCAAATGGTGTATTCACTACTTCTTCAATTTGTCCTGAACCATGACAGTTTGTACATGTTTCTTTTGAAGAACCTGGTTTCGCACCTGAACCTGAACATGTTTCACATGTTTCATCATGTGTAATTTCAACTTCTTTTTCCGCACCAAACACAGCTTCTTCAAAGCTGATTGTCATACGATATTGTAAATCATCACCCTTACGTGGTGCATTTGGATCGCGTCTACGACCGCCGCCTCCACCACCAAAGAATGAACTAAAGATATCTTCGAAACCGCCGAAACCGCCGCCATCGAATCCACTGCCGCCAAAGCCTTGGTTTGGATCTTGATGTCCAAATTGATCATAGCGTGCTTTTGCTTGTGGATCGCTTAGCACTTCATAAGCTTCTGAGATTTCTTTAAATTTTTGATCTGCATCTGCCTCTTTGTTAATATCTGGATGGTATTTCTTTGATAATTTACGGTACGCTTTTTTTATTTCATCTGCTGTTGCAGATTTTTCAATTCCTAAGACTTCATAATAGTCGCGTTTTTCCACTTTTTTTCAACTCCGCTCTTTTCACATAAATACAATTGTATCATCTTATTTCCTAGAATGTAACTGTAATTCTCTTTTGAAAAAGAAAAGCCAAAGCCCTATAACGGTCTTTAGCTACCACTGTGAACGGACGTAATGTACATGTTATGTTCACGTTACTAAGGAACGATTGGTCTTTGACTTTTCCTCATTCATAAAAACGATTATTTTTTATCGTCGTCTACTTCAGTGAAATCAGCATCTACAACACCATCATCTTTAGTGCCGCCAGCTTCTCCACCTTGTGCTGCTTGTTGAGCCGCTGCTGCTTGTTCGTAAACTTTCATTACAAGTGGTTGTAATAAACCTTCTAGTTTTTCTTTTGCAGCTTTAATGCCTTCAATTTCACCAGCTTCGATTGCTTTAGCTAATTCTTCTTTTGCTTCTTCTACTGGTTTTTTCTCGTCTTCTGTTACTTGTTCGCCAAGGTCTGCTAATGTTTTATCAGTTTGGAATACAAGTTGATCCGCTTCATTACGTAAATCAGCTTCTTCTTTGCGTGCTCTATCCGCTTCCGCATTTTCTTCAGCTTCTTTTACCATACGCTCAATATCTGCTTCAGATAGACCAGAATCAGATTGAATCACAATGTTTTGTTCTTTATTTGTGCCTAAGTCTTTCGCTTTAACAGTTACAATACCATTTTTATCAATATCGAATGTTACTTCGATTTGTGGAACACCACGTGGTGCTGCTGGGATGTCTGTTAATTGGAAACGGCCTAATGTTTTGTTATCAGCAGCCATTGGACGCTCACCTTGTAATACGTGAATATCTACAGCAGGTTGGTTATCTGCAGCTGTTGAGAATGTTTGTGATTTAGATGTTGGAATTGTTGTGTTGCGCTCGATTAATTTCGTGAATACGCCACCCATTGTTTCAATACCTAATGATAATGGTGTTACGTCTAGTAATACAACGTCTTCTACATCACCTGTTAATACGCCACCTTGTACAGCTGCACCCATTGCTACTACTTCATCTGGGTTTACGCCTTTGTGTGGTTCTTTGCCTGTTGCTTTTTGTACTGCTTCTTGTACTGCAGGAATACGCGTTGAACCACCAACTAAGATTACTTGATCGATTTCAGAAGCTGAAAGACCTGCATCTTTTAACGCTTGGCGAGTTGGAATCATTGTGCGTTCTACTAAATCAGCAGTGATTTCGTTGAATTTTGCACGTGAGATTGACATTTCTAAGTGTAATGGACCTGCTTCACCTGCAGTGATGAATGGAAGTGACACTTGTGTTGTTGTTACACCTGAAAGTTCTTTTTTCGCTTTTTCAGCAGCATCTTTTAAACGTTGCATGGCCATTTTATCTTTTGATAAGTCAATGCCGTTTTCTTTTTTGAATTCTGCTACTAAATAGTCGATGATTGCTGCGTCAAAGTCATCTCCACCTAGTTTGTTATCACCAGCTGTTGCTAATACTTCAAATACACCATCACCTAATTCAAGGATTGATACGTCGAATGTACCACCACCAAGGTCAAATACTAATACTTTTTGGTCTACATCCATTTTCTCTAAACCGTAAGCTAATGCTGCAGCTGTTGGTTCGTTAATGATACGCTCTACTTCTAAACCAGCGATTTTACCAGCGTCTTTTGTTGCTTGACGTTGTGCATCATTGAAGTAAGCAGGAACTGTAATAACAGCTTTTGTTACTTTTTCACCAAGATAGTCTTCAGCATATTCTTTTAAGTGTGTTAAAATCATTGCTGAAATTTCTTGTGGTGTATATGTTTTATCTTCTACAGTCACTTTGTAATCTTCACCCATGTGACGTTTGATTGAGATAATTGTATTTGGATTTGTAATTGATTGACGTTTTGCTACTTCCCCAACTTGACGTTCGCCGTTTTTAAATGCGACTACTGAAGGAGTTGTACGTGCGCCTTCTTTGTTTGGGATTACTACTGGTTCTCCACCTTCAAGAACCGCTACGCAAGAGTTTGTTGTACCTAAGTCAATACCAATAATTTTACTCATAATAAAATTCCTCCTAAGATATATAAACGCTAAATGCGCTTAATATGATTTTTAATAAAATGAATTACTCGTTCACTTTTACCATGGCTGGACGTAATACGCGATCTTTCAACTTATACCCGCGTTGTAGCTCTTGTAACACAACACCAGCTTCTTTTGAATCGTCTTGTTCTTGCATCACAGCTTGATGGACGCTTGGATCAAATGGATGATCTACTGTTTCAATAACTTCTAACCCCTCTTTTGCGGTCGCTTCTACTAAAGAGCGATAAACCATCTCGATTCCTTTTTTAATCGATTGACCATCTTCTGTTGTCGCTTCTACTTGTAGCGCACGTTCAAAGTTATCTAACACAGGTAGTAAATCAGTTAGTAGACTTTGTGAACGATACTTCGCTGCAGACTCTCGCTCTGTTTGCGTACGACGTTTGAAATTATCAAAATCAGCACGCAATCGTAAATAGCGATTTTCTTCATCTTGTAACTTCTTCTTTAATTCTTCTACTTCATTTACTTCTGCAATTTCTGTTGCTTCCGCTTCAGCCTCAACTGTTTCTACTTCTTCAGTTGTTTGCTCAGCTGTTTCTTCCACAACTTCTTCTGTCACTTGTTCTTTTTGTTCTTTTTCTTCTTTTTGTTCTTTTTGTTCTTTTTCTTCTTTTTGTTCTTTTTCTTCTTTTTGTTCTTTTTCTTCTTTTTCTTGTGACACAGTAAATCCTCCTTTATACACATGACATTACCACTCTCTACGCATGAGTTTTGATAAGTCTCCGCTCATATGATCTAATAACGTAATGACACGTTGGTAATCCATTCTTTTCGGACCGATAATAGCAATCGATCCAACTTGTTCTTCGTTCGTCGAGTAGGTTGCTGTAATAATACTACAATCTTCTACTGCATTCAGTTCATTTTCTGAACCAATTCGAATTTGAATTCCGGGTGAATCACGATGTAACAATGCTTGAATCTGACTTTGCGTTTCCATCATTTCCATAAGCATACGAATCTTATCTAAATCATGAAACTCAGGTTGATTTAGCATATTCGTCTTACCACCGTAATAGATTTTACTATCACTCTGTTGTTCTATTCCCGTAAAAATCGACTTTAAAAGCCTATTATAAGTCCCAACGTGTTGTCGAATAATATTTGACACTTCACGTTCTAGGTAATATGGAATTTGAACAATTGGAATACCGACTAAACGTTCATTCAAAATATTAACCATTTTTTCAAAATCACTTGGATGTAGGTCCTCAGGTAAATCGACAACTCGATTTTCCACATGACCGTTATCCGTCACAATAATCGCTACTGCATTTTTTGCACTAAGCGGAACAATTGAGAATCGCTTCACTTTGTGCAACTGTACATCTGGTCCTAAAATAATCGAAGTATAATTTGTTAGGTCAGATAGAATAGTGGCTGATTTACGAATCACTTGTTCCGTTTCATAGGCATTCTCTGAAAAAACAGAGCGCAAAAGCTTCATATCATGGTTCGTAATAACCTGAGGTTTTAACAAATGATCCACGTAGAATCTATAACCTTTTTCCGATGGAATACGACCTGATGAAGTATGGGTCTTTTCTAAATACCCTAACTCCTCCAAATCAGCCATCTCGTTTCGAATTGTAGAAGAACTAAATGATATTTCTTCACGTTTCGAAATTTGACGTGAACCAACCGGCTGACCAGACGAAATGAAATCATCGACGATTACTTTAAGAATTTGCAACTGTCGATTGGTTAGCATGATCATCACCTCATTTTTAGCACTCACTCATATCGAGTGCTAACACTATACTTAATTTATCAAAACTCTTTTTTTATGTCAACGGAAAAGCACTTAATCTATTAAAAATTCTTGGAACACTTCATTCCCTACGAATTTCCCTTGATGTGACAAGTAAATCGCTTGTTCATCTTCTATTAAAAGACCTGCTTCAGTTAAAGAATTGATTTGCTTTTCAAATACATCATGTACTTGTTTTCCGTATCGTTCATAAAAATGTTGTTTATTGATTCCTGCTGTTTTACGAAGACCTAAAAATAATTCTTCTTCTATTTTTTCTTTTTCAGTCACATCATGTTCATGATGAATAGGTAATTCACCCGCTTCGATACAGTCCATATATTTTTTTAAAGGACCATGATTCGTATAGCGCGTACTACTTATATAACCACTTGCTCCTGCACCAAAACCTGCATACTCATCGTTATCCCAGTAAATCAAGTTATGTTTCGACTCAAAACCTGTACGTCCAAAGTTACTAATTTCATATTGATGAAGACCTCTCTTCTCCATTTCTTTCATTAATAAGGCATACATTGCTGCTTCAGAATCTTCTCCCGGTAAAGGTAATTTACCTTTGTTCATTAAATTGAAGAAAATTGTTTTTGGCTCCACAATTAATGAATAGGCTGAATAATGTGGTAAATCGAGCGCAAAAGCTTGATTCAATGTATTTTGCCATTGTTCCATCGTTTGCCCCGGAAGACCATACATTAAATCAATACTAATATTCGTAAATCCCACTTCTTTTGCTTGTCGAATGGTTTCAATAACTTGCTCAGGAGCATGCGTACGACCCAATTTTTTCAGAAGTTCTATATCAAATGACTGCACACCTAAACTTAAACGATTAATACCAAATGCTTTTAATACACGTAGTTTTTCAATAGTTAACTCATCTGGATTTGCTTCTGTTGAAAATTCTTTAATATGTTCCATTGGAATATATTCATGGATTAATGTGAGTAAACGCCTCAATTGTTCAGCGGATAATGCTGTCGGTGTTCCACCACCTAAAAAAATAGTTTGAATTTTTTTGTAAGCAGCCGGATTTTTTGAAACAGCTAATGCCATCTCCTTCCCTAGACTTTCAATATATTCATCAACGGGCTGATTTTTAAAGAATACTTTATTAAAATCGCAATAATTACAAATTTGATGACAAAATGGAATGTGTATATATACACCTGTCGTCATAGTTCAACTTCCTCTCTACATGTAACACTTTTTTTAGTTTAGCCGATTTACATAAAAACATACAGTAAACACTTTCTTTTATACGAAAGAACAAATAAAAAAAGAGAAATCATGTACTGACACGATCTCTCCTCTGTTTACAGGTAGTTCTTTATTTGAATTTTTCTATTTATCACCTGTAGCTCATTGACGAATCTGTTTAAAATGGAGCTAAACCGCTTGGTGATATCTTTCATATACCATTCCAGTTAAATCCTCTTGCATTTCACTTAATTCGGCAAGTTTACTTTTCATATGCGATACATTGGTTTCTAATGCAGACAGACGCTTTTCTACACGTGCAACTAACAATTCCAACTGATCTTCATGTGTTTTCATTGTAAACCACCTCTCTTTAGTTACCTTTACATTATGTATATAGTGTAAATATATTTTAACAGATTTTATCTTATCTGTATATATACCAATGAATAATTCGACATTTTTTGTCGAATTCCGTGTATTTTGTCGACATTTCGTTAAGAATATGCAAATTTTATATCATTAGTGCAAAGTACTTTAAATAAATAATAACATTTTATGTCTTAATTTGGAAAATTATTTTTACTATTAGTGTCGTCTTTTACCGCATAAGATATTTACCCTAGCTACATTTTTTTCAAACCATTTTCTTCAAAAAATGATTTTGTTTTTTTAGTTCTACTACTATCTTATTTTCATACTACTTTTTATGCAACATCCATCTTTTTTTATTAAGATAATTGGTAAAAAAGATATTGCTTTATTTTTCCATACAAAGCCATCTTAACTAGCTCTATTTTCACTTTCTATAAAAATACATTTTCATCTATATCTATAGTCCGATTTCCAATTCGACAATAATAGATGAATCCAATGATTATTTATTTGGAAATTCACCTACTTACTAGACGAAATAGACAGTGAAAAAGTTTAAAAAAATGAAAAAATACACCTAACAATTAGCAGCTCTCTCTAATTATCAGATGCACATTTAATCTTTTAATGTATGATATGGTTTTTTAAAAACGGTATGCGCCTCTTTTTCATCGTCTAAGCGTTCATAGAACTCTGAACTATAAGGTAATTCCAAATCATTCATTTCCGCGTCTTCCACACAAGCAATTAATATGTCATATCCTTCTAAATCTTTCGGCCAAAAATCATTTTTAGTATTCCCCTTCTCTAATGTTAGCGTAAGTGCATCTCTCAACTTTTCTAATCCTTGTCGGTTCCCTATAATATACGCTTCATCACGCCAACTATTTTGGGAATAAATATGGCATTTCGGATACTTATTTTTATTCATTAGCTCTTCACCTTCCTTCTTTTTTAAAAAATAGCGAACATCATTTCATATAAAATGATGTTCGCTATTTTAGTTTATTTCTTCGGTTGGTCGTCGTCCATTTTCAAGACAGCCATGAATGCTTCTTGTGGAACTTCTACCGATCCAACTTGTTTCATACGTTTTTTACCTTCTTTTTGTTTTTCAAGAAGTTTACGTTTACGTGAGATATCTCCACCGTAACATTTTGCTAATACGTTTTTACGCATTGCTTTAATTGTTGAACGTGCCACAATTTTTTGTCCTACTGCCGCTTGAACAGGTACTTCAAATTGTTGACGTGGAATTAATTCTTTTAATTTTTCTACGATGACTTTACCGCGATCGTAAGCAAAGTCTTTATGCACGATGAAACTTAGTGCATCGACTTGTTCTGAATTTAGTAAGATATCCATCTTCACTAGTTTTGATGGGTTGTAACCAATCAATTCATAGTCGAATGACGCATAACCTTTTGTTGATGACTTCAATTGATCGAAGAAGTCATAAACAATTTCAGATAATGGTAGTTCATACAGAATATTTACACGCGTTGTATCAATATAATCCATTGTTAAGAAGTTCCCACGTTTACGTTGGCAAATCTCCATTACTGCACCTACATAGTCATTCGGAACCATAATACTTGCTTTTACATACGGCTCTTCAATTGACATGATTTTTTGTGGATCTGGCATTTCAGATGGATTCGCTACTTGTACTTCGGTACCATCTGTCATCTTTACATGATAAATTACAGATGGTGCTGTTGTAATTAAGTCGATATTGAATTCACGTTCAATACGTTCTTGGATAATCTCCATGTGTAGTAATCCTAAGAAACCACAACGGAAACCAAAGCCAAGTGCTTGCGATGTTTCAGGCTCGTATTGTAGTGCTGAGTCATTTAGCTCTAATTTTTCAAGTGCTTCACGTAAATCAACATATTTCGCTGTATCAATTGGGTATAGACCACAATATACCATCGGGTTCAATTTACGATAACCTTCTAATGGTGCTGACGCAGGGTTTTTAACTGATGTAACCGTATCACCGACACGTGTATCTCCTACATTTTTAATAGAAGCTGTTAAATAGCCTACATCACCAACTGTTAAGAAATCACGCGGCGTCATATGTGGTGTATGAACACCTACTTCGATTACTTCGAATTCAGCATTTGTTGCCATCATACGAATTTTATCACCAGGTTTTACAGTACCTTCTGAAATACGAATCGAGATAATAACACCACGATACGAATCATATACAGAGTCAAAAATTAGCGCTTGTAGTGGTGCTTCTGGATCACCTTGTGGCGCTGGTACTTTCTCAACGATTTGTTCTAAAATTTCTTCAATTCCGATACCTGCTTTTGCAGAAGCTAAAACAGCCTCTGAAGCATCTAATCCAATTACATCTTCAATTTCACCACGTACACGTTCTGGATCGGCAGAAGGTAAATCAATCTTATTAATAACAGGTAAAATTTCTAAATCATTATCTAGCGCTAAATAAACATTAGCTAATGTTTGCGCCTCGATTCCCTGTGCTGCGTCCACGACTAAGATGGCGCCTTCACAAGCTGCTAGACTACGTGATACTTCGTATGTGAAGTCGACGTGTCCAGGTGTATCAATTAGATGGAATGTGTACTGTTCGCCATCTTTTGCTACATAATTTAATTGTACTGCATTCAATTTAATCGTAATACCGCGCTCACGTTCTAAATCCATTGAGTCCAATAACTGATTTTTCATTTCACGCGCAGTTAATGCTTGCGTCTGTTCTAAAATTCGGTCAGCTAATGTAGATTTACCGTGGTCAATATGCGCAATAATAGAGAAATTTCGAATATGTTCTTGTCTTTTTAATAATTCTTCTCGATTCATGCATTCCACTCCTATTTAAACTATTTGAATTATATCAGTCAAAAGGCTATATTGGCAATGGAAGTTCGTGAACTACTATGAAAATAAAGTTTTTTACTTCTAAGTTATTTCAAAATAATAGTTAGTTCGTCTTCTTTTTCTAAATTTATGTAGAAAATTCGTAAAAAAAAGCTTGTCAAGTAAATATTCTTTCCATTTCTCTCTTGATTTCAGGAGTATTTGTTTGCTATAATGATGCTTGTTGTATTAGATACAGACACAGTTGAGAATTTACTCATCTCGAATCTTTATAGGAGGTGAATTTCATGCCAAATATTAAATCTGCAATCAAACGTGTTAAAACGACTGAAAAAGCTAAAGCTCGTAACATCGCAATCAAATCTGCAATGCGTACAGCTGTGAGAAAAGCTGATGCTGCTTTAATCGCTAAAGAAGAAAACGCTGCTGAATTATTATCAGCTGCAGTTAAATCTCTAGACAAAGCTGCTTCTAAAGGCTTAATCCACAAAAACGCTGCTTCTCGTACGAAAGCTCGTTTAATGAAAAAAGCTTAATTCTACCTTGTGTAGAATTTAAAGGGCTGATGCTTATCGCATCAGCCCTTTTTTAATTTAAATTGTACGCGTAATTTCATTTTTTACAGGTGCTCGATTTTCAGAGAATTGAATACGATAAACATATTGCCATTGTTTTTGATTCGCTTCACCTTTCAATTCATATCCTACTACAGTAGCTTTTTGATAATGAACTTTCTCACGTGCTAGTTCATCATATACTTCACGTGCAATCTGATATAAATCTTCCCGAGACATCCCTGTCATATCAACATCAATTGCAATAATAACTGGTTCTTCTATGTCTTCTTTCGAACTCAATTGAATCGTTTCTTGTTTTGTACGAATAGTAGCTAAAACATGTTTGACATTCGGAAAATTGCTCGTAAGTACTTGTTGCAATTGATTACTCATTTGAACAGACACTTCTTTACTTTGTTGCGGATTATAACTCTATTCTTTTAATGTATCATTCAATACTTCATATCCACGTCCGTTTTGATTTTGAAATGTATAACTTTGTTCCATATCATCACGATTTTTTACAGTAAACGCATATACATCACGTTTTTGTTCATACTTTCCATTCTTTACATCGAATGTTTGGTTCGGATAATTTTCATTTAAGTATGTTTCTAACTCGATTGCTGCACGATGCTTTGCAAGCGGATTACTCATATAATAATTCGTAATCCATAAACCGACCACCACTACAACTAAAACAATCCATTTTATACAAAAAAAGAAATCACTAAGAATAGTAATTTCTCTTTTTGACTAATGAGATAATGGTTTCATTAAAAACAGTTCTAAGTAACGTTCGCGTCTACCACTCATTGATTTTAATTGAAGATCTACCTCACTTAGCCCATATAACGCTTTTAACAGATGTGTATCTTTCACACCACGACGATCTTCTATAATACGTTTTACGCGGTATGGATTCACTTTTAAGGTTTTTGCAATTTGCTGTGCATGGTAGCCTTTAGAAAGTAAATAATATACATTTGACATTATGCGTACTTGTGAAGCAAGTAATGCAACGAGCGCAATCGGCTCTTGTTTTTGGCGAATTAAATCATGATAAATAGAGACTGCAGTAGAAACATCACCTGCAATATAAGCATTTAACAATTTAAAAGCATCTTGTTCTAATGTTTTCGCAACGAGTTCCTCTACATCTTCTAATTGAATCATTCCTTCTTCGCCAATGTAGTGACATAATTTATCCACTTCCATTTGCAAATGCAACATATCTAGCCCTACGAGTTCAATTAGCTTCTGTATTGCTCGTTCGTCGATTTGTTTTTGACGTGAGGATACTTCATTTTGAATCCAAACAGCTAAATCGCGTTCTCTTGGTGCTTCCGCATGAACAACATGTGCTAATTCCTTCATCTGCTTTGTCACTTTTTTACGCTCATCTAACTTTTCATATGGCGCAATAAAGAGTGTAATAGAGAAATCAGATGGGTGACGTAGCCATAACTCCAGTGCTTTTAAATCATGTGCCATTTTTTCTTTTGAATTGTCTGTTGCTTTTAAAAAGGATGCATTTTTTGCGATAATTAACTTCTTTTCTGAGAAAAAAGGAATTGTATCGGCTTCCTCCATAACATGTTGGACAGGTACTTCTTCTAAATCAAAAATCGTCGTTTCGATTTCACCTGCTTGTTCAAGTGCCTGTTTCATACGACGAATCGTTTCATCAATAAAATATGTTTCGGTTCCTGAAAGTACATAAACAGGATCGATTTTCCCTTGATTCATTTCTTTCCATAGTTGTTGGAACATATATCCCGCCTACCTTTCACATCTTTCTCAGTATAGCATTTTTTCGTGAAAGGTTGTATGGCGTTTTCATGGTTGTACATCAATTGTTGTCTTCGTCATACGTACTTCAATCGTTCCTATCTCTGCTGTATTAAGCGCTTCAATATGTGCTTGTTGTACACGCTCCACCACTTCTTTTGCAGGATGGTTATAACGATTATTCCGTCCACTTGAATAGATGACGAGCTGCGGCTTCACAGCTTGCAAAAATAAATCAGATGTGGATGTTTTTGAACCATGATGACCTGCTTTTAAAATCGTCGTACCTTTCAAAACTTCTGGATTCTTCTCAACTAACTCTGCTTCTCCTTCTGCCTCTAAATCACCTGGGATGATAATCTTTTTACCTTCATACGTAAGTACGATGACAATCGAGTCATTATTTCCTTCATAAACTGTATCGTAGGGCATAACATAATCTATGCGAAAAGCACCTTGTTGCCACGCTGCTCCTGCCATTTGTTCCTGAATGGGAATATGTTGTTTTTCTGCTTCATGTAAGACATCTTGCATAATAGCTTTTTGAGCTGAATTCGGTGTGATATGAATTTCTTTCACCTTTACTTCTTGCATAACTTCCTCTGCGCCTTCCACATGATCCGCATCTGCATGTGTCAAAATAAGGCGGTCAATCTTCTGAATCCCCCGTCCTTTTAAATAAGGGACGATAATTTGCCTTCCAATTTCATATACTTTATCGGACTGTTTCCATGTTGTACCGCCAAATCGCAGCAATCCACCACTATCAATCATATAAACACCACGCCGATTTGGTAACTCAATAATGGTACAATCACCTTGATCTACACTTAAAAATGTAACACGTACATCTTCATGATGTTTTGGTTGTTCTGTTATATAAAAAGTAAATGAAAAAAAGATACCTATACTCACAAGAAGATAACGCTTTTGTTCCATCGTGTAAAAAAAGAAAAGAATTATAATCAATAATACACAAAGCATCCAAACTGCCGGTTTTCCGGGATTCCACATTTGATATGGAATATTCTGACAGAGGTAAATAAAATCTTGAACAAATACGCGAAATGGTTCATAGAGACTAAATAAAAGTTGTGAGACGAAAGGTGGTAAAAAACTACTACATAATAGCACCAAATTCGCTGGTAGAATAACAAATGAAAAAAGAGGTACGAAGATTAAATTCATAACAATACTAGCAGTCGATACTTCATAAAAGTGATAGAGAAGTAATGGTAGAACGAGTAACTGACAACTAATCGTAATCCACAGTGACTGTGTCAGCCAATTTTTGCAACGGGCTAAACATTCGGAAGATAAGACAATGGCGCTCGTCGCTAAAAAGGAAAGTTGAAAGCCTACTTGATAGATGATATTTGGTTCAATTAGAACGAAAAGAAGAAAACAAAGTCCGAGCGCACTTTCTACTTTTAGACGGTGATTAAAGAGAAGCGCGCCATATAAGATGAGTACCATGATGACTGAACGCCAAACAGAAGGTGCCCCACCTGCTAAAATAGCGTAGGCTGGGAGTGCAATCCATAATGTATAAAAGACCTGCTCTTTTCGCACCCCAGCTCTCAGTAATACTTGTTGAAATAATAGACTCATCAATGCGACATGCAAACCAGATATAGCGAAAAGATGCGTAATGCCAAGCTTCTGATAAGCTCTTGTATCGACAGCTTCCACATCATCTTGTTGCCCAATTAATAAGGCCTTTGCTTCTGCTTGAAGCGCTTGTGGGAAAGTTTTATCAATATGTTGTTCGAGTTTTGCACGTTGTTGCCATAAAAAAGCAGTGAATGATACATTTACTTTTAATGGTTGCCACTTCGTAACTTCATAAATACCGATAGCATGATGACTTTTTAAATAATCTTGAAAATCAAATGCATATGCGTGATGCGGCTTTGTTACAGGCTTTAATTCACCTTCTACACGAAACGTTTGTTTCGCTAATGTTTGCTGTTCGAGCATTTTCTTTTCTTCTTCATGTTGAATGGTATAAACAACATAAATTTTTTGTCCATTCACATCTTCCATTAATCCTCTCACGCGACCACCATTCACTTTCACAGTTGATGTCCATGTTAAAATCATCTGCTGTGGTAGTTCTTTCGGAACGTCTAGCTTTTCTGTTGTGTACACGAAGAAGAACAGACTCGCGATGATTGCAAGTACGATAGTCGACCAGGCTGTCTTTCTAAAAATTAACCATATAAAAAACGGAATATATAAAAATAAAAGCCCTGTCGTCTCATTTGCAGAAAGAATGGCAAGGAGGACTGACAAGGCAATATAGATTACTTCATTGAGGCTACGCTTAATCCAAATAATTGTTCCACCCTTTGTTCAAATGGAGCCAACTGTTCTAGTTCAACGCCACGAGCACGAAGCTCTGCTAACATCTCTAAATTGAGTTTTAATTTTTCATCACGTAAAAAATCAATTTTTTGTTCTTCAAACGGTACGTGGACAATATTAACGCCCGCCTGTTCAAAAAGTTCAATCGCATATGGATTATTTTTATAATCTGTTGCATAGTATAAATTTTTAATGCCCGCTTGAATAATTGACTTTGTACATGGTAAACATGGGAAATGCGTTACATATAAATCCGCATCTTTTGTTGGTGTACCATATTTCGCACATTGTAATAATGCATTCGTTTCAGCGTGTACTGTACGGACACAATGATTGTCAATAACATAACAACCTTTATCAATACAATGATCATCTCCTGAGATCGAGCCATTATAACCACCTGCGATAATTCGTTTATCACGAACAATTGTCGCACCTACAGATAGACGGGTACATGTACTTCTTAATGCTAGTAAATGGCTTTGTGCCATGAAAAATTGATTCCAAGTTATTCGCTCCATGTGAAATCCCTCGATTCTTTACTTTTACGCACAGCGTGTTTACTTTTATTCTACATGATGTATCAGTTGTTGCCCATAGTAAATATTATTGTACAGTAATCGATGATTTTAACTTTTCGAATGTTTTTTCACCAAAACCCGTTACTTTTTTTAAGTCATCAATGGTTTGAAATAGACCGCTTTCTGTGCGGTATGCAATAATGGCTTTTGCTTTCGCTGGACCAATACCTGTTAAAGTTTGTAGTTGTGTTTCATCTGCTGTATTTAAATTTACAAGTGCTGTTTGTTCTGTCGAGCTACTCGTATTTCCTTGTGCAGTTGATGTAGAGGACGGTGTGCTCACAGAATTATGGTCCGTCTTTTCACCTTTTTTCGGTACATAGACAACCATTTCGTCTTTCAACTTCTCTGCAAGATTAATTGCTTTCGGATTTGCAGACTGATTATAGCCTCCTGCTTCACGAATCGCGTCCATAACGCGTGCTTCCGCATCTAACTGATAAATACCTGGTTTTTTAACAGCACCTTTTACATCGACAATAATCGCTGTTGACGTAAGTTGTGTACTATTTGTTTGCTTGTTGGGGGTTTCAGTAGAAGTTGGGGGTGCTTCCACAGGTTGAATAAGTGAGGTTGGCTCTTGTGTCGCTTGTAGTGATGGTTCTTTTTTCGTCCAAAGATAAAGACTGATTGCACCAATCACCAGAAGGAGTATGCCAAGATGTTTTTTATATTGTATAAAAAAAGATGGCATTACTTGACTTCCTTTCATTCGAGGAAGTTCACATGAGCTAATGCCATCTTATCTTATTTATCCCAAAATAGGAAGTCTTTATTTTACTGCATGGAAAAAAATACGTTCTGATTCTGCTGTTGGCGCTTGTTCATTAAAATCAGCAGTTACATGAATGTTTGTAAAACCAATCTCTCGCAACAGTTGAACATAATCATCTACCGCAAACGAACGTTGAATATGTTGTTCATCAAAGCGCTCAAAAAGATCTTCTTCTACTTCAACAAAGAATGTCATATCATGTTCGACAGTGTGCGGTGTATCAAGAGCTTCCGTATGCCAAATATATGTGACTTCTCCATCATCATATGTAAAAGGTCCATCCATAAAAATCGTATCCATTTTATAAAGTGAATGCACATCGAAAAAGAGTTGACCACCCTTACGAAGTGATTCGTAAATGCGTTTTAGCGTCTCTTTTACTTGCGACCATTGTTGTAAATAGTTGATGGAATCAATCGGAATACAGACAACATCTAAATCCACAAAGCCATCTAACTCGTCCATCGATTGGCAGACGAGTAATGCTTGTTGACCTTGTGTTTGTAGACGTGTATTAGCCATCATTAACATCTCTTCTGATAAATCAAGACCAGCTGCCTCATATCCTGATTTTAAAAGCATGGATAACATGACACCCGTTCCACATCCTACATCTAATAATTTAGAATGCGTTGTTGCAGGTGCATGTTTTGTAATCCATTCAACATATTGATCGTATGGAATATCTTCCATTAATTGATCATAAACTTCTGCAAAACGTCCGTAACTATTCATGTGTGTCATCTTCTACATATAGCTCTGGTGCATCACCCCATAGACGTTCTAAGTTATAATAACTACGCTCATCGCGGTGGAATACGTGTGCAACTACATCGCCTAGGTCAATTAATATCCAACGTGCTGCGTCAAAGCCCTCTACACGTTTTACTGTGTAGTTTGCCTCATGGGCTTTTTCTTGAATTTCACGTGCGATTGCTTGTACTTGACGGTCTGAATTTGCATGGCAAATTACAAAATAATCTGCTAGTAATGAGATTCCTTGCATATTTAATACGACCAAATCTTCTGCTCGTTTATCATCTGCTGCTTTAAAAACAAGATTTAATAATTCATGTTCCATTAACTCGTAACCTCTTTCCTATAACAATAAGTCATTATAAAATTTAAAAGAATCTGGGAATACTGCTTGTTGTTGCTTCATTAAAAAGGCGATAGAGTGGCGAACAGAGCGCAGTGATAAATCATGTAGATTCTCTACTTCTGCTGCTTCACGCAGTTCATCAACTCCAGGGAATTTACGATTCGGCTCAATTAAATCCGCAATATAAATAATGCGCTCCAAGTTACTTGAACCTGCTCGTCCTGTCGTATGATAGCGAATCGCATGCAACACATCTTCATCTTCAATATGAAATTCTGTTTTTGCCACGTAGGCTCCAACAGGTCCATGCCATAATTCATGATGATACGCTAACAATGTAGGATCCATTTGCTGTTCTTCAATCACCTGTTTCATCCAATCGCGATCGGCATACTTACATACATCATGTAGAATACCCGCAATCTCTGCCTTCTTTACATCTTCACCAAAACGTGCTGCGAGTTTCATCGCCGTATCAGCCACACCAATCGTATGAATATAACGTTTTTCAGGCATACGGTCTTTAATGGCTGCGAGTAGCTGTTGTCGTTCCATATAACCCTTCCTCTCGTATATAGTGTTCGACTTTCTGTGGTAACAGATAACGAACGGACTGATTATTTTTTAGACGTTTACGTAAAAGAGTAGACGATACATCGATAATTGGCGCTGCTACATGTATGACTGGTAATTCACTTTTACCCTCTGTTCCTGGGCGATCAACACCTACAAAATGAACGAGTTTAAGTAAATCCTCAATGCGATACCATGTATGAAGCGAATCGACCATATCGCCTCCGATGATAAAATAGAAATCACAATCTGGCTCGCGTTCTTTTAAAACTTGCAACGTCTCAAAGCTATACGACGTACCGCCTTGTTGAATTTCATACGGTTCAAGTTTAAACTTGGCATGATCTTCAATGGCAAGGGCTGTCATGTGTAAACGTTGTTCGCCTGTCGCACCATTCGGTTCTTCTTTATGCGGCGGAATCGCATTTGGCATAAAACGTACTTCGTCTAAGTCAAGTGCTTGCAATACCTCATTTGCCATCAATAAATGTCCAACATGTGGTGGATTAAACGTGCCTCCCATAATTCCTATTTTCTTCATCATCTTCACCCTACTTTGCTTTTGGTAATTCAATACGACGGTTTTCGCGCTTTGGTGCCTCTTTATAAAGCACGACCGTTAAACCGATTAATTGAACTAATTCTGCATCTGTTCCTTCTGCTAATTCAGCCGCTACATCGCGCTTATCGAATTCACAGTTATCTAAAATACGCACTTTAATTAACTCACGTACGCGTAAAGCTTGTGTAATTTGCACGAGCATTGCTTCATTTACGCCACCTTTACCTACTTGGAAAATCGGGTCTAAATGATGTGCCTCTGCACGTAAAAAACGTTTTTGTTTACCTGTTAACATAATAATTAATTTCCTCCTAAATGTATCAACAACTGCTCTTTCACAGCTGTTGGGTCGGGACTTTGTTTCGTCCAATATTCAAAGGCAAGGGCACCTTGATGAATGAACATACCTAAGCCCGATACAATCGTTGCACCCTTGTCTTGTGCTGCCTGTAATAAAGGCGTCATTAATGGATTATACACAATATCTGCAACAATTGCTGATGATTTTAATTTTTCAAGTGAGAAAGGTATCGTCACCTGACTATTTTTCATACCAGCAGGTGTTGTTTGAATCAGAATCGCATACTCATCCAATTGTTCACTTGCTGTATTTAACGAAATCGCTTGTGCTGGAATTGTTAATTCAGCGCAAATTTGCTGTGCTTTTTCAACTGTACGATTACAAATCGTTACATCTGTATAGCCTATTGACTCAAGTGCAAACGCAATTCCTCTCGCTGCACCACCAGCACCAATCAACAATACCTTTTCATGTCTTTTCGCATCGCCAATGACTTCTTCTAACGAACGAACAAATCCTAAACCATCTGTGTTGTAGCCCTTTAAACGTCCATCTTCTAAGCGAACAACCGTATTGACTGCGCCCATTTTTTCAGCTGTTTCATCTAAAGCATCTAAAAATGGTCGGATTTTTTCTTTATGTGGAATGGTCACATTAAAACCGCTAATTCCAAGTAATTTCATCGAAGCAACAGCCGCTTCTAAATCTTCTTCTTTCACATGAATCGGCAAATAAGTCGCGTCGATTCCGAGTTGTTGAAACCATTCATTATGCATCATTGGCGATAAAGAATGTCCAATTGGATCTCCAATGACTGCGTACCACTTTTTCATGTCAAAATACCCCCTAAATGAGTGACGGACGAACTTGTACTTCTACGCCTTCTGGTGCATAGGCTGCAATCACGACATTGGGATCTTGTACAGTAATCCAACCTAAACCTGAAAAGACGATATCTGTTTTACCTTCTTTAATCGAAAATTCATGACGTACTAAACGTGGAAGTTGGTCGATGAATTCAGCAGTTGGCGGTGCTAATAATTCACCTTTGTGATTCTCATACAATTCATCTGCCTTTTCTAATTTTGTACGGTGAATTGTTAAATCATTCGCTACATAAACTGTGAAGGCTGAACGTTCTCCTTTGATAAAGTCAAAGCGTGCTAATGCACCTACAAACAATGTTTGCTCTGCATTCAACTGGAATGTTTTTGGCTTGATTTCTTTTTTTGGCATAATATATTTTAACTCAGATGAATCTAAATGATGTGCCATTTGATGATGATTAATAATTCCCGGCGTGTCATAGATTCCTTTTTCGTCATCTAGTGGAATTTCAATCATATCAAGCGTCGTTCCAGGGAAATGTGATGTTGTAATCACATCGCCATGTCCTGTAGCGGTTTTAATAATGCGATTAATGAATGTTGACTTCCCTACATTCGTACAACCTACCACATATACATCTTCTCCACGTCGGTATGTGTCGATTGCTTCCATCGCTTCATCCATACCAAGACCTTTATGTGCACTCACAAGTAATACATCGACTGGTTTTAAGCCTAACTTCTTCGCTTCTTGCTTAATCCAATGTACCACTTTTTTCTTATTCACAGACTTCGGCAATAAATCCACTTTATTCGCGATTAATAATACTGGATTCGAACCAACGAATCGGTGTAAACCTGGTAACCAACTACCATTAAAATCGAAAATATCAACGATTTTTACGATTAGACCATTCTGTGTACCTAAGCCATTTAAAATGCGTAAAAAATCATCATCTGTTAAAGAAACAGGTTGAATTTCGTTGTAATTCTTCAAACGGAAACAACGTTTACAAATCACGTCTTCCTTTTCTAATGAAGATGCAGGTGCATAGCCCGGTGCTTTTGGATCCTCTGTTTGTATTTCTGTACCGCAACCAATGCAGTGTAACTTTTCTTCCATTATGATTGTTCCTCCCAAGTTGGTATTCCTTTTTTGTCTAGATACTTATAGACTCTTTTTTCAATCGCACGATTAAACTTCGTCACAAAACCATCTGAGTTCGCGACTGGTTTGACAAGCATCGTATAAATTCTCATACGATTTGCGCCCATCATATCTGTTAACATTTGATCTCCTAGCATTAATACTTGATTTACGGGTAAATGTAAAGTAGATAATGCTTCTTTAAAAGCGCCTGTCAACGGCTTACGCGCACGGTAAATATAAGGCAACTCAAGCGGTTCTGCAAATTTTTTCACGCGCTCTTCTGCATTATTTGAAGCAATGATGACACGAATTCCTGCTTCTTTCATTGTTTTCAGCCACTGTTCGACTTCAGGCGTCGCTAAAGCACGATCCCATTCAATTAAGGTATTGTCCAAATCTGTAATGATTCCTTTAATACCCAAAGCTTGTAACTTTTCAGGTGTTAGATCTAAAACAGAACCGACAAATTCCTTTGGCATAATTAATTTATACAAATGATGTTCTCTCCATTTTCAATTGATTTTTCATTTTACCTCATAAGATTATAACATATTACAAAAGGCTTCTCCCACCTGTATATGTGCACCTTGTTGAACATTCGGTAAAAATTCAACGGATTTTTCTTCAAATAACATTACAACAGTTGAGCCAAATGCAAAATAACCAATCTCTTCGCCTTTTGCCCATCTAGTAGATGTATTGGTTAATTGAATGGTATTAACGAACATGGCACCCACTTTTATGACCGCTACTGTATCATCATATTTTGTTTTTAGTTCTGTGATCATACGGTAGTTTCCTGAAATCGGCTTTCTACCATATTTTAAACCGGCTTGATTTACAGGATAGCTATTGTTCCCTAAAATGTATTGGCGCTCAATTTGACCATCTACAGGACTGTGTACGCGGTGATAATCTGCTGGGCTTAAATAGAATACAATATATTGCCCATTTTTATAGCGCTGTGCATTGTCATGTTTGCCGAGAAGTTCATCTAATTGATAAACCTGCCCTTTTACAGTAATGGATGTATTTTGTGTAATGACACCGAATGATTCAATTTTAGAATCTGCTGGACTTGTCATCACATCTAGACGACCGTCAACTGGACGAGCACTCGATTTTAACTCTCTCGTAAAAAACTGTTGTAAAGTTGGGAAACAATCGACTTTTTTTGAAACCTCCTGGGTATTAATATCGTATATATGGATATATGACTGGATGAATCGTTTGCTAATTTTGGAGTTCATCATTGTTTTTAAAAGATACGATGACCACTTCTTATTCGTGAGTTCAATCGCGGTTTGGTACAGTTTCTTTTTGAGCATAATTGTGCCTCCGATTTTTTAATGATTTACAGTTGATATCTTAAAGACTTATAATAGTCTAATATTGAATAAAATTAAAGGAGTGTTGTCCATTGAATATGGTGGATATCACAGTAAAGAAGATGAAAGCAAACCTAGCGAATCTCATCACCCTTGGAAACATCTCATTTGGTGGTGCAGCGCTAATGGCTACAATCAATGAATCATACGGTTACGCGGTCTTATTTATTCTTATTGCTGCTTTGCTGGATCGATACGATGGTAAAGTCGCACGAAAATATAATCTAGAATCAGAGCTTGGTAAACAACTCGATTCGATGAGCGACATTATTTCGTTTGGTGTAGCACCTGCAGTATTAATGTATGAAGTTGAATTGACCGCTTATGGTAACTTAGGTATGGTCATCGCGGTATTATATATCGCTTGTGGTGCATTCCGACTTGCTCGATTCAATGTTACTGAATCAAATGGTTATTTCACTGGACTACCAATTACGGCTGCCGGAGCAATCTTAACCATCTCGTTTTTCTTCTCGCCATGGTTATCATCGGCTTTCTATGTCGTATTGTTCCCATTACTTGCGATTTTAATGATTAGTAATTTCTCATTGAAGAAAGTGTAAATAAAGCGAAAGTTATGCCTCTTAGGTGTGACTTTCGTTTTTTTTGTTATACTATTCCCCTTTTATCTTCTTTCCATTATTTATACGAAAGAAAACTGAATTTGTTTCACGAAAGTTCACATAAAAAATGAGCCACGCCTTTTCAGCACGTGACCCCATTATTTTATAAACTTTTAATTGTTTCTAATACAACTTGTGTCGAATGCTTTGCAGCAACTGGTAAAAATTCATCAAAGCTAATATTCGATTCTTTACCTGCGATATCAGATAATGCACGAATCACAACAAATGGTGTACCAAATTGATAACATACCTGTGCAACTGCTGCTGCTTCCATTTCAACAGCTTTCATTGTTGGAAACTGCTTACGAACGACCTCCACACGTACAGGATCATTCATGAATGCATCACCTGTTGTAATTAAGCCCGTCGCTGCTTGATGTTCACCAATCTTTTGAACTGCTTGTTCTGCTGCTTGCATTAAATTTGCATCTGATTTGAATGCAGGTGGCATTTGAGGTACTTGACCAATCTCATAACCAAAGATTGTTGCATCTACGTCGTGATGGCGTACTTCATCTGAAATAACGATTGCACCTACTTCTAAATTCTCATCATATCCACCAGCTGAACCTGTGTTAATGACAACATCTGGTTTGAACTCATGTAAAAGAATTGTTGTAGACATGGCTGCATTGACTTTACCAATACCACTCTTTAAAAGGACTACATCTTTACCTTCGTATGTACCTTCTGTATATTCTGAGTTTGCAATGACTGCTGTTTTTGGATTTGAAATGGCTGCACGTAGTAACTCCACTTCTTCTTCCATTGCACCGATTACGGCAATTTTCATCGTTTGTTCCGCCTTCCATAGAAAAAATACGTTCTATCTTACATTACAGACTATTTGAAAATCCGTCAATGCCAATTAATAAGCACCTTGTAGTTGATTTAGCACTTCTACTTTTTCTGGTTTCCATCCTTTTTTTGCTACCCATTTTAAAGATACACGATATTTTTTCGTTTGGTCTTTTGAAGATACTGTAATAATTGATGCATCTGCTGATCCATTACCTTTCGCATACCAAAGAATCCAGTCTTCTTCTTTAAGACCTGTAATATTTTGAACAGCTTGTAATTTTTCATTCCAGTCAACTGTACCTGCGCTATAACTTGATACGTGCATTGTTGTACCATCATCTTGTTGCGCTGTTTTATACGGCTTCCATTCCTTATCTTCAATTACTTCATCAACAATCGTCTCATCTGATTTTGATACTTTAACCGTATCACTTTTTTTCAGTTCTTCCACATCTTTTACGACAGTTGGTTTAACTGTTTTTTTCTTTTTAACAGGTTCTTCCTCTTTAGGCGTCTCTTTTTGAGGTTGAGCTGTTACAGCTTCTTTTTCTGACTCTTTCGCCTTTTGTTGCTCTTCACCGCCCGAAAAAATAATACTAGCTACTAGAATAATTAAACTGACAACAAGTGCGATTAAATAATTTAAAATACGGTCGCCTTTTTGTTTACTCGTCATATGTTTTTTTGAACGATATCTTCTTTGTTCTTCCATACTTTCACCTCTTAGTTACCGTCATAATAGCATATTTAATGAAAATATGCTTTCTGTTTGAATACGTTGTTAGCAAATTGAAATATTTTAAAGATTGCATAACATATTTTACATTCATAAGACGTTTTTTTAGATAAAGAGTTCTTTATTAAAAAAGACTGAGACCTATGTGTTATAAAACACAATTTGTCTCAGTCTTTTTTTAATTACTTCTTATTTAATCGATACGATACGAACGTCCATATCGCCACCAGGTGTATTGATTTTTACTACATCATCAACCTTACGACCTAGTAAAGCTTTAGCGATTGGTGAATCGTTTGAAATACGTCCTTCGAATGGGTCTGCTTCTGCTGAACCAACGATTGTATATTCTTCTTCATCTTCGTCTGGAAGTTCTACGAATTTTACTGTGCAACCAATTGTTACTGTATCACGTGCATCTGAACCTTCTTCGATAATCATTGCATTACGAATCATTGTTTGTAATAAAGAGATACGTCCTTCTACAAAACCTTGCTCGTCTTTTGCTGCATCGTATTCCGAATTCTCAGAAAGGTCACCGAAACCACGTGCGATTTTAATACGTTCTACAACCTCTTTACGTTTTGTCGTAATTAGGTATTCTAATTCTTCTTCTAATTTTTGCTTACCCGCTGCTGTCATTGGGTATTGTTTTTCGTTAGACAATACAATCCACTCCTTAAGTACGATATAAAAATACTATGTCGCCATTCGTAACGAACGCGACATAGTGATTTCTCATTAACTTCTGTTAATCATTACCATGATATTACACAATGGTGTCAGATTCAACAATTGTTTTTATTTTTGTAACCATTAAATCGATTGCGACTTCATTTTGACCACCTTCTGGGATAATAATATCCGCATAACGCTTCGTCGGTTCGATGAATTGATTATGCATTGGACGAACAACTGATAGATATTGTTCAACAACTGAATCAATTGAACGACCACGCTCATTAATGTCACGTAAAATACGACGAATGATACGTAAATCTGAATCGGTATCAACGAATAATTTAATATCCATTAAATCACGTAAACGTTCATCTGCTAATACAAGAATACCTTCTAAAATAATTACGTCTTGTGGTTCAATATGCTCTGTTTCTTTTGAGCGTGTATGCAAAGCATAATCATAGATTGGCTTTGCGATCGGCTCACGATTCAATAGCTTTTCAATATCTGCAATTAATAAATCGGTATCGAATGCATTTGGATGGTCATAGTTTGTTTCAAGACGTTGTTCAAACTCCAAATGACTTTGATCTTTATAATAATAATCTTGTTCAATCACGACAAGGTTATGGTTTTTAAATACTTCATGAATTGCGTGTGTCACACTCGTTTTACCAGAGCCTGAACCTCCTGCAATTCCAATGACAACCGGTCTCTTTTTTGTCATCTTAGCGCATCTCCTTACGAATCATATCATGTGCATTCACTTTATGCTCACATTTGAAGCGAACAATTTGTAGTGGATGTCTTGCTGCATCCAATGATTCTCCTTGTTCATCAAAGATTTCTTCTACAACGATTGTAAAGTTCTCAATCGCTGGACCGAAGAATTCGATTTCATCGCCTGGTTTGAAGTAATTACGTTGTTGCAATGTAACCATTTGTGTTTCTTCATCGTAATCAAGTACCATACCACAGAAGTCGTAATTTGTTTGTTTACCATGAACGCCAAACATTTGCTGTTCATAACTTGGTTCGCCTTCGAAGAATGAAGAAGCTGTTTCACGATTCGCACATTTATCTAATTCTTCTAACCATTCACGTTTGATGACAAAGTTTTCTGGGTCTGCACAATAAGCATCAATTACTTTACGGTAGACTGTTACAACCGTCGCAATATAGTGAATTGATTTCATACGCCCTTCTACTTTTAATGAATCAATGCCTAGTTCGATAATTTTTGGAATCGATTCAATTAATTTTAAGTCTTTTGGACTCATCGCAAATGCTTCTTGTCCTTCTTCAAATAACGGCTTTTCTTTGCCATCTTCTACCGCATATAAATCATAATCCCAACGACATGATTGACAACAACCGCCGCGGTTTGAGTCACGCGCTGTCATATGGTTTGATAGTACACAACGTCCTGAATAAGCGATACACATCGCACCATGTACGAATGATTCGATTTCGATATCTACTTTTTCTTTCATTAATTGAATTTCTTCAGCACCTGTTTCACGTGCTAATACAACACGTTCTAAACCTTGTTCTTTCCAATATTGAACTGCTTTCCAGTTCGATAGAGATTGTTGTGTACTTAAATGGATTTCAAGCTTTGGTGCGACTTCTTTACACGTTTCAATAATTAATGGGTCAGCTACAATAATTCCTGTAATGCCAACGCCTTCTAATGCTTGTAAATAATCTTCTAAACCGTCCATATTTTCATTATGCGCAAAAATATTTGTTGTTACATAGATTTTCGCACCGTAACGGTTAGCAAATTCAACACCTTCTGCCATCTCTTCGATTGAGAAGTTCCCTGCATTTGAACGTAGACCAAACTCTTGTCCACCGATAAATACCGCATCTGCTCCATAATGTACAGCAATTTTTAATTTTTCCAGATTTCCAGCAGGTGCTAACAGTTCTGGTTTCTTCGTAATGACACGCTTGCCATCAATGATTTCTGAAATACGATCATTTATAATAGTCGTCATGTTACGTCTCCTCCTAATAAACTGTTTCTTTGAAGTAGAATCCAGTATCTAACGGACGTAATTCTGGTTGAATCTCTTCAATTTTTTCAAGTAAGTCTTGCTTCATATCTTCGTATGCATCTTCTGACTCCATGTACGCATCAATTGCTTGACGGTAGCAAGCTGTTACTTCAACTGCATAGTCATCTGAGCATAGAACCGAATCAAATTTAAATGAATCAACACCTGCTTCAAATAATTCATTTAGTTCATCAATAATACATACATCATTCGGACTGTAAATGTGTGTACCATTTAAATCTTCATAAATTGGGTATTTATTTTCACGTTCTTTATCATGTAAGAACATATTTTTCGCTTCTTTACGATTTTCAACTTCCATCGCTTTATCTTGGAATAAGAAGTAGTTGCCTAAAAGCGGACGTTTTGATTGGAACATACATGTCATACCATGTACAAGCACTTCAATCTCAACTTCTGCATTTTCTTTAATCTCTACAACTTCTTCCATGCTCAATTCACGAGCTAAATACGCGCGTGTTGCACCACGTTTACCCCAGTAATTTGCTTGGAACCAGTTTGTAGAAATCGTTTCTGCATCCCAGTGAAGTGGAATTTCACAATTTGCTTCTCGGCGCGCAATAATAACAGCTGGATCACCGAATACAATACCATCTACATCTAGTTCAGTTAGTTTTTCCATATAAGGAGCTAAATCATCGACACGATCATTATGATAAATTGCATTCATCGCAACATAGACTTTTTTGCCTGCTGCATGAATCATTTTTGTTGCTTCTGCTACTTCTTCAACTGAAAATTCGCCTGCTAAACGCAAACCAAATTTTTGTTCACCAATTAAAAAAGCATCTGCACCAGCTTCAATCAAACGTGCTACGTGTTCAACTGAATGGGGTGTTACAAGTAATTCTGGTTTTTTCATGTTGGTCACCTCTTAATACAAATCAATAAACCATCGCCTACTGGGAAGAAAGTTGATTGATATTGCTCATTTTGAATAATCCATTCCGCAAATTGATGAAGGTTTCGAATCATCGTTCTTTTACGTTTTGGTACATCTTTCATGTCTAAATCTGATAGACCGTGCATATACATATTATCAATGTATAAAATGCCCCCTTGTTTGACAAGTGGACTATATTGATCAAAGAATTTTTGATATTGGCCTTTTGCCGCATCAATAAAAACAGCATCAAAAGATGGATATTTGCTTGCAATGTCCACTTCTAACGCATCACCCTCGATTAATGTGATATTTTCTTTTACATCGGAACGTCCGATAAATGCTTTTGCATATTCAATGCGTGCTTCATCTCTTTCAATCGTTACAATATCAACATTTGGTACAGCTTGTGCCATACGAATTGCTGAGTAACCAATCGCGCTACCTACTTCTAAAATTGATTTTGGTTGTTGAATTCTTAGTAACTGTAATAAGTTTTCAATCGCTGAAAGCTGCATAATCGGTATGTAATTTTCAGCCGCAAACTGTTCCATTTCAATTAAAAGTTCATCTCGTTTAGGTATGAAGGATTGAATATAGGCATCTGAAATTTCCATCTGCTATTCCTCCTTAATTATATACAAAACACACTTTATCCTAACATAAAAGTATTTTAAAATCTAGATTTCAACCTTGCAAATCCATAATTTCATGCTTTTTCGACGAAGTTTTGAAAAGAAAACAACATTAAAAAAACCTAGACGATGTTCATTCATCATCTAGGTTTTCATATTAACGCTACCTATGAGGCTAAAATAGCATCATTATTTTTGCGATTTGATGTACTTGGCTACATTATTTTGATGCTCTACATACGTTTCAGCAAAGTGATTATTACCATCTTTATCTGCAACAAAGTATAGATATTTTGTTTTCGCAGGGTCAACCGTTGCGTCAAGTGATGCACGTCCTGCATTCGCAATTGGGCCTGGTGGTAGACCTTTATTCAAGTACGTATTATACGGATTTTTCACTTCTAAATCTTTATACAGCACGCGATCTTTATGCTCACCAAGTGCATATAGAACAGTTGGGTCTGTTTGAAGTGGCATACCTTGTTCAATACGATTATTGAATACACTTGCAATTGTTTCACGGTCTGTTTGTGCTGTCGCTTCACGTTCAAGAAGTGATGCAAATGTTAAGAACTCGTGCGGTGTCATGCCTAATTCTTTTAATTGCGGTTCATATGAACGAACAATCGCATCTGTTTGTGCAATCATCTTTTCAACAATTTCTTCTAAAGTTGGTTTCTTCGTGAAGAAATCATACGTAGATGGATATAAGTAGCCTTCCAATTTGTAGCGAATATCTTTTCCATTGATATCTTTCGTTACTGTTTCTGGATACTTCGCTTTCATCTCTTTAATGAATTTTTCATTCGTTACGAGTTTCATAAACTCTTTTGATGTATAGTCTGTATTTTTCGCGATAATATTACCCATTTGATCGAGCGTTAATCCTTCTGGTATCGTAATTTGTAAATCTGCTTTACGATATACTTTACCTGTTTTTAACGATTTGATAATATCATCAATCGACATAGATGGTGGAATTTGATACGTTCCAGCTTGGAAACCAGAAGCATTTTTAAACTTTGTATAATATTTGAATATTTTCGCATTACGAATAACGCCTTTATCTTCTAAAGTTTGTGATATCGTATCAATATTCGAACCGATTGGCAATTCGATTTTTACGGCTTTTTTATTATCTGGATCTACTGGTTTTAAAGCATTTGAAATATAAAAATAACTACTAATACTCCCAATTAATGCAATAGCAATAATAGCGATTCCCACGTACATCACAATTTTTCGGACTATTCTTTTTTCATGGCGTTGCTCTTGTAATCTCTTTAATTGATCATCGGGCAATTTTGGATCCACACATAATCCTCCTTCATCTCACTCTCATCCTGACTCTTATGTAAAGTCACAACATGTTCATATTACTTGATTCTCTCTTTTTTTTCAAAAATATTTTATACGATTCAAAAAATCCGCCCCTATTATCTGCACTTTTCATAAGCACAAAACAATATTGGACGGACTTTCTTTTACAGACTCATAATTGTATTGACTACTTCTTCAATCATTGCCCATTCTTCTTCAGTTTCGATTTCGTATAATTGCTCGCCGCTACCATCTTCATTTTCGATGACTTCTGCTGCTTCAATTTGAATATCGTCTTCTTCTGTATCTTCATAAAACACGATATACGTTGAATCTGAATCGTCTGGTTCAATGCGCGTTAGAATCGTATAGACAACCTCATTGCCATCTTCATCTAATTCCGTAAAGAATTGACCACTATAATCTTGAGACATGAACATTCACCTCGTTTTGTAAGGACTATTCTTCTTCTTCGTCAGCTAGCTCAGATAAAACGCTCTCGATGAATTCCCATTCTGCATCTGAATCGCTCTCGATTCCAACTAAACGGTCGCCTTCTTCGTCTTCTACAACGATTGCTGCTTGTACTTCTACAGGCTCGTCTGAATCGCTATGTTCTGCAAAAAGAACGTATTCTTTTTCGAATTCTTCTGAGTATACGCGTGTGATGACAGCATATACGATTTCGTTTCCGTTTTCATCAATTGCTACAATATGTTCATGGTTGTGTTCTTCTGACATATTAAAAGCCTCCCTTATGGTTGTTGAAATAGTGAATTATTCTTCGTCGTCTAATTGCTCAAGAATGTCTTCTAAGTAAGCCCATTCTTCTTCTGATTCGATTGGTTGTAATTCGCCATCTTCACCATTTTCTGCTGGTGTGAATGATGAAGCCATGATTTGTACATAACCTTCTTCATCCTCTGAACCGATTTCACTGTATAATACGAAGTTTTTACCAAATTCTTCTGATTCTACGATTGTAAGAATCTCACAAAGAATTTCGTTCCCTTCCTCGTCTACTACTGTAATTGTGTTTTGTTTTTCATTTGTCATACTCTCATTCTCCTCTAAAAAGATTTGCGGTCTAAATATCCTTGTAAAATCATACTTGCAGCCATCTTATCAATGACCTTTTTACGATCTTTACGGCGAACATCCGCTTCAATTAGCACGCGTTCTGCGGCCATCGTTGTCAGTCTTTCATCCCATAGTGTAACGGGAAATCCAAATTCCTGCTCTAACAGTGTAGCATAACGTTGTGATGCTTCTCCACGTGGACCCACTGTATTGTTCATGTTTTTTGGAAAACCAACGACGAATTCCTTCACATCGTATTGTTTTACGAGTTCACGAATTCGTTCCATACCAAACTTTTCATTCTCTTCGTCGATTTTAATCGTTTCAATCCCTTGAGCAGTCCAGCCAAGTGCATCGCTTACAGCTACTCCGATTGTTTTAGAACCGACATCTAAACCCATTACTCTCATTATTTTGCCTCGTTATTCTTTTTAATATAAAATTTCACAAGCTCTTCTAAAATTTCATCTCGTTCAAGCTTGCGAATCTTTGTACGAGCATCTTGATGACGTGGAATATATGCCGGATCGCCCGAAAGCAAATAACCCACCATTTGATTGATTGAGTTATACCCTTTTTCTTCTAGTGCTGCATGAACATGAAGCATCGTTTCGCGAACTTCTTGTTCCATAGGTTCTTCGGGAAAATTAAATTTCATCGTTTGATCAAACTTACTCATGCTAAGCACCTCACAGTAAAGTTAAGTAGTGTACTACTCTTTCAACTAGTATAACTTATTCCCTGTTCGTTTGAAACTCATTTTGCCCATTCGCTATGAAATAATTACTAGTGGCAAGAAAATAAGGTTTAAAAAGCATTGTTTTCCTGTTTGTTCCACCATTTTTGGCTACTTATTTTTATAACGTCATCTGTTTTTACTACATCATAGAAAAAAGCCAGTTCTCAAACAGTTGCCTAAGAACTGACTTCTTCTATTCATTAATTATTTTGCTAATGTTTCATAAACCGATGCAAGTGCTGCATCTAGTTGATTCGCATCTTTCGCACCAGCCATCGCCATATCTGGGCGACCGCCACCTTTACCACCACATTGTTCTGCTACTGCTTTGACAATGTTTCCTGCATGGTATTCTTTTCCTGCGATTTCTTTTGTTACTCCTGCACATAGCATTACTTTATCGTCTGCTACTGCACCTAAAACGATCACCGCATTTGACATTTTTGCTTTTAAATCATCCATTAGTTGACGTAATTGGTTATTATCTTTCGCTTCTACACGTGTTGATAATACCGTTACACCATTGATATCTTTTGCATTCGCTAAAATATCACCTGCTTGTGCTGCTGCCATCTTCGCTGATAACGATTCATTTTCACGTTGTGCATCTTTTAAATCATGTTGTAATGATTCAATACGTGCGGGTACGTCTTTTGGATTTACTTTTAAAGCGTGTGCTGCTGCTTCTAATGTGTGTTGTTCTTCCTTCACTGCAAAGTATGCTGCACGACCTGTTACAGCTTCAATACGACGTGTTCCAGCGCCAATACCACCTTCTGAAACGATTTTGAATAAGCCAATTTCAGATGAACGTTTTACGTGAATACCACCACATAATTCGATTGAGTAATCTGATACTTGAACGACGCGTACAACGTCACCGTATTTTTCACCGAATAATGCCATAGCGCCCATTGCTTTTGCTTCGTCGATTGGCATTTCTTCGATGATTACTTCGATATCATCCCAAATTTTTTCGTTTACTGCACGTTCAATTGCTTCAATTTCTTCTTTTGTTGTTGCACCGAAGTGTGAGAAGTCAAAACGTAGACGATCTGGGCCTACATAGGAACCTGCTTGGTTAACGTGGTCACCTAAAATGTCTTTTAATGCACGTTGTAATAGGTGTGTTGCTGTATGATTTTTCACGATCAAGTTACGTTCTTCGCGATTTACGCTTGCAATCACTTCATCTTCTACGTTCATTTCACCCGATTCAACTACAACTGTGTGTAATGATTGACCGTTTGGTGCTTTTTGTACGTCTTTTACAAACGCTGTGAATGCATCATTTGAAATCGTACCGTGGTCCGCTACTTGTCCACCCATTTCTGCATAGAAAGGTGTTTCAGTTAAAATCACAAGTGCTTCTTCACCTTCAGAAACTGTTTTTACTTCTTCGCCGTTTGCAACGATTGCTGTAATAACTGTTTCTGTTTGTAATGTATCGCCACCTACGAATGTAGAAGCTTGTTTTAAGTTTGCTAACACTTCTGATTGTACTTTCATTGAGTCAACATCTTGACGTGCTTCACGTGCGCGTGTACGTTGTTTTTCCATCTCAACTTCAAAGCCAGCTTCGTCCACTGTCATCCCAACTTCAGCAGCGTACTCTTCTGTTAATTCTACTGGGAAACCGTATGTGTCATATAGACGGAATGCATCTGCACCTGGAATAACCATTTCGCCTTTTTCTTTTTGCGTTGCAACGACTTCATTAAAGATGGCTAAACCATCATTTAATGTTTCATGGAAGCGTTGTTCTTCATTTTTAATTACACGTTGAATGAATGCTTCTTTTTCCTTTACTTGTGGATAGAAATCTTGCATGATTTCACCAACAGTTGGTACTAATTCAAACATGAACGGTTTTTCGATACCGATTTGTTTTGCATAACGTACTGCACGACGTAATAAACGACGTAATACATAACCGCGACCTTCATTTGATGGAAGTGCGCCGTCACCAATTGCGAAAGCAACCGTACGAATATGGTCAGCGATGACTTTGAATGGTGTATTTACATCTTCTTCTGTACCAAAAATTTCACTTAGTTCAATTTCACCAGGGCGCATGTAGCGACGGTTTGCGAATTTTTCAATTGTTTCAATGATTGGCATGAATAAATCTGTGTCATAGTTTGTTGGAACATCTTGCATAACAGATGCCACACGCTCTAACCCCATACCTGTATCAATGTTTTGCTTTGGTAATGGTGTATATGTGTGATCTGGGTTATGGTTGAATTGAGAGAATACCAAGTTCCAGATTTCTAAGTAACGCTCGTTTTCGCCACCTGGATATAATTCTGGATCTTTTGGATCGTTCCCGTACATTTCGCCACGGTCATAGAAGATTTCTGAGTTTGGACCCGATGGACCTTCACCGATATCCCAGAAGTTTCCTTCTAAACGAATCAGACGTTCTTCTGGAATGCCAATTTCATCTTTCCAAATGTTGTATGCTTCTGTATCTTCAGGGTGAATCGTAATAGACAATTTTTCACCGTCGAATCCTAACCAATCTTTTGATGTTAAGAATTCCCATGCATAATGAATAGCTTCTTTTTTGAAATAGTCGCCAATTGAGAAATTTCCTAACATTTCAAAGAATGTATGGTGACGTGCTGTTTTACCAACGTTTTCAATATCGTTTGTACGAATAGCTTTTTGTGCATTTACGATACGTGGGTTATCTGGAATAACCGAGCCATCAAAATATTTTTTTAATGTAGCTACACCTGAGTTAATCCATAATAATGAGGCATCATTAATTGGAACAAGTGGCATACTTGGTTCTTGTTTGTGCTGTTTTTCAACGAAGAATTCGATATACTTACGACGAATATCTGAAGCTTTCATGTGTGTTTCCTCCTAAAATTTAAATGCGATGAAGTGCTTATCAAACAAAATAAAAAGTCCCCATCCCTATGGAAAGGGACGAGAACTGTCAATTCGTTTTCGTGGTACCACCCTAATTTATAAAAAGTATCAAGCAACACTTTTTATCTCTTAGCACTATAACGTAGTGAACGGCAGGGATTAACTGCACTCTGGAATAGCTTTCCGTTATCAATCGTGAAGGTTTTTTCAGCCATGAAACCTCTCTCTTAACACAATCAGTATAACGTACTCTTTTCCGTCATCGTGTTCAATTATTCTACTGCTGATTATAAAATAAAGTCGCTTAACCTGTCAATGCTCGCATCCTATTAAAAGTTATGCATTCCCCAGTAACCAATTGGTTCAAATCCAATGCGCTCGTAAATCTTTCCTGCTTTCGGGTTATCGTAGAACAAACAAACCACCTTATCTTCTGCTAGTAATTCCTCACACATTCTATAAAGAAGTGCTGTCGCATATCCTCTTTTTACATAATCAGGATGCGTCGCTACACCGACAATCATTGCTGACTGTAAATTTTCCGCTGTCGTTGAGACAACCGAAACAATTTGATTATTTTCCCAAAGCGCATACGTACGACCTGTTTGATTTTCAATCGTTCGAATCATTTGTTCCTCTGTTGTCGTACTATTCGCAAACTCTGGTATTTGTTGTAATAATGCACGGTGCTGTGGAATATCTTCTACAGTTGTTTTACGAATTGTAAAACGGTGTGGTGGCGCTTCTCCGATTAGTGCTGTACATTTTGCATAGTGCATCTTACCTGAACGTTTAGGTGTTTTTTTGATTAAAGGGTATAAAGACGTTAAAATACCGTACATACCTGATAAACCTAACAGTTGTTCATCTGTATTCACAATACGAGCGAACCCTTCTACATCATATGTTCCTTCTGCATACATCACATACATATGGTCGTAGTTTAACAGCAGTGCAATTAACTGCTCATCTTGAAATTCTCCGTAAAGTTGTTGTATGTCAGAGATGTATCCATACGCCTCCAAGTCACCAATAATGAATAAATTCTCTGCTGGCTTTTTTCCAATCAACTGAAGTACTTGTTGATGGTCTTCTTCTGTTAATTGTCGAATCATTTCATCATCCCCTTTTAAAGTTCCAACGATTATATCATCACATGGATCAAAAAGGAAACAAAAACCACCTAAGTTAATTTATAACAAATCAACTTAGGTGGTCTTCAATCTATTCATTTTCTAGTAGCTCTTGTTGTACTTCAATTAAAAAATCACTCGGTTTACAACCATCCATACCAATCATGGGTGAGATGTCCATAAAATTGTCCATCGTTAAAACAAACGTATTGCGTTGAATCATCTCACCATTTGTTTCTTCTACTTCTACTTTTTGTTCAGTAGCTTCTTTTTCAGCAATCTGTTCAGATGTTTCACCAAGACGCATCGCAAGTGTCGTCTGTCTTAAAATATCCGCATCATTTTGAATACCACGTAAAAATGTATCGGGTTCTCCGCACAAAATCAAAAAGTTTTTAGCACGTGTCAGACCTGTATAGAGCAAATTCTTTCTTAACATCTTTGCATAACTTCTTACAACCGGCATGATGACCATTGGGAACTCACTACCTTGTGATTTATGAATCGAACAACAATAGGCAAGTGTAATTTGATTTAGATCGGAGCGTTCATATGTTACTTCAATACCATCAAATGACACGATAACGACGTCTTGTTTTTCCGTCGTCTCTTTCGCTTTTAAAATGGAAATGATTTCGCCCATATCCCCATTAAAGACATTACTATTCGGCTGATTGACAAGTTGCAACACTTTATCACCAATACGATACGTTGTATCACCAAAGACAATCTCTTTCGTTTTCGCATTTTTTTTCGGATTGACAAACTCTTGAATCATTTTGTTTAACGCATCAATTCCTGCATCGCCTCGGTACATTGGCGCAAGCACTTGGACATCATGAATTGAGAATCCTTTTTTAAGCGCGGAACCAATCACTTGTTGAACGACGCTCGCAACTTGATTCGCATAGGCAGGGATAAAGGAGCGATCTTTCGTTTTCTCTGTTAAATTCGTCGGCTGCTCTCCCATTTTCATCTGATGAGCCAACTCAATAATGGATGAGCCATCCGCTTGACGATAGACGTCGGTTAATTCGACTGTCGGAATCGCTTTTGAAGCGAGTAAATCCTTTAGAACTTGCCCAGGACCTACAGGCGGTAACTGATCTTGGTCACCAACAAATACAATTTGACAGTGGTCATTTAATGCACGTAGTAATTGATGTGCGAGCCACGTATCAACCATCGACATCTCATCGACAATAATTAATTTACCACCGATTTCTCGTTCTGTTTCTTCGTCTTTATCTTGTCCATTAAAACCGAGTAGACGGTGAATCGTCTGTGCAGGTAAGCCTGTCGATTCACTTAGACGCTTCGCTGCACGACCTGTTGGTGCAACAAGAATAATTGGAAATTCTTCGTCTTTTTTACTATATTCTTTCGGATCAAGCGATAATCCATGTAACTCTGCAAACACATCAACAATCCCACGTACAACGGTTGTTTTCCCAGTACCTGGTCCACCTGTTAAAATCATGACCGCACTGTTAATAGCTGTCTCAATCGCATGAATTTGTGTCGTCGCATAGGTCACACCAAAGCGCTCCTCTGCATCACCAATCCATGTGCGAATTTCAGAAAGCGGAAAGGCCGATTGTTGTTCATTTTTCTCTTTTAATTGCAAAATTTTTGACGCAATCCCCACCTCTGAATAATAAAGAGACGGTAAATAGAGACGTGTTTCCTCACCACATAACTGTCCATTTTCACCAAGTCGAATAATCGCTTGTGAAATCTCTTCGTAAGTGAGTTGGATAGGCTGACTTTGTTCCAAAAGAGCTTTTGCTTGTGGAATAACCTGTTCAGCAGAAACATAAGTATGTCCTTCTGAAATCGATGCTTGGTTAATAATATGTAGCACTGCTGCTTCAATACGGTCTGGATGCTTTCCTTCAATTCCTAAAATAGCCCCTAAATCATCTGCACGCTGAAAACCGACACCATCTACATCTTGAATGAGTCGGTACGGATTTTCTTGTAAGAGTTGAAGTGTATCATCTAAATAGAGCTGATAGATTTTGATTGCTAATTGTGCGCCAAAACCCCATTCGCCTAATTTAATCATAATACGGTCCATCCCTAGATTTTGTTGGAGTACAAGTCGCAATGTCTCTTTCTTTTCTTCATTTAAACGCGGAATACCATCCAAAGATGAAGGATCTTGAATGATGACTTTAATTGCATCCGCCCCCAATTGATCAACAATGATTTTAGCTGTTCGCTGTCCGATTCCTGGGAATAAATCACTTGATAAATACGAGATGACACCTGCTTCAGTTGCAGGAATCTCTTTTTCAAATGTTTCTGCTTTGAATTGTGTGCCGTATTTCGGATGGGTTGTCATACGCCCTGTAAAACGATAAAGCGCATCCTCTACTACCTTTGGAAAATATCCAGCGACAATCACTTCTTTTTCTTGATAATCTGTATTCGTCTCTTGAATCTTCACTTTCACAATTGAAAATAAATTTTCTGTATTATGAAAAATAGAGACGACAGGTCGACCTACTACGAAAAATGGTTCATTCGCAAATAGTGAAAGATTTTCAGTCAACACTGTCCCCTCCTTTTTTATTGGTTATTCTTCTTTTGCTCAAGCATATCGTAAATATAGCGCGCTTGATCAAATTCAGGTTGTAATGTGTAAGCCTGTTTTAAATGATACTGCGCATCTTTAATATTATCTGTAGAAACTGCAAATAATACACCTAAATTGTAATGTGCATCTGCATTATTCCAATCCTCATCAATAATATGACGCAGTTCTTTTTCTGCTTCTTCAAACATTTCTAATGAACACATTAAAATCGCAAATGATAAACGAATTTGTAAATCCTCTGGTGCTAATTCTGCTGCACGTTGTAAATAAGGAAGTGCTAATTTCGTATTCCCACTTGCTTCAAGTGATTTTCCAAGCATGAAGTAAGCATCTGCCCCTTCAATGCCTTTACGAATTGAACGCTCATAAATTTTTGCCGCTTCTTCAAAACGCTCATTATTGTAATAAAGATTCGCTAAACCATAATAAGCAGTCGCTGCATCTTCATCCAATGTAATAGCTTTTTGGAAAAAGCGCTCTGCACGTTCTGTATCATCCATTGAAGCGAGTAGATTACCGAAGTTAATGTAGCCAATCGCTTCTTCAGGATTTGCTTCGATTGCTTCAGTAAATGCTTTTGCTGCATCTTCAAAACGCTTTTCTTGCATCGCTTTGATGCCTTCTTCATTATGATTCACAAAAATCCAACTCCTATTACCCTACATATGTTAATTTTTCACCGTTTTTAAATACTTCATCAATTGTACCGCCACCGATACACTCATCACCATCATATAATACAACCGATTGTCCTGGAGTAATCGCACGTGTTGGTTCTGAGAATGTCACAGACCAATCGCCATTATCTAGTAATGTTACATCTACAGGTACATCTGTTTGACGGTAACGGAACTTCGCTGTGCAGCTAAAGTTCTTGTCGAATGTACGATTCGTCGTAAAGCTTGTTTTCACAGCAGTTAAGCTTGTCGAATATAACAAGTCATTATGGAAACTTTGTCCAACTAATAAAACATTACGCTCTAAATCTTTTCCCACTACAAACCAAGGTTCACCGTCTCCGCCGATTCCTAAACCATGACGTTGACCTAATGTGTAATACATTAAACCGTCGTGTTTACCCATCACTTTACCATCAAATGTTTCCATGTTCCCTGGTTGTGCTGGTAGGTATTGGCTTAAGAATTCTTTGAAGTTACGTTCACCGATGAAACAAATCCCTGTTGAGTCTTTTTTCTTCGCTGTCGCAAGTCCTGCTTCTTCTGCAATTTCACGTACACGCGGTTTTTCTAAATCACCGATTGGGAACATAACATGTGATAATTGTTCCTGTGATAATTGATTTAAGAAGTATGTTTGATCTTTATTATGGTCCACACCACGTAACATTTTCACGCCATCTTCTGTTTGTTCAACGCGTGCATAGTGACCTGTTGCAAGATAGTCGGCACCTAATTTTAATGCATGTTCTAAAAAGGCTTTAAATTTAATCTCTTTATTACACATTACATCCGGGTTTGGTGTACGTCCTGCTTTATATTCTTCTAGGAAATATGAGAATACTTTATCCCAGTATTGTTTTTCAAAATTGACAGCATAATAGGGAATCCCAATTTGATTACATACTTTAATGACATCTTCGTAGTCTTCCGTTGCTGTACATACGCCATTCTCATCTGTATCATCCCAGTTTTTCATGAAGATACCGATCACATCATAGCCCTGTTTTTTTAATAGGTACGCTGCTACAGACGAGTCAACGCCACCCGACATCCCTACGACAACACGTGTTTTTGAGGGGTCTTTTACTTCATTCATTTTCTTCTCACCTGATTTCTATACATTCGCTAATCTTTGTACAATATCTACTGTACGTTTTGCAGCTTCTGCTACTGTATCATCTGTTAGCCCATATCCGAAACTAAAACGAATCGAATTACGCAATTCTGCAGAATCTTTTCCAAACATCGCAACTAAAACATGTGATGGATCAATTGAACCTGCTGTACATGCTGAACCACTTGATACCGCAACACCAGCCATATCTAAATTGACAAGGAATGACTCTACATCCATTCCTGCAAAGCTTATATTCAATACATGCGGTAGACCATTTTCGACTTGCCCATTAACTTTAAAATGAATCCCACTCGCTGTAAAGGTGTCTACTATGATTTGTTGATATTTTTTCAACTGTATTCGTTTTTCATCCATTGTTGCCTGTGCAATTTCGACTGCCTTAGCAAGCCCAACAATCCCTGGAATATTTTCTGTACCCGCACGACGTTTACGTTCTTGTTCCCCACCTAAAATAAGAGGTTGCAAAGGTGTTTGTTCACGCTGGTATAAAAATCCGACACCTTTTGGACCATTCAACTTATGCGCTGAAGCAGATAATAAATCAACTTTTAACTCGTCTACATTGATTTTTTCAAGTCCAAATGCTTGCACTGCATCCGTATGGAATGTCGCTTGATGTTCAGTTAATAATGCACCAATTTCTGAAATCGGCTGTAATGAACCTACTTCGTTATTTCCAGCCATAATCGTAACGAGAATCGTATCTTCTCGAAGTGCTTGTTCTACATCTACAACTGATACAACTCCCTGTTCATTAACAGGTAAATAGGTCACTTCAAAACCTTCTGTTTCAAGTTGTTCACATGGATGTAATACCGCATGATGTTCAATTGCTGTTGTAATAATATGACGACCTTGCGCTTTTTTCGCATAGGCTGTTCCGCGAATCGCTAAATTATCTGCCTCCGAGCCACCACCTGTAAAGATGATTTCATTGTCTTTTGCTTGAATAGACGTTGCAATCACATGACGTGCATCATCTAAATATTTTCGTGCATGGCGACCAAGCTGATGGATACTTGATGGATTACCAAATACTTCTGACATCACTTCTGTCATCACTTGAATTACTTGTGGATGCATCGGTGATGTTGCCGCATGGTCTAAATAGATTTCGTTCATGAAAAAAATCTCCTTTAAATATAGAACATAAAGTTTTCATCTGTGTTTTCGTCTGTATATTTCGCTAAATCTTCCAGACTAGTCGTATCTAATACTGTTTTTACAGCATCTCGAATACGCATCCATAACTCGCGTTGTGGTGGCGCCTCATTCTCGATTCCTTCTACAGGTTGAATCGGGCCTTCTAATACTTTAATCACATCTGCTGTTGAAATCAAATGTGGTGGCTTCGATAACATATAACCACCGTAAGCACCACGTACACTCTTGACTAAACCCGAGTTACGAAGTGGTGATACTAATTGCTCTAAATAAGCTTCTGATAAATGATTGTCTGCGGCGATTTGACGCAGTGGAATTGGTCCTTGTCCGTACTGTTTTGCTAACTCAATCATAATTGTAAGCCCATAACGGCCTTTCGTTGAGATCTTCACTCGTATGCACCTCATCTAAATTATAAATTCTTTATCGTTAAATTATAACATATTACCACCCATCGTACTTGGTTTTGCTATACTATTATTTATTATGTAACATTCTTATTTTAAAAAAAGGAGCCGATGATTATGACAAATGAGCCGCTCGCCTACCGTATGCGCCCACAAAATATAGAAGAAATTGTTGGACATGAAGACGTGATTGGACCTAACACGCATCTCTATAAAATGATTCAAAAAGGTCATGTACCGTCTATGCTCCTCTATGGAAATCCAGGTATTGGAAAAACATCAATTGCTTATGCCATTGCAGGAAGTGTATCTATTCCTTTCTTTGCATTAAACGCCACACGCGCTGGAAAAAAAGATGTCGAAGGAATTGTAGCGGAAGCTCATTTTTCAGGTCAAGTTATTTTATTTTTAGATGAAATTCATCGTTTTAATAAATTGCAACAAGATACGTTATTGCCACATGTTGAAAATGGTTCGATTATTTTAATTGGTGCAACAACTGAAAATCCATTCCACGATGTGAATCCCGCCATTCGTTCTCGTTGTGGTGAAATTAAACAATTAAAACGACTGACAACTGAAAATTTAGAACAATTAATACGACAAGCATTACAAGATGAAAAGCGTGGTCTTGGTCGTTATAACATTCAAATCACAGAAGAGCAAATTCACCAAATAGCTAAAGCAGGTAATGGCGATGCGAGAAAAGCATTAAATTTATTAGAATCTGTTTACTACGCTGCTGATGAAGATAATGATGTAGCAATTGTTACAGACAAATTAGTCGCGCAACTAGCTGAAAAGATTGGTTTATATGGAGATGCGAAAGGTGATCAATTTTATAATTTATTATCCGCTTTACAAAAATCCATTCGCGGTAGTGATGTCAATGCAGCGCTTTATTATTTAGCGCACTGTTTAGAAAATGGCGACTTAATCGCAGTGAACCGAAGACTACTCGTTATTAGTTATGAAGATGTCGGCTTAGCTGACCCACAAGTCGGACCACATGTGTTAGCAGCTGTTCAATCGGCTGAACGCCTTGGTATGCCAGAAGCGCGCATTCCACTTGCGCAAGCTGTCATCGAAATGTGCCTCGCTGAAAAATCAAACTCTGCGATAAGCGCCATTGACGCCGCAATCCATGATATTCATGCAGGTAAAACAGGTGAAATTCCTATGCATTTGCGTGATACACATTATAGCGGTGCAGCAGCACTTGGAAATGTCGGCTATCAATATCCGCATAACACACCAATTGGTACATTCGGTGGTTGGGTGAATCAACAATACTTACCTGACGAACTCGTAACACGCGAATACTATACACCTGTTATCGCAGGTAAAGAACAACGCATGGCTACCATTTACGATAAATTAAAATCATTCAAAAAGAAAAAATGAGAAACAGCCATGCGCTGCTTCTCATTTTTCTTATGTCGTTACTTTTAAGACGGTTTTAATTTTTTGCATAATCCCACCAGAGCTATATGTGAGGACACTTCGTTTATAAAATGTCACACTAATTGTGAAGAGTAGTGCAACTGTAGCGAATAAAATAGCGAGTGAAATCCATACCGATACAGTTGAAATATCCGTCGCACCTAAACGTAATGTCATAAGCATACCTGATGTAAATGGAATATACGAGAATACCTTAATAAGTAAAGAATCTGGATTCGAAATACCTGAAAGCATCACGTAAAAACCGATTAACATAATGAATACGCCTGGCATCATTACTTGCGAAGCTTCTTCTACCTTTGATACGAGTGAACCTGCAAGCGCACCAATTAATAAGAACAAGATAATTGATAGTAAGAAGAAGAGAATAACATAGATAAAGTAAGTAGCTGGTAGTTGGCCGAGCATCTCTTGTAAACTATCTGTCACGGATTTCTTCGCTGTGAATTGAATGAGAATATACGCACCAACTGCTAAAATCACAATTTGCGTTAAGCCTGTTAAAAATACACCAATTAATTTAGAGAATAGATGTGTAGATGGCTTAACACTCGCCATTAATACTTCTAATACACGAGAACCTTTTTCAGAAGCAATATCGGTTGTAATCATTGATAAATAACTTGTGACGAATAAATAGATTAAAAAGCCCATAATATATGCAATTAGAATACCTGCTGACTTTTCTTCAGCTGTTTTATTCGATGTTTTCTCTTGTAAATCGACTTGTTTTACAACTGTATTCGTCTGTAAAATTTTCGCTGCTTGTTCAGCTGATAAATTTAATTGTTGTACACTATATACTTTTCCTGCATTTTCAGCAAGTGCATCAATTTTAGATTGAACTTGTAAATCAAGTGATTTCGCTGTTGCAAGTTCAACAGCTAATTGTTGATCTTTTGATGTTAAATAGACTGCTGCATCGTATTTTTCCTTTTTGACAAGTGCATCTACTTCTTTTTTCGATTCTTTGACAACTTTGAACTTCACTTCTTTATCCGAAGGAAATTGCTTTGCTAAATCGAGTTTTGTATCATCTACCAGTGCGATTGTTACATACTTATTGTCATCTGTAAAAATCCCTTTAATACTTGACCAGTTCACTGCTACTGCAATAATAGCTAAATATAAAAGCGTTAATAATATAAAGGACTTCGACTTAATCTTTTGAAGATAAAGTTGCTTAATAAGTAGTCCAAGTTTATTCATTTGGCGCACCTACTTTCAATTTAAAGATTTCATCGAGCGATAAATAGTCCATACTGAATTTGTCCATATAAGAACCTTCACTAATCGCTTCGTATAATGCTTCACCATAACTTTCGTCTTGTAGATATAACGTGTAACCATCTCTCGTCTGCTCCACACGTTCGACACCTTCCAATACTTCAAGCTCTGGTTTTGTTTTCGCCGTACGAATGCTCAGTTTGATTTTTCCGTATAGTGCCTTTAACTCTTGTAACCCACCTGTATAGAGTGAAACACCTCGTTTTAAAATACATAAGTGGTCGCATAGTTCTTCGACATTATCCATTTGATGACTTGAAAATAAAATTGTCGTTCCTTGCTTTTTCAAGTCTAAAATCGCATCCATTAATAACTGACGATTCACAGGATCTAGCCCACTAAACGGCTCATCCAAAATTAAAAATTCTGGTTTATGAATAAAACTCGCAATCAGTTGTACTTTTTGTTGATTCCCTTTTGAAAGTGTCTCTGCTTTATCATTTCGCTTATCTGTCAGCTCAAATCGTTCTAACCAGTACTGAATTTCCGTCGTTAATTCTTTTTTGGATTTCCCTTTTAACATACCGAAAAAGTAAAGCTGTTCTTCTATTTTCATTTGTGGGTAAATGCCACGTTCTTCAGGTAAATAACCTAAAAAATCACGCTCTAGCTTATGTACCGATTTTCCTTTCCATAAAATTGTTCCTTCTGTCGTATCTTGAAGATTTAAAATCATACGGAAAGTCGTTGTTTTACCTGCACCATTTTGACCAATTAATCCGAAGACTTCTCCTTCATTAATCGTAAAATCTAGTGCATTGACAGCAACAAAATCTTTATACTTTTTTGTTACCTGTCTCACTTCTAGTGTCATGGAACACACTCCTTTTCATGTTATCTATTTATTATACAGAATAAATAAGTAAAAAGTTTCATTTATTTCCAACGTGGTTGTAAAAAATAAAAAGTAGGACACCGTTTACTACGATATCCCACTTTATACATCATACTTCTTGTCGCTCCTGTATAATACGCTTCGCTACTTCATAGCCACCTTTTACAACAATCGGTGAACCACCACCTGGATGAACGGTTCCACCTACATAGTAAAGGTTATCTAGTTTCAAATCGTGGTTCGATGGTCTAAAGAAACTTCCCTTCCATGTATTCGAAGCTTGTCCATAAATTGCTCCTTGTCTAACAGCAAATGTGTCCGCAATATAATGCGGTGGCAAAGCTTTTCGTTCAACAATTTGTTCTTCTTTAATCCCCCATTTCTGAAGGGCATCATCCACTTGTTCGGCTAATCCATCTTGTGAGGCATACAGATTTGCGGGTGCGTTAATCAAAACAAAAAGTGTCGGTAATCGACTCGGATCAGACGCATATGGATAACAACCATAGACACTCGACTTACGCGCATAATTTCCTTCACGTAATGTCTTAAATTCTGCTACATAGTCATTACTGAATAATACATTATGGTGATGTAAATCAACAGGCTCTTTTAAAGCGATGAGTTCCACATAAGCAGAAGTTGAAAGTTCTCGCTTCGGTATTTTTCGACCTAGTAAAGATTGCATGACATCATAATCCATATCACTCACAAAAATATCTGCTTCATAACGTCCTTTTTCTGTTTCGCAAAAGCGAATTGTATCGCCGTCCATCGCGAATTTTAAAACTGGTTCATTTAGATGAAGTTTAACACCTTGTTCGCGTAATACACGTTCAAATGTCGCCGCAATATTCGGTGGTCCACCCTCTAAAAAATAGGTTCCTTCAACCAATTCAAAATAAGCAATCATCGCAAATGTCGCAGGCGTTTCATATGGAGAAGAACCGATATATGTCGCAAAGCGATTGAATAACTGTCGAATTTTTTCATTTGGAAAATAGTGACCTAAAAATGCATCTAATGTTTGAAATGGACGAGCTACCATTAAATTTTTCATTAATGAAGCCTTTGTATAATCTTTTATATTAAAGAATGTTTTATTTAAAAAAGCTTTTTCACTTAGATGAAATAGACGTGTAATCTCTAAAATAAAAGCTGGATAATTTTCTGCACTCACTGAATCAATAAGCGCAATTTGACGCTGCATTTCCGCTACGTCTGTTGTAAATGTGATGGTGGCATCTTTAAAGCGATGTGCAGTCGGTTGTTCTACTCGCTGAAATGGTAGCTCCTCTTTTGGCTGTACAAAAGGCGCTAGCACATCCCAAAAGTAACGTGGCATTGTAAGCGTGTTAGGACCAAAATCAAATGTATGCTCCCCCAGTTGAATCGATTGCATCTTGCCACCTAACCAACTATTTTTTTCGAAAATTTTCACATCATAATGCGTACTTAATGTGAGCGCAGTCGCTAAACCACCTAAACCGCCACCCACAACAATCGCTGTCGGCTTCATAATATACGTCCTTTCCAATAAGTATTTTTTTGTCTAGCTGTTCGAATCATTGTTGTAATGAGTAATACACAATAAACAATTGCACTAACAGGCATGAGCAACGTATAAATATTCAATTTTTCCGCAAGTAGATCACTAATTAAACGCATGAGTATAATACAAACGAGTGGCACGAAGAATACATATTCCGTCATAACTAGTCCGTAAATTGCCAAACCTACTGGACTGACAAAGTAAAGAAAATAGAATACGACTAAAAAAATGCCTGTTAGATAAGAATGATTAATTCCTCTAAAACAGTTTTTTTGGAGTCCTTGCCATGTTTCTTGGCGATTCGCATACATCGCGCAAAATACAAAGTCGGTAATATTATAGAGCATGGCTTTTTTATCATGATGCTTTAAAATGCGAAATAATGCCACATCCTCCACTACCGCATCTTTTACAGAAGCATGTCCACCAATTTCTTCATACACTTCTTTTCGAATCGCAATAAATGCACCACTTGCAGCTGTTGCAGCTACCATACGTTGATGATTTGCAAGTGCGATGGGTAGATGAAAATAAACAAAAAAATGAAGCAATGGCGTTAACAGACTTTCCAACACATTGCTCGCTTTAAAACGCGGAAAACCCGTTAATGCATCAATCGGTTGTGTAAACATCGTTGCCACTGCTTCTAATGTTTTCTTTTGAAGTGTTACATCTGCATCAATCCAAAGGAGTACATCACCACTTGCTTCATCTGCTAATATTTGGCATGCACGTGGTTTACCACGCCATCCCTCTGGTAAAGCTTTTCCTCGAATCATGCGAAAGCGTGTATCTTCATGTAATCTCTCTTCGATTAACTGCGCTGTACGATCCGTTGAATCATCATCATATAAGATAAATTCTGCATTTTTATACGTTACATTTTTCAAACTCATCATTAATTTATGTACATGTGTTTCTTCGTTTCGAAGTGGCACTAACACACTTATTTTTGAATCATTATGTTGCGCTACTCGTAACTTCTTCAAAAATTGAATATTGAAAATCAGCCAAATAAGTCCGATTAAAAAAGGTATGGTTATTACCATAAGCGTACAAACCTTTCTTCTTCTTTTGCAATTACTTGTGCTTTTAAACAATCTAAATAATATGTCATACCTTCCTGAATCGATGTTCGCTTACTTGCCGGTTGATAATCCATCCGACAAGCTACTTCACCTTTTAAACCATCTGTATATGAATAGTAAATTGAAATATATAAAATGCCATGTTGAGGGAATTTACTTATTATTTTGTCCATACCTGATTGAATCGTCAAGGGTCGCTTTTCCTGATGTTCTTCTACACCTTGAGGAAAAAGTGTAATCGTATTCGTTTTAGCTAGTGCATACATCTGTTTGATTTCAGATACTTTAATCGGCTTTGAGATAGGAAATGTTCCAATCCCCTTAAACAAAGGAAACTTTTTCAAGCCCTCTGCACTCATACCTGCGACAATGTTTGAAGGCAAATAGCCTCGCTTGAATAATTCAAAAAGAACGAGGCTATCATAAAAACTACTATGATTGACAACGACCATACACGGTTCTTGAATCGTTGTCAGATTGACTTTCATCGTTTGAAACATTCTTCGCATCATGAAGCGCTGACCAATTTGAAAGAATAATAAATTAGATTTTTTGCGAATCATTTGCAGCACCCCTTATAAATTGGAGTAGTAAAAAACCAATCACTCCAACGAAAAATGCTAAGTATAGTTTGGATAAAATAGCAATCCATAAAAATAAAATAACGATTGTCCAAAAGACGACACGCATTTGTTTAATCATGTTGATGCTCGGCTCATTTTCACGCGTACGTGGTAACAATAATTGTAAAATAAAAGCAACGACGAACCAGCCAATAAAGTTACTCGCTGGTATTCCATAATACGCGCTATTGTCCTCCCAAATCCAATACTGCTTTGCAACGAAAGCAACAGGATCAAGAATTAAGTCTAAAAGAACGACATAGAGAGCTGCAAAGAAAGCGCGAGAAAAACGATGTTTTAGACGAATCGTTAAAGCATGACCTGCCATAACCATAACAATCCATGCAAACCCTATGCCGATTGGAACACCGAATAATAATGGTGGAAAACGATCTGTATAATCATAATTACCAAAAAAGACATTAAAATAGGCACTTAATCCTTCCACACTGAACGTGACAATCCAAATAAAGATGGACATGAGTAAACCTTTTACATTCCCAAAAGCATGCATTGCATAGCGAACTGCAATTAAGCCAGCAAGAATTAAGAATACACTATTTGCCCACTCCAACCATGGTGGAATGAGGCTGAATCCAACGAGGATACAGCCAATTGTAAACCAAACTAGATATAGCCTATAAACTAGCATGACTCAATTCCGTAATACGATAATCTAATTCTTGTGGTAGCGGCTTGATTGGGAATGTTTTTTGTCCATCTCGCTCTAACATTAAGTTCGCTGTAATACGTGCGGATTCAATAATGATCGGTAGACCACTGCCTGGGTGCGTTCCGCCACCTACTAACCAGCAATTCTCGTATGGTGCAAAGTGATTGTGAGGTCGGAATGTCATCATTTGATTTAATTGGTGTCCAAGGTTAAATGTTGCACCTTTATACACATTCATTTTTTCTTCCCAATCGATTGGCGAATAGATTAATTCCTCTTCGATGTGTGAAGCTAAATCTGTTAGACCAAGACGTTCTTCAAGTGTTGCAATTAATAAATCACGGTATTGTTGCTTCACTTCATTCCATTCAATCTCACTGAAGTTATTTGGAACAGGTGCTAATACATACAATGTCGATTTACCAGCTGGTGCTAGCGTATCGTCTGTTACCACTGGATTTTGAACGTAGATTGACATATCTTTTGAAATCACTTTTGTACCAGAGATTTCTTCCATGTTTTTGCGATAATCTTCTGCAAATAGGATTGTATGATGTTGTAAATCATATTGTGTATCAATTCCTAGATACAACATGAATGTTGAACAAGAATATTGTTTTTTCTCGATTTTTTGTGGTGACCACTGACGTTTTTTCGGTACATTTAATAGCTTTGTTAAAGCATAACCGAAGTCCGCATTGATCACTACATCGTCACAATGAAGGAGTTGTCCATCCTCTAAACGGATACCTTCAATGCGCTTTTTATACTGTACAATTTCTTTAATTGGCGTATTTAAATGAATTTTCACACCTTGTTCTTCCAATACTTTCGCCATCGCTTTTGTTAACTGGTTTAAACCACCTTTTAAGTGATAAATTCCATAAGCTTGCTCGATATACGAAAGGATTGAGAATGCACCAGGGCAATTCCATGGTGACATACCTAAATATTTCGATTGGAATGTGAATGCTAATTGTAATTGCTCATCATCAAAGTATTTACCTAGCTTATCCATTAAAGATTTACCAAACTCTAACTCTGGTAATGCTTTTAATGTTTCTGGGGCTAGAAGATCTGTCACACTGTCCATCTTACGTTGTAATAATGGCGCAAGAGCTTCCAATTTTTTATGTGTCTCTTGTAAATAGCGTGTATAACCTTCTTCATTACCTGGGAAGGTTTTTGAGATTGTTTCAATCATTTGATCGTAATCCGAACTTACAGTAAAACGCTTGTCAGCATAAACTAACTCATAAAGAGGTGATAATGCGACTGGTTCTACATAATCTTCTAATGTACGACCTGTTAATTCAAAAATTTCACGTACTAAGTACATCATATTTAAAAAGGTTGGACCACGATCAAATGTGTATTCACCTAGCTGGATTGAACTTGTACGTCCACCCACAAAGTTTTCTTTTTCAAATACTTCTACATCATATCCTGCATGCGCTAATAACATGGCTGATGTTAGGCCTCCTGGACCTGCACCGACTACATAAATTTTTTTCATTTATATTTCCCCCTGTAAAGGATTAGTTAAGTGTAATTGTAACGTTTCTACATATCATTACTACTACATTAAATATACTAGTAAGTATAATTAAATCTATACCGTTAATTCATTTTTGTCAAACCTTATTTAACAAAAGGTTGGACAAAGTGATAAAAGCGTCTATAATGACTAGTACATACTTCATTGTGAGAGGAGTTGATTCTATGGATGATTTTTCTCAAAATTACTCTATATCTAGCGTTGAAGCGATTACTGGGATTAAAAAAGAAACATTGCGTAAATGGGAACAACGCTATGACTTTTTACATCCGACACGACTAGAGAATGGTTATCGTCAGTATTCACAGCAACAAGTAGAGTTTTTGTGTTTATTACAAAGTCAATTGCAACAAGGAATTTCATTAAAAAAGTCTGTTCAGTATGCAACTGAGCAAACTGAAAAAAGACCATCTACCCCTTCTCTTGTCGAACCTTTTCTTTACCAATTACTCGCCTACGGAGAAGAATGTGATGAAGAAGCTTTTTCCATCACATTACATCAAGCTCATCAAACACTTGGTTTGACCGTTTACTTGCAACAACTTATTCGACCTTTTTTACAAGAGGTCGGAAGGCGTTGGATGACGAAACAATGGTCCGAATATCAAGAAAAATTCGTATCTACAATTATTCAAAATCATCTTGTTGAAGTGAAACAACAAATCCCTGTTTCTAAAAATGCACCACTTGTGATTGGCGCTTGCTTACCATACGAAAACCACGAACTGCCTTTGCATATTCTACTATTACAAATTCTATTAAAAGGTTATCGCGTATTTTTAATTGGACGTTCACCAGCAGCAGGTACAATCGAGGACTTTGTAGATAAATTACACCCAACTGTTGTACTATTATCAGCTACAACTCATATACCGTTGGATCAGCCAAACTATTTATATGAATTGGATGAGTTCGCCAACAAGCGTCCAAAAATCACTTTTTTCTTAGGCGGTACAGGGGCTAATCAACTGATTGAAAGAAAACCTTTGACAACCATTACGATTACACATACGCTTGAACCGATTTGGATTGCATTAAAAAAGACTACTTCTTAAAAATCGAATCTTCTTAGAGGGTTCGATTTTTATTTACATTTTTTCTGCTTCGTATGTAGTGATGTAAAACTATTTTGTCCAACCTTTGCTCAAATAAGTGGTGTCATACAAAATAACGTATTATTCAATTATCTATTCGACTAACTTTCGCTCCACACGCACATTATCTCATTATTCTTACTCTTTAAAACGTACCACTTTTTAAATTCCTCTAGTCCTTCATTCAGTTATAAATAAAAAACAAAAGATATGTACATATTTTATATATACTTCTTAATTATACAAAAAAGATTGTTTTTTCATGTAATCATATTTCCAAAAACAATTCTTTTAATTAATTATGAATTTTTTTTACAAATATTAAAGACTCATATCGTTCAATTGTACCACTTATTTCCTTAAAAAGAATTTATTTCGTCTTATTTACAGTAAATCAAAAAAGTTTCCGACGATTTGAATTATTCGTCGAAAACTTTTTATAATTTATTGATTTTTTACTGTTGCAATATGAATCGGTGATAAAATGTCACGTACTACCCAACTTGCTGCAATCAAACCTACAGATGATGGAACGAATGCATTAGATGATGGTGGCATTTTCGCTTTACGAATAGCTGCATCTGGATTCCCAACTTCTCCTACAACATCTTGACGAATCACAATCGGGCTTTCATCTGAGAAAATAACAGGCACGCCCTTTTTAATTCCCTCTTTACGAAGTTTTGTACGAATGACTTTCGCCAGTGGATCCGTATGCGTTTTTGAAATATCAGCGATTTGGAATCGTGTTGGGTCCATCTTATTCGCTGCGCCCATGCTTGAGATGATTGGAATATCGCGCTTTAAGCACTCTTTCATAATATGAATCTTATACATTACTGTATCTGATGCATCAATAACATAATCTGGCTTGTAGCTGAAAAATTCTTCATATGTTTCTTCTGTATAAAACATGTGTAAATCATGTACTTCACAATCTGGGTTGATATCTGCGATACGTTCTTTCATGACTGCTGATTTTGAGCGTCCGATTGTTGACATATATGCGACTAACTGACGGTTAATATTTGTAATATCCACATCATCTTTATCCACTAAAATAATACGACCAATTCCAGAACGTGCGATGGCTTCTGCTGCGAATGAACCTACGCCACCTACACCTAGAATAGCGACTGTCTTATTTTTTAATAACTCAATACCTTCTGTACCCACTGCTAACTCATTACGAGAAAATTGATGTAACAAAATAACCCACTCCGATATGTTTTTTGTAAGTATTCCTACTTAATTACTCTGAAAAAAATATACAATGTAACGCACGTAATTGCAAGTAAAAATCCAAACAACTCGAACGTATAACGAATTGTTTGGATTCTTTTTAAATCGTTAAATCAGTTAAGACAATCACATTTGCATGATCTTGTAATGCTGTAACTGGAACATCGATTGTTTTTTCACCGTGAATAAATGCTTCAAGTGCAGCGCGTTTTTTTTCACCTACTGCAATCAGTACAATTTGTTTCGCACGAAGAATAGATGAAATCCCCATCGTAATCGCTTCTGTTGGTACTTCATCAACCGAATGGAAAAAGCGTGCATTTGCTTCACGTGTCGACTCTGTCAATGTTACAACATGTGTAGGCGCATTGAATGGCGTCCCCGGTTCATTAAAACCAATATGCCCATTCACTCCGATTCCCAATAGTTGAAAATCAAGTGTTGTTGCTTGCAATTTTTGTTCATACGCTTTAGCTTCTGCTTTTGCATCTTTAGCTTCACCATTTGGTAACATAGATTTTGCAAATGGCTTTTGATTAAATAAATGCTTTTTCATAAACGATACATAACTCTCAGGATGTGTTGCAGGTAAACCTACATACTCATCTAAATTAAAGCTTTCATATGTAGAAAAGTCTAAATCACTCGCACAAATTTTCTCATATAAAGGGATCATCGTTCCTCCAGTTGCCAAACCAAATGTTTTTGCGCCATTTTCTTTTGCTTCTTTAAAAAGCTCCATACCTCTTGTGTATAATTCATCTAAATTCGAAATTACTTCTAATTTGATTGACATAGTTTACTCCTTTTAATGTGTTTTTAACTCTTGCGAAAACTGTTGAAGGAATGTATAAGCGAGTGTATGTTCAATTCTTTGCAAAGCACCAATGACCGCACCTCCAACGGGCGAGACTTTTGGTGCAATAAAAATATAGGGTAATTGTTTTTTCGCAATAACAATTGACAATAACTCCTCATATAATTCAAAATTTGTAAAAATGCCACCCATTAGTACAACGGGAATAAACATTCCTTTTTGCCATTCTGTTTGTTTTTGACACCCTTGGACTGCCTCAATAAATTGAGCACAAGATGTCTCAATAATTTCTCTAACTATTGGACCTTTTTGAAGTGCAGCTTCTTCTACATATCGACTTAAGAAACAGTATATGTGCGTGGATGCTCTTGTGAATAAACACAATGCACTAATTCGGGCACATTTACAACACCACAATGTTTTAAAACTTTTGTTGTCAATATCGTTTCAGGTCCTCATCCGTCATATAATTTGACAATCGCTTTTAACGCTCGGACTCCTATGTCATAACCAACTACCCTCATCGTCAAACAAATAACCCCAACCGCTTGTACAAGTCGTTTGTTGATTGACACCTAAACCATATGTAGTTGTCCTCGTTCTTGCAATATGTACAATGCCTAGTTTTCGAAGTGTATCTGCATATAAAGCGATACACGCGTCACTCTCTATTATAATCGAAACTTCATCACCCTAAAACCTTTTGAAAATAGAATAGACACTTTTTCTAATCCCATTTCCATTACTCCAGCATGCCTAGCAAAATAACTTTTAACTAAATGAAAAACAACAGGATTTCTCTCTTGTAAAAAGTGGAAATTTAACTGTCAACTCTAACATGTGACGATTTAATTTTCACAAATTTTCTTCATTAGATGAAGTGCTTGATTTAATACATTTTCACCGTTCATCATACCGTAGTCAGACATGCTAATAACATCTAGCGGAATACCTGTACCTGCTAACTTTTTATCGAAAGATGATTTTAAGTAACGTACTTGTGGTCCAAGTAACAGGACATCAATTGATTTGTTCTCCATTGTTTTTTCTCCTTCATTTTCTGCAATGGCAAAAATATCTGCCTCCATATTTTGTCTCTGTGTTGCTTTTTACACTTCGTTACGAGTAAATTTGTACTCATCCCTACCACGCATACCAACATAATCGTTTTCACTGTGCAAATCCCCTTTGAAATGTACACGTTTTCTTGATTTGAACATAGCATTTATTGCTATATACCACAACTTTTTTCACATTTTAACTATTAATTGCATTGGTACATTTAGATAAAATCATACTATCAAAGCTTTGAATTTAAGTGGTATAGTCCAATTTTCTCCTTATTTAAAATACTCATTGAAAAGGCAATTACTTTTCGGAAAGAGTTGATTTATTTCTGAAATAATCTCACCATCTACTTGTACACATTGGCGATAAAGAAGTTGTTCAATTGTGTCATAACCAGCAACTAAAGAAGCCAAATGTTGGATTGAAATCGTCCATAAGCGTGTAGTAGGTTTTATTATTATTTCTCAACAGATCCTTTATGGATAGGAAAAACACCTTCATTCCAAAGTGCAAATGTACCCAGAACTTGTATATAAAAAGAAATATTTTTTTGGTAATGTCAGTTGTGTAAAAAAACATATACATCTACAATACGTAGCATCGTTTCTCGTTTTCGTTGTTGTTTAATTTGTGGTTTAGTAAATGACAACATAAATTTCTGTTCTATTGATACAACATCTCTTACTTTATCAATACTAGAGGCATGCGAAAAAACATAACGCTAAATTGCTTCTTCTACTGAATAGTAATCATGGACTGTAAAGTGTAAATTTCTATAAAAACCCCCCTCGATGTTTTAAAAAAAGCCATCCGAAAATAGCGATACAATTACCCTATTTTCAAGATAGCTTTTATTTAATTTATAATAAATTTTCAATTACATAATTTTCGATGCTAGCTGATGTCGTTAACGTTAAAATATGATCAATATGTTTTTTCATTTCAGCTTTTGATAATTTTGAAATTTGAGCACGTGCATGTAAGATAGATGAAGCACTCATCGAGAATTCATCTAAACCAAAACCAAGTAAGATTGGGATGGCAATCTCGTCTCCTGCCATTTCACCACACATGCCAACCCATTTACCATTTGCATGTGCAGCATCTATTACATTTTTAACTAAACGCAAGATTGCTGGATGGTAAGGTTGATATAAATACGATACTTTTTCGTTCATACGATCAGCAGCTAATGTATATTGAATTAAATCGTTCGTACCAATCGATAAGAAGTCAGCCTCTTTTGCAAATAAATCTGCAATGACTGCAGCAGAAGGAATTTCTACCATCATACCCACTTCAATATCATCTGATACTTCGAACCCTTCCTCAATTAATTCAGCTTTTACTTCCATTAAAAAGTTTTTAGCTGTACGGAATTCATCGAGCGTCGCAATCATTGGAAACATAATCTTTAAATCCCCATGAATACTTGCGCGTAATAATGCACGTAATTGCACACGGAATAATGAGCGTTCTTCTAAGCATAGACGAATTGCGCGGTATCCTAAGAATGGATTCATTTCCTCTGGAAGCGTTAAGTAACTCAGTTCCTTATCCCCACCTATATCAAGTGTACGAACTACTGTCTTACGCCCTTCCATTTTCTCAAGAACTGTTTTATATGCTATATACTGCTCTTCCTCGGACGGAAAATCATTACGGTCCATGTATAGAAATTCGGTTCTAAATAGACCTACACCATCTCCACCATTTGCTTTCACAACTTCCGCATCATCTGGTCGACCAATATTCCCTGCAATTTCGACATGATGACCATCTCGATCTACACTCGGTTGATCAATATAAGCACGAAGCGCCGCTTGTTCTGCTTCAAAGGCTTCTTTCTTTTGCTCATATTCATTTACAACTTCTTGTGTCGGGTTGATGATTGCAATACCTGTTGAACCATCTAATACAACCATTTCATTATGTTCAACAGATGTAGTCGCAATTTTTGTACCAACAATCGCAGGTATTTCAAGCGTACGTGCCAAAATAGCGGAGTGCGATGTACGTCCACCATTATCTGTTATAAAACCTTTTACAAATTGTTTGTTCAATTGTGCTGTCATAGACGGTGTTAAATCATTCGCAATAATAATGACGTCCTCTGCAATGGTGGTTAAATCTGGTAAATCAACTTCAAGTAGCTTAGCGAGAATACGTTGTGAGACATCACGAATGTCGGCAGCACGCTCTTTCATATATTCATTATCCATTGATTCGAAAGTAGCTATAAATGTGGAAGCCACTTCATCTAGTGCAGCTTCAGCATTCATACCTTTATCAATTTTACTTTCTATTGCCATACGCATTTCTGGATCTTGTAAAACAAGTAGATGTGCAGAGAAAATTTCAGCATTTTCTTTTCCAAACTTTTTAATAGCGTGATTACGAATCAACTCTAACTCGATTTTTGCAAGATCGATTGCGCGCTGTAATCGTGCTTTTTCCTCTGAAAAATCTTTTATTTCGTACTTATCAAAAGTTAAGTTTGGTTCTACAAGGCAGTAGGCTTTAGCAACAGCAATACCATTTGAAACGCCAATTCCTTTAATCTCCAACATACTATACCTCTACTCCAATACCTTCTTCTAGAATTACTGCACCTGCTTTTTCTACCGCGGCTTCTTCATCACTACCATTTGCTGAAATCGTAATAATTCCATCTGCTGGAATTCCTAATGCCATAACACCCATAATTGATTTTAAATTTACTGAACGACCATCATATGTTAATTGAACATCAGATGAGAATGGTGTGACCGCTGATACTAATAGTGTACATGGACGCGCATGTAAGCCTTCTGAGCTTGTAATTTTATATTGTTTTTCCATTCTAAAAACCTCCATTTAATTAAAAGTTAATACGGTGTTCATATTGCTTCATATAAAATACATTTGTATTTCCTTGTTGTTCAACATTATTACTTATAAAAATAAAAAACCTCTTCTTCATCATGAAGTCATTGCACAACGCGTACAATGACTTCATTTAACGAGGTAATACCTACAAGAGTTGATACTGGACCATAACGCAAACCGTTTTGCTCCTAAATCTATCTCAATCGGTACAGCATTTTTCCCACGCTTTGAAATAACAATAAGTACATCATGGGATTGAAATTCAAAATGCGGCCAATATTCTTCGATGCGCGAAAGGTCCTTTTCATTTTCTGAAGATATTGCTGCACCTTTATGCAACATGAGTGGTTCGATGTATACAGCTTTAGCTGGTACTAAACCACCTGCTCGGTAATAAGCCCCTTGAGCAATTAATTGCGAATGACCACAACCGAACAATTGTAAAATGCCACCTTGTTCAATAGACTGATAAATTATATTTGCAGCTTATTCGATTGCTTGTTGCTCTTGTTCTTCTAGTCCTTGAAGAAGATTCGCTACTTTTTGCAAATAGATGTTCATTCTTTCATCTCTGAATTTCACTAATAAATTTATAGCGATCTGCTCGATAAGAAGAACGCACTAATTCAACCGGTCTTCCATCCGTTAAATAACTAATACGCTTAATCATTAGTACAACTGCAGATGGATCAATTTGAAGATACTTACTGTCCTCTTTTGCTACAATAGAAGCTTCCATTTGTTGAATAGCGTTCCCAATTTTCAAACCATATGTATCTTCTACTAAGCGATAGAGTGAACCATTAAATGATTCTTCTGTTAAATTAGGTAAAGCTCTAACTGGGATATAGGTGCGTTCAATCGCCATTGGCTGCTCATCCGCATTACGAATTCGCACGATGAAATACACTTCTTCACCTTCTTCTAATAGTAAGCCTCTTGCTATATCAAATGGTGGTGGTTGTTTTTCAAACTTAATTAATTTATTACTTGGCACTAAACCTCTTGCACGCATATCTTCTGTAAAACTAGTCAAAGCATTTAAAGGCTGTTCTAATTTCGGCTTTGATACAAAAGTGCCTCGCCCTTTTTCACGATAGAATAAGCCATTTAATACGAGGTTTGTAATAGCTTGTCGTACTGTCATACGACTTACACCAAAAATCACAGATAATTCTCTTTCTGAAGGAATTGGCTCTCCTACTATATATCCCCCCCAATCGATACGTCTTTTTAGCTCTTCTTCAATTTGGATATAGATTGGAATATGTGAACTTTTATTTACCAAAATACATCATCCTTTACATTTTGTGCGCTTCAAAGACAACTTTACTTTTTTTAATAGTCTTTTGTACAATCAAGTCTTTGTCTAGCAAGACAAAATCTGCATCCGCACCTACACGAATTTCTCCTTTATTCGTTTCATTCAATTGTTGTACTGCATTCGCTGAAGACATCGCTACAAGTTCTTCCATTGTACAATTTGTTAATTGCTTCATATATTTAAGAGCTGCATCTATGGTGAGCACACTACCTGCTAAAGTCGCGGCGCCTGCACCGTCAACAGCTAATCCCGTCGCATTACCTGCAGCTAACATAATAACAGCTACATACTGTACCCATGCAATGTCGATATCTCCTAACATATCATCCGAGTCGAATCGTACTAGTATTACAACAGCTGGTAATGTCGCATTCAGAAACATTAAAGACTTACCAATTTTTTATAAAAAGCTAACATGTTTATCCCGCTCCTTTGTTAAAACTTTCTTTTGGGTAGAGTTGTCTATACCACTTATAAAGTGTTTTCACAAGCTTGAAAACTCATTTATATAATTCTTCTTTCCCCTTTTATAATTGGTATGAAACAAAAAAACAGATTATCGTTGCTAAAATAGCTTTTTTTGATAACCTGTCTAGTTAAAAATTATTTTTGAATTTTTTGTAAAAGCGGGTGAATAATGAAGTGAATCATCTTCGCTTCATTCGGATCACCTTTTGCACAAAATTGATGTGTTGGGAAGGAGTAGGGTTCCATCTGCATCTCAATATACTTTTGAACAAATGGATTTGCTTGAATTGCTTGCATTGCGTAATCTCCCTCATCTAATTGGTACGCTAGCATGAAAACCCATGTTAACCATCTAAACAAAGCCGTGTCTTCAATGACTGTTTGTAATAAATCTTCTAAAATTTTTGGTTGATCAATTAAAAAGTGTAAGCACGCATAAAAATAATACAACATCGTATGCTGTCTTAACTCATTGAATGGAATGTCTGACAAAATGGCTAATGCTTCTTCAAAACGTCCTTGTTGATATAATAATGTAGTTTTGAGTAAATAAATTCGATTGCGGTTCAACAATGTAATGGGATAGTCTTGCAAAATAGCTAAACGTTCATCAGCTGTCTCGTATTCCGATAAAATAATTTGAGCATCATGATTAGTTGGATCACAATTTAATGCTAAACGTGCTAGTTCATATCTCTTACGTTCGCCATCTTCTAAAAAAGCTTCATATGCATATTTTTGTGCTTTTTCATGTTTTTTAATTGGTTTATATGGAATATGTTCAAGCTTTTTTTCCATACGTTTTTCATCTAAATCATTTGTAAAAATCATTTTTTCTAAATGTTTATCCATTTGCCATTGTTTAAATTCATCCATTGTTGCGTCTGTACCAACAAAATAAATAGCTTGTCGAATTTTATCAAACATAAAAACATCAAAATCTTGTTCAAAATACATCGAAATTTTCTTACTATAACGTGCAATTGTACTTGGTGATACATCAAAAATCGTACCGAGTCTTTTTTGCGTGATGACACGTGGAATAAAGTCGTAACGCATACCAAAATCAAGAACTGCTGCAATTAATGCCTGTTTTTTTCGCACATGTTCAATACGCTTTTCTTCCATGAGATAGTTGAAAAATAGACATGTCAAACGATCACTCTTTACATCTAAATCAAGAAATAACATGTCTAAATTAACAATAAGCTGAAGTGCTTCAACATTCATTTCTTTTTCATCTGGTTGCAATACTGGGTTTTCTGTAATCAAGTCTAATAGACAATCCAATAAACTTTCTTTAAAAAAAGCTTCTAATTCTTCATGTTTTGATTGTTCGAAGCGATGGAACCAACTATCTAACAAAATCTCTTGAGAAGCTTCTAAAATAATAGCACTACTTAGTAGTCCATAAAAACGCTCATTTACACCTGGTACGATATGCCCTAAAATCAAATTACCTTCTACTTGATCTTCCAAATCAACATCGGCTAAATAGATACATTCACCTGTCCAAATATGTTCGGCAATCACATAGTCTTCATAGAAAGACTTCATTCGACCAACAAAATAATAAGGTGTTTGCCAACTAGATAAAATGACATGTGTTTTTGGTTGGACAATCGCTTTCATCTGCTCGATTAGATGATACCCCCACTCCAAACGATTCTCAGTAAAGAAATAAAGATCCGTCAATAAATGTTGGAGTGTGGCAGAAACCATTTGCTCTTTAAAACATTGAAGACGCTCTATACCAACCCACTGTTGAAGCGCCATCAGTTCTTCTGCAGTTGGATGTTCAGATAGAAAAGTTTGAACAACTCGGCCTTTAATCGCTGTCCAATGTTTTTCAAGTGTATTATTTTTTTTAACGAAACAACACATACTCGCTTTCTTGCCACTCTGACAAGGACATAGTAATTCTTCGTATGCCACGTAAGTCACATCCTCCCATTTATTCAATATAAATAAAAAAACTCTGATTCAATATGGAATCAGAGTTTTGAAATGTGTCAACATTAGATACAAATCCCGATTGTGCCGTCCATTAATGCATCGTTTGAACCCGCTCTCCGCAGGTGGGTGTTCGCACTCTAGAAAAATCATGTTCTCCGAAAAGACATACCTTTTCCTAAAGAATATAAAACTCCCTTATCATTAGTGTTCGGTTAAAACTGATGTATGTGTGACGAACACATCAGGATTTGTATTACAGATAATATAACATAAGCAATCTGTATATTTCAAATCATAAGCATCTTCAATCTGTTCCATTTTATTCCTTTATTATATCACTATAAGTACTAAAGGGAAATAATTCCTTTTAAAAACTCAAAATAAATTCATACTTCAACTGTAGTTATTTATTTCTCTGTTTTATGTCTTCAAAACAATATTGTATATACTTTAGTAAGTGGTTAACAGTCTAACATTTTAAAAAAGAACTTTGGCATGAATTCATACCAAAGTTCTTTATATATATTAATTAATCTTCGTCTGCTAATGTTTTAACACGAATGTGTAATTCATCTAATTGTGCAGTCGATACATCAGAAGGTGCATCTGTTAATAAGCAGCTTGCTGATGCAGTTTTAGGGAATGCAATTGTGTCACGTAAGTTATCGCGACCTGCAAGTAGCATGATGAAACGGTCAAGACCGAATGCTACACCACCATGTGGCGGTACGCCGAATTCAAAGGCATCCATTAAGAAACCGAATTGTTCTTGTGCTTGTTCTTCTGTGAAGCCAAGTAATTTGAACATTTTTTCTTGTAATTCTTTTTCGTAAATACGTAATGAACCCCCGCCAAGCTCGTAACCATTTAATACGATATCGTATGCTTGTGCGCGAACTTTACTTGGATCTGTATCCATTAATTCTAAATCTTCATCGAATGGACGAGTGAATGGGTGATGTGCTGCTGTGTAGCGGCCTGCTTCTTCATCATACTCAAGTAATGGCCAATCTGTAATCCATAGGAATGCAAATTTAGACTCATCGATTAACTCTAAATCTTTACCTAATTTTTTACGAAGTGCGCCTAGAGCATCAGCTACGATTGCTGGCTTATCTGCTACGAATACTAATGTATCGCCAGGTTCTGCACCCATACGTTCCATTAATTTTACGCCGTAATCATCTTGGAAGAACTTACCTATTGGACCTGTTAATCCTTCAACACCTGTTTCTGTTACTTTAATCCATGCAAGACCTTTTGCACCGTAACGACCAACGAATTTTGTTAATTCATCTAAATCTTTACGAGAGTATTTGTCGTTTGCACCTTTGATGTTTAAACCTTTTACTTGTTTACCATCTGCTACAGTTTGTGCGAATACTTTAAAACCGCAACCATCTACAACATCTGATAACTCGATTAATTCTAAACCGAAACGAACATCTGGCTTATCTGAACCGTAACGTGCCATTGCTTCATCGTATTTCATACGTTGGAATGGACGTGGGATGTCGATGCCTTTTACTTCTTTCATTACTTTTTGAATTAAACGCTCATTGATTTCTAAGATTTGCTCTTGATCTAAGAAGCTCATCTCCATATCGATTTGCGTGAATTCTGGTTGACGGTCTGCACGTAAGTCTTCATCACGGAAGCAGCGTGCGATTTGGAAGTAACGCTCGAAACCTGACACCATTAATAATTGTTTAAATAATTGTGGTGATTGTGGTAAAGCATAGAATTCACCATCATGTACACGTGAAGGTACAAGATAGTCACGCGCGCCTTCTGGTGTTGATTTTGTTAAGATTGGTGTTTCAACTTCTAGGAAACCTTCGTCTTGTAAGAAGTTACGTACCACTTTTGTTACGTCTGAACGTAGTTTGAATGTGTTATACATCACTGGACGACGTAAATCTAAGTAACGGTATTTTAAACGTAAATCTTCATTTACTTGAATACGATCTTCGATTTGGAATGGTGGTGTTTTTGCTTTGTTGATTAATGTTACACGGTCAACATATACTTCAATCGCACCAGTGTCTAAGTTCGGGTTCACCATTTCTGGTGTACGTGCGCGCACTTCACCTTCTACTTCGATAACATATTCACTACGGAATGAATCAGCAAGATCTAGTGCTTCTTGTGAGTTTTCTGGTGTGAATACAACCTGTGTTAAACCTGTACGGTCACGTAAGTCGATGAAGATTAATCCACCGAAGTCACGACGGTATTGTACCCAACCTTTTAATACAACGCGTTCGCCTACGTTTTCTGCACGTAGTACGCCACATTCATGTGTTCTTGTAGCCATTATTTTATCCCCCAATTATTGTTTATGTGTTAATAAGTAATTGACAACATCATGAAATGGTACTTTTTCTTGGTCACCTGTTTCCATGTTTTTAATGTTGACAGCTTGTTCTTCTAATTCAGAACTTCCTAAAACCATCACATATTTTGCTTCAAGACGATTCGCTGCTTTCATTTGTGCTTTCATCTTACGACCTGCATAGTCGATATCTGCTGAAATACCACGCGCGCGGAATGAACTTGCAAATTCAACTGCTTTTAGTTTCGCTGCATCGTCCATTGTTACAATATATAAATCAAGTGCGTCTTCTATATCAAGCGTTACGTTCTCGGCTTCTAAAGCAAGTAATAAACGTTCAATACTCATCGCAAAACCGATACCTGGTGATTCAGGTCCACCAATTTCCTCAACTAAACCGTTGTAACGACCACCACCACAAAGTGTTGTAATCGCACCGAAGCCTTCTGCTGTACTCATAATTTCAAATGTTGTGTGATTATAATAATCTAATCCGCGCACTAAATTTGGATCAACAACATAGTCAATACCAAGTGCATCTAAGTACATTTTCACTTGTTCAAAATATGTGGCAGATTCTTCATTTAAATAATCTGTTAGTTTAGGAGCTGAAGCAGTTAGTGGATTCCCTGCATCTACTTTACAGTCTAAAATGCGTAGTGGATTTTGCTCTAAACGTTTTTGACAATCTGAACAGAATTCTCCAATATGTGGTGCAAAGTGATCAATTAATGCTTGGCGATGCGCTTGACGTACTTCTTGATCTCCAAGTGAATTAATGACTAATTTTAAATGCTTTAATCCCGATTCTTGATAGACACGCATCGCTAATTCGATAACTTCCGCATCAATTGCCGGGTCTTTTGAGCCAATCGCCTCTACACCAAATTGAACGAACTGACGATAACGACCCTTTTGTGAACGTTCATAACGGAACATTGGTCCTAAATAAGATACTTTAACAGGTTGGTCAGGATTACCAAACATCTTGTGTTCCACATATGCACGTGAAATCGATGCAGTTCCTTCAGGACGTAATGTCATTGAACGACCACCACGATCTTCGAATGTGTACATTTCTTTTTGCACGATATCTGTTGAATCACCCACACCACGTTGGAATAATTCTGTTGATTCAAACATCGGTGTACGAATTTCTGGATAACGATAGACATTTGTTAGATGGCGCATAACACCTTCTACTTTTTGCCATTTTTCCACTTCACCTGGAAGTATATCTTGTGTTCCTCTTGGTACTTTAAAACTCATACGATTAACTCCTTTCACTTCATTTTGCCTGAATGATTGTGCGCAATATAAAAAGCTCTCGCCTCTTGCATTACGCAAGGGACGAGAGCTGTATAAGCTTCCGCGGTTCCACCCTAGTTGATTTATACAAACTCATATAAATCCTCTCAAATTCGGATAACGGCCGACTCCGTTCTCCCCTACTATGATTGCTCATTTCGAAAAGAAACCTCTCGAGTGTTATTCATCTACTCGTACTATTGAAAAAGATTTCAGCCACGTCTTTTTCTCTCTAAAACAGTCTATAGAGTTGACTACTTGCTCGGTCATAGGTGATATATAATTCATTTCAGATTAACTAATATGATAGAGTTTTCCCTACCTTCTGTCAACATCTATTTACGTAAATATAAACTGACTTATCTGACGAATCTCCAATTTCCTAAATAAAAAGAGCAATAAAGTGAAGCTATTTACCTAATTTTGAATATATACATAAAAAATATTATTAAAAATACATTTTTTTAAAGTTATTATAGCTTTTTAGTACCTAAAGCATATACAATGTAAGAAAGGAGGAGAATTATGGTCAACTTTATTCAAAAAAGCAAAAAATTAGGTATCGCTCTGTTGCTACTAATTGCAACAATTTTAACCGCGTTACCAGCAACAAGTTCTGCCGCAACAACGACACAGTACAAGGTTAACACGTCCAGTTTAAATGTTCGTTCGGGCCCTTCAACGAATTACAAAGTCGTTTTCACGTTGAAGAAAAACACCGTCGTAACGAAACAAGCAACAAAGGGTTCTTGGTTTAAAATCAAATCAGGTTCAAAGACTGGCTATGTTTCTTCTAAGTACTTAACGGCAGTGAAAAAAGTAACAGTAAGTTCTGCAACATCAACAAAATACAAGGTGAATGCTTCAAGCTTGAATGCCCGTTCTGGTCCTTCAACAAATTATAAAACCGTATTCACGTTGAAAAAGAATGCAGTCGTAACAAAGCAAGCAACAAGCGGTACATGGTTCAAAATTAAATATGGTTCGAAGACAGGTTATGTATCTTCTAAATATTTAACTGCGATTAAATCATCTGAAACATCTACATCTTCTACACCTGCAAAAACTACATACTTCTATGTAACAGAACAAACGGGTTTATCACTTCGTTCTGGTGCTGGCGTAAACTACAAATCATTAGGTGTAACCGTTCCTTTTGAAGCAAAAGTAAAAATCCTAAAAGAAAATAAAAATAATTGGATTCAAGTTACGTACAAAGGTAAAACAGGTTGGATTAATGCCCATACAGCTTATGGTTTTAAATCAACAACAAGTTTCGCTTTCACTTCAGTAAAGGTTACAAAAACGACATACCTTGTTATGAAGGGTAATTCATTAAATGTACGTAAAATGCCAAATGTTGCTGCTCCAAAAGTAGCATCTATTGGAATTGGCTTCACAGGTAAAGTACTACGTACATCAAATAATAACTGGGTTGAAATTGAATACAGCAACAATAAACGCGGCTGGGTATCTGCCAATACAGACTTAAGTATTTTAACAGATAAAATCGATCAAGTGGGTAATCCAAGTAGTCAACCATTAAGAGGCCTAAAATTCGTAATTGATGCTGGACATGGTGGTAACGATTCAGGTGCTGTTGGTACAGACTTAAACGGTAAACGCGTAACAGAAGCTGAATTAACATTAAAATCAGCAAAAGCAGTACAAGCTAAAATCGAATCACTTGGCGGTACAGTGTTTATGACACGTACAGGCACAGGTGCGCTTTCTTCTGACAAAGTGACTGATTTAGGTTTACGTGCAAAAGCAGCAGCAAAATATGGTGCAAATGCATTTATTAGCTTACACTATAATTCAGCAACACCTGCTGCTGAAGGAATCGAAACACTTTATTACAAAGCCGATTCAAAAGAATTCGCAAGTACAATTCATAAAAATGTAATGGAAGCTCTTAAAGAAGAATATTATGGTATTAAAGACCGCGGTCCAAAATTCCAAAATGTTATGGTATTACGTGAAAATACAGTATTTGCTACATTAGTAGAACTTGGTTTTATCTCTAATAAAACTGAATTAACACGTATGAACACAGATAAATACCGTGCAACGATTGCAGAAGGTATTGCAAACGGCGTATTAGAATACTACTTCGGTGAATAATAATATGTATGAAAAAACGAGGCTTGGGCATATGCTCAAACCTCGTTTTTATTATGCTTCTAGCAGAATCGTTGTTGGTCCAATATTCGTTAATTGAACATCCATCATCGCTCCAAAAATACCTGTTTCAACATGCATACCTAAGCGGCGAAGCGTATCGTTGAATTCCTGCCATAGAGGTTCTGCAATTTCTGGGCGTGCAGCTTCTGTAAAGCTCGGACGATTCCCCTTTTTCGTGTTAGCATAGAGCGTGAACTGTGAAATAGATAGAATCGCACCTTGTTCATCAACAATGGAACGATTCATCTTCTCCTCTTCATCTTCCCAGATGCGTAATTTCACAATTTTATTCGCCAATGCCTCTACTTGTTCTTTTGTATCACTTGCTGTAATACCAACAAGTAATACGTATCCACGATTAATCTGTCCAACAATTTGACCATCTACTGCCACTGAAGCTTGTTTTGCTTTTTGTAATACAACCTTCAACTGTTAACAGCTCCCTACTTAATTATTCACACGTTGTACCGAATAAATATCTTGAATCGACTTAATTCGGTCAACTACTTTTAACATATGATGAATATCACGAATTTGTAACGTTAAATGAATCGTAGCCATCTTATCACGATTTGCACGTGCATTCACTGCAAGAATGGATGTTTTTGTTTCAGATACAACTGCCATTACTTCAGCAATAAAGCCTGGACGGTCGTAACCTGTTACTTCAATATCCACCGAATATAATTTAGAGTCTTGTTGTAATGCCTGACTCCACTCTACTTCAATTAAGCGGTCCTGTTCATCTGCTGTCGCAACATTTGGACAATCTGCTCGGTGAACCGATACGCCACGTCCTTTTGTAATAAAACCAACGATTTCGTCACCTGGTACGGGACGACAGCAACGCGATAGACGAATTAATAGATTATCCAAACCTTTGACAACAACACCCGTTTCAGTTGGCTTCGTATCTTTTGGCGTGTTCATCTCTTTCGTGATTTTTTCCATCTGTTCTTCATGGTCACGCTGTTTACGGATTTTTTCTGCTAGGCGATTAACAACTTGTTGTGCTGTCATACCATTAAAACCAACTGCTGCAATTAAGTCTTCTTCTGTCGCATAGTTCAATTTTTCACAAACACGTTTGAAGTTTTCTGACGTTAGTACCTCTTTTGGATCGAAGCCTTGTGCCTTAATCTCTTCTTCAATTAGGCGCTGTCCTTTTTCTACATGATCTTCACGCGACTGCTTTTTAAAGAACTGCTTAATTTTATGTTTTGCTTGTGAAGATTGGGCAATTTTCAGCCAATCATGCGATGGACCGAATGACTGTTTTGACGTCATAATCTCGACGATATCACCTGTATTTAGTGGCGTGTCTAAAGGTACCATCTTACCATTTACTTTCGCACCAATCGTCTTGTTACCGATTTCAGAATGGACACGATACGCAAAGTCAATTGGTACAGAGCCGGCTGGTAATTCTAATACATCGCCTTTTGGTGAGAATACATAGACCATATCTGAGAATAAATCGAATTTTAATGATTCCATGAATTCTTCCGCATCCGATGATTCATTTTGGAATTCTAAAATCTCACGGAACCACGTTAATTTACTATCAATATTTTGTTGTTCCGGCTGTACACTTTTTCCTTCTTTATAAGCCCAGTGCGCTGCTACCCCGTATTCCGCGATATTGTGCATCTCAACCGTACGAATTTGAATTTCAAGTGGATCGCCGTATGGGCCAATCACTGTCGTATGTAATGATTGGTATAGATTTTGTTTTGGCATCGCAATATAATCTTTAAAACGTCCTGGCATCGGCTTCCATAATGTATGCACAATCCCAAGTGCTGCATAACAATCCTTAATACTCTCTACAATAATACGAACAGCTAATAAATCATAAATTTCGTTAAACTGCTTGTTTTGCATCTCCATTTTACGATAAATGCTATAGATATGCTTTGGCCGACCTGAAAGTTCCGCTTCAATACGAATATCATCTAATTGATCGCCAATTTCCTCCATTACTGAATTTAAGTATTGTTCACGTTCAACACGCTTACGCTTCATTAAATTCACAATACGATAATATTGCTGTGGGTTCAGATAGCGAAGTGCTGTATCTTCTAGCTCCCACTTAATTGTCGAAATCCCTAAACGATGTGCAAGCGGTGCGAAAATTTCAAGTGTTTCTTTTGAAATACGGCGCTGTTTTTCAATCGGTAGATGTTTCAACGTACGCATATTGTGCAAACGGTCAGCTAATTTAATTAAGATGACACGAATATCTTGCGCCATCGCTACAAACATTTTGCGATGGTTCTCTGCTTGCTGTTCTTTTTTTGATTTATATTTAATTTTCCCTAGCTTTGTTACACCGTCCACTAACATCGCTACTTCTTCACCAAAATGCTCCACTAAATCGTCTCGCGTATAATTCGTATCTTCTACAACATCATGTAAAAAACCAGCCGAGACAGTTTCAGGATCCATTTGAAGCTCTGCTAATATACCTGCAACTTGTATAGGATGAAGAATATACGGCTCTCCTGAACTGCGGAATTGCTCTCTATGTGCTTCCTCCGCTAAATCATATGCTCTTTTTACAAATGCCACATGTTCTTCGTTCATATAAGAGGTAAGCGTTTCAAAAACCTCTTCCACTGTCATCACTCGATCTTTCGCCATGTTCAGCTCACCCTATTTCATAAATTTACCGATTAAGATATAAGAATAATTGTATAAAATAACTACCTATCTTGTAAAGGTTAAGTACATGAATTTCCTTGCTCCTTCACCGAATAGTGAAAAACCCGTTCAAAAAGTCGAAACTCTTTGAACGGATTTTTTTAAAAGACGTAAATATTAGTATTCCATAAGAGAAAAAATGTCATATCCTGTGATTTTTTCGCGTCCTTTTAATTCTGTTAATTCGATTAAGAATGCACAACCGACAACTTCGCCACCTAATTGTTCAATTAGTTTAATTGAAGCTTCTACTGTACCGCCTGTCGCAAGTAAATCGTCAACGATTAATACTTTTTGACCTGGTTTTACAGCATCACTATGCATTGTTAATGTATTTGTACCATATTCCAAGTCATACTCTTGTGAAATCACTTCACGTGGCAACTTACCTGGTTTACGAACAGGAGCAAAGCCAATTTCTAAAGCATAGGCAACCGGGCAACCTGTAATGAAACCGCGCGCTTCAGGGCCTACGATTAGTTCAGCACCCATTTTTTTCGCATAATCAACAATTTGGTCTGTCGCATATTTGTAAGCTGGGCCATTATCCATAATTGTTGTAATATCTTTGAATGAAATGCCTTCTTTTGGCCAGTTTTCAACAACTGTTACGTATTTTTTTAAATCCATGGTTTCCTTATTCCTCCTCAGAAACTGATTGTTCTTGTCTACACAAGTCTAACCAATCTCTTAAATCCATATATTGGGCGTACAAGAGTTTTTGTTCTAAAGCTACTTGTTCCTTGCGTTCCTTATAGATTGTTGCAGACTCGATTGCACGCTTATCTGGATTATCTATAATTTTCGCAAGTCCATTCTCTATTGTAACAAATTTCAGTTCAAAAAACACCTGTGTCATGAAAATCAACATCGCACGACTCCATCCTTTATGTTTGGCTAAATCATTTAGATGTTGACGTAAATGAAATTCACGACGTTTTTTCAAAAAACTATAGTACCAGATGAATTGTTCACGTGTTGGCATCCCTTCAAACAGGTGTGAATTCGCTACATGAAAATGCGCATACACACGCATCGGTTGAACCGTTTGTAAAATATGCTTCACTTGTTGTTCATGCTTTGGTAAATCTAAAAAGACAATATATGACGTATACGTAGATAATTCTTCTTCCTCGTCATACAGCGCAATTTCTTTTGGAATGAGCGTTGTAAAATAGTCGACTGTTTCACGCTTGAACGCGATAAATGTCGTTTCTTCAATCGGCATTTTTTGAAGCCATTTTGAGATTTTATTACCACCACGCAAGTCAAATAGTTGCCAATCATCTGTGTGTACATCTGAGATTAATAACTGCGCTTTTTTATGATTATTCCACTCATTAATTTGCAAATCGCCCGCAAATGATAGCTCAATTCCTTTTGTTAATTCATCTGCTAAATATCCTTTATGAAAACCAATTGCATCCAGTGTATGTTTACCATCGCCAAGCTCCATCTTCACATGGTCTTCATTCGCACCAATTTTACGCATGGATTGGATCGACGTTTTCGGAATACCGTACATTGGTTTTGTAAATCCAACACCATACGGAGCCAGTGTTCGAACTGCCTCAATCGCTGAAACATCAATTTCTGACACATCGACAGGAACATCAATTTCTAAAATCGGAATCAAATCTTCTTCTGTTAGACAGACCATTGCCTGCTCATGAAGTCGTTCACGTAATTCATCAACATCTTCCATCGCAAGTGTCATACCTGCTGCCATCGGATGTCCGCCGAACGCAGGAAGGATATCGCGATTTTTGTCGAGTTCTAGATACATATTAAATCCTTCAATACTACGTGCTGAACCTTTCGCAATTCCTTTTTCTAAATCAATACCAAGCACAATCGTTGGCTTGTAATAGCGCTCGACTAAACGAGAAGCGACAATTCCTACTACACCTGGATTCCATCCTTCTTCTGCGACAACGAGGACACGTGAGTCACGAATTTCATCGATATTTTCAACCATATCAATCGCTTGTTTCGTCATATCTGCCACAATATCTTTTCGCTCTTTATTTTTCTCATCAAGCAATGTCGCCATTTGCATCGCAGTGTCGGCATCTTGCGTCATTAAAAAGTCGACTGCTTCTGTCGCATCGCCTAATCGACCAATCGCATTTAGGCGCGGACCGAATGAAAAGCCGAGTGTTTCTTCTGTAATCTCTTCAAGTGCAACATCTGATACCTTCGCTAATGCTTGTAGCGATACGTGCTGTGTGCGCTGTAAATGTTCTAACCCACGCTTCACTAAATAGCGATTCTCATCATGCAGTGGTACTAAATCGGCTACTGTACCAATCGCTACAAACTCCACTAAATGCTCTGGGAATCGTCCGAGTAAGGCATGTGCTAGTTTGAACGCGACACCCACACCTGCTAACTCACCAAACGGATACTGCCCTTCTGGAATACGCGGATGAATGATAACATCTGCTTCTGGTAACGTCCCTGCTGGTTCATGGTGATCTGTCACAATAACATCTAAACCTAGTTCTTTTGCAACAGCAATCGGACCATTCCCTGCAATCCCATTGTCGACTGTGATGATGAGTTGAATACCATCTTCTGCCGCCTGTCTAAATAATCGCTCTGAAGGCCCGTAACCGTCGATAAAACGATTCGGAATCCTATGTGTAACATTTGCACCTAACTCGACTAGAGCGCTTTTTAACACCGTCGCACTCGTAATACCATCACTATCGTAATCGGCATATACGAGAATCGACTGTTGTTGCTCAATGGCTTGTTGAATACGTTCTACTGCCTCTTTCATACCATGCATTAGAAAAGGATCGTGTACTACTTGTTCATCCATATGTAAAAAAGCTTGTGCTTCCTCGACTGTTTGAAAGCCGCGTGCCACTAAAATTTTGGCCGCAAGTGTCGGTAACTGTAAAGCTTGTTGAAATAACGTCACTAATTGTTCATCTGGCTGTTGAATGCGCCATCTTTTATTTGTCATATTCTCACTTCCTCATCTACTCATTATAACGAAAGTCATGGACGAATAGATACCATTTGATATAAAAAGAGCGCATCTTTTCCGAAGAATCGATGCGCTACGATTATGTAAATAGATGTAAATACCAATTGAAAATGGCCTCACCATGAAAGTAAACGATGAATGTTGCCACCGCAATCGATGGTCCAAACGGAATCGTCTTCCCGAACCCACGTCGTAAAATGATGGAGACGATGAGACCAATAAGTGCCGCAAAGAATAAGGATAGGAATGTTAGTTTAAGCCCTAAAACTAATCCCAGCACAAAATACAGCTTAATATCGCCACCACCCATACCGCCTTTTGAAAGAATGGATAGTAACAATAATAAACTAAAGCCAAATACAGCACCTAAGATCGCATCCCACCACGGTTGTAATGGTGAAATGATGCGCATGATGGCAATTAAAGTACCAAAAATTAATAATACGCGGTCCTGAATAATCGTATAGAGTAAATCAGATACGGTAATAATCGCTAATAATGATATCAGTAATAGTGCTACAACCAGTTCTTTTGAAAACCCAAGTTGCGCATAAGCATACGCAAAGAGAATACCCGTTAATGCTTCAATAATGACGTGAAAAGGTCCATATGTTGCACCGCATGTACGACACTTCCCACGTAAAAAGAGATAGCTAAAAACAGGTACTAAATCACGCGCAGTAAGAGGTGTCTGACAGCTTTCACAATGCGACCCTGGTCGAATAATCGACTCCCCTTTTGGCCAGCGCATACCAACTACATTAAAAAACGAACCACATACTAACCCGATTAAAGCGAATACGATTGTGTAATACAGTTCCAAACTTCATCACCTACTATTTCTGATCTTTTGCATAAAATGTCGTAATCTGTACGTTTGCTTGTACAGGGTATTCAGCAGGTGTATCGTCTGGATTGGTTGCTGGATCCGTCGTTTGCTGTTCGACAGCCGCTTCTGGATTTGCAATCTCATAATCAACCGAGTCAATCTTCATTAAACGCGGATAGCGCTCGATATTTTGTAAAAATTGACGCACATCTGCTATATCTTCACCCGATACAGTGAACGACACAGTAATTAACTCCATGTTACCAAGAATTTCTCCATTGGCAAGGTCAGATGTTGGTGTTTCTGTCTTGGTTTCATCTGTTTCCTCTTTTTTCGCCTCATCTTCTACTTGTTTTTCAGCTTCTTCGGTTGTTTTTGTCGGCGTATTTGAATCAGACGTATTTTCTTCATTTGATGTATCACCTTGAAGCGTATCTTTTGCAGAAGCATCGTAGTTATTAAATGCGACACTGCTCACTTCTGTTGCTGTTTGCCCTTCAAACTGTTCTAGCATACGAATTAACTGACTAATATCACGATTTTTTGGTACTTTCATACGTAATTCCGCATCGCTTCTTTTTGATGCTTCCGCGTTCTTTTGATCTTGCTGCAATTGAATACGTAAATTCGACGCTTCATCTACTAACTGTACATTTTCAGCTTTTAAGGCATCGCGTTCTGACCATTTTGGTTCTAATATATACGCATAAATACCATAAACAACTGCGCCTACTAAACAAATCGCAAGAAGGATGAGAATGAGTTGCTGTCTGTTTAACTGTTTTTTCATGACTCCTTCTCTCCTTCAATTAATTTGGCTAAGTTTAGATCAAGCGTTAACTGCGCTTTGTGACGCGGTACACTCGTCGCAGCGTTCGGTAGTTCTACTGGATTCACTTCAATTGTTGTGACCTTAATATCTGTAAATAACGGATTCGTCTGTAACTGATCGACATAATTTGCGACCTGCGTAAATGTTTCATATTGAATATCGACAGTCGCTTGATTTGCACTAAATGTAAAGTTCAGCTCATATTCATACGGCTGTAAATCTTTTCGAATGGCATCCATGACCGGCGTCACAGGATAGGCGAGACGTTCAATCACTTTTACTGCCGCATCCAGTGAATTTTGCTTCTCTTGTTCATAAGCTGCTACTTTTGCTTTTTCATCATCGACAATCGCTTGATTCGCTGTTTTTTCTTGCTCTAATGCTTTAATTTCTTTCGAGATAGATGCATTCCAAAGCGCAATACTCGCAATCAAAATTGTCACGACAACGGCTGCTCCCCAAATCCATACTTTCTTACTACCTTCAGCTTTGAATGATGGAAGTAAGTTAATGTTTGGAATGGCTGATAATAATTCATCTTTTAATGCTAAGCCGACCACTTCCGCATTACTCGCATGTAGTGCTGGGAACTGTTCTTTTACCCGACTATCTTCTAATGTATAAATCGGAATATCCATCTGACTCTCTAACATATTTTTTATGTATGTAATTTCAGGACAATCCCCTAGTAATATAACTTGTTCGACATTCTGCTGATCCTTATTAATCGAGAAACGATAGAAGTTCATAATACGATTCATTTCAGCTAACGCTTCCATTAAATCCATTTGATACTCACTCGTATTTCCCTTATACGTAAATGTTAGATGGTCGCCTTCTTCTGTCGGCTCCCACTGTACTAATTCCGTTTCAATCGTATGATAACGAATGAATTCAAGTACACCCTTATCATAAATTGATAGCGATAATTCATTAATCGATACTGCCACCGTCATCGTAATACGATCAACAAATTCCGGGAAGATTTGTTCTACCATACGCAACGTCGCTAGTGCGCGGGCATCGGCAGCGACTGGCTTTAATCCCGCATCGTATAAAATCCCTTGAATTTTTCGAATCTCGATACCATTTGTCGCAAATAATAGTGCCTGTCCTTCTTCTGGTAAATCGACTACGTCAATGACCGGTTCTTCAAATGGTAAATGTACTGACTGCCCAATTTCTAGTTCAAAATATTCTTTAATCGCAGCACCACTTAAATCAAGTGGATAATCGACTTTACGCATCGTTAATGCATTATCAGGCACCGTAAAAATAACCGATTGCCCTTTTAATTTAGACTCTTTTACAATTTGTTTAATTAATTCAAATACACCGACTTCATCAACAATTGCACCGTCTCGAATCAAGTCTTTTGGTAAGTCTTGCTCAATTAAGATCGCTTTCGTTAAATCTTGCTCATGATATTGAAATAATTGGATTTTATAATCATTATATGTCAACGCAACCTTTTTCTTCGAGCCCAATTTCATCATGATTGCCTCCTACTTTTCTAAATCAAACCAACACTTCGGCACGAAGCCGTCGAAGGACGGCTTCTAAACGAAAGGCTGGTTACTACTTGTTGCCCATTACATCTGCTAATTGTTTTTGTGTGACTAAAGTAACTTTTGATGGGGTACCAGCTGTAATTGTTGCTCCTGCTGTTTTTAATAAATCCATATACTTTTCATTCACATTATTTGAATTTAAAGCTGTATAAGTAATTTGATATTCACCAGTTGCAGTTTTTTTAACAGTATCTGTTTTTACTAACTCATTACCTGATTTTAATCCCTCTACATAATCTTTTAATTGTTCACCTGTACATGTAACGGATTTATCCTCTGCTGGTGCGCCGCATACGCCGTCTGCAATCGCAGTTTTAGCACCTGAAATAATTGTTGTTGCATCAGATAATACTGCTTTTGATTTTGAGTTCGAGATAATGTTGCCGATTGCTGGGATTGCGATTAACGCGATGATTGCTAGAATAACGATAACAGCTAGTAACTCGATTAGCGTTAAACCTTTTTCATTTTTTAATTTCTTATTTAGTAGATTTCTCAATGAAATCCCTCCTCTTTCTTTTTTGTCCTTGCTGAAAGTACGTTCGTTTGTCATTGTACGTTCACCTCCCTTCAAGGTGATATTTATTTTAGATTTGTTCATATAGACTTAACATTGGCATCATAATCGCTGCGACGATGAAACCGACAATTCCTGCTAGTAAGACAATCATTAATGGTTCAATAAGTGACTTTAGGGCATCAACGGTACGGTCCACGTCATCTTCATAAAACTCAGCTACTTTTTCTAACATATAGTCGAGTGAACCTGTCTTCTCACCAATGAGAATCATCTGTGTTACAAGCGGTGGGAATACCCAACTCTTTTCTAATGGTTCTGCGAGTGAACTGCCGCTTTCAAGCGACTTCTTCGCCTCACGCAATACTTTTTCAATAATCGGATTGGCTGAAATCTTCTCCACAATCGTCAGTGCATTTAAAATCGGTACAGAACTACTAAAGAGCGAGGCAAGTGTACGCGTCATGCGCGCAATCGCGGCTTTTTGTAATACAGGTCCGAAAATTGGTGTTTTCAGTAACACATAGTACACACCAAAGTGGAATTGCTTGTTATTTTTAAATAAGAAACTGAACACTGCGATAATTGCAATAAGAATGCCTAAGAATAGCCACCAATACGCTTTTAGCGCATCACTCAGTCCTAGTACGAATACAGTAATCGGTGGTAAATCAGCTCCAAAGCTCGCAAAGTTCTGTGTAAATTGTGGTACAAGCCATAACAGCATGAATGCACCAACACCTAAAATTAAAATAATCAGCATAATCGGATACATCATCGCTGATTGAATTTTCTTTTTTAATTTGAATGTCTTTTCATAACTTCCTGCAAGACGATCTAACGTATCGTCCATGTTCCCTGTCGCTTCCCCTGCTTTCATCATGTTGACGAATAGCGTAGGGAATACTTTCGGGAATTTCACAGCGGATGTTGAAAAGGCAATCCCAGCACGAAGGTCGTCTTCTACTGTATAGAGTGCTTTTTTCAGCGCCTTACTCTCCGTCTGTGCCGCTAAGATATGAATCGACTCGACAATCGAAACACCTGCACGTATCAAGGTCGCAAACTGACGACAAAAGATGACAAAGTGCTCCATCTTCACAGCATTTCCAATCGTTAAATCCAGATGTAGAATACTGCTCGATTCTTTCACTTCACGCGGACTAATACCTAAATCACGAATCTTCGCGATTGCCTGTGTTTTACTCTCTGCTTCAACTGAGCCCTTCTTTTGTTCACCAAGTTTTGAGCGCCCAGAATATTTATAAACGGTCATCCTAAATCACCTGTACGCATAAATGTTTGCGCTGTTTCGAAGTCGATTTTACGCTCCGTTAGTAATTGTTGAATCGATGTGTCGAGCGTATGCATCCCGAGAGAACGCGATGTCTGCATAATATTCGAAATTTGGTGAACTTTATCATTTCGAATTAAGTTTGCAACAGAAGGGGTTTGAACTAACACTTCTGTCGCTGCGATACGCCCTTCCGTATCAATACGACGGAATAGACGTTGCGATACAATTCCTTGTAAGACATTGGCTAATTGAACACGAATCTGTCCTTGTTGATGTGGCGGAAAGACATCAATAATTCGGTCGATTGTTGTCGGTGCACTACTCGTATGAAGCGTCGCCATAACTAAGTGACCTGTTTCAGCAGCTGTAATCGCTGTTGAAATCGTATCCAAATCACGCATCTCTCCGACTAAGATGATATCGGGGTCTTGTCGAAGTGCCGCTCTCAATCCATTGGCGAAGCTTTTCGTATCTGAACCAACTTCACGTTGATTGACAATGGATTTTTGATGACTGTGTAAATACTCGATTGGATCTTCTAATGTAATAATATGTTTCGCTTGATTTTTATTAATAAAATCAATCATCGCAGCAAGTGTTGTCGACTTACCTGAACCTGTTGGACCTGTTACAAGAATAAGTCCTTGTGGCTTTTCGCATAAGCGATATAATACTTGCGGCATATTTAATTGCTCAATCGTCGGAATCGTTGAGTCAATCTTACGTGCAGCAAGCGTCAAACTATTACGTTGATGATAGGCATTCATACGAAAACGACAGCGGTTTTGAAGTGAGTAGTTGAAGTCGAGTTCACGACGCTCTTCGAATTCTGCTAGGCGAAATTCAGGAATAACGGATTTCACCATACGCTCTAAATCATCTGGCAATAACTTTTCTTCTCCATAAGCTTGTAGTCTTCCATTTACACGAAAAGTAGGTGGAATTCCGACTGTAATATGTAAATCGGATGCATTCAGCTCATCAGCTTTTGTTAATAATTCAATTATGTCTTTAGACATCTTTGCACCCTCCTACTTAATCTGTAACGACGCGAATGACTTCTTCAATGGTTGTCAAACCGTTCAATGCTTTTTGTAAGCCATCATGTACGAGTGGCTCATATCCTTTTTTCATCGCATTTTGTAAAATTTCATTTGAAGCGGCACCTGCTAAAATGAGTTGCTTCGCTTCTTCATCTAATTCAAATACTTCATGTAGCGCAATTCGACCACGATAGCCTGTGTGATTACATGCTGGACATCCTACTCCTGCATGCACTTGCGCTGAATGGAAACCATATTTTAATAACACAGCCTGTTCTGTTGCAGTGACATCACGTGTACGACCACAATCTCGGCAAACACGACGTACAAGACGCTGTGCTACAATGCCTTCAAGTGACGACGTAATCAAATAAGGCTCAATCCCCATATCTTTTAAACGATCAATCGACTCAATTGCACTATTCGTATGCAGCGTACTAAATACTAAGTGACCTGTTAATGAAGCACGTGTCGCCATTTGTGCTGTCTCGGTATCACGAATCTCACCAATCATAATGACATCGGGATCTTGACGTAAGATGGAGCGTAAACCAGCGGCGAATGTTAACCCGACTTCTTCACGCACTTGAATTTGGTTAATACCTTCTAATTGATACTCCACCGGATCTTCAACCGTAATAATATTTAGCGCTTCATCATTCAAATCATTCAATGTTGCCGATAACGTAGATGATTTACCTGAACCTGTTGGACCTGTAATAAGAACGATGCCATTCGGCTTACGAATCATACGCTCAAACTTCTGTTGATTCTGCTCCGAGAATTTCAAGCCATTAATTGAGATTTGTGCATTCTTCGTATCCAACACACGCATTACCACTTTTTCACCGTAAATAGTTGGCAATGTCGATAGACGGATATCAATCGCTCGCATTTGTGCTTGGATTTGAATGCGTCCATCCTGTGGTAAACGACTCTCGGTAATATTCAAGTTCCCCATAATTTTCAAACGGGCAATGACCATATTTTGCATACTTTTCGGTAATGAACGTTCTGTTTTCAACATACCATCTACACGAAAACGAATGCGGAATTCATTATCTTGCGGATCGAAGTGAATATCACTCGCACCTTGTACCACCGCATCGTTAATAATTTGGTTCACAAGTACAACAATTGGTGAATCTTCTGCCACAATGTCAGAATTATCTTCTTCTGTTGTGCCGACTAAATCACTAAGTGCCGCATCCATCGTTGCTTGTAGTTCATAGTATTTACTAATGGTTTTATTTAAATCTTGTTTTGTTGCGATACAAGGCTCAATACGGAACCCTGTCAACATACGCAATTCTTCAATCGCAAAGTAATCCATTGGATCTGCCATCGCTACAAATAATTTATTTTTCTCTTTTCGTAAAGGAACGAGTAAATAACGTTTCGCAATTTCTTTTGGTACTAATTGTATGATTTCTGAATCAATGGGGAACTGCCCCAAGTTCACATGAGGTATTCCTAACTGAAATTCAAGGACTTCGATTAACGTTTGTTCGGTTACGAGCTGCTCCTTAATCAATACATCTCCTAATCGCTCATTCGGTTGTTTGATTGCTAGTGCGTGTTGTAATTGATCTTCCGTTAATACATTTGCTTCGACAAGTAAATCACCTAGTCGCTTTCTTCCTTGTTTCACTGATTACGCCCACCCTTCTGTTTTTCAACGGAATAAATGTAATAGTAATAATCCTCATCTTCTGAATAATCCACAGTCGCATTTTTTAATTCATCTGCTGTTGGTTCATTCGGTGGTGGCGTCGGTGCTACTACATCGTCCTCTGTCGGTACTTCTGTTGTATCTTCATTCACTTCAAATGAACTATCCACTTCCGGATTCTGTGTCACTGGTTCTTCCACAATGACTTCTTCATTCGACGTTTCAATCACTTCATGAATTGGCGCATAATAATTATTACTCATTAACGTTCGTTTTGTTTCGCCCTTCTCTGTTCGAATTTGGCGATATACAGAGATTGTTAATCCATCTTTCGCTTGTTGAACAGACGCTGTCACACCTGCGCCTAGTGATTCGTTATAACGATAAATCACACCACTCGGAATCGATTCCTCATCTGCTGTGTATACTTTTACATCTGGCTTTTTCTCTCCTGCTGCGATGTAAAACTTCACATTCAATGTATTTCCTTCTACTTCTGCACGCATCTTAATCGATGAATCACGTGACACGACGAACTTTAAATCATACTGCTTAGACGGTTTAATAACAGCTTCCATTCCTGGCTCTGTATAGTTCTGCTGTAAGAGTGCTTGATGACGCTCGGCAATTTCAAATCCTGATTGTAATGCATTTTGATAAAGTGCAGATGCCATAATACTCCCTAAACGAATACTCTCTGGCACGCCAACTTGTTGGAAGAATGACAATTCCTGATTTGGCTTCACTAATACACCATTCACATTTTTCGTCATTTGCGTAATCGACTCTACTTCATCTTCCTTCAAATTGATAGAAGCAGATGAAATTTCAATACCTTCTTCAAACGGAAAATCTTTTCGTTCAATTTTTAACGGTCGATTCGGTAAAAGCGCAACTTGTTTCAGCAACTCTTTCATCTGTAAATCCGTTTCGTCCCCTAAAATCGGCTGTAGCTTTTGACGTAACTTTTCTGTTTCGTTCACCACTAGGTCAACAGAAGCACTTGGTGTAGGAGACCAAAAGTCATACCATGGTTGATCAACCTTTTTCAATAAATCATTAACAGATTGCTGTACATCAAAATTAAAATCTTCGCCCGATACCGTCACTTCATTTCGACCAATCCGGATGATAATATCGTTCTTTTGCCACACATCGACAATTTTCTGCGTTTCTTTTCGCATCTCTTTTTGCGACATCCCACTTACATCGACTGGACCAATTTTCGCCTGACTACCACTCGCTTGTACGGATAATGTATGTATGAAAAATAGCGTCATAGTACCTAAAATCGTAAATATGACGATTCTCTTAAATAGACTCATGTTGAATCTCCTTTAAATGCTTTTTATATGGAAAATATAACTAATATTTGCTTGAATAATTATAATATAACTCAAAAAAATGGAAACTTCCATAACTATTAGCATATTTTTAAATTTTTTTGTGACAAAATACGAAAACGAATAGTGTTTTTTGACTATATTTTTATTACACATTATAATAAGAAGGATATATTAGGAAACTACATGTTGGGGGAATTAAGATGCCATATAATAATGAAAAAGGATTTTCACTCGTAGAAGTCATGGCTGCTTTTGTACTAATTAGTATCATTTTGATTTCTTTTTTTACACTGTTCTTTAAAGGCAGAGAAACAACGGTTGAGTCGAAGAAGACAGTTGACGCTACATACACTGCACAACAAGAGATGGAATCAATTTATGCAACAACGAAACAAGAGACTAACCCAAGTATGAAAATCATCTTGCATAAATTATTAAAATACCAAATGAAAAGCTGTACACCAACTAAGACGATTTACATAAAGGATCACGAATATAAAAATGAAGTGGTCGTTGTGGAAGTATTTTCTAATCCGAAGTCTACATTACGCAATGTAATGGTGTCGGTATATGACAAGAGAAAAGTTGTAGATCCATGCCAACCAAAAGTGAATCCAAAAGCACAGATGGAGAATATTATGAGAGCAGGTGATTAATATGAAAAACGAAAAAGGCTTTACACTTGTCGAAGTATTAGCAGTCATCGTCATTTTGACGATTGTCGGCGCCATTCTATTCAACTTGCTCACCTTCTCCAACAAAGAATATAAATCACAAGTAGACGATACAACGAATTTGAATGAACTTTCTTTTATTATGAAAGAAATCACACGCGATTTTAGAAAAACAAAAATTGTCGACATTCAAAATAATCAGGTTGTATTTAAAACAAAAGAAAATAATCAAGAAAAAGTCATTGCGACCTATACCTATACAAAAACAGGCGATACATTAAGGAAAAATGGCGCACCTTATCAAACAAAGATTCGTTCATTCTGTGTTCAAAGTACGAAAGAGCCTTCAAAAAGCACATCAATATCAGACTGCCCAAGCACATCAAAAATACCGAGTGCACAGGAAGGAATCTATTTAAAGATCGAAAATACGAACGGCAAAAGAGTGGAAACGACACTTTATTCTAGAGGAGGATAAGCGATGCGAAAATATGTAAAATCGAATGATGGCTATGCCCTTGTCATTGCCCTACTCGTTATTACCGTTGTCACCGTACTCGGACTCGGCATTTTAACAACGACGAGCTCATCGAAGAAATTATCGGAAGAAGAAAACAAAGACCAAACAGCGTATTACATTGCAGAAGCAGGACTGAATCAGAAGAAAGAGGAATTGAAAATTGCGAAAGTGGTTTATGATGATTTTGTTAAATCTGTAAAAGATCAAAAATTAACGAAGGAGCAGTTTGTAAATAAATTAAGAACATTTGCGGAAGGACGACTCTCAGAGCAATTAAAACCAGTTGAGTACGGTACAGATCTATTCAAACGAAAGAACGCGAAGGCAAATGTGAAAACAGTAATGAACGTTTCAGAAACTGAACTTAAATTCACGATTACATCGACAGGAATCATCAAATCAACTGATTCAGCGAATGAAAAGAAACGAACGGTTCAATCGGTGGATAGTTATAAGTTAGCAATTACTGAAAAACCAGCCGAAGAAGAATTTAGTTTTTCTAAATATGCCATTCATGCTATAAATAATTTAGACTTATCAAATGGTAGCATTATAGGCAATTTAGGTTTTTCTGGTCCTCAGCCGTCAGATATTAAATATCCATTTACAAGTAATTCAGGAAGCGTTTCTTATACTGGTTCAACATCCGGCACTACTTACAGACCTTGTAGCTGGTGGAAAGAGAACAATATTTGTGGGGACTCTTCTTATCAAGGAATTTCAACTGCAATAAAAAATAAGGATGTCACTTTCAATGATTCTAAAATGCCTAAAATCCCTGACTTTCCAATAAATAAATTTATTTCATTAAATGACATTACAAACCCAAATTTACCTAATAATATTCAACAAGGTATCCCTAATAAAAATCCTATTCCTTCTGGAAATTACAAAGTTAGTACCCAAGATTTTTATAAAAATTCTTTGAATATTGGTAAAAATAATGTGAATTTTTACATTGAAAAAGCAGATTTTGATTATAGAGATATTAATATTGAGGGTGAAGGAAATATTTCTATTTTTTCAAATTCATTTTCCAAGGGTAGCGGTAATATAAATTTCTTTGGCAATTCAATAAATATTTACACAAAAGGTAACTTTTCTCTTTCCGGTTCTGCAATTTTAAAATCAGCGAATAACATTAATATTTATTCCGCAGATGAATTTTCTCAATCAGGTAGTGGTCATATATCTAATGCTAAAAATTTAAATATATATTCTAATAAAGTTACATTCGGCTCTAGTTCCACAATGAATATGACAGAAAAAGTAAATATTTTTGCATATGACTCTCTAAAATTAAATAATACTACTACAATAAATAGTAAAGAAACTAATATTTACTATACTGGAAATAATAAACCTACAATAAATGGTGGTTTTGAAAATGCTGTTAATTTAGATTTTTTATATGCGCCTATTGATATAAATGGAGGGATAAAGCTCTCTGGGAATATTATATTACGAGGAGATAATGATATCGCTAAAAAAGATGTTAGAATCAGTGGAGGAAGTTCTACAAAAACTCCCCTTTATTTTTATGCTCCAAAATTTAATATTAATGTAAGTGGTGGGGGTGAAATTACGGGGGCTCTTATAGGGAACAATATAACTATGTCTGGTGGTACTAAAGTAATTTATCAAAAACCAAATATAGATAATGATAATTCTGGTACAGGTGGGGGGGCAAATGGTCAAATCGACTCCTCTTTAACACCCAACTCTGATGGTGGTTCCATCGAAATTGATTAGTAATTTTCTTTCCATATCAAAAAATCGACTTCAGCATCTCATGCCGAAGTCGATTTTTTATTTCACTACATATTTCACAATGACGGGTTTCACTGTTTTATTTTTCGTTGTGCGTACGTTTTTCGGATCGAGTGTCATATAATACGTGCCTTTGGCGAGTGTTTTCGTTGTTTTCACTTTTGTATATTTACCTGAGGCACTCGTTGAGAAGGTGAAGCCTGATACTTTCGCACCGTCTTTATATACTGCATATGCCGATGTACGAACTGTCGACTTTTTCACTGGTGTTGCCCATGTCCATGTCGATGCTTTTTTCGTTTTCAATGTTGTATAATTCGTTGCTTTGATTCGACTCGATTTTTGAGTACTTGAAATAATCGTTGCGCCGACTTTTTTGCGGTATGCTTCAACACTTGTTTTTTGTGCTTTCGTTAATTGATTTGTAACGGTATAAAGCGGTATAAATTCCGTTACATAATGAACTGTTTTTTTATTATTCATTTTTCGAACGATTGTTTTAATTTTGGATTGATTCACACGAACATATTTAGCAGCTGCTGATTCAACTGGCTGTAAACTCGCTGTTAAAATTTTAGACGGAAATTGTGCGAGTCCGTAACCGTAGATGGCGTCAGGTCCTTTTACACCTAAATCTATTGCATTTGCATAGAGATGATTTTCTAGTTGTTTCGCAGATTCTTTTGGATACGCTTGTTTTAATAATGCGAGTAAACCTGTCACATGTGGTGTTGAAAACGATGTACCTGAGTCGGTAGATGTACCGCCACTGTATGCAAGTGATGTAATATCCGTTCCCGGTGCTACAAGGTCTAATACACTCCCTGTATTGGAGAAGTAAGACAACTTTTTCGTCTTTTCAACTGAACCCACTGCTACAACACCTGGGATCGCGGCTGGATAATCAATTTGGTTTTTCCCGTCATTCCCTGAAGCTGCAACGACCATTACACCTGCATCTAATGCTTTTTTCACTGCGATATATAATGGATTGTCGCTTACTTTTTCATTCGGTAATAATAAGTCCGCTTGAGAGATTCCCATCGAAATATTTAAAATATTGACTTTTTGTTGGATGGCGTAATTAATCGCTGTCATGAAGTCGATTAAATCAGCTCCGTCTTTGCCGTCAATATTATAACTATATAATTCAACACCGGGTGCCACACCAATTACATTGCCTGCTTTTCCTGGTTGTGCAGCGATAATACCTGCAACAAATGTACCATGTGATGTAGCATTCGATGCGTATGTAATCTGACTTGAGTCAGAGATAATCGTTTTGTGTTGAACTTTTGGAAGGGCTGTGTGATTGGCTATACCTGAGTCGATAATTCCCACTTTCACGCCTTGACCATCCAATCCTTTTTGCCATGCATTTTGAACGGCAATTAATTGTTGGTTCCAATTCGTTGTGAAATTTGCGAATGGTACAGGAAGCCCAACATCTTGTGTGCGTAATTTTCGTGTACCTGTATGTACAACCTCGATTTGTTTAGAAGCCTCTAATTTTTTAATTTCTTCTTTTGAAAATGTTCCCACTACTGCATCAATTGCATCTAATTTTTTTGCGTTTTCTGCTTGATCTAAAATTAGTTCCTTCCCTGCTTCTGATTTATAAAAAACAGATACGTGTTCTACCTCTGTTGCGGCATGGGCTGAAATTGGCTGAAAACCAAGCCATGCTAGAAAGAGACTGCCGACTAGAATTTTTGTATATTTCACTTGAATCTCCCCTTTCTCTATCCGAATTATATCATCAGATAGATAAATTGAATATATTTTTCTACACAAAAAGCACTAACTTATTTTCATAAGCTAGTGCTTTAGTCTAAATATTATACTTGTGGTTCATCTGAACCCCATTGACGTTTTTTCTTCTCTACATTCACTTTACCGCCAAGCTTTTTCATTTGGCGTACTTTTAATACATACCAAATCTGTGCTGCGATGTAAATAGATGAATACATACCTGTTACTAAACCGATTAGTAACGCGATTGAGAAGTTTTCAATTGATGGTGCACCAAAGATTAATAATGATACAACAACAATGATGACTGTCATTACAGTATTAACCGAACGACCTAATGTTTGACGTAATGATTTATTGACAATATCAGCTAAATCATCTGGTGTTTTAATAACTTTTGCACGATGTAAGTTCTCTCGAATACGGTCAAACGTAACAATCGTATCATTAATTGAGTAACCAACAATCGTTAGAACCGCTGCGATAAAGGTCATATCGACTTCTAATCGGAACAGACTGAAGATCGCTACCATGAAGAATATGTCATGGATTAGTGAGGCAATCGCACCAATGCCCATGCGCCATTCGAAGCGAATTGCTACATAGATAATGATTCCGACTGCTGCAATGGCCAGTGCATACATCGCATTGCGTGCAATCTCTTTACTTACATCTGGTGATACAGAACTTACAGAAGCTTTATAACCAAATGCTTTGTCTGCGGCTGCGTTCATTTTTTGGACATCTTCTTTTGAGAAGTCTTTATCATAACGAACAGCTGCATATTCTGATTTGTCACCACTAATGACAATATTTTCAGATGGGAAGCCTGTTTTATCTAAGAATTTCTCTACTTCTTGTGTTGTTAATTTATGTTCAGATTGTAATTGAACACGCGCACCACTTGAGAAGTCGATTCCTAAATTTAGTTTAAAGATTCCAAGAACGATTAAACCAGCTAAAATAAGAACAGCTGAAATCGTGAAGAAACGCTTACGTGTGTGAACGAAGTCGAATCGGTCGAATTTCGTTTTTAAATCTAATGTATCAAAGCCTTCTTCAATGCCATGAATACTTGATTTTTTCACACCGAACCATGTTTTCTTATTATCTAAGTAACCACTGTTTACAAGTAAGCCAAGTAATACACGCGTACCCCAAACAGCTGTTAAGAAGCTGACTAAGATCGTAATGATTAATGTTGTTGCGAAACCTTTTACTGTACTTACGCCGAAGATGAATAATACGCCTGCTGCTAATAATGTTGTAATGTTCGCATCAAAGATTGCAGAGAATGAGTTTTTCGAACCTGCTTTAAACGCTTGTTTTACAGACTTACCAACACGAATTTCTTCTTTTAGACGCTCGTACATGAGGATATTCGCATCGACTGCCATACCTACCCCTAATACTAAAGCGGCGATACCTGGTAATGTTAATACTGCATTAATCATGTCTAAAATCCATAATGTGATGAATGTGAAGACACTTAATGTCACAATTGCGATAGCACCTGGTAAACGGTAAACAACTAACATGAAGACGAAGATAGCTAAAACACCAATGATACTAGCCAGTACGGTTGATTTTAAAGCATCTTGACCAAATTGCGCCCCTACTGATGTTGAATACACTTCTTTTAATTGAACAGGTAATGAACCTGCATTTAAAATACCTGCTAAATCCTTTGTTTCTTGTACAGTAAAGTTACCTGAAATTTGAACATCTGTTGTGTTCAGAGGTTTTTGTACAGACGCAGCTGAGATAAATTTAGGCTTTTGACCAGCAGCTTCTTTTTTGGCTTCTTTTTCGTACGTATCACCTTTTTGATAATCTAACCAGATGACCATTAAGTTTTGACCAGGTCCACGTTGTGAAAGGTCTGTTGTGATTTCGTTGAATTTTTTCGCATCTTTTAATTTTAATGATACGATTGGTTGATTCGTTTGAGAATCGAAGCCATCACTTGCTCCACCTTGTTTTAAATCGCGACCATCTAATAATAGTTTATTATTAACGTCGCGGAATGTTAGGTTCGCTTGTGTTGCTAATAATTCTCGTGCGGCATCTTGATCTTTAACACCAGCTAACTGCACACGAATGCGATTACCACTCTCAATTTGAATACTCGGCTCACTCACTCCAAGCACGTTGACACGTTCTTGAATGGCCGTTACAGTGGCTTGTAAATCTTTTTCTGTAATGGGCTTAGCACCTTTTAAAGGTTCTACTTGATAAAGAACTTCAAATCCACCTTGTAAATCAAGACCTAGATTAATGTTCTTTACGATGCCTTCTGTTGTCGCTCCCATTGTTGCAAATAATGCAATGACAACAATGAAGAAAGCAACAATTCGACTTCTCAATTTCATGTATAAATCCTCCCTGAACATTTAACACATCGCTTGTTCTTAAATGCAGTAATATAATACCAATATATTATTACTATAATGGAATAACGTCAATTTGTCACCGTTATTCGTAACAGGTCTATTATGAAACAGTGCTTTCCTGCTGTCAAACCTTCTCAGTAAATTTTTTCTAACTTTCGAGTAATGCGGCAATTTCTTCTTCTTCTAATTCAGCAAATGGTGTCATTTTATATGATGTTTGCTCAATATATGTACAATATTGCTGTTTTGTTAAAGCTAGTAAATCACTGACCATCTGGTGAATATGCATTTCTTCCTCTGATTCCACATCACACCATTTTTGATGAACAAAATAGTGCCATATAGCAGATGGATTCGGTTGCTCCAAACCTTGAGCCTGTAAATCTTCACACTTCATATTTAAAACCGTTTGCAACTGCTGAAACAATGATTCGAATGGCATCATGTAAAATGCGCCTCCTCTACATTAGAAATACACGGACTGTCCAAATAAGCATCGCCACGATTAATATGGTCATAATCACATAACCTAAAAAGCGTAAACGTTTTTCAGACTTTGAAACTTTTGCATAGGTTTGGCTATCCGCCATCTTTCGTGGTCTTTCATCTTTTGTAGGCATAAAACATTCGCTCCTTCAAACATGAGTTGATTCTATTATTTCACATTTTTCAGATAAAAGCGATTCATGACCTATCTATTATAACCTTTATACCATCTTTATTATATTACACCTTTAATTCCAATTTATTCAAACAAAAAAACAGTCTGGGACAAAATACTTCACTTTTCGTTTTAACGTTCGCAACGAAAAACTGGAACCGCGCCACAGCGCGATTCCAGTTTTTCTTATGCTCATATGGGATAGTGTTTTTACACTTATGTCCCAGTGTGTCTTTTATACACTGATTATTCAGCTGCGTCGTCTTCTACAACACGACCAATTGCTGCACGCTCAAAACGCATTTTTGTACCGTCTTCTAATACAACTACTGCTGTTTTATCGTCAATTGCATCAATCGTTGCATGTAGTCCCCCGATTGTAATAATCTTGTTCCCACGTGATAAAGCTGCTTGCATTTCTGCTGTTTTTTTACGCTGCTTTGACGCTGGACGGATTAACATGAAGTACATTAACGCAATGATAATGATCAATGGTAAGAAATTACCTAAAGCTCCAAAATCCATTCTTCTATTCCCCCTTTCTCATTCATTATTATACAAGAATCAGAAATTTTTTGCATTCGGTTTATTAAATCCGTATTGCTCAAAGAATTCTTCGCGGAAGTCGCCTAAACGGTCTTCACGAATCGCTTGGCGTACTTGACGCATTAAGTTTTGCAAGAAGTGCAAGTTATGTGTCGAAGTTAAACGGATACCGAATGTTTCATCTGCCTTAATTAAGTGACGAATATATGCCTTCGTATAGTTTTTACATGTGTAGCAATCGCACTCCGGATCAAGCGGTGTAAAGTCTTTTGCATATTTTGCATTTTTCACGACAACACGACCTTGGCTTGTCATGCACGTACCGTTACGTGCAATACGTGTTGGTAATACACAGTCAAACATATCGATACCACGAATCGCACCATCGATTAATGAGTCTGGTGAGCCAACACCCATTAAATAACGTGGCTTATGCGAAGGTAGTAATGGCGTAGTATATTCTAACATGCGGTTCATAATTGGTTTTGGTTCGCCAACTGATAAACCACCAATTGCATACCCTGGGAAGTCCATAGAGACTAAATCTTTTGCAGATTGTTTACGTAGTTCTTCGAATTCTCCACCTTGTACAATACCGAATAGTCCTTGATCTTGCGGACGTTCATGTGCTTCTAAACAACGTTCTGCCCAACGAGAAGTACGTTCAACAGAAGCTTTCATGTATTCGTATGTTGCTGGGAATGGAGGACATTCATCAAAAGCCATCATAATATCTGAGCCAAGTGCATTTTGAATCTCCATTGCTTTTTCTGGACTAAGGAACATTTTGCTACCATTTAAGTGATTGCGGAAATGTACCCCTTCTTCTGTGATTTTGCGCATATCGCTTAATGAGAATACTTGGAAACCACCTGAGTCCGTTAAAATTGCACGGTCCCAGTTCATAAATTTGTGAAGTCCGCCTGCTTCCTTAATAATCTCATGCCCTGGGCGTAGCCACAAATGATAAGTGTTACTTAAAATAATTCCTGCGCCCATTTCTTTAATTTCTTCTGGTGCCATCGTTTTTACCGTTGCTTGTGTACCTACTGGCATGAAAGCTGGCGTTTCAAATGAACCATGTGGTGTATGCACAATCCCTAGACGTGCTCCCGTTTGTTTACATGTTTTAATCAGTTCGTAGCGAATTGGTTGTTCTGACATAAATTAATTTCCTTTCTTTTGTGGACGAATGAACATCGCATCACCAAAGCTGAAGAATCGGTATTTATTTTCAACAGCGATTTTATAAGCATTCAGTACGTTTTCACGACCTGCCAATGCACTAATCATCATTACTAATGATGATTTTGGTAAGTGGAAGTTTGTAACCATTCCGTCGATTGCTTTATATTCAAAACCAGGGTAGATAAAGATTTTTGACCAACCTGACTCTGCAATAATTTGACCATTATTATTTTGTGCGACTGTTTCAAGTGTACGTGTAGATGTTGTACCTACTGCGATGACACGTCCACCGTTCGCTTTTGTATCATTGATGATTTGAGCTGTTTCAGCTGGTAAGTTATAAAACTCTGCATGCATATCATGTTCTTCAATTGTTTCAACACTTACCGGGCGGAATGTACCAATCCCTACATGTAAAGTTACAAAAGCAACTTGTACACCTTTTGCACGAATAGCATCTAAAATTTCATCTGTAAAATGCAGACCGGCTGTCGGCGCTGCTGCTGAACCTAGTTCTTTTGAATAAACAGTTTGATAGCGCTCTTGGTTATCTAACTTCTCATGAATATAAGGCGGTAGAGGCATTGTACCTAACTTTTCTAAAATTTCGATGAAGATCCCTTCATAATTAAATTTAAAAAGTCGACCTCCATGCTCTAACTCACCTGTACATTCAGCTGTTAATAGTCCATCACCAAATGTGACAACTGTTCCCACTTTAATACGCTTAGCAGGTTTCACTAATGTTTCCCATTCGTCATCAGCTGTTTGCTTAATGAGTAGCACTTCAATATGTGCACCTGTCTCTTTCTTTTCACCGATTAAACGAGCAGGTAATACGCGCGTATCATTTAAAATCAAGCAGTCTCCTGCTTCTAATTCTTCAACAATATGTGGGAAGTGATGATGCTCTACTTCACCTGTTTCTTTATCTAATACCATCAATCGACTTGCAGCACGATTTTCAAGTGGTACTTGCGCAATTAATTCTTCTGGTAATACGTAATCAAAATCTTCTAGTTTCATCGTTACTTCCTTCTTTTCATTAAGTTTCTGCTGGATACGCGTATCCGAAATGTGTATAAGCAAGTGCTGTGGCCATACGACCTCTTGGTGTTCGTTGAATGAACCCGATTTGCATTAAATAAGGTTCATACATTTCTTCAATCGTCATCGATTCTTCACCAATACTTGCAGAGATCGTATCTAAGCCTACAGGACCTCCTCTAAAGCGTTCAATCATTCCCTCGATTAATTTGCGGTCAATATGATCTAAACCGAGTGGATCGACTTGTAGAAGCTCTAAAGCGGTCTGACAGAGTGATACCGTAATCTCTCCGTCTCCTAAAACTTGTGCATAATCACGCACACGCTTTAATAGGCGGTTCGCAATACGTGGTGTTCCTCTCGAGCGTCTTGCTAGTTCATTCGCTGCTTGGTCATGAACTGCAACACCAAATAAGTCCGCACTTCTTTTTACAATTTCGGCAAGTGAGGGTTCATCATAATAGTCCAATCTTAATAATACACCAAAACGATCGCGAAGTGGTGCAGATAATGCGCCTGAACGTGTTGTTGCACCAACTAATGTAAATGGTGGTAAATCAAGGCGGATAGAGCGTGCTGCCGGACCTTTACCAACTACGATATCGAGGCAAAAATCTTCCATTGCTGGATAGAGCACTTCTTCAATCGCACGCGGTAGGCGGTGAATCTCATCAATGAATAACACGTCTCCCGGTTCTAATGAACTTAAAATAGCTGCAAGATCTCCTGGTCGTTCAATTGCCGGCCCACTTGTCATACGAATATTAACACCCATCTCATGTGCAATAACTGCCGCAAGCGTCGTTTTCCCGAGTCCAGGAGGTCCAAATAATAGTGCGTGGTCGAGCGATTCTTCACGCATTTTTGCCGCTTCAATAAAGATGCGTAAATTCTCTTTTACTTTTTGTTGTCCAATATAACTATCAAGCGTTTGAGGTCTTAATGAAAGTTCTAATTGTTCATCTAATTCTGTAGACTCACCTGACACAATCCGTTCCTCCATCAATCTGCACCTCCTATTTTTGTTTTAATAATATTTTGAGCGCTTCCTTCATGTAAGCTTCTGTCGTATGTAATTGCTCATTTTCATCTAGTTGTGGCTTCACTTTTGCAAGTTCACGCTCTGAGTAACCAAGTGCTGTTAAAGCAAGCATCGCTTCCTCAAGTTCATGTTTATTCGGATTCACACCGAATAACGGTAATTCGTCCTCTGCACTCGGTAAGTCTACATGTTCAAGTAATGCATCTAACTTCCCTTTTAAGTCAAGAATCATTTGACGTGCTGTCTTCTTACCGACACCTGGGAACTTAATTAAGAAAGCTTCATCTTCTTGTTCAATCGCCGTGATTACTTGTGATGGATGTCCACTTGCAAGAATCGCAAGCGCTCCTTTTGGTCCAATCCCTGATACTTGAATCAGCTTACGAAATAGCTCACGTTGTTCAAGTGACGTGAAGGCAAATAGTTGCTGTGCATCTTCTCTTACACTTAGATGTGTAAATACTTGAATTTCCTCATTTGATACATGAAAAGCATAAGGGTTTGGTGTATTCAATTGCCAGCCTACACCTGTCACCTCCACTACAATGTATTCGGGTGTCACACGCGTAACAGGTCCCTTTATATAATCATACATACACGAATTCTCCTTTTCATAGCCTTTTGCATTATAGCATAATCCGTCGTGCGCTAAAAACAAACACACATTCCCATAGTAGCTATCATACCACAATTCACGAATGCTTTCGAACGATTATAAGGTGATTCATTTTTAAAAATATATGATATGATTAACAGCGTAAAAGCATTCAATCGAGGTGTTAATCATATGAAAAAATTATTAGGTGAAGAACGTCGTGAGGCCATTATTACGATTCTGAAAAATGAACAACGCCCTGTCACAGGGACAGCACTTGCGAAACGAACAAATGTGTCGCGTCAAGTGATTGTGAATGACATGGCGCTCTTAAAAGCAAAAAACGAGCCAATCATGGCGACAAGTCAAGGTTACGTCTATTTATCTGAACATCCAAATCATCGCGTGTTTGAACGCGAGATTGCGAGCTTCCATACACCAGAACAAGCAGAAGATGAACTAAATACACTTGTTGATGCAGGGGTAACAGTCAAAAACGTAACGGTAGAACATCCCGTATACGGTGAAATTACAGCGTCCATCATGGTATCAAGTCGTTATGATGTACAACAATTTATTGAAAAAGTAACCGCAACTGAAGCAAGCTTACTCATGAATTTAACAGAAGGTGTTCATCTACACGTAATTTCATCCGATGACGAAAAAAAACTGGATGCAGCAATTGAACAATTACGTTTAAAGGGTTATCTATTACCTGAAGCATAATAAAAAACGAGGCGAGTGTTTCCACTCTAACCTCGTTTTTTATTTTTGCTGATACGTATAGTAACTACCTAATGACTTAACCGAACAGCCAAGCGCTCTCAATTCTTCCATCGCACCCATCATTAAAGGTGCATGCTCGTCTTCTAGTAAGTCAACGATGAAGAAATAATCACCAAGTCCTGTTTTTAACGGACGCGATTCAATCTTACTTAAATTGATTTGACGCCATGCAAACACAGATAACACTTGATGCAATGCGCCTGAACGATCATTTGGTAACTTGATCATCAACGTTGTTTTAATCGGTCCCTGATCCGCTTCTCGCTCAATACGGTCATTACGCTTCGATAATACAAAGAAACGCGTATGATTAAAATGGAAATCATGAATATTCTGTTCTACAATCGCCAAATCATACTGTTTCGCCGCTGCAATATTCGCAATTGCTGCGATATTATTCTCTGGATGTTCTGACACATATTGTGCCGCTGCTGCTGTTGAAGTCGTTTGACTTAGTGGTACAGAACGATAATGGTAATGCAAAAATTTATGACACTGCGCAAGGGCATGTGGATGCGAATACACGCGTTCCATCTCACTATAATGCGCTGCATGGTCTTTATGTACCATTAAATGCTGCTCAATCGGCGACAATACCTCTGCCGCAATATACAAATCTGCCTCATGGAATAAATAATCAATCGTCAGTGGTACTGTCCCCTCTAAAGCGTTCTCTACGGGTACTACTGCACGATCGACTTGTCCTGAATCAACTGCTTCAATACATTCTGGAATTGTCTTAAAAGGGATTGTCCAATCGTTTGGAAACAATTCTTTTGTCGCCAATTCCGTAAATGTACCTTCTGGGCCTAGATAAGCCACGCGATTCTCCCACTCTTTTGATTCCAACACAAAAGCCCCCTCTTATAACGCGCCTGAACTAATCACTTCTGCTGATTCAACAAAATCAAGTTTTTTCAGACTTTGTAATAAGTCGTCTAAATCAACATCCATTGCAGTCACGTCTAAGGACAATGTTACATTGGCTCTACCTTGAATCGGAATTGTTTGATGAATCGTCAATACATTACAATGTGTATCGGTAACTGTAGAAAGAAGTCTAGCTAATGTACCTTTACGATCCTCTAATTGCAAGAACACTGTTAAGATGCGTTCTTGAACAATTGAGTGAAAGGGGAAAACAGCATCTCGATACTTATAAAAAGCACTCCTAGATAAATCAACCTGTTTCACAGCATCCCAGATAGATGAGACGCTTCCTGATTGTAGCAAATGTTTAGCTTGCAACGTTTTGTGCATCGCATCTGTTAAAACATCTTCACGAACTAAATAATATCTTTGATCCGCTACATTTTTCATCTTTTTCCCCCCTGAATCGTTTATTCTACAAATTCAAATTCAAATTTTAAGATACGAACGGTATCGCCATTTTCAGCACCTTGTTGACGAAGCTCATCATCGACACCCATACCACGCATTTGGCGTGCAAAGCGACGAATTGATTCTTCACGACTAAAGTCTGTCATTTTGAATAGACGTTCGATTGTGTCACCACTTAATACAAAAGCACCGTCATCGTCACGTGTTACAACGAAATCTGGTCCTTTAATTTCATGTTTGTAAAGTACTGTAGCATCTGTTTCTTCCTCTTCATCATCGTGTAGTAGGAACTCAGGTGTTACTTCTAGTAATTCATACACTGCATAAAGTAGTTCTTGTAAACCTTGACGTGAAACAGCTGAGATTGGGAAGATTTGAATATCTTCTCCTACTTTCTTTCTGAACTCAGCTAAATTTTCTTCTGCATCTGGCATGTCCATTTTGTTGGCTACAACAATTTGTGGACGTTCAGTTAAGCGTAAATTATATTGCTCTAACTCGCGATTAATCGTTAGGTAATCTTCGTATGGGTCACGACCTTCCATGGCTGACATATCAACTACGTGTACAATAACACGGGTACGTTCGATATGACGTAAGAATTGGTGTCCTAAGCCCACACCTTCAGAAGCGCCTTCAATTAATCCTGGTAGGTCAGCCATTGCAAATGATTTGCCATCCCCGACTTGAACCATTCCTAAGTTCGGTACAATCGTTGTGAAATGATATGCACCGATTTTTGGTTTTGCTGAAGATACGACTGATAGTAGAGTAGATTTACCTACACTTGGGAAACCGACTAAACCGACATCAGCTAATACCTTTAACTCTAATATAACATTAAGTTCCTGCCCTGGCTCTCCTTTTTCAGAAAGTTCTGGCGCAGGATTTGCAGGTGTTGCAAAACGTGAGTTACCACGTCCGCCGCGTCCACCGCGTGCAATAATCGCTTCTTGTCCATGCTCTACCAAATCCGCAATAACGCGACCTGTTTCTTCTTCTGTTACAACTGTACCTGGTGGCACGCTAACAACCATTGGTTTTGCACCGCGACCATGTGCGTTCTTACTCATACCGTTCTCACCTGGTTCAGCTTTGAAGTGACGTTTGAATCGGAAATCCATTAACGTACGAAGTCCTTCATCTACTTTGAAGATAACGGCACCCCCGTTACCACCATCGCCACCTGCTGGTCCACCATTTGGAACAAATTTTTCTCGACGGAACGCGACCATACCATCGCCACCGTCGCCACCTTTAACATAAATCTTTACGTGATCGACAAACATTATTTACTTTCCCTCCTTACTTCCTATGACACGATAACGCCACACTGTATCTGAATACTCCTCATGGATTACACTTAAATCTTCTGATTGAATCGGGATTGAAAAATCGCTTTTTTCAAAATGTCCCTTCATCTCGACTGCAACCTCCACTTTTTGTTTCGTAGACATCACATAGATATGACAATTTTGTTCAACAAACGGGTCGATTGTTTCATGTACAGACTGTAGCGAGCTCTCTAAATAATTACGCAGAGGAACGTCCCACTCTGCTGGAGCGCTATCGGAAATATCGCTCTCCATTGTAATCGTTATAGAAGGAAAACGCCACTGACATGTCTGAAGCCATTCGATTAAATGCGCACATTTCAGTCCATTTATAATTGAAAATCGTTGATATTTTGTTGAGAGTTGGTCAACAAGTTGATTGGCTTCTTCGACATGGTCTAGAGCCAGATTCATTTTGATTAATTGTAATTGATTTAAAAAATCATGTTGAATGTGCCGAAGCACTTCATTTACGGATAGTGGCTGATCTATCACAAGTAAACACTCCTTTAGCGAGATGTTCTTGTTGTTAGTATAACAATTTTTTATGAAAATTTCTCTATTGAGCGAAAAAAATTCGGTATTTGCACCTGAAGCAAACACCGTTTTTTCACCACAAAAAAGGACTGCATTACTGCAGTCCTTAACTTTTAAATTAAGCTTCTTGTGCTACAGGATACACGCTAACTTTCTTCTTATCGCGACCGTAACGTTCGAATTTAACAATGCCGTCTACTTTAGCGAATAAAGTATCATCGCCACCACGACCAACGTTTTCACCTGGGTAAATTTTTGTACCGCGTTGACGGTATAAAATTGAACCAGCAGAAGCGAATTGACCGTCAGCACGTTTAGCGCCTAAACGTTTTGACTCTGAATCACGACCGTTTTTTGTAGAACCTACACCTTTTTTAGATGCGAAGAACTGTAAGTCTAATTTCAATAACATAATGTTCCACCTCCTACAGCATTTTATATTTTAATTCGATATAATCTCCATAACTAGCAACCATCGTATAAAACTGGGTTACCATTGTTTGAAGAATTGTTTGCAGTTTTGCGTCTTGTTCAGGACTTAAATCGGCAGGATCCACAACGACTGATAAATAGCCGCCTTCTTCACCTTGCTCGATTCCTGGCGTAATTTGAAGTAGTTGTCCAATCGCATTTGCACTACCAAAGGCAATAGCAGATGCGCCTGCACAAACTAAATCATGACCAGGTTCACCTGAATAGGCATGTCCTGAAATTTCAAAGCCATATGATTCTCGATTTTCATTACTATGAATCTCTACTGTAATCATAACTTTTTCACCTCACTAATAATTAAGCGTTGATAGCTTCAACTACTAGTTTAGTGTAAGGTTGTCTATGACCTTGCTTACGACGGTAGTTCTTTTTAGCTTTAAGTTTGAAAACAGTAATTTTCTTTTGACGACCTTGTTTTTCAACTTTAGCTGTAACTGTTGCACCAGCTACGAATGGAGCTCCAACTTTAACGTCTTCACCACCAACGAAAAGAACCTTGTCAAAAGTCACCACTTCACCAGCTTCAGCGTTGATTTTTTCAACGTAGATTTCTTGGCCCGCTTCAACTTTGATTTGTTTACCACCTGTTTCGATAATTGCGTACATAACTGCACCTCCTCAATAGACTCAGACTCGCCTTCAAAGGTGATCTAAAAGATACTTGAACCTCGTCAGTGCGGTTGTAGCACGGGTGCTACATAACATATGAAATAATACCATACGGTTTTAAAGTCGTCAAGTTACTTTCGTATAATAACGTATATTCTTTTATTTACAACAACCAAAATATTTTTTATCGTATGAAAAAAGCGAATTTCTAAACCTAAAACGGTGAAATTCGCTCGCATCTTTATTTTGAAAATAAAGCTTTAAATTTAGTGAAGATTCCTTGTTTTTCTTTTTCTAGTGTCATTAATGGTACAGACTCCCCCATTACACGTCTCACGATATTACGATAAGCTTTCCCCACTTGTGTAGATGGTTCTAACACAATCGGTTCACCCTTATTCGAAGATGTAATAACACGATCATCATCTGGAATAATACCAATTAAATCGAGTGATAGATGCATTGTAATCTCATTAATATCAAGTGTTTCGCCGCGATCCATCAGGTGCGTACGAATACGATTAATAATTAATTTCGGTGGCTCGATATTTTCTTGCTCTAATAAACCAATAATGCGATCTGCATCTCGAACAGCTGAAATTTCTGGCGTTGTCACAACAATCGCTCGTTCAGCGCCCGCAATTGCATTGCGATAACCTTGTTCAATTCCTGCTGGGCAGTCAATTAAAACATAGTCAAATTGTTCTTTTAACTCATCGATTAAATCTTTCATTTGTTGCGGGTTAACCGCATTCTTATCCGCTGTTTGTGCAGCAGGTAATAAGTATAGTAATTCTTCAAATCGCTTATCTTTTACAAGTGCCTGATGAACTTTACATCGTCCTTCAATCACATCAACTAAATCGTAGATAATACGATTTTCTAACCCCAAAATAACATCTAGGTTACGTAGTCCGATGTCTGTATCGACTAAACAGACGGACTTGCCTTGTAGTGCCAATGCAGTCCCTAGATTGGCAGTGGTTGTTGTTTTACCAACTCCACCCTTACCGGAAGTAATTACAATAGCTTCTCCCACATTAGCTTCCTCCCTTAAACGTAGACAAATTCGGTCTAATAATACGCAGTTCTTGAAGCCTTTTAATGCCAATTGTCTCGTCATCAAGTAAATAAGCACATTCCATTTCTGGTGTTTCAGCCAACTCTTGCTTTTCATTCGTCATGATTTCAAGAACATGACCAATTGCTAAATGTGTAGCGGATAAAAATGACGCTCCAATAACTGCCTCACAGTTGCCATTTTTCCCTGCATGTGCTCTTCCTTTTAACTTCCCTAAGACATAAATACTTCCGCCTGCTGTAACTTGTGCATTTGGATTTACATCTCCAACAATGACAAGATCTCCTTCTGAACTGACAGTTTGACCAGAGCGTACAATCCCAATATATGTAGAAGACTGACTTTCCATTATACGCTGGTTCGATTCTTCAATCGTAATGACGTCACTTTTCACTTTCGATACGCGAACATTTAATGCTTCCTGTACTGCTTGAAGCAATTCATTCATTTGTTCATCTGTACAGTAACGGTTTCCGATTGCAATCTGGACCTCTACTTGTTCATCAAGACGATCTTCTGCAAGCTTTCCTTCCAATTCACGCAATAATTCCTCATAGCCACATTGGTCGTCTAATTTGAGGACAAAACCTTCTTTTGTCCCCTTTAGACTGATAAGTTGTTTCGTTGTCAAAAAAGCCACCTCACTCCATTAAATTATTGACTGATTTGCTTTTTCTAGAACCCTTGCTTCAAGTAAGTACTTAAACGTCCAACCAAGCATAATTAAAAATACAGAGTTGGCAATCATTGTCGGTACTAAACGATGATTTAAAAATTCTGTAAAAGAAATATCAGTATAACCTATGAGTAAGAAAAATTGATGCAACGCAATTTCCAGAAGTGCTACGAGCAGTAATGATAATGTTGTTGTGACAACTAGATGCTGATGTATATATTTTACTGTAGAACCAGCAATAAAACAAATGAACGGATAAAGGAAAGTGTACAAACCGATAATATCAATGTAAAAAATATCGTACACGAGTCCAAAAACAAGTCCGTAAATCATCGCGCGCTTCTTATCATAATAGATAGAGAGAAAAATTAAATAAAGAATGACAAAGCGAGGAACTAAATATTCTCGTTGACCATTAATATCAATCGGTGAAAAAAGTGAGAATTCTGTTTCTAAAAAGAATAGAATGACGGCGACAGCAGGAATTAAATACTTCGCCATTACTTGTCATTCCCTTCTGAAGAAAGGTTTTTATTCGTAGCATCACCGTCTGAGCCATCCACTTGGATTGCTTGACGTTTTGCAATAATTACATGATCAATCATTTGGAAATCAGCTGCTGGTTTAACATACGCTAATTTTGTTAGACCGAAATCATCCGTTGTCACTTTTGTTACTTCTCCAATTAAAATACCTTTAGGGAAAATACCCCCTAAACCAGAAGTTGTTACTTTATCACCTTTTTTAATTTTCAATTTTGAATCAATACGTTTTAGCATTAATTCGCCTCTTTTTGCATCATAACCTTCAATTAAACCACGCGCTTCTTTGCCTTTACTTGAGACAGTAGCCGATACGCGGTAATTTGTATTATTCGTTGATAATAATTCTACTTCTGATGTGTAAGGTGTTGTTTGAACAACCTTCCCAACTAAGCCCTCAGATGTTAAAACAGCCATGTTATTTTTCACGCCATTTGAAGATCCTTCATTTAAAATTAACTTCTCTTCCCATTGGTCAGGATTTCGCGCGATAACATTCGCTTGAATTGGATCATATACGCGAAGATCTGTTTTTTTATCTAATAACTTTTGAAGCTTTTTATTTTCAACTTCTAACTCATTTACTTCTGCTTGAAGTGTACCAAACTCTTCTAATCGTGATTTAAGACGCTTATTCTCATCATATGTGTTCAACAAGTCATCTACACTATTAATAAGCCCTGTAACATAACCAGCCGGCTTAGCAACAATATTTTGTCCTAAGCCGACTGTATCTTTAATAATTTGTTCAGGGAGTGATACCTTATCGCGATCGCTTAAGGTCCAACTGATCAATGCCACTAACAGAATGACTCCGATAAGAAGAAATATTAATCGTTTATTCGATAAGAATTGTGGCATTGCCGATTTCCCTCCCTTAAATTGTTTGCTGTTGTTTTAATGTATCGATTTGGTCTAATGACATACCTGTTCCAATCGCTACACAATCTAATGGATTTTCTGCAATAAATACAGGCATGTTTGTTTCATCACTAATTACTTTATCTAAGTTGCGAAGTAATGCTCCGCCACCTGTTAAAACAATACCGCGCTCCATAACATCAGCTGAAAGCTCTGGCGGTGTTTGTTCTAAAGTTTTCTTTACACCATCAATAATTGCTGAAATCGATTCACGTAATGAATCTGCAATTTCAATAGAAGAAATTTCGATTGTTTTTGGTAAACCTGTTACAAGATCACGTCCACGAATCTCCATTTTTTGCTCTTCATCCATTGAACTTGTCGCAGAACCAATCTCCATTTTAATTGTTTCAGCTGTACGCTCACCAATTGTTAAGTTATATGATTTACGGATATATGCAATAATCGCTTGGTCCATTGCATCACCTGCTACACGTACAGATTCACTGATTACGATACCACCAAGTGAGATTACTGCCACTTCTGTTGTACCGCCACCGATATCTACAACCATACTACCTGTAGGTTCTGATACTGGTAAATTTGCGCCGATTGCTGCTGCAAATGGTTCTTCAATTACGAACGCTTCACGAGCACCCGCTTGACGTGCTGCATCAATTACTGCACGCTTTTCTACTGACGTAATACCATATGGTACACATATAACAACGTTTGGTTTTTTGAATGAACTACCTACTACTTTTAAAGCATTTTGTAAGTAATGCTTAATCATTGTTGTTGTAATATCAAAATCTGCAATAACGCCATCTTTCATTGGACGAATTGCTACGATTGATCCTGGTGTACGACCAATCATATTTTTAGCCTCGTTACCTACTGCTACTGTTGTGTTTGTTTGCGTATTTTTCGCTACAACAGATGGTTCACGTAGTACGACACCCTTCCCTTTAATAAATACAAGTGTGTTTGCTGTGCCAAGGTCAATGCCGACATCTTTTCCACCTAATCCGAACACGTTAATTTCTTCCTTTCCTTAGCCGTTTATAATAACTAGCTGTCATAAAATCATACGTTTCATTATAACGGAAAAATATAAAAAGGAACAGTATCAGAAGAAACCTTTTCCTTTCATACTAATATACCGATAATCGCCGATGATAATATGATCTAGTAAATCAATTCCAATAATTCCTCCGGCTTCCGCTATTCTCTTCGTTACTTCTATATCTTCAGGGCTTGGAGTTGGATTTCCTGACGGATGATTATGCGCGCATATAATTGATGCTGCCGAGCGCTTTACCGCTTCACGAAAAATCTCTCTCGGATGAACAATGCTCGCATTTAAGCTACCGATAAAAATCGTCTGCTTATGTATGATTTCATTTTTCACATTGAGAAATAGAACGACAAAATGCTCTTGCATTAACTGTGCTAAATCAGACATTAGATAGTCTGCTGCATCATCTGGATGTTTCACAACCGTTCGCTCTAAACGATTCGGAAGATGACTTCTTCTTCCTAGTTCAAAAGCCGCCAATAAATACATCGCTTTAACGCGACCAATTCCATCGACTGCTTGCAGTTCTTCAATTGTGGCATGCTTCAAATTGAGTAATGTTTCAAACTGATTTAGTAATCGTGTTGCAATATCAAGAACAGATTCTTTTTTCGTTCCTGAGCCAATTAAAATCGCTAATAGCTCATGATTCGAAAGTTGTTCTGCACCAAACAAAACCAATCGTTCTCTCGGTCGTTCCTGTGTCGCTACTTGCTGGATACAATGATTGACTTTTTTCATCATGACATCACCTCATCAAGATGTTCCATTTCCGCCAACTTTCTCAGCATCATTTCAACCCTTTGGAATGGCAATTCAATTGCATGCGTGAAAATATATTCATTACCGTCTTTACAAGTTTGCCCTTCTCCTACCCTATTATAACTAACATCATCTAAAAAAGGTTCCTTAGTTTGAATATATTTTTGAAGGTTTTTTATTTGTGGTGGTAAAGAACGAACAGGTGTTTCGTAAACGTCAGTTAAAATATATTGACGATATTTAAGTAAAATCATCGTCGTTACTTTTGTTTTTGCAAAAGGATGTTTTTTTACATAAAATAACCATTGTTCATACGTAAGCTTTTCCTTTTCTACTTCAAAAAAGTGGTGATAGGCTAAACGATATACATCATAGATACCTGTTAGTAATTGGTATAAATAAAGATGCACTTCACTTACTTGTTGATGTTCATGTATATACTCATTAGGTAATTCAAATGTTTGATATGACATATATTCAAAATATTTTTGCCATATACTCTTTTCATAAGGGTTAGAACTTATAATATGGATTGGTGTGGGGTTCATATAATTCCTCCTTTTTCCATAAAGTATAGCGTATGGTTAAAAAGGACTCTTTGTACTATTCACTTTATTTACTAAAAACAACCCTTTATTTAACTCTTTTTTTATAAAAAACTTATTTTTCTTTTTAGATTTAAAATAAAGCGACTTTCAAAAAAGTACACCCTTGCATCATCTAGATTAATGAGGGGTGTACTTTTATAAATGCGCATAACATCAATTATTTACTCACGGTCTTTTGCTCATTCGCTATTTTAGTTGTTTCTTTTTTACTTTTTGTTTCTACATAAAATGTTGTCGCTTGTATTTTTGCTGTAACTAAACCTTCTTTTTCGTTCGTATTTTCATACTTAACTGCATCCACAATGAATAAACGCGACAAATTTTCTATTTTATTAATAAAGCGATTCAAATCTTTTACATCATATGCACTCACAGATAAATCCATTGTTATTAACTTCAAGTGTTCTGGCTTTTTCTGATTTGCTAATGGAGAAATTGGTAATTCATTTTCATCTGCTTGGAATAGCTCTGCTTCTGTTAGACTCGTGTTTTTTTCATCAAGCACCTCTTTCGTCTCTTCTTCATAGTTATTAAAACGAATATTTGTTACAGTTGCTGAACTTGCATACTCCACTTCATCTAAAGCATCTACAATACTTTGTAAATCCGCATTTGCAGGAATTTTCGATTCAAGTGACTTCATCGTATGTGCACGTTCAACTTCTTTTTTTGCTTGACTTTGTTCAGTCGATAATTTCGTTAAGTACTTTTGTTGTTCAGTATATTTTTGATTAAGTGAATCGTATAAAGCCATTTCTGGTTTCAACGCATAGTAATATAATCCCACACCAACTGCTATAACGAGGAGAATGGATAATGTGTACACAAATGAATTATTTTTCTTCTTTTTTGCACGCATTATTTCGCACCCCCTGTTTTAGTAGTTGCTGATGGATCTAATGTCGTAAGAATACTCGCTTTGTACTGTGCATTCTCATTCATTGTCTGTTCTTCACCAACATTATCCACATCTACTTTTGTAAAAGTCGAAGCTGAATCAAGTTTTACTGTTTTGAAGATTGCCTCATTATCTAAATTACGAATAAATGTCGAAGCTTCATTTAAATTATCAAAATACACGATAAATTCAACCTGATCATCTTTATAATCTAACCCTGCTAATTCACCAGAACCTGGCATATATTTATTAGCGACTTCAATAATATTTGATATAGGTGTTTGGTATTTCTCAGCAAATTGTACAGACGTTGCAATCGCATAAGATGGATTACTTTGTACTTGTGTTAACGTTTTTTCTTCTGTTTGAATTTGTGTCGCTAACTGATCCGTTTTCTTCTCCATTTTCGCAATATCATTACTTAACAAATAATAGTTAATACCATAAAAAATAATTACGATAAGCAATAAAACAATAATGATTAGTTTCATTAAACTATTTTTTCTTTTGGGTGGATACTGATCTTGCGGCAGGAGGTTAATATTTGGAATCATACCATCGAAGCCTCCTTCATCTCTAATCCAAGTAAACTGCAATGTTTTAATTGATACGTTGTAAAAACTTCCCCTACTTGTTCATCTGTTATTTGAACTACTTCTAATGGGAATTTCACGCGCAATAACTCTGTAATCTTTGGCAACATTGGATGATCGCCTAATACAATGAGTTGTTGAACTTGCTTCATTCCTTTATTTAAAGATATTTCGTAAAACTGGCATATATGTTGAATTTCAACGAATGCATGACTGAGTTCATCCATATACATCTCAATATGATTAGACAATGTATGTGTAAAACTGTGTGCTTCTTGTTCTTTTAACATCCAATCTGACTGTGTTGTTGGAATTGTATGCGTGCGCAATAATTTAACATGATGATTTTCAACAATCGACATCGTCACTTCATTGATGGACCAATCTAATATCATCGATGTTTTTTCAGTATAAGAAGGCATTACTTTTTCTAATGTACGTAAGTTTGCTAAAGATTTAATATCGACTACTTCTGGGATTTGACCTAGCGATTCCACAACTTCAATAATTTTATCGACTTCATTACGCTCTGTTGCAAAAAGCATCGCCTCACCATCCGTTGGATCTTCATCATAAATATCAACAACAGGGGTTTCGAATGCTAAATGAATGGATTTACCAATTTCTTTAAATATATAATTATCAACTTGGTCGAATGTTGTTAAATTCTCTGGAATAGTAATTTGTTTCATTTCAATATCATGATTCGGTACAATAACACGTACATGATACTTTTTAATTTTCAAATTTTTTAAAGGGGTTTTTAAAGCGCGATAAAAAGCATCTGGGTCTAAAATACGTCCATGTTGTACGATTCCTTCCTGTAGAGGAATCTGATATGTACTTCCCTTCCTCAAATCGTTTCCTACAACCGCTAACATACTTACCATAAAGTCATTGTAAACAATAGACAAAGTCTTTTTCTTATTGCCTAACATTTTGGGTACCTCCTCTTTTTCTCTCTTTTAATTATACATTCCATATGTTACCACTTGGATACATACCCTGTTTTTTACATTACAAATACATTTTAAGGAAAAAGATAGAATTTATTTTTTTCTTTCATACGTTTTTTTATTATAATACTTTTAGTTTGTAAAATAAATATATTGCCCTAAAAATTAACAAGATAGCAGATAGCTATTGAGTACACTTTTTGTAAATTGTATGATGATTACGTTAAAAAAAACGATTATTACTATAATATATCAAAAAAAGAGCTAAAATAGAAAAAAATGGGTATATTATAAATAACATGATTTTTTACATACATAGAAAATAAATTGATTAACCGGGGTGAATTACGTGAGAAAAACAAACAAGCGACCTTTACAAAAAAAGAATGGGTCGCTCATTGCAATTTTATTAATTAGTCTATTCATTATTTCTGGCTTCATTGTGAACGAAGCAGTGGAAGGAAAAAAAATCCCTCTTGTCACAACAAAAGATACGAAAGGAAGTTATCTAGTTGCAAATGAAGGGTTAGATTATGCACGACTAGAAATTAAACAACAGATGGTAAAAATTTATCAAGATGTTCAAAAACGATACGAGCGATTAAGTCCATCTGAAAAAGCAGCCTTCGATGTAAAAGAAATTGCTCTTTATAAAATTCAAACTTTATTAAACCGTAAATCAGGTATCCCGAAAACATGGGACACACATCAAAAAGTAGATGATATACAGCCAATCTCTACCACACTCATTATAAAAGATTCAAAACCAAATCAATATACAATTCAATCGACTGGACGTATCGGTGGAGAGCAGACAAAATTAAAGCAACCCTTTCAATTAGACTTAGAAATGGATACAACGATGAGGCAAGGTCGCTATGAGCCACCTTATGCCATTCATGCATCCAAGGAAATTGTTGTCCAGAATGCTTCAAAGATTTGGGGATTAATGGCGAGTAAAAATCCACGCAATATTCAAATAGATGGTTCTTCTTGTCAATATGAAATAAACGGAACGAGTTATTTAAATGAATGTTTTAACGATGGGAATACAGAAGCATCAGATTTAAAAATTTGGAACGAGCAGAATTTCAATAATTTTTTACCAACCTTCCCAACGAATGAATTAAAAACAATCGATGAACAGCCATATAATGAAGAAGAAAAATATGTAACTGAAATTATCCCTAATCCAGACCCTGAAAAAAAAGATAAAAAAATCAAGTATTATTACTTACAAAATAGTGTCCTAACCGTAACGGATAAAACGCAAGAAGACTTTTCAATCGAAACACCTTATCAATTCACTTCTTCTGAAGAACGTCTTCAAGAGTTAACACTGGATGGTGTAGATACTTATATTGATATTGGCGACGGTGTACAAACTTTACGATTAGACACACTAAATTTAACTGGTGGCGCAAAACTTCATATTTTAGGTAGCGGAACACTCAAATTATTCATTCAAGAGATGGGTGAATCTGAAGGTAAGATTATAGCAGACGAGGCAAAAATCGCTACTTATTTCGATGGAGATGCTGCTTTAGAATTCTCGAAAAATTTCCGTAGTAGTGGTTTTATTTATATTAAAAAAGCAGATATCACTTTACGAGCAAACACGTATAAAGGTAATATTTTATCAGGTGGGAAGCGTGTTGTAATCAATGGCGGCAAATCAAATACAGGAAAATTATTACTCGCACCAAAAGCGAATATTGAATTAAAAGACAAAACAAACTTTAAAGGTTCTATTCTTGGTCAAGCCATTGTCGTTACTGACTCAACTGTGCAGCATAAACAGTTAAAAGACAATGTTAATATTCCGATTCAATATGCAGTATATGATAAACCGAAACATTTTGCTTTGTACGGACAAATTAAACAGTTTGAATAAAAGACAAAAAGTCAACACCATGCTACAAGCGTGATGTTGGCTTTTCTTATATTCAGTTAGAATAAAATTCTTCATCCTAATACTCGCTGTAAAATCGGACGCCACTGCGCTAAAAGATAGAGTGAACCTGTTACGACTACAGACCCTTCTTTTTGCTTCTCTTGAACAGCTTGTAAAACAGATGATGCAATTCGTTTTTTCTTTGCATGACTTAACTTCATTAATTCTTCTGGTTGCATTAATCGCTCTTGTTCACGCTCAACTGCTACAAAAATAAAATCGTCTGACACTTGTTCAAGTTCACGTAGTACCGCTTCTACATCCTTGTCTTTTAAAATCCCAACAACCATTGTCACTTTTTCGCCTTTCAATACTTGTTGAATGGTTTTTCGCAAGCTCCTTGCACTTGCTGGATTATGCGCTCCATCTAACCAAACTTGTGGAGCGAGTTGTTCAAAACGTCCTTCGAGCTTTGTAGTTGCTACAGCTTGTTGAACTCCATCTTCTACTAATTCAATATGCAGTACTTTCGCCACCTCTATAAATGCTTGAATCGCGAGTGCCATATTCTCTTTTTGGTGTTCGCCTTTTAGGCTTGGATGTAATCCTGACATACAGATTACTTCATTCGACCACGTATCATCTAACACTTTAAAATCTTTGCCATTTATTTTAATCGTTGCTTGTTGCATATGCGCTTCTTCTTCGATTACTTTTTGTGCAGCTTCAGGTATTTCACCTATTACAGCATAGCCATTCTTTTTAATAATCCCAGCTTTATGCCATGCAATCTTTTCTAGTGTATCACCTAAAAAATTCGTATGCTCTAATGCAATACTTGGAATGACTGATACAATGGGCTCAACCACATTCGTACTATCAAAACGCCCACCCATACCACTCTCGATCATCGCAAGGTCTGGTTTAGCTTGGCGAATGGCAATAAAAGCGATAGCTGTTAATAATTCAAATTCTGTCAATAAGCCACTTAGCCCTGCTTTTTTTGCTTCTTCGAACGCTCGATTCATCTGCTCTGGTGTAATCGATTGTCCATTCAACCGAATTTGATCGTGGACATTTTCGATACAGGGTGACATAAATGTTGCAGTCGTCAAACCATGTTCCTGTGCGATTCGTTCTATCATGCGAATTGTAGAACCTTTGCCATTTGTACCTGCGACATGAATGGTTGGTATAGCAAGTTGTGGATTGCCTAACTTCTCCATCGCTACTTGAATCGCTTCAAGACCAGGCTTAATCTCATTTGCACTCTCAATTTTGTATGTATTTTGATATTCTTCAAACATTGGAATCATGGAATTTTCCCTACCTATTCATTTTCTACGTAATTCGTGCTAAAATTTGTATTGATTGTTTTTATTATAACACTGTTATTCGGAGGTTTGAACGTATGAAGACATGCTGGATTATTTACAATGGTAGTCTTGTATCGGATAAATTTTTAGACCAAGCAAGACTCATGGCTGAAGCCTGTCAAAATCATGGCGTTCAACCGTTTATTTATAAAAATTATGAAATTCAAATGCATTCCGCTAAAAAGTTAGAACAAGCACCTGACTTTGTCATCTTTTTAGATAAGGATATTTTGCTCGCTACGTATTTAAAAAATCAAGGAATTCCCGTTTTCAATGATCCTGAAGTGATTGAAACATGTGACAATAAAGCAAAGCAATACATACAATTAGCCAAAGCAAATATTCGTATGCCAAAAACGATTATCGCGCCGAAAGTCTACCCTAAATTCACAATTCGTGAAAGTGGTTATTTTGAAGGTGTATTAGAAGAACTTGGACTACCCCTTATTATTAAGGAGGCACATGGTTCATTTGGTATGAAAGTGTATTTAATTGAAACACAAGAGGACTTTTTCGAAAAGGTAGATACACTACGTGGTGTTGACTTCATCTTCCAACAATATATCGCATCAAGCTATGGACGTGATATTCGTGTCAATACGATTGGTAATGAAGTCGTCGCTGCGATGTATCGTCACTCTGAAACAGATTTCAGAGCGAATATTACAAATGGTGGTAAAGCCGAAACGATTACATTAACAAAAGAACAGGAACAATTAGCGCTCGCAGCAGCCAAAGCTATTGGTGCTGACTTCGCTGGTGTTGACTTACTGTTTGATGAACAAGAACAGCCACTTGTATGTGAAGTCAACGCAGCTTCACATATTCGAAACATTTACAATGTAACAGGTATTCACGTGGGCGATGCATTCGTTCAGTATATTTTAAAAAAGTTAGGATGAGAAGATTTTGAAACGCGCATATCTTGTATATGACGCAGCTGATGCAAAAGTGAATATAGCCTTTATCGATCAGCTCGTCGTATCTGCAAAAAAACAGATGATTGACTTGCAACTTGTGCTGTTAAATGACTTCTCTGTTCCAGAATTAGTCGAACATTGCCAAGATGCTTGTTTTGTATTTTATCGTGCTCGTAACTGTGACTATGTTACTTCATTGGAACAAGCAAATATTCCGGTTGTAAATAGCAGTCACGTGAACGCACTCGCAAATAATAAATATATGACTTTACAATTTGCTCGAACACTTGGCATTCCAACTGTTCCACTCTATCAACAAGCTTCAGATTATGAGTATCCACTTGTATTTAAAACAATTGATGGACATGGTGGCTCAGAAGTCATGCTTTGTCAGGATGAACAAGAGTTAAATGCTTATCAAAAACAGTTTGAAAATCGTTTAACACTGGTTCAACCTTATATTGAATCCAATGCGACAGATGTTCGCGTTTGGGTGCTCGGTAACCGTATTATTGGTGCGGTTAAACGTCAAGGTCGTGCTGATTTTCGTTCGAATGTCACATTAGGTGGTTCGATTGAAAAATATGAACTTGATTCACTTCAAATGGACCATGTACTTGCGATGCAAAAAGCCATTCGTAGCGATTATATCGGTATGGACTTCTTACTACTAGAAGATGGTACATGGTTATTGAATGAAATTGAAGACCCTGTAGGTGCTCGTTCATTCTATGATTTATTCGATGAATATTTACCTGATTTACTCATGGATTATTTAGTGAATCATTATGTAAACGCAACAATTTATTAAAAAAGATACTGAGATAAAATATTTCATTTTCTTTTTAGAGTTCGCAACAAAAAACCAGAATCGCGCCACAGTGCGATTCTGGTTTTTATTATGCTCATATGAGACGGTGTTTTTACACATATGTCCCAGGTTATTTTTTATTACATTTCTTTTAGTTCTGCAATACGTTTTTGAACAGTTGCTTGTTTTTCAAGATAGTCTGCTTCTTTTTCACGCTCTGCTGCAACAACTGCTTCAGGTGCGCTTGAAACAAATTTCTCGTTGTTCAATTTACCTTGAACACGTTTTACTTCTTTATTCCACTTATCTAACTCTTTTTCAAGACGTGCAATCTCATCTTCTAAGTTGATTAAACCTTTTAGTGGTAAGAATAACTCTGCTCCTGAAATAACTGCTGACATCGTTTTACCTTCTGGTTCTACGTTTAAGCCAATTGTTAATGTTTCTGGGTTACAGAATTTTTCGATATATCCTTTATTCGCTTCAAGTACAGCTAATTCTACATCTGATTTTGCTGAGATAAACATTGGTACTTGTTTGCTCATTGGTGTATTTACTTCTGCACGAATGTTACGAACTGCATGGATAATATCCATTAATAGCTGCATGTTTTTCGCTTCTTCTTCAAAGTGAAGATCTTCGCGTACTGTTGGCCATGCTGCATTGACGATTGTGTCGCCTTCGTGTGGTAAGTGTTGCCAGATTTCTTCTGTGATGAATGGCATTAATGGGTGTAATAGACGCATCGTTTGATCTAATACGTAAGCAAGTACTGAACGAGTTGTTTTCTTCGCTGCTTCATCTTCACCATATAATGGTAATTTCGCCATCTCGATATACCAAGAACAGAAATCATCCCAGATAAAGTTATTTAAGTAACGACCTACTTCACCAAACTCATACTTCTCAGCAAGCTCTGTTACTTTTTCGATTGTTTCATTTAAGCGTGTTAAAATCCACTTATCTGCAACTGATTTTTCACCTGTTAAATCAATCTCATCATATGTCATGCCTTCCATATTCATTAATGCAAAACGTGAAGCATTCCAAATTTTGTTTGAGAAATTCCAAATCGCTTCTACTTTTTCAGTTGTATAACGTAAATCTTGACCTGGTGATGAACCTGTTGCTAAGAAGAAGCGTAATGAGTCTGCACCGTATTCTGCGATGACGTCCATCGGATCAACACCGTTACCAAGTGATTTCGACATTTTGCGACCTTCACCGTCACGTACTAAACCATGAATTAATACGTCTTTGAATGGACGCTCGCCTGTGAATTCAAGTGATTGGAAAATCATACGAGATACCCAGAAGAAGATGATGTCATAACCTGTTACAAGTGCACCTGTTGGGAAGTAGCGTTTGAAATCTTCTGATTCAACGTCTGGCCAACCCATTGTTGAAAACGGCCATAATGCAGATGAGAACCATGTATCTAATACGTCTGCATCGCGTGTCCAGTTTTCTTCATCAGCTGGCGCTTCTGTACCTACATATAATTCACCTGTTTCGTTATGATACCAAGCTGGAATTTGATGTCCCCACCATAATTGACGTGAAATACACCAGTCATGGATATTTTCCATCCAACGTGTATACGTATTTTCAAAACGCTGTGGCACGAAGTTTACTTTTTCATCTTCTTTCGCTTGTAAATCAAGTGCCTCTTTTGCTAGTGGTCCCATCTTAACAAACCATTGTTTTGATAAATACGGCTCAACTACTGCACCAGAACGCTCTGAGTGACCTACTGAGTGTAAGTGATCGACAATTTTAATTAATACACCTTGTTCTTGTAAATCTTTTACAATTTCTTTACGACATTCAAAGCGGTCCATACCTGCATATTTACCAGCCATATCATTCATCGTACCGTCGCCATTCATCACCATAATGCGTTCTAAATTATGACGATTACCTACTTCAAAGTCATTCGGGTCATGTGCTGGTGTCATTTTTACAACACCTGTACCGAATTCCATGTCTACATAGTCGTCTGCAACGATTGGTAATTCACGGCCTACGATTGGTAGAATTGCCGTTTTACCGATTAAGTGTGCGTAACGTTCATCATTCGGGTTTACTGCAATCCCTGAGTCACCTAACATTGTTTCTGGACGTGTTGTAGCGATTTCTACTTTTTCGTCGCTATCTTTGATTGGGTATTCCATATGGTAGAATGCACCTTGTACATCTTTATAAATTACTTCGATATCTGAAAGTGCTGTTTGTGCTGCTGGGTCCCAGTTAATAATACGTTCACCGCGGTAGATTAGGCCTTTTTCGTATAATTTTACGAATACTTCTTTTACCGCATCTGATAAACCATCATCTAATGTGAAGCGTTCGCGTGAGTAATCTAATGCTAAACCTAGTTTCGCCCATTGCGCACGAATTGTTTCAGCATACTCTTCTTTCCATTCCCATGTTTTCTCTAGGAATTTTTCACGACCTAAATCGTGACGAGATACGCCTTGTTCGCGTAATTTTGCTTCTACTTTTGCTTGTGTTGCAATCCCTGCATGGTCCATACCCGGTAACCATAATGCATCATAACCTTGCATACGCTTCATACGAATTAAGATATCTTGTAGTGTTGTATCCCAAGCGTGACCTAAGTGTAATTTACCTGTTACGTTTGGCGGTGGGATTACGATTGAGTATGGTTCTTTATCGCTCTCTGGTTGCGCTTTAAAGCAATCTTTTTGTAGCCACCACTCGTAGCGACCTGTTTCAACAGCTTGTGGGTCATACTTCGTTGGCATTGAAATTTCTTGTTCTGACATGTTTTCGTCCTCCTTCATTTCTTGACCATCCATTTTAGGCATAAAAAAAATCCTTCACATCCTCAAAAAAAGGACGAAAGAATTCGCGGTACCACCTTTATTCCAGCACAGTTGACTGGCACTTCATTGGATAACGGTCTCTAAACCGAATTTCGCTACTAAAATCTGTTCACGAAATTTGCTCATGGGCTACCTTCAGACATCTACTTGAGAAACTTTCACCAACCGTTTCCTCTCTCGACAAGTAAGAATGCTTACTCCTCCCAATCATTGCAATTGTTTATTTGAATAAGCTAATTGTATCTGAATTTATAGCTTTTAGCAATACAGTGCATAAAAAAACTTCGACACATATACCGTGCCGAAGTATCTCTTAAAATTAACGACGTAATTGCTTAAATACTTTTTGGAAAGCTGCAATTGTTTGGTCGATATGTTGTTCTGTATGCGCTGTTGATACGAATACACCTTCGAATTGTGATGGTGGTAAGAAGATTCCTTCTTGTGCCATTAAACCGTAGTATTCAGCGAATAATTCTAAATCAGATGTTTTCGCTGTATCAAAGTCGATTACTTTTTCATTTGTTAAGAAGTAACCAATCATTGAACCTGCACGATTCACTGTATGTGGAATATTGTATGTTTCAGCTGCTTCTCTAAAACCAGCTTCTAAACGATCCCCTAATTTTTCAAAGTGTTTATATGAATCCTCTGTTAAATGTTGAATCGTTTCAAGTCCTGCTGTCATCGCAAGTGGGTTACCTGATAGTGTACCTGCTTGATAGATTGGACCTGCTGGTGCGATTCGTTCCATAATATCACGACGACCACCGAAAGCACCTACAGGTAGTCCTCCGCCGATTACTTTACCAAGACATGTTAAATCAGGTGTTACACCGTAGTAACCTTGTGCTGAATGGTAGCCTACGCGGAAACCTGTCATAACTTCATCAAAGATTAATAGAGAACCTGCTTTTTTCGTCAAGTCACGTAAACCTTCTAAGAAGCCTGGAAGCGGTGGTACACAGCCCATATTTCCAGCAACCGGTTCAACGATTACTGCTGCAATCTCTTCACCGAATGCTTCAAATACTTGTTGAACTGCTTCTAAATTATTATAAGGAACTGTTAATGTGTTTTGTGCAATTGACATTGGAACGCCAGGACTATCTGGTAAACCAAGTGTCGCAACACCTGAACCTGCTTTGATTAATAGTGAATCACCATGTCCATGATATGAACCTTCAAATTTCAAGATTTTATCGCGACCTGTGAAACCACGTGCTGCACGAATGGCAGACATTGTGGCCTCTGTACCAGACGATACCATACGAATCATCTCAACAGAAGGTACACGACGAATCACTTCTTTCGCTAATTCGTTTTCAATACGTGTTGACGCACCAAATGATGTACCTGTTGTAGCAACTCGTTGAATCGCTGCTACTACGTCTGGATGTGTATGACCGATAATGAGTGGACCCCAAGATAAAACGTAGTCGATATAATCATTGCCATCAACGTCTGTAATAATCGCTCCATGACCTTTTTCCATAACGATTGGCTCTTGTTTAACAGCTTTGAACGCACGAACAGGACTATTTACGCCACCAGGCATTAAATCTACTGCTTCTGCAAAAACTTTACGTGATTCTTCAAAAGAACGTGTCATCTCTATTTCTCCTCCAACCAACGTGCTGCATCTTTTGCATGGTACGTCATGATTAAATCTGCACCCGCACGTTTCATACTTAGTAATGTTTCTAAAACCGTTTGCTTTTCATCCATCCAACCATTTAATGCTGCTGCTTTGACCATTGCATATTCGCCTGATACATTGTAAGCAACAACTGGCATATCATGGTTATTACGTACATCACGTATAATATCTAAATACGATAATGCTGGTTTAACGATTAAGAAATCAGCGCCCTCTTCAACATCTGAAGCTGCTTCACGCATCGCCTCTAAACGATTTGATGGGTCCATTTGATATGTTTTACGATCACCAAACTTTGGTGCCCCGTCTGCTGCTTCACGGAAAGGTCCATAGTAAGCAGAAGCATATTTTACTGCATAGGACATAATCGGTGTATCTTCAAATCCAGCTTCATCCAGCCCTTTACGAATCGCCGCAACAAAACCATCCATCATGTTTGAAGGTGCAATAATATCAGCACCTGCTTTTGCTTGTGAAATAGCTGTTTGTGCTAATAAATCAAGTGAAGGATCATTTAAAATACGCTCATCTTCTGACACAACACCGCAGTGACCATGCGATGTATATTCACATAGACATGTATCTGCAATGACCATGACTTCAGGATAGTTCTCTTTTACAAAGCGAATCGCTTTTTGAATAATCCCATGATCATGATAAGCTTCTGACCCAACTGCGTCTTTCTCTGCAGGTAAACCGAATAAAATAACAGAAGGAATACCTAGTGCAACAACCTCATCCATTTCCTCATGTAAACGATCTAATGAGAATTGATAAATTCCCGGCATAGAAGCGACAGGGTTTTTAACATTCTCGCCTTCCATTACAAAAATAGGGTAGATGAAATCTTCTTTATGTAGATACGTTTCTTTTACCATTGCACGCATCGTTGCATTTTGTCGTAAACGTCTGTGTCTTTTAAATTGTAAGTTTGTCATATTAAGATTCCTTTCTTCTTGCGATTTCTTCAATTACCTGTTGCATCGTGTATGTTTTTGGCTGGATAATATCCCATGCACCAAGTGCGATTAATGCTTTTTCGGTTACATGACCAATCGCTGCCACTTGGATTTGGTCCCAATCGTGTAGAGGTAATATTTCTTCAGCATATACACGCACAGCCGAGGGACTTGCAAAAACAACCGTACAATTTTTATGTTGAATTTGCTCTTTCAATTCTGGAATTGACTTTTTTGTTGGACGTGTTTCATAAATTGTCCATGTTTCTACTCGACATTTGAGACCATTTGGGATCGTGTCTTTCGCCATCGAACCTCGCATAAATAGACAGGTCGTCTCAGGCTGTAAAAAACGATTAAACTCTTTCACCATTGTATCTGCACTATACGTTGTCGGAACAAAGTGAATTGAAAAACCTGCTATTTCTAAAGCTTCGGCTGTTTTTTCACCCACAACTGCAATTCGCTGTTCTATCCACAAACTTGCATCCTGTTCGTATTGTTCCATTTTTCTAATGAATGCATGTACTGCATTTTGACTTGTGAAAATTAGCCAATCTACTTGCTGACTACGCTGCAAAAATAAGCCATCATCATTTGACTGTACATCGGCCACTTCAATCAAAGGTAAATGAAGTGCTTCTCCACCTAGCGCCTCGATTTGTGACTGAGCTTGACCTGTAATCGAGGTACCTGTTAACACAATGGTGTCATGTTGAAGCGGTTGATTATTGCTCATTTTGCTCCGCTTTTACTTTTTGAATCAATTCATACGCACCTTGCTCAGTCAGTTGTTTTGCTACTACTTCTCCTACTGTTTTTGCATCTGTGTGTGTGGCTTTTTCATGGTAGAAGACAGAAGCATCTGGTGCAGCAACAAGTCCTTCAAAATGTAATTGCCCTGCTTCATATGTTGCATATCCAGCAATTGGTACTTGACATCCACCATCCATCGCTGCTAAAAAAGCACGTTCTGCATGTGCTGTTTCCCAAGTCGCTTGATCTGTCATTTTTGCCAATGCCGCTAACAATTCGGCATCATCTGCTCGACATTCAATTCCTAACGATCCTTGTCCTACAGCAGGTACACAAAGATCAGTTGATAAATATTCAGTTACAACATCATCTGACCAACCAAGTCGTTTTAAACCAGCAGCAGCTAAAATAATCGCATCATATTCGCCAGCTTCTAATTTAGCTAAACGTGTGTCTACATTTCCACGAATCCATTTAATCGTTAAGTCTGGGCGTGCTTTTAATAATTGAGCACTACGACGTAAGCTTGATGTACCGACAACCGCACCTTCTGGTAAATCCATGAATTTTACATGATTTTTTGAGATGAAGGCATCACGCGCATCTTCACGTTTTGGAATACATCCAATAACTAAACCTTCTGGTAAAACCGCTGGCATATCTTTCATACTATGTACAGCGAAATCAATCTCTTGGTCGAATAAGGCTTGTTCAATCTCTTTTACAAACAAACCTTTTCCGCCAACTTTTGATAACTGTACATCTAAAATACGATCGCCTTTTGTCACAATCTCTTTGACCTCAAATTCAAACGGTGCACCTGTTTTCTTTAATTCTTCGATGAACCAATTTGTTTGAGTTAAGGCTAACTTACTTCTTCTTGAACCAACAATAATTTTACGCAAAATAATCCTACCCTTCTGTTAATACCAAAAATGGAAACCTGATAAGCTACTTCCTAAAAAGAAATTAATAATAACCAATAAAAAGGCACATATGTTGACCCATGCCAATCGAATTGAATGTAGTTGATCGCGACGATTCAATAACACAATTATACAATAGACAAACAATGTAATGAATGAACCGATGATTTTTACATCAAATACATTTAAATTATCGACGGTGATATAAGCCCACATAAACCCTAAAATCAGACTGATAAAAAGAATGGGAATTCCAATTACCATTGCCCAATTTGAACTACTTTCTGCTTGTCCAAGCGATGGTAGCCTCATCCACTGCTTCGTCCATTTTTTCTTTTTTAATACATTGTATAAAATAACGTACAATGTCGAAAAAACAAAAGATAATGAAAAAGCAACATAAGACAAAATCGCAAACATCACATGAATAAATAATAACTCAGAAACTAAATTCTCACCTACAGGTGATTGCGCCACTTGGTTTGGTGCAAATGTATGAATAACCATAAAGATAAACCCGAGAATATTAATAAAGAATACAGGTAAATCGGCTCGATAAACACAATGCAGTAAAATCGAGATGGATACTAATAACCAACTATAAAAATAAATCCCTTCAAATAGTGTCAGAATCGGGAATCGATGCGTTTGAATAATATATACAATTAAAAAAACTGATTGTAAAATCCAAACAACCGAAACAAACCAAAAAGCGATTCGACGTGACTTTGCATCTTTTTTTAAATAATCTACAAAGTAAAAAATTATCCCGATTGCGTATAGCACAACGATTGCTTCGTGCAATCGGGTCATTGCTAAATCGGTCATATACGACGCTCCTTATATATCATGAAAAAAACGCTCTCGCATCTATATTTTAACACATAGATACGAAAACGTTCTTAAATCAGCTCTTAAAAAGTAAATTTAGGTTCTGCAACGACTTCTTCTGCTACTCGTTTTTGATAGCGCTCTTCTGATTGTAGTTGCTGTTGCTCAATTTGAGCCTGTGTATCTTCTTCAATCCCAAAAATACGTTGGAACAGTTCCAATTGCTTCGCTGCATTTGGAGAACCTGCCAATTCTTTTGCTTGTAGAATTGGTTCTTTTAATAATTGGTTGACGATTGATTTGGTATGCTTACTTAAAATTTTTCGTTCACGATCTGTTAAATTCGGCATTTTATTTTCAATACTTTGCATTGTTTCAGCTTGAATTGTCGCCGCTTTTTGACGCAATGCTGAAATAACTGGAACAACGCCAAGTGTTCCCATCCAATCTTTGAATTCATGGATTTCTGTATCAATCATCTGTGTAATTTCGTTAGCAGCACGTTCACGTTCTGCTAGGTTCGCTTCGACAATTCCTTGTAAATCATCAATATCATATAAGAAAACACTTTGAAGTTCACTAATTTTCGGATCAATATCACGTGGTACTGCGATATCTACCATGAATAGAGGCTTCCCTTTGCGCATCTTCTCCACATAACGCATTAAATCATAATCAATGACATAATCTTTTGCACCAGTTGATGTAATCAAAATATCTGCCTCAAGTAATGTACATTGTAATTCTTGCATCGATTTCGCTGTACCTTGGAATTTATCAGCCAGTGTTTCTGCCTTTTCCATCGTACGATTGACAACAGTTACTTTTCCTACACCACTACCATATAAGTTTTCCATAGCAAGTTCGCCCATCTTACCAGCACCAAGAATGGCAACATGCGTTTTGTCCAGTGTATTGAAAATTTTCTTTGCAAGCTCAACAGCCGCATACGATACAGATACTGCATTTTCACCAATCGCCGTTTCGCCATGTGCTTTTTTCGCAAATGTTACACTTTGTTTAAATAAACGATTAAACAATGTCCCTGTTGTGCCAATTTGTTGTGCCTCTAAGAAGCTATGCTTTACTTGACCAAGAATTTGTGTTTCTCCTAGAACCATTGAATCGATTCCAGAAGTCACTTTGAATAAGTGTTGCATCGATTGATCATTTTCACGAATATAAAGATGATTTTCGAATTCTGCAACCGGCATATTAAACCAATTCGCTAAAAATTGTTTAATATAATGACGACCAGTATGTAGTTGATCAACGACAGCATACACTTCTGTACGATTACATGTCGAAACAATTACATTCTCTAATATACTTTTTTCATTTTGTAATGCTCGCATTGCCTCAGCTAGTGCTTCTTCTGTTATTGAGAATTTTTCACGAACTTCGACAGGAGCTGTTTTGTAGTTCAAGCCTACTACAATTGTATGCATGACGTCATACACCTCTCACGTTCTATAATTATCGTCTATGATTATACCATACTCTGTCACTTTATATTTACAAAGTCTTATATAATTGCGATTACTGTCATATTTATATACAATCCAGCATATTTCCAGAATCATTTTAACAAATTCAGTTACGTTCTTCAAACAGGTTGTTTACAAATTGTTGTAATGTCTCGTTTCTCTCTTCATCTGTCCTATGAACATACTCCTCATGCGTCACTTCTTCAAGTACTTCTTTTTGTCCCTTATACTGCATGCGTACACGCTGTAAAAAAGCAATATAGCTTTCATAATGCGCATCAAACTGTTGTGACAACTGCGCTTTAATTTTCTTCGAAAAAATTGGACTTGCACCGTTTGTTCCAATACTTAAAACAAAATCACCACGCTGTACAACTGCCGGTAGTACACCATTCCCTTTTTTTGCGTCATCTACTCGACAAATAATGGCTTGACTATCTTGTTGAATTTGTTCGTTCACTGTCGTTTGATTCGTTGCAGCTATCACTAACTCATATTGTGCTGCCTCACCTCGTTCATACAGTCTTTTATGTAATGGTATTTGTTGTTCCATTAAATAATATTCAAATTCAGGTAATAGTTGTTGCGCAATCACCGTAACTTGTCCTCCTGCTTCGACCAATGTACGACATTTTCGGTAAGCAATCTTTCCACCACCTACAATTAAAATGCGAATCTGTTCACTATTCAAATAAATTGGTATTTGTCCCATAGCAATCCCCTTTTTAGATGTGAAAAAGCAGATCAAGTGGTATCACTTCATCTGCTTATTCTTTACATACGTTTTTCAATTTCTGCCCATGCTTCATCAAATCCCATACCTGTTTCAGATGAGAAAAGAATGAGTGGGTCAGATGGGTCCATATCAAGTGTTTCTTTTACCACTTTTTTATGTTGTGCCCATTTTCCTTTTTTTACTTTATCTGCTTTTGTCGCAATGATAATGCAAGGAATGTTGTAATGCTTTAAGAAATCGTACATCATGCAATCATCGTCTGTTGGTTCATGACGTAAATCAACAATCTGCACAACTGCTTTTAATATTTCACGACTTGTAAAATATTCTTCAATCATTTTCCCCCATGCTTCACGCTCTGATTTTGATACTTTCGCATAACCATAGCCTGGAACATCTACGAAAAATAATTGTTCTTCAATTTTATAAAAGTTTAATGTTTGTGTTTTACCTGGTTTTGATGAAATACGTGCTAAACTTTTACGACCAATCATCTTGTTAATAAAAGATGATTTACCGACATTTGAGCGACCTGCAAGTGCAAATTCTGGATACCCGTCCTCTGGGTACTGGTTTGGTCGAACTGCACTGATGACCATCTCGACATTATGGACTTTCATGTTATTCTTTCCCTCCGTCTAACGCTATTTTCAATACCTCGTCAGCGCTTGACACTAGCTTAAATGTTAGCTCTTTTCGTACACTCTCTGGTATATCTTCAATATCCGCTTCGTTTTTCTTTGGAACGATAATCGTTGTTAAACCAGCGCGGTGTGCACTTAACGACTTCTCTTTTAAACCACCGATTGGTAGAACGCGTCCGCGAAGTGTCACTTCACCCGTCATACCAACTTCTTTACGGACTGGTGTCTCCGTAATCGCTGATACAAGAGCTGTTACCATTGTCACACCTGCTGATGGACCATCTTTTGGTACAGCGCCTTCTGGTACGTGAACATGAATATCATGCTCATCAAAGTAAGATTGCTCTACCTTTAATAAGTCTAATTTAGAACGGACAAAAGATAAAGCAGTTTGTGCAGATTCTTTCATCACATCACCTAATTTACCTGTTAAGATCAGCTTTCCTTTACCTGGTGTAATCGATACTTCGATTTGTAATGTATCACCACCAACTGTTGTGTAAGCAAGACCTGTTGCTACACCAATTGGATTTTCTTCTTCCATTTGACCATGCGACACTTTACGTTTACCTAAGTAGTCCGCTACATTTTTCGCTGTAATAACAACTCGTTTCTTTTCTTCCATGACAATCTGTTTCGCTGCTTTTCGACATACGGATGCAAGTGTACGCTCTAACCCTCGAACACCCGCTTCTCGCGTATAGTAACGAACGATTTCCGTTAAACCATCTTCTCTAAATTGAATTTGTGATTTTTTCAAACCATTTTCTTCAATTTGTTTAGGTGCTAAATGGTTTTTCGCAATTTGAATTTTCTCTTGTTCTGTATAACCGCCAATTTGAATGACTTCCATACGGTCATAAAGCGGTCCTGGAATACTACTTAAATCATTTGCTGTCGCGATAAATAAAACATTTGATAAATCGTATGTTTCTTCAATATAGTGATCACTAAATGTGTTATTTTGCTCTGGATCTAACACCTCCAACATCGCTGATGAAGGATCTCCACGGAAATCATTCGACATTTTATCAATCTCATCTAGTAAAAATACAGGGTTAATCGTTCCTGCTTTTTTCATCCCTTGAATAATACGTCCTGGCATAGCACCAATATACGTTCTACGATGACCTCGAATTTCCGACTCATCACGTACGCCACCTAGTGAAATACGCACAAATTCACGATTTAAAGAAGTCGCAATCGATTTAGCTAATGATGTTTTACCAACCCCTGGAGGTCCTGCTAAGCAAAGAATCGGTCCACGTAATGAATCTTTTAATTGTGTCACTGCTAAATATTCTAAAATACGATCTTTTACTTTTTCAAGGCCATCGTGATCATGGTCTAAAATATCTTTTGCTTTTTTAATATCTTTACGATCTTTTGTCTTTTTAGACCAAGGTAAATCAATCAACCAATCTAAATAGTTACGAATAATACCACTTTCAGCTGCTTGTGCTGGCAAACGTTCATAACGCTTCAACTCTTTTAGTGCTGCTTTTTCAGCGTGTTCAGGCATTTTCGCTTCGATGATTTTTTTCTTTAATTCATCAACCTCAGATATTTTACCTTCTGTTTCACCCAATTCATCTTGAATCGCCTTCATTTGCTCACGTAAATAAAAATCTTTTTGAGATTTTTCAACGGAACGTTTTACTTTTGTATGGATTTTTTTCTCCACATTTAAAATTTCCTGTTCATTAAAAATACGTTGAACAAGAATTTCCAATCTTTTTTGAACATCAACTGTACGTAAGATTTCTTGTTTTGCAACCATTTTCAATGGCAAATGACTAGCAATGGTATCAGCTAGTAAACCAGGCTCTTCAATTTCTTCTGATGTTTCAATGACTTCAGGGGAAATTTTGCTTGAAGCTTTCACATAGCGTTTAAAAGCATCTAATAAAGTACGCATCAACGCTTCTAATTCAACAGTTAATGTCGGATCGTCTTCAAATACTTCTACATCAACTACCGTCATTTTTTCTTCTTCGATATAATCAATAGCTTGCGCACGACAAATACCTTCTACTAATACACGTGAGGCGCCATTTGGTAGCTTAATCAATTGCTTAATTTTCACGAGTGCGCCCATACGATAAAAATCATCTGAGTCTGGTGATTCTTTTGCAATTTCTTTTTGTGTTACAACATATAGGATACTGTCATCATTTAGCGCTTGTTCTACAGCTGCAGTTGATTTTTCACGACCCACATCAATATGTAACAGCGTTTTAGGATAGATTACTAGACCTCTTAGAGGCAGCAATGGAATTCGATACGTTCTTAATTTTGTTGTCATGCAAACTTGCACCTCCACATAAACTTTAACACTTTATTCATTAAAAAAACTGACTTCAAAACAGTGCAATATAAGCACTCCATCGAAGTCAGCTAAAATCCTTTAAAATTAGGCTGATGTTTTTTCGTTATCTGAATCTTTCACTTCAGTGCCATCTTCTAATAAAAGTTTTGGATGAGCCTTTTCAGTAAGTGTTTCTTTCGTAATTATACATTTCGCAATGTCATCACGAGATGGTAATTCAAACATCACATCAAGCATTACATTCTCAATAATCGAACGTAATCCGCGAGCACCTGTTTTACGCTCAATCGCAAGTTTCGCAATTTCGTATAATGCATCTTTTTCAAACTCTAATTGTACATTATCCAATTCAATCATTTTTTCATATTGTTTTGTTAATGCATTTTTAGGTTCTGTTAAAATCTGTACAAGTGCATCTTCGTCTAATTGCTCTAAACTTGCCAATACTGGTAAACGACCGATAAATTCTGGAATTAAACCAAATTTTAATAAGTCTTCAGGAATCAGATGTTTCATTAAGTTTTTATCATCTGTTTCTTGTTTATCTGCAGTACCGAAGCCGATTACTTTTTGACCCATACGACGTTTAATAATTGACTCGATTCCATCGAAAGCGCCACCTACGATGAATAAGATATTCGTCGTATCGATTTGTAAAAACTCTTGGTGTGGATGTTTACGTCCACCTTGTGGCGGAACGCTTGCAACTGTACCTTCTAGAATTTTTAGTAAGGCTTGTTGAACACCTTCACCCGATACATCACGTGTAATTGATGGATTTTCAGATTTACGTGCGACTTTATCGATTTCATCGATATAGATAATGCCACGCTCTGCTTTTTCGATATCATAATCCGCAGCTTGAATTAACTTTAATAGAATATTTTCAACATCTTCCCCAACATAACCTGCTTCTGTTAATGAAGTCGCATCTGCAATAGCAAATGGCACATCAATAATACGTGCAAGTGTTTGAGCTAGTAATGTTTTACCACTACCAGTAGGTCCGATTAAAACAATGTTTGATTTAGATAATTCTACGTCGTCCACTTTACTTTTTGAGTTAACGCGTTTGTAGTGATTATATACCGCAACAGATAGGGCTTTTTTAGCACGCTCTTGTCCAATTACATAACTATCCAAAGTACCTAAAATTTCTTTCGGTGTTGGAATGTCTTTCAGTTCAATTTCTTCTTCTGTTCCTAACTCTTCTACAACGATTTCTGAACATAAATCAATACATTCGTCACAGATGTAGACACCAGGACCAGCTACAAGTTTACGTACTTGCTCTTGTGGTTTCCCACAGAATGAACATTTTAAATTACCGTTTTCATCATTAAATTTGAACAATTATTTCACCCCTATTCAAGCAACAATATTACAAGACTCTATTAATATTATCAAACATTACGTCTTGCTTGTCTATTATTAACTCTTTTTTTTCTGTGTTATGTACAGGTTATTTTTTAACTATGATAAAAACAAGGTATGGGAAGTCCATACCTTGCTCCATTTGTGCATCGTATTTAAGCAAATTCGACTTACGAACTTGTTAAATCTTACTCAGAAATTTTAGCTTGGTCAACTAAGAACTCAACTGTATTTTGGATTTTGATGTCGTGTTCTAAGATGCTCGTACCACCTAAAGCAGCTTTGATTTGTTCAGCGTCCATGTTGAATTGTGCTGACATTTTTTCTAATTCTGCTTCAAGAGCTTCTTCTGTTACTTCAAGAGCTTCGGCTGCTGCGATTGCTTCAAGTACTAATGAAACGCGTACGCGGTTTTCAGCGTCAGACTTCATTTGCTCGCGTAATGCTGCTTCGTCTTGACCAGAGAATTGGTAGTAAAGATCAAGGTTCATACCTTGTGTTTGTAAACGTTGTTCGAATTCTTGTAACATACGGTTGATTTCTGTTTGAATCATGCCGTTTGGAATGTCGACTTTAGCATTTTCAGCTGCTTTTTCAACTAATTCGTCACGTAATGCCGTTTCAACTGACATTTCTTTTTCAGCTTTCGCTTGTTCAGTTAATTTTGTACGTAACTCATCTAAAGTTTTTACTTCAGCATCGATTTCAGTTGCTAATTCGTCGTTAAGTTCTGGAAGTTCTTTTGCTTTTACTTCGTGAACTGTTACTTTGAATGTAGCTGGTTTACCAGCTAATTCAGCTGCATGGTATTCCTCTGGGAATGTGATTTCGATTTCTTTAGATTCGCCAGCTTTTACGCCTACTAATTGCTCTTCAAATCCTGGAATGAATGAACCAGAACCAATTTCAAGTTCGTAGTTTTCGCCTTTTCCGCCTTCGAATGCTTCACCTTCGTGGAAACCTTCGAAATCGATTACAGCAATATCGCCGTTTTCAATTGCAGCATCTTCTTTAACTACAAGTTCAGCAAGACGTGCTTGGTGACCTTCGATGATTGCATTGATTTCTTCTTCTGTTACTTCAGTAGAACCTTTTTTTACTTCTAAACCTTTGTATTCGCCAAGTTCAACTTCTGGACGTAATACTAATTTAGCTGTGAATGTGAATGGTTCATTTTTCTCGATTTTTTCGAAATCGATTTCTGGTTGATCTACTGGCTCAACACCTGCTTCGATTAGAGCTGTTGGGTAGTTTTCGTTGATTAAAATTTCAAGTGCATCTTGGTATAAAGATTCAACACCGAATTTTTTCTCGAACATTGCACGAGGCATTTTACCTTTACGGAAACCTGGTACGTTGATTTGTTTTACTACTTTTTTAAATGCTTGATCTAATGCAGCATTTACTGTTTCAGCAGGAAGCTCAACTGTTAATAAACCGTTGTTTCCTTCTTGTTTTTCAAATTTAACTGACATGAATATAACCTCCAAAAATAAATTCAAAGTGCTTTAAAAGCGTTCGTTATTACGACTTTGACAACTGTTTTAGTATATCATAGTTCTACATAGTTTCAACAGATTTCATACTTCTGGTATATCTGAAAGTTTTTCAAGTTGTTGGATGAGTTCCATCACCTTGTTATCTGTTTCACTTTCATCGGATATTTCTTGTCCTAATAAAGAATGAACATAATGAATATATCCCTCTGATACCTCCTCAGCAGAAGCCCCAAACCATTCAAAAGGATAAGTAACTAAAATGTGACGTGTCAAAATATATTGTACCATTTCTAATGTGCTACTTTCCTTCTCTAGCCGTTCATTTACGATTTTTTTTACAGATTGTGTGACAGGCAGCTCATCTGGAGTAGGTAATGTCATCGGATTAACTGTAAGTGTTTGCTCAAACTTACGAATTGTTAAGTCACCATCTACCTCTTGCTCTACTAATAAGCAAAGTGCCATACTCCGAACAATCGGATGTACTTCTTCCTTTTCAATGATTGTGCGAATTTCATCTATTAAAGGTCGGACGTTCATTTCTGATAAAGACTGAAGACGATGCAGCTGTTCGTATACTGGTAAGTATAAAAAAACCTCTAATGATAACACGACCTCTGCTACTTCTTCCTCTATACTTTGTTCTGAATGCGATAACTTTAATAACTTTTCACTCAAATTATAAATACTTGTGAAACGTTCGATTGAAGAGTTTGGCACAATATTTTCTTCCAATAAAGAACGAACAATTTGTTGTACATGCTGAAAATCGCGTAGCTCCATACAAATTGATAAGTACAGCTCCATCGTTTCAATATATTGACTCGGACCTTGCGCTAATAGAGACTCCACTACTTCTCTAGCCTGTTCAAATTGTCTTGTTTCGTGTAAACAGTAGGCGTACACATGAAGCGTATGTTCATCCATTTCCTCATATTGAAGAATATCTTGAAAACATTGAATAGCTTCATGATATTCAAACTTCTCAGCATAAGCGTGACCTTGTTGAAGAAGTCGTTCCACCGTTCCAGGAAACATGACGATTTTTTCGTTCTGATATATCTTCTGTTTTCTTTTCAACTTCGTCACTCTCCTCATTCTCCCATAGTTTATCATATGTGCTTTTACTGAACACGCAAAATCATGAAACAATTCGTGTTGGTAGGTTTACAACGCTTTCATCGGGGTATTTTATTATTAGAAATTTCTTTATTGGTGAAATGAGATTGTGTTCAACCCCAATGGCTCACTCGGCATTCCCCTTCTGAGTGAGCTTACATAGACCCTCTATATAAATAGAATCGATTCCCCAAAACTTTACTCAAATGTAATAGTTGAGTCCCCGCCCATGCTTTAGGAGAAGCAACGTCCTCTAAAGCATTTTTATTTTGTCTCAACAAATGTATTGAAACAACAAAAAACGACTTCATGAGAACATTCTCATGAAGTCGTTTTATACATTTCGGCTTAGTATACGATACCGTATAATGCTTTGATGTGTGATAAGTAACGAATGTTTGAAGCTTCTTTCATCAATGTTGCTGGTAAGCCACGTAATTCCGTGTTGCTTTCACCAACAGTTGCTACAGCATCTTTACGACCTAAAGATGCTAATGTACCAGAGTTAACTGGAGCGAAGGTATTCATTTCACTGCCTTTTAAGTATGCGAATACATTGTATCCAACTAATTCGCCCATTTGCCAAGCGTTTTGAGCTGTTGGGGGGTATGGACGATCTGTTTCTTTGTTTGCACCTGGAGGGTATGCAGCTGCAGCGTCACCCACTACGAATACATCTTTATGTGATTCTGATTGTAGGAAGTCGTTTACTACTGCTTTACCACGGTTACATACAAGACCTGATTCTTCTACGATTGGGTACTGAGCTACGCCACCAGTCCAAACAAGTGTGTTTGCAGTAATTGTTTGACCGTCTTTAAGAGAGATCACATTACCTTCAACACCTGTTACAGGAAGGCCTGTTAAGAACTCTACACCACGATTTTCAAGCGATTTTGTTGCGCGCTCGATTAACTCGTCTGGTAATACAGGTAAGATTTTTGGACCTGCTTCAACTAGCTTGATTTTTAAATCTGCTGGTTGTACGGCGTATTTGATTGCTTCTTTCGTCATGTGGTCAACGATTTCACCAACAAGCTCAACGCCTGTTAAACCACCGCCGCCGATTACGATTGTAGCATCTGCTTCGTTGCGAGTTTTTGCATATTCTTTAATACGACCAATGATGTGCTCGCGAATTTTGTTTGCATCTTCAACTGATTTAAGAACCATTGAGTTTTCTTCTAGTCCTGGGATACCGAAGAAACCTGTTTTAGAACCTACAGCTACTACTAATACATCATAAGTTAAAGTTTCGCCAGTTGATAATTTAACTGTTTTGTCGTCAGCTGAGAATGCATCCGCTTTTGCGATTTTAATGTTGATGTCTTTTCCTTTGAAAAGTTTAGAAAGTGGGAATGCTACCGCTTTCTCTTTAATAGTACCACCAGCTAAACGGTGTAATTCAGTGATGATTTGGTGAGTTGGGAATTGGTTCACAACTGTGATTTCTACTTCTTCTTTAGTTGCAAATTGACGTAACGTTAATGCAGATAATACGCCGCCATAACCTGCACCTAGAATGACGATTTTTTTTGACATTATAGTTAAACCTCCATGTTACTAAGTGTTTTAAAAATTATTTTGAAGCTTTGTTTTCTTTTGAAACTTCTAAGAATGCGTTTGCAAAACGGAAGACACCTTGTACTTGTGGGTCTTTTAACAGTTTTAAAATACCGAATAAACCGATTGTTTCGTTGCTTTCAGCAGCACGATCTTTTGCTTCAATTGCAGTAGCAGCAAGTGATTTAGCAGAGTTCACGACTGGTTGAGCCATTTCTGTTACAGCACTAACAGCATCGCTACGGAATACATCATCAGTAGCTAAAGTTTGTGCTACGTCATATGCTTTTGTTAAAGTTGTTACCATTTCTGTTAACTTTGGTAATTGATCCACTAGTTGAGTTAGTGATTCTTGTACTTCAGGTTTTAATAATTGATCTAAAACGTCTAATTGTTGTTGGCTTGCTGCCGGTTGTACTGATTGAGTAGTCTGTTCTGACATATCCAATTCTCCTTTACAATAGCTATTTCTTCTGTCGGGAATTCCCGAACGTTTTACTTACATAAGAGTCATATTATTCATACAATTCTCATCTTACTATTACATGATGCCATGTAATGGTAGCAACTGCAACATCTGTTTTCTAGACATATTTATTGCTTTTAAACACCTATAAACTAAAGAACTATACTGTCATATTTCTTTAATACCCTTTTTCGATTTATCATAAAAATATATGACGTATTTTTATTGAAAAATGAGAGAAATTCATATAAAAGAAAGAGAATTTCGAACTTAAATTTTATAGTGTGTTCACTTCATTTATAGCTTCCATGTTGCATTATACACCTCAATTTCAGGAATTCCAATAGAACTGGAAGCTTTTTTTCGCTCAACTATTCTATGACTTTATTCAAAGTTTCACAAACCTTCACAACCATGCGTTTTCAAGCCACTGTTTATTCCTAAAAAATATTTTAACATTAAAGAATCTTAGACGTTCTAAATGATTTTCTCACTCTTCCCCCTAAAAAAACATGTATATATGTTATAAAGCTCACACAAAAATGTCACTTGCTTTTTTCATTAAAAAAATGATACAAACCTTGTATTCTCAACATTCTGAAATGTTGAAATGTGTTTAAACACTATAAAAAAACTTCCATACATAGATGAAAGTTTTCTTACTTTATTTATTTAATAATTTGTTTGGGTAAAAAATAGGCAATAATCGGTTGAATAACGAATAAAATATAAAAAGCACGAAATACTTGATATCCCGCAACAATTGATAAATTTGCATGAATCGCATGCGCAATTGCCCCCATTTGATCCATACCACCTGGCGCTAAACTCAAAAGTGCTGTCGCGTAATCTAAATGATTTACTTGTGCAAAAATAATACCTAATAGCATCGCTACAATAAATAATGCAGCTGCACTTGTTACAGCGAGCGCAATCGTCCGTCCTTTTCGCTCTAACTCTCTCGGCTTCATCATCATGCCGATATTAATCCCAATCATGAGTTGTGCAAATGACAAAATCGGATTCGCTAATTCCACTCCTACGACGCCTATGTTTTGTAAAATAGCGGTAACGAGCGCCGGTACAAGTAAAAAAGCGGTCGGAAATTTATATTTTTTACCTATAAAGGCTAATAATATACAAATAAGTAGAATTAGCACTGTTTCAAATGACATCCATTCCGATACATGCTCTGTTTGTGTAGGGACTGTTGTTAAATGAAATATTGTCAATAGCAGTGGCATTCCAATGACAATAAATAATAAACGAATCGTTTGTGTCACGGTGACAACAGTTAAATTCACACTTTTCATTTCCTCAGCCATCATAATAATTTGCGTCATACCGCCTGGAATACTACTTAGGAGTGCTGTAGGATAGTTCACTGCTGACTTCTTTGATACAACCCATGCAATGCCTGCACTAAGTAAAATAAGTAAAGTCGTCATGCCAAACATATATGGTAATTGCCTGCCAATCTCTCGTACAGCCTCTCCTGTAAGTGCCTGACCGATTGTATAACCAATTAACACCATTCCAATACTTTTATACGATTTAGGCCAATAAAACCATTCTGAACGTAAACTATTACCTATCAAAACAAAGAGTAATGGTCCGAGTAGCCATGGTACAGGTATATGAAGTTGTGAAAATAGTAATCCTCCACATATGCCGACAATTGCTGTAAGTAAAATTCTTTGAAGTTTCAAAATCTCGTCGCCTCTTTTCAACTTTTACGTTATCACATTCTTTCGTGACTGAAAATAGTTGATGTTTATTTAATCGGTGTAAGTCGCTCGAGTAATTGCTGGCTTTGTAGATCGAGACCAGTAAATGTTACGTGTACTCCTTCTTGTTCCAATTGATTCTTGATTTCAAGAACTTTCGTTACAGCTGTTTCATCCCAAATGCGACTATCTGAAAAATCAAATTCTAGCTTCTTTCCCTTAAAGTTCTCTAAAGTAGGTGCTAACTTTTCAGCTGAGGCAAAAAAGAGTGGACCTTTAATTGTACATGTTTCGTCTGAAAGTAAAAAAGTTGGTGTTGCACTTTTTGCCATAAAACAAATAGCGCTCATCAACACGCCCACACCTACGCCAATCGCTAAATTATGCGTTACCAAAATCACAATCACGGTTGTAATCATAATAAAGCTCTCTGACTTCGGTGCTTTTCGTATGAAGCGAATCGTTTTAAAATCGAATGTTGTAAAACTCACCATAATCATGACACCTACTAAAACAGGCATTGGAATTTTAGAGACGACATCACCGAGAACCAAAATTAGAAATAACAGAAAGATACCTGCTGTTAAAGTTGAAAGACGACCTCGACCACCAGATTTCACATTAATAATAGATTGACCGATTAAAGCGCAACCAGCCATACCACCGAAGAAGCCATTCACAATATTCGCGATTCCTTGACCACGTGATTCTTTATTTTTATTTGACGTAGTCTTTGTATAGCCATCTAAAACTTGTGCAGTAAGTAAAGATTCAAGTAACCCAACGACTGCCAGTGCCAAAGCATACGGTAAAATAATTTGAAGTGTTTCAAAATTCAAAGGGATATCTGGTAAGAAGAATGTCGGTAGTGTTGTTGGCATTGTACCTAAATCACCAATTGTCAGTAATGAAAAGTTCCCAAATATTGCAATCGACGTCATGACAACAATCGCAATGAGTGGTGCTGGAATTATTCGGATAAATCTTGGTATCACATAAACTAGAATCAATGTAACGATCGCAAAAGCATAAGTTGCAACTGAACCATTCTTTAAATATGGTAATTGCGCTAAGAAAATCATAATGCCTAGTGCATTCACAAAACCAAGCATCACTGAATTAGGTATGAAGCGCATTAGTCTTGCAACTCCAAAAATCCCCATAAAAAACTGTATAATCCCCGTTAAAATGGTTGCCGCAAGTACATATTGTAACCCGTGATTCGCCATTAGCGTGACAAGTATTAGCGCCATTGCTCCAGTTGCTGCAGAAATCATTGCGGGTCTTCCTCCGACAAAAGCCGTCATGACAGCCATTGTAAATGAAGCGTAGAGTGCTACTTTTGGATCGACACCGACAATGAACGAAAAAGCTAGAGCTTCTGGAATTAGCGCTAACCCCACTACAATCCCTGCTAAAATATCAGCACGAATAGATGAAAACCATTGTTCTCTTATAACTTGCAAAAAAATCACCTTTCTCATATAGAATAAAAATAGCGTACAATAGAAGTAATCGTAACAAAAATAGTTTCATAAGTATATACTTTTGGGAAGGAGATTGTTATGCGATATGGTTATAAAAGACCAACTGTTTGTGATAACGACGTTACACAACAGTTGGTACAAGTAAATTTGGATGATGTACATGAAGAGAGGCACGGTTTAGCAAAAAATAGAGAGGTATTTGAAGAACTTCTCATGCAATTAACAACAAGGGATGAGTTATATGTTCAAAACATTGAGGTGTTAGCAGATTCTACACAACAATTAATCGACGTCCTACAAATTGCTGAACGAGATGAATTTACAATTATTTTCTTGGATGAATGTATGTGCTCAACAGAATTATTTAAAAAATCATTATTAGATGGTTTACGTTACTTTTCGAAATTACAATCTATCTTTAAACGCCATGCTTCAACCTTTGCATTACAAGAGGCGAAAAAGCGCGGAACTGTTATTGGGAGACCTAAAAAGTCAGATGTACAGATGCAACGTGCAATTGAAATGTATTATAGTAAACAATATACATTACACCAAATTAAAGAAGAAACAGGCATTTCAAAATCAACGCTCTATCGTCAACTCGATCAATAACATGGACATAATAAAACACGCTGAAACAAATTTTTAGTGTTCACAACGAAAAACTGGAACCGCGCCATAGCGCGATTCCAGTTTTTATTATGCTTATGTGGGCACAGTGTTTTTACACGTATGTCCCAATCTGTTTTTTTAAATGTCCCAGATAGGAATTGAACCTACGACCTACAGCTTAGGAGGCTGTTGCTCTATCCTACTGAGCTACTGAGACAGCATACAACAAATAAGTATATGCCTCTTTTTTAAAGCTTTCAAGAGTAATTCTATTACTTTTTACGTTCTGCTGCATATTCAGCTGTTGCTGTAAATACAACATCTGATGAAGAGTTTAATGCTGTTTCACAAGAGTCTTGAATAACACTAATGACTAAACCTACTCCAATTACTTGAACAGCTAAATCATTCGGAATACCAAGCAAACCACATGCTAATGGGATTAATAATAGTGACCCCCCTGCAATACCTGAAGCACCAGCAGCTGAAATCGCTGTAACAACCATCAAGATGATTGCTGTTGCGATATCTACATTAACACCTAATGTATAAGCAGCTGACATCGTTAATACAGAGATCGTAACTGCTGCACCTGCCATATTAATTGTTGCACCTAACGGAATCGAAATCGCATATGTGTTTTTATCTAAACCAAGTTTTTCACAAAGCTCCATATTCACTGGAATATTCGCTGCTGAACTACGTGTGAAGAATGCTGTTAAACCACTTGTTTTTAATGAAGCCCATATTAGTGGATATGGATTACGACGCGCTACAACAAAAACAATTATCGGGTTGATAACAAGCGCAATTAATAACATTGAGCCAACTAAAATACCAATCAACACACCGTAATGCTTTAATTCTCCAAAGCCACTCGTAACAATTGTATTATACATAATGCCAATAATACCAAATGGCGCTAAGTTGATTACCCAGTGAACTACTTTTGAAACAGCTTCTGATAAGTTCGTGATTACTGTTTTTGTTGTACTGCTTGCTGCTTTTAATGCTAGTCCTAAAACAACTGCCCATGCAAGAATACCTATGTAATTTGCATTCATTAATGCATCTACTGGATTCGATACAATATTATTTAAAAGTGTTTGCATAACGCCCCACACATTTTCTGGTGGTTGTAAATCTGTATCACCTGTTTTTAATGTTAATTTTACAGGGAATAATTTAGCGGCAATAACACCCACAACACCTGCAATAAACGTTGCAAATAGATATAAGAAGACAATGCCCTTCATATTTGTTTTTTGTCCACCTACATGACTTGCTAATGCATTAATAACTAATACAAAAACTAAAATTGGTGCTACTGCTTTTAATGCACCTACAAATAATGTACCGAGCATCGCTAACCAAGTTGCACTTGGGAAGGCAACTGCTAAAACTGCACCGAGGATGATCCCCATGACGATGCGCAATACTAAACTTGTATCGCTCCACTTTTGAAATAAATTTCGCATATTTTTTCCTCCAAAATTATACAAATATAAATAATAAATTCATTTTTCCACCTGAGAAAACACAATGTATTCCCATAGAATACAGTTTAACATAAACAATTTAAGTTTTATAGATTATTTTTATATTAGAATGTATTTTTTTCGTTTTTTCTTTTTACATAATTAATTATTCTGTAAAAACAAAATATTTTACACTATTTAAAAAGTGTAAAACTGAAAAAATAAAGTTCTTTTGAACTAATATTTATATGCTCTTTTAAATTTATGTGTATTTTTTTACAAACATATCTACATTTTTATTCATTTTTTTAAAAAATCTACATAAAAACAGTATTTTAAACACGATTTTTATATTCAACAATGGTACTATAGATACAAATATAAAAAGTAGGGGTGTTTTCCATGTTTTTCTTAAAATCAAAAGCAGCCACAGCTACATTGCAAACGAATGTAGAGCATGTTGGTATTTCATTAACCGATTCAGACTATCTGTTACAACTCGATATGATTGATTTAAAAAAACATGATTTGCAAATCGTTCACGCACTTCATTCTTATATGTTGCCGCATATGCCAAAAATTGTAGAACATTTTTATAAAGCGATTTCTACTCCACCGCATCTGGCTAAAATGATTCAAAATCATAGCTCAGTTGAACGACTAAGCCAAACACTTTATGGGCATATTGAGCAAATGTTTGCTGGTAAAATTGATGCGGCATATATTCAAGCACGAAAACAAGTAGCACATGCCCATGTGAAAATCGGCTTATATCCTAAATGGTATTTAGGCGCTTTTCAAAAATTAGAATGTGAAGTACGCCAAATTATAAAAACGCTTCCAATCCCAACTCATGAACAGTTCCAAGCAATTGACGCATTCGGTAAAATCTCTAGTTTCGAGCAACAGCTCGTTTTAGAAGAATACAATCGTTATTCTGATCAATTAATTGAACAACAGCGTGAAGAAGTAAATCGAAAAGTACGTGAAGATTTAGGATTTGTTGCTGATCACTTAAATACGCAAGCATCTCATACATCAGAAGCTGTAAATGAATTAATGAATCATACTATCTGTGTAGAAAATAGCGTTAAAACAACTGTACAGGAATCCTTAGATACAAAAGAAGCCTCTGATAAAGGGCTTGCACAAATGCAGCACTTAAGTGAACAAACTGAGGCAATCCATGTTAAGACAAATGAAATGACTTCTATGGTTCAAGCACTGAATAATTCTTCTACTGAAATGAAAGATGTGATCGAGATGGTTAAATCAATTGCAAACCAAACGAATTTACTAGCACTTAACTCTGCAATTGAAGCTGCGCGTGCCGGAGAACATGGAAAAGGTTTTGCAGTTGTTGCTGAAGAAGTACGTAAATTAGCCGATCAAACAAAAACATCTGTTGAGCAAATTGCTCTCTTAATAGAAGAATCCAATGAAGTAACAAGTGAAGTTGTGGAAGTGATTCATCAAATCCAACAACTTGTAATCCAAGGTACAGAACAAAATGAAGTGCTCAAAGAATCCTTTGATGATATTTCAAGTAATATTACAAAAACGATTGGTGATATTAAGGAAGTCGGCGAACAAGTAAGTGAATTAGCAAGCGGTATTTCTTCCATGTCTTCCACTTCAAGCGAACTACGAAATTCAGCAAAAGAGCTAAATGATACGATTCATGCATTTTAAAATAAAAATGAGGTACCGCTTAATCGCGATACCTCGTTTTTTTAGTCTTCTAATTTTAAAGATTTTGCAGTTGATGCATGTAATTCTTTGAATAGAGCTTCATCTTCCACTAATTGTTTACCGTATGAAGGAATCATCTCTTTAATTTTTGGTTCCCATTCGTTCATTTTTTCTGGGAAACATTTGTTAATTACATCTAGCATAACTTGTACAGCTGTAGAAGCACCTGGTGAAGCACCTAATAAAGCTGCTACTGAACCATTTGCGCCAGTGATTACTTCTGTACCGAATTGTAGTGTACCTTTACCCTTGTCTGTGTCTTTGATTACTTGAACACGTTGACCAGCGATAACGATTTCCCACTCTTCATCTTTTGCTTGTGGAACGAATTTACGTAATTCTTCCACACGTTGTTTTTTATTTAACATTAATTGTTGAATTAAGTATTTTGTTAAGCCCATTTCTTTTGCACCACATGCAAGTAAAGTGAAAATGTTATTCGGCTTAATTGATGTGAATAAGTCTAAGTTTGAACCTGTTTTTAAGAATTTTGGAGAGAATCCTGCGAACGGTCCAAATAATAAAGCTTTTTTACCATCGATATAGCGTGTATCTAAGTGAGGTACTGACATTGGAGGAGCACCTACTTCAGCTGTACTGTACACTTTACCATGGTGTTGATCTGCTACTTCTTGGTTATTACATACTAACCAAAGACCGCTTACAGGGAAACCACCGATGTGTTTACTTTCAGGAATACCTGTTTTTTGTAATAAGTGTAAGCTACCGCCACCAGCACCTAAGAATACAAACTTCGCTGTTTGCGTAATGATTTTACCATCAGCTGTTTTCACTTTTACTTCCCAACGACCGTCAGCATTTTGTTTAATGTTTTCAACTGAAGCATTGTAAGTTGCTTCTACACCATCTTGTTCTTCAAGACTAGACATTAAAATGCGTGTTAATGCACCGAAATTAACATCTGTACCTGATTCAATACGTGTTGCAGCGATTGGTTCGCTACTTGTACGACCATTCATGATTAATGGAATCCATTGTTTTAAAGTTTCTTGATCTTCTGAGTATTCCATTCCATCGAATAAATGGATTTTTGACAGTGCTTCAAAACGCTTTTTAAGGAATGCTACATTATCTTCGCCTTGTACCATACTTAAGTGTGGAATTGGTTTAATGAATTCTTCTGGTTTTTGGATATGACCATTTTCCACTAAATAAGACCAAAATTGACGTGACACTTGGAATTGTTCATTTACGTTGACTGCTTTAGAAGTTTCAACAACACCATTTTTTTCAGGTGTGTAGTTTAACTCACATAATGCCGAGTGACCTGTACCCGCATTATTCCATTCATTTGAACTCTCAAGGCCTGGTTTATCAAGTTTCTCAAATACTTTAATGTTCCAGTCTGGTGCTAATTCTTTTAAAATTGTACCGAGAGTTGCACTCATGATACCAGCACCAACTAAAATAACGTCAGTCGAAGTTTGTTTGTTACTCATGCTTACCATCCTTATATACTAAATTTTGCCGAAAAAATGTATGCGCTAACACAAAGGGTCTTAACAAATTACATACTTACTACATTGCATACAATTTTCAATATCAAAAATATCCTTTTCCTAGTGTATCACAATTATTTTTAGAATAACACTAGACCGAAACAAGTGATAATTCTGTGAACAAGAATCAACAAAAAACATACATAACATAGATTTTTTTACCATTTAACTAACATAATTTGTGAATATATAATGGAAAAAATGTGATAAAAAGCGAAGAATAGACATTCGTTTTTTGAATGACTGTTCATCAAGTTTGTTCAATGACCTTGTTTTTTCACTTAAGTTTATTATGAAATGTAGCAATTAAAGTTATATAACGATATAAATTCACATAGGTATAACGTCTTATTTTCCAACAAATTACCACTGCTCTATAACAGATAGACTAATTTTAGAAAATTTCTATTTTTTTATGTTCCTATAAGCTTTTCTTGTATTATAATAAGAAAAAATAAATGTTATACATGAGGAGATTTTATATGAAACTAAATGCTCAACAGATTGAGATTATTGAAATTTTAGAAAAAGATGCACGTATGCCTTTAGAAGATGTGGCAAAAATGGTGGGGTTATCTTTAGAAGAAACAACAGCAATTGTCAAGCAATTAGAAGACGAAAAAATCCTTGTTCGCTACATCTCACTTGTTGACTGGACAAAGGTTGAAGAACATCCTGGTGTGCGTGCAATGATTGATGTGAAAGTAACACCAAAACAAGGTGTGGGTTTCGATGATATCGCAGAACGTATTTATCGTTTTGACCAAGTTCAATCGGTTTATCTTATGTCAGGTGTCTATGATTTATCTGTTATTGTGGAAGGTAAATCAATGAACGAAGTTGCAAACTTTGTTTCACAAAAACTTTCAACACTTGATTCTGTTATTTCAACAACAACACACTTTATCCTAAAAAAATATAAACATGATGGCACTGTTTTAGAAACGGGTAAAGAAGATCAACGAATCGTGGTGTCACCTTAATGACATTAACCAAAAAATCTTACGTATCGAAAATGGTGAATGAACTTAAGCCATCAGGTATTCGCCGTTTTTTTGACCTTGCAGCAAGCATGGAAGGTGTCATTTCACTTGGTGTAGGTGAACCTGATTTTGTTACGCCTTGGCATGTGCGTGAAGAAGCCATTCGCTCGCTTGAGATGGGTTACACAGCCTATACTCCAAATGCTGGGCTACTTGAATTACGTCAAGAAATTGCACATTATATGGAAAAAGAATTTGATGTTTCATATCATCCTCAGAATGAAATTATCGTTACAGTTGGCGCAAGCTCCGCAATCGATATTGCGATGCGTACCATTTTAGACCCGGGAGACGAAGTCATTGTTGTTGAGCCATGTTTCGTATCCTATGTTCCAATGGTCGAACTTGCTGGTGGTAAAGCCATTACAGTTCAAGCAACAAAAGAACATGATTTTAAAATCTTACCGAGTCAATTAGAAGCAGTCGTTTCTGAGCGTACAAAAGCGATTATGTTATGCTCTCCTAATAACCCAACAGGTACGATGCTAAATAAAACTGAGCTTGAATCTATTGCACAGTTTGCAATTGAGCACGATGTACTAATTATCGCCGATGAAATTTACGCTGAACTCGCTTATGATGAAGACTACACAAGTATGGCAGCCATTCCTGGAATGCATGAGCGTACGATCTTAGTATCCGGATTTTCTAAAGGCTTTGCAATGACAGGATGGCGTTTAGGTTTTGTTTGCGCGCCTGAACCAATTGCTGAAGCAATGCTGAAAATCTTCCAATATCAATTAATGTGTGCTTCTACGATGTCGCAATATGCGGCAATCGAAGCGCTGAAAAATGGTCGTTCAGAAGTTGAAAAGATGGTGAAAAGCTATCGTCGCCGTCGTAATTTCATCGTCCAATCTTTCAATGATATGGGGCTTACATGCCACAACCCAGGCGGTGCATTCTATGCATTCCCTTCAATTAAATCCACTGGACTAACATCACAGGAGTTCGCTGCACAACTTTTACAGCAAGAAAAAGTAGCTGTTGTACCAGGTGATGTTTTTGGTGAAAGTGGAGAAGGTCATATTCGTTGTTCATATGCTGCTTCACTTGAACAGTTACAAGAGGCTTTAAAACGCATCGAACGTTTTATTCAAAACTTTAAATAGTTATAATCGGAATCATATTTCTATATGGTTCCGATTTTTTGTGTAGTCGTATTGAATGCGAGTATGGATAAATGGTGTATTTCATGCCAATTCATAAGCATATTTCTTTTTTTTATTTCCAGAAAAGCATATACTACTAAGTGTAGAACAGAAGCGAAAGGATTGATAAATTTGCCACAATCACTAGAAGGTAAAGTAGCATTCATTACAGGAGCAGGACGAGGTATTGGTCGTGCTGTAGCAGAAGCATTAGCAAAACAAGGTGTAACAGTTGGGCTACTTGCTCGTACAGAACAACAAGTGAAAGAGGTAGCTGAAAAAATCATCGCTGATGGTGGTAAAGCTGCTTTTGTAACTGCAGATGTGACAAATTTAGAAGAAGTCGATGCAGCAATTGATTCACTAACAAAACAAACAGGTAAAGCAGATATTCTAATTAACAATGCAGGAATTGGTGAGTTCGGTACACTGTTAGACCAAGACCCATTAATATGGAAGAAAATTGTTGATACAGGCATTTTCGGTACGTACCATGTAACCCATGCAGTACTACCACAATTAATCGAGAAAAATGAAGGCGATATTATTAATATTTCGTCTACAAATGGTCTAAATGGCGCCGCAACATCTACTGCTTATTCAGCTGCTAAATTCGGTATTATCGGCTTAACTGAGTCATTAGCTCAAGAAGTACGCCGTAATAATATTCGTGTTACAGCACTTGCACCAAGTACGGTTGTAACAGAATTAGCACGTGAATCAGGATTAATTGACGAGTCAAAAGTAGATCGCATGATGCATCCTGAAGACTTTGCAGAAGTAATTGTTAACCAATTAACATTACCAAACCGTATTTATGTAAAACAAGCAACAATTTTAGGTACAAATCCATACTAAAAAAGAAAATACAATCTCTTAAGCATAAAAAACTGGAATCGCGCTGTGGTGCGGTTCCAGTTTTTCGTTGCGAACGCTAGTGAAATATCTTGTCCCAGCTTGTTTTTTATTTGCTTTATTGTACTTCATACATTGCAACGTCTACGTTTACAATATATTCTGGCTTTTCTTTACCACGATTATTGCGGTGTCCCGCAATGTGTTCTGGGCTTTTCTCCCATGCTTTCCATGCTTCTTCTGACTCCCAACGTACCATCATAATTACTTCTTCTTCACCACGACGTACTTTCTTTTGAAGAACGGTTTTATCAATAAAGCCAGGTTGTTGCTCCACTAATCCCCCACCCTGCTTAAATTTTTCAACTACAAGATGGCCATTTCCTTCTGTTACAGTAAAGCGACGTAATTGTACAATCATATGTAATCTTCCCTTCTTTTCCAATTATCTTTATCTTACTAAATAAATTGAATCACTGTCAATGAAAATGATTATCATTATTATTTAAAGATAGTTAGTTTGAGTTTCTACCTATTATATATACAAAAACTAGCATCGTAAAAATACGATGCTAGTTACATGATTAAAACATTTCTGAAGTTGTTTTAGCTTGCATGTGTAATTGTAAGTAATCTGGTCCGCCTGCTTTTGAGTCTGTACCTGACATATTGAAACCACCGAATGGTTGGTAACCTACAATCGCACCTGTACAACCGCGGTTGAAGTAAAGATTTCCAACATGGAATTCTTTACGTGCTTTTTCTTGATTTAAACGATTTTTCGTAATAACTGCACCTGTTAAACCATACTCTGTATCGTTTGCAATTTGAATTGCTTCATCAAAGTCTTTTGCTTTTGCAATCGCTACTACTGGTCCGAAGATTTCTTCTTTCATAATACGTGCACTTGGCGCTACATCTGCAAATACTGTTGGATGTACAAAGTAACCAATTGAATCGTCTGCTGTTCCACCTACTAATAATTTACCTTCTGTTTTACCAATTTCGATATATGAAGTAATCTTTTTAAACGCTGCTTCATCAATTACTGTTGCCATGAAGTTATCTGGGTTTGTTGGATCACCAATTGTTAATTCTTTTGTTAATTCTGCTACACGCTCTACTACTTCATCGTACACATCTTCTACGATGACTGCACGAGAACAAGCTGAACATTTTTGACCTGAGAAACCGAATGCTGATTTCACAATTGATTGTGCAGCTAATTCTAAATCTGCCTCTTTATCGACAACAATTGTATCTTTACCACCCATTTCAGCGATGACACGTTTAATCCAAATTTGTCCTTCATTCAGTACTGAAGCACGTTGGTTAATACGTAGACCTACATCACGAGAACCTGTGAATGATACGAAGCGTGTGCGTGGGTGGTCAACTAAGTAGTCACCTACTTCTGCGCCAGAACCTGGTACATAGTTCACAACGCCGGCTGGAAGACCTGCTTCTTCTAATACTTCGATGAATTTATAAGCAACTACTGGTGTTGTAGAAGCTGGCTTTAATAATACTGTGTTACCAGTTACAACTGCTGCCACTGTTGTACCAGCCATGATTGCAAACGGGAAGTTCCATGGTGAGATTACAATCCCTACCCCTAGAGGAATGTAGTCGTAACGGTTGAATTCGCCTACGCGACTCTCTACTTTTTGACCGTCTTTTAAACGAAGCATTTGGCGTGCATAATATTCTAAGAAGTCGATTGCTTCTGCTGTATCTGCATCTGCTTCATTCCATGGCTTACCTGCTTCAAGTGTTAATAGTGCCGAGAATTCAAATTTACGACGACGAATAATTGATGCCGCTTTGAATAATACATCTGCACGAATTTCTGGTTCTACTTGACTCCACATTTTGAATGTTTCATCTGCTACTCGCATCGCTTTTTCAGCTAAATCTTTCGTTGCTTTTGAAACTGTACCAATTACTTCTGTTTTCTTTGCTGGATTGTAAGAAGTGATTTGATCTTCAGTCGTTACACGTTCGCCACCAATAATTAATGGATATGCTTGACCTAAGTAACCTTCTACTGTTGCTAATCCCTCTAAGTACGCTGCTTTATTCTCTTCTTTTGAAAAATCTGTAAATGGTTCGTGTTTGTATGGAATCATGTATATTTCCCCCTTGTTTTTGAAGTGCTAAATTATTTTGCACATAAATTTCTCAACTAAGTATATAATGCAATATTACTTAGCATTAATCAATAGGAATTTTCTAAATTTTTTAAAATCCCCTCAAAATTTTTAAACAGATGGTAAAATAAAGGGAAGAAGTGCGATACAGGAGGAACATATGGAAAAGCAAAAACTATTACATATCTATCAATACATTATCGAACAAGGTGATACAGGCATTCGTGTTGTAGATGTAGAAGGAAACCTCGTCATCTATAATCTAAAGATGCGTGAACTTGAAGGCATCGAAACGATTGACTTCGAAAATCACCGCGCTCATGAAATTATTGATTTCGAAAATGAGCAAAGTGAAATTTACCATGTACTACAATCTGAAAAGCCATTAATTAACCATAAAAAGACATTTTGGAACAAGAAAAATCAAGAAGTCACCTATATTAGCAATATCTATCCCCTGTATGAACAACAAGAATTAATCGGGGCTGTAGAATTCGCACGCGATATTACACAACTCGAATTTATGATGTACCGTCCTCTTCGAAGGTACGGTGCGCCACTAACATTTGATATTATTACAGCCATTTCTACTGTCATGAAAGATGTCATTCAAAAAGCGAAAATTGTGGCACTAAGTAAGATGCCTGTTCTACTCATTGGCGAATCAGGAACAGGAATTGATATGATTGCGGAAGGCATTCATCATGATTTACAACAACCAAACCAAGCATTTGTTACGATGATTTGTCGGCGCGATGAAGAAACCATTTTAAAACAGTTTGAAAAATATATCGCAAAAGAAGAGCACACTACGTTCTTCGCTGAGCGCATTGAATATTTATCTATTGAGGCACAGGAGAAAATTGTAGCTTTATTTGAACAGCATCCAAACCATGGACATATGATGATTGCGAGTGTTGGTAAAGATCCAATTGATTTAATTCAGGAACAGGCACTTTCTAAAAATCTGTATCGTCTTTTTTCATCGATTACAATTTATATTCCGCCACTACGCGAGCGAAAAGAAGATATTATGCCGTTCATTAACGACTATTTCCAGCGTCATCGCGATCAATATGGCTCGTCTATCGAAGCACTCTCTCCTGAAGTAACGGAATTATTTTTAAATTATGATTGGCCTGGTAATTTAAAAGAGCTTGAAGTTCTTCTTGATGAAATGACGAACATCATTACAACTGAAACCGTCATTGATGTAAACTTACTCCCACCTCATTTCAAGTGGAAAATTCAAAATAGCTTACCGACGGAAGAACAAAATTCAAGTGAGTTATTTATTATTGAAAACTCGAACGACCTTCGCCCTCTCGACCACTACATGAAAGAAGTTGAGGCATATTACATTACAAAAGCACTTGAAATGTATGATGGGAATATTTCTAAAACAGCCGAAGCACTTGGCATTCGCCGCCAAAGCCTCCAATATCGCATGAAAAATTTTCAAATCGACGCAAAACAGTTTGTGAAGTAGTAAGGTTTAGAGGAATTAGAAGACCTCAATTGACTTGTTTCATGTGAATTCGAACATTCATACAGCAAAACGGGGCATTCGATTAAGGTGTTGGGGCATTCGCTCGGTAGTTCGGGGCATTCGTCGATCAAAACGGGACATTCAAGAGCGGAAATGGGTCACTCACCTAAAAAATTGCATACAAAAAGGAGCCGCCATCATGTGCGACTCCTTTTTTAAATTACTTTTTCGATTTTTTTGATAAGCGACCTAGTAAGAATGTTGCTGCACCAACCGCAAGAACTGTATTTGTCTTTTTGTTGAATACTTGTTTCGTTACAAGGGCCATATTTTGTGGACGTTCTGCTAAACGACGCATGAAATATCCATACCAGTCATTACCGAATGGTAAATATGTGCAGAAATTATAGCCTTCACGTGCTAAATCGTATTGCATTTCTTTACGGAAGCCGTATAACATTTGGAACTCGAACTTGCTATTTGGAATATTGTTGTCTTTTACGAATTTTTTCACATGATTGATTACGTTATGATCGTGTGTCGCAATCGATGTGAACTTGCCATTTAATAAATGCTGTTCGATTAGACGTAAATAGTTTTGATCGATATCTTCTTTTGATTGATATGCTACTTCTGGACTCTCTTTGTACGCACCTTTTACAATACGTAATCGGAAATTCTTATATTTTTCAATGTTTGCTTCTGATTCGAAGAAGTACGCTTGAATTACCGTACCTACATTGTCATATTCTTTGTGTAGTTCTTCAAGTAAGCTGAATGAGCTGTGAAGACGTGCATAGTTTTCCATATCGAAGTTTACGAAAATACCATATTGATGTGCTAAGGCTACAACTTCTTTTAAGTTTTCATAGCAGAAATCAACATCGATATCTTGACCTAATTGAGATGGTTTTAGTGAGATATGCGCATCTAAGTTTTCATCATGAATCGCTTGAATCACTTTTAAAATATTCTCTTTTGCTTCTGTTGCAGCTGACTTTTCAAATACAAATTCCCCTAAATTATCTACTGTACATGAAATGTTCGCCTTGTTTAATTCTTTAATTGTTTTTACTACTTCTGGAATTGTTGTACCTGCTACAACACTTTGTGCCCCCATACGTAAACCGTATTTTTGTGCCATTCCGTTTAATAATTGATTTTCAGATAAATACATAAATACATCACGTAATGCCATGAAAATTCCTCCCTAACACCCTAAATTTGTTTGCAACGAGATTATAACACTATATTTTTCGAAATTAAAAGAACAATTTTTATTTTTAAAAAAAGAAAAAGAAAAAAATTATTCTAAAATCCTTGATACACCTAGCTTTCAAAGACAACAAATTTTTTTCTTTGTAAACGCTTTTTTACGCTCTTACTTCATGCAATCTATTATTTTTCTGAAAAAACAATTTACTCGATGTAGTATATCTATTTACAAATTAAATGAGAACCTGTATCATATGATTAAAGTTTCTTTAAGGAAACATTTTTAGTTAAGGTGAATATTATTTTATATAAGAAAAAGAAAGGGTTGTAGGCAAATGTTAACTGTTCAAAACTTAACCGTCTCTTATGGTGGTAGTCGTCCAGCTGTTGAAGACGTATCATTTGAAATTAAAAAACCTGCACTCATCGGGATACTCGGTCCAAATGGTGCAGGCAAATCAACATTAATCAAAGGTATTTTAAAATTAGTATCGAGTAAAGGAATGGTCTTATTCAATCAACAACCATTCAGTAAAATACAACGAGAAATTGCTTACGTTGAACAAAAAAGTGCGATTGATGATACATTCCCTATTACCGTACGCGAATGTGTCTCTTTGGGTCTCTACCCTAAAATGAGTTGGTTTAAAAAAATCTCGAAAGCACAGTGGGAACAAGTCGATGCCGCTTTAGAAAAAGTGAATATGCTATCTTACAAAAATAATCAAATTGGTGAGTTATCTGGTGGTCAATTCCAGCGCGTATTAATCGCACGAACACTTGTACAACAAGCAAAATTCATCTTTTTAGATGAACCGTTTGTAGGAATTGATGCGACAAGTGAACAAGTCATCATGTCTCTACTTCGTGAACTACGCGATGAGGGAAAAATGGTGCTAATTGTGCATCATGACTTAAGTAAAGTCGATGATTATTTTGATGAAATTCTTATGATGGACCAACATCTTATCGCTAAAGGTCCTACAAAAGAAACATTTACAAAAGAACAGCTTGCTAAAACATATGGTGCTGCACTTGGATTAGGGGTGTTATAACATGTTCTCAAACTTCATTGATGGACTAACTAATTATGAGTTTTTACAAAATGCACTGGTCACATCGATTGTAATTGGTGTCGTTGCTGGTGTCGTTGGTTGCTTTATTATTTTACGCGGAATGTCTCTTATGGGGGACGCTATTTCACACGCAGTACTTCCCGGTGTCGCCATCTCGTATATCTTTAGTATTAATTTCTTTATTGGCGCTATTCTATTCGGTCTTTTCGCATCCATTATTATCACATTCATTTCGAACAATAGTAAAATAAAGGGCGATACAGCGATTGGAATCACCTTTAGTTCGTTCCTAGCACTAGGTGTTATTTTAATAGGATTTGCGAACAGTTCAACAGATTTATTCCATATCTTATTCGGGAATGTTTTAGCTGTTCAAGATGTTGATAAGTGGTTAACTATTGGTATTGCTACGATTGTACTTATCGTTGTATGGCTTTTTTTCAAGCCATTACTACTCACCTCTTTCGACCCAAATATGGCGAAAGCATTCGGTGTACGCGTTAATGCCTACCACTATTTATTAATGGTACTTTTAACTGTTGTATCTGTTACAGCGATGCAAAGTGTCGGAACCATTTTAATCGTAGCTCTACTCATAACACCTGCTGCTACTGCTTACCTCTATACAAAGAGTTTACGTAACATGATTTTCTTATCCGCCTTTTTCGGAGCGCTCGCTTCAGTAATCGGCTTATTCATTGGTTACTCATTCAATTTAGCAGTCGGTTCGACAATTGTTCTAACCGCTACTAGCATCTTTTTAATTAGCTTTTTAGTATCACCAAAACAAATTCATTTAAGAAAGAAGGTTCTTCGTTCATGAAAAAATCAACTATTTGGATGAGTCTTATATTGATTTTATCCATCGCTCTTGCTGCATGTGGTAGCGGCGAAGCAAAAAAAACAGAGATAGATCGTAAACAAGTTGTTGTTACAAACTCGATTTTATATGATATGACGAAAGAAATTGCAGGCGATAAAGTCGATGTACATAGTATTGTACCTGTCGGAAAAGACCCGCATGACTATGAAGTATTACCAGAAGATATTAAAAAAGCAACGGATGCTGACTTAATTCTTTATAACGGTTTAAACCTTGAAACAGGTGGTGACGCATGGTTCACAAAATTGATGAACAATGCAAATAAGAAAGAAAACCGCGATTACTTTGCTGTATCAGAAGGTGTTGAACCTCTTTATTTAGAAGGCAAAAATGCAGATGGTAAAGAAGATCCGCATGCATGGTTAAGTCTTGAAAACGGTATGATTTACGTCAATAACATTACACAAAAATTAGTGTTATTAGATAAGGATAATAAAGACTATTATGCTAAAAACGCTGCAGATTATACGCAAAAACTAATGAAATTACACCAAGAAGCGAAAGAAAAATTTAGTAAGATTCCAAAAGACAAGCGTATGGTTGTCACAAGTGAAGGTAGTTTTAAATACTTCTCTCTTGCATATCAAATTCCTTCAGCTTACATCTGGGAAATCAATACAGAAGAAGAAGGTACACCAGATCAAATTAAAAATTTAGTTGACCAATTACGCAAATCAAAAGTACCTGCCCTATTCGTTGAAAGTAGCGTAGATGATCGTCCAATGAAGACCATTTCAAAAGAAACAGGTATTCCAATTCATGCAAAAATCTTTACAGACTCTATTTCTGAAAAAGGCGATCATGGCGATAGTTACTACAACATGATGAAATGGAATTTTGATCAAATTTATGATGGCTTAATGAAAAAATAACACTTTTTAAAGCAGCGAGATAATTCTCGCTGTTTTTATTTATTAACTATTTATTCACATCATAATATTCCCCAGGAAATAAACGATTGTGAAGTCATTACGACGGGTATAGAGCCCCATAGAATAGTTGCTCTAGGAGGAAACTATATGGCAAATCGTATGTATAGAATTGGCGTATGGTCGTACTCAAAAAGACTTTAAAAATTAATAAGGCGTATGATGGTTTACTGTATTTTCAAGATACAGATGATGAATTGGGTCATGAACCTTTTCTGATTATAGACGGTGTGAAAAATCGTGCTTATACCGTTCGTGATTATGATTGAAGGATTGAAGGACACATCGGTGAAGTAGAGGAATGAAAGAAAGACTGCGACAATTCACTGTCACAGTCTTTTATTATGATTTTTTTGCTTGTTTTTTCTTCAAGTATAATTCACGCATCTTCTCCATCTTCTCTTGTTGGTTTGTGCGTGCTGGCTTTTGCTTCTCATGATATTTTGTCACCGCTGCTTGCCCTTTTGTATCTAATTGATATTTCCCCATTGAACTCACCTACTTTTTTTCAATGACTCTATTATACATGGAATTAGAGGTAAATCATAGAAAGCTCGCTATTTTTTTAACCCTTACTAAAGTCATATTATACCGTTTTCTCATTACAGATGATGGAATATTTGTTAGACTAATAGAAAGGAGTGAACCGTTTATGATGTTTCTAATCGTTATGGCATTATTTTTATTTGGTATTATGGCGTTATCAGGTGTCATCCTACTAATTTTAGCCATTATCCGTCCAAAATCACGCAATACAAAATTCATCTTACCTATCGTTTTATTAGTCATCTCAGGTATTGGAATTGCTTCTATGATGAGTCTATTTTTTATTACACCTAAAGATGGAACTGTGCAAGAGTATGAAAAAACAGAGAAGCTTACACAAAATATGACGATTGATGGAAATGCAGCGAAAGTGTTTATTGAAGTTCCAAAATCAGCGGAAACACTTGATTTTTCAAAACAAGCAGATCAAATCGTACAATCTGTACAAAAAGAACATGCAAATGTACGTAAAGTAATTATTCTTTGGAATCGTGAAGGTTCCAATCAAAAAATAGCGAAATCTACATTCCATAAAGAAGGACAGGATTTCGTGTTAGATTATGAATGGTCTGAATAAAAAGTAAGAGGCTCTGGGATAGCTCCCTAAGCCTCTTTTTTTATACATTCTTTTGCTCTTGCCACATACTTAAAATGCCGAGTATTAATAATAAACAAACACCTGTGAATGTCAAAGATGACCATGTTAATCTCGGGTCGAGTAATTGAAAAAAAGAAGGTGAAAACAGGAATGAAGCACAGCGACATCATGACGATGAACGTCTCACAATATTGAATTCCCTTTTGTAGTAGATACATGGGAATTAATACGCCCATTATGGTGACCATCGTAATCCACGCGATATTTTCGAGAAAATAAAGTACCAATGTATCATATGTAGCGATAAACGACAGAATAATAATAGCGATAAAACGCTTCGACAAAATCATCGAACTGCTCCAACCAAGTGTACTTAATTGTTTTGAATAGATGGTACAAAGAACAACTCCAAGGGAGTAAAACGATTGGTCCAATCAGGGAACTTTCAGCCGATGATTCCCCTCTCTTTCGATCTTCGCTCAAACACCTCATACCCTCTTCCATGCTTTTGAATTTGAAATTAGTAACTAACTTAACCCATTCATTTTCAATTGTCAAATTTTTGAATTTTTTAAATGAAACATCAGATTAAAAATCTATAATTAAATTCCTTTTTTGTAATTAACGATATTATTAGTATAATAAAAAGGAGGCATTTATGAAAAAATATCTTTTATTAATTATTCTGGTTCTCTTTTTCGGTATGAATATTTTAGCGTATATAAGTCGTTTCAACCTGCTCAACACTATACAAGCTTTTCTCAACCTAGCAATCATTGTGACCATTATGATTTTTTATCCTCTCTATGATTAAAAGAAGAGGTAGTTGTACTATATCATCTAAAACTAATCCAATGTAGTACATCCACCCAAGTCTTTACTGCAAGGCAGTAATTATTATTTGGTAATTTAGTATATTACTTCTTTTTGATAATTTCTAGCATTATATAGTATTCTATTGATTACCATTCTAAATCAGGTACTCTTTCAATAAATTTTTTTCCATCAATAATTCCATTCGCAAATAATTCTTCAGCTGTTCGGAACTCTTGTGTGTATGAATCCTTAGAACGTGTTAATAAATAGCTTTTTTCTTCACCATATAGTCGACTTATCCACCATTCTTCTGATTTATATGAAAAGCTTAGTTCTTGTTCTTCATTTACTATTCCTTCTTTAAATTCTTTCCACTCTTTTTCGCTCACTTCTTTCACCTCTTCAATTTAATTGTTTTAATTGTTTTAATTGTTTTAATTGTTTTAGTAGCCTTTAGAATCGTATTATCATTTATGTCGATTGGGTTGCTTTTAGGATCGCCATGATTTGTATAATGTATATCTATATCAATTTTTTCCATAGTACCTTCTAGTATTCAATTTTCCATCTTTATAAAAATTTTTTGTTAATTTTTTCAAAACCAAATCTTCCTTTAACTATAATAATTATAGGTCGATTTAAATAGAATATGAAAAAAGAGTATTTTTGTTTCAGATAATTTTTTTACTTTTTACTTTTGGTCATACAAAAAAATCTTCCTAATATTATTAGGAAGATGATTACATAAGCTTATTCTTGTTATAATCCATTTTAAAAAAGTAAGAAGGGATTATTTTAAGGATTTTACTGTATTGTTCTAATACTCATTATAATCCCTTCACGTTTGACAAATCCTTATACACCAAGGATTTAAACTCTCTAACTTGTATGTCCCAGGAGGGATTCGAACCCCCGACCGACGCCTTAGAAGGGCGTTGCTCTATCCAGCTGAGCTACTGAGACAGTGTTGCTTGAGAAAAGTGAATTTCTCAAGGACAATATTTATTATAGACAAAGCTAGATAATATGTCAACATTATTTTTTTGGTATAGAAAAATAGTGTTGTGAAATGATTTGTTGGTCGGGTGTTTTGAATGTGACTGTCAATTCGTCTTGCTCTTCTTCCCATTCAATTGTTGCATAGCTCTTCGGATTGCCGCCTCTTGGCAACAACAGACTTCCTGGGTTTAAAAAGAGTGTGCGTCCTACTTGTTGTGCGCCGAGTACGTGCGAGTGTCCGAACAATACGATGTCTGCTTCTACTTCTTGCGCTTTATAATCAAGTGGTGTCAGCGTCATTTTAATATTGTATAAATGCCCATGTGTCATGAAGATACGGCGTTCTCCAATTGGTACAACGAGTTCATCTACATAGTCAGAATCAAAGTCGCAGTTCCCTTTTACGCGGTACATCTCGTGAAAACGAGAATCATCATAACTTAACTCACTGTCGCCACAATGAAAGAAAGCATTTGCTCCCTGTTCTTGCTCATATACTTGTTCAATGATTTCTGCATTACCATGTGTGTCACTTAACACAACCACTTTCATCTAGCCAACCACCTTATCGAATTAGAGATTGATTTTTTCTTGTAATAGCTTGAGTGCATTACCGCGATGTGAAATTGCGCCTTTTTCAGCTGGTGACATTTGCGCCATTGTCAGTCCTTTTTCAGGTACGTAGAAAATTGGATCATAACCGAAGCCATTGTCGCCGCGACGTTCTTCTAAAATAATGCCTTCACATGTGCCGAATACTGTTTGTGTTGGATAATCTGGGCCTGTGATGGCTAGACAGCAACCAAAGCGTGCTGTGCGTTCTGCTTCCGGTACACCTTGTAAATTCTTTAATACTTTCTCGATATTTGCGTCATCGTCATGGTCGCCTGCATAACGTGCTGAATACACGCCTGGCTCGCCGTTTAACGCGTCAATCATTAGTCCGCTATCATCTGCTATCACAAGAAGATTCAACGCTTTAGAGAGTGTTTCTGCCTTTAAAATGGCATTCTCTTCAAATGTTGTTCCTGTTTCTTCTATTTCCATATCTGGCGCTACGTCAAACATCGTTACGACTTCATAACCAAGCGGTCCAAAGATTACTTCAAAATCTTTTGCTTTCCCTTTATTCTTTGTGGCAATTACTACTTTTTTCATTCTTCCTTACCTCCCGTACAATGTATGTCTATTTTAGCATAAACGGTGCATAGACACGAAAAAACATGCTGGAACAAAACCTGTCACTTCCTTTTTTTAGCATTCGCAACGAAAAACTGGAACCGCGCCACAGCACGATTCCAGTTTTTCTTATGCTCATGTGGGATATGTTTTTTGTACTTATTTCCCAGCATATTTTTATTTTGCATATATGTATGCAATTATAATTCAATTTTCTCTGCTTGCAGCTCAGGAAGCTGTAGCCAGTCATCTACAATCTGTTGAAACATCGGTACAGATCCTGTTGCAAAAAAACGATGCTTCGCATGGTGTGTCGATTTGTTTTCTAGATTGTAATATGCAAGTAAATCTTTTGCATGGAGCGCCGTCTCTTTGGCGGATGACACAACATGTATATCTTCTCCTACTACTTTCTCAATAAGATGTTGAATAATTGGATAATGCGTACAGCCTAAAATCATCGTATCATAAGAGATTGTTTTCAATGGAGATAGCACTTCTTCTACAAGCTTTTCTGCAAAAGGTCCTTCATATTGACCACTTTCAACCATAGGTACAAGGGGTGGACATGCAAGCGAATAGATTTGGCTTTTAGAATAAAGCGAACTAATCGCTTCCTCATACGCGCCACTCTTTACTGTCCCAACTGTTGCGATGACCGCAATTTGGTGGGTTTTTGTTTCTTTCATTGCAGCCATAGCACCTGCATTAATTACGCCAATCACAGGGAAGTCACAGGTTTTTTGAAGTGGTTCAAGCGCTACTGCTGTTGCTGTATTACAAGCAATAACTAGCATCTTGATTCCCATCTCTTTTAACTTCTGTGCCATCTGTGTTGTAAACTCCACTACTTGTTTTGCCGTTCGTGGTCCATATGGACATCTGGCTGTATCGCCAATATAATAAATCGTCTCATTTGGTAGATAGCGAAGCATTTCTTTTGCAACGGTTAATCCACCTACACCCGAGTCAATCACACCGATGGGAGCATTCACACTAACCGCCTCTAATCTTTTATTGTTAATCTTCATTCATACGAACGTATAATTTTTGTAATAGTTCCGATAACTGTTGGATTTCCTCATTTTCAAAATCACTTACAATATCAACTAAATATAATTGTCTTTTTTCGATTACTTCTCGAATAATCTTTTCGCCTTCTGGTAAAAGATGAATGCGCACGACACGTCGATCTGCTGTGTCACGAACTCGTTGTACAAGCTCATTCTTCTCCATACGATCGATTAAATCCGTCGTTGTACTAAAAGCTAAATACATACGATTTGATAAATCTCCAATCGTCATATCACCTAATTCATCAAGCCATTGTAAAGCGATGAATTGTGGTGGGGTAATCGTGTAATTCGTTAAAATTTCACGTCCCTTTTGTTTAATAATCGCTGCAATGTGTCTTAAATCTTTTTCTAGTATACAGATATTTTGTGCATTTACATCGAAACCTTCTTCAGCCATTTAGTTCACTCCTATTTCGTACATAGTATTTCCATATACGAATGATCATTAATTATATTGTGAATGTATTTCTGAAAATTGGCAAGTCATGTCGTATAAATTCTTAAAAAACTTAATGAATTCGTTGGATTTGTGGCATGGACCACTTCTCTGCCCTTCCAGTATGTGCATTCATTTGAACGAGTGTACCACGTCCTGTTAGACGTACTTCTCCATTCACGACACCCATATAATGAATGTCTACTGATGAACTACCCAATTTTGCAAATTTCGCAAACATTTGAATGGTCTCTCCAAAGAAAATTTGCTTTAAAAAATCACATTGTAAATCAGCTACAACAGGAACAATCGGTGAATCAGGTGAAAGATTGGCTCCTACTAATTCATATTCTTTCATTAAAGCAATACGCGCCTGCTCAAAATAGACGAATGGAACTGTATTATTCAAATGTCCAAATAAATCGGTTTCTGAAAAGCGCACCTCAATATCAATTGAAAATGTAAACTCTTTTTGCCATGCTTCAAAATCTTGAATATAACTCTCTTTCATCTTTCATCCCTCCAAAATGAATAGTTATTCATATTGTAACAAATTTCAAGTTCTTTGAAAAAGAATAGCCTTTCGTCTGACGAAACAATCAAAAAGCAGGAACCGCTTATAGGCGATTCCTGCTTCGAATTACAACGTAAAATTACGTATTAAATTAGTCAACCATATGGTCAGAACCGAAGAAGTTTCTGAACATTTGAACTGTTGCTGAACGGTTAAGTGAAGCGATAGAAGTTGTCAAAGGAATACCTTTTGGACAAGCTACTACACAGTTTTGAGAGTTACCGCAGTTAGCTAAACCGCCGTCTCCCATGATTGCATTTAAACGTTCGTCTTTATTCATTGCACCTGTTGGATGTGCGTTGAATAGACGTACTTGAGATAATGGAGCTGGTCCCATGAATGAAGAGTGAGAGTTTACGTTAGGGCAAGACTCTAAGCAAACACCACAAGTCATACATTTTGAAAGTTCGTAAGCCCACTCACGTTTACGCTCTGGCATACGTGGACCTTCACCTAGATCGTAAGAACCATCGATTGGAATCCATGCTTTTACTTTTTTAAGTGAGTCGAACATACGAGAACGGTCGATTTGTAAGTCACGAATTACAGGGAATGTGCTCATTGGTTGTAATTTTAATGGTTGTGGTAACTTGTCAACAAGTGCTGAACAAGATTGACGTGGACGACCATTGATTACCATTGAGCAAGCGCCACATACTTCTTCAAGACAGTTCATATCCCACGTTACTGGTGTTGTTTTCTTACCATCAGCAGTTACAGGGTTTTCACGAATCGCCATTAATACCGAAATTACGTTCATATTTGGACGGTATGGTACTTTGAATTTCTCCCAATATGGTTGAGAATCAGCGCTATCTTGACGTTGTACTTCAACATCTAACATTTTTTGTTCTGCCATGATTAGTGAGCACCTCCAGTATAGTCACGTTTACGTGGTTTAATCATTGAACAATCTACTTCTTCATAAGTGATGATTGGATCGAATGAAGGTGTGAACTGCGCAATTGTTGTTTTTAAGAAGTTGTCATCGTCACGTTCAGGGAAGTCTGGTTTGTAGTGTGCACCACGAGACTCATCACGTAATAATGCTCCTTTAGCCATAACACGTGCAAGAGCAAGCATGTTTTTCAATTGGCGAGTGAATTGAGCACCTTGGTTAGACCATTTGTTTGTATCATTGATGTTAATGTTGTTCCAACGTTGTTGTAACTCCTCTAACTTCACTAATGTTTTTTCTAAACGGTCGTTATGACGTACAACTGTTACGTTTTCAGTCATTAATTCACCAAGTTCTTTGTGTAATAGGTAAGCATTTTCTGTACCATTAAGTTTTAGAATTTCTTCCCATTTCTCTTCTTGTTCTTTTACTGCTGCAGCGTAAAGTTCTTCTGGAAGATCTTCAACGTGCTTATCTAGGCTCTTAATATATTCAGTTGCTTTTGGACCTGCTACTGAACCACCGTAGATTGCAGAAAGTAAAGAGTTTGCACCTAGACGGTTACCACCGTGTTGAGAGTAATCACACTCACCAGCAGCGAAACATCCAGGAATTGTTGTTTGTTGATCGTAGTCTACCCATAGACCGCCCATTGAATAGTGAACAGCTGGGAAGATTTTCATTGGTACTTTATGTGGATCGTCACCAACGAATTTTTGATAAATCTCGATGATACCGCCAAGTTTAATATCTAACTCGTGTGGATCTTTGTGAGATAAATCTAGGTATACAACGTTTTCACCGTTGACACCAAGTTTTTGGTTGATACATACGTCGAAGATTTCACGAGTTGCAACGTCACGAGGAACTAAGTTACCGTACGCTGGATATTTTTCTTCTAGGAAGTACCAAGGTTTACCGTCTTTGTATGTCCAAATACGGCCACCTTCACCACGTGCTGATTCTGACATTAAACGTAGTTTATCGTCGCCAGGGATTGCAGTTGGGTGGATTTGGATAAATTCACCGTTTGCATATTTAGCACCTTGTTGATAAACAATCGATGCAGCAGAACCTGTGTTGATCATTGAGTTTGTTGATTTACCAAAGATAATACCAGGGCCACCTGTAGCCATAATTACAGCATCAGAACGGAATGCTCTGATTTCATGTGTAGTTAAATCTTGTGCTGTAATACCTTTACATACGCCATTCTCATCTAATACTAGACCTAGGAATTCCCAGCCTTCGTATTTCTTAACTAGACCTTCAACTTCCCATTTACGAACTTGTTCATCTAGTGCGTAAAGAAGTTGTTGACCTGTAGTCGCGCCTGCGAATGCAGTACGGTGATGTAGTGTACCACCGAAACGACGGAAATCAAGAAGACCTTCTGGTGTACGGTTGAACATAACACCCATACGGTCAAATAGATGGATGATACCAGGTGCAGCATCACACATTGCCTTTACTGGTGGTTGGTTTGCTAAGAAGTCTCCACCGTAAACAGTATCGTCAAAGTGAATCCATGGAGAATCCCCTTCACCTTTCGTGTTTACAGCGCCATTAATTCCACCTTGCGCACATACAGAGTGTGAGCGTTTAACTGGAACTAATGAGAATAACTCAACTTCAGTGCCTAGCTCAGCAGCTTTCATAGAGGCCATTAAACCTGCTAGACCTCCACCAACTACTATTAATTTACTTTTCGCCATTTTTCCTCTCACTCCTCGTTCAATTAGTAGTCAAGCGCTTTCATGCTTTCGTTATAAGAGTTAATTACGCGAAAGCTAAAATCGCCATTACGCCAACTACTGATAACAGTACAAAGAAAATCATTGTAATGTAAGTTGTAACTTTTTGTGATTTTGGAGATTGAATAAGTCCCCAGCTTACTAAGAATGACCAAATACCGTTTGATAAATGGAACGTAGCTGCAATGATACCAACAATGTAGAAAATAAGCATTCCTGGATTTGATACAACGTCAGCCATTAAGTTGTAATCAATTTCGGCACCATTGATTGTTTTTTGTAAACGTGTTTGGAAGATGTGCCAAGCGATGAAAATCACAAGGAAAATACCTGTTACACGTTGTAACACGAAGAACCAGTTACGAGTTGTTCCGAAACGGTTCAAGTTTGGTTTCGCAGTGAACGCAATGTATACACCATAGAATGCATGGAACATTAATGGGATATAGATTACTACCCACTCAACGATTGGTAAGAATGGAAGACTTTCCATTGTAGCTGAAGCTTTGTTGAATGCTGCTTCACCGTTTGTAGCTGAATAGTTGATTAACAAGTGGACCGTCACGAACAGACCTACAGGAATTAGACCTAGTAGAGAATGTAGACGACGCCAGTAAAACTCTCGATCTTTCAACAAGACTGTTACCCCCCTTAATACTTAAAGTAAATCCGAGTCAAAAACTTCACGACTAATTTGTCTGACATTCTTTGACTGTTTACTTTATCATGGTACAATATTATGACAAGTTCATTGTACTCCCACTCCCAATGAACGTCAAGGTTACCAACGTTTTTCAGCAGTATCAATTACTCCGAAAAAATAGTATTAAAGTCTATTTTTAGCTATTTGAAAGCGTTTTTTTCTAAAAAGGACAAAAATTCGACAAAAAATATGAAAGAAGGATTTACACATGTCTACGATGGAAATGAAAAATATTACAGCTTTTGGTTACGAAATTATTCGCGACCATATTCTCTCAACAATTGTTGGTAAAAATGAGGCGGATATCCTCTACTGGTGCGGTAAAGAAACTGCACGTAAGTTCCCACTACTTGAAATTGAGGAATTACCTGCCTTTTTCGCTGAGGCGTCATGGGGTGTTCTCGAGCAAACGAAATTAGGTAAGTCGGAAGCAATCTACGTCTTAACAGGCGATGCAGATATTTTAAAATTCGATCAGCGCTGCTTCCGAATTGAATCGGGTTTCATCGCTGAACAAATTCAAAAACATAATGGCTTCTTAACAGAATGTTATGAAGAAGTAGATGTAAAAAAAGGTCGTGTGACATTCCAAGTAAAATGGGATTTAAAAGACCCAATTCATCAAGAAGAAGTCAAATAATGCGTACATACAAAAAGAGGATGGGACAGAACATCTCATTTTCCTTTTTTAGAGTTCACAACGAAAAACTGGAACCGCACAATAGCGCGATTCCAGTTTTTCTTATGCTCATGTAGGATGGTGTTTTTACACTTATGTCCCATCCTCTTTTTGTTTTATTTATTTAATTTTGCATTCCTACTGCTACTTTTGATAATTCAAACTGTTCATGTAAGGCATTCGCCGCTTTAAACATCTCTTCTTGTGGTACAACGACAGATACTTTAATTTCAGATGTGCTGACCATTTTCACTGGAATGCCTAATCTAAATAAGCAATCGAACATCGTCGCTGCAACACCTGGATTGGATGCCATACCTGAACCGACAATGGACACTTTCGCAAGTTCTAATTCATGGTCAATATAGTCATAACCTAATGTATTTTTATATTCTTTTAACACATTTAATGTTTCTTCTAATTGTTCTTTTTTCACTGAAAATGATACCGTTGGTGATGCGTTTGGAATGATGGATTGTACAATGATGTCCACATTGATATGGTGCTTCGCTAATGTTGTGAAGATATTTGCTAATGACCCCATATATGCTTCGCTAAAATAAACTGTTAAACGAACGATTTCTCCTTCGAATGCTACTCCTCGTACAACTAAATCTTTTTCCATTTGAACTTCCTCCTTTAAAACGGTTCCTTCTACTTGTTCATAACTTGAACGAACAGACATGGGCATTTGATAATTTTTCGCTAATTCAACAGAGCGTGGATGTAAAACACCTGCTCCTAGATGTGCTAATTCGAGCATTTCATCATAACTTAATTCTGTTAATTTACGTGCAGTTGGTACGAAGCGTGGATCACTTGTATAAACCCCATCAACATCGGTATAAATATCACAGCGTTCTGCTTGAATGGCAGCTGCAATCGCGACAGCTGTTGTATCTGAGCCACCTCGACCAAGTGTCGTAATATTACCTTCATGATCAATCCCTTGAAAACCTGCTACAACGGCTACTTTCCCTTCATTTAAACAGGTCGTGATTTTCTCACAATCAATCTGTTCAATGCGTGCATTACTCGCAACATCATCGGTCATCATACCTGCCTGCCACCCTGTAAAAGACTGCGCAGGTACATCGAATTGGTGAAGCGCCATCGTCAGTAAAGCTGTTGTAACTTGTTCACCTGTAGATAGTAGTACATCCATCTCACGTTTTGATGGATGTGTCGATACATGATTCGCCATCTCGACTAAATGATCTGTCGTTTTTCCCATTGCTGAAACGACAACAACCACTTTATTCCTCACTTCCACTTCTTGTAAAACTCTTTTCGCTACATTTTGAATACGTTCCGGTGTTGCCACCGATGTGCCACCAAATTTCATAACATAAGTTCCCATACGTTCTCCCCCTACATATTGTAATGTGGGTTCTCTCAATAAAAAAAGCAGCCAAACATCGAAATGTTGGGCTGCTTATGCATGTCTATTCAAAAATGAACATTCATGTGAGATAGCCCTCCAGAGTGTACACTCTGACAATTCTGCATTTATTCAATACAGAACCAGCAATGAAGTCGTAGTTCCTTCATCACTTCGGCAGTTTCCCCTTTCACCTTTTTTCACTGAGTTACTACACTCTCAAAAAGGCTACTCTTGACACCTGCTCCTCTATCATCACTTTTTCAGTGATTTTTAATTAACGTTACTTTATCACAATATTTGGCAAAAGACAATTATTTTTTCAGAAAATGCGCAATTACGGCACTAGCCAGATTTTTCGGTAATCCAGCAGCAATTAATTCTTCTTCTGTTGCCTCTTTAATTTTTTTCATCGAACCAAAGTATTTTAACATTTGTTGTTTCCGCTTTGGTCCAACACCTGGAATGTCATCCAGTTGCGAAGTGAGTGCATTCTTCTCACGTAATTGACGGTGAAAATTAATCGCAAATCGATGCACTTCATCTTGAATACGTTGCAGCAAATAGAACCCTTCACTCGTTCTTTTCAGTGGAATAATCTGTGGCGGATTACCATAAAGTAACTGGGCTGTCTTATGCTTATCATCTTTTGCAAGACCTGCAATCGGAATATCAAGACCTAGTTCATCTTCAAGTACTTCACGCGCGACTTCCATCTGCCCTTTCCCACCATCTGTTACAAGTAGATCTGGAAGTGGTAGTCCTTCTTTTACAACACGTTGATAACGTCTTCTTAATACTTCACGCATCGCACCATAATCATCATGCGCAGAAGCTGTTTGAATTTTAAATTTACGATAGTCTTTTTTACGCGGGCGACCATCTTCAAATACAACCATCGCAGATACCGTATCCGACCCAAAAATATGTGAGTTATCAAATGCTTCAATGCGAAGTGGTGTTTGAATATTCATCGCATCACCTAGCTCTTCACACGCACCAATTGTTCGCTCTTCTTGGCGCTGTAGCATATTAAATTTCTCATCAATTTTCACATGCGCATTTTGTGTTGCTAAATCGAGCATTTCTTTTTTATAGCCGCGATGTGGCGCATGTACTTTAATGTCTAAAGCCTGTTGCAACATCTCTGCGTCCACTTCTTTTGGTATGATAATTTCAGACGGTTTTAAATGGTTCGCTTCTTCATAAAAACGCGCAATAAAAGTTGTAAATTCATCTAGTGGTTCACCATATGAAGGGAATAATGATACATCGCGCTCAATCAACTTCCCTTGACGAATAAAGAATACTTGAACACACATCCATCCTTTATCCACTGCAAAACCAAAAATATCACGATTCGTAAAGTCCGTCGTCTTCGTAATTTTTTGTTTCGCCATAATTTGATCGATATTCGCAATTTGATCGCGCAACTCTTTTGCTCGTTCAAAATCGAGTGCTTCAGATGCTTTATACATCTTTTCCTCTAGTTCCGTCTTTACATGCTCATGTCCGCCATTTAAAAAGTCTGTAATCTCTTGAATCATCTCTTTATACGCATCTTTTGGTACATCTTTTACACAAGGGGCTAAACATTGTCCCATATGATAATATAGACAGACACGATTAGGCATGACATCACATTTTCGCAGTGAATAGATACGGTCTAATAGCTTTTTCGTTTCTGCTGCTGCATAAGCATTCGGGTAGGGTCCAAAATATTTTGCACGATCTTTCTTAACTTTTCGCACCATTAACAAACGTGGATGCGGTTCATTTGTTATTTTCAAATAAGGATACGTTTTATCATCTTTTAACATGATGTTATATTTTGGATCATGTAATTTAATTAAGTTCAATTCAAGTAAAAAAGCCTCTAAATCAGAAGATGTTACAATGTAGTCGAAATCGACAATCTCTGAAACAAGGCGTGCTGTTTTCTCATTATGCGAGCCTGTAAAGTAAGAGCGCACACGATTTTTCAGTACTTTCGCTTTACCGACATAGATGACTGTTCCTTGACGATCCTTCATTAAATAGCAACCTGGTTGGTCAGGGAGAACAGCTAATTTTTGTTTGATTTCGTTCATTTCATCACCTTCAAAAAAAGAGACTGTACCTGTTATGCAGGACAGCCTCTATTCAAGTTTAATTCACGATTACATGTGTTTAGCTAGTAAATCTGCTAAAGCTTCTTTCGGGTGGAAGCCAACTGTTTTATCTACTGGTTTACCATCTTTGAAAACAAGTAGTGTTGGGATTGACATGATGCCAAATTGAGCAGCTGTCTCTTGGTTTTGGTCTACATCCACTTTTACGATTGTTGCTTTACCATCTAAATCTGCATCTAGTTCTTCAAGAACTGGTGCAATCATTTTACAAGGTCCGCACCAAGTAGCCCAAAAGTCTACTAGTACTACACCTTCTGCTACGTCTTGTTGGAATGATTCGTCTGTTGAATATACAATTGCCATAATTTATTTCCTCCTCTTATATAAACGATATGTTTGAATTATAGCATGGAACGACTTGAATTCGTATAAATATGCCTACATAATCGTCTCTTACTTCATTTTCATACAAAAATCTTGTATTTTATATTTCAAATCCATGATTTTATTTTATTATATTAAAAAAAGAGTGAACTTGCCAATCTTTCTGCTTCACTTTTGACAAAAGAAAACTGTTCCTCTGAAATTCAAAGGAACAGTTCTTTTCATTATACGCTCGCTTTTAATGCTTTTACTTCTTCAATTAATAGCGGCATCACTTCAAATAAGTCACCAACAATACCGTAGTCTGCTACTTTGAAAATATTCGCTTCTGGATCTTTATTAATCGCTACGATAATTTTCGAATTCGACATACCTGCTAAATGTTGAATGGCACCTGAAATACCAACTGCGATATATAAGTCAGGTGTTACAACTTTACCTGTTTGACCGATTTGTAATGAGTAATCGCAATATTCTGCGTCACATGCACCACGTGATGCACCAACTGCACCGCCAAGTAAGTTCGCTAACTCTTTTAGCGGAGCAAAACCTTCTTCGCTCTTCACACCACGACCACCTGATACGATGACTTTTGCTTCTGATAAATCTACACCATCTGTTGCTTTACGAATTACGTTTTCAACCACTGTACGTAAATTTGTAATATCTACTGATAATGTATCGACTGTACCTGTTTTGCCTGCTTCTGCTTCAAGTGGTTCAATGTTATTTGGACGAACCGTTACGAATAACGGCTCGCTTGCTGCTTCCACTTTTTCGAAAGCCTTACCCGAGTAGATTGGACGAATGAACTGCGCATCGTCGCCTTCTCCTTCAATTGACGTTACATCCGAAATCAAGCCTGTTTGTAAACGACTTGCCACTTTTGGAGATAAGTCTTTACCAAGAGCTGTATGACCTAACACAATTGCTTCTGGCTTTTCTTGGTTTACAACTGCAAGTAGTGCCTGACTGTAACCATCTGCTGTATAGAAATTCAAGTGTGGATGTTCCACTAAAACAACGCGATTTACGCCGTACTCGAATAATGAATTGGCTAATCCTGAAACATCTTGACCGAATAGCGCTACTACTACTTCGCCACCATCCGAAATTTTCTTCGCTGCGCTAATTGCTTCAAATGAAACATTACGTAATGCGCCTTCACGTGCTTCTGCTAATACAACTACTTTTTTAGACATATGTTCTTCCTCCAATCAATTTTTCATCGTTTATTAAATGACTTTTGCTTCTGAACGTAATAACGAAATTAATTCTCTCGCTTGGTCACGAATCTCACCTTCGAGAACTCGACCAGCTTGTTTTTCTGGTGCTAAGAATACCTCTACAGTTTTGATTTTTGGTTCTACATCGTCTTCATCTAAATCTAAATCATCTAATTCTAATTCTTCTAAAGGTTTCTTTTTCGCCTTCATAATACCTGGTAATGAAGGGTAGCGTGGTTCGTTTAGTCCTTGTTGTGCTGTTACAAGAAGTGGTAGAGATGTTGTAATCTCTTCTGAGTCACCTTCTACGTCACGCACAATTTTCACGTCACGTCCATTTAATTCAAAACCTGTAATTGTTGTTACATAGTTAATATCTAATAATTCTGCTAGACGTGGTCCGATTTGACCTGAGCCACCGTCAATTGCAACATTTCCTGCAAAGATTAAATCAACATCTTGCTCTTTTAAGTGAGCTGCTAGGATTGTTGCGACAGAGAATTGATCTAAGTCTTCTGCATCTTCTGCGTTGATGAGTACTGCTTGGTCTGCACCCATCGCTAATGCTGTACGAAGTTGTTTTTCAGATTCGTCATTACCAACTGTAATAACTGTTACTGTTCCACCTTCGCTATCGCGCACTTTAATCGCTTCTTCAATCGCATACTCATCATACGGGTTGATGATGAATTCTGCGCCGTCTTCTTGAATTGCGCCACCTGAGATGACGATTTTTTCCTCGGTATCAAAAGTTCTTTTCACTAATACATAGATGTTCATAATGTAAACCTCCTAAATAGTATTATTTTCCTTTAAATACTGCTTGACGTTTCTCAACAAAGGCTGTGATTCCTTCTTTCGCATCCTCTGTTGCAAATACGCGACCAAATGCTTGTGCTTCTTCATCAATTCCAGTGTAAAAACGATCTGTTTTTGAGAAGTTCAGCATATCTATTGTAGCTTTCAAAGAGATTGGACTTTTTAGTGCGATCTTTTTCGCAATGTCGAGTGTTTTACCCAACAGTTCCTCTTCTTCAAATGACGCATTGGCTAAGCCCCAGTTTACAGCTTCCTCTCCTAAGATTGGATCACTTGTAAACATCATTTCAGCAGCTTTCGCTGAGCCAACATACCGCGGAAGTCGCTGTGTTCCTCCGAAGCCAGGAATTAGTCCCAATGAGAGCTCAGGTAATCCAAGCTTTGCCGTTTTAGAAACATAGCGAAGATGACAGCTCATCGCCAATTCTAAACCGCCTCCTAAAGCTGCGCCATGAATCGAAGCGATGACAGGTTTTTCGAACGTTTCAAGACGTTCAAAAATAGATTGTGCTTCAGAAACATGTGCTGTGATATTTGGAACGGATAGAAATTCCTTAATATCTGCGCCGGCTGAGAAGAATCTTCCTTCGCCATGGATTACAACAACTCTCGTTGAATGGTCTTTCTCAATTTGATCAAGTGCTTCTGCAATCTCTTTTACAAGTTGTTGACTCATTGCATTTGCTGGTGGCCTTACAATTGTAACGACTGCGACACCGTCTTCATTGTTTAGCTTTAGAAATTCCATGTTCTTACCCCTTTTCGTATATGTTGTTGTAGAAATATAGGTAAGTGGAAAAACTTACCTATATTCATTTTAACCTTTAATACCATTTAATAACAATTGATATACTTTTGGTGCTTGTGCAGTTAAGTCGAATTTGTGATCTTTCATAACCCATGATGTCGTCACTTCATCAACTGTTCCAAAAATCAATTGTCGTGCTAAGCGAAGATCCATATTGGCATCAAACTCGCCAGCTTTTACCCCTTCTTCTAAAATGGTATCCAGTTGTTCAAGATATTCTTTTAATACGGCGTTGATTTTTAGGCGAATATCACGATTCGATTGTCGTAATTCCAATTGCGTGACACGCGCTAAATATTTATCATTCGACAACACGCGGAAATGATTCGTAATCATAAATTCGAGCTTTTCAGCCGCTGTCGTATTTTCTTGATTAACTTCTTGCAAGCTTTCAATAAATACAGCCATCTTTTCTCGGAACACCGAGATTAAAATATCTTCTTTGTTTTTAAAGTATAAATAGATTGTGCCATCTGCTACACCAGCTTGTTTTGCAATTTTAGATACTTGCGCTTGATGATAGCCATTATCTGCAATTACAATAACTGCGGCATCAATAATTTGCTTATACTTCGGTTTTTCTCTTTTCATACAAATCACACCACTTTTCTAAACAATAATGAATGGTTATTCATTCATAGTGTTATGATATTATTCATTGAAAATAATGTCAAGCATTCTCTGTCATTATGCCTGTTCTTGTCGTGGTTGTTGCTGTTTTTCTTTTTCTTCATCAATTAAAGCGCGACGTAAAATTTTACCAACTGCTGTTTTTGGTAGCTCTGCTCTAAATTCGTAAATGCGCGGCACTTTATAAGCAGCTAAGTTCTCACGGCAGAATTTATTCAAATCTGCTTCTGTTGTTGTCGCATCTTCACGCAATACGATATATGCTTTAACCGTCTCACCTCGATACGGGTCTGGAACGCCGGCTGCTACACACTCTACTACATCTGAATGTTCATACAATACTTCCTCGACTTCGCGCGGATAAATATTATAACCACCTGCAATAATCACGTCTTTTTTACGATCTACTACGTAGAAGAAACCGTCATCATCCATATAACCAAGGTCGCCTGTTTTTAGCCAACCATCCTCTAATGTCATCGCATTTTCTTCTGGACGATTCCAATACCCCTTCATAACTTGTGGACCTTTTACAACGAGTTCACCGATTTCGCCGTTCGCTCTTGGACGTTCGATTGACCCATCAACAATCATGGCATCTGTATCTGGCCATGGAATACCGATTGAATTTTTCTGACGAATGTTCTCGAATAAGAGATTAGCATGTGTAACAGGTGATGATTCTGTTAAACCATAACCTTCGACTAACTTACCACCTGTCAATTCTTCAAACTGTTCTTGTACTTCTGCTGGTAGCGGAGCCGAACCACTAATACATGCTTTAATAGAAGAAAGATCATATTTTTTGATTTGCGGATGATTAATTAAGCCAATATAAATTGTCGGTGCACCAGGGAATAATGTCGGGCGCTGCTTTTGAATCGTCTTTAAAATCATCTCTGCATTAAACTTCGGTAACAGCACCATCTTGCCACCTTGCATGACTGTATACAATAGAACGGTTGTCATACCATATACATGGAAAATTGGCAAAATTCCTAAAATAACAGGAGGTTCACTTTGTGCATTCGGTTCTGTTAACCATTCAGCACACATTCGTGTATTCGCAATGAGATTTTTATGCGTCAGCATAACACCCTTTGGAAAACCTGTCGTACCGCCTGTATACTGAAGCAATGCTAAATCTTCTTCAAAATTAAAATCAATCGTTGGTTCAATCGCTTGTGACGTTTTTAAAATCTCCATAAATTGATGGCTAACTCCACTATGGGCAACATGGACTTGCACACCTTGTTCTTTTTTCTGCACGTACGGATATAACAAATTTTTAGGGAATGGTAAGTAATCTTTAATACTTGTAATAATGACATTTTCAAGTGCCGTATTTTTAAATACTTTCATAATACGTGGATATAAAATATCTAAGCTAACAATTACTTTTGCACCTGAATCTTTTAGCTGATACTCAATTTCTCGCTCTGTGTATAACGGATTCGTCATAACAACTGTTGCACCGGCATAAAGTGCGCCGTAATAAGAGATGACCGTTTGGGGTGTATTCGGGAGCATAAGCGCGATTCGGTCTCCTTTTTCAATACCTAATTGTTGTAAGTATTGGGCAAACTTTAGTGAAGATTCATGTAACTCTTTGTACTTAATATCTTTTCCCATAAAGTGAATAGCAATTTTTTCAGGGGTGTTCCTTGCGGCATTTGTTAAAAACTGTTGTAACGGAATTTCTTCATAATCCAAATTTGCACGAATGTAATTTGGATAATGCTTCAACCAAACCTTCTCAGTCATTTCAATCCACTCCTTATAAAATTTGTTAAATATTACTTCTTATTATATAGAAGTTTGTGAACGCTTTCAAATGATGAATAAGAAAAAAATGCATTTTTCCAACAAAAACGAAACAAAACATACGAAGTTTTCACATTTCCCTATATACCAACACTTTAACACAAATGAATGACTATTCATAGAAAATGTTCAGAAAAATTCTATTTCATTATAAATAATTGTCTTTCATGTTCTTTTTACACTCGAATACGCTATGTTATTTATGAAAAAATAAAAAACCAGCGTGATTTTTACATCACACTGGCTTTCATTAAGAAATACTCGCACCGATGACAAAAGATAAGCCGATGGAGATGGCAAAGGAAATAAAGCCAACTGAACGATTGTCTTTTGCAATCTCTTTATCAATTTTAAAAGAAGGTGTTAAAAACTCATATAATAAATAAGCAATAATTAAGAGAATAAAACCGAATAGTCCCCATCCAAGCATTTCTGGGAGTGAATTATTCTTCTCAATCGAGTAGCGGAAAATATTGCAAATTCCTAAGATTTTACCTCCTGTTGCAAAAGCAACAGCCATATTCCCATTTTTAATCTCTTGCCAATTTTTATAGCGTGTAACAGCTTCGAAAATAGCCATTGACACAATTAAACAAAGGACGACCACACTATAATATCCTGTCATAATAACAGCAGGATGTTGCCAAAATGCATCCATGAACGAAAACCTCCGTTCTTCTCTCTATTTTAATTCGGCGATTGTAACACCGAACCCACCCTCGCTCGCTTCACCAAAATGATACGATTTTACACGTGGATGACGTTTTAATAAATCTTGTACGCCTTTTCGTAATGCTCCGGTTCCTTTACCATGAATGATGGATACGCGATGATAGTTCGATAACAAAGCATCATCAATATATTTTTCTGTAAGATATAGCGCATCTTCGTAACGTTCACCGCGTAAATCAAGCTCTAATTTCACAGCGTCACGTCCACGTACATTCGTCACGTTGACAGACTCTTTTACTTTTTCAGGTTTGATATATTCTAAATCGGCTTCATCTAGCTTCATTTTTAATATACCCATTTGTACAACCCATTCATGATCCGATGCTTTTTCAATTAATACACCTTTTTGACCATAGGTTGTTACTTTGACTTCATCACCTTTTTGCAGTTGCTGTGCACGTTCTTGAATTTGACGTTGTTTTTTCAACACTTTATTTTCTGCTGGTGCAGCATCTTCTAAACGTTTACGCGCTTCAATGATTTCATGCTCTTTGACAACTTTATGCGCATTCATCTGCATTTTGTGTAGCTCATCAATTACAGACTCTGCTTCACGTTTTGCTTCTTCTACAATTTTCTTCGCTTTTTCTTTTGCTTTTGCTTCTAATTGTTCTTTTAACTCATCATATTCTTTTAAGCGTGCATCTAAGTCTGCTTGTAGAATACGTGCTTCCTCTAATAGTCGTGCACTTTCTTCTGCATCTTTTTCAGATTTCAAACGAGATTCTTCTAATGAAGCAATCATCGATTCAACTTCATGTGTCTCCGTTCCTATGTAAGAACGTGATGTTTCGATGATGTGTTCAGGTAGACCTAGTCGTTTTGAAATTTCAAAGGCATTTGAACGTCCAGGTACACCGATTAATAAGCGATATGTTGGACTTAATGTTTCGACATCAAACTCCACACTTGCATTAACGACAGCCGGACGATTAAATCCATAAGCTTTTAATTCCGGATAGTGTGTTGTTGCCATAACGCGCGCACCACGTCCATGTACTTCATCTAAAATTGAAATGGCTAGTGCAGCACCTTCTTGTGGATCTGTTCCTGCACCTAATTCATCAAATAGGACAAGTGAATTCTCATCAAACTTTTGTAGAATATCTACGATGTTTACCATATGACTTGAGAATGTCGATAAACTTTGTTCGATTGACTGCTCGTCACCAATGTCTGCAAATAATTGATCAAATACGGCTAATTCTGAACCATCTAATGCAGGTACTGGAATACCTGATTGCGCCATCAATGTACATAGACCGACTGTTTTTAATGTAACTGTCTTACCACCAGTATTCGGCCCTGTAATCACAATCGCTGTAAATTCGCGACCAAATTCAATATTATTCGCAACTGCAATATCGCGGTCAAGTAACGGGTGTCTTGCTGCAGTTAATTTAATATAACCTTCTGCATTCATTGTTGGTTTTGAACATTTATTCGCCTGTCCATATTTAGCTTTTGCTAAAATGACATCGATCTGACCTAGTACTTGTACCATGACGAATAATTCATGTGCCACTTCTTGTACCATGCCTGATAGTACACCTAAAATACGGTCGATTTCTGCTTTTTCTTTCACTTTTAAACTATGAATTTCGTTATTCGCTTGCACGACTGAATCAGGTTCAATGTAAAGTGTTTGACCAGATGAAGATTGATCATGCACGACACCACCATAGTGGCTACGATATTCAGCTTTTACAGGAATTACAAAGCGGTCATTACGAATCGTAATAATCGAATCTGATAACATTTTTGCAGCATTCGTGCCACGCGTTAAACTCGCTAAACGTTCACGTACACGTCCTTCTTGCATACGTAATTGCTGACGAATTGTACGAAGTGCTGAACTCGCTGAATCTGTCACATGAGCATTATCATCAATACAGCTATTAATCTCATGTTGTAGTCCTGTCAAAATCGGAAGTTGTTCCTTTTTCTCTTCAAAATAAGGAATCTCTAAGTCTTCGTCTATCATTATTTCTTCGATAAATTCTCTAAAAATACGGCTCGCACGAATGGTAGACGAAATCTCCATTAATTCTGATGGGCTGAGTACACCGCCAATTTGTGCACGTCTCGCGCTTGGACGAATATCAAAAATGCCACCAAGTGGTACATTCGAGCGAAGACGTAAAATGGCAAGCCCCTCGTCCATTTCATCTAATAAACGATTTACTTCTTCTAAAGTTGTTTCTGGTTTTAATTGTTCAATCGTTGATTTACCAATTGAATTCGTACAGTAATTAGCAACCTGTTCAATAATTTTTTCATATTCTAGTGTTTTCAATGCGCGTTCTGCAATCATTCAAAACACCTCCTCATTTATTCATTAAAAACTCCATAAAGCGCTCAAATGACCATGTATTCACAATTAAATCTTTATGAAGCCATGCTTTTTGCGCATATTTTGTACCGATTTCCATATAACGTAACTGTTCAATGGCATGTGCATCTGTATTAATCGCAACCTTCACACCTGCTTTTGCAGCCATTTCTAAATGTTCGATACATAAATCAAGTCGATATGGATTGGCATTTAGCTCTAAAATCTTACCGTATTCTTTTGCCCATGCAATCAATTGCTCCATATCTGGATTATATCCGTCACGCTGATGAATAACACGTCCTGTTGGATGGGCAATCATGTCAACGTGTGGATTTTTCATCGCCGTATGCAGTCGTTCCATAATTTGCTCTTGTGGCTGACTAAAACTTGAATGAATCGACGCAATAACAAAATCTAAATTCGCCAGTACATCATCTGAAAAATCAAGTGTGCCATCTGGTAAAATATCCATCTCTGTACCGCGTAATAAGTGGAATCCTTCTACTTGTTTATTAAAAGCGAAGATTTCTTCTTGTTGTTGTAGCAGTCGTTCTGGTGTTAAACCATTCGCTACTTTTAAATATTGCGAGTGGTCGGTAATCACACCATGCGTATAGCCCTTCTCGATTAAAGCTCGTCCCATTTCTTCGACTGTATGCGCACCGTCTGACCATGTCGTATGCATATGCAAATCTGCGCGAACATCTTCTATTGTAACAAGCTTTGGTATATCCGTATAGCTTTCAAACTCACGTTTTCCTTCACGTAAAGTCGGTGGAATGAAAGGTAAATCAAAGTGTGCAAAAAATTCCGCTTCTGTTTGGAAAGTTTGCATCGTACCATCTGCTAATTCCACACCATATTCACTAATTTTTTCACCGCGTTCTTTTGCGATTTGGCGCATGCGCACATTATGATCTTTAGAACCTGTAAAGTGGTGAAGTGCTGTTGCATACTGTTCAGGTTCTACAATGCGAAAATCGACATTCGGTGCATCTTCACCTGTTAAAACAACAGATATTTTGGTATCGCCAGCTGCAATTACTTCTGCTGCTTCTACTTGCGCTAAAATAGCTTCTTTTACAGCAGTCGGTTTATTTGTCGCAATCATATAATCAACATCTTTACTCGATTCTTTGATTCGTCGATAACTACCTGCTACTGAGAACGTATTGATTTCTTCAATTGAAGTAAGAATCGCATCTAACTTCGGCACAATCGTTTCTAACTGCCAAAGTGGATGACTTTCTGAACGCTTGCCCAACTTTTCAAGTTCAGCAAGAATTTTTTCTTCGGTCTTTTTAGCAAAACCAGCGAGTTGCTGTACACGACCTTCTTCACAAGCTGTTTTTAACGATTCAGCTGAATCAATGCCGAGTTCAGCGTATAATTTTGCAATTTTCTTACCGCCGAGTCCTGGGATTTTTAATAAAGGTGGTAGTCCTACAGGTACTTCTTGTTGTAATTGCTTTAACTCAGATGACTCGCCAGTTTCAAGCAATTCCGTAATAACAGAAGCTGTCCCTTTACCAATTCCTTTTAAAGCTGTTACGTCATCTATTTCTTCCATACTACGCGGATCGTTTTCAAGCGCTGCACCTGCTTTGCGGTAGGCAGAAATTCGAAAGGCATTTGCGCCTTGTAACTCTAAATAGGTAGCAATCTTTTCTAGTACTTTGATGACTTCTTTTTTATTCATGTTCTTCAAACTCCTTCTGAAAAAAAGAGCTACTCACGAAAAACGGAGCAGCTCTCTTTGATTAGGTTGGTGGTATGTAATTACTGTAAATACACGAACCACATCTTTTGGAACAGCGATGATAAAATCGGTGTAAATTCCAATATGACTTTCGTTAAAATTGAGCTTTCTACATATTTTTGAATCGAATCGATTGGTAGTAATGCTAACACATATAAAATGATGAATAACATAATATAGCATTGTACAAAACCAAGTAATGAACCGAGGAAGCGATTGAATACACCGAGTACTGGTATATCCTTTAAGAAATCAAAAATTGAGAATAAAATGCTTAATACAATTTTAATAACAAAGAAAATAATAGCAAATGCTAGCAATTGATAGAATGTTAAATTCAAATCAAGTGCGTCATTGGCAAACTTCAGTGCCGTATTTTCCGTAACTGCTGGATATGGAACCCACAGTACGATTTTCTCCGCAAAAGGCTTATAATAAATATAAGCAACGATTAGCGCAACTAGTAGACCGACCAAGTTCAGCAACTGCGTGATGAACCCTTTTTTATAGCCGGATACAAGTGCTGCTATAAATAATATAATGATAAGTAGGTCAATCATTCACTTCATCCTTTTGTTTATTCAGTTCCGCCTCTAAGGCTTCATATTTTTGTTGCAGCTTCATTAAATCATTTACTGCGTTGGCAGCAGTAAGTACAGCAAGTTGGGTACTGCTAAGCACAGGGTTTGCAAGTTTGATCTCTCGCATACGCTCATCTACTGTGGCAGCGACAGCACGCATATGAGCAGTTGACTCTGGTCCAACCATATTGTATGTTTGACCATATATTTCAATGGCAATGCGATTTTTCGGACAATCTCCCAACAGTATCCCTCCCTTAAAAATCTCATTCTCATCATACCATGAAATCATTCATTCTGTGAATAATGATACAACGAAAGGTGTTAAAAATATGTCTAATATTGTCATTCAACTAACGAAAGAAGCACAACAGAAAGTTCACGCACATTACGCACCCTATAAAGTCGAGCGTAATGCACCTGGGGTTATATTTGCAGCAAAAGCAAATGGAGTCTCGATCACGTCTTATCGCTCTGGAAAAGTTATGTTCCAAGGTGGACGTGCGGCAGAGGAAGCGCAACAGTTTGGTACACCAAATCCATCAAAGAATGTGACGTCATCGAAGGGCGATACGTTGCCTGAAGATTTTGCATCAAAGTCTGTCATCGGTTCAGATGAAACAGGTACGGGTGATTACTTTGGCCCGATTACAGTTGCAGCGGTCTATGTTCCAGCACATCAAATTGAACTGGTAAAAGAACTTGGCGTGAAAGATTCAAAAATGCTAACAGATGACTTCATGCGAAAGATCGCACCTGATTTGATTAAAACACTTACGTACTCACTACTCATCTTACACAACAAAAAGTATAATGAAGTACAAGAAAAAGGTTGGTCACAAGGTAAAATTAAAGCCGTTCTTCACAACCAGGCACTCAAAAAAGTCTTAGCTAAAATTGCACCTGAAAAACCTGAAGCCATCTTAATTGACCAATTTGCTGAGCGTAATACGTATTATAATCATTTGAAAAATGAAAAAGAAATCGTACGCGAAAATGTGTTATTTGCTACGAAGGCTGAACAGCTTCATCTCTCTGTAGCTGCCGCTTCGATTATTGCACGCTATGCTTTTTTACGTGAGATGGACCGTCTATCAAAAGAAGTCGGTGTGACTTTACCAAAAGGAGCTAGTGCAAAGGTCGATGAAGTTGCTGCGCAAATTTTATTGACGCAAGGTGAGGACGCACTTTATGAAGTGACGAAATGGCACTTTGCGAACACGACGAAAGCTTCTCGAATCGCTTCTAAAAAACGTCTCATTTAATCAACACAACAAAAAGGAGGAATTCCCCCATAATGGAATTCCTCCTTTTCTTATGCTCGATTGATTATTCGCCTTTTACTGGTTCGTCAGCAGTTAATTCTACTTTTTCGATACCATCTTTTGCTAAGTAATCAATTGTCCAGTTTTTAACGCGTTTGTTCACAGGAATGATTTCCGTACGGAAGTACATTGGAACTGTTGCTGCGTTATCTGACATGAATTCTTGCCACTTACTGAATGCTTCTGCACGGTATTTTGGATCTAAAGCTTCTGGTGAATCGATGTCTAATAATAATTTTTCAAGTTCGGGTGAAGTATAACGGCTATAGTTGAACTGAGCTGCTTTTGAGTAAAGACCGATTGGTGATGGGTTTGTACCTGTACCCCATGCTGCCATAAACATATCGATATCTTTATCGTCTGCTTTTACTTTTTCATAGAATGAGTTGAACTCAATTAGACGACCTGTTGATAATTCTACTTTTAGACCAACATCTTTCCAGTTTTGGATGTAGAATTGTACAATTTTATCATCTTTATCTGATCCAGCTATACCTGCTAACTTAATTGTAAGTGGTTTACCGTCTTTATCTTCACGGTAACCGTCGTTGTTTGTATCTTTATAACCTGCTGCGTCTAATAATTCTTCAGCCTTTTTCTTGTCGTATTTGTAGCCTTTTAATGAATCATCATAGAATGACGAGAATACTGGTGGAATTAAAGAGTTAGCACGTGTACGTAAACCATCATAATATACATCTGCTACTTCTTCGATATTCATTGCGTAAGCAATTGCTTGACGTAATTGTTTATCGTTCATTTTTGCATTTTCATCTACTACAACTTCTGATTTTTTAGAATCCCATTTACCTAGTTTAAAACCTAAGTAAGAGTAAGCTAATTCTGGACGACCTAAGATTTCAATGTTTTTGAAGTCTTTGATTGAAGCGTAATCATTTGCTGGGTAGTTTGGTACTGAAACATCGTACTTACCTGCTTTTAATGCTGCTGCCATTGAAGCTGAAGGAACAACTTCGATGACTACTTTGTCTAATTTCGGTTGACCTTTATAGTAGTTTTTGTTCGCTACTAATTCTACTGATTCACCTTTAACAATTTTGTTAATAACGAATGCGCCTAATGTTACAGGGTTTTTACGCACTGCATCTGATTTTTGTAAATCTTTTACAGCGACTTTTTCTAACTGATGTTTTGGAGCTGCGTAACCCCATAAACCGTCACCGCCAGAGTAGATTGCTGGTGAGATCTTTTTGAATGAGATTTCTGCTGTGTAATCATCAATCTTTTTAATACCTGAGATGTCTTTGGCTTTACCGTCATGGTATTCTTTTGCACCTACGATGTTTTGGAAGTCTGTATCGTAACGTACACCTGTGTAGTCTTTATCACCGATAATATAGTAAGGATAGATAACATCATCAATTGTAAATGGTTGATCATCTGACCATTTAACATCTTTTTTAATTGTAATTGTTGCTTTTTTAGCATCTGTATCTACATCTAATTTTGCAAGACCATCATTATCGATTAAGAAGTCTTCTTTTGTTGTGAAAATTGAATTTGAAGTATAGCTTAAGATTGCTGCATCATATGCATCTTCATATACTTCGTAAAGGAATAAACCTTTGAATGGTGCATCTGATTGTAGTGCTACTTTTAATGTACCACCTTTAATTGATTCGTCTTTATTCGTCGTTTGTAACGGGAATTTTGACGTATCTACTTTTTCTTTTTGGTTACTTTTTTCGCCGCTCTTGTCGCCGCCGCCACATGCTGCTAATACAAGCATGATCGCTGCAAGAACTGTTAGTAATAGCCAATTCTTTTTGTTCATTTCATTTCCTCCCCTTTTTTAACCTAATCTTTGTTTTGAATCTGCTGCTCGACGTAAAGCTTGTCCAACATAATTTATTGCCAGCATCAATACGAGAATGAGTATTGATGCGGGTAACCATACCCACCAATTGTTTTCAAGAACAACTGGGTTACTTGCAGCCCCTACCAATGTCCCTAAACTCGGTACATTTGGCGGTAGACCAAATCCTAAATACGTAAGACCTGTTTCAATACCGACATTTCCGGCAAAGTTCAGTGTCAGCTCAACAATTAGTAATGAGCTAATATTTGGTAAAATACCTTTTAACATAATGGCAAAATTGCCTGTCCCCATCGTTTTAGAGGCACTTACATAATCACGTTTCCCCTCGGAGAGCACTTTACTTCGAATTAACCTCGCTGTTCCTACCCACAAGAATGCGCTCATGATGAGTACAAATGTGGTGACATTATATTTTGGAACAATCGTTACGAACACGATGATGATCATCAATGTTGGTAATGTCATGTAGAAGTCCATAATACGCATGATGATAGCATCAACGATTCCGCCAAAATATCCAGCGGCTAAACCAATACCAACACCAAGTACACCTGTAATTAACGTAATCGCAATGGCAATCGTTAGCGAGTTACGTGTACCGAGAATTAACTGACCTAAGATGTCACTACCACCTTGATCTGCTCCTAGAATGAAGCCGTTCGTTCCCGGTTGTGCAAATTCATCATATAGACTAATTTGCATTAATTCTTCTCGGTCAATCGTGAATGACCAAACGAATGTGACAACGATGATACCGACTAATACGATGAGTGAAGCCATCGCTAATTTATCTTTTTTAAACTCGCGCCATACAACCTTTAATCCAGTTGCGGGCGTTCCTTCATCTTGTTGTAAGAGTGTTTTTTCTTCAATTTGTTGCATCTTTCTCACCTCTTTATTTTCGATTATGTCCTAATCAATACGGATTCGTGGATCAACGATACTCATTACAATGTCGGAAATTAAACTACCTAGTAAAGATAGGAATCCGAATAATAGTACGAGCGCTGTAATAACAGAATAGTCACGCTGCCCTAATGATTGAATGAATAGTTGCCCCATTCCTGGATAACCGAAAATCGTTTCGATAAAGATGGAACCACCAAGTAAACCTGTAATTGTAAAACCAATGAATGCTGCAATTGGTAATAATGAATTACGGAAAATGTGTTTTGAATAAATGACCTTCATCGGTACACCTTTACTTCGCGCTGTTTTTACATAATCTTGTGTTTTTGCATCGATTACTTCTGAGCGTAAGTATTGAATGATTGTTGTTGTACCTAATAAAGCGAATGTAATACCTGGTAAGATAAGATGGTAAATTTTATTCCATACATAATCCCATGTGCCAGGGTCATACTTCACATCGACCGTTCCACTAGTTGGGAACCAATCGAGTTTATAACCAAATAAGAATAAGAAAGTTAAGCCAAGTACAAATGTCGGAACCGCATATGTAATGAAGCTATATAATACTGTTCCTTTATCAAACCAAGTACCTTGGTAACGACCTGCATAAATTCCAAGTGGAATCGCGATTAAATATAAAAGAATGACACTGAATAGTGATAACCAAAGTGTATTTAATGCACGTTCTCCGATTAGGCTAGATACGCTATCTTTGAATGCATAGCTTGTTCCAAAGTCCCCTTGAAGTGCATTCGTAATCCAATTCCAGTACTGTACATACCATGGATCATTCCAACCTGCTAACTCACGTAATTCTTCGATACGGTTCGGGTCTGTTTCAGGTGTTACAAGACCTGTTAATGGATCACCCGGCATCAATTTAGCTAACCAGAAAATGATTAAACTTAATACAATTAGTTGAGGAATCATAATTAAGATTCGTCTGACGATGGTTTTCCACATACTATTGTGCCTCCTTCTCAGCTGCTGACATCGCTACTTTATGCGTAGCTGATATGACTTGAAGTGGATAAACCTTTCCATCTGCATCATAATATTTTTGTGCATTTTCACGGTAAGCTTGTTCCACTGCACGACGCTCCATTTTTCGTTCAAAGCGTGTCTCAGGTTCAATTGTTGGAATTGCAGATAATAAACGATTCGTGTAGACATGTTTTGAATGTTTATAAATATCTTCTTTCGTTCCCTGTTCAACAAAACGTCCTTTATACATGATAGAGATATGATCACACATATGGCGAACAACACCTAAATCATGCGAGATGAATAGATAACTTAGTCCATATTCAGTTTGAATATCTTTCATAAAGTTCAGAACCTGTGCTTGTACTGATAAGTCAAGCGCTGATACAGGTTCATCGGCAATAATCATCTTTGGCTTACACGCTACTGCACGCGCAATTCCTAGACGCTGTTTTTGACCACCTGAGAATTCATGTGGATATTTTAATAAAGCTTCTTCTGACATCCCAACGATTTCAAGCAGTTCAATCATATGGCGCTTCTCTTCTGTTGGTGATAGATTCATAAAGTTACGAATTGGTTCTGCTAACACATCTTGTACGCGTTTTCTCGGATTCATCGCTGACGTTGAATCTTGAAAAATCATTTGGATATCACGTGTGAATGCACTATTACGTGTACGACGTTTATTGGTTACATCTTCACCTTCGTAGATCACTTGACCTGATGTAATTTTTTCGAGTCCGATAATTGCTTTTCCTGTTGTCGACTTCCCTGAACCTGATTCTCCGACTAAACCATATGTTTTGCCTTTTTCAAATTCCATCGATACACCATCTACTGCATAGACATGGTCTACTACTGTATTAAAGAAGCCGCCTCGAATTGGATAATGTACATGTAAATCTTTAATTTGTATGAAGCTCATGATTTAGTCCTCCTTCCTCATGTTCAAAATGGAAGTCTTTCCAGCACGTACAACGCACAAAATGTTCTGGACTGATTTCGTGTAGTGATGGATTGTCTTCATGTTTAGAAGGATCAATCCAAGGAATACGTGGTGCAAAACGACAACCTGTTCTTGGCATTTTCGTTAATGTTGGAACCATTCCATGGATAATTTCTAATCGATCTTGGTCGTGATCCACTTGTGGAATTGAATTTAATAATGAACGTGTATATGGGTGCTTTGGATGGCTGAACAGCTCTTCAACAGATGCGAGTTCAATAATTTGTCCAGCATACATAACTGCTACACGATCAGCCACTTCAGCTACTACACCTAAATCATGTGTAATCAAAATAATTCCCGAATTCGTTTCTTCTTGTAAGTCATTTAATAAGTCTAAAATCTGTGCTTGAATCGTTACATCTAAAGCAGTTGTTGGTTCATCCGCAATCATAATTTTCGGTTTGCATGCAATCGCAATCGCAATGACAACACGCTGTCTCATCCCACCTGACAATTGATGTGGATATTGTCTTGCAACACGTTCTGGATGGCTAATTCCTACTTGATCTAATAATTCTAAAACACGTTTTTGACGTTCTTGTTCACTTAATTTTGTATGGTATTTTAATGTTTCGGTAATCTGATCGCCAATACGCATGAGTGGATTAAGGGCTGCAAGTGGGTCTTGGAAAATGAAGCCAATGTCATTTCCTCGAATTTTATTCAATTGGTCTTCTTTTAATGTCGCTAAGTTTTGATCGTTGTATAAAATCTGACCATCTACTTTTGTATTGTTTGCCACATGTAAACCAACAATAGAAGTGGCTAACGTACTTTTACCACAACCTGACTCCCCTACAATTGCTAACACTTCATTCTCACGTAGTGTTAAATTGATATCTTCAATTGCTGCGTAATACTGATCTTTGATTCGGAAACTTGTATGTAAGTTTTCAATTTTAAGTAATTCTTTTGATGTATTCAAAATATTTCCCCTTTCCAATCTAGCTCGAATATTCCAACTATTCAAAGCGTATGATTTTTATACATTAGATGTATAAATTTCGAATACCGAAACAATTAGACTTTTAAAATAAAATCCCTTATGCAATTCATGCATAAATTCCGATTATCGGAATTTTCTTAAAGGGAAATATATTTTATTTGTCTTAATATAACACAATTTTTAATTTTTTGTCTATTCTTTGTAAAAAGTTTTTAAAATATTCTTAAAAACAAGAAAATTGAGTTTACTTTTATGTAAATCTATTTCCTATATTTTGCATTATAGCATAGCAATAACATATAACATATACTTTTTTTCAAAAAAAGAAGAAGAAAGAGGATGGGACATAAGTGTAAAAACACCATCCTACATGAGCATAAGAAAAACTGGAATCGCGCTATTGTGCGGTTCCAGTTTTTCGTTGTGAACTCTAAAAAAGGAAAATGAGATGTTCTGTCCCATCCTCTTAACGAGCATTTTAAATTATCGAACTTCTACATTCGCTTGTTCTTTTAATGCTGCCATTACTTGATCATGCACTGCTACGACTTCTTCATCCGTTAACGTTTTCTCTGGATTGAAGTACGTTAATGTAAATGCAAGTGACTTTTTGCCTTCTGGCATGTTTGCACCTTCATATAAATCGAATACATGTACTGATTTTAATAATGTACCACCAGCCTCACGAATAATCGCTTCAATCGTTCCTGCCTCTAATGTACGATCTACAACTAATGCAATATCACGTGAGATGGATGGGAAGCGTGGAATTGGTTGACAAACTAAAGGTTCCACTTCTGCTCCAGCTAATTGTTTAAAGTTTAGCTCTGCTACATATGTCTCTTTTAAGCCAAGTGTTTTTTGTTCTTTCGGGTGTAATTGTCCGAAGAAACCTACTACTTCACCATCTAATACGATTGATGCAGTACGACCTGGGTGCATACCTTCTTGTTTTGAAGCTACGTACTGAATACGCGCAGATAGACCTAGTTTTTCAAGTAATCCTTCGATTACACCTTTTAACACGAAGAAGTCTACTTGCTTATGTTCGCCTTGCCATGCGTGGTCAAGCCATTTACCTGTCATAACGATTGATAGATGTTCTTCTTCATTTGGTAAGCCATCTTCGCCTTTACCTAGGAATACAGAACCAATTTCGTATAATGCGACTAATGGAATTTGACGTGATACATTATGCACTGCTGCCTCGATTAAATGTGGTAATAAACTTTGGCGTAATGTACTATGTGCCTCACTCATTGGCATCATAAGACGTGTTGTTTCTTCTGTTTGTAGTGCGTATTTTTGCGCTAATTCATCTGATGTTAATGAGTATGTTAACGCTTGGAATAAGCCACTGCCTTCTAAATAATGACGTGTTACACGACGTTTTTCTTGGTATGGTGTTAAACCACCTACTGATGTTTCTGCTACAGGAATTGTTTTTGGAATCTCGTCGTAACCATACATACGCGCGATTTCTTCTACGATATCTTCTTCAATTTTAATATCTTGACGGCGTGTTGGTGCATCTACGATTAATAAACCGTTCGCTGTTTCTACATCAAAACGTAGACGTTTTAAAATCGATACCATCTCATTTAATGAGATTTTCATACCTAAACGTGAATTGATGAAGTCAGGTGACACAGCTACGCGAGCTGGAGTTTTATCTAACTCATCTACAAGTACTGTTCCTTCTAATACTGTTCCACCAGCGATTTCAGCCATTAACTGCGCTGCACGTTCTGCTGCTGGTAATACACGGTTCGGGTCAATCCCTTTTTCAAAGCGCGCACTCGCATCACTGCGTAAGCCTAAATCTTTTGATGTGTAACGAACAGATAGCCCTTCAAAGTAAGCTGATTCAATTACAACTGTTGTTGTTTTATCTGTTACTTCTGAATCGAATCCACCCATAACACCTGCTACTGCCACTGGCTCTTCACCATTTGTAATTACAAGGTTCGAAGCTTTTAATGTACGGTCTTTTCCGTCTAGTGTTTTAATGCTTTCGCCTTCTGTAGCTAAACGAACGACGATTTCACCTGTTTTTAGTGCATCGTAATCGAATGCATGAAGCGGTTGACCATATTCCATTAAAATATAGTTCGTAATATCAACTACGTTATTTAATGGACGAACGCCTACAGCCATTAATGCTTGCTGTAACCATAATGGTGATTCCGCAACTTTTACATTCTCCACAACTTTCGCTGCATATAGTGGATTTTGTTCTAATGCTTCTACACGCACGTTTAATACGTCTGCTGCTTTTTTCGTTGTTGCTTCATACTTGATTTCAGGTAAGTGAATTTCACGATCTAAAATTGCCGCTACTTCATAAGCTACACCTAACATACTCATGGCATCTGAACGGTTTGGTGTAAGACCTAATTCTAATACCACATCATCTAAACCTAATACTTCAACTGCATCTGAACCTACTGGCGTATCTGATGGTAATACGTAAATACCTTCAGCATATGCTTTTGGTACAACTTTACCTTCGATACCTAGTTCTTGAAGTGAACAAATCATACCGTTTGATACTTGTCCACGTAATTTAGCTTTTTTAATTTTCCCACCTGGCAAGTGCGCGCCTGGACGTGCAACGATGACTTTTTGTCCTACCGCTACATTCGGTGCACCACAAACGATTTGTGAATATTCTTCTTCACCAAAATCAACTTGGCAAATATTTAATTTATCTGCTTCTGGGTGTTTTTCTTTTTCTTTTACTTCTCCAACCATTAGCTTTTTAAGTCCAGCTGATAAGTCGATGATGCCATCTACTTCAATCCCTGCTCGTGTAATTTTTTCTGCTAATTCTGCTGGTTCGAAACCTGAAATGTCAACATATTTTGCTAACCATTTTAATGATACATACATGCGTTATTCCTCCTAATCTTCTGCTCTTTGGAATTGTTCTAAGAAACGAACGTCATTCGTATAGAAATCACGAATATCTTCTACACCGTAACGTAACATCGCAATACGCTCTTGTCCCATACCAAATGCAAAGCCTGTTACTTTTTTAGGATCATATCCTGCCATTTCAAGTACGTTCGGGTGAACCATACCTGCACCTAGAATTTCAATCCAACCTGTGTTTTTACATACATTACATCCTGAACCGCCACATTTGAAGCATGAGATATCCATCTCAACTGATGGCTCTGTGAATGGGAAATAGCTTGGACGTAAACGAATTTCACGTTCGTCACCAAACATCTTCTTCGCGAATACATCTAATGTCCCTTTTAGATCACTCATACGAATGTTCTCACCGATGACTAAACCTTCAATTTGATTGAATTGGTGTGAATGTGTTGCATCATCGTTATCGCGACGGAATACTTTACCTGGGCAAATAATACGAATCGAAGAACCTTTTTTCTCTTCCATCGTACGCGCTTGTACAGGTGATGTATGTGTACGCATTAAGATTTCTTCTGAAATATAGAATGTATCTTGCATATCACGCGCTGGGTGACCTTTTGGTAAGTTTAATGCTTCAAAGTTGTAGTAATCTTTTTCTACTTCTGGACCTTCTACTACTTCATAGCCCATACCGATGAATAAGTTTTCGATTTCTTCTGTTACACGTGTTAATGGGTGTGCATTTCCTACTTTAATTGTGCGACCTGGTAATGTTACATCAATTGTTTCTTGAGCTAATTGTGCTTCCACTGCTTTTTCTTCTAATTCAACCATACGTGCTTCTAATACTTCTTGTACTTCGCCACGTACTTCATTCACAAGAGCACCCATTTTTGGACGTTCTTCAGCAGGAAGTTTACCCATGCCTTTTAATAAATCTGTAATTGGACCTTTTTTACCTAAATAAGCAACACGTACATCATTTAATTCTTTTGTATTTGTTGCTGCTTGAATACGATCCAATGCTTCTTGTTTTAACTGTGTTAATTGTGCAGCCATTTCCATCGTAAAATTCCTCCTTTTATTGGATGATCAACCTGTTGTAAGCATAAAAAAATCGCCCCTTAAAAAAGGGACGAGGATTATATCGCGTTACCACCCTAGTTATTGCATACGTTCATGCAATCACTTCGTTGAATTAACGGCTCATTTGCCGGCGTACCTTTACAGCTAATGCTGGTCCCGGACGCTGCTAACGGGGTGAACTTCTTCTATTATAGAGGCAAATCTCCACTTTCAGTCTATGGTGGACACTCCCTAATTGCTTATAATAGCGTACTTTTCCCGATCATCGCATTTGAATTATGTGTTCACACTCAACTATTATAAACGCTTTAATGCCATACTTCAAGTGTTACTCGGCAGTTGCAAAGTGATATAGAACAATTCCAGTCGCCACTGCTACATTTAATGACTCAGCGCCACCCATAATCGGAATGATGACATTCTTCGTCGTTTTTGTTAGTAATTCTTTTGAAATACCACTACCTTCATTACCCATAATGACTGCAAATGAAGGTGTCTTTGGTACTTGGTTATATACCACAGATGTCGCATCAAGTGCTGTTCCATAAATCGGAATATCACGTTCTTGTAATTGTTCTACCCAATCTACTAGCTCACCGCGCAATACAGGTAAATGGAAAATAGAACCCTGTGTTGATCGAATTGTTTTCGGATTGAATGGGTCTGCACTACCTTTTCCTAAAATAACAGCATCCATCCCCGCTGCATCTGCTGTTCGAATCATCGTACCGACATTACCGGGGTCTTGTACAGCATCAATCAGTAAAAACTTCTTCCATGAAGACTTTACTTCAAAATCAGGTTGTTTGCAGTGTGCAAAAATGCCTTGTGTGCGCTCTGTCTCTGCCAATTCTGCTGCAATTGCCGCTGTTACTTCTACCATATAAATGTTATCAACATTCCATGTAGCAGGAATTTCAACACCTTCTCGTACAATTAAGTTTAAAACATCTGTACCTTGAAGTGCTTCTTCTACTAAATGGAAACCTTCTACTAAAAACTCACCAGATTGGTCACGTTCTTTGCGTGTTGTTGCTAATTTTTTCCAATATTTCACTAATGAATTTGATAATGATTCAATTCTTTTCATTCATAAACCGCCTTTTTACATCGTTAATACTATTTTGCCAAACTGTGTACTCTCTTGCAACTGCTGAAATGCTTGTGTCGCATGTTCGATGGCATATGTTTGTTCAACGATTGGGCGAATGTGATGTGCTTCCATGAAAGAAAGACATGCACGAAATTCTTCTCGACTCCCCATTGTCGTCCCATGTAATGTGTACTGACCGTAGAAAAAGTCACGTAAATTAATCGTTGTTTCATCTGCTGTTGTTGCGCCGAATGTTACTAGTGTACCACCCTTTTTTAAAACAGCCAATGAACGATTAAAAGTTGCTGCACCAACGCTATCAATGACAAGGTCGACTGTCTCATGCTGAAGTGCCGCGTTCCAGTCCTCTGCTGTATCAATTACGAGATCTACACCGAGTTGCTTCGCTTTTTCACGCTTCTCTTCTGAACGTGAACTCGTAATAACTCGCGCGCCTATATTCTTTGCAAATTGAATCATAAATGTCGCAACACCGCTACTTCCACCTGGAATAAATACCGTCTGCCCTTTTTGTAATTGTCCTTTTGTAAAGAGTGCGCGATAACCTGTTAATGGAGCAATCCCCATCGTCGCTGCTTCTTCCGTTGATAAGTAGTCCGGTTTTCGTTCAATTTGTTCTGCTGAAATGGCGATTTTTTCTGCAAATGTCCCTTGATCTGGTAAACTTAAAATTTCGAAGTCCTCAGGTGGAGCAGGTGTATTATCGAACCAACGAAGAGAAGGATTTATAATAACTTCATCGCCGACTTGCCAATTCTCGATATCTGCTGATACCTGTTCAATAATACCTGTTGCATCTGAACCTAAAATTAAAGGTGCCGCATCTTTCGCTAAACGATTCGGTGTATAAAGGTCCCGACGATTAACACTCGCCGCTTGAATACGAACGAGTACTTCTCCATCTTTTAGTATAGGTTCTGGTCTTTCTCCTACATGAATTTCGTTTTTTTCTGCATAAACCGCTTTCATTGACATTCTTCCCTTCATTTTTAGTTTATTTATTCATTATATCATTTTTTATATTGCTATTTTAAGAAAATTATATATACTTGAAATTATCAGAATTTTTGAAAAGGTGTGGATATGATGAAAGTTTTAGAATCAATTAGTTCATTTACAGGAAAGTACTTTGCTTTTCTTGTACTCGGAGTTGCTGTCATCTCATTCTTCTTCCCGACAGCATTCCTAGCATTCGGAGGATATATTACCATCATGTTAGGGATTGTCATGTTCGGAATGGGGTTAACATTAAGTGCAAAAGATTTTAAATTAGTTTTAACAAAGCCGCTACCCGTATTGATTGGGATTGTTGCACAGTTTACAGTGATGCCACTAACAGCTCTTGGTATTGCGTACTTACTACAATTGCCACCTGAATTAGCGGCAGGACTTGTATTACTTGGATCCGTACCAGGTGGAACTGCTTCAAACGTAATGGTTTATTTAGCAAAAGGAAATGTTCCTTTATCAATTACAATGACATCTGTATCAACATTATTAGCACCATTCTTTACACCGGTGATTTTATACTTCTTAGCTGGACAGTGGATGCCTGTTAATATGTCTTCGATGTTTATGTCGATTGTACAAGTTATTTTAGTACCGGTTGCACTTGGTATCATCGTTCGTAAATTAGCACCAAACTTAATCGACCGTAGTGTATCGGTTGTACCACTCATCTCAGTTGCTGCCATCATCTTAATCGTTGGCGCAGTAGTTGCAGGGAATCAAGAGAAAATCGCAACAGCTGGCTTAATTATTTTCTTAGCCGTATTCTTACACAATACAGCTGGTTTAGTTTTAGGTTATTATGCAGGAAAGGTATGCGGACTTTCATTATCAGACCAACGTGCCATCTCCATCGAGGTCGGTATGCAAAACTCTGGTTTAGGTGTAGCACTTGCTACAGCACACTTAGGACCACTTGCTGCTATTCCAAGTGCATTCGGTGCTGTATGGCATAATATTTCAGGTCCAATTATTGCAAGTTACTGGGCACGTCGTCCGATTCCAAATGAATCAAAGCAACAAGTTTCAATTGAAAAGAAACATGCATAACAAAACATTTTACTTTCCTTTTTCAAAGTTAGAAACAAAAAAACTGGAACCGCGCCACAGCGCGATTCCAGTTTTTCTTATACTTAAATCAAATCTATTTTTTTATACTTTTCTTTTTGTTCTCGTTTTATCCAAGTATGGATACAAGTACTGCTTTTTGTGCATGTAGACGATTCTCTGCTTGTTGGAAAATATATGAGTTTTCACCGTCAATAACAGCTGTCGCAACTTCTTCTTCACGATGTGCTGGTAAGCAGTGTAAAAACATATAATCTGATTTCGCGTGCGTTACTAATTCAGAAGAAATTTGGAATCCTTCAAAATCTTGTAGGCGTTTTGCTGATTCTTCTTCTTGGCCCATTGAAGTCCACACATCTGTGTAAATTACATCTGCATCTGTTGCCGCTTCAATTGGATTATTCGTAAATGATACCGTACTTCCATTTTGCGCTGCGATTGTTGCTGCTTTTAACATGACTTGTTCTGATGGTTCATATCCTTTTGGTGCTGCTACAACGACATCCATTCCTACATGTGCTGCTGCTACCACAAGTGAATGTGCCACATTATTTCCGTCACCAATATACGCTAGTTTCAATCCTTTGAAGTGCCCTTTTACTTCTTTAATTGTTTCAAGATCAGCTAGCGCTTGGCAAGGGTGTGAGATATCTGTTAAACCATTAATTACAGGAATTGATGCATGTTCTGCTAATTCTTTTACCATTGCATGTGAATTTGCACGAATCATAATACCATCTACATATCCTGATAATACATGTGCTGTATCATAAACCGACTCACCACGACCAATTTGTAAATCGCGTGCATTCATATACATACCTTTTCCGCCTAATTGGTGCATACCTACTTCAAACGAAATACGTGTACGTGTTGAATTTTTTTCAAAAATCATCGCAAGTGTTTTACCTTCTAATAGTTTTGGACACTTACCTTCTTTTGTAATCGTCTTAAGTTGAATCGCTAAGTCGATTAATTGTTGTACTTCTTCACTTGAATAGTTCACTAATGATAATAGATCTTTCCCTTTTAAGCTTGTGACAATTTGTAATTGTACCTCTTCTAATAATTTCACACTGCATCGCTCCTGTACGTTTAATTGTTAATTCTCATTATATGTATGTATATTTATTCTGTCAAATGAATTTTTATGTTTTATCTGACTAGTTTATCATTTCTAGTAAGATAAGATAAAAAAGAGTTCGAAGCATCATATTCGCTTCGAACTCTTGTATGTTTATTCAAATGTAATACGTTGTACTGTTTCAGCATCTAGCTTTTTAATCACTTCAATCACTAATTTCACTGTATTTTCAAAGTCATCGCGATGTAAAATACCTGCATGTGAATGAATATAACGTGTCGCAATACCAATCGAGATTGCTGGTACACCGTTTGCTGTAATATGAATAGAACCTGCGTCCGTACCGCCACCTGGAATTGCTTCATACTGATATGGAATTCCTGCTTCTTCTGCTGTATCAACGACTAAGTCACGTAACCCCTTATGACCGACCATTGATGCATCATAGACAATGATTTGTGGACCTTCACCCATTTTAGAAGCTGCTTCTGAAGGTGAGATTCCTGGTGTATCTCCTGCAATACCGACATCTACTGCGAAACCAATAGCTGGATTGATTTGATGCGTAGCTGTTTTTGAACCACGTAAACCCACTTCTTCTTGTACCACACCACAACCGTAAACAACGTTTGGATGTTGTTCGTCTTTTAAGCCTTTTAATACTTCAATCGCAATCGCACAACCAATACGGTTATCCCAAGCTTTTGCTAGTAAGAATTTTTCATTTTTCATCACTGTAAAATCGAAGTACGGTGCAATCATATCACCAGGTCGAATACCCCACTCCATTACTTCTTCTTTCGAAGTTGCACCAACATCGATAAACATCTGTTTAATGTCAACCGGCTTATTGCGCTGTTCAGCTGGTAAGATGTGCGGTGGTTTTGAACCGATGACACCTGTGACTGTCTCACCTGAACGTGTGACGATTTGAACGCGCTGTGCCAACATTACTTGGCTCCACCAACCGCCAACTGTTTGGAATTTAATAAAGCCACGGTCATCAATTTGTGTTACCATGAAGCCAACTTCATCTAAGTGCCCAGCTACCATAATTTTCGGACCATCTTCTTGGCCTACTTTTTTAGCAATTAATGAACCAAGACCATCTGTTTCGATTGTGTCTGCATACGGTTCAATGTACTGCTTCATGACATCGCGCGCTTCCTTTTCATTACCTGCAATCGCACGTGCATCTGTTAAATCTTTTAGCATGGTTAATGTTTGATCTAATTTCATCTTGAGAAATCCCCCTTGTTGAAGAATACTTCCATTATACAACAGTTTTTAATATCCTGTACGTTGTCGCTCGTAATTTTTTTCGTTTTTCGAAATATATGCATCGATAATTTGCTGTGCATCGAATTGTAATGTGCGTGCAATTGCACCATAGCACTTCCAAATCTCTTCATAATTTTCACGTTTAGGCTCATTTCCAAACACGATAATCGCTTGTTGTGCCTGTAAGAATAATTCTGTTAGAGAAGCATCACGTGCATCTGTTGGCCATTCTTTTAAATCATTAAAACCTTTCATAATGCCAAGTGACAATAGAAAATGAACTGAGTCTACGAATTCTTCTAAAATAACAGCATCTTCTGAAGGACCTTTTGTACTCCAAAATTTGAAACAGCGTGTTTCATTCGCAAGTTCTCCTAATTCCACTAATAGCGCTAATGTTTTTTCACGAAAGACATCAAAATCAATCCCCTGTGTCTTTTCAATGAATGCGTCTAATTCTTTTTGCATTGTAAATAGTTGTTGTAAATTCACGTTCATCATCCTTTCATATGTATAGTACCGAAGTTGTAAATAGCTGACAATAAAAAATACCCATCCATTAGAGCGAAGATTGCAAATCCAATAACAAAGTGAAGCTTTCTTATTTTATGTCGCCAAATCATCATACCTAAAAATGTGCCGAGTCCACCACCAACAATTGTCAAAATCCATAGTGTACGCTCTCTAATACGCCACTTGTGACGAATGGCTCTACTTTTATCAATGCCCATCACAATAAAACCAATCACTGATAATACGATAATCCAAATAGCCATATATACCTCATTTCTATTCGCTTGATTAGTATAACAAAAAAAGAAGAAGGAATCGCTTCGTTTGCGTCCCTCTTCTTACTTATTTTTATTTTTTTACAACATAGGCTTTATTCGCACTAATGTATTGTCCTGTGCCAATTTTTAAACGTGGTGTTCCTGCAGCGCTCCATGTAACTGCTGTCACTTGAAGTTTTTTACCTTTTGCAATCGTACGTGTCTTATTAGCGAATGACACAGATGTATAAACACCTACATTTGTTTTTGTTTGAATCGTTTTTGGATTTACATAATAATAATCTGAAATATTATTTACAACAGAGCGTGTATAAGCTTTGTTTGCACTCACATAGTAACCAGTTGATGTTTTTAATCGTGGTGTTCCGCCTTCTGTATAGTCAATGTCTTTAATCGTGAATACGCTATTTGTGCTGTAATTTTTTAATTTTGTCGATGTACTAAATGTCGTACTTTTGTATAAACCTTGTGTCACACGTAACAACGTTTTTTTCGGCACTTTTGTGATATATTCATCAATATCTGAACGTGTTTTCACAACATAGGTACGGTTTGCTGTAATATAGTTACCGTTTTTTAGTTTTAAACGTGGTGCTCCAGATGCACTCTTTTCAACAGCTACAATATCTAATAGTATATTTTTAGGGTGACGTTTTACTTTCGCACTTTCTTTAAAAGTACGTGAATTATATTCATACGCTACTGTTTTTGTTGCAATTTTTTTAGGGTTACTTGTATAGTAACGTGGATTTGAGACAGGTTTTGATATTGATTGCGTGAAGTAACTTAGGCTTACACCGTTTAAACGGTTTAAATCAACATATGTACCAATCCCATCTACTTTCCCTTGGTCTGTAAATTGCCATAATGCATGTGGATATGCTGGTTTAGTTGAACCATAACGTGGAATCCAGACAAAATCTGCTTTTGATGTATCAAGATTTAATTTACCATATAGATGGTTCGCTATGTATAAGCCGATTTTTTTATCTGTATATTTACGTAATTCCGCAACGAATGAATTGACGATTGCACGCATGCTCTCACCAGATTCACTTGTGAATTCTTCTACGTCAATCACATAAAAATTTGCATCTTTACTTGCACGGTTATAAAAATCACGCGCTTCTACTTTTGCATCTGCTGTGTCAGTTGCTAAATGATACGCATATACGCCAAATGGCACATTATATTTTTTAGCACTTGCCTCATAACTTTTATGCCAACGGTCTTCTAATACACTTCCATATTGTGTACGAATAATCGCTAAATCAATAACTTTTGAAGCCTTTGCCCAGTCAATATTCCCTTGGTGATGCGAGATATCGACAATAACGGGGTCTGTGTATGATTTTGTGCTTAGTGTACGACTTTTAGCGTTCACCGGGTTTGTATCTGTGACATATGGTGTGCCTTCCCATTCGATTTTACGATCAGGATTTGCTGGTGCTAACGTCCTATCTTGTTCTACTGCAGAAGCCGAATTACTTTGCCATGCAACTACTACAAATAATGCAAACAAAAGTGATAGAAACCATTTCAATTGTTTTTTCATTTTCCACTCTCCTTTTCAAATTTTTGAGGATTTTATAGCCTGAATTGACTATCCAAATCATAACAAATTTCTCTCTTTACTTATGACACTTTTACGCGTCATTTTAATTTCATATATTAAAATAATATTACATTTTATTTCATCTTGTAATATCCATATTCTTTTTCTTTTGTCTAGTTATCTTTTTGAAATAAATGCGTATTTTATATACGATTTTCTTCATTTTTTAGTATGAATCAAAAAAAGAAGCTAGGTCCTAAAACCTAACTTCTTCTCTATTATTATTGTTCATACCACGGGATTTGTTTAAATAATGTCTTTTTAGTTGAGACATATTTACCATCTGTTAATTTAAAACGTGGGTAGCCTAACTTATTATAAACCACATCTTGAATATCGAGTACTGTACCGACTGGAATCATCTCTGGATCTTTTTGTTGATCACCGAAAAGTAATGTATCGTATTTATAAATTACTTTTTGTGTACGTAACTTTAAAGATGAATCATATTCTAAGAAGTAGTTTTGAATGGTCGCTGGCACTTCGACTACATCATTTTTATCTGCTGAGATAAATCTGCCATTAATAATTGCAAAACGATTTTCGCCTGAACCATTATAAACTACACGACTTACGTTAAAAATCGTATTCGCTGGAACAAACTCAGGTGATGTATTACTTGTTGATGAACGATATGAATATAAATTACGAATTGTCATGACTTGTTTTACATTATCATTTGTTATATAGAAATTCGACGTAGCAGAAGTTTTTAAGACTAAACTTTTACTAGCACTAATATATGAACCATCTGCTAGTTGAAGGCGTGGGATACCTGTTGAAGATTTCACTACCTTTTTAACTTTTAAACGTGTTCCTTCTTTGTAGCTTTTCTTTTTATTTTTTTTATCAAAGCTTGTTTTCTTATAAACATTTACAGGTTTCTTTAAAAGAACATATTTAGGATTCGTTACATAATATTTTTTAACGAGTTCTGAGTTTGAAATTGTTGTTACTTTATTTGTAAAGTATTCTAACTTTGTTCCACCTGCTAAACGATTTAAATCAACATTTCCATTGATTCCTGGAACGCGTCCGCTATCAGTATATTGCCAAAGTTGATGTTTATAAATAGGACCTGAATAACCATAACGTGGAATCCAGACAAAATTAAATTTACTTGCATCTAATTTGAATGATGAATACTTGTGGTGCGCTACATATAAACCAATCTTTTTATTCGTTAATTTACGCATTTCCTTCATATATTCATTAATAATAGTACGCATAGAGTACCCTTTTTTATTCGTCTGTACTTCTACATCTAAAACATAAAATTCTGTATCTTTACTCGCACGATTATAGAATGAGCGCGCTTCTGCACGTGCTTCTGCTGGTGTACCAGCTCTTACAAAAGAATAAACACCAAATGGCACATTATATTTTTTAGCATTCGATTCATATGTACGATGCATATAATCTTCTAATTCTCCATCTTGTGTACGAATAATCACTAAATCAAGCGCTTTTGATGCTTTTGACCAATCAATATTACCTTGCCATTTTGAAATATCTGCAATAACAGGATCATTTGCAGATCGTTTTACAAGTTTTGCATTGGCTGGGTATTCCCATTTCACAACACTCTCAGGTTTTGCAGTATTTTTATGTGCCTTGGCTTCACTATTTTGCGAGAATCCAAAGAGACTAAATACAACAAGTAACAGAGCTAAACCATAAACTTTTTTCATCTTTCCCTTCCTTTCACGTTCTCTCTATTCTTTCTTCTTTTATTATATCGTATAAGAAGAAAGAATTATTATTACAAACAAATAACATTTTATTTTTTATTATTTTTTTATTCATAAAACCTCATTTTAATATTATTACGTTAAATAATATTAAAAATCACTATTTATATACCTAAAAAAACAAAAGAAAGTTCAATAAAAATAAGTATTAAGAATTAGTGAGAATAATAGAAGAAAAAGTAAAACCCCGTCCTTACGTGTATTAAAAATAGTTTGGATAAAACATTCACTTCGCTTTTTTAGCGTTCACAACACAAAACTGGAACCGCGCCACAGCGTAATTCCAGTTTTTCTTATGGTCATATGAGGTATTATTTTTACACGTATGTTCTAGCTTGTGTTATTTAATTTTTCAAACCCGATACAACTTCATGTTAAATCGAATTAAATATTCATTGCTGGTCCAAAGAATTCGTAATGAATTTGGTCACGACTCATGCCCAGTTCAGTTAGAGAAGCAATCACTTCGTGCATGAATCCTACAGGTCCACATAAATATACTTCACCTGTTAAATCAACTTGCTCAGCTAACATTTCTTTCGTAATTTTTCCTGCTACATCTGAAGCGTGTTGTACATATGTCACATTTTCAGGAATGGCAATATGGCATAACTCTTTTTCAAATGCATGCTCATTTAAGTGGGATGCACTATGAATCAATTTCACTGCGGCTTTATTTTCGCTTGCTGCTTTTTCAAACATACTAATTAATGGTGTAATTCCCACACCACCTGCGATGAATGTCACGGGTTTTTCTGTTGCTTCATAAACAAAGGAACCAGCTGGTACACTAATTGATAACGTATCGCCAACTTGTACATGGTCATGTAGATAGTTCGATGCTTTACCAATTGGTGTATTTTTTTGATCGCGTTTAACAGAGATACGGTAACTTTCACCATCATATGATTTTGATAAGCTGTATTGACGATTTAGAATATATTCTTCGTTTGGATTTTTTACTTGTACCGTAATATATTGTCCAGGTAAATATTCTGGTAATGCTGAACCATCTGCTGGTTGTAAATAGAATGATGTAATAAGTGCATTCTCAGCTACACGCTTCACAACTTTAAAGTCTTTAAATCCACGGAACCCACCTTGTTTATTTTCAGCTTCTTGATAAAGCGCTTCTTCTTCTTGGATAAAGACATCTGCGATTACACCATATGCTTCTCCCCAAGCTTGAATAATTTCATCTGTTGCTGCATCACCTAATACTTCTTTAATTGCACGTAGTAAAAATTCTCCTACAATTGGATAATGCTCTGGTAATACACCTAAACTACGGTGTTTTTGTGCGATTTGTTTTACAACTGGAATAATCGCTGGTAAGTTTTCAATGTGTACAGCTGCTGCATAAACTGTATTTGCTAAAGCTGTTTGTTGACGACCTTTTTCTTGGTTCGTGTGATTAAAAATGTTTAATAAAGCTGGATTTGCTTCAAATAAATTTTTATAAAAAGTTTTTGTAATTTCTACTCCGTGTACTTCTAATACAGGTGCAGTTGATTTTACGACGTCCATTGTGTGTTGAGATAACATGTGAATCATCCTCTCTTTTTTTTACACCTTTAGAATAATCCTATTTTCCATTTAAAGCAATATACAAAATACATCTTTAACAAAAAAGACATATTTAAAATACATCTTTAAAATTTATAAATTGTTTTCTTTACATGCTATAATAAAAGGAGTTGGAGGTGAATTCTGTTGAGGTTGACACTATATACAGATTATTCTCTGCGCGTTTTGCTTTATCTTGGCGCAAAAAAGCCAGATGAATTATCGACAATTAAAGACATTTCCGATGCTTATGGTGTGTCTAAAAATCATTTAATGAAGGTGACACATGAATTAGGAAAAATGGGATACATCGAGACAATCCGTGGTCGTGGTGGTGGTATTCGTCTCGCTATGCAACCTGAAGAAATTAATATCGGGAAGCTCGTCCGACAAACAGAAGAAGATTTTTATTTAGTTGATTGCTTTAATCCTGAATCTGTTGGTTGCGTTATTTCACCCGTTTGTAATTTAAAAGGCGCGTTAAATAAAGCACTACATGCATATATTGCTGTACTTGATGAATACCATCTAAGTGATTTTTTAACATCAAAAGAAAAATTAGCTGCTTTACTATTTGATTCTTAATATACAGCATCCTTTCCTTTTGAGGATTAAATATTTATATGTACAAAAAGAAGTGATAGGAATAAATTCCGTCACTTCTTTTTTTGTTGCATATAAAAAAGAGCCGCGTCCGAAGACTCGACTCTTTCATCATACCTGAATGTATGAATTATTTTGCGATTGCTTTTTTAGCAGCGTCTGCTAATTGAGCGAATGCAGCTGCATCGTTTACAGCTAAGTCAGCTAACATTTTGCGGTTTACTTCGATTTCAGCAAGTTTTAAACCGTGCATTAAACGGCTGTAAGAAAGACCGTTGATGCGAGCAGCTGCATTGATACGAGTGATCCATAATTTACGGAAATCACGTTTCTTTTGACGACGGTCACGGTATGCATATTGACCAGACTTCATTACTGCTTGGTTCGCTACTTTATAAAGTGTGTGTTTTGAACCGAAATAACCTTTTGCTAATTTTAAAACCTTTTTACGACGCTTGCGCGTTACTGTACCGCCTTTTACGCGTGGCATAGTTCATTACCTCCTGTATTTATCACTCTGATAAATAGTATATGTGTGTTTTCTTATTATTTCATGTAAGCTAATAAAGATTTGATGCGTTTGTAATCACCAGATGATACTAATGATTGTTTACGTAAGTGACGTTTAGCTTTTGTAGATTTGTTAGCAAATAAGTGAGAGCCGTATGCACGGTCACGTTTTAATTTACCAGTACCAGTTCTTTTGAAGCGTTTTGCAGCGCCACGGTGTGTTTTCATTTTTGGCATTTGGATTTCCTCCTATTACTCATAACTTTAATAATTATTGTTTCTCGTTCTTAGGTGCTAAGATCAAGAACATGCTGCGGCCTTCCATTTTCGCACGTTGTTCAACAGTTGCTACTTCTTTACAAGCCTCCGCAAAGCGATCTAATACGCGTTGACCAATCTCTTTGTGCGTAATAGCACGACCTTTAAAGCGAATAGATGCCTTTACTTTATCTCCTTTTTCAAGGAATTTGATTCCGTTGCGTAACTTTGTTTGGAAGTCATGCTCGTCAATCGATGGTGAAAGTCGTACTTCTTTAAGTGCAATAATCTTTTGATTTTTGCGAACTTCACGATCTTTCTTTTGTTGTTCGAATTTGAATTTACCGTAATCCATAATACGAGCAACTGGTGGCTTGGCTTGCGGAGCCACAAGGACAAGATCCAAATTTGCACGTTCTGCAAGTTGCAGTGCATCGTTTCGAGTTTTAACACCTAATTGATCGCCATTGTGATCGATTACGCGTAATTCGCGAGCACGAATACCTTCGTTTACATACATGTCTTTGCTAATAACAATCCACCTCCAAGTAGTATTAAAATACTGTGTTTGGGCAAGGAGCCCTGTTCGGTACAGATATTTCGATGTCCATAAAAAAAGACGGACATTAGTCGAAATGTCCGCCCGCGTATATGTTGACATGCGAAATATGCATGTTCGATTCATCAATTAACCTGTCAATACCTTATAAAAGGATCGATTCTCAGGTGAGAAGCGGGCAGCCTCTACTTCAACCACAAACTCTGTATTTGTTTACCTCAATTATAATATCACCTTTTTTTAGGTAAGTCAAACATTATTCTGCTATAAACCATGCTATTTTTTTCTTTCCATTCAAACGATTTAAATCGACATAACCTTCAATTCCCTTTATGCGTCCTCGTTCTGTGTACTGATGTAAGTCACACGGGAACTTCGGCTTTAAAATCGTTTTGCCATCTAGATGATAGCGTGGAATCCATATGAAGTCTGCTTTCGTTAGATCTAAACAAAAAGTATGGTATAGATGATGCGCAATGTAGATACCTACTTTTTTCGCACCTAAATTCCTTAGTGTACGAATAAAAGCATTCGTCCCTGCGCGCATATCAGACATCGACTCCACTTCAACATCGACCACATAAAATAAAGGCTGTCCCGCTCGATTTGCACGTTCGTAAAAGTCTTGCGCTTCTTTTTCAGCGTCTCTAACAGATGTAAAACGCGCAAATGCATACACACCATAGGGAATAGCAAATTGACTACAACCTTTCGCATGTTGTTCATATAAAACATCTTTTACATACGAACCATCCTGTACACGTAAAATGGCTAAATCACATACTTTCGAAAGCTCCTCATAGTTCACACGATTTTGCCATTTTGAAAAATCAACGATATACCCCATCTTCTTCATCTCCTTTTATATTTTATATAGAAGAAAAAAGATTGCGCGAGACAAAAAATGAGAAGCCGCTAGACAATACGACTTCTCATTTGAATACTTATTATTTTACTGTAATCTCTTTTGTAATTGCATCCACAAACTCGTCTAAAGAAACTGTTTCTGAATCTTTTGAGCCGTAACGACGAACATTTACTGCATTTGATTCAACTTCTTTATCCCCTAATACAAGCATGTACGGAATTTTTTGCATTTGTGCTTCACGGATCTTGTAACCTAATTTTTCATCACGGTAATCCATTTCTACACGTGCACCTGCAGCGATTAAACGTTCTTCAACTTGTTTTGCATAGTCAAAGTGCGCATCGTTTGATACAGGAATAATTTGAACTTGAACAGGTGCTAACCAAGTCGGGAATGCGCCTTTGTATTCTTCAATTAAGAAGGCTACAAAGCGTTCCATTGTTGATACAACACCGCGGTGAATAACGACTGGACGGTGTTGTTTACCATCTTCACCTACATAGTTTAAGTCGAAGCGTTCTGGTAATAAGAAGTCTAATTGTACTGTTGACAATGTTTCTTGTTTACCAATCGCTGTTTTTACTTGAACGTCTAGTTTTGGACCGTAGAATGCGGCTTCGCCTTCTGCTTCATAGTAATCTAATCCTAGATCGTCCATCGCTTCTTTTAACATACTTTGTGCTTTTTCCCACATTTCATCGTCATCGAAGTATTTCTCTGTATCTGCTGGATCACGATATGATAAACGGAATTCATAGTCTTCTAAGTTGAAGTCTTTATAAACCGCTTGGATTAACTCTACTACTTTTTTGAATTCATCTTTAATTTGATCTGGACGAACAAATAAATGCGCATCATTTAAAGTCATACCACGTACACGTTGTAATCCTGATACTGCTCCTGACATTTCATAACGATGCATTGTACCAAGTTCTGCGATACGAAGTGGTAGGTCACGGTATGAACGCATTGCTGATTTGTACACCATCATGTGGTGAGGACAGTTCATTGGACGAAGTACGAATGTTTCGTGATCTACTTCCATTGGTGGGAACATATCTTCTTGGTAATGATCCCAGTGTCCTGAAGTTTCATATAATGATTTTGAACCTAAAACAGGTGTATATACGTGTTTGTAGCCTAATGCTAACTCTTTATCTACAATATAACGTTCAATTGTGCGACGTACTGTTGCACCGTTCGGTAACCATAATGGTAAACCTTGACCTACTAATTGGCTTGAAGTAAAGATGTCTAATTCCTTACCAATTTTACGGTGGTCACGTTCTTTTGCTTCTTCTAACATTTGAAGATGATGTTTTAAATCTTCTTTTGTGAAGAATGCAGTTCCGTAAATACGTTGTAGCATTTTGTTATCTGAATTCCCTCTCCAATATGCACCTGCAATTGATAGAAGTTTGAATTCTTTAATTTTATTTGTTGATGGTACGTGTACACCGCGGCAAAGGTCGAAGAATTCGCCTTGTTCGTAGATTGACACTTGCTCATCTGCTGGAATTGCTTCAAGTAATTCTAATTTGTATTCGTCCTCAATTTCTTCAAAACGACGTTGTGCTTCTGCACGAGATACATCATGGCGTACAACTTCTAAGTTTTCAGCGATGATTTTTTTCATCTCTTTTTCGATTTTCGGGAAATCTTCAGAAGTGATTGGTTCTTTTGAATCGATATCATAGTAGAAACCACCTTCGATTACAGGACCAATACCTAATTTTACATCTGGGAATAGACGTTTTACTGCTTGTGCTAATAAATGGGCAGTTGAGTGACGTAACACTTCTAATGCTTCATCATCTGAAGGTGTAATAATTGCGATTGTGCCATCTTCATTTAAAGGTGTTTTTGTATCAACTAACTCCCCATTGAATTTACCAACGATTGCTTTTTTACGTAATCCTGGGCTAATTGCCGCTGCTACTGCATCTGTTGTAATTCCTTTTTCGTACTCTTTTACAGACCCATCTGGGAATGTTAATTGAATCATTTCTGACATATCCATTCTCTCCTTTTTATTATTTCGAAAGCTACGGGCCACAAACGGGAGATTTTTTGCATACAAAAAAGCATCCTCCCTAAAGGGACGATGCTTGCGCTCGTGGTTCCACCCTTCTTCCTTCCATGCAGAAAAAACTGCAAAGACGAAGCTCTCGATCGGCTAACGGGCCGCTACCGTCGACAATTACTATTCGTTCACTGTCGCTGCTCCAAGGTGGTAAATCATTAGCCGTCACTAGAATACTCGCACCATTGTATTCCTCTCTGAAAGTCGCACTAATCATTGTTGTCCTTATCTGTGCATTTACATATTAATGTAACCTATTATAAAACTTCAGAATCGAACTCGCAACTATTTTTTAGAATTCAAGCACTTCTATGTTAAATCGCGTAAATTTAAGCCTTCCACTTGAATTGGTTCTGTAATTGCTTTGATTCGTTCCATAATTCGCTTCGCTTTAATCGGGTCCTGTCCACCACGTGCAGTCTGAGTAAAGAATACTTCAAGACCACTATAATCAAGATTCGATGTAATAAATGTCGGCAATTGTTCTGCCATACGATAATGCAGAATAGACCCTAAAATTTCATCTCGCGTCCATTCTGATAACTGTTCAGCGCCTAAATCATCAAGCATTAACACAGGTGCTTTTTTCACAAAATCAAACTTTTCTTCTAATTGTGGTGTCCCAATTGCATTTTTTAATTCACGTAAAAATTCAGGTACATAGACAACGACAGATTGAATTTGCAAAGCTGCTAATTCATTCGCAATCGCTCCAATTAAGAAGGACTTCCCGACACCAAAATCACCATATAAATAAAATCCTTTACGTGGTAATTCTCCCGTCTGCTTCACTTGGTCAACAAAGTTTTGCGCTGCCTGCAATAAATTTTCACGATCTTCACTATAGACGCGTACATCTGATAATGTCGCTCGTAACACATCTTTTGGCATGTGCATACTCGCAATCATCTTCTCCGTATGACGGCGTTCATCTTCAATACGTTTTTGCTGACAAGGTGTATATTCTAAATCAATTAAACCACGTGTTAGCGATAATTTTGGTGTAAAGCCATTGATTGTATTCACACACTGCTGTACAGAAGGACACTTTGAACAATCTTGTTGTTGATTTTTAAATTCATACAACTTGCCTAATCCACGTTCTAAAACAGAGCGTGTAATCGCACCTTCATTCTCTTTGAAAAACTTTTGAATGACGGGGTCTTTTAAAAGTTCTTCTTGAATCGACTGTAGACGTTCTTGAAATTTGGCATCCATTTGTTTTTGTAATTCATTTTGAATCGGTTTCAACGTACAACACCTCCTCAGGATTTCTTCTTCATACGATATTGACGTTCTAACTCTTCAAGTGATGCCTGACTTTTTGGCTTCTCTGATGAATTAATCCATGCTGGTAATTCTTTTTTCTCAGGATTCCCGTAAGTCGTACGGCTATATTTTTGAGCGCGTGACTTTCGATAATTTTGTCCATATTGAATGGCTGTTTCAATCGTTTGAACCGACTGTTTACGCCACCCTGAAGCAATCGCCTCTAAGAATGGTAAATTCAAATTCCCTTCACTTGAAAAATGAGCATAATGAATTAACGTATTTAATAAAGGTCGTTCCCATTCATACATCGAAGCAAACTGCGTCACTGCTTTTAATTCATGTGCAAAAGGCTCTTTGCCATCTGCCAACATTTGAAGAAGAACAGGTGGTTCAATTTTTTTCATTAAACTTTTGAAGGTCTCTTCGATATTTTTTAGTTTAGCAGCACTTGCTTTACCTGGTTCAAATTGATAAAGAACGTAAGCTGCCGCCTGAAGCAATTCAAACTCCGCATGCATATCTTCGATTGTAGTCGCCTTTTTCACTGTTGGATTTTTTTGATCCATGAATTGACGTGCCTCATTCATCGCTTGCGTAGCGGTTTCAATTCCTTTTTTACGCCAATCTGCTGCAATCGCTTGAATATACTTTTTACTAATATGACCTGGATTATTCAACGAGATATAATGAATTAATACATTCACAACAGGTGGTGTAATATCATATTGTGTAATTAAACTTTCGTACATTTCAAGTTCATGATCAAATACTTGCTTCCCGTCATTCACAGCAATTAAAACATCAATTGGTCGTGCTTGTTCAAAATATTGTACTAACTCATCTTGTTTACTATTCCATTCTTTTGCCTGCTCATGTGCTTGTTCAGGTGGCAGCATTTTCGAAATAGCTGGTGGTGTTTTGGAAATCGTCAATTTATAATATTCACTCGCTGATTTACGTACCGCATCTGTCGTTAATTCATCATCACTATTCGCCATCATAAGCACATGTTTCATATCAATTGCAGATAAACCATACATAAATGCAACTTTTGCAATCGTTTCTTTAATCTCAGCTGTGATCAAACGATGTGGAATCATATTTTCAGATAATCCAGACATCAGTAATGGAAAATCAAAAGATTGATAGTAAAATGGGATTTTCGATGGTTTTTCAGCTATGTCATGCACCATCATATTTTTTGGCATATGTTGTTGAATCGGTTGATAGACATCCGTAAATTGACGTGAAATTTCCGTCATTCCTTCGATTGCTACACGTTTCGGTGTAAAGCGCTGCAATAAGCGACGGTATGCATTCTCACCAATTTTACTGAATAAAAACATCGATAGAAGTGGGTCTTCAAAGAAACGTCTTGCTTCTAAAGGTGGTAAAATTTCATACGAAAAATAATGTAAATCATCTGTTTCTTTTTTATACGTACGTAATAATCCAATCGCTTCAAGCGCAATACGTGCGTTGAAAATAGCCCCAATTGACATATCAAGTCCATTCATCAAATGGTAGTGTGTATAGTCTCTACCTTCTTCATCTTCCCCTTCAGCCCACAACAAAAAATACAGACTAATTGGTTCAGGTCCAATTAAAGGCTGATAAAGTAGCGTAATTAACTTTCTTTCATAACTTGAAAGAGGAAATGGAATGTGAATTGTAAATCGGTCTACGGAATGTAGTTCATTATTTAGTTTCAATTCAAACTCCTCCTCTTTTATTTAATCTTCTTTTGAGTCCGATTCACTTTCTTGTCGCTCAATTAACTCACGTAACTCATGAATAAATACATTAATATCTTTGAACTGACGGTAAACTGATGCAAAACGCACGTAAGATACTTCGTCAATTTTTGCTAAGCGATCCATTACTTTTTCACCGACATCTTCGGATTTAACTTCCGCAATACCAGCACTTCGTAAATCTTGTTCAATCGCAAAGACAACATCTTCAAGCTCACTTAATGCAACTGGTCTTTTTTCACAGGCACGAATAAGCCCGCGCAACACTTTTTCACGACTAAATTCTTCACGCGAGCCGTCTTTTTTCACAACAACTAGCGGCATCTCTTCTACTTTTTCAAATGTGGTGTAGCGAAACCCACATGATTCGCATTCGCGGCGACGACGAATGGCTTTATTATCATCGACAGGTCGGCTATCAATCACTTTTGTTCCATTGTACTGACAACTTGGGCATCTCATAATTTTTCTCTCCTGAATTAAATACTATTTAGTTTATCTATTATAACAAAAAAACGTGTGATGTACCGAACAATCCCTATATTTTTTAAGGGAAATACTACTGAATACAGAACAATAAAAAACTGTAAGCAAAACGACTTGCACCGTTCTACTTACAGTTTAAATTATTACAATTAAATTATGCTTGTACTGCTGCTAATTCACGCGCTACTTTTTGTGTTAAATCTACTACGCGAGTTGAGTAACCCCACTCGTTATCGTACCAAGCAAGTACTTTTACTTTGCGTGTACCCATAACCATAGTTGTTAAGCCGTCAACTGTTGCTGAAGCTGGGTTTGTATTGAAATCTACAGATACTAAAGGTTCTGTTGTGAAATCTAATACACCCTTTAAAGATGTTTGAGAAGCTTCGATGAATGCAGCATTCACTTCTTCAACTGTTACATCTTTGTTTAAGTCTACTACTAAATCTACAAGTGATACATTTGGTGTTGGAACACGTAGAGCCATACCATGTAATTTACCTTGTAATTCAGGTAGTACAAGTGCTAATGCTTTTGCAGCACCTGTTGAAGTTGGAATAATTGATTCCGCACAAGCACGTGCACGACGTAAATCTTTGTGTGGGTTATCAATATTTTTTTGGTCATTTGTATAAGCATGAACTGTTGTCATAAGACCGTTATCAATACCGAACTTATCATTTAAAACTTTTGCTACAGGAGCAAGGCAGTTAGTTGTACATGAAGCGTTTGAAATAACATCATGTTTTGATAAATCTAATTTGTCATCATTTACACCCATAACGACTGTAATATCTTCATTTTTACCAGGTGCAGTTAAAATAACTTTTTTCGCACCAGCTTCTAGATGTAAAGCAGCTTTATCGCGTGCGTTAAATTTACCTGTTGCTTCGATTACAATATCCACACCTAGTTCTTTCCAAGGTAATTTTAATGGATCGCGCTCTGATACAAGTTGTACACGTTTACCGTTTACAATTAATGCACCTTCAACCGCTTCAACAGTACCTTCGAAACGTCCGTGGTTTGTATCGTATTTTACTAAATGAGCTAATGTCTCCGATGGGTAACTCGCATTGATGGCAACGATGTTTAAATCATCTTGAAGTATCGCCTGACGGAACACCATACGTCCGATACGGCCAAATCCGTTAATAGCAATAGAAACTGTCATGAAATATATCCTCCTGTTTTAAAAGAAATTCTTTTAAATGTGTTATTTGAGAATTAGTATAACACATTTATCTGGAAGTAGAACATATTTACACACAAAAACAAAAGTTTTTATTTTCTGACAACTTTTTTCTATCACTTTTTTGATATTCTTTTATGTTTTATACTAACCCCCATTCTTTTAAAATATAGTTCAACTGTTGTTCCGTTTTGTCTAATGTACCCTCATTATAAATAACTGCATCTGCGCCTTCTTCTTTCACAGAAAGAGGTAGCTGCGAGCTAATTCGCGCTCGCGCTTCATCCTCACTTAATTGGTTTCGTTCCATCAAACGCTCCAACTGTTTTTCTTCCGATAATGACACAACTAAAATCTTTTCAACAAAGTGTTGTAACTTACTTTCAAACAATAATGGAATGTCCATAATAACGACTTCAGCCCCGTTATTAAGCCATTCATCGCGCTGTCTCAACATCTCTTTTCGAATCGCGGGATGAATAATTCCGTTTAAAATAGCTCGCTTTGATGGGTCATGAAAAATGAGATCACCCAATTTTTTGCGATCCAATGAACCATCTTCTAATAAGATTTCTCCCCCAAAAGCAGCTACGATTTCTGTAAGCGCTGGCTCCCCTGGTTCTACAACAAGACGTGCTACTTGATCTGCATCGACAATCGGAAAACGATATTTTTCGAGCATTTTTGCTACTGTACTTTTCCCACTTGCGATACTTCCTGTTAATCCAATAATCATTTCGACACCCCCTATTTTTGACAATTTGGACAGTAATACGAATTCCGTCCTGCTATGATTTTTTGTTCTGAATTAGTATGACACATTGGGCAAATATTCATCCCGTACATTTGTAAACGGCCCTGCATACCTCCAGCCTCACCATTAATATTTCGATAATCCGAGATTGACGACCCACCATATGCGATACTTTCGCTCAAAACTGCAACAATCTCGTCAAATAGCTGTTCTTTCTCCGCCCTACTTAATCGGGATGCAATTCGTCCCGGGTTAATTTTCGTTCGGAATAAAGCTTCCGTTGCATAGATATTGCCACAACCACATAACACATGTGAATCCATAATGACCGCTTTAATTTCTTTTTTACTGTACTTGGGTAACGCACAATATGTTAAAAAATGGTCTTTCGCAATAGAATCAAATGGTTCCGGTGCTAACGCCATTAATGGCGGATGGTCTTCAATCTTTTGTAAGAAGCGCATCTCACCAAAGCGGCGGATATCTGAATAGATCAGTTTCTTTCCGTTATCAAGTGTAAAGGTCACATGGACATGTTTACGGAACTTTTCTTCTAGAATTTCCGATACATCATGTACATCAAAAAAAGCACCGCTCATACCCAAATGATTCACTAACTTATATGTGGCACCTGCATACTCTAACGTAAAATAAATATATTTTGAGCGACGTGTAACATCTTGGATCGTCATTCCTGTCACAGCTTCTACAAACTCATCCGGCTGCAACCCTTTTATAATACTTTGCTTACCTGCTTCATGGCTTGTATAAATCGTTGGCGAAATTGTCACACATTCAATCGTTCTACCTGTTACAGCAGGTTGTAGTGAACGTACGACGCCTTCTACTTCTGGTAATTCCGGCATATCATTTCACTTCCTATTTCGCATCGTACCATGTATAACCAGCAGAATAATCTGCACGTAGTGGCACATCTAACTTCACGGTATTTGCCATCACTTCTGGTACGAGCTTTTCTAAAATTGCAATTTCTTCTTCTGGTGCTTCAAAAATCAATTCATCATGTACTTGTAATAACATTTTTGCCTGTAATTGATGCTCTTTTAAAGCAGCATCCATATCAATCATCGCTTTTTTAATAATATCTGCTGCGCTACCTTGAATTGGTGTATTCATCGCTGTACGCTCAGCAAAACTACGTAAATTGAAGTTACTTGATTTTAAATCAGGTAAGTAACGTCTACGGTTTAATAGTGTTGTAACATAACCCTTTTCTTTCGCCACCTTTACCATATTATCCATATATGTTTTAACACCTGGGAAACTAGCAAAGTAGCGTTCAATAAATTCTGCTGCTTCTTTTCTTGAGATATCTAAGTTTTGAGATAAACCGTAGTCACTGATTCCATAGACAATCCCAAAGTTAACTGCTTTCGCCGCACGTCGCATAGACGAAGTAACTTTATCTTCTGCTACATGGAATACGTTCATTGCTGTATTCGTATGGATATCTAATCCGTTTAAGAAAGCTTGCATCAAGTTCTCATCTTGTGACATATGCGCGAGTACACGTAACTCAATTTGTGAATAGTCGGCTGCGAATAGTTGCCACCCTTCCGTTTCAGGCACAAAGGCTTTACGAATTTTACGCCCTTCTTCTAAACGAATCGGGATGTTTTGTAAGTTGGGATCAGTTGAACTTAGACGGCCTGTTGCAGTTAAAGCTTGTTGATAGCGTGTATGAATCTTATGGTCATCTTCATGAATTTCTTTCATTAACCCTTCAATATAAGTCGATTGTAACTTCCCTAATTGACGGTATTGTAAGATGTGTTCGATAATTTCATGTTCAGGTGCTAGCTTTTCTAAAACATCTGCTGCAGTTGAATAACCTGTTTTCGTCTTTTTAATAACTGGTAATTGAAGTTTTTCAAATAGTACAACACCTAATTGTTTAGGTGAATTAATATTGAATTTTGTTCCTGCAAGCGTATAAATTGTCGCCTCAATTGCCTGTAGTTTTTCTGTTAATTCTTCACCCATGTCAGCTAATGTCTCTTTATTAACGCGAATACCACATGTCTCCATCTTCCCTAGAATATGTGCAAGTGGTAGTTCAATATCTGTATATAAATCATATTGTTCATTCTCTTTTAGCTTCGAAAGCAATGGTTCGCGCGTCGTATAAACGGCTAACGCTTGGCGACATACATGTTCTGCTAATACTTCTTCTGATGGTACTGCTCGTTTTGCACCTTTACCATAAATTGATTCTTCTGTTTGCACATTTGTATAGTTGTATGCACGTGAAACAGAAGCAATATCTTCAGAGGCAAAAGCTGGATCATCAATGTATGCCGCTAATAATAAATCGAATTCAACGCCTTTTAATTCAATTTGATCACGCGCAAATGCAACTTGATGTTTTTTCAAATCAAATACATATTTTTTCTTTGTTTCATCTTGTAAATAAGCTTTTACTTCTTCAGATTGAAGTACATCTTCATATGCCATATAGTAAGCTGTTGTGTCCGTTACAAACGCAAGTCCAAGTGCTTTCGATGTATGATAATGCGCATTCTCCATCTCTAAATGAATCGCCATACCATCTACAAGCTGTTCAGCAGTTAAATTCGAAACAATTTGATGTTCGAGTAAAGCTGTTTCCTGTGCTTCCGATTCATATTCGCTTTTTTCAAGTAATGTTTTAAAATCAAGCTCTTGCCATAAAGCGAATAGGGCTTCTACATCTGGACCTTCCCAGCCAAGTTCATCTACTGTCACTTCAATTGGTGCATTCACTTCAATCGTCGCAAGTTGTTTGCTCATTTTTGCTTGTTCTTCATTTGCAACCAATTTCTCTTGTAACTTTGCACCCTTCACCTCTGTGACATGCGCATAAATATCTTCTACTGTTGGATATTCTTTCAACAGTTTAATCGCTGTCTTTTCACCTACACCTGGCACACCCGGAATATTATCAGATGAATCGCCCATAAGACCTTTCATATCAGTAATCTGTTCAGGTGTTAAGCCATACTTTTCTAAAATATGCGCTGGCGTATAGTGTTCGATATCCGTCATACCTTTACGCGTTATGTAGACGGTTGTTTTGTCTGTTGCTAGCTGCGTTAAATCTTTATCGCCTGAGATAATAACCACTTGCATATCTGCCTGTTCTGCTTGTTTCGCAAGTGTGCCAATGATATCGTCTGCTTCATACATTTCTAATTCATATTGCTTCATATTATAAGCCGCTACGAGTTTTCGCACATAAGGGAATTGTTCTGATAATTCTGGTGGTGTTTTTTGACGTCCACCTTTATATTCTGTGTACGTATTATGACGGAACGTTGTTTTCCCTGCATCAAATGCTACAAGCATATGCGTTGGTTGTTCTTCTGCTAGAATTTTTTGTAACATCGTTGTAAATCCATACACTGCATTCGTATGAATTCCCTGGTGGTTTGTTAATGGGGGTAAAGCAAAAAATGCACGATATGCTAAACTATTCCCGTCTAGCAACAGTAATTTTTTTTGTGTCATTCCCTCACACTCCTGTTCGTATTTTCTTCTTCTCTATTCTATCATGCTATGCAGTCAAAATAAAAAAAACGAAAGGAACTCACCTTTAGGGAAGGTTGAGTTTCTTTCGTATACAAGGGGTCTTTCTTTTTGGATTCATGTTATGAAGGGGGTTTCATATGTTTAGTATAGCAAGTTGTTATGAAGTTTCTATTAGCCTTTTGTAAATTCCATGTAAATTATGATGCTAACGGGATATAAATACGCATCGTCGTTCCCACACCTTCTTCACTTTTTACAATAATTCGACCATTATGTGCTTCAACTAAATGTTTTACGATTGCAAGCCCTAAACCCGTTCCACCTGAATTACGACTTCTCGCACGATCTACACGGTAGAATCGTTCAAAAATACGCGGAATTTCTGCTTGTTTAATACCGATTCCTTGATCGGCGATTTCGACTACGCCATATTCACCATGTGTTAGTACTTTCAAGTCAATTCGTTTGTCAGGTTTCGAATAGGAAACTGCATTCGCAAGTAAATTTACAACAATTTGTGTGAGACGATTCGCATCTCCAAGTACACGAACCTCCCCTTCTTCTTCTAAATGTACATCCATATTCTTCTCTTCAATTTGAATATGCGCCATTTCCATCGCACTTTTTACAATCGCATTGAAAGAAGTCGGTGCTACATCAACTTTGAATCCTTCTTTTTCAATTTTCGACAGCTCTAATAAGTCCTGGACAAGCATTTGCAGTCGATTACTTTCTTTATACATAATCTCTAAAAAAGATAATAATGTTTCTTCATCTTTGTAAGCGCCATCTAGAAGTGTTTCTGAGAAGCCTTTAATCGATGTAATCGGTGTTCTTAGCTCATGTGACACATTCGCAACGAAGTCTTTTCGCACTTGTTCTAAGTTCTTCAGTTCTGTAATATCGTGCATGACAATTACAACACCAAGCCAATGACCATGCGCTCCAATAACTGGCGCACCATACACTTCCATATGTTTAATTTGTTGATGAACAGTTATTTCAATTTGCCTACGATATGGTGTTTCCGTCATAAAAACATGATCGACAAACTCTTCTAAATTTTCATCAACACCAAGTTCTCGAAAAACATGTTTTTTTACGTCTTCATGATTTTTATTAAATAGTTTTAAAAAACCATCATTCACAACCGAGATTTCACCTTCTCGCCCAATCATAATCAAGGCACTTCCCATATTATTAATAAGGGTTTTGAGACGCTCTTGTTCAATCTCACGAATCATTGTCATATCTTGTAAATTACGCGCTAAAACATTAATCGACTTGCTAAGTGCTGTTGTGGCTACATCAGAAGATTCATATGCACGTGCACGATAATTCCCTTGCGCTAATTCTAAAGCGGTTTGCGTTACATGCTCAACAGATAACGATAGCTTCTTTAAAAGTCGATTCGTTGTGAACATGAGTAAGACGAACGCGATAAATAGAACAATAATGAGAATGAGCCAAAAATGCCAACGTGTTGTAATTAAATCATTTGATAAGAAACTATCTGGAAGTTGCTTCACTAGCTCTTGTTGCTGTTTATCCGTAATCGGAATTTTTTCAGAAGTAAAATAGTCACTTAAATGTTGCTGTGCTTCTTGTAAATTAGAACGCACTGTATTTTCCATATAAACAGGAAAAAGCTGGCCTAATACAAAGCCAAGACCAGCTAAAATTGCGGCATACAAGCACGCAAATGCAATTAATAGGCGTACTTTTAATGTATTCATGACCCTTTAGGCTCCTCAAACTTATAACCTAAACCACGAATCGTTTTAATATATTTCGGTTTACGACTATTTTCTTCGATTTGATCGCGTAAATGGCTAATATGCACGTCTACAATACGTGTATCCCCTGCAAAATCATAATGCCAAACGGCACTTAATAATTGATCTCTCGTTAACACACGGTTTTTATTCTCTAATAGATAAACTAGTAGTTCGAATTCTTTCGGTGTGAATTCAAGCTCTTTATTGTCTAATGATGCTTCAAAACGTTCAGGATATACGCTAAGCGGGCCAATATGATACATTTTTTCAGAATCAGAAAGTTTTTCTTTTTCATCATTTGTTTGTGCAGATTCTACTACTTTTGAACGTCGTAAAACTGCCTTCACACGTGCAATCACTTCACGCGGACTGAATGGCTTCGTCATATAATCGTCTGCACCGAGTTCTAAACCTAATACTTTATCAAATTCATCATCTTTTGCTGTTAACATAATGATTGGTGTATCAATTTTTTGAATGCGTAACTCTTTACACACTTCCATACCATCTCTCTTTGGTAGCATGAGGTCTAGTAAGATCAAGTTTGGGCGATGTTCGATTGCTTTTTGAAGCCCTTCTTCACCGTCATTCGCAATCATTACCTCATACCCTGCTTGCTTAAGATTGTACTGTAATAAAGTCGCAATCGATAGTTCATCTTCTACTACTAAGATTGTGTTTGTCATGTTTATGCCTCCGCTAATGTATTGAAACCCCCATTTCAAACATTCGTGCATATCATATAATCTTACAATTTAGGTGGTATAACGTGTACAGCACCAGATACAACAATCTGTTCTTCGTTATTTTTTCCTTCTACTTGTAAATGTAATTCATTCATTTCTGCATTCTTTGCTACTACTTTTAACGATAGATGTAACGTTTCGTAGTGATGCAATGGTTTAGGATAAAGTAGTGAAATAGCTGATATATACGAACCAGGTCCAGGCATGTATTTGGAAATCGCAGATGTTACAATACCCGATAACATAATAACTGGTACAACAGGCTTTTCATATGTAGTAAGTGCTGCATATTCCTGCTGGATATATAGCGGGTTCTGATCATTCGTTAATCCTAAATATAACAATAAATCTTTACTCTCAATATTTTCTGTGATTTGCAGAGATGTGCCAACATCGATTTGATCGAATGTTTTACCCACTTTATAATCTTTGCTTAGTAACACAGAATTCCCCCTTTGTAATCTACCATATATTTATAGTATCAAGAATTGTATGAAAAATCGAGTTGTATTCGTAAAAGAAACAGGACTTTTATAATTTTCAAAATAAAAGAGGAACGCCGCTTCCGCAACATCCCTCTTTTTATATTTATTACACTAGCGCTTTCATTACATCACGAACAGCTTCTGCTGAATAATCGAGCGCTGTTTTTTCTTCTTCCGTTAGTTCAAGTTCATAAATTTTCTCAATTCCATTACTACCAAGTAATGTTGGAACACCTAAATATAAATCTTCGTAACCATACTCACCTTCTAAATAAGCAATAGATGGTAAAATACGACGTTGGTCTTTGATAATCGCTTCTGCCATTTCAACCATAGCAGCGGCTGGTGCATAATAAGCTGACCCATCACCTAATAAATTCACAATCTCTGCTCCACCTGTACGTGTACGGTTGACGATTTCTGTCAGACGTTCTTTTGGAATTAATGTTTCAAGCGGAATCCCCCCAGCAAAAGAGTAACGCGTTAAAGGAACCATTGTATCTCCATGACCTCCTAATACGAAGCCAGATACATCTTTAACAGATACATTTAATTCTTCTGCTACAAATGCGCGGAAACGGGCTGTATCAAGTACACCCGATTGACCAATTACGCGATTTTTCGGGAAACCTGTTTCTTTAAAAATCGTATATGTCATCGCATCAACAGGATTTGTTAAAACAATAATGACAGCATTTGGTGCATGTTTTACAATTTCTTTCGCAACAGATTTCATAACACCTTGATTAATTTGAACTAAATCATCGCGACTCATTCCTGGCTTACGTGCCACACCTGCAGTAATTAAGACCACATCTGAACCTTCAATACGCGCGTAATCTGACGTCCCTGTTACACGTGCATCAAAATTCTGAACCGGTGATGCCTCGTACATATCAAGTGCCTTCCCTTTAGTTGGGTTTTCTACTTTCGGAAGATCGACAATCACAACATCTGCTAATTCTTTTTGTGCAATTAAAAATGCAGCCGTTGCTCCTGTATAACCACTACCAATAACAGCAATCTTTTTACGTTTTAAAGACATGTGTAAAACACTCCTCATACTTTTCTTATTTTCGTTGGGTGACGAATACCTTTATTATACTTCATTCCCTCTTTTTATACCCTTCAAAAACGGAAAACAATCACTAATCCTTTTAGATATGTCACGATTTTGTAAATTACATAAAAAAAGACCCGTTAGAATCAAATGATCCCAACGGGTTATAAAAGCCTTTAAAGATTAAAGGTTTTTGATTAGTTCATCAGCGAACTCTGAACATTTCACTTCTGTAGCACCGTCCATTAGACGAGCGAAGTCGTAAGTTACAACTTTAGAAGAGATTGTTTTTTCTACTGAGTTAGTAATTAAGTCAGCAGCTTCTTGCCATCCTAAGTGTTCAAGCATTAATACGCCTGAAAGTAATACTGAAGATGGGTTTACTTTATCTTGACCAGCATATTTCGGAGCAGTACCGTGAGTAGCTTCGAAGATCGCGTGACCAGTTACATAGTTAATGTTAGCTCCTGGAGCGATACCGATACCACCAACTTGTGCAGCAAGTGCATCTGAAATGTAGTCACCGTTTAAGTTCATTGTTGCAACAACGTCGAACTCATTTGGACGAGTAAGGATTTGTTGTAAGAAGATATCAGCGATTGAATCTTTTACAATGATTTTGCCAGCAGCTTCTGCTTCAGCTTGCGCTTTATCAGCAGCTTCTTTACCTTCAGCTTCTACGATTGCATCGTATTGAGCCCAAGTAAATACTTGATCGCCGAATTCGTTAGCAGCTAAATCGTAACCCCATTGTTTGAATCCACCTTCAGTGAATTTCATGATGTTACCTTTGTGAACTAATGTTACAGAAGGTTTTTTGTGTTCGATTGCATAGTTGATTGCAGCACGAACTAAACGTTCTGTACCTTCTTTAGAAACTGGTTTAATACCTAAACCTGAAGTTTCTGGGAAACGAATTTTGTTAACGCCTAATTCATTTTGTAAGAAGTTTAATAGTTTCTTTTGCTCATCTGAACCAGCTTTGTACTCGATACCAGCATAGATATCTTCTGTGTTTTCACGGAAGATTACCATGTCAACATCTTCTGGTTTTTTAACAGGTGAAGGAACACCGTCAAAGTGACGAACAGGACGTAAGCATACATATAAGTCAAGAGTTTGACGTAATGCTACGTTTAATGAACGGATACCGCCACCGATTGGTGTAGTAAGTGGACCTTTGATTGCGATTAAGTATTCGTTAATTTTGTCTAAAGTTTCTTGTGGTAACCATTCGCCTGTTTGGTTGAATGCTTTTTCACCAGCTAAAACTTCTAACCATTCGATTTTCTTTTCACCATTGTAAGCTTTGTTTACTGCAGCGTCGATAACGCGTGAAGCAGCGTGCCAGATATCAGGACCGATACCGTCACCGATGATGAATGGGATTGTTGGATTGTTTGGTACGTTTAAAACACCATTTTCTACTACGATTTTTTCAGACATGAATTGCGCCTCCTACTATATTCATAATCATAGGGCTAGTGCTATAACAGCCCCGCCCTATGACTTTTATATTATAACATAACAATCAAGAAGTCAGTATTATCTTTCTTCAATTGCTACGTATGTTTGCATTCCTGGTCCAACATACTCGGCACGTGGACGGATTAAACGGTTGTTAGCATATTGTTCTAAGATATGAGCTACCCAACCAGAAGTACGAGATACTGCAAATACTGGTGTGAATAGGTCATGTTCGATACCTAAAGAGTCGTAAACTGACGCTGAGAAGAAGTCAACGTTAGCTGGAAGACCTTTTTGAGTTACAATCATGTCATGGATTTTAACTGACATATCATATAGTTCTGGTTTACCAGTTAATTTTGTTAATTTTTCAGACATTGCACGTAAGTGTGGTGCACGTGGGTCACCTTTACGGTATACGCGGTGTCCGAAGCCCATGATTTTTTCTTTGTTATCTAATTTAGTTTGAATATATGTTTCAACGTTATCAACTGAACCGATTTCGCTTAACATTTTCATAACTTGCTCATTTGCACCACCGTGTAATGGACCTTTAAGAGCGCCGATTGCAGCAGTAACACCAGAGTAAACATCAGATAATGTAGCAACACATACACGTGCAGTGAATGTAGATGCATTTAATTCGTGGTCAGCGTGTAAGATTAAAGCTTTATCGAACGCTTCGATTTCGATTGGAGCTGGCTCTTCACCTTTTAGCATGTATAAGAAGTTTGCAGCGTAACCAAGTTCTGGTTTTGGATCAATTGGTTCTTGACCGTTACGAACACGTGCAAAAGTTGTAACAACTGTAGCAATTTTCGCTTGTAGACGAATTGCTTTGCGGTAATTCGCTTCTGGTTCCATAACATCTGCTTCATCATCAAAAGTACCTAACATTGATACAGCTGTACGAAGAGCTGCCATTGGATGTACTGTTTTTAGAGGCATAGATTTGAATAATTCAACGATTGCTGAAGGAATTTCCATGTTATCAGCTAATTGTTGTTTTAGTTCAGCTAACTCGTCAGCTTTTGGAAGACGTGTATGCCATAATAAGAAAACTACCTCTTCAAATGTTGCATTGTTTGTTAAGTCATCGATGTTGTAACCTACATAAGTTAATGTGTCATCGATAATCGAACTAATCTTCGTTTCTGCAGCTACGATACCTTCTAAACCTTTAGTTGATGCCATAATATATCTCTCCTTTTTACATTTCTCTTTGTAACCATTCCCTAAAACAGGAAAGGCTACCCCAAAAATATCATATGAACCTATAAGTAAATCGCTTACATAAAACATTATAATCAATTTTGACGGCTTTGTGAATGAAAAGACATCATTTTATGCAAACACCACTTTTTATAGTATTTTACATACATTAAACAGAAAAATGATGAATTTCAAAGCAGCTAAAAAGGTTTATTTTATTCTAAATTTTACTATTTTTTACTATTTTATTCTAAATACTCGGCAAAAATCGCGTTTTTATGTAAATAAAAGGGAATTTAAAACTTATAGCTAAAATCAAGTTGCTACTTTACATCAAAAAAACTGCCGCATAAATATCGTCTTTTTCAATTAAAAACGGAAATTAGAGGTCATATTACCCTACTAATTTCCGCTTTTTTACTCTTTATGCATCATGCGTGTATACTACTACGTTACTTGTTTGATATTTTTTCTTTAGCCAGCGAATCATCAGAGGTCTTAATGCATGACGAACTGGTTTTAAAATCAATAAGATGCCCAGTAAATCTGATAAGAACCCTGGCAAGATTAATAAAACACCTGCAACTAAAACGAAAATTCCATCAATAAGCGCAAAACCGGGTGGTTGCCCTTGTCGCATACTTTGTTGAAAAGATTGTTTTGCTTTTAGACCTTCTTTTTTGAGTAAATAAATACCCAAAGCACCCGTTAACAAGATACAAGCAATTGTCCACCATGCACCAATTAACTTACCTGATAGTAAAACGAATGCAATCTCGACAATCGGTACAAGTAATAGTATAAATAAAAATTTACGCATTATTTTTCCTCCTTCAATTGAAGGGCGACGCTATTTTAAAGAATGCTTGAATAGCCGTGATAAATCACACCTGAAGTGGCATCCATTGAAATTTCTTGATCTGATTTAATTAACTTTGTTGCGTCCTTCACTCCTACAATAACAGGAATACCAAGTGATAGTCCAACAACAGCCGCATGAGAAGTTAATCCACCTTCTTCGGTAATCAGTCCTGCACAATTTTCCACTGCTGGCATCATGTCACGATCTGAACCAATTGTGACAATAATACGTCCCGTCGTATCGACTGCATTTGCTTCTTCTGCATCTTTTACAACAATTGCTTGGCCATTCGCAACTGATTTACCGATTCCTTGACCTTTTGTTAAAATATCGCCAATTACATGTACTTTCATTAAGTTTGTTGTACCTGCTTGACCAACTGGTACACCTGCTGTAATGACAACTACATCGCCATACGAGACAAAATGATGTTTTAAACTTTCTTGAACTGCTAATTCTAAAATACCATCTGTATTACGTACTTTTTGTGCAACGATTGGCATAACACCCCAAACAAGAGCCAATTTACGCGCTGTAATCTCAGAAGAAGTTACTGCTACAACTGCTACACCTGGACGATATTTCGCAATTGTTTTCGCTGTATAACCACTCTCTGTTGGTGCTAAAATCGCAGATACCTGCAAATTAATTGACGTATATGCTACAGATTGTGCGATTGAATCGGTCATACTAATACCTTGTTCTTTACTTTGCGCGCGTACAATTGCTTTATGATCCAACGTATTTTCGATACGCTCTGCAATTTTCGCCATTGTTGTAACAGATTCTACAGGGTATAGACCTGCTGCTGTTTCACCTGAAAGCATAATTGCATCTGTACCATCTAAGATCGCGTTTGCTACATCAGATGCTTCAGCACGTGTTGGACGTGGGTTACGTTGCATCGAGTCTAGCATTTGTGTTGCTGTAATAACAGGTTTACCTAGTTTATTACATTTTTTAATTAAACTTTTTTGAACTACTGGTACTTCTTCAGCTGGGATTTCTACACCTAAGTCTCCACGCGCAACCATTAAACCATCTGAAACTTTTAAAATCTCGTCGATGTTATCTACGCCTTCTTGATTTTCAATCTTTGGAATGATTTGAATATGGCCAGCATCATTCGACTCAAGTAACGTACGAATTTCTAAAACATCTTTTGGACGACGAACGAATGAAGCTGCAATAAAATCAACTTTTTGTTCAATTCCGAATAAAATATCGCTTGCATCTTTCTCCGTAATACCTGGTAACTGTACAGATACGCCTGGTACGTTTACGCCTTTTTTATTTTTAAGTGTTCCTGCATTTTCAACGATTGTATGAATTAACCCTTTTTCTGAATCAATCGATGTTACACGTAATTCGATTAATCCATCGTCTAATAAAATAATCGAGCCTTCTGATACATCCTCAATTAATTTGTCATATGTGATTGAAAAGACTTCTTGGTTACCAAGTACTTCTGTCATTGAAATCGCAATTTTTTGACCTGTAACTAAATCAATTGCATCATTTTCCATTTGGTGTGTACGAATTTCAGGACCTTTTGTATCCAGTAAAATCGCGACGATCTTATTCATTTCTTCTGCTGCTTCGCGAATTGTTTTGATTCGTTCCGCATGTTCTTCATGACTACCATGTGAAAAGTTTAAACGCGCAACATTCATACCTGATGCAATTAATTTTTTTAATGTTTCTTTTGATTCACTTGCTGGACCAATTGTACAAACAATTTTAGTTTTTCTCATTACACGACCACTCCAATTTTATTAAATCGATAGTTCTTTCGATAACTTGTACATCTCGTTATCAAATTCAGGACTTTCTTCAAACACTTCATCAAAATCATGTGCGATAATTTCGTGATTACGCATACCAACAGCTTTTCCGCCGTTATTTTGTAATAGTAACTCCACTGCTTTTGCACCCATCTGAGAAGCTAATACACGATCTCTAGCTGTTGGGGAACCGCCTCGTTGGATATGTCCAAGTACAGATACACGTGTTTCAATTCCCATTTCAAGCAATTTCACCTGTAAATCTTGTCCTGACATCACACCTTCTGCCACAATAATAATACTATGTTTTTTACCGCGATCTCGACCACGTTTCAGACGTTCCGCCATATCTTTTAAATCATGCGGCTCTTCTGGTATTAAGATTGTTTCTGCTCCACCCGCTAATCCTGCCCAAAGCGCTAAATCACCTGCATCTCGTCCCATCACTTCAATAATAAAAGAACGATCATGGGATGTGGCAGTATCACGAATTTTATCAATGGCTTCAATGACCGTGTTAAGCGCTGTATCAAAACCAATCGTATAGTCTGTTCCTGCAATATCATTATCAATTGTTCCTGGAACACCGACACATGGAATCCCTCGCTTTGTTAATGCCTTCGCACCACGATAAGAACCATCACCGCCAATGACAACTAAGCCATCAATTTCATGTGCACGTAATTGTTCAATGGCTTTTAATTGTCCCGCTTCTTCTTTGAATTCAAGACAACGTGCTGAATAAAGCATTGTTCCGCCACGTTGGATAATATCACCAACATCACCACGTTCTAACGGCTTTATATTTCCATCAATTAAGCCTTGATATCCATGAAAAATACCAGCAACTTCTAAACCATGATAAATCGCTTTACGTACGACTGCTCGAATTGCGGCATTCATACCAGGTGAATCGCCACCACTCGTTAAGACTCCGATTTTTTTCATGTCTTCCCCTCCTGCAAGTTTTTACACTTTACACAATAGCATAATGAATACAGATTAAGCAGCTATGTGTTGAAAGAATGAGGCTGTTACGATGAATATACTCTATTCTTCGAAACAGCCCTCCTCTTTATTTATACCCTATCATAACTGCTAAATCTTACTTTGGAAATATATTTTACAAATTTTTATTGTTCGAACGAGCCAATCACACGGAATTTATCATAGCGTTGGTTCACTAATTGTTCTTTCGAGAAGTCCTTAAAGTCTTGTAGCCCTTGACGAATTGATGCTGCGACAAATTCTGCCTGCTCCTCTGGGTTTTTATGTGCCCCACCTAAAACTTCAGGAATAATTTCATCGATTACAGCCATTTCTTTTAAGTTAGGAGCTGTAATTCGCATTGCTTCTGCCGCATCTTTTGCAAGTGAAGCATCCTTCCATAAAATCGATGCCGCACCTTCTGGTGAAATAACTGAGAATGTTGAGTTTTCAAGCATGTAAATGCGATTAGCTACACTAATACCAAGCGCACCACCACTACCGCCTTCTCCAATTACAACAGATAAAACAGGAACGGTTAAACCAGCCATCTCAACCAAGTTACGTGCAATTGCTTCACTTTGTCCACGTTCTTCAGCTGCTTTGCCAGGGTAAGCTCCCTTCGTATCAACAAAACAAATAATTGGTCGGTTGAATTTTTCTGCCTGTTTCATTAAGCGAAGCGCTTTACGGTAACCTTCTGGATGCGGCATACCAAAATTACGACGAATGTTTTCTTTTGTTGCCTTACCTCTTTGGTGTCCTATGACAGTTACAGCTTGTCCATCAATACTTGCAATTCCACCGATTAAAGCTTCATCATCTCCGTAGTTTCGATCACCATGAAGTTCGATAAAATCATCAAAGATGGCGTGAATGTAATCTAAGCTTGTTGGACGCATAGTGTGACGTGCAATTTGAACACGATCCCAAGGTTCTAAGTTTGAATAAATCTCTTTTTGAAGTGTTTCAAACTTCGTTTCAAGATGCTTAATTTCTTCTGTAAAATCAATGTCAGCGCTCTCCGTTACTGATTTTAACTCAGCAATTTTAGCTTGTAGTTCAATTAATGGTTTTTCAAATGGTAATGTTTGTTCCATGATTAGTTGTCTCCCTTCGTGTGTAAACGAACAATCGTACTTAATGTATCTTTCATCTCATGTCGAGGGACAATTTTATCTAATTGACCATGCTTTAATAAAAACTCTGCTGTTTGGAAATCATCCGGCAATTTTTCACGTACAGTCTGTTCAATAACACGACGACCTGCAAAGCCGATTAACGCTTGTGGTTCAGCTAAATTGATATCACCAACAGATGCAAAACTCGCTGATACGCCACCTGTCGTTGGGTGTGTCATAACCGATACATATAACTGACCTTCACGACTATGTTTTTCAAGTGCTACAGATGTTTTCGCCATTTGCATTAGCGATAATGCACCTTCTTGCATGCGTGCGCCACCACTTGCAGTAAAGATAATAAATGGTACTTTTAATTCCGTTGCTTTTTCAATCGCACGTGTAATTTTTTCACCGACTACTGACCCCATTGATCCCATACGGAAGAACGAATCCATAACTGCTAACACAATCGTTTGACCATCAATTTGGCCGATACCTGTTAACACTGCTTCATTCAAACCAGTCTTCGCTTGGTCTACTTGTACTTTTTCAACGTATCCTGGGAAGCCAAGTGGATTCGTTGTTTTTAAATTATCATCAATTGATTGGAATGTACCTTCGTCAATCACTAGATTCATTCGTTGTTGTGAATTGATTTTGTTATGATAATTACATTTTGGACAAACATATAAGTTCTTCTGTAATTCTTTTGTAACCATTACATGCTTACATTCTGAACATTGATGCATAACACCTGCTTTAATATCATGTTGAACCTGTGCTTTTTTTACTTTATTCGGTTTTGTTTTTGAAAATATATTTTTTATACTCATTCCATATTCTCCCCTTCAGTTAACAAATCAATCCATACCTCATAGGCCTGAACCGCCTGAGCAGGATTCCCTGCAATTAATTCACTTATAAACGTCACTAATATTTCTCGTTCCGCTGGAGTCGATTGTCCTCGATACGGTGATTTACCGAATTGATTTAAAATCATCCAAATTTTAAATACTAATCGATTATGTGATGATACCATCAATTCTCGAACTAAAATTTCTCGTTCAATTTGACCTTCAATAATTAACATATGTAGTAAACTTTCCCACACAGGTAATTTACAAAGCTTTTCGTCTGTTGCAACTTCAACAATCGCATCGCGCTCTAAAATTTGTTGTGTGTGATGAACATTTACTAAATCTTTTTCTTCTTGTAAAACAAATGTAGATAATACTTCTACTAATTTATGATTTCTAAAATCGGATAGGAACGTGCCACCACCATGTTTGGTTTCAATTAAGCCTAGCAGCTCCATACTTCGTAAAGCCTCACGTACAGAAGATCGCCCAACACCTAGTCTTTCTGCCAATACACGTTCTGAAGGCAGTTTATCACCTGGTCCAATTTCTTCAATTCGAATAATTTCTCGAAGTTCTTTCACTATTTGAATAAATCTTTTTGGCGCAGACTTCTCTACATTCATCGCTTCAACTCCCCATCTTCACAAAAGTGGTCTGACCACTTTTTATAGCATACAAAAGTTTTTTTAGTTAGTAAAGTAAAATCATGTAATTCTAGACTTTTTACTCATTCATTTTTTGAATCATTTTCCATTAAATTTGATTACTTCTTTTAGTTAAAAAGAAAAAGCAAATGGCTATGCTTTGTTATAAAACACAGCCACTTACTTCTTATAATGACTTCACATCTTGTATTTTTTGGGCAATTAACTGTACTTGTTGCTGCCGCGACTCTACTTTTCCCTCAATATATAAAATAGAATCTTCCTCTAATAAGGACTTGATTTGTTCAAATACCTTTGGAAAAACTGTAACGGATAGTGTTGCTGTTTCATCCTCTACTGTTAAGAAAGCCATTTGCTCACCGTTTTTCGTACGAATTACTTTTATGTTTTGAATCGCTGCTATGACTTGAATCGCTGCACCTATTTTAATAGAAGAAACTCGATGTATTGGAACTACTGGTTGCCCCATTTTCGCTTTCAACTGCTCAACTGGATGCTTCGAAATATAGAAGCCAAGAACTTCTTTTTCACCTTGTAATTTTTCTTTTTCAATCATAGGTTCTGCTTCAGCATGCTTCGGTACACCGTAAATTCGTGTGTCATACAACACAGTCGTTTCTTCATCAGGTGCATACAATTTAGCGAGATTTTCAGCACGACTAACAGTAGCTAGAAGTGTTTGACGATCTTGTTCAAAATCGTCTAAAGCACCTGCTTTGATTAAAGCTTCAATTGTTTTTTCTTTAAAATGTTGTGCTGATATACTTAATGCCATATCAAAAATGCTTTTCCAATCTTTTTTCACTTGTTGCATTTGCTGTAACTTTTTCAAAAAAGTTTGAGGCACGCCACGAATTGCTCCTAATGCTAATCGGATACTGCCGCTTTCAACACGGTAACTCTTTCCGCTCTTTTGAATCGAGGGGCGTAGTAATGGAATTTCTTTTGCACGTACTTCTTGCAAAATTTTCAACTGCCTTTCTCGATCCCCCATAACACTTGTTAAGAGAGCCGCATAGAAATACGGTGCAAAATTGGCCTTTAAATAAGCCATTTGATACGTAATTAAACTATAGGCAACAGCATGACTTTTCGGAAAACCATAATTCGCAAAACGAACAATTAAATCATATACATCATTTGCTACATTTTCAGCGTACCCATTCTGTAGAGCACCCCTTACAAAATGTTGACGTTCTTGATCTAATATACTTTTTTCTTTTTTACTAACTGCTCGTCTTAATACATCTGCCTCACCTAATGTAAAACCTGCAAAAACAGAAGCGATTCGCATAATCTGCTCTTGATAGACAATAACACCGTACGTTTCATTGAGAATCGGCGCAAGTATCGGATGTGGTAAAACGACCTGTTCTTGCCCATGCTTCCTTCTACTGTAAACAGGAATAAAATCCATTGGACCTGGACGATACAACGCATTTACTGCTACTAAATCTAAAAAGCGAGTTGGATATACTTCTTTTAAAGCTTGTCGCATACCCGCCGACTCCAATTGGAATACCCCTGTTGTATCACCTTGTTGTAGTAATTGATATGTTCTCACATCATCTAAAGGAATTTTTTCAAAATCTAGCACACGTCGTTCATCTGCATAAATAAGATATCGAATATGGTCGAGTATGGATAGATTACGCAATAGCGATAGGTAGGTTTCTTCATCAGCATTACCTGTTATGATTACTCCCTTTCCCCCGCTTCACACCGTACGTGATAGTTTCCCATCATACGGCGTTCCATCGTTTCCTTTTTGAATACTAATTAGTTGATATTACTACCTATTTGTTTTTCCAAGTTTTAACCTCTAACCACTCTCTGACAGTAGCTTCTTCAAGTTTATAATTGTTCGCCTTGATTCTTAGGTTGTTTAAGTTGGTTAATACTCTTTTAATGGTATTTTTTGATTCCTTTATCATGTGAATGTATTTCTTGATGGTTTCTTCATTTGTTGCATGTATTAGTTTGTGAATATCTTTATGAACAATTCTTAGATTATCGTATTTATCATCTCCACCACTTTCTCGTGGAATAACATGATGACAATGTAAATTTTCTAATTCAAGTTCAATTTTTGTAACTTCGCATTTCATATTTGTCATAGACGCACGTGAAATTCGGTTGTCATTATATTCAAAGGTTTCATTGATATTAAATCTTTTAGCCATTTCAATTGCTAATACATGTGTTTTCGATTTTAGTGCTTTGTTTGAGTATTCTCGCCCCTGCACTGTGTAATCACAAATGGTTTGTTTGAAATTCATTGTTGATTTGTGCTTCACATAATGAATCGGATAAATATATTTACCAAACATCAGCCAAGTTTTATTTTTTGAATTACCGTAAAACTTTTTGTATATTGAGTCAGTCATATTAATGTTTGGAACTTCTTGCTTACCATATTTATGAAAAGAGTTGTACATATATCTTAGTAGCTTCCAACCTATTTTCTTAAAATCAAGGCTAACATATGTTGCAATGTTATAGTATTCGTGAATACCTAATGTCATGCTGTTTAATTCTGCAACATATTTTATATCTTGTGTTTTCTTTATCTTTTTAATTTTATCCCTATAGACTTGCAAGATTTTGTTAAATCTTTTATCCGCTATTCTAGATTGTGCAACATAACCATGTTTACTTTTTGGTCTTGGTATAACTTTGACCTTGATACCTAGAAAATCTGAATAGCTTTTTCTAAGATTCACTATTTTAGATTTTTCTTTACTGATTTTAAGTTTAAGTCTTTTACCGAGCCATTCTTCAACTGCTATAAATATTTTCTTTGCAACAGTATAACTTCTGCAAACAATTTTAAAATCATCTGCATATCTAACTAAGAAAAATTCTTTTAGTTTTGATTTTTTCATTGCATTGTATTTATTTAGTTGAGTATATTCGTGATGTGTCGGATGCGTTTCCCATTGTGAGCTAATCCACCAATCTAATTCGTTTAAAACAATATTAGAAAGTAATGGTGATAATATTCCTCCTTGTGGTGTACCTTTATTCGGAATACCTTCGCCTTGTATGGGTGCTTTAAGCATTAATTTAATGATTTTAAGTAATTTAAAATCTTTAATGCCCAACGCTATCATCTGTTTAATAAGTTTGTTATGGCTGACATTATCGAAAAATCCTTTAATGTCTATGTCTACAACATAATGTAGACCTGATTGGTTGACTAAACTATTCAATCTTGCAATGGCATGTTTTGTACTTCTATTTGGTCTGAATCCATAACTATGTGGATGGAACTTTGCTTCACATATTGGTTCAAGAACCTGTTTAATACATTGTTGCACTAATCTATCAATCATAGATGGAATGCCTAACGGTCTGTTATCACCATTTTCTTTAGGTATGAATACTCGTCTAATTGTATCTGGTTTGAAATTCTTTAGTTTTGATTTAACGAGTGAAATATATTCATCTAAAGATTCTTTCTTAAAATCTTGAATGGTTATACCGTCAGTTCCAGCGGTTTTACTGCCTGTATTAGATTTGATAATTCTAAAAGCTAATCTAATATTGTTTTCACTTGCAATAATGTCCATTAGGTTTTTAAATTCAACTTGGTTTGATGAATCATGATATAATCCATCAAAAATTTCTTGCATTTGGTAGTATTGATTGTATCTGTAAATATTCATTTCGCTGGGCAACCTCCTTATATAAATCTAGAGGTGGTTGTTTCCCTGTCATACTCGAAAAGCGAAATAGTTTATCAATTAATTAATATCTCATGAAACGACTAGAGCCTATCCCTCCACCACTTATTATCATGGTTTCATTGGTACTGTGACTCCACTCTCACTAGCACTAAATAACTTATAGATGTAATATCTTTTCGTTATACTTGCCCCTCATATAAGGTTTAAATAGCAATCACTAGCTTTCTACGTTCCGTAATTCCTAGTATAGATAAGACTTAGGTTTCTTCTTTGACCCTGCTTGCATTATACTCTCCTTGTTGAGTATCAGGAATTTTGCTTTGGCCATGACTACTTTTCCCTATCAAGCATACCGCATCGGTACTACATAACCATCTCAGGCTATATAACTTCCTCAAGAGCCTTACATTCGAAGATTCGTCAGTGGTGTTGAACCACATTCTAACCATATCCTATCACCGCCCGCCTACTCTGTACTTCGGTTCATTTCCCTTAGTATTCGACGACTTCACCCAGCTTCATACACTATGTTTTATATGAAACATAATGCATGTGGGATATTAGCGTGGTGTTTCGAGCAAACATGACTGCTCTCATTCCAACCATCAGAACTACAGTTTTCTAATAAGTTATCCCCGATTACCATTTCTGATAATCTTTCAAACTAACGTATCGCACAGCCTAAAAAGTCCATTTTCAATAAGCCGACTGTTTCAACTTCTTTCATCGGCCATTGCGTCATATAGATGTCGTCGCTACCTCTTTCAATCGGGACAACTTCTGGTAAAGAGATTGGTGATAAAATAACACCAGCTGCATGAGTCGAGGCATTACGTGGTAAGCCTTCTAAACGCTTCGCAATTTGTAGCCACTTCGATTTATGCTCATCTGTACCAATCCATTGTTCAAACGCTGCCTCGGCATCTCGTAACATTGTTCCTGACTTTGAAGGTATGAGCGCAGAAATTTGAGCCATTTCCTCTGTTGTAAAACCTAGAACACGTGCGACATCACGTGCTACTGCTTTTGCTGATAATGTACCAAATGTAATGATTTGTGCTGTATGCGAGGCTCCGTACTTTTTTGCTACATACTCAATCACTTCTTGTCTTTTAGCATCTGCAAAATCGACATCAATATCAGGTAATGTAATACGTGCCGGATTTAAAAACCGCTCAAAGAGAAGATCATATTGTATAGGGTCGACATTCGTAATACGTAAACAATAAGCAACGAGTGAACTCGCAGACGAACCACGACCTGGCCCTGTTAAAATACGTTTTGAACGCGCAAAAGCGATATAGTCTGCTACGATTAAGAAGTAATCTGCATAACCCATATCATTGATGACACGCAGTTCATATTGCAAACGTTCTTCGTATAGTTGTTGCCCTGCAAAACCACGCTCTTGCAAACCTTTTTGACACTGTTCAGCAAGTAAATTCTCTGCCGTTTTTCCTGCTTCTAATGGTTGAAATTTCGGCATATAATACTGTTCATACGTTAATTCAACTTTACACTGATTTAATACTTCTGCTGTTGTAGTTAACCATTCAGGCACATCTTGAAACCACTCTTGTAATTGCATCATTGTTGGTAAATAGTGTGCACGTTCGATTGAATTAAGCGGCTCTCTGTCCTCTACACGCACACCTTGCTGAATCGCTTTCGCTACTGTATAGGCTTCCACGTCTTCTTCGTTTAAAAAATGGACGCGCTGGGTTGCCATCACTTTTAGTTTTTCAGATTGTGCAACATCACGCCACAGCGATTCTTGTTCGTGGATGATTCCATTCGCTCGCTCAATCCCTAAATAGAAATATTCTAATTGTTCATGTAACTGTTGAACCATTTGTATGACTTCATCACAATGATGTGTCATTGCAACAGGTAACATGACAATTAGCCCCTTTTGATAACCAAGTAACCATTTTAACGGTAAATCTTCTTGCTCTCTTAACGAGATTGCAGAAGAAATTTTGATTAGATGTTGGTAACCTTGTTGATTCGTTGCATATAAAACAAGTGGTATCGTGAGATTTTCTTGGCACACAAGATCTACTGTCAGTCCTAAGACTGGTTGTATATGTGCTTTTTTCATAACTTGATTGAAATGAAGTAAGCCATATAACTTACGGTCTGTAATGGCAACTGTTGCATGCTCATACGATTGTAAAGCAGCTGATAATTCTTCGATTTTCACAATACTATCCAGCATACTTGCAGACGTTATGATTTGCGGGAAATGAGCATCCATTCATTTCTTCTCCTTTCTATTGCGCACAAACCTCGTCTAATTGTGCGATTAAATCATCTGCCTCTGACCAATCATAAATTGTAGCCCCCGAAGCAAATGGGTGACCGCCGCCTCTAAATTGTTTAGCAATCGTATTAATAATTAAACCTTTCGAACGTAAACGAACACGAATTTGATCTGGCTCTTCAACAAAAATAGCCCATGCACGAATTCCTTTTACATTTCCTAAAGAACTGACAAGCGCACTTGTTTCGAGCGCTGTGACTCCATATTCTTCTAGTAATTCTTTTGGCAACTTAATATAAGCTGCACCATTTTCGTTCATATGGAAATTTTGATAAATGTAACCTTGTAATTGTAGCAATTCTCTACTCAATTCATACATACCATCAAATAGCGTAGAGCGATCAAAGTCATGCTTTACTAATTTACTTGCTGTTTTAAATGTTTTTTCTGTTGCACTTGGGAATTTAAAACGTCCTGTATCGCCTACAATTCCAGCAAATAAATAACGTGCTGCCTGTGCAGGAAGCCCCCAAGCACGATGTTCTTCCCCATATTCATATAGCTCATAAATCAATTCTGAACAAGAACTCGCAGATGTGTCTACCCATGTAATGTCACCATAAGCATCATCATTTGGATGATGGTCTATTTTAATTAATATCTCACCCCTTGTATAACGTTGATCATCAATACGTTCTTGGTTCGCTGTATCTGTGACAATCACTAGAGCGCCATTATATGCTTCATCTTCCGCATGTACGGGTTCACCTAAATATGTAAGTGACGGATCATGTGTACCAGGTGTGTATACTGTTTTTTCGGGATAATTTGATTGAATGAGTGTAGCTAGCCCCATTTGCGAACCATAGGCATCTTCATCTGGACGTACATGACGATGAATGATAATCGTTTGATACTTTTCAATACATTCAATAATTTGTTGTTTCATCTAAATCGCTCCCTTAAATTAAATTAACGAAAATACTGCTTTCTATTTTAACAGTTTTTGTATAGCGTGTATTTATTTCTGAGTTATTTTATCTGAAATCGTGAATAAAAAAAGTATTGGGCAATAAAATCACCCAATACTTCTTTATCGTTCTAATACTTGGAATGTCACAAGTGCTTTACATACTAATATTTCATCACTATAAACTTCAAAATCAATTTTCGCAAATTTACGACTCATGTCTAAAATTTTCGGTAACACTTGAATGGTTTTTTCCATTTGCACAGGCTTCATGAAATAGATGGTCATATTTTCAACCACACTGTCGCCTCGCTTTGTTTTTTTCAAAGCGGCTGCTCCTGCTTCTACTAATAATGTTGTGAAAGCTCCATATGAAATCGCACCAAACTGATTCGTCATTTGCGGTGTTACCGTAAATTCAACGGTTGAATCGTCTTCGTCTTTTTCAAGCTTCATCTCATTTTTCACAAGGTCATCAATCGTTTCGCCATGCTGTGGTTGACGCTGAGCCATTTGCATCGCCTTTAATACATCCTGACGACTTACAACGCCCTGTAACACACCGTGTTCATCTGTAACAGGTAATAAATCGATTCCTTCCCAAATCATACGGTGTCCAGCTGTTGCTACACTCGTCTTCATTGTGACTGTAATTGGATTACGTGTCATCAAACGATCAATCGAGTCTGATTCTTGCTTACCAATTACGTCTTTTGATGTCACAATACCAACTGTTTTCTTCTGTTTATCAACAACTGGATAGCCACCATGCGTTGTACGAGAATTTAATTCATTAAAGTCACGTACTGTGTCAGTTGATTTTAAATATGAAGTGTCTTCAATTGGTATAACAATATCTTCAATTAATAGAATCTCTTTTTTAATTAACTGATCATAAATAGCGCGATTAATCATCGTTGCAACTGTAAAGGTATCGTAACTTGAAGAAATAATAGGTAAATCAAGTTCATCCGCTAAGCGACGCGCTTCTTCATCCGCATCGAAACCACCTGTAATTAATACAGCAGCTCCTGCTTTTAAAGCATTCAAATGCGTATTCGAACGGTTACCAACAATTAATAAACTGCCTGCATCCGTATAACGCATCATGTCATCTAACTTCATTGCACCAATAACAAATTTTGTCAATGTTTTATGCAATCCACTTTTACCACCTAGTACTTGTCCATCCACAATGTTAACAATTTCAGCAAAAGTTAAACGTTCAATATTCTCTTTTTTCTTCTTCTCAATACGAATCGTCCCTACACGCTCAATCGTACTGACTAAGCGACGTGTCTCTGCTTCTTTAATCGCGCGATAAGCTGTTCCTTCACTTACTGCCATATCTTTTGCAATTTGACGTACAGAGATTTTATCACCTACAGGTAAAGTCTCGATGTATTGAATTATCTTTTCATGTTTAGTAGCCAAAGAATCACCTATTTTCCAACTTCATTCTACCCCTAGTGTACCATATTTCCTGTTTTGTCGTGCTGCTTTTTAAAACAAAAGTACAGTATATTTGCTACAAATTTAGCGTTTTCAGTGGATTTCTCATAAAACTAGCGTTCGATTACATCTCCTGCGGACATAATTAATACTTCTGTTCCCTCAACTAATTTTGCAAAATGGGTTGGGTCTTGCTCAATTACAGGAAATGTATTGTAATGAATCGGTACAGCTAATTTTGGTTTTAAAAACGCTACTGCCGTTGCAGCATCTCTTGGTCCCATTGTAAAGTTGTCACCAATTGGTACAAACGCAACGTCAATCGGATGTCGTTCACCAATTAATTTCATATCACTAAACAGCGCTGTATCACCTGCGTGATAGATTGTTTTGCCCTCTGCTATAAATAAGATACCACCTGGCATTCCTGTATAAATAATTTGTTTGTCCTTTGTTACATAGGAAGACCCATGGAATGCCTGTGTATATTTAACTGTTCCAAAATCAAATGTATAAGCGCCACCAATATGCATATTATGAACGCGTACACCTTGCCAAGATAGGTAATCTGCTAATTCATTTGGAGCAACTACAAGTGCATCGTGTTTTTTTGCCAATTCAACTGTATCACCAACATGATCATTGTGACCATGTGTTAGTAAGATTACATCTGGTGATTCTGATTCCACTTTTAAATCCGTTTGACTATTTCCATTAATGAATGGGTCAATTAAAATGACCTTGTCATTCGTTTTGATTTTTACAACTGAATGTCCATGAAATGATATTTGCATTGAAAAATCCTCCTTAAAATATGGATTACATTACACACAAATGCTGTTTTTTGATACACTTGTAAAGTGGTACACTTGTTTTAGATTAACGTGACTTCATGTGAAATGTACGTATCTCATTTGTAACATATTCTGTTACAAAATGAAAACCTAAGATAACTAGTACATACATTTTTTCTTACGTTTGTTCTATACCCAAGTCAGACGAAATTCAATTATAGAGATTTGAGAGGAGACGACATTATGTCATCTAAAATCGAAAAAATTCAACATCATTTACAAGCAGCAAATATTGATGCTGCATTCATCACAACTCCTGAAAATATTTTTTATCTATCGGGATTTTTAAGTGATCCACATGAGCGCTTACTAGGTATTCTTATTTTTAAAGATGCTGCACCATTTATGATTTGTCCAAAAATGGAGGTTACTGATGCGAAAGCAGCTGGCTGGACATACGATGTAGTTGGTCATGATGACCAAGAAGATGCTTTTGAAGTACTTGCAAATAAAGCAACTCAATCTGTTAGTGCCATTCAAACATTAGCAATTGAAAAATCTCATTTAACAGTAGAACGTTTAGATACTTTACAACGCTTCTACCCAAACAGCTCAGTTGTTGGAATTGATCAAGTATTAACAGATTTACGTATTGTAAAATCGGCTGATGAAGTGGAAAAAATTCGTGAAGCAGCAAAACTTGCTGACTATGCGATTCAAGTAGGTTGCGATGAATTAGCTGAAGGTAAAACAGAACTTGAAGTACTATCGGCAATCGAAGCTGCAATCCTTCAAAAAGGTTACTATATGTCATTCGATACAATGGTATTAACAGGATTAAATGCTGCTTCTCCACATGGCACGCCAGGTAACACAAAAATTAAAAAAGGTGACCTAGTACTGTTTGATTTAGGTGTTGTTTATGAAGGTTACTGTTCTGATATTACACGTACAGTTGCATTTGGTGAACCAAATGCAGAGCAAAAAGCAGTATATGATGCTGTACTAAGCGCGAATAAAGCCGCAATTGATTTAGTTAAACCAGGTGTTCGTACAATGGACTTAGACCGTGCAGCGCGTCAAAAAATTGAAGATGCTGGTTTTGGTGAATATTTCACACACCGTCTAGGACATGGTCTTGGAATTGGTTTACACGAAATTCCTTCTATCCACGGTTCAAATGAATTGCCTTTGGTGGAAGGTATGGTTTTCACGATTGAACCAGGTGTTTATAAAGGTGACACAGCTGGCGTACGTATCGAAGATGATGTTATTGTGACAAAAGATGGTGTTGAAATTCTAACGTCATTCCCTAAAGAGTTACACATTGTTGAACCAAAATAAGTGTTAAAAAACAAAAGAGAAATTCCGCTGCCAATCGGCTTTGGAATTTCTCTTTTTTTATACAATGGATTGACTTATATCAATCTCTATTTATACGTTATCTACTCACAAACAAACTGACCCCTGATTCCCTTTGTATGAATCATTTTTGATTATGCTTTTGCTTGTAATAACGCGTCAGCTGGAACGTATTCGTAACCAAGCGCTTCTGCAACTGCATCGAACGTTACATGACCATCTAATACGTTTAAACCTTTACGTAATGCTTCATTATCTAAGCATGCTTTTACATAACCTTTATTCGCAATTTGTACTGCGTAAGGTACTGTGTTATTTGTTAAAGCCATTGTTGCTGTACGTGGTACTGCACCTGGCATATTTGCTACTGCATAGTGAACCACACCATGCTTCACATATGTTGGCTCGTCATGTGTTGTAATGCGATCTGAAGTTTCGAAAATACCACCTTGATCGATTGCGATATCAACAACAACTGAACCTGGTGACATCGATTTAATCATCTCTTCTGTTACTAATTTTGGCGCTTTAGCACCTGGAATTAATACAGCACCGATTACTAAATCAGATTGTTTTACAGACTCTGCAATGTTATATGGGTTTGAAATAAGTGTATGAACATCTGTACCGAATTGATCATCTAATTCACGTAAACGTTCTGGGCTTAAGTCGATAATTGTTACATCAGCACCCATACCTACAGCGATTTTCGCAGCATTTGCGCCAGCCATACCACCGCCGATTACTGTTACTTTACCGCGTGACACCCCTGGTACGCCGCCTAGTAAAATACCTTTACCGCCTTCTTGTTTTTCTAAATACTGTGCACCGATTTGTGTTGCCATACGACCTGCAACTTCACTCATTGGTGTTAATAATGGTAGTGAACGGTTTGGTAATTGTACTGTTTCATAAGCAATCGCTGTCACTTTTTTATCGATTAATGCTTTTGTTAAAGCTGGTTCTGGTGCTAAGTGTAAATAAGTGAATAAGATTAAGCCTTCTGTAAAGAAGCTGTACTCTGATTCGATTGGTTCTTTAACTTTCATGACCATATCAACATTCCAAGCACCTGCTTGGTCTACCATTACTGCCCCTGCTTCAATATATTCTTCATCTGTAAATCCTGAACCAATACCAGCGCCCTTTTCTACGACAACATCGTGACCTGATACCTTAAAGTTCACAACGCCTGCTGGTGTAATTGCTACACGATTTTCATTGTTTTTGATTTCCTTTGGAATACCAATTTTCATGACCCATCCTCCTAAAGATAAAAGTATATATGAAGTTAAACTTATCTCTTCAAACAAATCTATCTTAACAGATTTTTACGACTTTTTGCAAAATAATTTTCAAGTTTTTTTCTTTTTTCCAAATAATTGCGTTTACAAAAGGATTATAAACTCTTTTTTTATGTAAAAATAACAAAATATGCTATTTAATTATATTAATTTTTTTGATTTTTCTAATTAATTTTTTGATGAAAAATTCACAATTTGTTCCAATTCCATTTAAAAAAGAGGGATTTGTGAATTGATATAGAATGTTATAATATGCTTATAAAAGCAAAGAGGAGGAATTTTATTATGGCAACTTATAACAACATTATTGTAGCAGTAGATGGTTCTGCAGAAGCAGAATACGCATTCAACAAAGCAGTAGAGGTAGCACAACGTAACGATGCGGTTTTACACTTAGTAAACATCATCGATACACGTTCTTTCGCAGCAATCGAAGCGTATGATCGCTCAATCGCTGAACGCGCTCAAAGCTTTGCTGAAGAAAAGTTAAAAGAATATAAAACAATTGCTGAACAACATGGCGTAAAAGAAGTGAAAACATTAATCGAATACGGTTCACCAAAAACAATGATTACAAAAGACGTTGCTGAAAAAACAGTAGCTGATTTAATCGTATGTGGTGCGACTGGTCTAAATGCTGTAGAGCGCTTCCTAATCGGTAGTGTATCTGAAAGCATCGTACGCTCTGCAAAATGTGACGTATTAGTTGTACGTACACCAGCAGCTGAATAATCACCAATTAAAAAAGAGAAATCGCGATTCAATGCGATTTCTCTTTTTTAATTACTTTTCTTGTTCTTGCTCTTTAGTGAGCTTTTCACACAGGTAACCAACAATATGACCTCTTGGTGTTTTTTCTTCTAAGTCACCATTCTCAACTAATTCATCGAGTGATTGCCAAATGGTTGCCCATAATTCTGTGTTTTCATATTGTTTATATTGTGGATTCAATTTATTTCTTCTCTTCTTTCTTCCAATTTTGTACGCGTGCGAAGAAAGTTTCGAGTGCTTGAATATTGTCTAGTCTTGGAACTTTCGCGAGTAGCACATCTTTAACTGCTTGTTCGCCTTCTTTTTTCTTCTGTAAAATGAATAGGCTTTTTCCCATCTCTTTTTGTTTAAAAAGATTTTCAGGTAACTGGACAACCGCTTGAATCCACGCATGTTTTTGCACATAACTATAAAGTAAAGGTGCCTGTTCTGATTCAAATAAGTTATTCGGTACTAAGAAGAATAAGTAGCCACCATCTTTCGTATGGTTCATTGATTGCTCAATTAATAAATGGTGTGCATACGTCATACCATCTTCCTTATGAATTTCAAAGTTCTCTGCATATTCTGTATCTGGATAATATCCAACAGGTAGATCGCAAATTACTCCATCAACAGGATCGATTAAAAGGTGTTGTAACGCATCTTGACGATATAAAGCAACCGGTTGCTCTTGTAAATCAGCTGAAACTGCAGCGAGTTGAATTAATAGTTCATCAATCTCTACACCAATTCCTTCAATTTTACCGTCTAAATGATTCATCACAGTCATCATTAGGTTCCCTGTTCCAATGGTTGGATCAAGTAATGTAACCTTCTCTTGCTCTTTTAATTGCTTTTCAAAGAACTGCTCGACAAAATAACCTACTAAAAAACCAAGAGAATCGGGTGTCATTTGATGATTTGGCTGTACATTTTTACGCATGCCTTTTAATAAAGCGAGTTGAATTGCCTTTCTCACTTGTTCTTTTGATACTTCTTTTAGAATAGATGATTCAGGTTCTTCCACTAATTGCGTTAGAGTAGATAGAAGACCGTCTAAATACGTAACATCAAATTCTTTGCTTACTTTTTTAGATTGCTCATCTAAATAAGTGAAAATATTTTCTATTTTTTCCATTTGATACTCCTAAACACGAAAGGGACTATCCTTTACAGGACAGGCCCTAACGTTCATGTTTTTAATTAAAGTGCTTTTAGAGCTTCTAAAGCACGATCGTAATCTGGGTGGTTTGTGCCTTCTGGAACATATTCTGTGTAAGTGACTTCACCAGCTTCATTAATTACGAAGATTGAACGAGCTAATAAGCGAAGTTCTTTCATTAATACGCCATAAGCTTCACCAAATGATGCATCGCGGTGATCTGATAATGTAATAACATTTTCAATACCGTTTGCGCCACACCAACGTTTTTGTGCGAATGGTAAGTCCATTGAAATCGTCAGTACCACAACATCATCACCGAATGATGCCGCTTCTTCATTGAAACGACGTGTTTGTGCATCACAAACGCCTGTGTCTAAAGAAGGTACAACTGAAATTAACACTTTTTTACCAGCGAAATCTTTCCATGTTTTTTCACCTAAACCGTTATCTACAACTTTAAAATCAGGTGCTTTTGAACCTACAGTTACTTCTTCGCCTACTAGTGTTACTGGATTATTAATAAATGTTACATTTGCCATTCTCAAAACGCCTCCTCAAAATTTCTACTTCCAATTCTACTAAAATTACACTTTACTACGCAACTATGAAGCCTTCATTCTTTATACTTCGACTGTTTGCGATACTACTTGTTCTTTTTTACTATATGCTCTTTCATGGATAACATGTGTATCTGCAATGAAATCATGGACAGCTTTATGCTTTGGTGTGAATGGAATGATTAAATATAAAATTTTCACTGTCATCGAAATAAAGCGCCCTACACCTTCACGAAAGAGCACAGTAGACCATGAAAGAGGTTCACCATCATCTCGTACGACTTTTAAACCAAAAATCATCTTACCTAATGTCTGACTTAAAAATTTTGTCATCAAGATGAAGTAAATATAAAACATCACGCCTGATAAAACAGCTGAAATCGAGATATATAAAATCAATTCATTTTCCCAAATCGACTTGGGAATAATGTTTTGTAACAGCAGACCGACTAGGACAGTGTTTACTAATAATACATCCATTAAAAAAGCGAAAAAGCGAACCCAAAATCCCGCTGATTTATGTTCAAAAATAGCGGATTCTTGCATTTCGATTTGCGTTGCAAATTGTGTCATGCGAAACCCTCCTATTCTTCACCATACATATACATGAGACGTGGGCCATTTTGTGCATTTGATAAAATGTGTTGAACCATTTGTGCATCAACTGAGCCACCACCTAATAACGACTGCACTTTTGTTGCAAATAAGCTTGTGATGGAATCGCTTGTACTGTATTCATATACTTTTGAACCTGTTAAACCTTTTTCTTTCTTCATTGCAGCAATCGCATCCTCTGTATAACCGAATTCATCTGCTAATCCTACTTTTACAGCTTGTGAACCATTATATACGCGACCATCTGCTAATTTTTTAACTTTTTCCATCGGCATATTACGACCATCTGCTACAACTTTTAAGAAACGTTGGTATGAGTCATCAACCATTGATTGTAAGATTTTACGGTCGCCTTCTGTCATCTCACGAGAGCCACTCATAATATCTTTATACGGACCTGTTTTAATCGTTTCGAATTTCACACCATATTTATCAGCTAATTTACTGTAATTGATTGACTGCATGATAACGCCGATTGAACCTGTTAATGTCTCTTCATCGATAAAGATTTTATCTGTTGGTGCTGAGATATAGTAACCACCTGAAGCGGCCATTGATCCCATTGATGTATAGATTGGAATATTACGCGTCTTTTGAATATCTTTGATTTTCTCGTAAATCTGTTTTGATTCGACAACGCCACCACCTGGTGAATTCACATATAATACAACACCTTTTACAGTTGTATCTTTTTTCACATCATCTAACTGTTTTAAAAACTGTTTATGATTATATCCCTTTGACCCTGTAAACGCTGAAGCTTCACCTGTATCTTGAATTGCTCCATCTACTTTTAAAACTGCAATTTGTGATGTTTCTTTTCCTTCTTGTACTGTTGTACGTTCAAGTGAAGATTCTTCACCCATTACTTGCACCATAGCATCAGAAAATTTTACTTTACTAAAATTAATCAAGCCACTAATTACCGTAGAACCAACCAGTAAAAAGGCTGCTATTCCAAGTGCAATCCATCTTTTTGCATTCATAAACTCATCTCCTCTGATTGTTTATACGCATTATTATTCCAAATGTTTCATTTTCAGGCTAAATTTTTTGATTTTTTCGCCTCTACAATTGTAGCATACGAGAAAACAATAATGGCAAGCCAGATACAGCCAAATGCAATGAAATCATGAAGCCCAAATTTTTCATGGTAAATAAATGTACCAATTAACAATGTCATAGTTGGCGCAATATATTGGAAGAATCCAACTAAGTAAAGTGGAATATTTTGTGCACCTACTGCAAATAAGATTAGTGGAATTGCTGTTATGACACCTGTACCAATTAATAGGAATGTTGTTACCCAGTCTAAGTGGAACATTGCCGATTCACCTTTAGCAATTAAGTAAATGTAATATCCAAGTGCAAGTGGTAAGATGAACAACGTTTCAATTACTAAACCGCGTGTGGCATCTAATTTGATTTGTTTCTTTAATAACCCATAAATACCAAATGAAAAAGCAAGTCCAAGTGCGACAAATGGGAACTTTCCATTTGAAATAACGAGAACTGCTACACCGGCAAATGCAATGATGCACGCTAAAACTTGCGCCTTTGATAAACGCTCTTTCAAGAAAATAACACCTAGTAATACAGAAACTAATGGATTAATATAATAACCCATACTTGTCTCTACAATATGGTTATGATTCACTGCCCAAATAAATATGTACCAGTTTGCTGATATTAAATAGGAAGCTGCAACTAATGACCAAAATGATTTTTGATGTTGCCAAAGCGTTTGAACATCTTGCAATAAATCTTTTCCTTGTCGAATGGCGACAACAAAGATGAGCGTTAAAATAAATGACCAGACAATGCGACTCGTAATAATTTCGTTACTACTCACCATGTCTAGTTGTTTCCAATAAATTGGTACAAGTCCCCACATAATATACGCAAACGTTGCGGACAAAATACCTTTTTTTGTCGAATCCATTCTCGTTTCATCTCTTTTCTTCTTTCTAATGTTTCTATAGTATAGTAATATTTGTTTGCATATGTAAATAATTTTTTCTTCGCCTCGCGAAATTTTCAAATAGGAATAAGCCCGCATACATCTACTACTGCATACGGGCTTATTTGTTCTATTTCATTACACTGTTTTTTTCATTTCACGTTCGCGTAATTCCACACGGCGAATTTTACCTGATGCTGTTTTTGGTAATTCATCAACGAATTCAATTGCACGTGGATATTTATAAGGAGCTGTTGCTTCTTTTGCAAAGCTTTGCAGCTCTTTAATAAATCCTTCTTCGTTCGCGCGTTCTTTGTTTTGTAAGATGATATACGCTTTAACAATCGCTCCACGAATTTCATCTGGACTTCCAACTACTGCACACTCTTGTACATCAGGGTGCTTCACAAGTGCATCCTCTACTTCGAATGGTCCAATTGTATAGCCTGAACTGATGATAATATCATCGCTGCGACCTTCAAACCAGAAGTAACCGTCTTCGTCTACTTTGGCTTGGTCACCTGTAATGTAGTAATCACCTCGGAATTGCCCTTGTGTACGCTCAGGATCGCGATAATATTCTTTGAATAGTGCAGGTGTTGTTTTATGAATGGCGATATCTCCTACTGTATTTGGCGCACATGGTTCACCGTTCTCGTCAACCACAACTACCATGTTTCCTGGTGTTGGTTTACCCATCGAACCTAATTTTGCTTCCATGCCTTTCATTGTACCGATTAGTAATGTATTTTCAGTTTGACCATAACCATCACGTACTTGTAAATCAAATATCTGTTGAAATTTATTAATCACTTCTACATTTAGTGGTTCACCTGCAGAAACTGCACTGTGTAAGCTGCTTAAATCAAAGTCAGCTAAATTTTCAACTTTCGCCATGACACGATACTCCGTCGGGGTACAGCATAGAACATTAATTTTATGTTCTTGAATAAGTGACAGATAGGTTTGAGCATCAAAACGACCGTTATAAACAAAGCCTGTTGCACCGCTACCTAATACAGATAGGAGTGGACTCCAAATCCATTTTTGCCACCCTGGACTTGCTGTTGCCCAAACTAAATCACCTTTTTGAATTCCTAACCAGTGAGAAGCTGCTGTACGTAAATGCGCGTAAGCCCATGCATGTGTGTGAACAGCTGCTTTTGGATTACCCGTCGTGCCACTTGTATAAGATAGGAACGCTGTATCCGTACTTTGCGTATCGCACATTTCAAATGATGTAGAAGCTCCCTTCACTTCTTCTAGCAACGGAACCCAAGGTGTATGTGCATGACCAATTACAAATTGTTTGACACCTTCTAAATTACGTACTTGATCGAATTGATCAATGTATGGCTCGTACGACACAATTGCTTTTGCTGAACTGTGTTCAATACGGTATTCAATATCTTTTGTACGTAGCATTTCAGAACTTGGAATCACAACAATTCCGGATTTAATCGCCGCAATATACGTAACATATGCTTCAATTAAACGCGGAACCATGACAATCATAACGTCTCCTTTTTTTAGTCCATGTGATTGAAACACATTGGCCATTTGATTCGCTTGTTGAATGAGAGCATCGTATGTGATTTCTTTGTGTTGTCCTTCTACGTCTTCATATTTGACCGCTATGGCACCTTCACCTGTTGCGAACTGTTCAAACTCTGATACCAAGTTATAATGTTCTGGTGCTAATAAATCCTCTCTGTTCATAACGAACTCCCCCTAAATTTAAGATTTCTGCTTAATTATTATAACTAAGCACTCCCAATCGCACAACCTATTACTATAACTTATTATTATTACTAGGTCTTAATATTAAAAGAAAAACTTTTTTAATTACCTAATAATTCCCAAAATTATAACATATTAAAAAAGTAAAATACTATTATAAACTATAGAGAAAAGTGTGTTTTTCAACAAAATTATTCAAAAAAACGAGCATTAAACACTCAAATTAGTTATTTTATGTAACTTTAGATTCTTGAATTCTGATGTATTCATTAATAAATAAACGATTGAAAATAATTTATTTACTTAACTAATTTTTTTCAGTACAAAAAAACCCGCATAAAAAATTATACGGATTTTTCGCTTTTTATTTAAAGTAAATCGTCAAACGCATCTACTTCTTTTTTACGTGGGAAGTCATGAATTTCGCGATTTTGTATCGCGCGTTCAATCATTTCATCGAAATCTGTAAAGCTTTCATAATAATTCATTTTGTCAATCTTGGGTTTAGTTTTTGGACTTGCTGGTGTAAATACCGTACAGCAATCCTCATATGGACGAATCGATGTTTCATACGTACCAATTTTTTGTGCGACATCAATAATTTCAAGCTTATCGTATGTGATTAGCGGACGTAAAATAGGCGTTGTTGTTACATCATTAATAGCTGCTAAACTCTCTAATGTTTGACTCGCTACCTGTCCTAAATTCTCCCCTGTCACTAACACTTTTGCGTCAATTTCTTTACGAACTAAATCAGAAATTTTCATCATCATACGGCGCGTTGAAGTCATCGTTACATTCTCCGGTACATTTTGTTGAATCGTTTGCTGAATTTCTGTAAATGGAATAATGTGTAGACGAACTTTACCACCAAATTGACTGATTTGTTGACAAAGATCTTTTACTTTTTCAAGTGATTGGTCACTTGTGAACGGCGGACTAAAGAAATGAATCGCTTCAATTCGCACACCACGCTTCATAATGAAGTATGCTGCTACGGGACTATCAATCCCACCTGATAATAATAAAAGTGCTTTACCATTTGAACCAACTGGTAAACCTGTAGCACCTGGTATTTTCTCTACCATCATATATGTGCCATTTTCACGTACTTCCACAACTAATTCAATTTCCGGATTTTTCATTTGAACCGTCATGCCCGGCAGTGTAGTTAACACGTGCCCAGCTAAATCACGATTTAATTCATATGTGTCTAATTCAAATTTTTTATAAGCACGACGTACATTCACTTTGAATGTTTTACCTTTGTAATCGATTCCTTCAACAATCTTTACAGCGAGTGCTTTCATTTCTTGTAAATCGGTTTTACATTCTGCCACTGGACTAAATGATTGTATGCCGAAAACACGTGGTAAACGTTCTAATAAAATTGCCATCTCATGTTCATGACTACTTCTTAAATACATACGATCATGTTCTGAACGAATACGTAAATCTGTTACATCTTGAAAAACAAAACGTAGATTTTCACGTAGACGACTAATGAATTGTTTACGGTTCTTTCCTTTTGTTGAAATTTCACCGTAACGAATTAAAATTTCATGCCATTTCATATTTTTTGACCTCTCCCTTAACTTGCTGAATCACGCGTTCTATAATGTCTTTTACTTGCTGAATTTCCTCATCTGTATTAAACATCCCAAAGCTAATACGCACAACACCACGTGCATATTCATGTGGCACATTCATCGCAGATACAACATGACTAACCTTTGTATCTTTTGAATGACAAGCACTTGAAGTAGAAATAATGACATTATGCGCTTGCATCGCATTAATCATCACTTCACCTTTGATACCTGAAACTGCATAACTAACAATATGAGGTGCACCCTGATTCGTTGATAGTACACGAATTGCTTTAAATTGCTGTAAAAATTCATGTAGCTCATTGCGCCACATGCTATATTTCCTCGCATTCACTTGTTGCTGTTCAGCAGATAAACGAATCGCTTTTGATAATGCCACATACTGAGGAACAGCTACTGTACCGCTGCGCAACCCCATCTCTTGACCACCACCATGAATGAGTGGTTCAAGTGTCATTTGTTTGCGAAAAACTGCTACACCTGTTCCTTTTAGCGCATGTAGTTTATGACCGGAAATTGTAATTGCATCTGGCCCTGCTTCACTTGCAAAACGGATTGGTAACTTACCAAAACTTTGCACCGCATCCACATGGAAAAAAGCACGACTTTCTCGATGAACAATTTGTGCAATTTGTTCAATCGGTTGAATCGCACCCACTTCATTATTCACATGCATGACACTTACAAGTACCGTATCTTTTTGCAATTTTCGCTGTAAATCTTCTAAGTCGATAATACCTGTTGTTGTGACGTCCACATAATCAACTGTAAATCCTTCTTGTTCTAAAGCACGTACACTTTCTAATACCGACGCATGCTCAATCGCTGAAACTAAAATATGCTTTCCTCGATGTGTATTTGCTCGCGCAATGCCTTTTATAATAAAATTATTCGATTCTGAGCCACCTGAAGTAAATACAACTTGTTCAGCTGTTGTGCCAAAAACATCGGCTACTTGTTGGCGAGAACGACTTAATAATTTATTTGTTTCGACACCCATTTCATGCAATGAAGCTGGATTTGCGTAAAAACGTTCATTCGCTTGAATAAACGTACGCATAATTTGTTCATCTGGCTTCGTCGTTGCACTGTTGTCTAAATAAATCATATTGACCCTTCCTTCTATCGTACATATTCAATTATTATATCAAAAAGAATAACAGATGTCTTACACCTTTGCTTACAATGTAAAAGAGGTTAGAGCAAACATTCGCTCCAACCCCCAATTAAGTGCATATTAAACACGTGTTACTGTTTGTTTCGCTAAACCTTCGATTCGCTCTAAAGCACCTGGTTCTGCTGCTTCTACTGCTGTCGCAACCACTTCTAACGCTTTTGTGTAACGTAAATTAGTAAAAGCAAGCTCTGCTTCTGTTAATTTTTCATCCATACCAGGTTTTGAAGTACGGTAACGATTACCATATTGAATCAATAATTCAATTAACTGAACATTACTTAACATTTCTTCAATTACACCTTCTGCTTCAGTAATTAATTCATTTGATTTTTTTAAGTTTGCGGCAATCACGCCTACATTAATCGGTACTTCTAATAATTCTTGCTTTACAACGTCTAATTGTTGATCAGCTTCTTTAAAGCGAGCGATAATCTCATCTGGAATACCTGGCATATTCGCTTTTTGAATTCTACGCTCTAGTAAACGAAGGCGCTGTTCAAACGATTCTAGCTGTTCACGTCCTTCATTTTCATGAACACGTAAGTCTACTAATTTTTTAGAAAATTCTTCAATCTCTTTTTTCTTAATTTCAATAAGCTTATCTAAATCTTCTAATTCTTCTTTTAGAATAGAGTAAGCAGATTGTTCTTCTTTTACTTCCACACATAATAAATCGTAACGCTGCTTATACGTATTTAAAGCTGAACGGCATTGACGAGGCATTGCAAGTTCCTGTGTTGTTAAATGATAACTTTTTTGAACAACTTCTGCTTCATACTGCATTTCATCTACAGCTAAAAGTAAATCTTCTAAACGTGTGCCTAACTTTGTAAAATTAGAATCTACAAATTGTTTTGCATGGACTTCATTTTCAAGCGCTTCATAATAGGCATCAATATCTTTTTTCATTTGTTCTACTTGTTCAATTGCATTTTCAGTTTCTAACTGCACCAACTGCTCTTTTAATATAGGTAATTGCGCTTCAATTGCATCCAATTTTTCTGGCAACTCTAAGTGTAAGAGGAAGAATGATTGCTGTTCCATCGAACGATAACCATTACGTAAGTCAGATAAATCATTTGGTATCTTATGTTGCACATCTGTCAACAACGTTGGAATCTCCGTAATTAAGCGTAGAATTTCTTTACCTTCATGATCTAACTCTTTCACAATTTCTTTCGCTTCTAAATAGTTACCTTCTGCTGTTAGTCGCTCATAAGCTTCAAATTTTTCTGGGAATACAGCTAAACGGCTTTCAAGTAGATTACCCGCTTCCCCAAATGAATACTGGTGTGCGAGTAAGGTCTTGCGTGATGTACGGTAATCTAATTTTAAATTTTCGATTTCCACACGACTTTTCTTTTCGCTTTCAATTAAATCATTTAGTTCTGTTAGAATATTTTCGAGCTCACCATCACAAGCATCAATACGCTGTTCCACCTCTTCTTCAATTTGTGTAGCTTTTTTAAATTGGAACTTATCTACGGTTTCTTCTGCTTGGATTAGTTGTTGTTCAATTTGAACTAAGTCATCATCCATCATGTCAGTCCATTTATTGCGCCATCTCTCAAACATTTCTTCTGCCTGACCACTCATATTTAACTTTTTCACTTTCGATAATTCCTCTAAAACTGGTTTGTTTTGAAGGTCTAACCTTTTTTGATCCAATCTACTAATCTCAGTATGATGTTTTTTGCGGTACACAAAAAGTACGACCACAAAAATCAATAGTACGATGACAATTGGAATGATATAATTGTACATCATATGCCCCCTATCTCTTCTATCAGGTTTTCTGCCTACTTATATTATTTTAATATTACCATGTTTCATTTCTTTTTGTTCACCATTTGTATGCGATTTTGTGTTTTTTTCAATTTTTTGTACTTTTTTTAAGCCATTAGGAGGTTTTCCCATGAAAAGAAACGGACATATTCATACACCTTTCTGCCCACATGGCACGAAAGATTCTTTCGAGCAATATATTGAACAGGCAATTCAAGCAGGTTTTGAAGATATTACTTTTACAGAACATGCTCCTTTACCAACAAATTTTGTAGATCCAACACCTTTGCAAGATAGTGGTATGCAACCAAAAGATGTAGCTACGTATATTAAAATATTGCAAAACTTACAAGCTCAATATGCGAACAACATAAAAATCCGCATTGGTTTTGAAGTTGATTACATAATTGGTTATGAGAAAGAAACGAAACAGTGGTTACATACATATGGAACCATAATAGACGACGCTATTTTATCTGTTCACTTTTTAAAAATTGATAACGACTATGTTTGTATTGATTATTCAGATGATGTTTTTATGGATACGGTCAAAAAGGTCGGTTCAGTTGAACGATTATATCAACTGTATTATGATACAATTCAGCAGTCGATTATAGCCGATTTAGGGACTTTTAAACCAAAGAGAATTGGACATCCAACACTCATCCATAAATTTCAACATGCTCATCAAGAAACGATTGACGATCACGAACAGATTGAACATGTTTTACAATCCATCAAACATCATAACTATGAGCTTGACGTAAATAGTGCGGGATATGCTAAGAAATTTTGTTTAGAATCTTACCCACCTATTCGTTATATCGAACACGCAAAACAATTACAAATTCCTCTCGTTTTTGGTTCGGATGCTCATCAAGCAAAAGACTTTGACCAGTTCTTTGAGGAATTACAACCGTATTTATAGAAAAGGAAGTGGCTTTATATGTTTACACCACAAAATATTGAAGGTTCATCAAAAGAAAAATATGTTATGTTATCAAAACAACTAGCAGCATTAACAGAAGGCGAAACAGATCACATCGCTATTTTAAGTAATGCATCAGCTTTATTAAACCAAGCGCTTGATACAATTAACTGGTGCGGTTTTTATTTATATAAAAATGACGAGTTATTATTAGGTCCATTCCAAGGCTTACCAGCTTGTGTACACATCGCTCTTGGTCGTGGTGTTTGCGGTACAGCTGCAAGCGAATTAAAAACATACCGTGTAGAAGACGTGCATGCTTTTCCAGGACACATCGCTTGTGATGCTGCATCCAATTCTGAAATTGTCGTACCAATTGTAATCAACGGGGAACTATACGGCGTACTTGACATTGATAGCCCAATCAAAAATCGCTTCTCAGAAGAAGACCAAGAAGGTATTGAGCTATTTGTCGAAACACTTCAAAAATTTTTAGTATAAACAAACACAAAAAGAGAAATCCCTTTAAAAAATAATGGGACTTCTCTTTTTTCAATTCCTTTTCTCTATTAAAGAATCTCTTTAATTTCCATCTTTTTTGTATACACTTGGGCTTGATTTTTACCATTACCCTTTGCAAAATATAACGCTGCATCCGCTTCTTTAAATAAACTTTGGTATGTTACATGCTTTCGATGGTGATTCCAATAAGAAATCCCTGCCGATACCGTTACTTTCGGTACAGTTTCTTTCAAAATTCGTTGTGAAATGCGTGCCACAATTTGTTGACTATTCATCAACTGATTATTCGGTAGATAAACAGCTAGTTCTTCCCCGCCCCAACGCGCTCCAATTCCACACTCCCCTACTTCTTCTTGAATAATTTTTGCTACATGCTCTAAAACACGATCTCCTTGATGATGACCGAATTTATCATTTACTTGTTTGAAGTCATCAATGTCAAATAATACAAAAACACCTTGTCTATCGATGTGCATCGACTCCTCAACAAAGCTATCTAGATAATGGCGCGCAAAAAGTTTGGTTAAATTATCGCGATTTACCATCTCCTGTAGCTGTTCACGTAAAATAACATTTGAAATTGCCAATGAAGAGTGACGAATAATCGATTGGATTAATTTATAACTATCAAAGGAGAAGTAATAAGCCTCTTCATGTACTAATAACACAAAGCCATGCACTTTCTCTCGAATAATGATAGGTACAGCCATCAATGATGCGTATGGTATTTCTAAATCAATTAATTCTTGAAAATCTGCAACAAACAGTGGCTCATTCGTTCTTGAAAAGTGCTTACCAATGTACTCCAAATAAACAGCTGATTCATTTGAATAAAAATAAGGTGTTGTTCCCGTCTCTATCTCTAATCGTTGGTTCATAAAAACAAATGCCAATTCAGAAGGCTTAAATGCTTTTGAAATTTGTTTCGACAAATATTCAAGCATTTCTTTTTGTGATAAGTTCATATTCAAATCATGAAATGACTCATTAATAAACTGTAAATCGTTGACAAGTCGATGCGATTGCTCATATAACTTTGCATTTTCTAACGCTTTACCTGAGGTATCGCCTAAAAAACTTAGTTTTCGTTCATCATATTCTGTGAAGTGGTATTTCCCATGCTTTTCAATACGGATTACACCGTATGTTCCTTGATGACCCTTGATTGGGGCACATAAAGATGTTAGTCCATGTTCTTCAAAATTTTCATGCACCAAATGACCCGATACAAACGATTCCGTTGTCGCAGGTCTTTCATTAATATAGTCATATACCGATACATTTTTAGGAAGTTGATGTTCTTGATCATTCGATAAAATCAATTGATATTCATATTGAGAAAACTTACTTTCTAATTCTTGTAAAAGCGCATCTATAATATGCTCAACATTCATTGTGGAGTGGAATAATTCTGTCATTTTTAACAATTCTTTATTCAAACGATTTTCTGCACGACTTTGATATTGTTGCTTAATTGTACGTGCAAACTCATAAAATGACTTCATTAATTCCGCAAAGTAATCACTTTGTTTTACTTCTTCCCATTTAGGTGAAGAAGTAAAAAACAATACTCCTTCTACATCGCCTTTTTGTCGAATGATTAAAGCATCATTCACTTCTGGATGATGGATTTGTACGCTTGATACAAGATGATGAATTGAATTATTTTGTATATGTGTGAGAATACAATCTAAAGCGATATGATGAGATTGAAAATCTTGTTGATGATGTCTTAGCTTTCGTAGTTGTTTTTCTTCTATAAAATAGTATTCTACATTTTTTAATTGGAATTGTTGATACAATAATTCATTTAAATAACTATAATATGAGAAGGTATTAAATCCATCGCGATGAATTTCAATCCATAAGTCCAATATATGCCCTTTAATTGCATCCATAATATGTTGATCTCGCAAATGTAATCACCTATTTTCGTTTAATAGACACAAGATTCTTAACTGTATTATACACAAATAGGTTCTTTTATACTACTTCTATTTAACCAAGTTCAAAAAAAACAATTTTCTTTAATTAATTTGTCCGTTATTTCCCTCATTTTCTTGACATACCAATCTATACGATATACAATAAAATTTGTGTAAAATAAACGCAGCGGTTGTATGGTATTGTCGTTTATTCTGTTCCTCTAGTTCTGCTAGACGGAGTAGGAGTAATTCTTAGGCTGCATGAACGAAACTACTTGAATATAGAATAACTGCTTTGCTAAATACAGCTGATTTTTGTTTTATGCCAAATAAAAATCATAGGAGGGACTTTAAATGTCTCGTTATACAGGTCCATCTTGGAAACTATCTCGTCGTTTAGGCATTTCTTTAAGCGGTACTGGTAAAGAAATCGAAAAGCGTCCATACGCTCCAGGTCAACACGGTCCAACTCAACGTAAAAAATTATCTGAGTATGGTCTACAATTACAAGAAAAACAAAAACTTCGTCATATGTACGGTATGACTGAACGTCAATTCCACAACTTATTCGTTAAAGCTGGTAAAATGAATGGTGTACATGGTGAAAACTTCATGATCCTTCTTGAAACTCGCTTAGACAACCTAGTTTACCGTCTTGGCTTAGCTCGCACTCGTCGCGGCGCTCGTCAATTAGTAAACCACGGTCACGTAACAGTTGATGGTAAACGCGTTGATATCCCATCATACAGCGTAAAACCAGGTCAAGTTATTTCTCTTCGTGAAAAATCTCTTAACCTTACTGCTGTAAACGAAGCAATCGAAGCTAACGCATTCGTTCCAGAATACTTAACTTTCGATGCTGACAACAAAGTTGGTACTTTCACTCGCCTACCAGAGCGCTCTGAATTATCAGCTGAAATCAACGAAGCTTACATCGTAGAGTTCTACTCTCGTTAATCTTTTTGATTCAAAAAACCTTGAAAACGTTGTTTTCAAGGTTTTTTTGTTGTTTAAACATATAATTTATAACAAAAATACACTTGTTTTCTTTCGCCGATAAACATATTTTCTCTTTCCATACCTCACCTTTCACTTAAAGAGATTAAATCTTACTAAAAAGGGCAAATAAACAAAGAACAGTCTAAATTCTATTTCAGGAGGGTTTACTATGCGTAAATCATTAGTTGTTTTACCATTAGTTACACTTTTTTTATTAAGCGCTTGCGGTAATGCAACAGAAGAAAAAAACGGCTAAAAAGCAGAGAGTTCATCAACAAATGATACATCGAAAAATGGTACAAAATATGAAGTAGAAAATATGGTGAAAATTGATCGTGTTGATTTTACCATTACATTTGCAAAATTATCGGATGGTGAAAAAATATAAAGCCTAAAGGCAAGGCTCTTACACTAGATATAACTGCAAACAAAAAAGCACTACTTGCTTCTACAGAATTTACACTTTATAAAAACGGTAAGAAACAAGAAAGTTACTTCGGTGAAATAAATCATCTAGATGGTGATTTGGATAAAAAGAAAACGATTAAAGGTGTATTACAATGTGATGTTGAAGGCGCTGGAGAATACGGACTTGTTTATAAACCTGCTTTTGCAAGCGACAAAAAAGAATATAAGTGGCATATTGAAGTAAAATAATTCTACTCAATTGAAAGGAAGATAATTTATGGGACGCTACTACTCAATTAACTTTGGATTAGGCAATGCTTTTGAAGGTTTGTTTGAAGATATTGGAGAAGCTAAGTCATACGCAGAGGAAAATGTGGAACTAAATCGCCAACATATTAAAATCCATGATGATGAAGGGAAACTTCTTAGCACATCGCATTGGAATGGTGTTGCTCCTACTGCTGACGAAGATGTACTTGTTGATTTCGGCAAACATGGTTACTACAGTAATTGGATGGATGTATAAATATAAAACAGGTTAAAAAAACTGGAACCGTACGACAGCGCGATTCCAGTTTTTCTTATGCTCATGTGGGATCATATTTTGTATACTTATGTTTCAATCTGCTTAAATTCTATAGTTGTGTAAGACCTAAAAAGATTCCTACACAAGCAAATATAATAGCAGAAATGACAACCACTGATAAAATCATCGTAAAGAACGCTTTCCATTTGGAGAATTGATGTACTTCCGATAACATAACAATCCCTACAATGAACGTATAGATAGAACAAATAACCGCTAAAATACCCACGATAATTGCTAACGTAATTGATCCAGCTGTCTGATCTAAATCCGTATTATAAAAATTAGCCGGATATGCAATTAAATAAATAATTACAAATGGAAAAAGTAAAAAGTGAGGAAATGTTAGGAACATTGAACCTTTATATAAAGCTACAAAACTACCTGTTCCCTTTAGAATTTTACCCACTAACCAATAAAAGAATGCTGTAAAAATACTACCTACAATTAAAGCAAAAATGGCACCTACTGCTCCAGCAAATATAATGATGAAAGAGTTTGGTAAGTCACCTGAACTTGTCACCATATTCTTTTGATCCATTGTCCCAAATAAACTTGTTGCCCATGCACCTAAGAAAGCAAGAAAGAATATACCCCAAAAACTGCGTTCCATCAATACGCTTTTCACTGTATCAACTGGATGAAACCAGAGATGTGTAAAGGGATTTACTTTTTTATGCATGCTCATCCTCCTAATTAATAAAACATGAATTTTTTGATATTATTAGAATTTACCCTGATTTCTTTTAGGACAAACAGCCTCCATTTATTGTTACTTTGCAAAAAAGAAGAACCACAACATTGTGTGATTCTTCCAGATTGAGTATTGATTATTCTACTTCTCCGCCCCACATCATCATACCGCCATTCATATTCGTTACATCGTAACCTTGTTGCTCTAAAAATTGTGTTGCTTGACCTGAGCGTCCACCTGAGCGACATACCATAATATATGGTGTATTTTTATCTAATTCATGCATTCTAAATTCTAATAAACCTAAAGGGATATGAGTAATGCCAGGAATTTTTCCTGCTTCTACTTCTTCTACTTCGCGTACATCGATTAAATGTAGTTGTTCACCTGCTGCTAACTTTTCTTGTACTTCTGTTGTTGTAATAGTTTTCATTCTATATGCTCCTCTTTTATACTTATGGGGGTATTAAAAATAGTAAAAAGAAGTACGAAACGACTTCTTTTTAGCGACTTTTCACAAGAAGATTCACAGCTTCTTGAATAAGCTCTTCATGTGTTTTATCGTCTGTATTCCCTTCGCCTTGGATACAGTGTACTAAATTCGTACTAACGACTAAGCCAATTGTACGATCGATTGCTGAACGAGCAGCAGATAATTGTGTAATGACTTGTTTACAGTCTTTACCTTCATCCATCATGCGTAAAATCCCTTGAATCTGTCCATCGATGCGTTTCAGTCTGTTTCGAACTTGTTGATCATATTCCACTATTTTTACCGTTGCCAAAAACCTATAAAAATCTATAAGCAATGTTTATTTCCTGTTTCTTTGTATCTGCTTTTGCCGAAGCTACTCACATTTGGTATGATACTCCACAGGCGTTAATTCGGGTACAACGAACCCTACACATTAGTAGTGTCTTGTAAGTGACTAAGCTACTAATTCTCCATATTTAGCTAAATTTAACGCAGCATTCATATCTCTGTCTATCTCTAATCCACAGTCACACTTGTAAACTCTATCAGATAATTTTAAATCTGATTTAATTTGTCCACAGCACGAACATGTTTTAGAAGATGGGAAGAAACGTCCAACTTGTATAAATTCAATTCCGTATTTTTCACATTTGTATTTCAATTGACGGAGAAATTCATACATCTTTTGTTTGGCTACTGCTTTAGCTAAATGACGGTTTTTCATCATTCCAACTACATTCAAATCTTCCATCACAACTTTACAAGGTTTGGTTTTCACTATTGTATTTGTTGCTTGATGAATGTGGTTGTTTCTAATGTTAGCTAACCGTCTGTGTAGATTTCGTATTTGCTTTTCGATTTTTATAATGTTACATGTTTTGACAAATCGGTCTCCCTCCTTATTCATCTCATATTTTCGGGAAACGCTTCGCTGTAACCTACGTAAACGTTTCTCAATATTTCTCACTTCTTTTGTTTTGTTAATGTTTTTGAACACCATTTCGTTCGAGCAAATTGCTAATTCTTTAACTCCTAAATCTACTCCAATTACTTCATTCGTTAATTCTTGTTTTACTTGTTCTTGCTCTACTCCAACAGAGATATACCAATACTTTCCGTCAAAAGATACTCTAGGATTAGTATATTTCACCCCCATTGGGACTTGTTCAGAAGTTGCAACCCATCCTACTTTCTCAATTAACACCGTGTTCTTTTTTACTTTAAGTTTCACATTGTCATTATAGAAAGAAGATTTAGATTTCTTCTTAGACTTGAATCTTGGACGTTTCGCCAAACCTTTAAAGAATCTCTTATACGCATTACAAGCATCTTTAACAGCTTGCTTAGCTACATTATTTGATACTTCACTCAACCATTGGAAGTCCTCTTGTTTTTTAATTTGTGTGATTTCTTTTCTCAAAACATTGTCAGATAAGAATTTCAACCCTCGTTGATAATTTTCTTGTTGTCTAGCTAATGTCCAATTGTATACCCATCTTGCCACACCAGTAGATTTCCATAGTTGAATTTCTTGTTCTTTAGTTGGTTTAATTCGTATCTTCTTTGCTAGTATCATTCTCTTTCAACTCCTTAATTAATTTCTTAACCTTATTCGCCCGTCTCCCTTGTAATTTGCAACTAAATACAGTAACAATTTGAATTAAATCTTCGACCAACTCTTGATTATCTGTCATTGGAGTATTGTCGATAACCTCAATCTTTGTTCCGTATTTAGCAAATAAATTTTCCAAGAGTTCAAATCCGAATCGTAATAACCTATCTTTGTATAAAACTACAACCCTATCTACTTTGTAATTTAGGACTAAATCAATAACATCATTTAACCCTTTTTTGTTGTAGTTTATACCACTACCTATATCTTTCACAATCTTAAATGGATTACCTTGAGACAGTAAGTATGATTCCATGTTTTCCACTTGCCTCTGCAAATCATCCTTTTGCTTATGAGAAGATACTCGACAGTAGCCGATAGTTATTCTCGATTCTGATTCAGGAGAATGTAAACCAAGAAAATATTCAAGTTGTTGTTGAGAGTAATAACGGTGTCCAGAAGGTGCAGTATATTGAGGATTTAATTTATTTGTCTTATCCCAATTTCTTAAAGTCTGAACTGTTACTCCGATTTCTTTTGCGAATTGACCAATACTGTATTTTTTCATACATTTCATTCTCCTTTGAATTAGTGGATAATTCTATTACACCATGAAATGTATGAAAAATAAATAGTTTTTTATAGATATTTATAGATTTATTATAACTGTTTAATTACCTCCCATCATTTATTTATATCGCTATGATATACCCCGCAAGGTATTTAGTCAAGCATTTCAAATTCAGAAGTTCATCATACACTATGTTATAATTTTTGAAAAGAAATGTGAAGGAGGATTTTCATGCGGATTATCTCAATTTGTCCAAGTAATACAGAAATCGTTGCTTTACTCGGCTTGACTGATTCACTCATTGCTGTTGATGATTTTTCAGATTGGCCACAGGTTGTACACACATTACCAAAATTAGGACCTGATTTATCCATTGATTTAGATGCATTAGAAGCCTTAAAACCTGACATCGTTCTATCTTCTCTCAGTGTTCCTGGTATGGAAAAGAATGTTGAAGGTTTAAAAGAACGCGGGATTCCTCAACTCATTTTAAATGCAAATTCACTTGATGAGATCATTGAAGAAGTCCGTCTGGTTGGGAAAGCTTGCGGTGTTGCAGTTCGTGCGGAAGAATTTGCAACAGCTTATGAAGCAAAAAGACATGAACTACATACCATTTCTCAATCAATCAATGAACATCCTTCACTTTATTGGGAATGGTGGCCCAATCCCATTTTCACACCTGGAAAAGTGAATTGGTTAACAGAAATCAGTCAACTCGCCGGTGGCCGCAATGCTTTTGAAGATGTTGAATTAGCTAGTGTTATGACTGATTTTGATGATGTAAAAAATCGAAATCCAGATTATATTTTTTTATCATGGGTAGGTGTAGCTTATGAACGTATCAATCCAAAAGTCGTATTAAGGCGTGATGGATGGCAAGAGATGAATGCTGTAAAAAATGAATGCATTTTTAAAATGGAAGAATGGCTTTACTGTCGCCCATCTCCTCGTCTTTTAATTGGTGCGATTCAACTTGCCAAACGAATTCATCCTGACGCATATGCACATGTAGAAACCCCGTCTTTTTTAACAACATAATAGGAAGAAACTCATTTTCCATTCATAAAAAGAGAAGGAATCGACTAGTTGCGATTCCTTCTTTTTTGCATTCAAATGCGATTTATTATGAAAACTTCACCATGAAGTATTTTTTCTTACCACGACGAATGATTGTGAAGGCATCCTCTAAACGGTCTTTTGCATCAACTGTGTAGTCAAGGTCTTGTACTTTCTCACCGTTTACGGAGATTGCACCATTTGTTACATCTTCACGCGCTTGACGTTTTGAAGGTGAGATTTTAGCTTCTACTAACAATTCAACAATATTTGTATCTGCTTTCGTTACTTCTACAGATGGAACACCTGAGAATGCTACTTTCATCTCATCTGCTGATAAAGCTTTTAAGTCACCTGAGAATAGCGCAGCTGTAATTTTTAATGCTTGCTCTAAACCTTCTTCACCATGAATCATTTTTGTCATTTCAGCAGCTAATGTTTTTTGAGCTTCACGTAAATGTGCTTCTGTTTCTACTTTTTCAGCTAAAGCTTCAATTTCAGCACGTGTTAAGAAAGTAAAGATTTTTAAGTATTTCACAACATCCGCATCTGCTGTGTTTAGCCAGAATTGGTAGAATTCATATGGAGATGTTTTTTCACCATCTAACCAAATCGCGCCACCAGCTGTTTTACCAAATTTCGTACCATCTGCTTTTGTCACAAGTGGAATTGTAAAACCAAATGCTTTTGCTTCTTCATCATGTGTTTTACGAATTACTTCTAGACCTGTTGTAATATTACCCCATTGATCAGAGCCACCCACTTGAATACGTACATTGTGGTGATCGTATAAATGATTAAAGTCCATACCTTGAATTAGTGTGTATGTGAATTCAGTGAATGATAGACCTGATTCTAAGCGAGAAGAAATCGTATCCTTACCTAGCATGTAATTAATATTAATTAATTTACCATAGTCACGTAAAAATTCGATTGTTGTCATATTGCCGAACCAATCGTAGTTATTCACTAATTTTGCGCCATTCGCTTCATCTTTGAAGTCGAAAATACGACCTAGTTGTCCTTTGATGCAGTCTACATTATGTTGAATTTGTTCTTCTGTTAATAAATTACGCTCTGAAGAACGACCTGATGGGTCACCAATCATTCCTGTTGCACCACCTACTAGTAATACAGGTTGGTGACCAGCTTGTTGGAAACGACGTAATGTTAGCATTGGAACGATGTGACCGATATGCATCGAATCTGCTGTTGGATCTACACCTACGTATAACGATACTTTTTCTTCGTCTAGTAATTTCGCCATGCCTTCTTCATCTGTTTGCTGGTACAACAAACCACGCCATGTTAAATCTTCAATTAATGCATTTGTCATTGTTATTCCTCCTAATAATAAAAAAATCGTCCCTGCCATCATATTGATGCAGGGACGTTAGGGACGAATAACGCGGTACCACCCGGCTTGGAGAAATGCTTGTCATCTCTCCCGCTCTATCGCTTTAACGCAGCGGCTACGTCGTTACTCCAAATGTGTAATTCAAAACAAAATTATGGTTAGCTTGCACCGACCGCTAACTCTCTGAACAGGGAATTTTGTTTCTACTGCGCATTTTTCTCCGTACGAAATATATACCTGTTACTTTACTTTAGTTCATTTTTTTTGTCAATGTTTAAATTGTTCACACATAAGTGAGTCATTTTCATGTAATATTAAGTATGTATGCAAAAATTTTAACCGTCTATTATTTGGAATATATTTGCTATAAGTAGGGTAAAATATTGTATACTATTTTTACGTAAGAGATGCTAAAGTTAATAACGGTTCATACATATGTCCATTGCATCGATTCATTTATAATTAAAAAAAAGAAAAATCGATTGTATTATACAGTCTAGTGACCAGTTAAAAAATGTATAGTTGCAATACCTTTTTTAACCTGATTTAAACTGAAGGAGGAAGGTCATTTTTAAAGTAGCAATACTCTCAAAAGAGTTTTAAAAATGATCATTCGAGTGATATCCATGAAAAAGCTATTAGAGAGTTGGGATCAACATATACAAGCATTTTCCGACAAGGCATTTATGAAATATTTCCGTATTTCATCCAGCGTAATTTGGAATTTATTCTTATTATTCTTAACGCTTATGCTTGTCGGAATTGTCTTTTTAGGTTCTATTGGTGCAGGTTATTTTGCATCACTAGTAAAAGACGAAAAGCTCTCATCAAAACAAGAAATGCGTGAGACCATTTTTAACTATGATGAGACCAGTCAGTTATACTTCGCTAATAATCAATATTTAGGGAAGATGCGAACTGATTTAGAAAGAACAGAAACAACTTTAAAACAAGTATCACCTAAAGTAATTGATGCTGTACTTGCGACAGAAGATGAATACTTCTATGAACATAACGGCATTGTACCAAAGGCTGTATTCCGTGGTTTATTACAAGATGTATCGAATTCGTCTATGCAAACAGGTGGTTCGACACTGACACAACAATTAATTAAAAACCAAGTCTTAACAAATGAAGTATCTTATGAACGTAAAGCAAAAGAATTACTGCTTGCCATGCGTTTAGAGCACTTCATGACAAAAGATGAGATTTTAGAAGCATATTTGAATATTATCCCGTATGGTCGTAATTCGACTGGCCGTAATATTGCAGGTGTTGAAACAGCTTCAAAAGGAATTTTCAATAAGAGCGCTTCAGACTTGAGTTTACCACAAGCTGCTTATATTGCGGGGATCCCACAATCTCCATTTGCTTATACACCTTATACGCAAACTGGACAATTAAAAGATAAAAAGATGTTACAACTTGGCGTAAATCGTATGAAAACAGTACTTTATCGTATGCATGAAACAGGTTATATTTCAGATGCAGAATATAAAAAAGCACTTAAATATAACATCGTGAAAGATTTTCGCGCACGCGAAAAACAAGCAACAGAAAAATATCCATACGTAACATATGAAATTGAAGATCAAGCAAAAGGTATTATGGCAAAAATTCTGGCGAAAAAAGACGGTATTGAAGCAAAACGTATTGATAAAGAATCCAAATTACGTGAAAAATACACAATTTTAGCTGACCGAGAATTACGTTCAAAAGGCTATAAAATTTATTCGACAATTGACAAAAAATTATATGATGCGATGGATACAGCGAAGGACTCATTCCCTTATTACGGAGCTACCTATACGAAGAATGTAACAGACTCTGAAACAGGTGAAACGAAACCTGTAGCGGATCCTGTTCAAGTAGGTGGCGTAGTTATCGAAAATGAGACAGGTCGTTTACTAAGCTTCATCGGTGGTCGAGACTTCAAACTCGAAGAACTCAATCATGCAACACAAGCAAAACGTTCAAACGGTTCAACAATGAAACCTTTACTTGTTTACGCACCTGCAATTGAATATGGTCGTATTGGTGCTGGTAGCCCTGTAGCCGATGTGAAATTTAATTATGGTGGCTGGCAACCTTCTAACTTTGATGTGAATGAAGAACGTGGTATTGTTTCTGCACGTGACGCTTTAAAAGACTCATTAAACTTACCTGCGATTCGTTTATACGCTCAAATTATGGCGAATAAACCTGCAAACTTCTTAGAAAAAATGGGCTTCTCAAATCTAGATGCAGATGATTATACAAACTACTCAACATCGATTGGTGCTTTAAAATACGGCGTAACAGTAGAAGAAAATACCAATGCATTTGCGACATTCGCAAACGGTGGAGATTTCGTAGATGCGTATGTGGTTGAAAAAATTGTAGACCGTAATGGTAAAACGATTTACAAGCACAAGTCGAAAAAGAAACGCGTATTCTCTGAAGAAACATCGTATATCATTACAGATATGCTAAGAGATGTATTCAATGGCGGTACAGGTTCAAAAGCAAAAGGCAGCCTAAACTTTAGTGGTGATTTTGCTGGTAAAACAGGTACATCTCAAGAATATAAAGATGTATGGTTAGTCGGCTACAACCCGAAAATCACATTAGGTGTATGGATGGGTTATGACCAACCAAAAACATTAAATCAATATAACGGCGCTTATTTCGATCCAAGTACACGTGTCAACTTATTCTGGGCGCGTGTTATGAACTCGATTTATAGTACAGATCCAAAACTTGCAACAGCTGGTGGTAGCTCATTTACACGCCCTCCAAATGTTGTGAATCGTTCATTCTGTGCAGATACTGGTGGTTATTCTGGATGTGGTAACATGACATCTGATTTATTCAATGGTTCATTGTCTGTTCCTCCAGTAACTATCTCTTCTTTATTATCACCATTCGGTGGTACGCTACCAGCAAAGAAAGGTATAAATAACACGACGACAGATAAAAAGAATGAAGCATCTAGCAATAATTCGAATTCATCAAGTTCGAATAACACTCAAACAAATAAACCAGCTACTGGTAGTTCAAATAATTCAACAGGTTCTGGCAACACATCAAAACCAGAATCAAACAATAAGCCACCAGCTACCAACAATGGTAGTAGTGGCAATAGTTCGAATAAACCAAGTACAGGTACAGAAGAAAAACCAAGTACAGGCGGTGGAAATTCAGGTAGCGGTTCTAACCAATCTACTGAAAAACCAAAGCCAGATGATTCAAAAGAAGATAAAGAATAGTAAAAGAGAAGTGGGGTCTACCTACTTCTCTTTTTCATTTCTTAAAAAATAAAAAAACCGCGCCATCGCGATTTTTTTATTATTACACATATAATTTTTTAATCATCTTCCATTGTAGACAAATCACCTGTCGGTAAATTTAATTCCCATGCTTTTAATACACGACGCATGATTTTACCACTTCTTGTTTTTGGTAACTTCTCTTTAAACTCAATTTCACGTGGCGCTGCATGTGCCGCCAAACCCTTCTTTACAAAATCCTTAATATTCGCCTCAAGCTCTGGTGTTGGTGTAACACCTTCACGTAATGCAATAAAAGCTTTAATAATTTCCCCTCTTACTGGATCCGGCTTTCCAATAACACCGGCCTCCACAATATCAGGATGTTCTAATAATTTACTCTCTACTTCAAACGGTCCGACACGCTCTCCGGCTGTCATAATCACATCATCAATTCTCCCTTGGAACCAGAAGTAACCTTCATCATCCATATAAGCGGAATCTCCTGAAACATACCATTCGTCTTTTAAAAAGTACGAATCATAGCGTTCTGGATTATTCCAAATTTGGCGCATCATTGATGGCCACCCCTTTTTAATCGCTAAGTTCCCCATTGTGAACGGTGGTACTTCTATTCCTTGATCATTTACAATTGTCGCTTCAATACCCGGTAATGGTTTTCCCATAGAACCTGGCTTAATATCCATTGAAGGATAATTACAAATCATCTGCGCTCCTGTCTCCGTCATCCACCATGTATCATGAATACGATGATGTAACACTTCTTTTCCCCATTTAATAACTTCTGGGTTTAATGGCTCCCCTACAGATAATACATGACGTACATGACTTAAATCATACTGTTCAACCACATGATTACCTGCCCCCATTAACATTCGAAATGCTGTAGGCGCACTATACCATATCGTTACTTTATACTTTTCTAATGCACCGTACCAAGCTTCCGGTGAAAATCGTCCCCCAACGATGACCATCGAAATACCATGTAACCATGGTGCAAAAATGCCATAAGCTGTTCCCGTTACCCAACCTGGGTCAGCTGTACACCAATAAATATCATCATCCTTTAAATCTAAAACCCATTTAGCGCTTTGATATTGTTGAATCATTGCATTGTGTACATGTAAAACCCCTTTTGGTTTACCAGTTGAACCAGACGTATAATGTAGAACAGCCCCATCTTCTAGCGTTACCCACTCTACTGAGAATTGATCCGAAGCTTGCTCCATTAATCGATTAAAATCAAAAATTTGTTCTGTTTCTTCGATTTCTTCTCCTACTACAAAAATCTTTTTCAAATGTGGTAGTCGATCAACTGGAACACGCGGTAACAACTCTGGTGTCGTTACTAAAACCGAAGCTTCACTATCATATAGACGATCATACACTGCTACTTCCATAAAAGCTTCAAATAAAGGTCCAACGATAACACCTTTTTTAATCGCCCCAAGTAAAGCAATATAAAGCTCTGGTGTGCGTGGCATGAAAATAAATAAGCGATCCCCTTTTTTCAAATCTGTATAATTTGAAAATACATTTGCTGCTCGATTAGATAACTTTTTCATTTCCCCAAATGAATAGGCTTCTTTTCGATGTGCATCTTCATAATATAAAGCAATACGATTTTCTTTTTCTGAATCAGCATGGCGGTCGATTGCTTCATGCGCCAAATTGACAAGACTTGTTGTGCTCCATGAAAAAACTTCATTCACTTTCTCCCAATTGAATGTGGCTTTTTCTTTGTCATAATCTACAAGATTAAAATCACCCTTCGTTGCTACTAGTGGTTCAATTCTCATATTTTAACCCCCTTGTTCGATTAACACTATTTTATTATATAACAAATAAAACTGTATTATAATAGAATATATAAAATTGACTGAATAATTCGAAAAAATAAGGATTTTTCGAATTTAAATAGCAAATTTCAGTTAAAATTATACTTTTAGAACGAATATCCTTTTTTGTACACATTTCCTCACTAATCTATCATTTCTTCTCATTTACGTTATTTTTTTCTTTTCACATGATGTATAATAAAAAACAAACGTATCGAAAAGGAGCGGTGGACATTGGAACATATTCGTACATTTTATTCTGAAATCATCGATACCTCGCGTGGCCCAGTCATAGTAGAAGGCCCTGTATTACCTGAAAATTTAGAAAAAATGACATTTCATGAAGATTTAGCTGCATTTCGTCCAGCACCACAACAATTTAAAGCTATTTTGGGCATCTCAAAGCTACCCGAAGGTCGTATCATTGTGTGCAGACAAGATCAGCTAGTCGTCGGTTATACAACATTCGTCTATCCAGACCCACTTGAACGATGGGCTGAAGGCAATATGGAAAATTTAATTGAGCTAGGTGCAATCGAAGTGATTAATGACTTCAGAGGTAATGGTTTAGGAAAAGCAATGCTACGTGTTTCAATGTTAGATGATGCGATGGAAGACTATATTATCATTACAACTGAATATTATTGGCATTGGGATTTAAAGAGAACGGGGTTAAATGTATGGGATTATCGCAAAGTTATGGAGAAAATGATGAATGAAGGCGGACTAGAATATTATGCAACAGACGATCCTGAAATTTCTGCTCATCCTGCAAACTGTCTTATGGCACGTATTGGTAGTCGAGTAGACCGTGCAAGTATTGAAAAATTTGATCGTTTACGTTTTTCAAATCGTTTGATGTATTAAGTAAAGGAGGGAATCATCATGATTGTTGAAAGAATTATGACAAAAGATGTTTTTACGCTTACACCTGAGCATACCTTACAAGATGCTAACCAATTAATGCGCGAAAAAAAGATTCGGCATTTACCAATTGTTAATACACAGAAACAACTTGTTGGCTTAGTTGCACAACGCGATATTAAAAATACAATTACGCATTTATTGAATCAAGATGAAGAAAAAAAAATTCTTCAAACACCTATTTCAGAAATTATGACTAGACACCCTTTAGTTGGACATCCACTCGATTTTGTCGAAGAAGTTGCCCTTCTATTTTATGAACACAAAATTGGTTGTTTACCGATTATTAGTCATAAAAAGTTAGTTGGAATCTTAACAGATAGTGATTTACTTTATAATTACATTGAATTGACAGGTGCGACAAAACCAAGTTCACGAATTGATATACGAATTAAAGATGAGGCAGGGATTTTACATGAAATTACTGGCGTGATTGCACAATATAATGCAAATATTTTAAGTATCTTACTACACCCAGATATTTCTCCTAATCATCAGGTAATCTCGATTCGTGTAAAAAGCATGAATCCTGTTCCAATCATTCGTGCATTACGTAAGGAAGGATTTGATGTGTTATGGCCAAATACACTAGGAATGGACCTTTAGAACAAGATGCAGTCTTTATTTATTCACCAGAGCAACTTGATTATAAATTTTCAGAAACACATCCTTTTAATCAAAAACGTCTTCAATTAACAATGGATTTACTAAAGCAGATTAATGCACTTCAACCCGAACAAATTAAAAAAGCGCGTGTTGCTACGGATGAAGAATTATTGCTCGGTCATGATGCTGCTTATATTGATATTGTCAAAAAAGCAGGTCATGGTGAATTGCGTAATGGTGAGGGTGAAGTTTACGGTATTGGTACAGAAGATACACCTATTTTTAAAAATATGCATGAAGCAAGTGCCATGTTTGTAGGTGGTACGCTTACAGCTTGTGATTATGTGATGCAAGGCAAAACAAATCATGCACTCAACCTTGGTGGTGGATTACATCATGGTTTTCATGGAAAAGCTTCGGGTTTTTGTATTTATAATGATAGTACGGTTGCCATCAAATATATGCAAAAAAAATATGATGCGCGCATACTTTACATAGATACAGATGCACACCACGGAGATGGTGTACAATGGAGCTTTTATGACGATCCGAATGTATGTACATTATCCATTCATGAGACAGGACGTTACCTATTTCCTGGAACGGGTGCGGTAACAGAACGTGGAAATGGCGAAGGATATGGTACTTCCTTTAATATTCCGCTCGATGCTTTTACAGAAGATGGCTCTTTTTTAGAAGTCTATGAAACAGCCATTCGAGAAGTCATTGCACACTTTAAACCGGATGTTATTTTAACTCAAAATGGTGCAGATGCCCATTATTTCGATCCACTTACACATCTTTACAGTACAATTAAAACATATGAATCCATACCAAAAATCGCCCATGAACTAGCTCATGAATTTTGTGAAGGTCGTTGGATTGCTGTTGGTGGCGGTGGTTATGATATCTGGCGAGTTGTTCCGCGTGCATGGTCAATGGTATGGCTTGCGATGACGAATCAACAAGTTCCAACAGGCGCTATTCCACAAGAATGGTTAGACAATTGGCAAAAAGAAGCACCTGTTACACTCATACCTACATGGGAAGATCCTGAAGATTTATATGAATCAATCCCACGTAAAGAAGAAATTACAGAGAAAAACCAACAAACACTTGAAAAAGCATTATACATGATTCGCCAAAATTAAAAAGACAGGAATCACGAGTATTTGTGATTCCTGTCTTTTATATTTTATGCTTTTGTAGAATTTCTTTCTTCCATACGGTGTGGCAGAACAACTTGTAATTGTTCTGTCTGTTCTTTGTTCATAATTTTTGTAAGTAAACGCATCGATACAGCACCGATATCATACAGTGGTAAGACCATACTTGTGAGTTGTGGACGTACCATACGTGCTAATTTTGAGTTTTCAAAACTAATCACTTCAATATCATCTGGTACAGACTTACCAGCATCTTGTGCTGCATGAATAATGCCAATCGCTAACTCATCACTACCTGTAAAATAAGCTGTTGGTGGGTCTGCTACTTCATTTGCATGCACAAAGTCTTCCATCCCACTATCATAAGAATCTTCTGCTGCTAATACAAGATTTTCATCCAGTGCAATCCCTGCTTCTTCTAATGCTTTTTGATAGCCTACAAACTTATGCTCTTTATTAATTGTTGATGTGAATGGTCCCGATACGAAGGCAATACGCTTATGACCGTTATTAATTAATTTTTTCACTGCTTCATATGCTGCCTGTACATAATCGATATTCACAGCTGGAATCTGCTTAGAATCTTCAACAGAACCGGCTAAAACGATTGGTGATGGTGAATGACTCATTTTGTCTAGAATGGCTTCTGATACATTTTCACTCATCATCACAATCCCATCTACTTGCTTTCCGTACATTGTATCCAATAATTCAATTTCTTTTGCTTCGTTTTGATCAGAATTGGATAAGATAATATTATAACGATACATCGTTGCAATATCCTCAATTCCGCGTGCTAACTCTGCATAGAATACATTTGAAATATCAGGAATAATAACGCCCACTGTTGTCGTTTTCTTACTTGCTAAGCCACGTGCAACGGCATTTGGACGATATTCTAAACGATCAATTACTTCTAATACTTTTTTTCTAGTTGTAGGTTTTACATTGGGATTCCCATTGACTACCCTAGATACCGTTGCCATCGAAACATTTGCTTCACGTGCAACATCATAAATTGTTACGGTCACCGATGACCCTCCTTTTTCGAACTACTTCTAATCATAATATATTGTGTCAACGATTTTCAACAGCTAGTCAAGCAAAAAAGTGACGATTCAAAGGATTTCGAATCGCCACTTACAAATTATGCTTTAATATCGTGTGTTTTCATGAATGTTTGCAATGTATCATAGAATGCATCGAATGTTTCAAAGTCCATTTGTTGTTGCGAATCTGATAGCGCTACTGCTGGATCTGGGTGTACTTCGGCCATCACACCGTCTGCACCAATTGCAATTGCTGCTTTCGCACATGGTAATAATAAATCACGACGACCTGTAGAATGTGTAACATCTACAAATACAGGTAAATGTGTTTCTTGTTTTAAAATTGGGACAGCTGAAATATCTAATGTATTACGTGTTGCTTTTTCGTAAGTACGAATACCACGTTCACATAAAATAATTTGCTCATTCCCTTTTGACATAATGTATTCTGCTGCATGGATGAACTCATCAATTGTTGCTGCTAAACCGCGTTTTAATAAAACTGGCTTATTCGTTTGTCCTGCTGCTTTTAATAATTCAAAGTTTTGCATATTACGTGCACCAATTTGAATAACATCTACATAGTCTAATGCTTCTTCTAAATGTGTTGGCGTAACAATTTCAGATACAATACCTAGACCGTATTTTTGACCAACTTCTTTTAGAATTTTTAACCCCTCTAATCCAAGTCCTTGGAAATCGTATGGTGATGTTCTTGGTTTGTATGCACCACCGCGCATTAATTTCAAACCTTTTTTCGCAATTTCTGCACCGACTGCATCCACTTGTTCGTAAGATTCTACTGCACATGGACCGAATACAAATGATGGCGCTCCTGTACCAATGGGTTCTCCATTCACATTAACGATTGTATCTTCTTTTTTACGTTTACGAGATACAAGTAATTCTTTTTTCGTATTCGTTTGCTGTAAATCTAATGCTTGTTTGAAAATTTCTTTAAATATATGACTAACCGCACCTTCTGTTAGCGGTCCTTGATTATTTTCTTTAATTAAATCGAGCATGTGACGTTCACGTAAAGGATCAAATCGGTTAACACCTTGCTTTTCCTTTGCTTTACCAATCTCTTCAACTAGCTCTGCACGCTTGTTAATCAAGTTTAAAATCTCTAAGTTGATTTCGTCTACTTGATTTCTTAAGTTCTCTAAAATTTCATGACTCATAACCGTTCTCCTCTCTCCTTACGTATCTAGTACTTCCAGCCCACTGAAATGTATGATACATTTTATGATATACATGTATTATAAGCAATCCATTCTTAAAAGTCACGAACTTTTTCTTTAACGCTTCAACGCGAAAAAGTAAAAAGGTTTTATTTCGCAAAATTTCGCAATAATCGAGCAAAGGATGTGTAAACAAAAATGACAGAAAAATTATTCGCACTAGACATCGGAACGCGTTCGGTTGTCGGTATTATATTAGAGCAGATTGATGAAGGTTATCATGTTGTCGATTTGATTTCTAAAGAGCATAAAGAGCGCGCAATGGTTGATGGACAAATACATAATGTTGTCTATGTTGCAAATGTCATTTCACAAGTGAAAGCAGAATTAGAAGAAAGGCATGGTCCTCTTACGAAAGTATCTGTCGCTGCTGCAGGTCGTTCTTTAAAAACAGAACAAGCAAGCTCTAAGCTATCCATTCAACATCGTCCTGCACTAACAGAAACGGATATAGACCGACTTGAATTAGCTGCTGTACAAGAAGCACAAGCAAAATTGCTAGAACATAAGGAAGATTTAAAAGGGAGCCATTATTATTGTGTTGGCTACTCTGTTCTTTATTATCGTTTAGATGGCGAGGAAATCGGTAGCTTAATCGATCAACAAGGTACAGAAGCTTCCATCGAAGTCATCGCCACATTTTTACCACGTGTAGTGGTTGAATCACTGATTGCTGCTTTAAAACGTGCAAATTTAGAGATGGATGGATTAACTTTAGAGCCGATTGCAGCAATTAATGCACTCATTCCCCCTTCGATGCGACGTTTAAATGTTGCACTCGTTGATATAGGTGCTGGAACGTCCGATATTGCCATTACAGATCAAAGTACAGTTATAGCTTACGGAATGGTTCCAACAGCTGGAGATGAGATTACAGAGGCTTTAAGTGATCATTACTTATTAGACTTCCCTGTTGCTGAAACTGTAAAAAGAGAACTATCTGTTTCAGAACATGTTACGATTACAGATATTTTAGGTTTTGAACAACAAATCCATTCAACTGAAGTAATTTCACATATTCAGGGAGCCATTCAACATCTCTCGACGAATATTGCCCAGGAAATAAAACGTCTCAACTCTGGTCAGTCACCAAAAGCTGTTTTATTAATTGGTGGCGGTAGTTTAACACCAAATATTACAAAAGAAATTAGTCTAGCGCTTGATTTACCTGACCAACGTGTAGCGGTACGTGATTTAAATGCCATTCAAAATTTAACACGAGAAAACCATATTCCAGTTACTCCAGAGTTAGTGACACCAATCGGTATTGCGATTGCTGCACAAAATACACCGATTAAATACATGTCACTTACTGTCAACGAGCAAGTTGTGCGTCTTTTTGAATTAAAAGAAATGACTGTAACAGACGCGCTACTTGCTGCAAATATTGTTGCTTCCAAACTATACGGTAAACCAGGTCTTGCGATGTCGGTTCAATTAAATGGACAGACAATCCATATACCTGGCAATCTAGGAAGCCCAACACGTATTTTAATTAACGGAGAAGAAGCATCTATGAAGGCAACAATTGAAAATGGTGACTTTATTGAATTGATTGAAGGACAAGATGGTAAACCTGCAACTGCAACAATTGCTGATTTATTAGATGAAGCATCTAATAAAGTTATTAAGGTTAATGATCAAACCTATACCATTTCTTCTACAATTCTTGTGAATGGCGTTCCGGCAAATAAGGAAACTGCTTTACAAGAAGGCGATGTCATTTTTGTTTCAACAGATACAACGGTAGAAGAAGCATTACAACAGTTTGGTTTTGAACATAGCGCTCATTACAATGAACCAACTTATTATTACTTAAATGACCAAAAACTTAACATGACTGCTTTTCAAGCTCAACTAACTGTAAATGGTTTAACTGTACAAGGACACCATATTTTACAAGATGGTGACCATATCCTATTACAAGAAGCAATCAAACCTACAGTAGAAGATTTTACAAAGCAATTAAATATGACTTTACTCGATCAATGCCAACTTACATTCCAACAGGAAGAAATTGTCTTACAAAGACCGCTATATAATATCTATGTGAATGGACAAGAATGTTCACTCGATACGATCTTATCAATTGGAGATCGTATTCAATTCGTTCAAATCGAATATAGTCAATGGACGTTCCAAGACGTTTTTAAATATACGAATTGGTCGTTACCACGTGATTTCAAAGGAACGTTTGAACTACTTAGAAATGGTGAAAAAGCTCAATTTGATGCACCTGTTTTTGGTGGAGATACGCTTACTCTACAATTAATTCCCACAACACTCGTTTAAATTTGAAGAAGAATTCATAAAAAAGTGATCGAGGCAACACGTTTCATTCTACTTTTTTTAGCATTCGTAAAGAAAAATCGGAACCGCATAACGCGATTCCGATTTTTCTTATAATTAGATCTAGTCGTATTTCATACGTATATCCAATCTACTTTTAAATTAGTGTTGATCTTTTTCTGTTTTTTCATATTCATGAATTGTATTCTCAACAGTTTCCATGAATTCCATTTGATCTTCACCATCTGCAAATGCAGTTCCATCGTCTAAAGGTGGTGTAACATTGTTACCTTTTAATGATTTTACTTTATTTACAACAGGCGCTGCTTGTTCCTGTACTTTTTTTACGACAGGTGCAGCTTGCTCTTGCACTTTTTTCGTTAATTCTGAGGATTTTTGTTTTGCTTGTGAAGTGATGTCAGAGCTTTTCACTTTCACGTCATTACGTAAATCTTTACCAGATTTTGGTGCTAAAAATAATGCTGCTGCTGCTCCAATTACACCACCGACGAATGCGCCAATCACAAAATCTTTACTACTTGTACACGATGAGTTATCTTCATAAAGTGCATCTTGTTTTGATACGTATGTTTCGGGTAAATAAAGCGACTGTCCTGTATTTTCTAATTGTTCACGGACTTCACTATAGTTTAATTTTGATCCTGACATGCAAGTTCCTCCTCTATCTAATTAACAACTTTATTTTTCTTCATTTTGTTACGTAGACTTAAAATGGTTGTACCCCATTGTACCACATTCGCAATTTGATCGCGATTTTGGTCAACACTTGTATTAATTGTAGATGTAACATTTTGTACAGTATGGTTTAAACCAGATACAGAATCACCAAAACCTTTTACTGCACCAACTAATGAGTTCAGTTGTTCTGACTTATGTTGAATATCTGCTGCAAGTGCATTTGTTGTATGAAGTAATACTTCTGTCTCCTTTGTGATGCCTTGCACCTGACCTTCAATACCTTCCATTGTTTTTGCAACACTAGTTAATGTTCTTTTCACAGAACTTAGTGTTACAGCTAAGCTGATACATAGCACTAATACGGCGATCGCAAAAATAAGTGCTGCGATGTAGAGAATGCTAATCATGTTTTTCCCCTCCTACATGGTAATACTACTCAAATTTCCACAATTTTACGTTACCTAAACATTGTGTGATATCTATATTCTACTATTTTTCTCTAAATCCTTCCAACAATATCATTATCGTAAGCAAATATTCTTTTAAAAAATTTAATACAAAAGAAAAGGAGAGGCTGGAATAACTCCATACCTCTCCTAATTTACACCAATACTTCTTCGAATGCTTTTTGGAATTTACCAATGTCGCCTGCACCCATAAATAAAAATACAGCTTCTTCATGTGCTTTTAAATCTTCAATGTTTTCTGTACGTAATACGTGGCTTCCTGGAATTAATGCTGCTAAGTCCTCAATCGTTAATTCTCCCGCATTTTCACGTGCAGAACCGAAAATATCACATAAGTAAACACAATCTGCTCCACTTAAACTTTCAGCAAAGTTCTCTAAAAACGCTTTGGTACGTGAGAATGTGTGCGGTTGGAATACTGCTACCACTTCACGATTTGGATATTTTTGACGTGCTGACTGAATCGTTGCACGAATTTCTGTTGGATGATGTGCATAATCATCAATTAATATTTGCTCGCCTTTGATTGTTTCAGAAAAACGACGCTTTACACCATGATATGTGTTTAATTGCTCTTGAATCATTGTAGCTGGAATACCTTCATACTCACATAGAGAGATAACAGCTAATGTATTTAAAACATTGTGATCTCCGAATAATGGAATATGAAATTGACTATAAAACTCATTACGAACGAATACATCAAATGTCGTACCTGTCGTATCTTTTTCAAGATTGCGTGCTTCAAAGTCATTTTCAGAGCCAAAGCCATAATAAACAACTGGAACATTTGCTTGAATACGTTGTAAGTTTTCATCGTCACCACATGCAATGATGGCTTTTTTTACTTGTAGTGCCATCTCTTGGAATGCATTAAATACATCGTCAATACTTGTATAATAATCTGGATGGTCAAAATCAATATTTAACATAACCGCATAATCTGGGTGGTATGCTAAGAAATGACGACGATATTCACACGCTTCCATTACGAAGTTTTTTGCATCTACTGCTCCTCGTCCTGTACCATCACCAATTAAATAAGATGTCGGTTCATTACCTGCTAGTACATGTGCCATCAAACCTGTTGTAGATGTTTTACCATGTGCGCCTGTAATTGCTACAGATGTATATTTTTCAAGATAATTCCCTAAAAATTCATGGTAACGAATGACCTCGACACCTAATTCTTTTGCACGCACAAGTTCTACGTGATCATCTGGAAAAGCATTTCCTGCAATGACGGTCATACCTTCTTCAATGTTATTCGCATCGAAAGGTAACACACGAATACCACGTTCATGTAGTGGCTCCTCAGTGAAGAAATGTTTTTCTATATCAGATCCTTGTACCTTCTCACCAGAATCAAATAAAATTTGTGCTAATGAACTCATACCAGAACCTTTAATTCCAGTAAAATGATATAATGTCATGTTGAAACCTCCTGAGAGTCTGTTTTTCACTCTCTTTTTTTCATCGTTCTTAATTGTTATTTAGAGTAATAGATTCATTGATTTTTCAAAACATCTAATATTATAGCACGAAACGAATCATTTCAAAAACTTCCGTTCATTTTACTTCCATATACCTATATTTCGCGAAACTTTTCAACATATAAGAGTGATTTTCGTATTACTGTTGGAAGATTGAATCGACTTGGTCTGGTGTTAAAAATACTTCACGTGGTTTCGTTCCTTTTGCTTCTGACACAAAACCGTGAGCATCCATCATTTCTACTAATCGTGCTGCTCGATTATAACCAATGCGATATTTACGTTGTAAAGATGAGATGGATACACTACCTTCTTCTGCAACTGAACGGCAGACTTCCTCAAATAGTTCATCTTGCTCTTCTGCCTGTTCTACTTTTTGAACAAGCTCCTCTGGTGCGAAAGCATAATTTGGTTTACCTAATGAACGAATATATGCTGTAATTTGTTCAATTTCCTCATCTGTTACAAACGTTCCTTGTAAACGAACCGTATCTGATTTACCATACCCTAAATACAATAAATCACCGCGTCCTAAAAGACGTTCTGCCCCTTGTGAGTCAATAATTGTACGTGAATCAATTTGAGATGATACAGAGAATGCTATACGTGTTGGGATATTCGATTTAATTAATCCTGTAATGACATCAACAGATGGTCTTTGTGTAGCAAGTACTAAATGAATTCCGCATGCACGTGCTTTTTGTGCAATACGACAAATCGATTCTTCTACTTCTGCTGGAGCCATCATCATTAAGTCTGCTAACTCATCAATTACTATAACAAGATACGGCATTTTTAATGAGAATCTTCTTTGTTCTTCAATGATTTCATTATAGCGTGTAATATGACGAACCTTCATATGATGGAATAATTGATAACGACGTTCCATTTCATCTACTGCCCATTTTAATGCGGCTGTCGCTGCTTTTACATCTGTAATTACAGGACTTACTAAATGCGGTAGTTCATCGTATACAGCTAACTCAACAATTTTTGGATCAATTAACATCAACTTGACATCTTGCGGACTCGCCTTCATTAACAAGCTAATTAAAATGGAATTAATACAGACGGACTTACCTGAACCCGTTGCTCCAGCAATTAATCCATGTGGCATTTCACTTAAATCAAATGTTACAGGTTGACCTGTAATATCGAGTCCTAAAGCTACTTCTAAATCTTTGTTAGAATCTCTAAAACTGTTATTACCCACAATTTCTGATAGTCTAACTGGTCTTGCTTTTGCATTCGGTATTTCAATACCAATTGAACGTTTCCCTGGAATTGGTGCTTCAATTCGAATATCACGTGCAGCAAGTGCTAACTTTAGATTATCCGAAAGATTTTTAATTTTACTTATTTTCACGCCATGACCAACTGTAATTTCAAATTGTGTAACAGTTGGACCTTGTACGATATTTTCAATTTCTGCTGGAACATTAAATTCTGACAATACCTCAACTAATAACTGCCCCTGTTCTTCCATCCATTCTACATCAGCTTGTTGGAATTCTGGTTCACGTAACAGCTGCAATGTTTCATCGTAAACTTGCCATTCGATCTTTTCTTGTACTTCTTCAGCTACTACTGCTTCAATTGTACTTGGTAATGGTATCTCTTCTAAAGCTTTGGTGGGTGAATCCTCATCTTCTACTTTTACTGACTCTTCTGTAGTTCGCTTTACTGACGGTACAGCGTAACGATTTGTAGGTGCTTTGGAATCTTTCCAGCTTGGTAGAATGATTTCCTTCGCCTGTGCTTGTTGTAACTTTTCTTTATCTGATTTCAACATAACCACATTAATCGGTGTCTTACTTCTTTCTCTTACTGGGGGTTCTATTGGCGTCTGAGCTGTTACTTGTTCTGATACGAGTTCTTCTACTTCTTCTCGCTCTGGCACTTGCTCTTGTACGAGTTCTTCTACTTCTTCTCGCTCTGGCACTTGCTCTTGTACGAGTTCTTCTACTTCAGCTGTTGCTAACTCGATCGTTTCTTTCTCTTGAACTAGCAATGCTACTTCTGCTTCTTCCACTACTTGTTCAGAAGGTGAGATTATCTCAGCAACTTCATTTGTTGTAGTGACTTTTGCGACTTCATCTTTTTGAACCGTTTTAGGTTGCTCATGCACTACTGGTTCCAATTTTGGCAATGTCACTAATATTTCATCCTGTTTTTTTATCGTTAAAGATGTTGGTTTTTGTTCTGTAGGCTTTGGCGTAGTTGGAACAGATACACGACTCGCTTCTAATCTTTCTTCTCTACGCACACGATTTTGCACTAATTGATCTGCCAAAGTACCACGATTTTTCTTACGCTCTGCTTGTAATCGCTCCTGTACCTTTCGCTCATACGGCGTAAGTGTCGATGGCTTTTTAAATCCAAACACTGGTGATGGTACATCACTTGGTACAAACCGTTTTTTCGGTTGTACCGCTGGCTCGATTGGCACTGGTGTTTTATTTAATTGTGGTTTCATTGCTGGTTCGTCTTTTATCTCCACTTTTGTAGTAGGCGTACTTGATTTTTTAAACGGATTATAATGTTCACGTGACATACCATGTGCAACGTGTTGCGAATTACCTGGCGCTGTAAAAGGTGAGTAATGCTCTTTTGAACTTACTGGCGTTGTACCTCTATTTAAACGTAATGGCTTAGACTCAACTGCAGGTTGTTTGGTTAATTGATTCACTTCATTTGAATGAGTAGAAGAATCCGTAACAACATCGTCTATTAATGGGAATCGAAAATTACCTTTAGATATTTTTGGCTGTTCTTCTCGCTGTTGTTCTTCATAGACTTCATCAGAAAAATCTTCTTCTGCTTCTTCATATGTATTTCGACCATACATCTCTTGTCCATCTTCATCTGTTACTTTATTAAAAAGGTTTTTAAACCATTTCATATCCAATCAACTCATTTCCAAATAATTGACTTTATTTTATCAGTTATAAAGCAGATGGTGCAACGCTGACACGGAATTTAAACATCTTTTTTCCCAATAAAGTAATCTTTTTTGTAATTTTCATCTTTTTTCGGAAGAAAATCGCATGTTCAGACAAAAATTTTTATATACAAAAAGAGATTACACATGTGCATAATCCCTCTTTTTTCACTTTATGCTTTAAAAGCAGTACCTACTTGTGCGCTGTCTTCTAAAACTAAAATTCCTTTTACTTGTGGGGCATTTGGAATTGCTAATTCACGAGCCGAACAAAGCATACCAAACGAATCAACACCACGTAGTGCAGATTCTTTAATTACCATACCTGTTGGCATCACTGCACCGACTTTTGCGACAACAACTTTTTGGTTTTGTGCAACATTTGGTGCGCCGCATACGATTTGAAGTGGTTCTGCTTCCCCTACATCTACTTTTGTAATGTGTAATTTATCAGCGTTTGGATGTTTTTCAATTTCAAGAATATGACCAACAACGAATTTTGGTGAAAAATCAACATGTAAATCAATTTGTACATCTGCTTCTGTTAGTGCTTTTTCCAGTGATTGTACAAACTCTTTTGTAATATCGACATTCCCTACAACACCGTCTAAATCCATTTTTTCACTCGCATTAAATAAGTTGAAGCCCTTCACTTCTGAAGTAGCCTCTTCTGTTAAAACTGCGACGTCACCGCGACGTTCCACAATTGTTTTTACAGCTGGCTCTGTTGATAGTTCTACTAGTAACACGTCACCGACATGTTCTTTATTATATGATGCGATCATTGCTTATTCTTTCTCCTTTTCCACACTGTTTTTCGCCATAATGAATATTGGCTCTAATTTTTGGTTTTCGTAAATGAATGATAATGATGTGATGGGCACAGCACCTACTGAGAAGAAGTGCATCGTCATCTGTGCTAAAACATCATATCCTTCTTTATTTCGTATGTCTCCAATAATGAGTACATCTTGATGTGGTACAGAAACAGTCATATCACCTTCAACTTTATTCGCCATCTCTTGTAGGAAAGCTTCGTTTAAAATACGGCTTGCATCATATCCATCATTATGATTCAAGAAGTAAAATACATTGCCAGCGACTTCATCTTGTTTGACATCCGTTTTTAAAGAACGTACTTGAAAACGCGCCATTTCTTTTACTTGTGTCTCTGTTAAATTTAATTGACCGAGCATACTCTCATCAATTAGACGATACGTATTTCCTAAATCAAGCGCAAAAAAAATCGTCGTTTCAGCCGTATGCTTTTCTGTAATGAAAGGAATGCCGTCTTTTGTTTTTTTCGGGAATGAACCAGAGCGAATGGCTGGATAAATCGTAATATTTTGCCCAAATCCCTCTGCCTGTTCACGTAACATCGCTTCGAAAGTTTGTTCAATAATATATACGACCTCGTCAATCGCAGCTTCTTGACGTTGTTCGTACTTATTCAGTACATCGCCAAGCATTAAGTCCATACCTTTTTGTAACGCTCGATGTTCAATGCGTAGTTTATTCGTCTTCCCATCTAATTCCCACGCATACGTATCTTCACCTAAACGTTCTTTCAACGCTTGAATTAATTCAGGTGCTTTCATGTCATCACTCCATTATTGTGCAAGAAGAAATTCTTCAATTTCTTGTTGTGTTTTACGATCTTTTGATACAAAGCGACCTGTTTCTTGACCATCTTTGTAAGCGATAAAACTTGGAATACCGAAAATATCAAGTTCGATACATAAATCGATAAACTGATCACGATCTACTAATACAAATTCAAAATCGTTAAATTTTGTTTCCAAAGCTGGCATAAAGGGCTCAATAAAACGACAGTCTGGACACCAGTCTGCTGAAAATACAAAGACCGTTTTGCCTTGTGCTTTGATTGTTTCAAATTGCTCTACACTTTGTAATGTTTTCATTTTTCTAACCTCCGTATCAAATATAGGACTTCCTCATTCTAACTGTACCATCTATTCCTTTGCAACTCTACTGTTTCGACCAATAACGATACTGTCCTACTAACATTTCCACAATTGGTTCAAACATCTGTGCACGATCAATTAATCCATCTGTAAATACACCAATCGCACCTGCGTGTTGTCTCGTATCTTGTTCTTTTGTGTAACAGTCCATAATGGGTCCAAGCTCTTCGCCTGCGATTAATGCTTGAACGATTTCAAGTGGAAGCGGAATTTGCGCACCTGCTGCTGTATAAGTACGTTCCTTTGTTGCAAGAGCTGCCCAATTACATAAGTAGAGTTCTTTACCAATCCACTTCACACCGCCTTCTAACCCAAAGGCAAGGTCTGCTCTTGATGTCTGTAACGTCTGCTTTGCTCGATTAATCGCACCAAGACGCGTTTCTTCATCTGAAAAAGGTTGGGCGCTTACACCTGAGTCTACATCATAACCAGTGATACTTAAAATTTCGATGAGTGTACGATTGACTACTGTTTCCACTGCTTTTAATTTTGCTTTATTTTTTGTTCCTACTGCAATCTTCACATTCATCACTCCTACATCTTTCATGTAACTTGAAGAAATGAAAGAAGAAATCGCAACCGTTCACGACTTCTTCTTTCAAAATTATTTAACCATTTTGTTGGATTGTTTCCCATGTTGTGCGGTCTGCATTACGTACAAGTGTCACGATTAATTCTTTTGCTGCATCAATATCGTCTGTATGAATAATTGAAGCGTGTGTATGAATATAACGTGAACAAATACCAATAACAGAAGACGGTACACCATTATTTGAGATATGAACATTCCCTGCATCTGTACCACCTGGTGATACAAAATATTGATATGGAATATTGTTTGATTCTGCTGTATCTAAAATATATTCACGCATGCCTTTATGTGTCACCATCGTACGATCAAAAATACGTAATAATGCCCCTTTACCTAACTGACCAAATTGATTACGGTCACCTGTTACATCATTTGCTGGACTTGCATCAAGCGCAAAGAATAAATCTGGTTTAATCATATTAGCAGAAACTTTTGCACCGCGAAGCCCTACTTCTTCCATTACATTCGCGCCTGAATATAATGTATTTGGTAATTTTTCATCTTTTACTTCTTTTAGAAGTTCAATTGCTAAACCACAGCCATAGCGATTATCCCACGCTTTTGCCATGATTTTTTTTGGATTTGCCATTTGAACAAATTGACTTGTTGGAATAATCGATTGACCTGGTTTAATACCCATCGACATTGCATCATCTTTATCATCTGCACCGACATCAATTAACATATTTTTAATTTCTGTCGGTTTTTTTGCCATCTCAGGTGTTAACAAATGTGGTGGTACCGAACTAATAACACCCGGAATCACACCTTGGTCGCCGTAAATATCAACGCGCTGTGCAAGCATCACTTGATTTGACCAACCACCTAATGGTTGGAAACGAATCATACCGTTATCTGTAATTTGTGTTACCATGAACGCTACTTCATCCATATGTCCTGCTACTAAAATACGTGGCCCGTTCTCGTCACCCTTTTTTAATCCGAAAATCCCACCTAATTGATCTTGTACAATCTCATCAGCATACTTTGATAATTCCTCACGCATAAAAGCTCGAACTGCATGTTCATTACCAGGTGCACCTGGTAACTCTGTTAATGTTTTAAATAATTGTAATGTGTCTTGATTCAATGAAATAGCCCCCTTAATTACATAAGCAATACCCTTATTTTAATATTAATATTTCCAAAAAACCACTGATAGTTTCGAAAACCGTAATATTCGATACTGTTTTTAATACCATAATTCCCCTTATTTATGTTACACTAACAAAGAATAGAACTAATAAGGGGGGTATTCAAATTATGAAAGCACGTGACTTTATAATTGGTGTTATTACAGGTGTAGCAGCTGCTTATGTCGTAAAAGAAGCGACGAAACGAGTGAATCCAAATCGCAATCCGAATGCCATTTTGGAAGAAATCAAGCAAGAGTTTAAAAAACAAGGACCAATCGATGGTTCGTGGATTTTCATGCAACCCGAAACATTCTATAAAGAAGATATTCCAATCTCTGTTTATAAGGGTGGAATTTCACGCATCGAAAATGGTGAAAGCGTAAACTTTGAATTTGCTGCTGATAGTAAGAGTGGCGTCATCGTTGACTTAGTACGCGTCGCATAATTTTTTATATGTAGCTGTTAGTCAACCTAACATTTTTACAAGGACACTCATGACTTCATGAGCGTCTTTTTTTATAACTAAAAAGAGAATGCGTAATTGCATTCTCACTTTAAAATTATTGAACTGGATTTTTCTCTGTTACAACAAGCTCGTCAATGACTTCCTTACCTGTTGGGTCCCATTTAATCAGACGCTTATGTGCATCATGGTAGAAGCTCACGAAGTAACCGTTCTCAAGAATTTCTGATACAAGCTCATCTTTTGCAAAAACAGATGTCATTGGATAATCATCATATGCCAGTACCCACAGTGGATTTTGATGTGCATGTGTTGGCATTAAATCAGCCATATGAATAATTGTCTCGCCATTTTGTGATAAACGAATAATTGCATGACCGTCACTATGTCCGCCTGTATGCACCATTTGAATACCTTCAGCGACATCTAATGTATCTTCGTACGTCTGTACTTGATGAACGATTGGCTCCCAGTTCTCTTTCCAATATGTGTTTTGTGACCGAATATTCGGATTACGCATCTCATCCCATTCTACTTGTGTTGTGTAGATTGTCGCATTTGGAAAAACTGGAACAAGTTTTTCACCTTCATATTTTGTTAAACCACATGCATGGTCAAAATGAAGATGTGTCATTAATACATAATCGATATCCGCAGGTGTTAAATTTAGTTTTGCTAAGTCTTCTTCAATATGTGATTGATCTGTTACACCGTAATTGCGTAGTTGTTTTTCTGTGAATTTGCCATTACCTACACCTGAATCAATTAAATAATTTTTACCATCATATTGGATTAAAATTGGATGTGTTGGTAATTCAATTTGATTTTTGTCATTCGCAGGGTATTTTCTAGACCATAATGGTTTTGGCACTACCCCAAACATCGCCCCACCATCTAAAAATGTAACACCACCATTTAGCCACGTTAATGTCATATCATGAAATTTGTAAGAATCCATCTATTTATCCCCCTTGTTACGATTCGACTTCACTTCTATATTTTACCATAAAAAGCTCGAAAAAGTAATTATTTTCTTTTTTAAGTCGTGAAACCATCATTTTTCTTCGGGGAACGATAGCGTAAAAAGGCTTTTGCTTGAATGATAGACTTCTCAATACAGCGCTCAATTGCACAATCCTCTTGTATCTCTTTTACGAGTAGTTTCACTAACTTCGCCTGATTTTCTAGAATAACCTGTAATTCTGGTGTCATCTGAGAAAGTTCAATATTTTCTACTAAATAATATGTTTTAGTGCATAAATTTCTCATCAACATCTCATCATAGGCATGTTTCTCCATAATTTTACGTTTCCAAGCGTGTACATAATCTGTTAAAAAGCACGCCACAACAAAACGTTCTTTTCTTGTAAAGCGATCTAAAATCATTAAATACATTTCGGTTTTTTCAATTTCTTGAATACAAAAAATATTCACCGTATGAGAAAAAGTTTTAATATGATCGATGATGAGACATTCTTCTTGACTAATTAATAGTAACCAATGATTAAAAACTGCTGCCCATGTATCCACTTCTGAATGAGTCAGATTAAATGCCGGTTGTAATTCGTGATAGTCTTGTGAATACTGTTGGAATTCTTCGACCAATATAGGATCAATCATGAATAGACTATGCTCTACTGATAGTTCCCTATACATCACTAACGCCTCCAGTTCGATAACAATCGCCTAAAAAAAAATAGATAACGTATTTATCACGTTACCTATTTTCTGTGTATTTAATCTTTTTTTGTGATAAATTGTGCTTCCACACGATAAATCGGTTGACCTTTTGCAGAGAATTTTTCTTCATACTCTGTCATAATATTATCTGCTGGGTTATCCGCATGTAAATCAAGTGACACAAGTTTTAACTTCATGCCATAGTCTGTCATACTAATTAATGAATATTCAAATAAACCACGATTATCCGTTTTAAAATGAATTTCACCATTATCTACTAATACCGCTTCGTATAATTTTAAGAAACCTTCATGTGTTAAACGACGTTTTGCATGACGAGATTTTGGCCATGGATCTGAGAAATTCAGGTATAAACGATCTACATCATTTTTTGAAAAATACTTTTCTAAATCTGCACCATTTACACGCAGTAAACGTAAATTCGATGGTGAACCTGCATCTAATGCTTTCTCACAAGCTTTCATCATAACGCTATCAAATAATTCGATACCAATATAATTCACCTCTGGATTAGCAAGCGCCATTCCTGTAACGAATTGTCCTTTACCTGTTCCTACTTCGATGTGTAGCGGATGGTCATTGCCAAATAATTCATTCCAGCGTCCACGATAATTTTCTGGGTTTTGTACAACTATTTCCGGATGCGCATCTAAAAATTGTGGCGCATTTGGATTATTTCTAAGTCTCAAGCGTGTTTCCTCATTTCTTTTTTACTTATCATCTGTTCATTTTAAAGAAACTATTCATTTAGTCAAGTGTGTTCACCGCTAATTGCCATTCATGCGGCATAATTTCGTAGTGGATTGTTTCACCGTACACAGTTTTGTCAATAAATTCACCATCAACATGTCCATATACTTCACCGTGAATTGTCACGTCAAAAGAAGTTGCTTGCATCTGCTGTACCGCTTTAAACCGTGTATGTTTTCCAAAAAAGACTGTCCCAAAAATCAATAATAATTTCCACTTCGCAATATTATATACAATTGTTAGTTCAAGTAAATGATCATCTGTCTTAGATTGAGGTGAAATTTTCATTCCTCCACCAAAATAAGGTTGATTACTTACTACGACAAAATAACATGATGTGTAAGTTTTTTCATTGTTTATTGTAAGATCAAATGGTGTAAAACGGATTAGTTCTTGAAAAACAATCCAAGCATAAGCTACTTTACCAAGAGAGAACCGATTCAATAGCTTTTTCAACTTAGATTGATTCGTACGATATGTGACAAGCGCATCAAAGCCAAATCCACCATTATTAATAAAAAGAGACTGTTTCATTCCTTTTATGAGTTTTCCTAAATCCATCGGAACGACTTCATGGCGCAAAAGAAATTGTTCAATCTGCTGTGCATTTTTAAACGTTGGATAAGCTCGACTAAAATCATTACCTGAACCGCCTTTTACCATACCGACAATTGCATGAGAATGGGCATGTGTACCTTCAACTACTTCATGCATCGTCCCATCCCCACCAATTGCAATAAATAATATTTTCCGCTTATCTACCACATACTTTTCAACAATCTCCGCTGCATGTCCTGTGTAAGCAGTTCTCTCTAGCGTAACAGGAACCGTTAATTCTTTCATAATTTTTTCGCATTGTTTTTTAGCACGACCATGCCCTGCTTGTTCATTCACAATAATGACAACTTCCATAGCTATTCCCCATCTGTAAACCATTCTGCACGCATAAATGACGTTGTTTGCATATGGTCTAGTAATAATTGTGCTGCTCTAAATTGCGTGTGTTTCATCGGTGAGCGATGATTTTTTAATTGCTCAAACCACTGGTCATAATGTCTTCGATCAATAAACTGCACTCCATACGAAGAACCTGGATAATCAATATATCCTCGTCTTGATAAAACAACTTTTTTAATACCTAGATGTAAATCATGGCGTTCAAAAAAGGGCTTTAAAAGACTTTCCATTCGATTCAAACCAATTAACGGATTGACAATATTTTTTGTTCGTTCACCAATTCGTTTCACCCAAAAGCGATCTGTGTTAATACCAGAGAATGTCGCACGTTCTTCCGCATCAATCACTTGAATACAGTAACAATCTGTTGGTGTCAAAATCAAAATACCCAGTTCTACAGGTGCTTTTTTCACAAGCAGAATTGGTTCATATAATACAAAAAAAGTATCTGGTAACTGTTGTAATAATTCTTTTAAAAATCCATCTCTTTGATAGCGCGAATCAATATTGGATTTTTCACGCATCGTCGTACTCGCCCAGTTTAGTTGAAAACCAAACAACTGGTCCAAATACATGCGACGTAAATCTTGAATGGTCTGCGGACGGTACAATAGGTTCGGCTCAAAAGCAAAGCCAATATCTTTTTCCTCTTCTTGTTTTGGTTTTTCAAAAATTTCCTCTTCATGATCATCATATTCAAAATCTTGTTTTCGTTTTTTAAACGGATTTAATTTTTTGAAAAATTTTTTAGGTGCCGATTCATCATCTTCCCAAAGAATTTCTTCCTCTTCTTCCCATGTCTCTTCAAAAAGTGGTTTCGTTTCCCACTCTTTTTTCATGCGTTCCCACTTCGCCTGTTTCATTCGAATATACTGTGTTGGATAACGCGTCGCATCAACTTGATATCTCGAGATATAGTCTTGTAATTTAATAAGTTGTGCCATGTTGTTCTCTCCTTAACATTCATCCATTCATTTCTAAAAAAGAGATTGTCCTGCTATTTATTTCGGACAACCTCTCATATATTTACATCATAACTGCTGTTTTTACTTTTAATTCAAATGCTTGCTGTAGACGTCTCGTCCATTCACCTGGTAAACCACCTGCAATGGGGCGACAATCTACTTCAATAATGGGTGTCACTTCAGAAGTAGTCGATGTAAGTAATAATTCATCCATTTCTAGAGCTTGTTCACAAGTCATCGCTTCTTCTACAACAGGTAGACCGATTTCTTCGCAGCATTGAATTAATACATGACGCGTAATGCCATTCAAAATATAATTATTGACCGGATGTGTATAAAGTACCCCATCTTTAATACCAAAAATATTCGAAGAAGAACCTTCTGTAATGACACCATTACGATGTAAAATCGCTTCATAGCAACCTTGCTCATGTGCTTTTTGCTTTGACAATACAGCGCCGAGTAAATTAAGTGATTTAATATCGCAACGTAACCAACGAATGTCCTCATCAAAAATTGCTCTAACACCACGTTGTAAATTTTGTAGAGGTCTATCACCTTGTTGCGTATATGCGACAAATGTTGGAGCTACATCACTCGGGAAAAAATGTGTACGACTTGCTACACCACGTGTAATTTGCATATACACATGCCCTTCTTCTAACTCATTTTCTTCAACTAAGTCATATAACATTTTGTGTAGTAAATCTTTTGTATAAGGAATAACGATTTGTAATTTTTCAGCGCATGTATAAAAACGGTCGATATGTTCTTTAATTGTGAACAACGAGCCATTATAAACTTTAATCACTTCATAAATTCCGTCACCAAACTGAAAACCGCGATCTTCTATGTGAATCTGTGCATCTTCAGCTTGTATCATTTGATTATTTAATAAAATTGTACGCAAAACTTTCCACTTCCTCATTTCTGTCTTCTTAGTTATTATGACAAATAATTTGATTTTGTGAAAGATACGATTCGAATCATCTCTAAATGCTGTATAAAAAATAAGTAACCAACACAAAACCGAACATGTTATGGATGCCAGTTGTTCATATATGTTCGGTTCTTGTATGTGTCAATTCTATTGTTTTATAATCGTTACCTTTTTCGGATTTGTATAAACTAAATATTGATCAGAAATTCGAATAAAATATTCATCTAAATCTTTTCCTATATTTGTTTCTAACGCGCGAATCGCTTCTTCATCAAGTCGATCATAGATAATTTCATACTCCTCTGCGTTCACATTATTACGCCAAGGAAGAAATTGCATTGCTCTTCCGACATTTTCAAATGTATTATGTTCATAACGTGGCGCATAAGAACCACTCGACAGAATACCTCTTTTTCCAGATTGTCCTACTGCAATATTTTTAAAATAATTTTGTGAAATAATTGGTCCATCCCAATTCATCGCACGAATTACATCATTACGAATGTCCATAAATATATTATTTTGGATGACAATGCCTTTATGAGGTTTTGATTCATAATGTACTCCTTTGATTATGCCTTCTCCTGAATATTTGTGCGTGCCAATTGCACGGTCAATATTTTTAAAAGTAGAGTCTTGAATTGTCACCCGGTTTACAGGGGTACGGTCAAAACTACTCCATTCAGAATTAAATCCTTTCGTTGCTCGGTCAGGTGTATCAATGTTAATTGCTTCTTTCACCATATTTTCAGAAGGAGTAGAGTCTTCAAATGTACACGCATCAATTAATACATCTTGAGAAGCATCTAATTCAATAAAATGCCCAGAATTCATATTACGAAAATCGATATTTTTAAATACCACATTATTTGTATGTGCCATAATTACACCAAAACTAAAATATTTATGCTGCAAATCAATTGTTGCACGTCCTTGTGAATAAATCTTAATATTTTGAGAACCATCATACTCTCGGACACTAGCTTTTTTATTTGCTTTAGATGGTGGAACTAATTGGAATATCGAATTAGATAGCGGCATTGTTGTTGCATCTGTTTCTAATGCTTTTTTTAAAATAACACCATCTTCTAATTCTACTGTCACATTCGATGGTATAAATAATGTATTCGTAAGCATATACGTACCCTTCTCAATATAAACTGTTCCTCCGTTTTGCTTTTCTAATTGTTCAAAAATCGAACGTAAAACATAATAATCCTTTGTCATTGATGTGTAAGAAGGTCTTAATTCATACGTACGATTTAATGGCTTTGTATCATGATTCACATGATAAACGTCTTTTTGAAATTCTGCTTCATCCATAATTTCTGCTTTATTTCCCGTTTGATTATAGCTACCTGAAGGTAAAATGATGATATTTTGCTTTACTTGTCTTGCTTTGTTTGTTAATAAATCACGTTTATTATCTAGTGTAAATGTATTTTTTGCAGCTGAAAGACCTAACTGTAAACTTTCAGATAATGTGCGGAATGCAACCATTTGATTTGAACGAATAAACATATTTTTTCGAATAACAGGTGTTTGAACTGCACGCAACTCAATTGTTGCGTTTGCCTTCCCCATAGTATCGTCAAACTGATTATGGTCAATAATTGGATTGGTCCAACCAACTAAGTATAGTGAAGTATTATTCATACGTTTTAATTGATTACTTTCAATTATTATTCCTGTTTGATGTGCTTTTTTGTTGTAAGTACTCGTTCTTACAGCCATGTATTGTGAATCGAATTGATTGTTTGATATGGTTACATACTGATTTGTTACTTGATCATGCTTAATCCATGCATAGTTCAAAACAGCCGCATGCTTCATTGCAGATTCTAATCGAATAGCAGGTGTTGTCGTTTGTTTTGTAGCATATAAAAAATGATTATTTTCAATATTTTGCTTCGTTGAACCTATTATATGAATGAATGTGCCTTTATGATTATTTCTAAATTGAATACCTGTTATACGCACATTATTTGTATGAGCACTCACAATCCCCTGTGCTTTTTCAATTTTCCCTAAATCTATTGTTGCACTACCATACCCTTTAATTGTAATATTTTTACTTCCTGCATACCCATTCACCTGTTTACCTTTTTTAACGGTTTGAGAAGGCACAAGAAGGAATAGTGATTTACTTGCTTTAAAATTCGCTTTACCTGTTTGGTTATATTTTTGGACTTTCGTTCCATCTTTTAATTCAAGTGTTGTATTTGAAGGAATATATAAGTTATTTGAAATTTTATATGTTCCTTTTTTTAAAATAAGTTTACCTCCACCTTCTTTTTCAATACGTTCTAAATAACCTTTTAGTAGATAATAATGTTTAGTGTGCTGATTACTATTTTTAGTTTTAATAAGCGGTTTACTATTCGGTGTCACTTGATATGTTTTTGCTTGTGCAACTTCTCCACTTACAAGCACAACAAATGATAGAGTGAACACACAAAGAAAGATAGCGCGCCAATTGATGCGAATTGTCATCTGTCCTCTCCTTTATCATATTCATATATGCTCATTTCCTTATGTAAAAATACATGAAACATTTTACGAGAAAATCGAATTAAAGATAGATTAATAGTTTAAAGCTTTCATTATAACCCGTAAATATTGTCTCTACAACTTAAACTCTTATGGACTCTTTATCACTATTATATTTTACTTGTATTAAAATTATTGCAAACTATATTTATTTACAATGCTTTTCCACTATCCACACTATAATTGTTCGTTACAACATTAATTTTTACCTAAATTATACAATAAAATAACTTTTCTATCGTTAAAAATAGTATATTTACACCTATAAAACGTACATTAATTGAATGTAAACATATAATCGTACGCCTTTTACTGTAAAGCTATTGTAAAAAAAGCTTTTTCTATACTTTTTTATGGAAAAATAGTGCATAATCCGTTATAATATGATTGTCAGATAATACTGACGAAAAAACCGAAAAGGGAGATGTCTAAGGCAAAATAAATTTCGCCTACAGATCGCAATTTCTATCGTCCGCTAGTCTTGAGAATATAAGATGAAGGAGTGGTTCACCAATGAAACCAACAACTGATCGGATGCTTAACCGTATTAAAGATGTGTATAAATACATCCATGATAATGGAACTGTAACAACACAGGATTTAGTCGACGAATTCGGCATCACTCCTCGCACCATTCAAAGAGATTTGAATGTGTTAGCCTTTAATGACTTAGTTGAAAGTCCATCTAGAGGTAAATGGACAACGACGCGTAAAAAAGTGAAAATGACATCTTAGAAAGGTTACAATGAGTTTTATCTCACACTGACTCGTTGTATTGAGAAGCCAACAAGCCCTAAGAATAACATGCTGAGGCCAACTTCTCATATTACTCAAATCAACTATAATGAACTTGTAAAAAAAGAATGACCCTGCTGCGTCGCGAGGTCATTCTTTTTGTTTTAATTTTTCTACTTCTTCTGCTGTTAACTCTCGATATTCCCCTAACGCTAATTCATTATCTAATTCGAGCGGTCCCATCGACAAGCGCTTTAAGTATGTCACTGTTTTACCAACTGACTCGAACATACGCTTTACTTGATGAAACTTACCTTCTGAAATCTCGAGCTCAATTTCAGATTGTTCCCCAGCTTTTAAAATTTTTAGTTTTCCTGGTTTTGTATGATACCCATCTTCTAATGTCACGCCTTGTGAGAAAGCTTCAATATCAGCTTCGACTACTTCACCCTCAATTTGAGCATAATACACCTTTGGCACATGTTTTTTCGGAGACAAAAGATTATGTGATAATTGACCATCATTTGTAATGAGTAAAAAACCTTCTGTATCCTTATCTAAACGCCCAACAGGAAATGGTTTAAAATGTTGATGGAATGGATTTAATAAATCAATGACTGTTTGATCATACATATCTTCAGTTGCTGAAATAACGCCTGGTGGCTTGTTCATCATCAAGTAAATAAACTCTTGATAATGAACGCGCTCACCATAGACCATCACTTCTTGTTTTTCTGGATCGACATGTTTTGCTACATCTTTCGTAACAACACCATCTACTTTTACCGCTTGGCTTTTTAATAGTGCTTTCACTTCTTTACGAGAGCCAAAACCCATATTCGATAATAATTTATCTAAGCGCATATTTCCTCCTACATACCTAGTTTGCGTGCGATTTTCGTCACGCGACTACCTAATAATTTTTGTGCTAAACCGATACGCAGTGATAGATATCCATACACAGCTATACCTACAGAACCACAGACAATAATATAAATCATTGCTGTAAAGCGTGTTTCTACTTCAGGTAAAATGAATGATAACCCTTCGCGAGTTAGCCATACAATCAACGTCATAACCGCTGTTAAAATAACAATTAAAATAGAACGTCGAATGACCACTTGTGGTTTGTAATCTAATACTTTACTTAAAACAATTAAATTGATACCAATCGATACCATATAACCAATGGTTGTTGCTAAAATCGCACCATCTGCTTCTAACCATTGAATCAGTGGGATATTTATGGATAACTTCACTAAAATCCCTGTCAATAAACTTAAAATAATCCACTTTTGATAGTCAATTCCTTGTAACAATGCAGCCGTTACTTGGAAGAATGCGAATAAGATTGCTACTGGTGCATAATGAGCTAATACGCTCGCTCCCATTGCATCTGGTTCATATAACATCGTGTACACATCATACGATAAAATCGAAATACCTATGACTGCTGGAAGTGTAATAAATAATAGAATTTGATATGTCTTATCCACAGCATCAATCAATTCACCACGCTGTTTTTGCGTATAATAACGTGTAATTGTCGGTACGAGTGCCACTGAAAATCCCGTTGCTAACATAACAGGGATGATGACAATCTTATGTGTAGTAAAGTTCAACATGCCGAGAATATTATCTGAAATTTTCGCTAAACCAATACTCGACATCGCTTGGTTAAACGTGAACATATCAACTAATTGGAATAATGGGTTTGCAACCCCTACAAAAATGTAAGGAATCGAATACGTAATAACTTCTTTATAAATCTTTTTGTAGCTGAGTTCTCCGGACGGGATACTTTCAGCTAACTTCAAATCAAATTCCGGCTTCAATTTACGCCAGTAATAATATAAACATAATAAACCACCAATAGCTCCAATAAACGCTGAGAATACAGCGAATGATACTGCTGTTTGTGCCTGACCAGCAAACACATTCATTACTAAGAATGAGCCGACTAACAGCACAACAATTCGTACAATTTGTTCGACTAATTGTGATACTGCTGTTGGTGACATATGGTTATAACCTTGGAAGAATCCACGTAGCAAACTCATAAATGGTACTGCGATTAACGCAAAACTCACCCAACGAATCACACTTGCAATTTGTGGTACTGTGAAAATTTGATCATCGTCTTTAATAACCAATTCTGCAATCGGTGTTGCTAGGGCATACAATGCAATAAACGATAAAATACCAGTTCCAAGCATAATCATTAAACCCGACTTGACAAGTTTCCTACCCGACTCATAATCACCCATACTGTTATATTTAGCGACGAATTTCGAAACAGCTACAGGTGCTCCTGAAATCGCAATCGACAACATAATTGAATAAGGAATATATGCATAAGAATATAGTGTAACATTCTCTTGACCGATAATCGCGTAGAACGGGAATATGTATACAAGACCTAATACTTTTGATAAAAACATACCAATCGTAAGAATGGCAGTTCCCTTCATTAATGATGACATAAAATCCTTCCATTCTGTCCAAATCTAATAAAACCTAAACTATAGTTTACAACTCGATATACAATTACTCAAATAGTTTCTTCATTTCATGTATAATAAAATTAAAAAAGAAAGTGAGCTAGAAAAATGTATGATGTAATTGTAATTGGTGGCGGACCATCTGGACTAATGGCCGCAATCGCTGCTGGGTCTAAAGGTAAAAAAGTATTGTTGCTTGAAAAAGGTAAAAAGCTAGGACAGAAATTAGCAATTTCTGGAGGTGGTCGATGTAATGTGACAAACCGTCTACCTGTTGAGGAGATTGTTAAACATATTCCTGGTAACGGCCGCTTTCTTTATAGTCCTTTTACGGTATTTAATAACGAAGATATTATCGCATTCTTTGAAAATCTAGGTGTTGCTTTAAAAGAAGAAGATCACGGGCGCATGTTCCCTGTATCAAATCGCGCACTAGATGTTGTAGATGCGCTGTTACGCGAACTTGATCGTCTTCACGTTGAAGTACGCAAATTAACAAAAGTAAGTAAGTTACTCATGAACGATGAAAAAGTGATTGGCGTTCGTTTAGAAGATGGTACCGAAATCAAATCACAAGCAGTTATCGTAGCAGTTGGTGGTAAAGCTGTACCTCAAACTGGTTCAACAGGTGACGGTTATCCATGGGCTGAAAAAGCTGGACACACTATAACAGACCTCTATCCAACAGAAGTTCCCTTACTATCAAATGATGACTTTATCCAATCAAAAGAACTTCAAGGTTTAGCACTTCGCGATGCCGCTGTATCCGTTCTGAAAAAAAATGGTAAACCGATTGTAACACATACAATGGATATGCTTTTTACACATTTCGGTTTAAGTGGGCCGGCCATTCTTCGTTGTAGCCAATATGTTGTAAAAGAAATGAAAAAAAATGGACAGAAACCTGTTACGATGCGTATTGCATCATTACCAGAACATAATGCCGAATCCGCTTTTCAAACGCTCTTTAAATTAGCAAAAGACGAGCCAAAAAAAGCGCTAAAAAATGTCTGGAAAGGCATTGTTCCAGAGCGCTGGTTACTTTTTTTAATGCAACGTGCAAATATCGATGAAGCATTAACGGGAGCGGATTTATCTGCTGAGCAAACGCGCACGCTCGCACAATCACTTGTCGCATTCGACATGACTGTCTACGGTACACAACCAATTGAAAAAGCTTTTGTAACAGGTGGTGGTGTATCTACGAAAGAAATCGAACCAAAAACAATGGCTTCTAAGAAAAAACACGGTCTATTTTTCTGTGGCGAAATTTTAGACATACATGGTTACACAGGTGGTTATAATATTACTGCAGCTCTAGTCACAGGACATATTGCAGGTGATAGCGCAGCTTCTCTCTCATACCCTATCTAACGTTTTTTAAGTACGAGTCGTTTCCATACGATTCGTATTTTTTATGTCAAAATCTATTTCTGTCACAAATTTGTACGTTATATAGTATGAACATATTGTTTTTAATTCTTTTTAAGTACATAAATTCTATATTATGGTATTCTATAGGAATAAGTAAACAACTAAGAATTGGAGTGCATTGCATGAAAAAGTTATTTGCGAATTTATCACATTCGCCTCCAGCATCGATTTATATTCAACGTGAATTTGCCAAACAAAATATTAAAAGATTATTTCTTGTTTCGATATTTTCGTTATTTATGCTTTCCACTATTTTTTTTATTAACTTATATGCACACACAGATACTACATATAATTTTAAAGACTATAAAGGATATGTTATTTGTTACATTCTTATTATAGCACTTAATATTTTTACATTAATTTATGCTTTTAAACATCGAAGAAAACAGGCAATCTCGTTTGAACAAACTAAAAAGATCAATGCTATTATCTTTTTATACGTTTGGATTACCCTTTTGAGCAGTTGCTATATTTCAAATTATGACCAACAATTACATGGACAAATTGTGATTTACTTAGTCTATGATTTCTTATGTTCATGCGTTGTAATTATACCTCTCAGAAAAACGATGATTCCGATTTTATTTTGCACAATTTTACTTAGTATAGCTATTATTTTCAACTCAAACTTTATTACATCAGGACAATTTAATTTAATCTTATTACTATTAATTACTGTTTTAACGCTCTCTTTAAATTACTTAAATTATCATATTATGAAACAACACTTAGAGCAAAATCAACGTCTTGTTGAAGAAAAACAAGTATCAAAAATGTTAACAAAAGAACTTAGAGCTGCTGCTTATACAGATGAATTAACTAATTTATCAAATCGTCGCGGCTATTTACATCATTTAGATTATTTACAAACACAACTTCCTTGTAAAATGACCGTGCTCATGATTGATATTGATTGTTTTAAAAAATATAATGATTACTATGGACATGCGTATGGAGATATCGTACTTGCAAAAGTCGCTTCTACACTACATGATTTATGTACAGGTCCGAATCGATTTGCTTCACGTTGGGGTGGAGAAGAATTTTTAGTACTACTTCAAAATCATACAAAGAATGAAGTACATCGATTTTACAAGCAATTTTTAAACCGGATTAATTCATACCACATCCAACATGTAGCTTCTGAAACTGCCGATTATTTAACTTTTAGTATTGGTGGGAATTCACAGACTATTATACATGTAGATGATATGAATACTTGCATATTACATGCTGACGAAGCACAATATATGGTAAAACATTCAACAAAAAATGACTTTGTTTTAATGGAAAACGGGAAGATTATTTCTATGTCAGACTCTATTGCGCAATATCAATAAACGGAACTTTTTATGTTTATAAACGTTTTAATTGTAATCGCGTAAAATAAAAGGAGATCAACATGCGAAAAGCTTCACAATTACTCATTGGAATTATTATTGCTCTTAGTCTTTTTATTTTTTGTGTCGTGTTATTAGTTAAAACACTTATATTTAATAACGAAGCACAACCTAAACCAGTAGAATCAAAGAAAGTCGGTTACACAGAAAAAGAATTTATTAAAAAAATTGCACCAACTGCTCAAAAAATTGCAGACCGCTATGGTTTATACGCTTCTGTTATGATTGCACAAGCAACACTCGAAAGTAACTCCGGAAACAGTGAACTTGCTAGTGCACCCAATTATAATCTTTTTGGAATTAAAGGAACTTATAAAGGTAAAAGTGTTCTACTACCTACTCAAGAAGATGATGGTAAAGGGAATTTACGTACCATTGATGCTGCATTTCGAAAGTACAACTCTTACGAAGAGAGCATGAAAGATTATGCAACACTTTTAAAGAACGGCACTTCATGGAACAAGAAGTTTTATAAAAAAACATTCAAGTCTTCCGCTTCTACCTATCAAGAAGCAACAGAAGCATTAACAGGTAGTTATGCTACCGACACAAAGTATAATAAAAAATTAAATGCGATGATTCAGCAGTATAACTTACAAAAATATGATGAATCGAAGAACTAACTTTTATAAGCACAAAAGGAAGAAGAACCTCGCTCTATGCGGTGGTTCATCTTCCTTTTTATTTATGTATATACGCAAGCTAACTTAAAAATGTCTTTGAATAGCTATCAATTTGATTGAAAATCATGAATTCCGCCATTGTTTTAATCTGTTCAATTATCTTTTGATCGTCTGTCAAAGCTAATTCAAAGTCTTCTGCGTTCTTTTCAATCTGAATAACCCCATTTGATAAATCAACAGCTACAGATAAATACATCTGCTGATCAACCGTTACCTTCGCTTCTACTTTCTTTTTTTCTAAATCAATAAATGGATAATGATATGTAATCGTATTCTCTGTATTACTTTGTTTTTTTGAATTGATCATATGCTCTCCTCCACTTCTACAAACACACTATAAACACCCTTATTACACACAATAATGAAATCTATTAAAAAACGCAACTTTTTCATAGAAAAAAGCGAGTTGTCAGACCTATAACAACTCGCCTTTATTTAAAATGTGCGACGAATATTGTACACAAGACTTAATAGATATTGGAATAAGTTAATGAAATCTAAATATAAATTTAGTGCAATCATCGGTACATCTTCATCTTTAATTGGTTGTTTTGCAATTCGATTCATATCGAAAATTGTATAAACCGTAAATACAATGACCCCTAATGCACTAACGAAAATCCATACGACTGATGAAAATTTCACAAAAATCGCAATGATTGAGAATGCGATTAAACCAACTAATAAGATGAATAAGATACTTCCTTTATTCGTAAAGTCTCGTTTCGTATAATAACCATATAAACCAGCTGCGATGAAGATGATTGCGGTCGTTCCTAAAATGAGTAGGACCACTCCTCCACCTAATGCACCTAGATAAAAATTTAATGCACTATAAAATGTAATACCGACTAATGTTGCGACAATAATCGATATGAACCTTCCTAACCTTCTCATTGTACGACTAAACATCATCGCAATTAGTAAGATTAACGTCACAATACTAAGTGGTAATATAAAGACTTGTGGTAATACGGTTCCTATTAATAATCCAATAATTGTAAAAAACCATAAGACTGTGAAGAATTGTAGCACTTTATTGAATTGTTGTTTTTCCATCGGCGTTCGCCTCCATTACCTTACTTACTGTTTTTATACCCGATTTGTTTCATTTTTCAGCAAAAAATTTGTTATGATACGTTTATGACATAATTTAGGAGTGGGTCAATTGAAAATTCAACAAGTAGCAATCGTAGGACTTGGTGCACTCGGTGTACTGTATGCAGAACATTTTTCAAAACGATTACCAAAAGAACGCGTAGAAGTGATTGCAGACGCTAAACGTATTGAACGCTATAAACGCGACGGTATTTTTTGTAATGGCGAACCTTGTACATTTCATTATGTAACACCTGAACAAGCGACACCCGCAGATTTGGTTTTAATCGCCACAAAATTCGATGGTCTATCGGAAGCCATTGAGATGATTCATCCAATCGTACAAAAACAAACCATTATTCTCTCTGTATTAAATGGCATTATTAGTGAAGAAGAGATAGCAAAAGTTTTCGGTGTCAAACATACACTATATTGTGTTGCACAAGGTATGGATGCTTTAAAAACAGGCAACCATATGACTTATGTCAATAAAGGCTTACTTTGTATCGGAGCGGGCTTGGAAGGAATGGAACTTGAACGCCTACATACCGTTACAAACTTCTTCAACGAAACAGAATTCCCCTATGAAATCGATCCAAAAATGCGCCATCGCTTATGGGGGAAATTCATGTTAAATGTAGGTGTTAATCAAACTGTTGCTGCAATTGAAGGTACATTCCATGATGTTCAAATCGAAGGTGAAGCGCGCGAGATGATGGTTGACGCGATGCGTGAAGTCATTACGATTGGACAAGCTGAAGGAATTGCACTTTCGGAAAAAGACTTGAATTATTGGCTTGATATTTTAGCAACACTAAATCCAGATGGAAAACCTTCTATGGCACAAGATGTCGATGCAAAAAGAAAAAGTGAACTGCCACTTTTCGCAGGAACTATCCGAAAATTAGGTGCAAAACATCAAATTGCTACACCAACGAATAATAAACTTTATGAAATTATCCATGCAAAAGAATTAAATTATTAGTATGAAAGCACTTTCATTTCCTTTTGTTTTATTATAATATAACAGTAAGCATTATTTTTCTTTATATCATACATAGAGAATTGTAATGCTTATTTTATTTTTACATAAAGGGGATGAATGGATGAAATTAGCAAAACGTATTTTAATGGCACTTGCATTAGGGGCTATTGTAGGTGTTATCATTAACGCCTTTTTCCCGAGTATTTTTAAACCTTTAGATGGTTATCTATTTACACCACTTGGCACAATTTTCTTAAACTTAATTAAGATGGTGATTGTACCGCTTGTATTCTTCTCGATTGTGACAGGTGTTGCGAATATTGGTGATCCTAAAAAACTCGGCAGAATTGGTATTAAGACGATTACATTCTTTTTAACAACAACTGCTATCGCAATTACAATCGGAATTGTTTTAGCGCTGATTTTAAAACCAGGTCTTGCTGGAACGTTTCAAACAGATAATTTAAACTATGAACCAACAAAAGCACCGCCCGTATCAGAGACATTCCTCGGTATCATTCCAGTTAACCCAATTGCTGCAATGGCAGAAGGTGCAATGCTACAAATTATCTTCTTCGCTGTTTTCATCGGCTTTGCGATTAGCTATTTAGGTAAAAAAGTAGAGGGTATTGCAAAACTAATGGAACAAGGGAACGAAATTATGATGTTCTTAGTCAACCTTGTCATGAAGTTTGCACCATTTGGTACATTCGGTTTAATCGCCTCTGCAGTTGGTCAACTCGGATTTAGTGCATTAAAAGCAATGTTCTTATACATGCTGGTTGTATTGCTGGCACTTGCTGTCCACTTCTTCTTCGTTTACGGCGGTGCTATCAAGTTTTTAGCAAAGCGTAATCCAGTACAGGTAATTAAAACGTATTCTCCTGCAATGGCTGTATCGTTTAGTACATCAAGTAGTAGCGCTACACTACCTGTCGCTATGGAAATTGCGCAGAAAAAACTTGGCGTCCCTCGTTCAATTAGTTCATTCGTACAACCACTCGGTGCAACGATTAATATGGATGGAACTGCGATTATGCAAGGAGTTGCAACAATCTTTATTGCACAAGTTTTCTCGGTTGATTTATCCATTACAGCGCTAATTACAGTCGTATTAACAGCTGTACTCGCAAGTATTGGAACTGCTGCTGTTCCAGGCGCTGGTCTTATCATGCTTGCTATGGTATTAACAGCGGTTGGCTTACCTGTTGAAGGTATCGCTTTAATCATCGGTATTGATCGTCTACTCGATATGACACGTACTATGGTGAATTCAACAGGTGACCTAGCATGTACACTCTATGTAACAACAAGTGAAGAAAATAAAGGTGAAGTATTTGACGATGTTTACGAGTCTGAAGAAGATGATTTTGCAAAATCGCAAACGAAGAGTTAGAGAGAAAAATCGCGCTTTGGTGCGATTTTTTCTTTTCCTACTTGAAACAAAATCTAACGTAATTCGTATATGTACTAACGAAAGGATGGTTGTGTATGTTTTTTGTGACGACATTAATTGCTTTTTTATACGAAGCCTATCTCGCAATTCCGATTGTAGGGGGGGCTACAGTACTTGCTACTGGCTATGCAACTGTATGGGTTGCTCTTGTCATTCATGCAATTGTACTCATCGTTCGTATGGGGACAATCCAATCAAAAGTAGTTCCAATCATTGCGATTTTCTTAACTTGTTTCACATGGATTCCTATACTTGGATGGGGTATTCATCTATGTATCGCAATTCTTTACTTCATTGATTTATTGCTCGGGAAATATTCAATTCGTCGACTGTAATCATTTACTTCACAATCCGAAATATTTAGAATATAATGAAAAGACTAAATATAAGGAGTGAAGTGATATGAAGTTACCTGTTCGTGAAGCTGTACCATTAGAAGAAACTTGGGATTTAACACGTTTAATCAAAGATGAAGATGAGTTTAATGAAAGAGTTGAGGCATTGTTAGATGCTGTACATCAATTCCAAGTAAATTATGAAGATCACTTACACGCTGCTACATCGATTGCACAAGCACTAAAAGATTACGAAAAAATCTTTGAGCAATTTGTGATTGTGCATACATATGCCAATCTCTCATGGGAAACAAACCAAGGCGATGAAGCGGCGCAAGCACGTGTCTCTCGCATGAATCAAGTGGCGGCGACTCTCTTTAGTAAGACATCTTTTTTCAAAACAACATTACTAAGTACATCTGAGGACGTATTGAATGAAGCAGTGGAACAAGCACCTCACTTAAAACATTTTGTAGAAGACATCTTACGCAAGCAACCGTACCAATTACATCCAGAAGTCGAAAAAGCATTCGCCTCACTTAATGTCGCTTTTGATGCACCTTATGCACTCTATAATGCAACAAAAGCACTCGACCTTCGCTTCCCTGATATTGACGTAGACGGTGAACAGTTCCCATTAAGCTATAGCTCATTTGAAAATAATTGGGAACAAGAAGTCGACTTTCATAAACGTCATGCAGCTTTCCAAACATTTTACAGAAAATTGCGTGATTATGAAGCAACAACCGCAAAAGCTTATGATACACAAGTACAAATTGAAAAACGAATGGCGGATTTACGTGGTTTTGATTCTGTCTTCCATTCTCTACTCCACGAACAAAAGGTGACGGAAGATTTATACCACAGACAGATTGATGTCATTATGAACGAATTGGCACCGCATATGCGCCGCTATGCTAAGTTACTTCAAAAAGTACACGGACTTGACCAAATAACTTTTGCTGACTTAAAAATCTCACTAGACCCTGAGTATGAACCGACTGTTACGAAAAAAGAAGCCGAAAAAATGATTTTAGAAGCATTACAACCGATGGGTGAAGACTATACAAAGATGTTACAACGTGCATATGATGAACGCTGGATTGACTATGCACCGAATGAAGGCAAACGAACAGGTGCATTTTGTGCAAGCCCTTATGGCGCAAACTCGTACATCTTGATGTCATGGAATAATCATATGAGTAATGTATTTACACTTGCACATGAGCTAGGACATGCTGGACATTTCCAACAAGCCTATCAAAAACAAAATATTTTTGACGGACGTGTATCACGTTACTTTGTAGAAGCTCCTTCAACATTGAATGAACTGCTAGTCGCAGAACATCTCGTTACAACAAAAGACGATCTTCGTTTTAAACGCTGGATTATTTCAAATATGGTATCAAAAACGTATTACCATAACTTTGTGACACACTTACTAGAAGCGGCGTATCAGCGCGAAGTATATCGTATTGTTGATGCTGGAGGTGCTGTCACAGCGAAACGCCTCAATGAATTAAAACGACAAGTGCTTGAACAATTCTGGGGTGAAGATATTCTTATCAATGAAGGTGCTGAACGCACATGGATGCGCCAACCACATTACTATATGGGCTTATATCCGTACACATACAGTGCTGGCTTAACGATTGCCACACAAGTCGCACAAAGAATCATCCATAAAGACGAAAACGCCGTAGACGACTGGCTACGCGTTCTACAAGCAGGTGGCACAGCCACACCTGAAGAACTCGCTAAAATGGCAGGCGTTGACGTATCAACAGACGAACCACTCCGCAATACCATCGCTTATATCGGACAACTGATTACACAGTTGGAAGAACTGACGGAGGAGTTAGAAAAAGCATAAACAGAGAAAACCCGTAACGATTGCAGTCGTTACGGGTTTTGTTATACTTCTTCGTTTTTTAAATAGTGATAAATCGGCATTTTAATCGATTGTTTTAAATCAAATTCAATCGTAACCACATCTACTTGATCACCTTTTAACGTTTCAATTTTCTCTTGTGTTGCTTTATTAGCCTCTGCTTCTACTTCACCTAAATAATAAAAGTCCGTACCTTCTGCGCCTTCTTTTTGAATGAATAAATGAATCTTCACACCGTGTTCTTTTGCATGAATAATTTTTTCCAATTCTTTCGATTTTAATGTTCTCGGTGTTCTTGAATACCATTTAAATAATTCTGGTGTGATTAATTCATCACCATAATGAACACTTGTCGAAAGTTTTTCATCTTTATGATAGGTCACAAATAAAGGACATGAATCTTCCACTCGTTTATAACCATACACCGTACTCGACATATCACTTCGCCAGTTTAATAAACGACATGCGTCTTTTCGTGAATATTTTTCATAGAGTGTAAATATCTTTTGTTGGTCATATTTCTCTGATTTTCTTAGGCCCACATTTAAAAGGTCTTGCATATGCTGCTTAAAATATTCATTTTGCAAAGGAATATTTAATTCATATACATCATTCTCAACTACCACTAAAGATTGTCCGCCGTAACGTTTTTGGAAAGCCTGTGTGAAAAACTCTAATGTTAAAATACGTTCCATTGATGCGATTGTTTCATAGTCGGTACGCACTTCTTTTTTATTTAATAAATGAATAAATTCTTGCTTTGAAAGCGTTGAGCACTGCAATAGTTCATTCAATAATAATAATTCATGAACTCTTTTACCATTCATTAATTCTTCACCAATCATATACAAAACTTGTACTTCATATTCTGATAAATTCGGGATATCCTCTTTCATTTTGTGCAAGAATTGATAGTACGTTTTATTTGTCCCAATCAGTACATACGGATCAATCGAATTATTTTCCATAAAATCAACTAAACTCGGAATATGCCCTAATCGATTCTTTAACTGTTCATACTTTTCTTTTAAGTTCTTTTGTGTGGATAAGTTTGTATTCGTAATCGAATCAAATATTCTTTGCTTTGCAATTTCTTCAAAATTAACGGTTGAAATCCCTTTAATGAATGACATATCGACTGTCTTACGACGAATTGTATCCTTATTTAACGTTTGATCACCTGAAAGTGCAACTGGAATTAAATAGTTATTCTCATAATTCCCGATAAAGTCAATGATGGTCACAAACTCTTTTTGAGGATGTTTACGCAAACCTCTACCAAGTTGTTGAATAAATACAATACTTGATTGTGTTTGGCGTAGCATAATAATTTGATTCACTACTGGTATATCAATACCTTCATTGAAAATATCAACAGTGAAAATATAATCAATTTCTCCATTTTCTAATTTGCGAATCGTTTTCTCACGTACTTCCTGAGAATCTTCTCCAGTTAAAGCAACGGAAGGATGATTTCTTTGTGTAAAAAGTGTGGCTAATGTGTGCGCCTCTTTTTTATTCGCACAAAAGACAAGACCCTTCAATTTTTCACCCGAATGCCCATAATAAGAGACACGCTCTAATACATGATCTACTCGCTTTTCTTGATCTAAGTACTGAAATTCCTTCGTACTCTGAATTTCTTCTCCTTCTACTTCAAAATCTGTAATACCAAAATAATGGAATGGACATAACATATCTTCTTCTAAAGCTTCTTGTAGTCGAATTTCATACGCCACATTATAATCAAATACTTCATAAATATTAAAATCATCTGTGCGTTCCGGAGTAGCAGTCATACCTAATAAGAAAGAAGGCTTAAAGTAGTTTATAACTTTTAAATAAGATGATGCACCTGCTTTATGCACTTCATCAATTAAAATGTAATCAAATTCTGTTGGATCGAAAGCATTTAAAATCTCTTGTTTAGAGATCGTTTGTATTGTCGCAAATAAGTATTTCGCATGGATATCTTTTGAATTCCCTGTTAATAAACCATATTCATCTAAATCGCCACCAATAATTTGTTGGTAGTCTTTCATTGCCTTTTTTAAAATCTGTTCACGATGCACAATGAATAAAAACTTCTTCGGACAAAAAGCTCGTACATCAAATGCAGATAAGTAAGTTTTACCTGTACCTGTTGCTGAAATAACTAATGCTTTTTCAGCACCCTGATTTCTAAGCCCTGCAATTTGAGCCAATGCTTTTTCTTGCATTTTATTTGGTTTAATTTCAAGTGTTCGACTTAAAGGATTTTCTAAAACATTCATAGGTACTTCTAAAACGACTTGATTCGTATTTGGTGGGGTATAAAGTTGTTCATATTGTCGGATCCATTCAATCGTCAATGGATATGATTTTGTCCAAAGAGTTTCAAACTGATCATGGAAATTATTAATTAATTCACCATGTTCTAACGTAGTCAATTTAATATTCCATTCGTAATTCTTTTTTAATGCATTCGCTGTTAAATTCGAACTTCCTACAATAAACGTTTCGAAGTTTTCATGTTTGAAATAATACCCTTTTGCATGAAAACCATCGATATCAGTTAAACGCACTTCTACATTCTTTAACTTTAATAACTCTTTAAAAACTTTCGGGTTATTAAAATTTAAATACGTGGAAGTAAGAATACGCCCTTTAATGTTTCGAAGGGACAATTCATATAACACTGTTTTTAACATCGCTAAACCACTCTCTGTAATAAAAGCGACTGAAATAAAAAACTCCTTACACGTCTTTAACTCTTGCAGTAAAGTTGGCAACACTTGCTCTTGTTCATTATTTAATAATAATTGCGGTCGATATGTAAGTGGCGCTACAATGTTCGAATCAATAAATCCTCGCTCAATGGATTTCTGTAAATAATTTTGACTAACTTCAATCATCTAACAAACTCCTTTTGAATCTTCTTTACTGCTGGTACATCTGCTGCTGCCCAGTTTAATTGGTCTAATTCTTCGACAGCTATCCATTTACTCGCCTGATGTTCTTGAAGAACCGGCTCTCCTTTTAAAATTTTCGCTTTAAATGTCTCTAGACGAACAACGAATGTCTCGTATTCATATGTTGTATCTTCAATCTGTTCATATACTTCAATACTACAGGCTAATTCTTCTTGAATCTCTCTTATTAATGCTTGTTGTTTTGTTTCCCCATCTTCAATTTTACCACCTGGGAATTCCCATAAACCAGGTAGAGACATTTTTTTACTACGCTGTGCGCAAAAAATCTTCTCTTCATCGTTTACCATAACTGCACCTACTACATGTACATGCTTTTTCATTATTTACGCCTCCTATAAATAAAACGGCAAATATCATGAGAATATTTGCCGTTTTACACTATTATTTCGCTACAATATTAACTAATTTACCTGGTACGGCAATTAATTTTTTAATTTCTTTACCGTCGATGTGTTCTTGTACGTTTTCATTTTCAAGTGCAGCTTTTTCAAGGTCTTCGCGTGAAGCGTCTTTTGCTACAAGTAGTTTCGCACGTACTTTACCGTTGATTTGAACAACGATTTCTACTTCGTCGTCTACTAGTTTTGTTTCATCATATGTTGGCCATTCAGCATATGTGATTGATCCTGTGTGACCTAGTTTCGCCCATAATTCTTCTGCAAGGTGTGGTGCGATTGGTGATAACATTTTTACGAAGCCTTCTGCATAAGCTGTTGGTACAACTTCTGCTTTGTAACATTCGTTGATGAATACCATCATTTGTGAGATTGATGTATTGAAACGGATGTTTTCGTTGTTATCTGTTACTTTTTGAACTGTTTGATTGTACACTTTTTCAAGTGTTGTGTCGTTCGAATCTTGAATCTTATCTGCTAATTCACCTGTTTCCTCATTGATGAATAAACGCCAAATACGATCTAAGAAGCGACGTGCTCCGTCAAGTCCATTTGTAGACCATGGAATCGATGCTTCAAGTGGTCCCATGAACATTTCGTATAAACGAAGTGTATCTGCGCCATGTGATTCGATAATATCATCAGGGTTTACAACATTTCCTTTTGATTTCGACATTTTTTCGTTACCTTCACCAAGAATCATCCCTTGGTTGAATAATTTTTGGAATGGCTCTTTCGTTGGAACAACGCCTAGATCGTATAACACTTTATGCCAGAAACGAGCATATAGTAAGTGAAGTACTGCGTGTTCTTGTCCGCCAATATAGATATCAACTGGTAACCAGCGTTTTAATAGCTCTGGGTCTGCGATTGCTTCTGTATTGTGTGGATCGATATAGCGTAAGAAGTACCATGATGAACCTGCCCATTGTGGCATTGTGTTCGTTTCACGACGACCTTTCATACCTGTTTCAGGGTCTACAACATTTACCCACTCTGCGATATTCGCAAGTGGTGATTCACCTGTACCTGATGGGTGAATATCTTTTGTTTTTGGTAATTCAAGTGGTAGTTGATCTTCTGGAACTGTTGTAATTGAACCATCTTCCCAATGGATAATTGGAATCGGTTCACCCCAGTAACGTTGACGAGAGAATAACCAGTCACGTAAACGATACGTTACTTTCTTCTCACCCACTTTATTTTCTTCCAACCAAGCGATGGCTTTTTGAATGCCTTCTTCTTTACCAAGTCCATTTAAGAAGCCTGAATTAATGTGTGGACCATCTTCTGTGAATGCCGCTTCTTCAATGTTGCCGCCTTCTAATACAGGGATGATTGGTAAGTCGAATTGTTTCGCAAACTCGTAGTCACGCTCATCATGTGCTGGAACAGCCATGATTGCACCTGTACCGTATGAAGCAAGTACATAATCTGCAATCCAAATCGGCACTTCTTGACCGTTAATTGGGTTGATTGCATAAGCACCTGTGAATACACCTGTTTTTTCTTTTGCAAGGTCTGTACGTTCAAGATCTGACTTCATCTTCACTTGATCTAAGTAAGCTTGTACGGCTTCTTTTTGTTCTGGTGTTGTGATGTCTTTTACAAATGCATGTTCTGGCGCTAATACTGTGTAAGTTGCACCGAATAATGTATCTGGGCGTGTTGTGAACACGCGGAATTGCTTATCTGTTCCTTTAATTTTAAAGTCTACTTCCGCACCTTCAGAACGACCAATCCAGTGGCGTTGCATATCTTTAATATTTTCAGGCCAATCTACATCTTCTAAATCGTCAATTAGACGGTCTGCATAAGCAGTAATTTTCAGCATCCATTGTTTCATCGGACGACGTTCTACTGGATGTCCACCACGCTCTGATTTACCATCGATGACTTCTTCATTTGCAAGAACTGTTCCAAGTGCTGGGCACCAGTTTACAGCTACTTCATCAATGTAAGCTAAACCTTTTTTGTATAATTGGATGAAAATCCATTGTGTCCATTTGTAGTATGAAGGGTCTGTTGTATTAATTTCGCGATCCCAATCATAACTAAAGCCAAGCTCTTGGATTTGGCGTTTGAACGTCGCAATGTTTTGCGCTGTAAATTCAGCAGGGTCATTCCCAGTATCTAGTGCATATTGCTCTGCTGGTAAACCGAATGCATCCCAGCCCATTGGGTGAAGTACATTGTAACCTTGCATACGTTTGAAGCGAGATAAAATATCTGTCGCTGTATAACCTTCAGGGTGTCCTACGTGTAGACCTGATCCTGATGGATATGGGAACATATCAAGTGCATAAAATTTTGGTTTTGAATCGTCATTTACTGTTTTAAAAGATTGGTGTTCATCCCAATACTTTTGCCACTTCTTCTCAATCTCTTGATGATTAAAGCTCATGTTTTTTCCTCCTTTAATATAAGAACGCATTCACCAATGACGGAAAATAAAAAGTCCCGTCCCTTGAAAAAGGGACGAGACATATAATTCCCGCGGTACCACCCAAATTAGTGAAAACACTCAACTTGAATCCTTATCGCGGATTAACGGCGTAGGTCAATCATTCCTATGCAGACTCCCAAGGCAAGTTCGATTCCATCCGTTATTAGCTCCCACCAACCGCTAACTCTCTAAAAACTTCCGTTATCTACTACTCCTGATCTTCGTCCTATTAGTATAATGCCTTTATTTTATCTGAAAAGCCTTAAAATAACAAGTCCATTTCTTTAACTCGTTACTTTCTTCCTTTTAAGTGGCAAATCGTAGAAGAAGAATGGAATTGCCGCAAGGAATAGAATACCGATTAATACGATAAACGTTACTTGCATACCATAAGCTTGCGCAAGTACACCACCTACAACAGGCCCTAGCATACGCCCAAATGTCGCAAAACCATTAATCAGTCCTTGGAAGAAGCCGTCTTTTCCTTTCGGTGCGAGCACACTTGCCAATGTTGGAACGACTGGCCAGATGAACATTTCACCGAATGTTAGAATGACCATTGCGACAATAAACATTGTGAATGTTTTTGCAAAAATTAATACAACAAACGACACGATGAAAATGGATAAACCAAATAAGATTTGTGCTTTATAACGCCCTTCTAATTTGCGTACAATTGGTGCAATTAATGGCTGACCAAGAACGATTAGGAAACCATTTACAGCCCAAAGTGCACTATATTGGTTTAACGATAAACCGAGATCTTGTGTATAAGTTGAAATCGTTGATACCCATTGTGAGTACACAAGCCATCCAAGTAAGAAGCCGACACCTAAAATACATAGCGCAATAAGTGGTGCACGATTTTTCAGCTCACCTCTAGGTAATGCCGCTGTTGGTCCATATGCATCTTCTGTTTGAATTTTTTTGAACTTGAATGCAATGCCTAAGAAAAGAATATACATAATTAAGTTGGCAACAAATAAATAATCAAAACTATAAGAAGCTACAACACCTGCTAATACAGGACCCACTGCTACCCCTAGATTTTGCGCTAAGTAAATGGCATTGAATCCTTTTCGACCACCTTCTGGCCACGCAACACCAACAAGTGCAAACATACTCGGAAATACAATCCCGCCACTAAAACCGATAAGCGCAAGCAACCATACATATTGCGGCCATCCATGCCAAATCGTTAAGAGTGCGAGACCCACAATCGTCAAAATAATACCAAATAAAATCGTTTTATAACCACCTATTTTATCAAATAAATAGCCGCCGAGTAGATTCCCTACTACGCCAGCTGCTGCATTTAACATTAATACAAGCCCTGCTACTGTTAAACTTTGACCGAGGTGGTCATGCAGATAAATTGTATTCATTGGCCATAAAAAAGAGTTACCTGTCGTATTTACAAGCATTCCGATTACTAAAAGCCAAACTGTTTTTGGCATTTTCATGCATAAACCCCCTCCTCTAATCTCAAAATGAGATGATATCTATCTCGTAATATTAAAGGAGAAATCACCTCGATACAACCCCAAATATTCCGATTTCCGAAAAATATTTTAACAAACACTTTTTAGCATATCGAAAGCATTTCATGTTAAAATAAATCGTTAGAGGAGATGACAGAAACAATGACAGAAAATCAATTTCCTTTCCCTTCAGATGGAAAGCGATATTATACATGGAACCGCTACTTACGCAATGAGTTCGGTTCAAAAGTATTCAAAGTAGCACTTGATGCTGGGTTCGATTGTCCAAACAGAGATGGCACTGTAGCATTCGGCGGTTGTACATTCTGTTCAGCTGCTGGTTCAGGTGACTTTGCAGGTGATCGTGTAGATCCAATCGACGTACAATTTGCTAAAATCAAAGAGAAGATGGAGCATAAGTGGAAGGGCGGCAAAACGATGGCCTATTTCCAAGCTTATACGAATACACATGCCCCACTTCCTGTATTAAAAGAAAAATTTGAAGCAGCACTTGCATGTGAAGGTGTTGTCGGTCTAAGTATCGCAACGCGTCCAGACTGTTTACCAGATGATGTCGTTGAGTATTTAGCTGAGTTAAACCAACGTACTTATTTATGGGTAGAATTAGGTTTACAAACAGTACATGAAAAAACAGCGAATTTAATTAATCGTGCGCATGACTATCAAACATACGTTGAAGGTGTTAATAAACTGCGTAAACATGGTATTCGTATTTGCACACATATCATTAACGGTCTCCCTCTTGAAGACTACGATATGATGATGGAAACAGCACGTGAAGTAGCCAAACTAGATGTACAAGGCATTAAAATTCATTTACTTCATTTATTAAAAGGAACACCACTTGTCAAACAATATGAAAAGGGCCAATTGGAATTAATGGATCAAGATGCCTATACGCAACTTGTTGCAGACCAATTAGAAGTCATTCCACCAAGCATGGTCGTACAGCGTATTACAGGTGATGGACCAATCGATTTAATGATTGGACCAATGTGGTCAGTGAATAAATGGGAAGTATTAAACGGTATTGATGCAGAACTTGCAAAACGTGATAGCTGGCAAGGTAAGCACTATGTACCTGTGGAGATGACGTCTTCATGCGATTAGAACGTGTTTTACAATATGCTAAAACTCTATTAAGAGATACAATCGAAATCGGTGATACAGTTGTCGATGCCACTGCTGGTAATGGGCATGATACATTATTCTTAGCTGAACTTGTTGGCGACACAGGTCATGTCTATGCATTTGATGTACAGCAACAAGCTGTTGATGCGACAATGAGTCGTCTTGCGGAAGCTGGTGTACAAGCAAGATGTGAAGTCATTCTTGATGGACATGAACAAGTAGCCAACTATGTATCCACACCGATTAAAGCAGCTGTTTTTAATCTTGGTTATTTACCCGGTGCAGCGCATGATGTGATTACAAAACCTTCTACGACGGTGGCAGCACTTGAATCACTGCTTCAACAACTCGTTGTAGGCGGTATGATTGTCTTAGTCATTTACTACGGACATGAAGGTGGTAAAGAAGAACGTGACCGCGTACTCGATTACGTCGCTTCTCTCCCTCAAAAACAAGTCCATGTACTGCGCTATGAATTCATCAATCAACAAAATGACCCACCATTCGTTATCGCACTTGAAAAAGTAAAAGAATTCCCTAAATAAAAAGGAGGCATTCACTCAATTGAGTGATGCCTCTTTCTATTTATCTGTTTATACTTCTTCGACTTGTTCACCATTTAAAATAAGTGAATGTGTAATTTCTGCTTTTAATGAAGCAGAAACCGCACAATATTTTTCTTCACCTAATTTAATCGCACGCCACACTTTTTTAGCTGTAATATCACCATCAACTGTGAACGTAATATGCGCTTTTGTAAAGGCAGTTGGCATTTCCTCTTTACGTTCGCCATCTACTGTAATATCTAATTTTGTAATTTGGTCTAAATGCGGTTTTAAAATCATCGTCACATCAATACCAATACATCCTGCTAAAGCACTCAATAACATCTCTGTTGGTGTTGGTGCAGATGAATTGCCACCATATTTTTCAGTGGCATCCATTAACATTGGAAATCCTGAATCGCCTTTTGCTTCAAAAGCACGTCCACCTTGCCAGGTTGCTTGAATTCTCATTTCTATTCCTCCTAAAATTCGTTTACTTTACGAATAAATTGTTGTGCACGTGCTGTTGTTGGTTTCGCAAAGAACGCTTTTGGATCTTTTGAATCTTCTACAATTCGACCATCTGCCATAAAGACAATACGATCGGCAACATCACGCGCGAAATTCATCTCATGCGTCACAATCACCATCGTCATGCCGTCTTCAGCAAGATTCTTCATAACACGTAGTACATCGCCTACTAATTCAGGATCTAGCGCTGACGTAGGTTCATCAAATAACATCAATTGTGGTTCCATCGCAAGTGCACGCGCAATCGCAACTCGTTGTTGTTGACCACCCGATAATTGCGAAGGATAGTTATCTAATTTCTCAAGTAACCCGACTTTGTCGAGTAAACGCTCTGCACGTACTTGTGCTTCTTCTTTTTTTAATTTTTTTACAACAATTAAAGATTCCATCACATTTTCGATGACCGTCTTATGCGGATATAAGTTGAACTGTTGAAACACCATTCCCGTCTCTTGACGAATCCCATAAATCATTTGCTTTAACTCTTTTTTATTCATATTGGCTTCAATCGTATGTTGACCGACTGTAATTTTACCTTCTGTTAAAATTTCTAGACCATTCAAACAGCGTAAAAATGTACTTTTCCCAGAACCTGAAGGCCCAATTACTGCGACTACTTGATGCGCTGGAATTGTAATCGATAAATCATGTAATACTTCTAGTTCATCAAATTTTTTTGATAAATGTTCTACTGTAATCATATGGACACTCCTAATAAACGGATAAACGTTTTTCAACTCGGTTTAAAATGAATGTGAAGAACACACTCATCGCCCAATACATTAAAGCAATCATAATGTAAAACGGCATATATACATAATATTGCGCGACTAATAACTGAGCCGCGCGCATTAATTCCGTTACAGCAATTGCTGATACAAGCGATGTTTCTTTTAACATACCGACGAATGTATTCCCAATTGGTGGAATAGCGTAGCGAACTGCTTGTGGAATAATAATACGCTTCATCGCCTGTCCTTCTGTCATACCTGATGCAACCGCTGCCTCTAATTGTCCTTTTGGTACAGATTGTAAAGCACCTCGGAAAGCTTCTGCGATATACGCTGCAATATTAATACTTAACGCGATACAAGCTGCTACAATGGATGGTAATTCAATACCATAGTCACTCAATCCATAATAAACAATGAAAATTTGAACAAGCGGTGGTGTACCTCGAATAATCGAGACATAGAATCGTGCAATATTACGTAAAAATGTATTGCCTTTTACACGCATGATGGCAATGATTAAACCTAAAATTAAACCAAAAAACATTGAAACAACGGTAATCAATAATGTATAGTAGGCACCTTGTAAAAGGAAACGCCAATTATCTAGTACGAGCTCCATATTTAGTCCCTACCTTACTTATTTTGTATATTCTGCTGGTGGTTCTTCGTTAAACCATTTTTTATAAATTTTTGTGTATGTTCCGTCTTTCTCCATATCATTTAACGCTTTATTTAATTGATCCACTAGCTCTGTTTGACCTTTTTTCACTGCGATACCAGCTTTATCTGATTTTAAAGCTTCACCAACAGCTTTAATTTTGTAGCCATTTTCTTCAACAATCGGTTTTAAAGCAAATACGTTATTAATCGTTGCATCAATACGTCCAACATTTAAATCTTTTAATGTTGTGATAACATCGTCATACGTATTAATTTTGAATTCGCCTACTTTTTTCATTAAGTCATTACGAAGATATGCTTCATCGTTTGTACCTAAACCTACACCGATTGTTTTTCCTTTGAAGTCTTCTGCTGATTTAATCGTTGTATTGTCATCTTTTACGATCGCTTTTACTTCATTTGTAATATATGGCTCTGTAAAATCAACTTGTTTTTTACGATCATCTGTAATCGTTACTTGGCTTACTAACATATCGAACTTCCCTTTTTGTAAACCCGGAATCAACCCCGAAAAATCTTGTGCGACAAACTTCGCTTTTTTATCTAAACGTTTTGCAACTTCTTTTGCAATATCAACATCAAAACCTGTATATTCTTTATCTTTATCTAAGTAGTTATAAGGTGCATACGTCCCCATAATCCCTACTGTTAATTCTTCTTTTTTCGATACATCGTTTTTACTCGTATCTTCTTTCGAACCACAAGCTCCTAGTACTAATGCAGATGCTGCTACAAGTGATGCTAACCAACCTAATTTTTTCATCTATAATTCCTCCCTTTTTTAAACACCAAAAATACCAAAAAACTCAAAGTGAACAGTCTGTTGAACGAGTTCCTCTAACGTTAACTCTTGAAATGCTGCTTCATGATCCACCCAACGACTTAGTACACCTTCAATTAAACTCATAATAAAAACCGCTAATACTTTCGGATTTTTATGTTTTGCTACCATATGAAACTTTTGTGCTTGCTGAATGTTATGAACAAATGCTTCTTCCATATTCTTTTTAATGCGCACAATTTGTTTTTGTAATAATTCTTCTGATGATAAGCCTTTAAAAAGTAACATTGTAAAAAAGCGATTTTCTTCTGCAAAGTGAAATAGTGCTTCAAATAATCGAGTAGATGAATTTACCGACTGCTCTACCGGAACGCGTGCATTTTGAAAACCGAGTGAAATCATTTGTAATATTTGTTGATTTCCTCTCTCTAAAATATAGAGCGCGATTTCTTCTTTACTTTTAAAGTGCCAATAGAATGTACCTTGTGATACACCTGCTAATGCAACTATGTCTGAGATTTTCGTCTTCGTATAACCAACTGTCGCGAATTGTTCTAATGCAATCTCAATTAATTGCTGTTTTCTTTCTTCTCTCGTAATTCGCTTTGTCATCATCACCAATCTCCTAACTGATTCATCAGTCAATTAATTCCTATGGAAATACTATAATTTATATAATCTCGAATTGCAACTATTTATTCCGATAAATTTAATAAGATTTTAATGTAATCAAAATAACCCACGAGATTCCTTTAAAATCTCGTGGGTTATTTTTTCATTTTCTTTTAAATAAACCTTTCATAAAGCCAGTCGGCTCTGGTTCAATCTCTTGTACTTCTTCTTTCAATTTTTGAACGGTTAATTTATTTAACACCGACATGATTGCACTATTTTGTGATTCAACACGGTCCAACTGGCGTTTATAATCCACTTTTGGCTCTTCTAATTGATGCTTCATCATACTCATTTCTTCTTTTAACCATTCATTTTGTTGATGTTGCATTTGTATAAGTTGTAGCAATTGTGCATTTTGTGCCTCAATCCCTTGAATATGATCTGCCAGTAGTTCCATTGTTTTTGTTAAATCATCGTATTTTTCAACAACTTGTGTATTATACTCTCTTTTAGCAGGCAACATCTCTGCATCTTGTACAACGGTTTCATTCCCAATCACCACAGCAGCTGCTTCTTTTAATGTCATTCCTTTTTCTTGATGCAACTGTTTATAATTTTGAAAAACATGTACATCTTCTTCCGTAAATAAACGATAATTTCGATGATCACGCTTTACATGGTAACCACTATTTTCTAATATTGAAATATAATGCTTGAGTGAAGATTTCGTTACGCCAACTTGTATAGCGAACTCAGCAGTACCGAACATTTTTTCCATAATAATCAAATCCCTTCTTTCTTTACAAAACTATTTCTATTCTCTCAAAAATTATATTAAAATACTATGATTACACAAGAAAAAAGAGAGATGATTGCGTGAATCACCCCTCTTCTATTATTTATTTTTCCCAGAAAGTCGCATTTTTGATACCCACTTTTCGCGGATCAAATACTGGGTCTAACCCCATACGTTTTTGCTGTTCATAATCTTTCAAAGCAAGAATGGCTGGTTTTGCCATAAATAGAATTGCAATGACGTTCACCCATACCATAATGCCTAAACCAATATCTCCAAGCACCCAAGCTGCGGCTGCTGGTCGTACAGCACCAAAGTAAGTAGCTAAAAGAATAACAATCTGAACAATACGTACTCCAATTTTTTGCTTTTTCCCATCAAATAAATACGCCACATTCGTTTCGGCAATATAATAGTAAGCCATCGTTGTTGTAAAGGCAAAGAAGAATAGAGCAAAAGCTACGAAGATTGTACCAAAACCTGCAATTGGGAATGCTGCATCTACAGCATGTTGTGTGAAGGCTGTTCCTGCTTCTACACCAGGTAGATGTTCTACAATAAATGTTCCCTTGCCATCATCTTCTTGTACATTGTACATACCTGTGAACAAAATCATAAAGGCTGTTGCTGTACAAACTAAGAATGTATCCAAGTAAACTGAAGCGGCTTGTACTAAACCTTGTTTTACAGGGTGTGATACTTCTGCTGCTGCTGCTGAATGTGGTCCTGTACCTTGACCAGCTTCATTCGCATAAATACCACGCTTTACACCCCAAGCAATAGCAGCCCCTACCATCCCGCTAAACATTTGCTCTGCGCCAAAAGCACTTTTAAAAATTAGAGCGAAAATATGCGGCACTTCTGAAATATTCATTGCAATGATAATTGCGGCCACTAAAATATATGCAATCGCCATGAAAGGAACAATGATTGAAGCAGCAGTTGCGATTCGTTTTACACCGCCAATAATGATTGCACCTAAAATTACACAAACTACTAAACCAGAAACCCATTTTGGTAACTCAAATGCATTGTACATCGCATCTGCAATCGCATTTGCTTGAACGGTTGGTTGTAAAAATGACATAGCGATTAATGCCGCAATCGCAAAAATCATGCCTAGCCAACGTTTGCCTGTGAACTTATGTATGTAAAAAGCAGGACCACCACGATAAACACCGTTTTTCTCTTCTTTATAAATTTGCGCAAGTGTCGACTCAACGTAAGCTGTAGCTGAACCAATGAAAGCAATTGCCCACATCCAAAAGATTGCACCAGGTCCACCGAAAGCAATCGCTGTTGCTGTTCCAGCAATATTCCCCGTTCCAATTCGCCCTGATAACGCCATCGTCATCGCTTGGAATGATGAAACACCTGCATCTGATTTTTTGCCTGTGAAAATTTGACCGAACATATCTTTTAAGAATCGAACTTGTACTCCTCTAGTTCTCACAGTAAATATAAGTCCCACGATGAGAATACCGTAAATCATCCAAGGACCCCAGAGTAGTTCATAGATGGTATTAATGATTGCTTCCATGTAAATCCTCCTAAATACGAACATTTAAAACATCAAATACATTAAATATACGCTTTTATTAATTACTATATTGTTCTATTATATAAAAGTATTATGTCTTTTTAAAGAGATAATTCTACATTTTTTCGCTCACTCATACATTTTTCCTCTAATTGTATTTTCAGAGAATACAATTAAGTCATTTATAAGCCTTTATTTTATATGTTTTTTATATATTTTATATTTTTGTATTTCTAGAGTAAACTACAGAAAAAAGAAAAGGAATCATGTCACTTATAAAACGTGACATAATCCCTTTTTAAACGATATATCCTATTGTTCGTAGTCTGTTTAAAATAAAATCTTCTGTATATTGATAAATCAAATCACGTTCTGGTTCTTGGAACAAATCATGATAACAGTTCGCCCACTCTTTGTAAGCATACTCAGATAATTTCTGTTTCTCCAACCATTGACGATTGTATTGAATATCAATAATTTTATCGCTCTTTCCATTCATCATTAAGACAGGTATGTCTTTAAAGTGATTTTCTAATTGATAAATGGCTTTCATAAACTGTTGAACATCATGGTACCAACGAATTGTTACATTAGAGTTGTAATAAGGGTCTCGTCCCATTTCTGTATAAAACTCATAACTACGTGACAAAAGCTTCGTATTCATCTCATGATGCATTTTAAAGCTCCCTGCAATCTTACTCACTCCTTTTAAGGCTGCAGCGAATTTTGATGGTTGATGCTGTAAATGTAGCCAAGGTGATGTCAAGATGGCTCCTGCAATCTCATATTTAAATTCACCTACTGCGTACATCGCTAATGTTGCCCCAAGACCATGCCCTAAAATAAATAATGGTAAGTTATATTGTGTCGCTTCATAAATCATTAACTTTATATATTTTTCATATTGTTTTAAATATTCATCATGGGCGGATTTCACTTTACTTTCTTCACCATGCCCAGGTAAGTCCCCTGTGATCACATGAAAACCTGCTACACGAAATTTTTCAATTAACCATGCGTATCTTCTATGATGTTCATACGCACTATGTACGATTACAATAACTGCTTTTGCATGTCCGTCTGCTTCCCATTTCCACATAAACTTCTCTCCTTCATAGTACTCATTCTTATTGTAACGCATTCCTCTACTTTTTCGTTCCATAAATCCAGGATGTCTGATACGATTATGTTACAGTTCAAAGGAAAGAGGGATGAATATGTTATACCCATACAAGGGAAAAGAACCAAAAATTGATCCGACTGCTTTCATCGGTGATAATGTTGTTATTACAGGTGATGTGACAGTTGGAGAAGGTTCATCTATTTTTTATAATACTGTGATTCGTGGTGACGTGTCACCTACAATCATTGGAAAAAAGGTAAATATTCAAGATTTATGCTGTTTACATCAAAGTCCAGCTCATCCATTAATTATTGAAGACGAAGCTTCAATTGGACATCAAGTAACACTTCACAGCTGCCATATTAAAAAAGGAGCTTTGATTGGTATGGCTTCGATTGTTTTAGATGGTGCTGAAATCGGCGAAGGTGCTTTTATCGGTGCTGGTAGTCTTGTAACACAAGGTAAGGTGATCCCACCAAATACACTTGCATTTGGTCGCCCTGCGAAGGTTGTACGTGAATTAAATGAAGAGGATAAAAAAGATATGCAGCGCATTTTAAACGAATATTACGACAAAGGACAATATTATAAATCTGTTCAAAAGAAATAATCTTAGTATTTTTATACCCTTCACTTCTTTTTTTTAACATTTAAAATATTATTTCCTAAAAAAACTAAAAGAAGGTGCTTCTCTTAAACTAGCCTCTTCTTTTTCTTATTTATACTATCAAAAGAAAAAACCAGCCTTCCTAGGGGGATACCCGAAAGGCTGGTTTTATTCTTCTGTAAATTAGTATCCCCAGATCATAGCGAATAATGAACCGAATACTGTTACTAAACCAATAACTACTGAATATAGTGTAATGACGTAAATTGAACCTTTATCGTCTGTTTCACCAATATGCATGAATAGTACTAGTTGTAATGAAGCTTGAGCAAGTGCTGTTACCCAAAGAATAACTAAACCTGCTGTTAATGATACATCAAACTGCACAACGGACAATGCAGCGATTGTTAAAATGATTGATCCAATAAACCCAAGGACATGTTCTTTTGGAAATAATTGTGCCATTTTACATCATTCCTTTCAAGTAAATAAAGCTGAATAGGAAGATCCAAACAACATCTAGGAAGTGCCAGTATAAAGAGAAGATAAACGCTTTATTGGCAGTACGCTTATTAATACCGTGCTTAGCAACTTGAATAATAATCGCAATTCCCCATAGTAAACCAAACGATACGTGGGCACCGTGAGTACCTAGTAAAGTCATTAAACTTGAAGTAAATGCACTTGTTTGAATCGTAGCATCTTCGTGATAGATATAAGTGATAAACTCATCTACCTCTACCGCGATGAATCCTGCACCAAGAATTAATGTAATGATGTAGAACACGATCATTGGTTTAACACGGCCTAAACGCATTGCGTGAACACCTAAACCAATTGTGAAACTAGATGTTAAAAGTAAGAATGTTTCTAGAATTACTGGTGGTAATTCAAAAAGGTCAACACCTGTTGGACCTGAACCTGTACGGTCAACTAATGTGAAATACGCTGTGAATAAAGTTGCGAAAAGAACAATTTCTGCGCCTAAGAATACCCAGAAACCGAAGATTTTCAAATCATTTTCTTCACCTTGGTACTCCAATGGCACTGAATTATTATGTTTTGACATTATCGGTCACCTCTCAATTGACGCTCTGTTTCTTTTAGCTTACGCTCTGTTTCTTCGATTTCTTCAACATGGATATGACGACCATTATCAATTTCAAATGAACGGTAAGCCATGAATAGTAGTGTCACAATACCTAAGATAATTGCGATACCAATTTCGTTGAATACAAAGAAGAATGATGCTAATCCCATAACAACTGATTGCCAGAATGGCGCTGCAGAGTCATTAGGCATATGAATATCTTTAATTTCGCCTGCTTGTAAATCGCGGCCTTCTTTTTTAGCAAACCAGAATTCATCAAGACGAGAAATTTTTGGAATAACTGCGAAGTTATACTCAGGAACTGGAGAGTGAGTAGCCCATTCAAGTGAACGACCATCCCATGGATCGCCAGTAACTTTTAATTCTTCTCTGTGACGAACACTGTAGTAGATGTTGTAGCAAAGCGCTAAGAAACCAAGAGCTAATACTAATGCACCAATGAATGAAATCATGTTTAATGTACCATAGCCAGTTTCAGCTGAGTACGTGTACATTCGACGAGCGTAACCATCTAAACCTAAGATGAACATAGGGAAGAATGTTACGTTGAAACCAATTGCGATTAACCAGAAACCAACTTTACCGATTGAATCTTTAAGTTGGAAACCGAAGATTTTAGACCACCAGAAGTGGTAACCAGCTAGTACACCAAATACTGTACCAGGAATTAATACATAGTGGAAGTGAGCAACTAAGAATAATGTATTGTGATATTGATAGTCAGCACTTGCCATTGCTAGCATTACCCCTGTAACCCCACCGATAGTGAAGATTGGAATAAAGCCTAGAGCATATAACATTGGTGTCGTAAATGTAATACGACCATGACGCATTGTTAATAACCAGTTGAAAATCTTAACCCCAGTTGGAACTGCGATTAACATTGTAGTGATTGAGAATACGCCGTTTACTGCTACGTTTTGACCCATTGTGTAGAAATGGTGAGCCCATACTAAGAATGATAGTAACGAGATGATGATCATAGAAGCAACCATCGAACCATAACCGAATAAGTTTTTACGAGCAAATGTAGAGATTACCTCACTGAATACACCGAACGCTGGAAGAATTACGATGTATACCTCTGGATGTCCCCATACCCAGAAGATGTTCGCCCAAAGCATGTCCATACCGCCATCTTCTGTAGCGAAGAATTTAGTACCGAACTGGCGATCCATTGTCATCATTACAAGTGCTACTGTTAACACTGGGAATGCAAATACGATGATAATGTTTGCGATAAATGATGACCAAGTGAACATTGGAACTTTCATCCATGTCATACCTGGAGCACGCATTTTCACGATTGTTGTTACAAAGTTAATCCCTGTCATTAATGTACCTAGACCCGAGATTTGTAGTGACCAAGCATAATAGTTATTGTTTACGCCTGGGTTAAATTCAATACCTGCAAGTGGGAAATATGACGTCCAACCTGCGTTTGGAGATCCACCAATGATGAATGAAACGTTAATTAACACTGCACCCATTGCGAATAACCAGAAAGATAATGCGTTAAGACGTGGGAATGCTACGTCGCGCGCACCAATTTGTAGTGGAATAACTACGTTGAACAAACCAAATAAGAATGGCATTGCTACGAAGATAATCATTAACACACCATGTGTACTGAAAATCTCATTATAGTGTTCAGAGTTTAATAATTTATTGTCCGGAACAGCAGTTTGAGCACGCATTAATAACGCCTCAACCCCACCTTTGAATAACATTAGTAATGCTACGAAAATGTACATTACACCGATTTTTTTATGGTCTACTGTCTTTACGTAGTTAGTATATAACCAACCCCATAACTTGAAATATGTTAGACCTGCAACTACTGCGATTACACCAACTAAAATACCGATCGCCGTACCCATGATCAGTGGTTCTTTAAGCGGTGCAAATACTTCACTCATTGTCATTTTGGTAAACAATTTGGTTAACTCCTTTCATACATCTACTATTTAGTAAATAACATGTTGTATCAATGTAATCGGATTATTCACCGATATCGTCCATTTCTTCCATGTCGTGAGAATCTGAATCTAAATTACCATTTTGAGCTTTTTTAGATTCATTATATTTCTCAGCATCCATCATCTTAGAGTGATCCATAGGTGGTGAAGAGAAACCTAAATGAGTAGAAGAGAAGCTCTTACGTCCAACAACACTTGCTTTAAGTAAGTTACTGAACTCTTTTTCTGTTAATTTTGGTTCATTTGCTTTTACATCTTTAACCCACTGATCGAATTCACCTTGTTTTTGAGCAGTGATTTCGAATTGCATTGCCTCGAATCCTTCACCGTTGAAGTTCGAGTTACGACCCCAATAGTCTCCCTCGTGGTCTGCTGCTAAATGGATTGTTGTTAACATGTCTGTCATCGCATATTTCTGACCAGCTAATTGTGGAACCCAGAAACTTGTGATTGTACCATATGAGTATAAACGGAACTCAATTGGACGATCTGTTGGAATATGTGCATAGTTTACAGTTTCAATTCCTTCTTCAGGATAACTGAAATGCCATTTCCATTGTGATGATGACGCATAAATTACTAGAGGTTTCTTGTCTCCGTAACCTTCTGGTTTACTTTCTACATCCTTTAATGTGATGATTGTTACAACTGATAAGAAAGCAACTGTTAGGATTGGAATAACTGTCCAGAAAATTTCTAGTTTGTGGTTACCTGCTTCGTGTGGTGGCTCATAGTCCGCCGCTTGTTTTCCAGCACGGTATTTAACTAACATATTGATTAATAAAACATAGACAACTGCTAATACACATAACATTGTCCCGATAGAGATCCAGATCGTGTTCGATAATGTTTGTGCGTTAGGTCCTTTTGGATTTAGTACCATTAATGGTTCACATCCAGATAAAAACACTGCTAACAAACCTGCAACGATTGGCATAATTAACACTTTTTTACTCATGTTGTACTCCCTTCTAAAACAACCTTCTTTTAATTTAAGTGCAGAATGTTGAATGGATATTGAAGTGTTTCCCCCTAACCTATTCTATGTAGAATAAGCAAGTTTATGAACTGCTGAGATGATTGAACATTTTTTACTCTTATTCGTCTTAATCATTGAGTCGTTCTAATTTCTTTTATAATTGCTATAGAACGAAAATACGTTAAACTAAAACGATTGTTAAGACGAAGTATAAGACGAGTAAAGCAACCCAAGCTCTCTAACCCTCTTCTTACACTAAGAAGCATTCAACCTTCTTTTCAATTCAAATGAATTATAAACCTAATATCTACCGAAAAGAATAAAAATATCTATAATTTCACATTTTCTTTGAAAGTTTTTGAACGTTCTGTGGACGACTTCTATTTATAGCAACTTTAAAGTATTTCTTAGTTACTTTAGAACTGTATAATTACCTTTTAATAACTTAATTAGTTTTCATAAACCAATATTTCTTTTGCAACTTTTTATAAATTCTAGAATACACTGCAAAAATAGGTCGTTCTTACACGAAAAACTCTTGAAAATGGAAAAAGCCACAAACAAACGACATAAACCTTACAAAAACAAAGTCTATTCGTTTGAATTGTAAATCTTTTCGATTGAAGGAGTTTACTCATATATTATATAGGAAAAACTTCTTACCCATTATAACATTGTTCTTCTTTTCTTCAATACTCAATTCTAAATTCAACGTCTTCTAAAATAGTCTGTAAAATCTGGCTTTTAAATAGAGTTTCTTCTATTTAAATAGTACATATGCTACTATACGTATTTTTCTTATTCACCCCTCTCTTTTTATACGCATATAAAATATCAGACCATACCTCCTTATTTATTTTTTACCATCTCTATTATTTTCCCTTATTCCATAATTTTACTCGTTAAATATAGAGAAATTTTCATATAAATCATTAAAAAGAACCTAGGACAGAACAAAATAATATGTCTCAATACGAATGATCAAATCAATTGAACGCGTAAAAATGACTCCTGAGGGAATAGCGTGAGCTGAAAACCCGACAGGAACGTAGTGACGAGGAGTTTGAAGCCATACCCGAGCGCTACGTAATATCGTGGGGCAAGATTTGCAACAGGACGTTGCGTTCTTTTCTCGCCTACCTCTATTCGTTTTCCGAAGCGGAAATGATCTGAACGAACAAATCCCGTATGATTTTGAAAAATCATACGGGATTTGCTCTGTTGAAAATACTTTTGTCTCAGATTCTTAAATTGTTTTTCTTAATACACTCTCTGGAAAGTCAACTCGCTCCGTTTTACGTGTACCATCTGGTTGGATATTGTTTTTGATATAAATTATCTCACTTAACATATTTTGAAGTGTATTTGTTAATAAATCTTTTTTATTTTGCTCAGTTACTTCACAGTAAATCCACTCATTCGTTCCAGCGCCATTGTTTACATGCGGTGTAAACGACACAGCCGTATTAAAATAATCAAACGTATTATTACGAATTGTTGGATTGATTGTGCCATTTGCGATAATTCCATTTGCATTGAATGTTTCAGCATGCTTTTTACTCATCTTAAATGTATTTTTTTCAATCAATGTATTCGACCAATTCATCGCACGAATTGGATCTTTTCGTAAATTATAAAAAATATTCGAACGAATAACTACTTGATTATGCAATTTTTTATACGAATATTTATGCGTACCAATTGCGCGTGGCATATTTGAAAACTCATTTTTCTCAATTAATACATTTGTATTTGGATACGCATCAAATTTACTCCATTGTTGACTCCAGCCATTCGTTGTACGATCTGGTGTATCTAAATTAATCGCTTCTTTAATAGATGAAGCATTATCCTTAGCATTTTTAAATGATGAATTTTTTATCGTTACATTTTTAGAGGCATCCATTTCAATAAAGTGTGCATTGTACATATTTTTAAACTGAATACCCTCCACTGTTACATTCTGATTATGTCCCATAATAATGGCTATACCACGCTCATGATTTTTCATATCAAATGTAACATTCCCTTTTCCTATAAACTTAATATTTTTTTCACCTTTGTACTTATCATATACGCCTGTTGAGTGTGCTTTAGACGGGCGAATTAATTGAAAAATTGATGTAGATGGTTGAAATACATATGTCCCTGTCTTTGTTCCTTTTATGATTTTTACTCCGTCTTCAAATTGAAGCGTTACATTAGACGGTACATAAAGCGCATTAGAAATCGTGTATGTCCCTTTTTTAAAAATAAGCGTACCACCTTTTTTCTTTTCAAAGAGTTCTAAATAAGAGCGAATAAGATAATAATCTTTCGTATCTTTATTATATGTTGAATAACGAAGAATTATTGGGTCGAAAGGTTTTGAAGATGGTGAAATTGTGTAGGTATTTTTTTGCGCTGCTTGGACTGTAGTCATCGTATACTGATTTTCGTAAATTAAGCTCAAACCTACAATTATAAAGAATAATATTACAACTCGAATCACTTTATTTCTCATTTTTAAGCTCCTTAGATGTATATGGATACATTTTTTCTCACTTACACTATTTTACACTGTTAAAAATTGATGTAAACGATAAAAAAATGGCAGGAGTTTCATGTTTTTGCATGACTCCTACCATTTTACTTTATTATTTTAAAAGTTTTGCTTTTAATGCATCTGCTTTGTCTGTTGCTTCCCATGGAACATTTAAATCTGTACGTCCAAAATGTCCATAAGCTGCTGTTTGTTTATATATAGGACGGCGTAAATCAAGCATTTTAATAATACCTGCTGGACGTAAGTCAAATAATTCACGAACAGCTTCTACAAGTTCTGCTTCTGTTACTTTGCCTGTGCCGAATGTATCGATTGCGATTGATACAGGTTGTGCTACACCGATTGCGTATGCTAGCTGTACTTCTGCTTTATCTGCAAGACCAGCAGCTACGATATTTTTCGCTACATAGCGTGCTGCATAAGCACCTGAACGGTCAACTTTTGTAGCATCTTTACCAGAGAATGCACCACCACCATGACGTGCATAACCACCGTAAGTATCAACAATAATTTTACGACCTGTTAAACCTGCATCACCTTTTGGTCCACCAATTACAAAGCGACCTGTTGGATTAATAAAGTATTTTGTATCTACATCTAATAGTTCAGCCGGTACAACTTCCGCAATCACATGTTTACGAAGATCTTCATTGATTTGTTCTAATGTTACTTCCTCATCATGTTGTGTTGAGATAACGATTGTATCCACACGTACAGGGTGGTTATTTTCATCGTATTCTACCGTTACTTGTGTTTTACCATCTGGACGTAAATACTTTAATAATCCTGATTTACGAACTTCTGTTAAGCGACGTGATAATTTATGCGCTAGACTAATTGGTAGCGGCATTAGTTCAGGTGTTTCATTATTTGCATAACCGAACATTAAACCTTGGTCGCCAGCACCGATTGCTTCGATATCTTCATCTGTCATGCTTCCTTCACGTGCTTCTAAAGCTTGGTCTACACCTTGTGCGATATCAGGTGACTGTTCACCGATTGCCACAAGTACAGCTAGGTTTTCTGCATCAAAACCATATTTACCACGTGTATAACCGATTTCTTGAACTGTTTCACGAACAATTCCTTTAATATCTACATATGTAGATGTTGTAATTTCTCCTGCTACTAACACAAGTCCTGTTGTAACAGTTGTTTCACATGCCACACGAGCATTTGGATCTTTTGCGATGATTGCATCTAAAATCGCATCTGAAATTTGGTCACAAATTTTATCAGGGTGTCCTTCCGTAACACTTTCTGATGTAAATAATCGACGTTGAGCCATAATTGGTTTCCTCCTATACGAGATCGCCTCGAAAAAAGATACGGTACTCTTTATCCATGTGTGTTCCTTCTATATTATTGTAGAAAAAACTCCAAGCCAGCCTATGCTGCTTTTTACACGAGGATTTTTTTATAGAAAGTGCCAGTATATACGTAATAAAAAGATGGTTTTTTCCACCACCATATATTTTGAAATAAAAAAACCCTCTCACTCATACAGTATGAGAGAAAGGGGTTATTTCGTAAGCACCTTTCACTCTTATCGTTCAAGGAATGAATCCTTGCATTCAGATTAGCACCAGCGCATCTCGTGAAATGAAATGCAGGTTGCCGGGTTTCGTAGGGCCTGACCCTCCACCAGCTCGGGATAAGAGTATCCGTTCATAGCCTATGTTAGTAGAATTATACGTCGATGTCAACCTCAATTTGAATATGACTTAAATGTTATACCTATATAGAGCGTTTTAAATAAAGTATATATATAATTTGTCCTAAACATGGTAAAATGTTAAAAAAATAAAAAAACATATCATATTAGTATAGACTAATTCTTTTAATGTGTTATACTAATTCCATAAATGATGACTAACCACATTTGTGGGTACAATAAATACGAAAAAAGGATGGTATATACACATTATGAATTCAGTAGAAATGATGAATGAACTGAACACACTTCTATCAGGTAATAACATTAAAGAACAACTAACTGTTCCAGAACTAGTTGAAAAAGCAACATCTCGCGGTGAAGCGATTTTAACAGTTGATGGTGCATTACGTGCTAACACAGGTAAATACACAGGTCGTTCTCCTAAAGATAAGTTTATGGTTGAAGAAGCGTCTTCAAAAGATCATATTGATTGGGGTTCAGTAAACCGTCCAATCTCATCTGAAGTATTTGATGCCCTTTATACAAAAGTAATTAATTATCTTAAAGAAAAAGAAGAAGTGTTCGTATTCAAAGGTTTTGCTGGTGCTGACGCTGAAACACGTTTAGCAATCCGCGTTGTAAATGAATATGCTTGGCATAATCTGTTTGCACATAATCTATTCATTCGTCCAACAGAAGAAGAAGCTGCAAACCATATTGCTGATTTCACAATCGTATCAGCTCCAACATTCCATGCAGACCCAATTGTAGACGGTACAGAATCAGAAACATTTATTATGGTTTCACTTGAAAAGAAAATCATCTTAATCGGCGGTACAGAATATGCTGGAGAAATGAAAAAATCAATCTTTGGTATTATGAACTACTTATTACCACAACAAGGTATTTTATCAATGCATTGCTCAGCAAACGTTGGTGAAAAAGGTGATACAACTTTATTCTTCGGACTTTCTGGTACAGGTAAAACTACTTTATCTGCAGACGCAAATCGTAAATTAGTTGGTGACGATGAGCATGGTTGGTCAGATAATGGCGTGTTCAACATTGAAGGTGGTTGCTATGCAAAAACAATCAACCTTTCAGCTGAAAAAGAACCTGAAATTTATAACGCAATTCGTTTCGGTACAGTACTTGAAAACGTAGTAGTAGATGAAAAAACACGTATCCCAGATTATGATGATGAAACACCTACTCAAAATACACGTGCTGCTTATCCGATTACGAATATTGATAATATCGTATTACCATCTGTTGCAGGTCACCCAAATACAATCATCTTCTTAACTGCAGATGCATTTGGCGTATTACCTCCAATCTCTAAATTAACAAAAGAACAAGCAATGTATCACTTTATCTCTGGTTTCACTTCAAAAACACCTGGTACAGAACGTGGTGTTGTAGAACCAGAACCAGTATTCTCTACTTGCTTCGGTTCTCCATTCTTACCATTACCAGCAACAGTATATGCTGAAATGTTAGGTAAGAAAATTGATGAACATAATGTTAATGTATTCCTAGTAAACACTGGTTGGACTGGTGGTTCATTCGGTACAGGTACACGTATGAAACTTTCTTATACACGTGCGATGGTTAATGCTGCAATCGAAGGTAAATTAAATGATGTACCAACTGAAAAAGATGCATTCTTCGGTTTAGCAATTCCAACTTCAATTGAAGGCGTACCAACTGAATTATTAAATCCTCGTAATGCTTGGGCTGATAAAGATGCTTATGACATCAAAGCAACACAACTGGCTGGTATGTTCCACGAGAACTTCAAAAAATTCGGTAAAGTGGCCGAAGATATCGCAACAAAAGGCGCTCCTTTAGTTTAAGATTAGTTACACCCAAATATCATATGGTTTAAATAGAAAAGAGGCTCTTTCCCAAAGAGAGCCTCTTTTATTTTTGTTTAATTTAATGAAATTGTATGACCTAATTGATTTTCCCACTTTTGTTGTGTTTGTTCTAAAGCTTTTTTCATTCCTAGTTCATCGACTAGATCTCCCTTTATCACTTCTCGAATAGTATATTCAAAGGATGACTCTCCTTGCTCTTTCCATGATTGCTGTAAATTTTTGTGCATATGTGTTCCGGTATTTAATTGAAAAATAATTCCATTCAATCGTTTTAGATTATTTAATGAACCGATATATATGTCTCCAGTTTGCTTATTTGTAATCGTATAAATACCTGCTTCAATTTTTATTTCTTTATACTGCTCTTTTAATATTTTTCGTTGATCCATTCCATTCATCTCTTTTCTTATTTTTTCACCCAATAAGCACTACCATCATTTTCTCGGTCTACAAAACCATATTCAATTAAATAACGACGAATTGTTACATAATCCGGATCATATTTAGCAATCGCTGCATTTAATTCTTGCTCTGTATATCTTTTCGTTTGATCAAGCATCGATGTAATTGCGCGTAATACGATTACTTTTTGCTTCTGTTTTTTGGGGAAGCGCACTAATTGTCCCTCTAAACCATTCGGGAAAAGTTTTCTTAGTACTTCTTCTTCCTCCTCACGCGTTACATGATAGCGTTCATCTACCATTGTAGCTGTTGCATGGATTGGCACATATTCCACTGGATTCTCCTCCTGTTCTTTTAATAAAGTCATCATCGCTAAAAATGTTTTTGCTTGGCGCTCTTTTTCTCTCAATGCAAAACGATATTGGCGAATTGTAGAGGCACTACCAATCGCTAATTCTTGCTGAATTTGCTGATCTGTTTTACCTTCATAAAAAGCTTTCATTACATGGCTTTGTTGTTCTGTTAACCCCGTCATTTTTTTATTAAGCTGAATAAAATAATGAAAAGGTGATTGATGTTGCGTTTGAATATGAACTTCCATATATTTTTGTGCTTCTAATAAACGCTCATTGTGTGGGTAAATAATGCCCTTTTCAATAACATCACCACAAAAAATACATGTATAGCTTTGTTCATCTTCTATAAAACCTTTTACTAATTGTTCAACAGTCGCCTGCTCAAATATATCTTTCTCCATCATACACCTCCTATTTATATAAACAATATAACATTTTGTTTATAAATTTGTAAACTTAAATTTAAAACGTTTATTAAAAAAGGCTGTTTTCGCATAAATTGTTGCTTTCTTGGGTATAGGTATAAAGAGTAAGACATTATAGTTTTTAAGGAGGCATAGATTATGTGGCTAGATGTTTATGAGGATTTTAGTGAATTAAGTAAATCGGAACAGTTAGCACTATTTGAAGCAATGAAGCAAGATTTATTTCCAGAAGAACCGAATAAAATTGTTGAAATTCTTAAAAACATTCGTGAAGCACGATTTTCTTCGGGGTTAGGCTGTGTTCATTGCGGTAGTACAGATGTTAAACGGAATGGTAAATATCGCAGTCGCCAACGCTATCTATGCAAAGATTGTGGGAAGTCGTTTAATGATATGACGAATACACCCATTCTCAGGCTCGCGTTATCCTGAAAAATGGGTTAAATATATCGAACTTATGGTTGAAGGATATACGCTACCTAAAATTGCTGACAAACTTCAAATCCACATTTCTACCGCATTTTATTGGCGACATAAAATCTTATACGCATTGAGTAGTCTTGGTTTTAACCAATTACAAGGTATCGTTGAGAGTGACGAAACATTCTTTCGTGAATCCTTAAAAGGTCATCGTCAAATTAGCCATAGAAAACCTAAAAAGCGTGGAGAAAAAGATGAAAAAAGAGGGATTTCCAATCTTAAAATTGCTGTTGTAGTTGCACAAGACCGTATTGGAAATATAGTTGCTCGAAAAGCAGGCACAGGTCGTGTTAAGGCAGAGGAAATAGATATGGCAATAGGGGGATATATTGACGCTTCTGCTTTACTATGTACAGATACAGCAACTAACTATAAGAAGTTTGCAAAAATTAAAGGGTTACAACACGAAACGGTAAATGAGCGATTAAAACAACGAGTGAGAAAAGGGATTTTCCACATCCAGCACGTAAACAATTTTCATAATCGTTTAAAAGGTTGGATGGAACGCTTTAAGGGTGTAGGAACTCGTTATTTAGACAATTATCTTTATTGGTTCCGTTGGCTTGAAATAGGGAAACATTTAGCATTTGACAAGAGGATAGAACAAATGCTTATTTCAGCCTGTCAAAAATCTAATTATAAAACTGTTGAATTGCTTAAAAGTGCATAATAAAAGACCTCTAAAATCGAGGTCAAATTATTATTTTTGGTCTGATAATTCTTCTCCAACAAGTATTTTAAAGAGTTCTGCTGACGTATCCGTATCTAATTGAATATATTTACTTTCAGCGTCTATAACGAGTTCCACTTTATCTTTGCTCGGACTTATCCAAAGTTCATATGATACCGCTTTTTCTTCAGAGTTTTTAAATTGAAATATGAACCTGTAATCAGCAGGGTAAGCCATATTTACTTTTGCATTTTCCCAATCAATATCATTTAAAATACTTTTCACTTTTTTAACCTGTTCAGTACCCGTGATTTCTTTGAAGTCTTCATATTTATTTTCTTCACCAATTCGATTTTGAACTTTTATATATTGTTCTTCATTTTCTATTACGTTTGAACATCCTACTAAAAAGATTGATACTATCCCAAAAAGTGCAATAAAGTATTTTATTTTTTTCATAACACCTTCTCCTTTATATATTAGACGGTTAAAATTGGAAAAAATTTCATATTAATTATAGCATATTAAAAAAAACAACAAACTTTACGAAAACAGCCTAAAAAATTAATTAATCTTGTTCATCTTTTACAAACACGGCATTCGCATTTCCTTCTTGGAAAAGCTCAATGACTGGCTGTGCGTCTTCGATCGATATTTGATTAAAAATCACTTCTGTACCATAATCACGAATCTCTAATCTTTCAACACCTTCACAATCTGTAAAAGTCATCATAAACCATTTTAATTTTCGTCCATCATATGAATCATCTCGCAAAAATAAAAAATGTTCCTTTGTGAGTTCAATTGAATGAATATGCACAAGTCCTTCTTGTTGTGTATTCTCTGCTACTGCGTGTAGCTCATGAATTTGCTTAGTTTCTTCATTCCAACATTGTACTTGTACCTCTGCTAATTTCACTGCGTATCGATTCCATAATCGTTCCCAATACCAATAATTTTTTGAAAAAGGTGTATGACCATTTTGATTAATATCAATTTTCGCACGAAAATAACCCACTCATATTCACCCTTCCATCATTGTCTTTTCATCCACTGTAGTGCTTTTACAAGAACCTGATGGTTTAATTTACCCGGAAAGAAATGATTCAACTCAGGATAGTACCATGTCTCTATTCTTTTATGATGTTTTTTTAGCAACTTTTCTAACAGATGTGCATGTGTCACTCGAACATTCAAATCTTTTTCACCATGAATAACTAAGACTGGTGCATGAATATGTTCTAATTGTTTTAAAGCAGAGCGCTTATTATAAATATCAGGCACACGACTCGGTGTACCACCAATTACTCGTTTCATCATACGACGCATATCGACTCGTTCTTCATACGTTAATTCTAATGACGACACACCTCCCCATGTGACCACAGAGGTTATATCATCTCGTAAAATAGCTGTCCATAACGCCATAATTCCACCGCGTGAGAATGCAAATAGATGAATTTTTGAAGAGTTATATCGACTTTTTAGTACATCTACTCCATGAACAGCATCATATACATCTACTCCACCAAATTGATCCTTGCCTTCTCCACCACGGTTTCCTCGGTAATAAGGTGCAAAAACAACAAAACCTTGTGACGCAATTTCAGCAATTCTTGCAGGACGTACCATACCGATTGACTGAATACCACCACGTAAATAAAGAACTCCTTCATAATCGCCTTTTTGTACGGGTTCTGCTAGCATTCCTTTCACGCGAACCCCCTCAGACCAATACGTAATTTCTGTTAATCGAATATGTGGACTAGGTGATGGATAAATTCGTTCCGTTACAATCATGGCATTCTTCACACGCGTTCGCTCTCCTTCTCTAGCATCTTCTTCATTCCAGCATCTTTCATATAAAAACTTAAATGCTCTTCATTCATTAAATCTTCTGTTGGACAAAGAACAGCCCCTAATGTTTCGTATCTTTTGAAATCTTCATCTAGCGACTGTACTTCTGCTGTATACACTGCTTTTACAAAAGGTTCTTCACACTGCACATAATAAGAAGCAAACCACTCAATGTTCGTAAGGGTAGCTCCTGTTTCTTCATACACTTCACGAATAACTGCTTCTGTTAAGGTTTCTCCTACCTCTACTTTGCCACCCGGAAATTCAAGTCCTCTTTTTGGATGATTCGTTAATAGCCACTGATTTTGTTTTTTAGCTAATATTAAAATATGCGTCGGTTCTATTTCAAATGCCTCTTTTTTAAAAGATAAAGTGACACCATAACCATTTAAATCTGTAAATTTAAACAAGAAAATCACTCCCTTATACAAAGTGTAACGAAAAATACATAGAGAAACAACGATACAAAAAAGAGTATCGCGTATTAAGCCATACTCTTACTTTGTCTTTATACTGACATATCAAATAACTGACCTCGATTCGGATCTTGTGCGACTGGATTTTCTGACATTGTTTCAATTAGAGCTGTTGCATTTTGCTCTTGAAAATCCATTGCTTTTCCCACAACACTAAGCTGTACTTGCTGTTGTAATTGCATCGCTGATAAAGCAGATGACATTGCTGCTACGTCCATTTTTACACCTCTTTTACATTCGTGCCCTTGTCTTTAATTATACATATTTTTTTACAAAATATACTATACCACCTTTACATAAACAGTGTATATTAATCTAGCAAGAAAAAAAGCAAAAGGAGGCTATATGAATAATGAAAAAAATCATTATTTTCGAGGTACAAGGCGGCAGCGACAAAGGTCCAGACGGTTATAGAAAAGATACGATGCCCATGGTACAAGCTTTACAACAACGTGGATTTGAAGCAGAGGTTGTTTTCTATGATTTTGAACGCCAACAAGAGATTTTAAACGACGTTTTAGAAAATGCCTGTGCATATGTATCGCGTATTAATCCCGGGAACTTAAAGCATGAATCAGCATACTTTTCTATGCTACGCCAGCTTTGTGAAAATGGCATAATCGGTATGCCACATCCAGACGCTATGATTGGCTATGGCGCAAAAGATGCCCTTGTTAAATTAACGAATACGTCACTCGTGCCAAAAGACACGTATGCATATTATTCATTACAGGAGCTATTCGAGCAATTTCCTTCATCACTAGCAAAAGGCGAACGTGTATTAAAACAAAATCGTGGATCTACAGGCGAAGGTATCTGGCGAGTTTCACTAGTTGATGAAGGCGAAGTTCCACATGCAAAATCAAAAATTAAGTGTACAGAAGCAAAAGATAACCATGTGGAATATTGGGAACTCAGAGACTTTATGTATTTCTGCGAACAATATATTACAGGTGATAATGGTATGCTTGTTGATATGCCGTTCTTACCACGTATTAAAGAAGGCGAAATTCGTTTATTAATGTTAAAAGATTGCCCAATTAATGTTGTGCATAAAAAGCCTCAAGACCATGAAGATGCTTTTAGTGCTACATTATTTTCTGGTGCTGCCTATCGTTATGATTCACCAGAAGAATGGCAAGAGCTTGTAACATCATTTTTAATGCAGTTACCTGATGTTACAAAACAGTTAGGCGGTTATGATTTACCATTACTTTGGACTGCCGACTTCATTTTAGATACGAATCCAGATGGAACAGATTGCTATATACTTGGTGAGATGAACTGTTCATGTGTTGGATTTACTTCTGAACTTGAACTAGCTCATGATATTGCAGAAGCAATTATCGACCGAGTGGCTACTTCAGCACATTAAAAAAGAGGCTAAGCTTTAAACTTAGCCTCCCTTCTTTTCAAACTCTTAGAGAGTATAATGGGTTTTTAAACAAAAGAAATGAATAATTACTTCTTAGCTGTAGCTCTCATAATAAAGCTGACAATTAAGATTAAAATAATACTACCGATTAATGCTGGGAATACGTAGAATTTACTTACTTGCCATCCCCAATCTCCTAGTAATACACTACCAAGCCATGCACCGACAATACCTGCTAGAATATTTCCTAGAATACCACCAGGCACATCTCTTTTAACAATAAGTCCTGCTAGCCAACCCAAGATTCCCCCTATAATGATGTACCAAAGAAATGAAAACATAATACCCTTCTCCTCTCATATATAGGTTCTATAATCTATTTCCTAAAAGTTGCTAGTCTAAACATTTTTATTTAATTTTTTTTAAAATCATTCTATTGGGGATTTTTTAAAAAATCGAGTATACTAAAAGAAGGTATTCTAAGTTCATAATAGAAAGAAGTTTGATGATGAAACAAATTTTTATTTTCCTATTTCGTGTTTATCAAAAAGTGATTTCTCCTTTAAAACCGCCTAGTTGCCGCTTCTATCCCACATGTTCTAACTATGGAATTGAAGCGATGCGTAAACATGGTGCAATCAAAGGCACGATTTTAACTGTATATCGTATTCTACGCTGTCAACCGTTCTCAAAAGGCGGTTATGATCCTGTACCAGAAGAATGGCCATCGAAAAAAAAATAATTTCGATGGTTTTTCTATTGTCAAAAAGTATTTTTTCTAGTATATTCATAAGAGTAAATCGTAACCATTACTATTTAAGGAGGAAATTATGAAGAAACTCTCACTACTTTTACTCGTAGCTATTTTAACTATTTTTACAGCAGCGTGTGGTAATACAGAAAAAGAAAACAACGCTTCGAAAAATCAAATCAAAATTTATACTACCGTCTATCCTTTACAATATTTCGCAGAAAGAATTGGTGGCGATCACGTCAATGTATCATCAATTTATCCACCTGGTTCAAACGAGCATACATTTGAGCCAACACAAAAAGACATGATTGCATTAGCAGATGCAGATTTATTCTTTTATATTGGTTTAGGTCTAGAAGGTTTTGTAAGTAATGCACAAAAAACATTAAAAAATGAAAGTGTTAAAATGGTAGAAACAACAAAAGATGTACCCGAGAGCGCTTTAGATGTAAGTACTGCTTCAAAAGAGCATGATCATGATGAACATGAAGGTGAAGCACATGAAGATGAACATGACCACGGTGGTGTTGATCCGCACGTATGGTTATCTCCTATTATTTCACAAGATTTAGCAAAATCGATTAAAGATAGCCTTGTTCAAAAAGATGCGACTCATAAAGCGGATTACGAAAAAAATTATGAAGCATTGATTAAAGACTTGAAAGATTTAAATACAGACTATAAAGAAATGGCTGACAATGCGAAACGTAAAGAGTTCTTTGTTTCACATGCAGCATTCGGCTATATTGCTGGGACATATGGTTTAAAACAAGAATCAATTGCAGGATTAAATTCACAAGATGAACCTTCTCAAAAAGAATTAACAAAAATTGCAGATGAAGCGAAAAAAGATAATATTCAATATATCTTATTCGAACAGAATGTATCTTCTAAACTTGCAGAAGTATTAAAGAATGATATTGGTGCTGAGAGTTTAACAGTTAATAACTTGAGTGTTTTAACAAAAGAAGATATCGCTGCGAAAAAAGATTATGTATCGATTATGAAAGAAAACTTAGAAACATTTAAAAAAGCGTTACAATAATAAAATAAGTGTTAAACATCTTCTCATATGAGCATAAAAAAACGAAATCGCATCGTAATGCGGTTTCGTTTTTTTTCGTTACAAACCCTAAAAGAGCGAATGAAATATTTTATCAAAGCCTCTTTATGCATTTACTCGCAATTTAATCCATTCATGCACACGAGTTGTCGCTATCCCCTGCTCATACGTTTGTTCAAAAAAATTCGATTTCATCTTTCATCAAACGAAGTACAGTCGTACAACGTGTGCCGTAACCTTCTCGTTTGATAAAGATTGAAGATAAATCTCGTTCTAACAAGAGACCTGCTCCTGTATTAGGTAATCGTTCATCATTCGGCTTTATATCATCTAATCCAATCTGCGCAAGTTCTTCTGTTGTAGCTTGTTGTTCTAATTGATGCGCAACTAACATCTTCATGCGCTCTAATTTTGGCCATGGTGTATTCAATGTCGCATTACTTACACAATGAATACCAGGTTCAATTGTATGTAACACATTTTCGATATTATTATAATGCATGAATGTTTCACCGTCGTAAACAAGTACATTCATTGCACCGTAACGTGTGCGTTCTTGCTGAATTGCTTCCAAGAAGGCTTCTGGATATTCAGTGCCTGCCACAAAATTTTTGACAATTTCACCACGCGACTTCTCACCTACAGGATCCATTGAAAAGTCACGATAATTTGTGACAGCGGCGAAGCGCCCATTTTCTTGAACTGCAAGCCAGCCACCCATCTTTTCTAAATCACGCCCACCAAATATATTCGGCTCATCTTCCCAGAAAGCAGCTTCTTTTGCTGGTCTTTCATAGAATTCATCGCGGTTGGCTACAACAATGAGTGGCTGATTTTCTACTACTTTATAAGCAAATGTAATGATACACATCATTTTCAACTCCTTGAATAATGTACGTTCTTTCTACACCATAACCGAAATTTCTCCTATAAGTCAAAATTAAAAAAGTGGGCTTAAGTTCCCCCCACCTAAGCTCACTTTTATGCTACTATTAATTTCGAACCGAACATATACATCACATATAGACCAATTCCCATTAAGACAGCTGTTGAAGGCTTGAAATGGCTCGAAAAAATATAAATTGCCACAATCAGAATGACCATACCTACTGCACCGATAATACCATTTCGTTGCGTTTCATGAAAGGACTCTTGTGACATATGCTGAACTTGCAGTTTTAAATTAAGCAATGTCAAAATCGGTAGTAATGTAATGACTCCTGATAAGAATAAATATTTCGATTGACTTAAAATCGTAGCGAGCAGCATAACTGAACCGCCAATGATGAATTGGATGACATACCCCATATGTTTGAAATCTCCCTTTGTGTTTTGTAAATGTCGTTTCTCTTGTATTGTAATTTCATATTTAATATAAGTAAATTGAATTTATTATATAGTTAACATTACATTTTTCTATAGTTAGGTGATTACATGAGTATTTTAAAATTAAAAGCATACATTGCAGCTGTAAAATTTGGTTCATTGACGAAAGCGGCAGAAGCACTTGATTATACGCAACCAAGCATCAGTCATATGATTCATTCATTAGAAGATGATTATGGTTTTTCGTTATTAACACGTAGCAAAAGTGGTGTGACCCCCACTGATAATGGGCTTGAGCTTCTTCCAATCATGCAAGATATCGTACAACGCTATGAACATCTCTCTGAAGCCGTTTGTGCCATTCATGGTTTAGATGTCGGGGCAATTCGGATTGGCGCTTATACGTCCATCTGCGTTCATTGGATGCCTTATTTATTAAAGGAATTCCATAAAAGTTATCCTAAAATTGATATTCATTTATTTGAAGGAAACTCAGATGAGATCCATGCATGGCTTGAAGAAGGCCATATTGATTTTGCAATTAGCACAATTCAGCGTCCAGAAGAATTTCACTTTTTACCACTCATGGAAGATCGCATGATGGCAATTCTTCCTGAAAATCATACACTTGCAGAAAATCATACGTTTTCAATTGAGCAATTTGCAGAAGAACCTTGTATTATTCCATATGAAGATACACATAAGGATGTACAACGTATTTTTAAACAAGCAAATGTTAAGCCAAATATTGCGTATCAAATTCGTGGTGATGAAGCAATTATTGCCATGGTTAAACAAGGCCTTGGTATCTCTTTATTATCAGAGCTACTCATTCAAGACCACGCTGATGATATGATAAGCCTACCTCTTGAACCAAACCATGTTCGTACACTCGGCATTACATCAAAAGACGATTTAAAAAGTTTGTCACCTGCTTCCAAAAAATTCATTCCATTCATGCAAGAGTGGCTTAAAAAACAAAAAAATGCATACTAAAAGAGGAATCGTATAAAAATGATTCCTCTTTTTCAATATTATTTTGGTATTAATTCCAGTAATTTACGACGAAGTAATTTTCCTGTACCATTTCGCGGTAATTCTTCGACGAAATGAATTTGTTTGGGTAGTTTATATTTCGCTAATTTATCTTCGCAAAAGGCTAAAATCGTTTCTGCATTCAATGTTGTCTCTTTTGACATAATAAAGGCAGCCGGAACTTGTCCCCATATCTCATCTTGGACACCACATACACCAACTGCGGCAATATGCGGATGCCCTGCTAATACATTTTCAATTTCAGCTGGATAAATATTTTCTCCACCTGAGATAATTAAATCTGAACGACGATCTGCTACATAAAGGTAACCTTCATCATCAAAATAGCCAATATCTCCTGTGTGTAAAAAACCGTCTACCTGTGTTTTAATATGAGCATGTTGTCCAACATAACCTGGTGTCACACTGTCTCCTCTTACACAAATCTCTCCATGGTCAAATGGTCTTTCTGCTCCTGCAATACAAATTTCGTTAAACATCAGTGGTTTTCCAACAGAACCCACTTTACGAAGCGCGTCTTTACTGGAGAGTGTCGCTACTTGGCTTGCTGTTTCCGTCATGCCGTATGTTTGCGCTACACGTAGACCAATGGCTTCTGCACGTGTTAAATAGCTTTTGGGAACAGGACCACCACCTACTAATAGTAATTGGAACTTTGGTGATACCCGCTGTTCTTGGTCTTCAATATAAGACACTAACTTCTCTAACATGACCGCGACAGCTGACATACGAGTCGCTGTACCTTCAATTAATTGTGTCGCTACTTCTTCGACTGTATATTTCTCATACAAATCTAGTCGAACACCATGTAAAATACATTTGCACAGCATAGAGAACCCGCTAATATGGAAAATAGGGACTGTACAAATCCATGCTTCATCTTCTACTAAACCTGTATTATAAAGTGCTGAAGTCGCACTCGCCATATGATTACCAATCGTTTGACGAACACCCTTTGGTTTACTAGTTGTACCTGATGTGTACATAATCGTCATTGTTTCATCTCGTGACCAATGTTTAATTACCTCTGCCTTTTCTTGTGAGGTCATTAAATCAGAAAATAGAATTTGCAATTTATGCGTAGAAGGTAATTGTTCTACTAAATCGTCATCCACAAGTAATGCATCTACTTGTGCATCCTGAATTTGATAAGCAAGCTCTGCTTCTGTTAATCGTAAATTTAATAACACCATCTCGATACGCAATTGCATACATGCAAAAATCGTCCGAATAAGATGCGGTGTTGACCGCCCAAAAATGGCAACGCGTTGTCCTTCATGTAAACCGGCAGCTTTTATAGCACCAGCATAATATTTTGATTGTTCGGATAGCTGTTCATACGTCCATTTCTCATCTTGAAAAGTTAATGCTACACGATGAGGTGTTAATGACGTGCGTTGCTCAATCCAGTTTGGTATCATTTTTTTCATCCCTAACTCTATTGTTTTCATCCTTTCTTATTCTAATACGAAACATGTGAAATACAAAACGGAAACCCCTCAAATCGAAAGGTTTCCGTTCGTATATTATTTTGTTTTATTTAATTCAACTGCGATTTGAGCACCGATATGCGCATTGTGTTTTACTAATGCAATGTTAGCTACTAGGCTCTTACCTTCTGTTAACTCTTTTACTTTACCTAATAAGAATGGCGTAACTGATTTACCTTGAATATTATTTTCTTCTGCTTCTTTTAATGCTTCATGAATAATATTTGTAATGAAGTCATGGTCTAATGCATCTTCTTCTGGGATTGGGTTAGCGATTACCGCGCCACCAGCCATATTTAAGTTCCATTTTGTACGTAAAGTTGCTGCAACTTCTGCAGGTGTATCTTGACGGAAGTTTACATCAAATCCTGATTTACGTGTGAAGAATGCTGGTAATTCGTCTGTACCGTATCCAATAACAGGCACACCTTTTGTTTCTAAGAATTCAAGTGTTAAACCAATATCTAAAATTGATTTTGCACCTGCACATACAACACCTACTTTAGAAGTTGCTAATTCTTCTAAGTCAGCTGAAATATCCATTGTTGTTTCTGCGCCGCGGTGAACGCCACCAATACCACCTGTTACGAATAACTCGATTCCTGCTAATTCAGCTGCAATCATTGTTGCCGCTACTGTTGTTGCACCGATTTTTTTCGTTGCGATTAAGTATGGAATATCACGACGAGAAGCTTTTGCTACATTATCCGCATTACCGAACATTTCTAATTCTTCATCTGATAAACCGATTTTGATTTTACCGTCGATAATTGCGATTGTTGCTGGAACTGCACCATATTCACGAATGATTTGTTCTACTTCACGTGCTGTTTGTACATTTTGTGGGTAGGGCATACCGTGTGAGATAATTGTTGATTCCAATGCAACGATAGCTTTACCAGCGTCCATTCCTTCTTGTACTTCTTTTGATAATTCGATGTATTGTTTCATAATTAATCCTCCAGTTCTTGTTCTAACGATTGTTTTGTTAATTCAGGACGTACAGTAAACTTAGATTCAAGCGTATTTTTCGCATTGATTAATCCTGCTTGAATCGTCTGTTCAAATGTGTACTTCTCTAACCAAGCATGTACAACTGCTGAGACGAATGCATCTCCTGCGCCTGTAACATCCTCAATTTGATTTGCTGCTCGTGCTTCAAAATGTGTTGGCATCAAGTTCTTGTTTGCAGCATAAACTCCCTTTGCGCCAGCTGTAATTACGACATTTTCTACGCCCATCTGAGCGATTTCTTGAATTGCTTGTAAATAATCTGCTTCTGATGTAATCGTACGATTTGTTAATGTTTCGGCTTCATCTGTATTACAGATGAACCATGTAACGCCTTCTAATGTTGTTGGCATACGGTTCATCTTTGGAGAAGATACCGGCACAATAATAAGAGGTACTTCTCTCGTTACTGCAAATTGTTGAATATAATCAACTGTTTCTTTCGGACAATTCAAATCAACTATAATTGCCTGAGCAGTTGATAAAACATGTTCATGCTTCATTAGAATTTGTGGTGTTAATGCATCATAGACGTCCATATTCGCTGTTGCCATAACCAATTCGCCTTGTTCATCCATAATGGCTGTGTAAGAACCTGTTGAACATTGTTCCAACTGCTCGACTTCTTCTAAATGAATAAAAGCATTCGAAGCTGCAACAATTGCTTGCCAATCAGAATCTTTTCCAGCAGTCGTCAGTAAACTCACTTGATGTCCAAGTCTTCCCAAGTTTTCAGCAATATTTCGCGCTACGCCGCCTACACTTTCTGTAGATGTTACAGGATTTGATGTCCCCATCTGAACCTGTCCCTTCAAATGAAGTTTTCGGTCCATATTGGCTCCACCAATACATATAATTTTGTTTTCTTTTGGCAACACATACGCTCTCCCTATAATTTTACCCTTTTTCACTAACCCCGATATTAAGTTAGCTAGAGCCGGTCTCGACATTTCTAATTTTTCAGCCATCTCTTGTTGCTGCATAAACGGGTTTTCCTTAATGAGTTGAATCAGTGCTTGTTCTCTCTCCGTCAATGTCATCACCCTAAGTTTTATTTGTTTACATCATAAACAAAATTAAGTTATATGTCAAATGTTTATAAAAACAAACTTTTGTTTATTATCGTTATAAATAATAAACAAATTTGACAATATAAACCTTATAAGTTAGTATTCAATGTAACTTAATAGGTCTACACTAGGGGTGTTATTTAACTGAGATGAGTCCTACTCAAACCCTTTGAACCTGAACTAGTTAATACTAGCGTAGGAAAGTGTCAATTCTATACATACTGAAAAAAGTCTATACTTTTTTGTTATGCAATGATTTGTTATACACAACTTTCCTACGAAGGTTGTGTATTTTTTTAAGTTAAAATAAATTAAGAGGAGTTGTTTTGAATGAAAAAAACAGTAGTAGTCACAGGTGGGAGTAGAGGGTTAGGTGCAGTTATTGTCAAAACACTTGCACAACAAGATTTTCAAGTTGTCATTAATTATTATCAAAGTAAAGAAGCTGCTGAAAAATTAGTAGCTGAAATTGGTGAAGACAAAGCGATTGCTATTCAAGCTAATGTAACGAATCGACAAGAAGTCGATCAATTAATGAACATGGCAACAGAACACTTTGGTCAAATAGACGCTGTTGTAAATAATGCATTAATCGACTTTAAATTTGATCCGATTAAACAAAAATCTTTCAAAGACCTTTCTTGGGATGATTATCAAAAACAGCTGGATGGTACGTTAAAAGCGGCATTCAATACAAGCCAGAGTGTAATTCCGCAATTTATTGAAAGAAAAAATGGTAGCATTATTAGTATTGGTACTAATTTATTTCAAAATCCTGTCGTACCCTACCATGAATACACAACTGCTAAAGCAGCTTTGATTGGTTTCACACGTAATCTCGCTTCAGAATTAGGCGTTTATGGCATCCGAGCAAATGTTGTTTCAGGAGGTCTTTTAAAAACAACAGATGCCAGTGCTGTTACAACACCTGAAGTATTCGATTTAATCTCTCAATCTACACCTTTAAGAAAAGTAACCACACCACAAGATGTTGCCAATATGGTAGCGTATCTATGTTCCGAAAAAGCACATGGAATTACAGGACAGAACTTTACAGTAGATGGTGGTTTAACAATGAACTAATCTCTATCCAAAATAAATCGAGGTGTAAATCATGTTAAAAACTACAGAAAAACAGTTACATATAGGTGTTTTACTATATGGTTGTGGTCATCATCAAGCAGCTTGGCTAATGGACAATTCACGCATTGAGGATATTGGAAGTATCTCTTATTATCAAGAATTAGCTCAACTAGCGGAAAAAGGATTGTTAGACGCTGTATTTTTTGCAGATCATCATGCTTTTCCAGCAAATGATGCACAAGTCATGCCTGCATTTTGGTTTGATCCACTAATTAACTTAACAGCTATTTCTCAAGTAACCCATCATATTGGTTTAGTTGCCACTATTTCAAGTACTTTTTCTAATCCCTATACAGCTTCTAGACAGCTATTAAGTTTAGATCATCTTACCGAAGGGCGCGTAGGTTGGAATCTCGTTACATCAATGAGTGACAATGAAGCTCGTAATCATAGTATGGAGGCATTACCACCCCATAATCAACGCTATGAAAAAGCTGAAGAGTTTTCGATACTTATGGATCAGCTATTTTTATCTTGGGATGCTTGCGATTTCGTCCATAATCGTGAAGAAAATAAAATCATCAATACTTCAAATATTCACTCTTTTAATCACAGTGGTCATTATTTCCAAGTTGCAGGTCCTTCTACTGTACCAAAAAGTCCACAAGGTGCACCGGTCAAAATGCAGGCAGGTGCTTCAAAACAGGGCGTTGCTTTAGCGGCTAATCATGCGGAAGTAGTCTATTCAGTCTCATGGAATCTCAAGCAAGCTAAAAATTTTCGACATAAATTAAATGACGCAATTGAAAAATCATCTAACTCTAAGAAACATATTAAAATTTTACCTGGATTAGTAACATATGTAGGTCATACACATGAAGAAGCTTTAGCTAAAAAAAAAGCTATAGACCAAGCTCTCCCAATTGAAGTTGCTTTAAAACAATTAAGTTCATTTATTCAGCAAGACTGCTCAAATTGGAATGTTGATGAAAAGGTCCCTCCATTACCTCCTGTAGAAGCATTCAATGGACCTGTGGGACGCTACGAAACGATTCTAGAAATCATTCGTGATACTGATCCAACTGTGAAAGAATTACTCGGTTACTTGAATGCTGGTGGTGGACATTGTACATTGATTGGTACACCACAGGAAATTGTTGATCAAATGGAGATATGGTTTAAGGAAGGCGTAGCTGATGGATTTAACCTTATGCCTCCAATATTACCTGATAGTTTAGAAGATTTTGTTGACATGATTGTTCCTGAAATGCAAAAAAGAGATATTTTTAGAAAAGCTTACACAGAGCATACATTCCGCGAACGCATGGGATTATGATAATAAAAAAGTAGCGTAAACCATCCAAAGGTCTACGCTACTTTTTATAATTATTTAAGTTCTATGGGAAACGTGGGAACTGACCGAAGTCTGGTTGACGTTTTTCTTTGAATGCATCGCGACCTTCTTTTGCTTCATCTGATGTGTAGTAAAGAAGTGTTGCGTCACCTGCAAGTTGTTGAATACCTGCTAGACCGTCTGAATCTGCATTGAACGCGCCTTTTAACATACGAAGAGCCATTGGTGAAAGTGCAAGCATTTCTTCACACCATTTCACTGTTTCGTCTTCTAACTGCTCGTAAGGTACTACTGTATTAACTAAGCCCATATCAAGTGCTTCTTGTGCATCATATTGACGGCATAAGAACCAAATTTCACGTGCTTTTTTATGACCAATAATACGTGCTAAGTAACCTGCACCGTAACCACCGTCAAATGAACCTACGCGAGGACCTGTTTGACCGAAGCGTGCATTATCAGCTGCGATTGTTAAGTCACAAACAACGTGTAATACGTGTCCGCCACCGATTGCATAACCTGCTACCATCGCAACAACTGGTTTTGGAATTTTACGAATTAATGTTTGTAAATCTAATACGTTTAGACGTGGAATATTATCGTCACCTACATAACCACCGTTACCACGTACTTTTTGGTCACCGCCTGAACAGAATGCTTTTTCGCCTTCACCTGTTAAGATGATTGCACCGATTTTCGCATCATCACGCGCACGTGTGAAAGCATCAATCATTTCAGCAGTTGTTTTTGGACGGAATGCATTACGAACCTCTGGACGGTTAATCGTAATTTTTGCGATTCCATTGTATGATTCATATTTAATGTCTTCATAGACATGTTCTGTTACCCATTGACGAGTCATTATGAACTCCTCCTACTATTATAGATGTAATTGCTCTTTTACTATTGTAGCAAAAGATTGTGGATTTTCCACATGAATTGCATGCCCAACTTTTGGTACAACAATTTGTTGAGCATTTGGAAATAGTCCCTTCATCTGCTCAGAGATTGTTATAAACTTCAAGTCAAGCTCTCCATTTAATAATACCACATTTTTCTCGAATTTTGACAACTCCGACCAATATGAATTTTGTTGCCCTGTTCCCATTCCACGTAAACTGTTCGCTAAACCAATCTCTTGTTGATTCAAGCGTTCCTGTCGAATCGCATGTTGCTTTTCTTCAGATAATAACTTTTGTGTTTGGAATAACGGGATATCTTGCCAATAATCAACGAAATCCACGATACCTCGCTGTTCAATTCGATCTGCCAGTAAATGATCCAACTGAATACGCTGCTCTCGCTCTTCAATTGTTTTTAAACCTGGTGACGCATTTTCTAAAATTAGCGTATGAATACGTTGTGGATAATTCATTGCATAAGCTAACGCCACACGTCCTCCCATTGAATAACCAATTAAATCGAATTGTTCGATTTGTTTCCATTCAAAGAAGGCTTCTAATATTTCAACTTGTTCTTGCATAGAATAATAGCGCAATAACTTCGGTGCATCCGTCTGACCATGTCCAACTAAGTCAATCGTAATCAGACGATGTGTAGCAGGAAGTTGTTCAATCACTTCATCCCACGTGCGTGTACTACCTGTAAAGCCATGTAAAAAGACAATTGTTTGCTCTTGTCGGGCATTATGTACTTCATAATGTACATCAATGCCACGTATATTCGTTATTACACTTGCCATAATTGATTAAGCTCCTCATTCATGCCTGCCCATAGTTTACGATGTGTGACAACATTCTCTTCACGATTCGTTTGTACTTCAATGATTCGAAGATTTTTTTCTTTCGGTTGTTGTAAAACAGACTTAAATTCTTCCTTCGTATGAACATGCTCATACTGTGCATCATACATACGTGCCAATTCTTCAAAGCCAAGCCCTGTAGGTGTACCAAATAATTGTTCATAATGTGCTTCAATAGATGATTGTGCTAAATAAGAGAAAATACCGCCACCATCATTATTCATCACAATAATCGTTAACTGTGTATCTTGATAACGACTCGCAAGCAAACCATTCGCATCATGTAAAAATGCTAAATCACCAATTAATAAGTACGTGTCGCGCATCGTACCTAATTGTGCGCCAATTGCAGTAGATACAACACCATCAATACCATTTGCACCACGATTCGCAAATATACGAATATTACGTTCAGTTTGATAGAAGAATGTATCTACATCACGTATTGGCATACTACTGCTCACAACTAAATCACTTTGATCTGGTAAACATTCAAACAGCGTTCCTGCCAGTGCACCTTCATCATGCTCTTGAGCAATATAGGCTTTGACATGTTGACATGCAATTTCATTTGCTCGTGTAAAGATTTGTTGATATTCCACATCATAGTTCATCTCATCTACATTAAAATCAGACATCCAAGAATCGATTTCTGCTTGAATGTGTGTAGTTGTAACACCTAACGGATCTCTAAATAAACTATCTTCATCTACTGTAATAAAAGTACGAGGTTTCACGGCTTTTAAAAATAGTGTTAGCGGCTTTGAAACAGGCTGCGCACCAAATCGAATGACCGTATCTGGATGCATGTTCTTTTTAAATACATCATTTTTTAAGATACTATCATAATGTTCGATCACATAATGCTTACAGTCATTTGGCACTTGGGTACGTAGCTGCGATAAACTTTCAACTAATACAGGCCACTTTAATGTACGAATAAATGACCAAACTTCGTTTAAATCTGTACCTTCTGCTAATTCCCCCATTACAACAAAACCTTTTCTAGCTTGTTGAATAGCCTCTTTCCAAAATTGTAGTGCATCATTACTTGGTACGAGTTTCGCAGTAAATGACTGATGAAAAGTTGGCTTTGGTAATTCATCTTGAAAATCAATCAAAAGCGGTTCTCTAAAAGGAATATTTAAATGTACAGGTCCTTTAGGAGAAGCCATCGACACAGTTGTAGCGCGTGCAATATGACGTTCAATATGAGGCAGTGTCGCTTCATATTCGTCTGGAATTGGTAAATCAACAGACCATTTCACATGATGTCCATATAAGTCCGGTTGATTAATCGCTTGCGGTGCTCCGACGTCGCGCAGTTCATGCGGACGATCTGCTGTTAAAATAATAAGTGGAACTCGTGCATAATATGCTTCTACAATCGCAGGAAAGTAGTTGGCTGCTGCTGTCCCTGATGTACAGAGTAACACAACAGGCTTCGCCTTTGTTTTCGCCATACCTAGCGCTAAAAAGGCTGCTGAGCGCTCATCTACTTGTCGAACTACGTTAAACTCTTTAGAAGATGCAAACCCATAAGCAAGAGGTGTCGAACGTGATCCTGGACTTATAACAACATCGGTTACGCCAGACTCTGCTAATGAGCCGATGATTCGATAAACATAATCCGATAGAATTTGCTTATTCATCATTCAACTTTCCTCCTAATGTACGTAACATCGGTCTAAACTTCACCAATGTTTCCTCGTATTCACTTTGTGGTTCAGAATCTGCTACAATGCCGCCGCCTGCATATAAATAAGCTTTTTTATCTTGTAATAATGCTGAACGAATCGCAACAGCAAACTCACCGTCGCCATCTGCGTTAAGCCAACCAATTGGTGCTGCATATACACCACGATTCATCGGTTCATACTGGCGAATCATCTCCATCGCAACTTCACGTGGTGACCCTCCAAGCGCAGGCGTTGGATGTAATTTTTCAACCATTTGTAAGATTGTCGCATCTTCTTTTAAAATACCTTCAATTGGCGTATGAAGATGCTGAATATCACGAATCTTTAATAAATCTGGATGATTTGGTAACGTATACTGTTCACACGTTTCTTTAAATGAATTTGAAATCATATCTACAACATACTGATGTTCTTGTAAATTCTTCGTATCATTTAAAAGAATACGTCCAAACTCCTCATCTTCTTGAACCGTTGTACCACGTCGAATTGAACCCGCTACACAAGATGAATACGCTTTTTTATGATTTACAAAAACTAGTCGCTCAGGTGTGGCACCTAAAAACAAGTCTTGCCCTTGCTCCTGTGCAAATAAATAACTTTCTGGTTGTTCTTCTGAAAGTTGCGCTAATAAATTCGACGTATTTACTTCTTTGTCAAACGTCAGCGCAAGTGAGCGCGCAATCACGACTTTATCTGCTTGTTTTGCTTTGATTTGATTTGTTACTTGTGTAATAGATTGAAGATATTCCTCTTTATACGGTTCTTCTGTTAATACAACATGTGGTTTGATATACGTCTTTAATGTACGTCCTTTCGCTTGTTCAAGCAATGCTTCTCGTTCTTCTCGTGCAAGCTCAATATCTTCATCTGTAATGACTTCATCTGATACAAGATGCGTGTTCATATAAAAACGTCCATTTGACTCTACTAATTGGTGTTTTGCCAGTGCGAAATTCGCATGCGAAAAATTCGCCCATTCATCCGATACACCTTTTTTCGGATCAAAGGTAAAGCTACCAAATAGAATGGGTTGTTGTTTAATTCCTTTTAACGATGTTGAATGAATCAAATGCTTCCATGCTTTTTCAACATCTTCATAGCGAGCATCTGCATCATTACTTTTAATTGTATAAGCATGACCTAGCCCAACTAAAGTGAAATCTTTATCTTTGTTTTGCCAATAAAAACATTGTCCCTTAAACTTTTCTTCGCCGATTTCAAAAAATACTAAAGTAGATTGTGTTTCTAACTCTTTCGACTCAATATAAAAGTGGACTGTCGACTGATCAGTTTTACTTAGATCGCCGTTTATCGTCGACAATTTACGATTCATCAAAATTACCTCCGTCAGTAGATTCTAAATCTACTCGTACATACTTACTTCATATACTATCATACAACTTTATAAGCTATTCAGCACATAATAAATCCTAGCTTCTTTCGATTTTAGAAATAAAATGTTGAAAGTTTTCAGCTGCAATTCCTTTTATTTCTTCTGTTGTAAAAATACCCTCTAATGCTTGTAAAAGATTCGGTATTTCCTCTGTTCTCGTCAGATTTTCAACATACAAATCAATTCCCTCAAAATCTGAGCCAAGACCAACTCTAGATGGTGTGATAATTTTAGCAAGATGTTTAATATGCTTTACTAAGTCATCAATTGTCACAGATGCTTCATTGCTAATAAAAGGAGGATAGAATACACAATGTACATGCCCACCTTTTTCAGCAACTGCTCTTAATTGTTGATCATATAAATTACGTGGATGATCTTGAATAGCACGTGCATTTGAGTGACTAGCAATCACATACTTTGCTTCTTGCAACGTATCCCAAAAACCCTGTTCATTTAAATGCGATACATCGATAATAATGTGATGTGCATTTAATAAAGCAATGACTTCTCGACCAAAAGGTTTAATCCCCATTGCTGGATTCTCTTCAGCGCCATAAGCTACTGCATTTTCATGATTCCATGTTAGACCGCATAATAAAATGCCTGCATCTATAAATGTTTGGAGTTTTCGCAGATCTGAACCAATTGCATCGCAGCCTTCTAAACTTAGAACAGCACCGATTTGATTTGGTTGTAATTGTTGTAGTTGTTTCCAATCTGTAATGTGTACCATTTCTTCATAAGGTGTTATGATTTCCTGATGAAAAATTTCTACTTGGCGAATCGCTTCTAAGTATCGTTGATTTTCATTTAGTGTATCGTCTATAAAAATCGCAAATACTTGTAATTTCGTATTTGTCTTTTTTAATTGTTCTAACGTTACTTCTAGTTTCTCATTGTTTTTAAAAGAGATTGGTGCTTCTGCTTGTGATAATGTATAAAGAACGTCACAATGCAAATCAATTATTTCCATTCTTACACCTCGTTTTACTATTCCATTACTTTAACTATATAGATGTTTTAGACATTGTTCTAGTAAATATAAGAAAAAAGTCAAAACAATATCGTTCTGTAACGACATCGTTTCGACTTTTATTAATAGCAGAATATAATGTTGTTGCATCTACAATGTGCATTGGTTCTCCACTTGCAGCCCCTTCCCCTTTTTATTAGCAACTGAAGCAAGTGACAAATCACTCTCTAATGTATATCCTGTTTTTTCACCTACAAATGTAAAAGAACACTTTTATTAGAGTTTATTTTATTAAACAGTGTGCTTGAGAATGAAAACCCTTGAGGACGTAAATACGTTTTTGAACACCATACTGTTTAGCAGAGAAGATTTCTTTAAATGTTATGTTTTTCATTCCATATTGAAGCAACTTCATTAAATCATATGCAGTTAAATAATGATTACCATGATGGAGACCTTCAACATTTTCAAAATGAGTTTGATTCATATCAAGTTCTTTTAGCTTCTCATTCATTAAATGAACGAAGTTTTTTTCATCACCTACAACATATTTTGCAATAGCTAAAGATGCATCTGCTCCTGAATGTAACATAACACCATAAAGTCTATCTTCAACTCTCACTTTTTCATTAGGCTTAAATCCAACAATCGAAGCGTTTGTTTGTTGAATATAATCAAAAATTGAATTCGGAACGGTTACTTTATTTTGTAAATTCGGAATATTCTCTAATGCAACAGTAACAGTCATTAATTTAGTTAAAGAATCTGGATAAGCTCTTTTTTCAGCTTCTTTTGCATAAAGTACTTGATTCGTATTTAAGTTAATTAAAAGAGCTTCTTTACTTTTAATATTCTTTTTCAAGGTATTTTTATTTTGAATAAGTAGCACTTTATTTTCTTCTTCTATATTTTTTTCATAACAATCGGTATGGTTTTTTCATTGGCAAATAACTCCTGAACTTGCATTATGGCAATAATGCATCCAGATAAAATAACCGCTGTTACTTCATATATTCAATTAATACTAGATATTTGTTAGAATACCCGACCAAATAATTTAAAAAACAAAAAAATAATCGATTGCATATAATATGCAATCGATTATTAGTATGACCCCTACGGGATTCGAACCCGTGTTACCGCCGTGAAAGGGCGGTGTCTTAACCGCTTGACCAAGGGGCCAATATGGCGGAGAAGGAGGGATTTGAACCCTCGCGCCGGTTGCCCGACCTACACCCTTAGCAGGGGCGCCTCTTCAGCCACTTGAGTACTTCCCCATATGGCTCCGTTGGCAGGACTCGAACCTGCGACCCTCTGATTAACAGTCAGATGCTACTACCAACTGAGCTACAACGGAATCATATAAATGGTGGGCCTAAATGGACTCGAACCATCGACCTCACGCTTATCAGGCGTGCGCTCTAACCAGCTGAGCTATAGGCCCATTTTGGAGCGGGTGAGGAGAATCGAACTCCCGACAACAGCTTGGAAGGCTGTGGTTTTACCACTAAACTACACCCGCAATCATGGTGGGTTTGGACGGAATCGAACCGCCGACACTTAGAGCTTCAATCTAATGCTCTACCAACTGAGCTACAAACCCATGATTGTATTTATGTATATTTTGTAAAAATGGCGGTCCGGACGGGACTCGAACCCGCGACCTCCTGCGTGACAGGCAGGCATTCTAACCAGCTGAACTACCGGACCATTTTTAATTGGTTGCGGGGACAGGATTTGAACCTGCGACCTTCGGGTTATGAGCCCGACGAGCTACCGAACTGCTCCACCCCGCGATAATAATATTTATATTGTATGGTATGGCTAATATGGAGGAGGAAGAGGGATTCGAACCCCCGCGCGGTTTGACCCGCCTGTCGGTTTTCAAGACCGATCCCTTCAGCCAGACTTGGGTATTCCTCCGAGATAGTATATAAAGTTCTTACTTGGTGGACCTTGCAGGACTCGAACCTGCGACCGGACGGTTATGAGCCGTCTGCTCTAACCAACTGAGCTAAAGGTCCTTTAGGTAATATGGCGGCCGAGGGGATCGAACCCCCGACCTCCCGGGTATGAACCGGACGCTCTAGCCAGCTGAGCTAGGCCGCCATAATAATATTGGTTAAAGTTTTAAATTGGTGGAGCCTAGCGGGATCGAACCGCTGACCTCCTGCGTGCAAGGCAGGCGCTCTCCCAGCTGAGCTAAGGCCCCAATATAATGGGTATGTTGTTAATGGTCGGAATGACAGGATTCGAACCTGCGACCCCTTGGTCCCAAACCAAGTGCTCTACCAAGCTGAGCTACATTCCGGAAATGGTGCGCCCGGCAGAAGTCGAATCCACAACCTTCTGATCCGTAGTCAGACGCTCTATCCAATTGAGCTACGGGCGCAAAAATAATATACGGTTTTTAAAAAATGGTGCCGAGGGCCGGAATCGAACCGGCACGGTGATCACTCACCGCAGGATTTTAAGTCCTGTGCGTCTGCCAGTTCCGCCACCCCGGCATATTTGGAGCGGAAGACGAGGTTCGAACTCGCGACCCCCACCTTGGCAAGGTGGTGTTCTACCACTGAACTACTTCCGCAATATGCTTAGATATTTTTATCTGACAGTTATGAAATTATAAGAAACTATGGTGCGGGTGAAGGGAGTCGAACCCCCACGCCTTGCGGCGCTAGATCCTAAGTCTAGTGCGTCTGCCAATTCCGCCACACCCGCATAGTAAATATTAAAGTGGTGAGTCATGCAGGATTCGAACCTGCGACCCTCTGATTAAAAGTCAGATGCTCTACCAACTGAGCTAATGACTCAAAATGGTGCCGGCGAAAGGAGTCGAACCCTCGACCTACTGATTACAAGTCAGTTGCTCTACCAACTGAGCTACACCGGCATATTTTGATGGTGGAGGATGACGGGATCGAACCGCCGACCCCCTGCTTGTAAGGCAGGTGCTCTCCCAGCTGAGCTAATCCTCCATTATATAACAGCCCGGCAGCGTCCTACTCTCACAGGGGGAAACCCCCAACTACCATCGGCGCTAAAGAGCTTGACTTCCGTGTTCGGCATGGGAACGGGTATGACCTCTTTGCTATCGCCACCAGACTATTTTCTTAAGATTTCTCTTAAGGACAAGAATTATTATATCAGTTTAACGAGTGAATGTCAATCGTTTTTCTAAAATAATTTTTATTCTTTCAAAACTGGATAAACGGTTCATTGAAACACAATTGTTTTGGTTAAGTCCTCGATCGATTAGTATTCGTCAGCTCCATATGTCACCATACT